>PABB01000069.1 GCA_002702655.1 Planctomycetaceae bacterium
GCAATTCGCTTATTGGGATTTCCCCCGACTGGCCGTCGCGCAGATCCCCTGGCTCACCGCCAACCAGCTGAGCACGATCAAAGACAACGTCCAGTTCGGGAATATGTCCGACGCCCAACGTGCCGCGCTGACCGTGACGCAGGTGCGACAGCTTGACGCGAACAACGTAGGAATCTACCTGCTCACGGAATTGCAGCGTGGCTGGCTTTCAACGGCACAGCTGCAGTCGCTCGCCGTGAGTACCAATGTCCTGTCGTTGCTGACGTCAAATCAGATCTCGCAACTCGCCGCGGCGCAGGTCCGACAGTTTCAATATTGGGACTTTCCGTTGCTGAGCGTCAGCCAGATCCCGATTCTGACCGCAGCCCAGATTCAATCGATCCCCGGACAGGATCAGTTCCGTCGCCTGTCCGAGGCGCAGCGCGGGGCGTTGTCCGTCGCCCAGGTTCGTTCGCTCAACGTCGGGGGCGTCGGCTTGGCGCTGCTGACGCCGTTGCAGCGTCAATGGATCAGCGCCGCACAGGTTCAGACGCTGCTCTCGCGCGATTTCGCGCTGCTGACGACTGCGCAGCTCTCGCTCGTGACGCCGCAGCAGTTCGCCTCCGTGGCGAACGCCAGCGACTTGGACGGGCTCAGCGAGCAACAACGCCGCGCTCTGTCGAGCGAGCAAATCTTGAGCTTGCCGTTGGACCTGTTGATCCGGCTGACCGGAGCGGATATCGATGCGGCGAAGCTCGCCGGATTCACCCCGATGAATCGCTTTGGCGTCGGGCCCGACGGCCTGTCGGCTAATCCCCATGCGGCCATGGCGTGGCAGCAAGTCCTGTCCCTGGTTCCCGTCAGCCAGGCGACGCACACGGCCGTCGCCAGCGGCGAGTGGACCGACCCGCGCATTTGGAGCAACGGCCAAGTGCCCGGCAACGGTGCGAATGTCATGATTCCCGCGGGAATCGACGTGCAACTGAGCGAGTGGCTCGCCCAACCGCTGAAGACGGTGCGGATCGACGGCTCGCTGACCTTTAACCCTGACGCCTACACGCAACTGATGGTCGACACGATCGTGGTCAACACCACGGGCTCATTCCACATGGGCACAGAATCGGAGCCGATCAACGAGCAACGAATCGCCCGCGTCCTGTTTCCGACCGCGCAGGCCCTGGACACGACCTGGGATCCGCGACTGCTGAGCCGAGGTCTGATCAGTCGCGGCGAAGTGCGCGTGTACGGCGCGGAGAAGACGTCGTTCACGACCTTCGCCACGCCGCCGCAAGCCGGCGATACGGTGCTTACGCTCGCCGAGGTCCCGCTCAATTGGCAAGTCGGCGACCGTCTGAAGCTAGCTGGGACGCAAAACTGGCAAGACGATTATGGAACCGAAGAGGTCGTCATTCGCGCAATTTCCGGCTCCACGGTGACGGTCGACGCTCTGAAGTTCGATCACCAGCCGCCGGCAGGCTACGAACTGCAGGCGTACGTCGCGAACATGACGCGCAACGCCCAATTCTCGGCCAGCCACCAAAACGTCCCGGCGTTGCAGCGGCCGCATCTGATGTTCATGCAAAACCCGAACGTCGAACTCGTCGACGCGGGCGTATACGGCTTGGGCCGCACCGACAAGTCGGAGCCGCTCAATCGGCCAGTCGTCGTCAATGGCGTCTTGCAACCCGGCACGGGGACCAACCCCGAGGCCCGCTACGCCGTGCACTTCCACCACACGGGCGTCGATCCGAACTCGACGCCGGGGCTGGTTCGGGGCACGGTCGTCGACGGTTCGCCGGGCTGGGGATTCGTGAATCACCAGTCGTACGTCATCATGGAAGACAACGTGGCCTACGGCGTCGATGGCGCGGCGTTCGTTGGGGAAGACGGCAACGAGATTGGCGCCTTCCGCCACAATCTGGCGATGTCGACGACCGGCACGGGCTTGGATCCGCGGACGCGAAAAGAGATCGGCGACTTCGGCCACAGCGGCGATGGCTTCTGGCTGCAGGGACCGCTGATCGAAACGACCGGCAACATCTCCGCCGGAGCGCGGCACGCCGGCTTCACGATCTTTGCCGCGTCGAGCAAGGTGGCAATCGACCCGGCCGACATCGGCGCCGAAGCGTGGACCGGCCTGGCCGACGTAATTCCGGTCAGCGCCGTGCCTGTCGCGAACTTCTCGGACAACATCGCATTTGCCGGCAACCGAGGACTGGAGACCTGGTTCCTGACCCGCGGACTCTACGATCTGCCGGCGAACGGAATCGACAACTTCACCGCCTGGGGGAATCGCGGAGCGGCCATTCAGTTGGAGTACTCCACGCGCGTGACGATCAACGGCGGTACGCTACTGGGGACCGGCGAAAGCGGCGCGCGGGGCGTGTCGATGAACGTCCGCACCTCCGATGTCACGTACAACGACGTGACGATTCACGATTTCGAGATCGCGGCGATCGCCGCATCGCGCGGCGTGACGGTGTTCAGGGACGGTTCCTACCGGGCGCTGACTGGTATCGAAATTACGGTGCCAATCAACGAGGCCCGAGAGGTGTCAATCGTAGGCAACCCGGTTTTCGCACGGCCGACCGCCGCCTGGGCCGCCGGCAAGCCCTCGTACGACATCTCCATGAACGGCGAGTTGGACCTGTATTTCCAATCTCCCGAAACGATGGTCGCGTCGCAGGTCGTCGCCATCGACACCCCGGCGACGGGCAAGGCGCTGTTGTACTACCTGGAGCAGGCGCCAGGCCACGTCCCCTTCCCCTCGGCGACCACGGCAGGCTACGTACCGACCTCCTGGTTGAATTTGAAGAACGGTGAGTTGCAACAGCGGTTCGGCGTGTCATTCGCCGGCGAAATGATTCCCAACAGCGCCGTGGCGAATTCTCGCATCTGGGGCAAGTTGTTGCCCCTGGCCTAGTCGACGCGGGGCGGAGCGCGGGTTTTCAGCGGGGCTTTCATGGGCCACAATCAACGGGGGCGGACGCCAACTGGGGCGTCCGTCCCCGCTCTCATTTCCGATAGCCTGCGCCAAGCGCCGCGGCTCGCCCCCTAACCTCGGCCCCCCTGCCATGGACCCGCTGACAATTCGTCCCGCCGAAGAATGCCAACTTGATTTCCTCTCTCTGGGCGCCGTCGTGAATCGGCTGGACCCGGGCGTCTTGCCGTTCCGGCGAGCGCGCAGCTTGGAGATCCACGTCAGCGGCGGCGAATACAACGTCTCGGCCAATCTGGCCAGTTGCTTCGGGCAACGCACGGCCGTCGCCACGGCCATGGTCGACAACGGCATCGGCGAGTTGGTCCAGGCCCGCATTCGCGAGATGGGCGTACAGGCGTTTTACAAGCACTTCCAGCATGACGGCGTGCGGGGGCCGAACATCGCCACCGTGTACAGCGACCGCGGGCAGGGCGTGCGGGCGCCGGTGGTGTTTTACAACCGCGCCAACGAAGCGGGCGCCATGCTCAAGCCGGGCGACTTCGACTGGGACGCGATCTTCGCCCGCGGCGTGCGGTGGTTCCACTCCGGCGGCATCTTCGCGGCGCTGTCCGATACGACCGCGCCGTTGATCATCGAAGCCATGCAAGCCGCCAAAAAGGCCGGCGCGGTGACCTCGTTCGACTTGAACTACCGCGCCAAACTTTGGGCGACCCTCGGCGCCAGCGAGCAGGAGGGCAACGCCCAGGGCCGCGCGATGATGCGGGCCATCGCCTCGCACGTCGACCTGCTGATCGGCAACGAAGAAGACCTGCAGTTGGGGCTGGGGATCGAGGGCGTGCCGAAGGGCGATCACCAGGGCAAACTCGACCCTGACGCGTTCTTTGCGATGATCGACCGCGTGCGGGCCGAGTTCCCCAGCGTGCAAGGCGTGGCGACGACCCTCCGCGAAGTCAAAAGCACCAACCGCCACGAATGGGCTGCGGTGCTGGCGTTGGGCGCGGCCGAGGGCGGCCACCGGCTGATCAGCCCCACCATGCAATTGGACGTGATCGACCGCATTGGCGGCGGCGACGGATTCGCCTCCGGGCTGATCTTTGGCCTGCTCGACGGCCGCCAGCCAGAAGATGCGCTGCGACTAGGCTGGGCCCACGGGGCGCTATTGACCACCTTCCCAGGCGACGTATCGATGGCCACCCTCTCGGAGGTCGAAGACCTGGCCAAGGGAGGCACGGCGCGGGTGAAGCGATAGGCCGAGCAAAGGGGCCGGCTACGCCGACTCGCTCGCGTCGCTCAGCGCCCGCTCGAATCGGGCGAACACCATCCGGCCGGCGCTGGTCTGCAGCACGCTGGTCACGACGCCGTAGATCGTCTCGTTAATGTAGTTGCGGCCGCCCTCGACGACGACCATCGTGCCGTCTTCCAGGTAACCGACGCCTTGGCCCGATTCCTCGCCGGCCTTGATGACCCGCACCTCGATCGGCTCGCCGGGCAGGAAGATCGGCTTGAGCGAGTTGGACAAGTCGTTGAGGTTGATCACCCCCACGTTGTGCAGCTTGGCGACTTTGTTCAGGTTGTAGTCGTTGGTGACCACCTTGCCGTCCAGGTGTTTGGCCAGCAGCACCAGTTTCTGGTCGACCGGCTGGCCGGCGAACTCCGGCAGCTCGCGATCCCACACGAGCAGATCGACTTTCGCATCGCTGCGCAGTCGGTTGAGGATGTCCAACCCGCGACGGCCGCGGCCGCGCTTGAGTTTGTCGCTGCTGTCGGCAATGCCCTGCAATTCCGCGATGACAAACTGCGGCATCACCAATTGGTTGTCGATGATCCGCGTTTCGACCACGTCGGCGATGCGGCCGTCGATCACGACGCTCGTGTCGAGCACGTACGGCTTGAGCCCTTTGATCTCTTTGGCGAATTCCACGTACGGAATGATGAAGCGGAAGTCGTCTTTCGTTTGCAGCAAAATGCTGATGCAGGTGTAGCACAGCACCATGCCCAGCACGAGCAGCGCCCAAGTCGTGTACGGCGAGTCGGGATTCAATGCCGTGCCGAACGCCGTCTTGAGAATGTAGGTGAGAAACAGCCCGATGATCAGGCCGAAGTAAATCGCGGTAATCGTTTCCAACCGCTTCTGCCGGGTCAGCACGTCCAGGGTCACCACGGCGGCGGCGAGCACGACGATCCCCCCGAAGACCAACCAGGGCAGGGCGGCCGGCTCGCGCGGCAAGATATCCGACTGGGCGACCTGCGCGCCGACCCCCGCCGCGATCAGCAGGAAGACTGTGCGTAAGATCACCAGGGCCATGGGGGCAGCCGAGTCGGAACCAGAAGTGAAACAGGAGGATCGGCAGGCGCAGCGCGAGCGCACCACCGCGCGGCACGCCACAAGCTGAGCCGCCAAGAATCCCTCCCCCCGCCCCCTGCAAAAGCGGCAGGGGTGAATCTCCATTCTAACAGGCCGGCCCCTCGAATCCATGACGGGAGAACCCGCCCTCAGCCAGCTCGCAGTTGCCGGGCGCCCTCCCAAGCCCCCCGATCGGTAAGACCTGCCAGATAATCCCCCGCGGCCCGGGCCGGCCCCTCGGTCGCCACGACCAGATCAAGCCGCTTGGGGAGCCGTTCGGGGTGGGCCGCGTAGTGGGCAAACATCTCCCGCAGCGCCGCGCCGGCCTCGGCGCGTTGCCGGACCACGACCGGATGGCGATAGACCTGCTGGAACAACAACCGCTCCAATGCAGCCTTTTGCTCCTGCAGATCCGCCGACAAGCCGACCAGGTCGCGACCGCGCCGTCGCACGTCCTCGACGCTGGCCAAGTGGGCGGACTCCAACTGACGGCGGCTGGTCGTCAGCAAATCGCCGACCAACAGGTCAATCAACTCGTGGACCGCGGCGCGGCGGAACTGCTCGTCGTCGAGGGTCGCATATCGGGCGCGCGCACGACGCCCGGCGTGTTGCCACAGTTCAATCTCCTCGAGCGTCGCCAACTCGAGCAGCCCCAACTCGACCGCATCGTCCGCGTCGTGCGCGTCGTAGGCGATGCTGTCGGCCGCGTCGACGGCCTGACATTCCAACAACGGCGCCGGCGCCTGGGGGTCGCTGGCTGTTTTCTCCGCGCGGGTGCGTTGCCCGTCCAGCACCTCCAGCGAGAGATTGAGTCCGGGGAAGTCGGGGTAGCGGCGCTCCAGCAACTCGACGATGCGCAAACCCTGGCGGTTGTGGTTGAAGCCGCCCTCGCGGGCGAGGCACTCGTCCAGCACGTCTTCGCCGGCGTGGCCAAACGGCGGATGGCCCATGTCATGCGCCAAGGCGAGCGCTTCGGCCAGATCCTCGTTGAGCCGCAGCGTGCGCGCCACGGTGCGGGCGATGGACGCGACCTCCAGCGTGTGCGTCAGCCGCGACCGGTGATAGTCGCCCATCTCGCCGGTGAACACTTGCGTCGTATGCGCCAGCCGCCGAAACGCGCTGGAATGCACGATGCGATCGCGGTCACGTTGGTACGGATTGCGATAGGCGTGCGTCGGCTCGGGATGCACGCGCCCCGCCGTGGCCGCCGCCGGCATGGCATACGCCGCCAGCAACATGGCTTCGCGCTGGGACCAAGTTGGTGGATCGGAAGTCGACACGCGCGTGGGAAGTGTTTCGCCGAGCGGATGGATGGAGTGGATGTTGAATGCTGCGTGCCACGGCTGTGTCAGCCGTGCTGCGACGAAGCGTGCGCTGGCATTCGCACGGCTCGCAGAGCCGTGGCACGCAGTTTGTTGAGGCCGATGAATCTCTACTCGCTGTTGGTCAGCAGGGTCCACAACTCCTGGAGCGATTGGGGGATCATCCGCACTCCCGCGATCGTCGGCATAAAGTTGTTGTCGCCCGGCCACCGCGGCACGAGGTGCCAATGCAAATGCCCCGGCACGCCGGCGCCCGCGATGCGGCCCAGGTTCAGCCCCACGTTGAACCCCTCGGCTTTGATCAGGCGTTGGTACCGCTGGGTGTACTCAGCCAGCAGCGACATCGCCGCCAGGTGCTCGTCGTCGGTCAGCTCGTGCAACTCGGCGACATGCCGCAGCGGGCAAACCAGCAAGTGGCCGTTGTTGTACGGGTAGAGGTTCAGCACGGCGAGGGCGTGCTCGGTGCGAGCCACGACCAAATTGCGCTGGTCGGCGGCGCCCTGGTCCTCGTAGCTGGCCGCGGCCCGGCACACAAAGCACTCCGTGCTGGCGCCCGCCTGCCAGGCCTCGGGCGTCAGCGGCGGCTCCGATGGGGCCTCGCCGGTGATGTAGCTCAACCGCCACGGGGCCCAAAGTCGCTGGTCGTTCATAGGTGCATGCTCCTTGTTGGGGCGCGAGTGTAGGCGGCTTGGCGGGTGCGGGCAAGGTTGACGCGGCGCCGCGGCCCAATGCCCGCCGCGAAATACCGGGGGATGATCTGGCTCGAAGTACGGCTGGTCGGCATAATCCCGCCGCTTCTGCCCCCAACTTGCGCCGCGGCCGCCATGCGATTTCGCGTTCAACTGCCTGCCTACGCCGGGCCGCTCGACCTGCTGCTGTACCTGGTGCGGCGCAACGAGTTGGATGTGCTGGACATTCCCATCGCGGTGGTGGCAGACCAGTATCTGGAAATTCTCGGCGTCATCGAACAGATCGACGTCGATGCGGTCGGCGACTTCCTGGAGATGGCCACGCGGTTGATGGAAATCAAATCGCGGATGATGCTGCCCCGCCAGGACGAGCCGGTCGAGGAAGACGCGATCGACGACCCGCGCACCGGGCTCGTCGAACGGCTGCTGGAATACCGCCGCTTCAAGGATGCCGCCGAGGCGCTTGATGAGCAGTCCCGGCAGTGGAGCCAGCGGTTTGCCCGTCGCGTGAACGATCTGGACGCCAACCCGCAATCGCCCGCCGAGCAGCCGATTGCGGAGGTCGAGCTGTGGGACCTGGTCAGCGCGTTCGCTCGCGTGATCCGCGACAACGCCCCGGCCAGGACAACCCAAATCCGGTACGACGACACGCCGATCGAAACCCACATGGACCGTATTTTCGAACGCTTGCAGCACGTGCCGCGGCTGGCGTTCGAGGACCTGTTCACCGCTGGGATGAACCGAGCGCAGATGGTCGGCATCTTTCTGGCGATCTTGGAATTGGTCCGCCGACGCGGGGTGCGCGTCGAGCAAGACGGCCTGTTCGGCGAAATCTGGGTGCTGGCGCCGTCACGACTGGCGGCCGCGGCCTAGCAGTGTGAACGCTTGGCAGCGCGATTGCCGCTCGATTGCCCTTCTCCCCTGCCGGACGATTTGATACTTACCCCAGCCACAGAAGGTCGCCCGCGGTTCGCCGTGCGCCTTTTCGTCGCTCGGGCAAGATGCCCGCAGTGCTTGGGTTAACGCTTTTCGCTCCTGGATCCGTTGCCATGGAAGTCACGCTCACGCCGATCCAAAAACGTTCGCTGCTCCGTCGCGTCGCCCCCTGGGCCCTGTCGTTGGGCCTGTTTGCCGGCGGCGGCTGGGGACTGTTTCAGCATGTCGCCCACGGCAATGGCGAAACACAGGCAGCGGCCGAAGAGAAGTCCGACGAAGCGAAGGCCAGCGCCGCTCGGGACCGGCTGCGGCACCTGTTCGAGGACGTTGCCGAAGCCGAAGAAACGGCCGAGCGCAGCAGTCGCTACGGCAACGCGCCAGAGCCCGCTTCCCGGGCCGCCATCAGCAGCTCGACCGCATCCGCGCCCGCCAACCCGTTCGCCGCGAGCAGCTATTCCAATCGCTACGCCGCGGCCGACGAGACGGTGGTGCAGCCGCACGCCGCCGAAGCCACCGACCCGGAAGTCGCTCGCGGCCAGGACGCCTACGAAGCGAATCCGCTCCGCCAGCCGGCTGCCGCGGCTGCCGTCCCGCCGACGCCCGCCGCTGGCGAGCCGAACAGCGTCCGCGCCACATTTTCCGAAGCCGCGCCGACCGCCGGCGGTCGCTACGCAAGCAATCCCCACCAAGACCAGTTCACCGAGACCTTCGCCCCGCAGGCCGAGGCCGCGATGCCGGAACCGGCCAGCGTGGAACCCGAGGTCGCCGAGCCCGAAGCGGCCGAGCCGACAACCGCCGATGCCGCAAACCAATTCGCCGAGCCGCCCGCCCGGCCCCTGACTGCCAGCGCACCCACGGCCGCGTTTGCCGAGCAGCAACCTGCCGCTGCGCTGCCGGTGGTCGAAGCTCCGACCCCCGCGGCCACCCCGACGCCCTACGCCGGATCCAGCTATGCCACAGCCCCGCCCACCTCTGCCCCGCCGACGTCGGCGCCGCAGCAGATGACCAATCCGTACGTCGCCGCCGCGAGCGAGCCGACCAACTACGACGGCTATCCGCCCGCCGACGAGCCGGGCCTGACTCCCACGCCCGGCATCACCAGCGCCGTCGGCACGGGCCGCCCCGGGGAACGCAACCTCGAAGGCGCGCAGAGCCCGACGCTGGCCATCCAGAAGCTCGGCCCGCCGGAGATTCAAGTCGGCAAGAAATGCACCTTCGCAGTCCGCGTGAAAAACGTCGGCCAACGCGCGGCCACGGATGTGACCGTCCACGATCTGGTGCCGCAGGGCACGAAGCTGGTGGGCACGGCGCCCCGTGCCAGCGTTGCCGGTTCCGACGTGACTTGGGATCTTGGTACGCTGTCGGCCGGCGAGGAGCGGGTCGTGGAGATGGAACTGCTGCCCACGGACGAAGGCGACCTGGGCAGCGTCGCCACCGTCACCTTTGCCGCGCAGGCGTCGGCTCGCGCCCGCTGCACGCGGCCGCAATTGGCGCTGCGGCTGACCAGCCAACCGCGGGTGATGATCGGCAAGCAGCACATGGTGCAGGTCGAAGTGTCCAACCCTGGCACGGGCGACGCGACCGGCGTAATGCTCCTGGAAAACGTCCCTGCCGGCGTCAGCCACGCGGCGGGCCCGTCGTTGGAATACGAGATCGGCACGCTGCCAGCCGGCGAAAGCCGCATGCTGGAGCTCATGCTCACCGCCGAGCAGGCCGGTCGCGTGCAGAACGTGATGGTCGCCCGCGCCGACGCCAATCTGGAAGTGCAAGCCGCCTGCGAGTTTGAAGTGCTCGCTCCGGATCTGAAGATTTCGGTTGACGGTCCGCAGATGCGTTACCTGGAACGGCCCGCCACGTACACCGTCGCCGTCGACAATCCCGGGACTGCCGCCGCTCGCGAAGTGCAACTGGTCACGCACTTGCCCAAGGGGCTGCAGTTCGTCAGCGCCAACAACCTGGGCGAGTACGACCCCAGCACGCACGCCGTATACTGGAGCTTGGCCGAGCTGCCCGCCAACGAACGGGGCGCCGTGGAAGTCGTGGCCCTGCCGATCGAAGCCGGCGAGCACACTTTGAAAGTCGCCACCAAAGCCCAACAAGGGCTGGAGGACCAAACCGAGACGCGCGTGCGCGTCGAGGGCCTGGCGGCGCTGACCGTCGAGGTGACCGACCTGGAAGACCTGATCGAGGTCGGCGGCAAGACGACCTACGAAATCCGCGTGGTGAACCAAGGTTCCAAGGCGGCGACCAACGTGCAGATCGCGGCGCAACTGACGCCCGGTTTGCGGGCGGTCGCGGCGGACGGCGCCACGCAGTACGAGGTGCAGAACGACCGCGTGATCTTTGCTCCGCTGCCGCAACTGCCGCCGCGGGGCGAGTCGGTGTTCCGCATCAACGTGCAGGCCGCCGGCCCCGGCGACCAACGCCTGCGGGTGCAAGTCGGCTCGGACGATCTGCAGCAGCCGATCACCGAGGAAGAGAGCACGCGGGTTTACGCCGACCAGTGACGCGTGCGTGCTGCGGAGCCCGCGATTCACGCCAAATGTGCCACTGCTGGCTCGTCCAGCAGTGGCACGCAGCGGTTCACTCGCCGACGCTGTCCGCAGACGATTCGGTGAACAACTCGCCCAGGTGCAGGCAGACGCACTCGGCGAGCACGCGGATGTTGTAGCCGCCCTCCAGCGTGCTGACGATGCGCCCCCCGGCGTGCGTCGCCGCGACGTTGCGGACCGCCTGGGTCATCGCGACGAAATCTTCGCTCTCCAGCCCCAACGACCCGACCGGGTCCTGATGGTGCGCGTCGAAGCCCGCGCTGATGATCACCAGTTGCGGCTTGATGCGGTCGGCGAACTGCTCCAACTCGTTCGTGAACCGCGTCAGATAGTCCCGCCGCGACGTGCCGAAGCGGACCGGCATGTTGTGCGTGGCCCCCAGGCCGTCGCCCCTGCCCGTCTCGTCCGCGTCGCCGCTGCCGGGGTAGAACGGCCAGCGATGGGCGCTGAAGAACCCGATCCGCGGGTCGTCGTAGCACATGGCCTGCGTGCCGTTGCCGTGGTGGACGTCCCAGTCGATGACCATCACCCGGTCAAGCCCCAGCGCATCGACCGCCAGCCGCGCCGCAATCGCCGCGTTGCCCAGCAGGCAGAACCCCATCGCGTGGTGAGGCATGGCATGGTGCCCCGGCGGGCGCACCAGGCACAGCGCGGTCTGATCCTCGCCCGCGGTCACCCGCCGCACCGCGTCGCACACGGCGCCCGCGGCCAGCAGGGCCACGTCAAACGACTCCTCGCACACGACGGTGTCGGAATCAGCGTGTCCGCCACCTTCGCGACAGAACGCCTCGATGTGCAGCAAATAGTCACGCTGGTGCACCGCCATCAATTCGTCGTGCGTCGCCCGCTTCCACTCGGGCGTCGTGCACCGCTCGGGCCACCCCTGCGACTTCAACCGCAAGGCGATCGCCGACAGTCGTCGCGGCGACTCGGGGTGCGGGCGGGTCACGTGGTCCAGAAAATGAGGACTCGTGTAGAGCAGGGTCATGGCGAACGGTCGCTATCTCGGGCGAAATTGGAAACGAATCAGCAGGGTCGACGCTCAGTATCGCACTCGCAGCGGCGGCCGGTCGACGGCTGTCTGCCGGCCATCCGACGCCGTCGAGGCTGGCCGCAGGTGCGGGCGGGCCGGTGCGCAGGCTGGCAACTGTCGCAATCGCGCCGGCCGGCCGATTTCCCCGGCAAAAGCCGAGCGCAAGTCCCTGCTAGCTTGACATTTCCAGCCGCCAGTGAGTAGGGTGCAAGTGGGTCGAGGTGCGCCCATTGCTTATCCGGGCCGCCCTTTGCCGGGTCTGATACTTTCCGTCGGACCGCGGCCCCGCTGGGGATTGCGCCCGCCGTCAAGCCGGCCCAATCGCCGAGGTCTGCCGCATCACGCCGCGGCACAGGAACAGAGGAACTGAGGCCATGAAGAACTCTTGCCCCCGCCGGTCGCTGTGCGCGACCGCTCGCCGTTTGGCGCTCGCCGCGCTGGCCGTTGGCGTCACGATCCTCGGGTCGACTCCGGGGCTCGCTCAGCGCTACGAGCAATGGGACCCCGCGCTCACCGAAGCGCAGGCCAAGGTGGGCGTCCTGAAGGTGAGCGACATCCTGCGCAACGCGACCTCGGTCGGGGCCAACGAGAAGAAGATTCTGGACGCGTACTTCAGCGGCTACTTCTTCCCCACGATGACGCTGACCGACGCCACGAGCCTGGGGAATCTCGCCAAGGCCCGCAAGGAACTGTTCCAGCGCTATATCAACGCGGCCGAGTCGCAAGCGGTGCGCGACTATCTGATCAGCTTGGCGATCACGTCGAGCGGCAAGATCGCTTTCGGCGACTACCACCCGGCGGCAAGGTACAACGCGGCCCTGATCATCGGCGGCTTGGACGCCAAGGCCGGGCGCGGACAGCCGCCGGTCGTTGCCCCGCAAGCCACGGCCGCCCTGTTGATCCTGGCAGAGAATGACGAGTGGAAGGGCAAACCGATTCCCTCGTCGGTGAAGGTCGCCGCGCTAATTGGCCTGCAGCGCCATGCTCGGTTTGGCGTCAGCGACGAAGATGGAGCCAAGTTGACCGCCGCGGCGCTGAAGGTCATCAACCGGGCCGAGACGCCCGACGACGTGACATCCAGTGTTTACAACTGGATGCGAGTGCAAGCGGCCGAAGCGCTCGCGTATCAGTACGCCAAACAGGGCCCATCGCCCGAGGTGGCCGCGGCGTTTGCTTCGATCATCGGCAACGAGGACGTGAAGCTGGCCGAGCGGTGTCGCGCGGCCGCGCTGCTGGAGCGGATGACGCTGGCCGCCGGCAGCCCCGCGGCGGCTGAACTGGCTCCGGCGCTCGCCCAGTTGGCCAGCGACTTGTTCGACGAAGAGCAGGAAGCAGCCGAAGAGTACCAGGACGAAATCCTCGCCGAGGGCGGATTTGGCGGCGGGTACGGCGGTGGTTTTGGAGGTGGAGGCTATGGCCGTGAAGGCGGCGGCGGGTATGGCGGCCGAGGCGGCGGCGGCGGATACGGCCCCCCTGGCGGCGGCGGAGGCTATGGTCGTGAAGGCGGCGGCGGGTACGGCGGCGGCTTCGGCGGAACCATCGACGTGCAAGAAGAAACCGGACCGCGCTACGAGAAACGTCGCATGTTGGCCCGCATTGCCGCGCTGCTGAGCGGCCTGAAGAAGGTCGAATCGGCCGCCGACGAGCAACTCAAGCCCAAGGTCGCCGCCCTGGCCGCGCCGATCGACCGACTCAATGCCAAGGTCGCCGAACGCGGCGTCACCGACGTCGAGATTGCTCGGGAAGTGGCGCTGGTGGCCGACGAGATCCAGACTGCTGCTCAGCAGTTTAACGTGCAGGGCGGCGAAGAGGCCGAAGAAGACGCCGAGGCCTTCGAGACCGCGTCGACCGAGTGACGCACTGCCGCAGCCGGCCCCAACTACGCCGATCTCGACGGAGCCGCATCGGCCGCGTCGCGCTGCTGCTCGGCCGCGTGCAGTTCGTTGAGCAACTGCTCCATCCGTTTGATCTGCCCGCTGCTGGCGGCGATCAAGCGTTCTAGCACGGCGATCCGGCTGGCCAACTGCCCCTGGACCTCCCGGGCCGTTTCGTGCAACTCGACCTTGTGTCGTTCGACCACCGCGTAGGGGTCGCGATGCGCGCCGTCCCACGCGTGCTGCGGACGCGACATGCGGACAAGTGGTCCTGCCGCGTCGCGCCGGGCGACCTTCGCCGCCGCCAGTCGTCGCCGGATCGACATCCGCACGAAGACCGCCGTCGCCAGGGCAATCCCCGCGAGCATCATCCAATCGGCGTGAATCTCGGCAAACATCATGCTGGAACGGGCAACGCGAAACAGGGCGACACGACTGGCGACTAACACGGTGCAACGCACGCGACAGGCCTACTAGCCGGCGGCACACTTGCCGCCGAGAGACGCACTGCGAGCGCCCGCCACGCCACCTTCAGGTATCGGCGTCAATCGCCCTGGGCGTTGAGAAATGCCTGCCGAGCTGCCGCATCGACTTGCCGCCAGGTCACGTCGTGCAGGTCGCTAGCAGCGACGCACGAGCGATATTCGGGCGAAAATCGCTCCGAACCATCGGGCAAGACCGCGACAATCCCGGACACCTCGCCCCAGGGCGTCGGTACGGCCACCGATCGTCGGGGCAGCGTCAGCCGCTGGGTCATTGTACGACGAATGCCCAGGGTCGTCGTTTCCTTGAAGATCAACTCCGACAGACATTCGTCGTCGCCCGGTCGACACTGGACGGTCAGCAGAACGCCCGGGCGATTGTTCTTCATGTACATCGGCACGGTGGCCACGTCCAAGGCCCCCGCGGCCCACAGCCGCTCGACGCAGCGGCCCAGCATCTCGCCGGTGCCGTCGTCGATATTGGTGGACAGCACGACGACCGTCTCGAACTGCGGCGAGGTACGGCCGTCCTCCTCGCCCGTCAGGCCAATCATTACGCGCAGGAGATTGGGGTGATCAAAATCCCGCTGCCCGGCGCCGCAGCCAATTGCCTGAGTCGTCATCGCCGGCAACGGCCCGAAGCTGTCGACCAAAGCAGCGACGATCGCGGCGCCGGTGGGCGTCGTCAACTCGCCTTCGGCATCATGCGCCGCCAGCGGGACGCCGGTGAGCAACTCGGCCGTCGCGGGGGCGGGGATCGAACAGCGGCCGTGCGCAATTTGCACGAAGCCATGCCCCGTCGGCACGGCAGAACAAACAGCCTTTTCGATACCCAGCAGATCCCACGCGATCGCGGCGCCAACGATGTCGGCGATGGAGTCGACGGCGCCGACTTCATGAAAATGCACTTTGTCAATCGACGTGCCGTGCACCTTCGCCTCGGCGGCGGCCAGCTTGCCGAAGATCCGCAGCGCGAGTTCCCGCTGCCGGTCGGACAAGGAGCTGCCGACGATCAGCCGCTCGATATCCGACAGGTGTCGGTGAGCGTGCTCCGGCTCGTGCTGAACCGTGAGCTGCGCGGCGCGAAACCCGCATTTTTTCGTTTCGCTGACCAGCAGCGTGCAGCTCGGCAACCCCAGCGAGTCGATGCCGGCCTGGATCGCAGACAAATCGGCGCCGGCGTCAATCAGCGCTCCCAGGGTCATGTCGCCGCTGATGCCGCTGGCGCAATCGAGATAAGCAATTCGCATAGAGGAAACGACGCTGGCGAGGTGGGGCAGGCACAACCGGCCGCCGTACAGAGACGGCCGTCCGCGCGACAAATTGTAAGGGGCCGGCCGCCTCGGCAACCACCCCCCCTACTCTGGCGTGGGCGCGGCTCGCGTGGTTATCATGCTGCAACTTCGCCCCCTCCCCGTGCAACGCCGACGAATCGCGAACCCATGAGCGACTCCACCACCACCGTGGCCGACCTGCGAGCCATCATCCGCGATTTCGTTGACGAGCGCGATTGGCAGCAGTTCCACGCCCCCAAAAACCTGTCGATGGCGCTGGCAATCGAAGCCGCCGAATTGATGGAACATTTCCAATGGCTCGACGTGGACGCCTCGCGGCAACTGCCGGATGACGCTGAGCGGCTGGCCGCAGCCGCGGAAGAATTGGCCGACGTGCTGGGGTACGGGTTGGCGCTGGCCAACGAATTGGGCATCGACGTGTCCGAGACGATTCGCGCCAAGATGGTTAAAAACGCCCAGAAATACCCTGCGGGCGAGTTCCGCGGGCGCTACGGCCGAGACGACCCCAACTACCAGGGCAAGTGACGCGCGCCGCGCGTGCCGCCATGACGACCATCGCGGTGATTGGAGCCAGCGCCCGCGCCGCCGCTCAGTCCGCGCGGCGAGCCGGGCTGCACGTGGTCGCCGCCGATCGGTTTGCCGACGCCGATCTCGCTGCCACGCTTCGCGCGAACGGCCCCGTCTACCCGGCAGTCGACTGGGACGGCGGCTTGGCCGATTGGCTCGACAGCACCGACGCCGAGGCCTGGCTCTACTGCGGCCCGCTGGAGAATCGCCCCGAGCTGGTCGACCAACTCGCGCACCGCAAGCCGCTATGGGGCGTCGCCGCGGCCAGTCTGCGGCGCGTCAGGTCGCCAGAGCAACTGGCCGCCGTCGTCTGCCGCAGCGGTTGGCGCACGCCCCCGCTGGTCCGGGATCCCCGCGGCTTGCCGAGCGATGGGTCGTGGCTGTGCAAACGGGATCACTCCGGCGGCGGGTGCGGCGTCACCGTCTGGAGTGGTGAGGACGGCGGCGCGGACCTGCTCGACGGGCCCCGCCATTGGCAACAGCGCGTGCCGGGGACGCCCCGCTCGGCGTTGTTCTGCGCCAGTCCGCGCGGCGTCGAATTTCTGACGGTCGCCGCGCAACTGTGCGGCCAGTCGTGGTGCGCTGCGCCCGAGTTCCACTACTGCGGCGCCATCGCCCCGCTGAGTGTTATGGAATCGCAACGAGGAAAACTGCAGGCCCTGGGCGATGCACTCGCCGAGAGCTTCCAGCTACGCGGGCTCTTTGGCGTGGACTTCATGGCTGCGGACGACGGCTGGTACGTGCTGGAGGTCAACCCGCGCTACACGGCGTCGGTCGAAGCATGGGAGTTGGCCGCGGGCGAGTCCGCCCTCGCCCGGCACGCCGCAGCGTTTCACGCTCGGGCCGACGGGGCGCGCAACTTGGCAACGGCCGGACGCGCAGCCTCCGCGAGCGCTGCCCCGCAATTGCCTACGGTCGTCGGCAAAGCGATCCTGTACGCTCGCCGGCCCCTGCTGATCGACGCGACGACCTCGGCCGCCTGGTTGGCGACCTCGTCCTGGCGCGGCTTTGACGGCAGCGACGTGCTGGTGGCCGACATCCCTCCGCCCGACACGCAAATCGCCGCCGGATCGCCCGTTGCCACGGTGCTGGTGCGCGCCGACTCGCCAGTGGCCGCTCGCAGCCGACTGGAGACCGCGGCGGCGGCGGTGTACAACCAGATGGCAGCGTGCGAGATTGGCGAGCCGGCGGCAGCAGCCTCGCCACACGACTAAGATCGGCACTCCTCAACTCACGACTCACCACTCGGGCAACAACACCAAGGCGGCAGCATGCGATTGGGCGTGGTTAGCGATTCGCACGGGCACGTCGACAACACCCGCGCTGCCGTCGAGCGACTCAAGTCGCTGGCGGTCGATCACGTGCTGCACTGCGGCGACGTCGGCACGGCCGAGGTCGTCCAATTGTTCTCTCCGTGGCCCACCGGGTTCGTATTCGGCAACTGCGACTACGACCGAGCCGGCCTGGCGGCGGCGATCGAAGCGGCCGGACAAACCTGCTACGGCGAGTTCGGCGCTCTGCAGTTGGCCGACAAGCGAATCGCGATTCTCCACAGCGACGATCGACGGCGGTTCGAAGCGGCGATCGCCGGCGGCCGGTTCGATCTGGTCTGCTACGGCCACACGCACGAAGCCGCGCTGCAACAGCACGGCGGCACGCTGACGCTCAACCCAGGCGCCCTGTATCGCGCGAATCCTCACACCCTGGCCGTGGTCGATCTGCCGGAACTGGAAGTCGACTTCGTGTCGCTCTGACCGTCAGCCGGCCACCGCCGCGCGATCAGATTTCGGGCAGCTCTGCCCGGCGGCTGAGCAGGCCGGTTGGCGGACAATCCCCCCTGCCGGGCGATCCGACGAGCGTTCTGCGCGAAAAATTGCGGTCAAAATACCCAAATCTGGGCGTTTCTCGATGCCAGCAGCGAACTGATCTGGCCGAATCTGCGTCGAATTAGTAGACGGGCATCCGATTTGCACGCCAGACTTGTCGATGACAGGTCCGGGTAGCGCCCCGCGCGGCTGCGGCCGAGGATCCTGTCCCCCGCCGGCGTCGCGTCGACGACGCCACCCCATCCTGCCTGGTACAAGTCGGCGGCCCACATTTGTGGCCTTCAACCTCGGTCCGCACGACCGCGGTCCACCGACTGCCGTTGAGGAACAGATTGATGTCGAAACCCAACAAGTCCCCCCAGGGCTCGTCCGCTGAGCATGATCCCCTGGAAGCAGTGGAACTGCTCGTCTGGACCATGCTCGACGGGGACATCAGCGACGGCCAATTCGCGGAGTTGGAAAAGCTGCTGTCCGAGAGCGAATCGGCCCGGGAGCGTTACGTAAACTGCGTCCAACTGCACATGGACCTGACGGACCACTTCAACCCCACTCCGACTGCCGACGCGGTCGCCAAGGCGGGGATTCCGGTCCTGGGCAATCTGCAGACCGACTCGGCGACGCCATTCCCCGGCCCGTTGCCGACGCCCGGCCAGTAGCACGCGGGGCCGCAGCGGTTTCGCTGCGTCAGATCGCCATTTCTCGCCGACCGCGAATTGGGCCAGCCCGTCGCCCCGCTTGGGCAGCGGGCGTGGCGGCCCCGTTCGCGGCTTTCTTGTGCGCCGGCCCCCGGGTATGGTGGTCTCTGTGCGTCATGCATCGGCGGCGGCTCTGGTCCAACTCAGGCTGGCTGCTGACGAGATCCAGCCAGTTGCTCTCTCCTCTGTTGTAGGAACGGTCCCACGGCTAAGAAATCGGACAAGAAGAAGTCGGCCGCCGCGGTCGACGACAAGAACGAACGGCTCATCGCGCAGAACCGCAAGGCCCGCCATCAATACGAGGTGCTCGACACGCTCGAATGCGGGATCCAACTGGTCGGCAGCGAGGTGAAGAGCCTGCGCGCCGGCCAAGTCTCGCTGGACGAAGCGTACGGCCGCGTCGAGCGGGGCGAAGTGTGGCTGATGGCCTGCGATATCGCCGAATACACCAACAGCAATTGGCTCAATCACGAGCCGCGCCGTCGCCGCAAGCTACTGCTGCACCGCCGCGAGATCGCCAAGTTCGCCGGCCAGGCCTACGAGCGCAACATCACGCTCGTGCCGCTGAAGATGTACTTCAAGTGCGGCCGGGCCAAGGTGCTGTTGGGACTGTGCAAAGGCAAGAAGACCTACGACAAGCGCGAGTCGCTGAAGAAAAAAGACATGCAGCGGGACATCGATCGGGCGATGCGGCGGTGACGCGGGATGTGAGATGTTGGATGTGAAATTGCCGATGCGAAAGCTGTGGCATGTCCACCCGACGATACATCAACATTCAAACATCTCACATCAAACATCAACCGCCAGCGCGACGGCTTGCCCAGTCATGCGGTGGTTGACCGCCACCAGCGACGCGCTGCGGGCCGGTCGCTCAGCGGCGCTGACGTTCACGGGGCAGTCCGGATCGGGCGTTTCGTAGTTGAGCGTCGCGGGCACGACGCCCGCTCGGGCCGCCAGGATGCCCAGGGCCAACTCGACCGCTCCGGCGCCCGCGCCGATGTTCCCCAGGTAGCTCTTCAGCGCCGTGACCGGCACGTCGCCCAGCGCCGCGGCAATGCCAGCCGCTTCAGCGCGGTCCTCCACCTGCGTGCTCGCGCCGTGAGCGAGCACCATGCCCACGTCGGCGGATTGCATGTCAGCGGATTGCAGCGCCGCGGTGATCGCCTGCTCGATGCCGCGGCCGGTGGGCTGATGCGTGTCGGCCACGGGTTCGCAGCGGCGGCCGTAACCCCGCAACACGGCCAGCGGCTCGACGCCGCGGGCCAGCGCGTGCTCGCGAGTCTCCAGCACCAACACCGCCGCGCCCTCGGCGCCGACAGTGCCGTCGCGCTGCGCCTCGAACGGCCGCATGGCGCGCTCGGGCTCGTCGACCCGCCGCGACAGCCGGGCGCCGGCGTGCCACATCACGTCCATCATCCCCAGCATGGTGCTCACCCCGCCGGCCAGCATCACGTCGGCGGCGCCGCGGGCGACAATGTCGGCCGACTCGATCACGGCCAGCAATCCCGAAGTGTCGCCGGCGACAATCCCGTTGCTGGGGCCGCGCAGGTCGTGAGCGATGCCGATGTGCGCAGGCACCATGTTCGGCAGGTACTTCAATAGCCACAGCGGAAACATTTCCGACATGGCCGCATCGCCCCAGCGGTCGCCGTCGAACTGACCCGCGCCGTCTTCGCACGCATGCGACGCGGCGGCCAGCTCGCCCAACTCGGGGCAGAACATGTTCGAACCGCAGAGCACGCCGATCCGCTCGGGCTCGATCTCCAGACCCTCGAGCTGGGCGTGCTCCCACGCCAATTCGGCGGCCGAGAAACCCAACTGCGTCTCCCGCGACATGACCTTCAGCGCCTTGCGCGGACGGACATATTGCTTGGGCTCAAAATCGACGACCGTCCCGGCGATGGGAATCGGGTGTCCCGCCTCGGCCAACTCGGGCACGACCCGCACGCCGCTGCGGCCGGCGGAGATTGCGTCCCAGGCGGCCTCGGCGCCGACGCCAATCGGCGTGACGAGCCCCAGACCGGTAACGACGACTTCGCGCATGAGATTGCTGAGAACGGGGATCGCCGCAGGGGGTAAGAAACGCAGTTTTCGCGGGAAACTGCCAGTCTAATGGCGGCAGCGGGGGGTCACAAGCTGCCCCGTCCCCCCGGCCCCGCTGGCCCGTCCCCGGCGGCGGGGATAAACTCAACAGGACCGTAACAACTGGCGCCGCTTCGCGCTGCGGTACCGGCGGGGGCGATCGCCCGCCCGGGTCGCGTCCCAGCCGACCGCCAATCTCTCCCCCTCGACGCCCAGAGTTCCTGCCGTGTCGGAAGCGATTTCCACCTCCTCGACCGCCCCCGCCGCCGCGAACGAGTTTTCGTTGGCCGAAGCCCGCCGCATCGTCGGCGACTTCTTTCGGCCCGTGCCGTGGATTTACTGGACCGACCTGCTGGTCAGCTACGCCGTGGGGATGACGGCGTTTTCATTCGTGCTGCGTCCCGAGCGGCTGGCCGACAACGGGTTGTGGCAGATCGAGGCGCTCGCCGGCAGCACGGCGTGGGTTTGGCCGGCACGGATCGCGCTGTTCGTGATTTCCGCCTTGCTGATTTACCGCTGCTCGCTGTTCATCCACGAGCTGGTGCATATCCCGGCGAACCAGTTCACCGCATTTCGCTTCGTGTGGAACCTGCTGGTGGGGATTCCGTTTCTGATTCCCACGTTCGTCTACTACACGCACATCGACCATCACCGCCGTAAACACTACGGCACCGACGAAGACGGCGAGTACATCCCGCTGGCAAATATGCCGCGGTGGCAAACGCTGTGGTATCTGTCGCAGACGTTTTTGATTCCCGTGTTGGCGATCATTCGTTGGGGCGTGCTGACGCCGATCACGTGGTTCAGCCCGCGGGTGCGCGACTGGGTCCACCGGCATGCGTCGTCCATGATCATGGATCCCAAATACCTGCGACCGTTGCCGACCAAGCGCACGCTGCGCATCATCCGGCTGCAGGAAATCGGCTGCCTGGTGGTGATCTGGTTCATTGCGTTTCGCATGCTGTACGCTGGCGGGATTCTGTTCGAGCAGAAGCTCTCGCCCTGGTTCTTGGTGCAGGCGTATTGCACGGCGGTATTCATCGTGGGGATCAACGCGCTGCGGACCCTGGGAGCCCACCGCTGGATCGGCGACGGTACGCAGATGACCTTCGTCGAGCAAATGCTCGATTCGGTGAACTATCCGTACCACCCCTTCACGGGCGGTCTGTGGGCCCCCGTCGGGCTGCGGTTTCACGCGCTGCATCACATCTTCCCCTCGATGCCCTACCACGCGCTGCCCGAGGCGCACCGCCGCCTGATGCGCGACCTGCCCGCCGACAGCCCCTACCGGCGCTGCGACGAAACAACGCTCACCCACGCGCTGGCCGTGCTGTGGCGGCGAGCGCGGGCCAACGGGTGATGACGCGCCCGAATCCCTCGTCACCGCCAGCCGTTTGAGTCGGACGCCGATTCAAGCGGCGACAGGGCAGAAGCGATCGAGCAAGAGTCGACCGGGCGGCAGGCGTTCCGAGGCCCCGCCTACTCCCATGATCGGGCAATCTCGTCGCCCGCGCGCGTGCCCGCGGACTGCCAGGTTGTCAGGTTGATCTCGTCCCGCACAAACGTGACCGATCCGTCGACCCTCGATGCGACAACGCCGCCGGGGTGGTGACTGCGCGCGGCCGCCCGCGCCAGTTGACGCTTGCCCGAGGGCACGGGCCCACAGGGAGCTGGGTACTGGTCATCGCCCAGGAACTGGGGACACGCAGGTCCCGGGGCGAAAATGTGGTCCGCCTCGAGCGAGTTGGGCCCCAGCACGGCGTTGAACAGCGAGCCGCCCATGTTGCCGTAGATGATTCCGCCAAGTGGCCCCGAGTAGGTCGTCAGCTTCACCGGCGCGATTCCTTCGGAGATCAGCAACGTATGGGACGTGCCGTCGGTGATCTGAGCCAGGCTGACCTGTTCCGGCGGTTCGCCGTCCAACTGGCCGTCGTATTCCTGTGACCCTTGGTTGATGCGGATCGAGAAGGCGCCGGTATTCTGCGGGCTCTCGACTCCGGGCGGCAGCCTGACTCGCCGCGGCGTTTCGGCAAACCCGGTGCACCCGCGGTAGTTCCCCCGCCAAGCGCCCCACAGCGCCGTGTCCAACTCGCTGGGCGCCGGAGTCGCGTCACTGGGGCAATAGAACGCGGGGACCTGCGCATGCCGAGCGCGCTGCTTGCGCGGGTCGGGACCGGCAGGGCGATATTCCCACTGCGCCGAGACCTCGCCGTCCTCGGCCAGCAGGTCGAAGTACAAATCGTAAACCTGCTGCTGCTCCAACTGCGGCAGCACGAGCTGGGTCCATGTGTACGCGTCGACCAAATCGGCCTTGGCAGCGTACGGCAGGACCTCGTGTTGGTTCTCGAAGTGCAGACACGCCGTGGTGAGCTGCTTCACGTTGTTGATGCACTGCACGCGGCGGGCGGCCTCGCGCGCCGACTGGATGGCTGGCAACAGCAGCGCGATCAACAGGCCCACGATGGCGATCACGACCAGCAACTCAACCAGCGTGAAGCCATGTCGGGAGCGATCGAACCGGGACGCTGAGAGAGCAACTGGTTGCATAGGACGACTCGCGGCACGAGAGGTTCTGAGAGAAGAGAAGCAGGCGCGACAAGTTGTCTGGTGACTCGTGTGTTCGCGCCAAGGCGGCGTCAGGCGAACCCCGCACATGCTAGCTGACGGCAGCGGCCCGAGGCAAATCTCTCGCTGTGTTGTCGGCAAAACCCGCCGCAAAGCAACGGCTGACCAACGGATCCCTGGCCTTTGGCTAGGCCGGTCTTGCCGCGCCCCAGCGACCGGCCGCGCTGAACCGGCATGCACCTCCAGCTGGCGCCCGGCCGGAGCCGCGCTGCACGCGCGGCAAGTTGCCGCGAATTCCGCGACGACGGCCATTCGCTGGCAAGCTCATCCGGCCGGCTAACCGATACAACCGACAGAGTCAGGGACACTCCGCGCGCCGACGATAGCACTGCTGTCGCGGCGGGCCGATCTCATTGCTTTTCGAAATCACCGCTGCGCATGGACGCCAGCTCCGGCAATTCGCACGTACACAGCCCGCGCGCGTCGCAGTTCAGCGCCGTCGTCGCGCTGGCGGCCGTGCTATGCGCCGCGGCCGCCGGGAGGTGGTGGGGAGCCAGCGAGCAACTCGGCAACGGCGCGCCGAGCGGGTACTTGCCGGCTCAACCGCCGCCAGCCCGCGCCGAGTCGTGGTCGGGCGGCGGCAGTGCGGCGCCCCCTGTTGCCGTGTCGCGTCCGTCACCGGCGCCGATGCACGACACGGACGTGCGACCGGCCGAGTGGCAACTGACCGATTCGCTGCGCAGCTTGGCTGGCGACTTGGCCGCCGTGACCGAGCCGGTCGCCACTGACGACGCGATGCCGGCAATGACGCCGGCCCCACCCCGCGAGCCCTCCGCCACGATTGCCGCCGAACTGCCGCGGCCCGCCACCGAACCCGCCGCGAACGAGCGCAACGCCTCGGGGCCGCCAGCACCGCTCGAGGGCCGCCAGGTCACGCTGCCGCTGACGCCCGCCTCGGCCGTGCCCGGCGTGGTGAAGTCGGAAGATGGCGCCGTCTCGATCGCCGTGCGCGAGGCGCCGCTGCATGCCGTGCTGTCGTTGCTCGCCCAGCAGCAGGGACTCAGCATTGTCGCCAGCAGCCAGTTGAACCAGCCGATCACCGTCACGCTGCAGCCGACCACGTTGGACACGGCGCTGGACGCCCTGCTGGCGGTCGCCAACTGCACGTGGACCCGCCGCCAGGACGTGATTTACGTCACGCCAGTTTCGGCCGAGTCGACGACCAGCCCGTTCTTTCAGGGCCGCCAGGTGCAAGTGTTCACGCTCAACTACGCCTCGGCCGAAGACGTGGAAAAGGTCGTCACGGGGCTGCTCTCGCCAGTCGGCAAGGTGTTCTCGCGGCAGGTCGACTCGACCGACCGCCGCCGCACCGTCGAACAGTTGGTCGTGGAGGACATGCCGCCGTTTCTGGAGCGTGCTGCGCAGTACATCGCCCAAGCCGACCAGATGCCGCGCCAGGTGATGGTCGAAGCGCACATCCTGCAAGTGCGCCTCGGCAAAGACAAAGAGCACGGCGTGAACTTCGACGGTCTGGCGCGGCTCAGCGGCGCCCGGATGCAATTGTGGAACAAAGGCTTCGCGTCCGACACGGGCCCCGGCATGGTGTTCACCGTCGACGGCACGGACTTCAACGGACTGATCGACTGCCTCACCACGACCACCGACGCCAAAACGCTCGCCTCGCCGAAGGTGTTCGCGCTGAACGGGCAAGAGGCGCGGATCCAAATCGGCCAACGGCTGGGTTATTTCATCACCACCACCACGCAGACCAGCACGCTGCAGGACGTGCAATTTTTGGAGGTGGGCGTCGTGCTGCACGTCACGCCGTCCATCACCGACGACGGACAGGTGCTGATGCAGGTGCGCCCGAAGGTGTCCAGCGGCGCCATCAACCCCGACACCACGCTGCCGGAGGAGGAAACCACCGAGGTGGAAACCTCGATCGTGGTGCCCGACGGGCAGGGCATTATCATCGGCGGGTTGATCCAAGAAACGGACATCGACCGCCAAAGCAAGCTCTCCTACCTGGGCGACCTGTGGCTGGTCGGCCGACTGTTCCAGCGGCGCACGGTCGACAAGGAACGCAACGAGGTGATCGTGGCCCTGCTGCCGCGAATCGTCCCCTGCGGCGCGTGCACCGGGCCCGAGGCGTGCGTGGAGTGGGAGCGCAGCGCGTCGCCGCTGATGATGCCGCACCTGGATTCGGCGCCGCGGCCGTGGGAGCCGCAACTGCCCGACGCGTCTCATCGGCCGATGCGGCATTACCACGGTGCGTCCGGCGCGCCGCCTACGCTGGACGCCGCCGAAACGATGCCGCTCGAGGGACCGGGCGAAGGCGCTGCGCCCGACTTGGCGATTGAGATGCTGCCGGCGCCAGAGCCGGAAGTCGACGATGAAATCCCCGCGTCGCTGCCGGTTGAGGACCTGCCGGTGATTGGCGGACCAAACGCGGCGCCCTCGGCCCCCTGGTCGCCGCCGCGTTAGGCGACAGCCCCTGCGGGCCACGGCTCTGCGAGCCGTGCTTACTGCTCGGCGGACATGGCCACGTTGCACAGCTCGCAGAGCCGTGGCACACGCAGCAAGCGGGAGGGTACTACTGCCGAGTCGGCCGCGTTTCGCCGGGCAAACGGCGGGAGCCGGTGAGCAGTTCGCTGCGATCGCGATTGAAAGAGGGCGGCGCGAGCGGCAGGTCGCTGATCGTGGCGTCGACGACGCCCTCACCCGGTACGAGGTACCGCACTTGCAGCACGCCCAGCGGCGGAAACTCGCTGCGCAGCTCGGGCTGCAGACGCTCAAAGGGCAGCCGCACGACGGCGCCGTCGGGGCCAAACTCCTCCGCGGCAACTTCGACCTGCCACCGCTCGGCAATGGCAAAGCGGCGGTTGCTCGGCCACTTGCCGCCGGTCTCCACGTGCAACTCGACGCGGACGATGCCGCCGATGCCGATCGCCTCGCCATGCTCGCCGCGGGGCGAAAGACACAGTTCCAGCCCGTCGATCTGCGGGTCGGCGTCCCAGTTGGCGACCCCGGCGGCGACTTCCAGCGAGCGCACGACCACGCGATCGGGCAGGGCGGGCGACGCTGCGCTGGGTGCAGGGGGCGTGGTTTCGGCAACCTCGCTCCACAATGGCGCCAAGGCCACGCGCTCCGCCGCGGTTACCTCAATGACTTCGCTGGCGGGCGTGGTGCTGGTGATGGCGATCCCCGCCGCCTCCGCGACGAGCCACAGAGTTTGCTCGTCCGAGCGGGCGTCGATTCGCCCGTGCAGCACGCGTCCCGCGGCCGTGCGGACGGCCACGTCCGTTCCCACGGGCAGCGGCGACCACGGCGCAGCTTGCGCGCTCGACAGCAGCGCTGCCCAGCAGGCAACGAGCGTGGCGACTAAGCGAGCGGCAGACGACGGCATGGCGGACTCTCCCCAACGAACGACCAACGGTTCGTGGGAGAGAGTACGCAAGGGGGG
This sequence comes from Planctomycetaceae bacterium, assembly GCA_002702655.1. Classification (GTDB taxonomy): domain Bacteria; phylum Planctomycetota; class Planctomycetia; order Pirellulales; family Lacipirellulaceae. Next base: position 26,646 of record PABB01000069.1, read on the forward strand.
CGCCTCGCGACCGCGGGGCCGACCGGCGGTCGCCGCATTGAGCGGGCGTCGATGCGCAACTGCCTTCTTGTCAGCAACTTACAGCGACAGAAAACAGCGCAAAGCCGCCGCCGGCGAGTGTCGCCGCGGCCCACCCCGTCGCCTTGCGGCAACGCGATGTGGCGTTTTCACAACACGGCGGAGCCCGGAGGACTGCGAAGTGAGAGCGTGCCACTGCTGGCTGGTCCAACAGTGCGAAGCGGGTACACGGCGCCCACCGCTGGGCGAGCCAGCAGTGGCACGCAAACGCCGCATCGACCCGTCGCCGCGTGCAGAAACACCGACCGCCGCCGGTCTGCCGCCAATCAGTCCGGCGTCACCTGCCGCCAGCTGCCGGGGACGATCACGACGTTGGCGTCTTGCGTGAAGCCCGGCGGGGGCGTGATCGCGGCGGTGTCGTCGTACTTGATGACCGGCATGGTCTTGGCTTGGATCGCACAATTCCCGCCGGCCAGGAAAATCCCCCGCAGGTCGGGCGTCCGCACGCTCGAGCCGTTGCCTTTAATGGTGAGATTGCCGCTGCAGTACACCAACCCGGCCAGCGAAGAGATGAACGTGTCGCTCTTGTCGGAGTCTTCGCTGCCTTGAAACGGCGTCCCCGACGGATTGTACGACGGCGACAGGAGCCATTCGGTCACGTCGCCGTCTCTCAGCGAGATTTCCAGATCGCCGTCGACCAGCAGCGCCGGGTAATTGGGGTACGCGGGCTCCCAGTTGACAACGTCGTTGACAATCACCTTCTTGCCCGGCGCCAGGTTGGTCACGATCAGCGTGCCGACAATCCGGGCGCCGAAGATCGTTAAGTCCTTACCCTGCGTATCGATCACGTAGATCCCGTCGTCGTTCTTGTCGCCCCAGCTGGATTTGGGACTCAGGACGGTCGTTGTGATCAGTGCCGTTCCGACGACGCCGGGCGTGACAACCGTTCCCATCTTTTCGTAGTAGTCGAACACCATGCTGGGCGTGGGCAGCGATCGCAGCGCGGCGGGCGCGGTTTGCGTGCCGACGACGCTGCCGGCGCCGGCGATCGCTTGCGCCCCGATGTTGGCCGTGACGACGCCGTCGTTGTTGACCGAGCCGTTGACGGCGACGGGTGCATCCTCGGCCGTGATCTCGCAGTCCGAGTCAATGGTCAAATTGCCGCCTGCCAGCAAAGCGCAGCTGAGGTCGGGCCGCTGGGCCAAATCGACCTCCAACGTGCAGGTGGCGTCGCCCACCGTACCGGCGCCTTGCAGCGTACGGTTGGTTCCACCCGCGTTTTTCAGCCGCCAGACAAATTTGCCGCCGCCGGCGGACACTGGGGTCGCCGGGTAGTCCGTGTCGACCGCATAGGTCGTCAGCCAATTGGCGTCGGCCTGCAACTGCGTGATCGCCAACTCAATCGCCGAGGCCGCCAGCAATCGGGCCTGCGGCTGTTGGGCGTCGGTGACCGTCGAAGCCAGATGCACCCGCGCCGCATGCATCCCCGCCAGCGCCAACAACGACACGACCACGCTGGTCCCCAGGACAGCCAGGTACAGCGAACCGCGGCGATTATGGGGACGGGAAAGCATCGGGATGTTTGATGTGGGAGGTGGGATTGTCGATGTCAGTGGGGAAGGGAAGCGGGCAGGCATGAGCGATAAACGATGAGCGATGAACGGCAAGTCGTCGCTACGCGCCGGCGAGCGGTGAGTATCGTCGTTCAGCGATCATCGTTCAGCGCTCAGCGCTTCCGCTACTCGTCCTCCGCGTGATTGATCATGCGGGCCCCGCTGTGCAACGTCGTGCTATCGAGCTGCAGTTCGTGCCACATGAATGTCCTCAGTTTCGCGTCCAGTACGGGTGGTTGTTCCAGGGCGCCGCCGACGGACCGGTACGCGACGAGTGTCGTCGCGGCGCCCGCGGGATCAGTCACGGTCACGGTGATCCGCTTCAGCCCCTCGTCGCTGGCCGTGGTTTGCGTCGGATCGCTGAGTCGCACGTAGTCCACGCTGACCGCACGCGTCCAGTTCTCGTCTTTGTAGCCCGAAAGTTTCGAGTTCTTATTATCTTTCGGCGGGGTGCTGGACCAACCGTCGTAGTCGTCGACATCGTCCCAGTCCTTGCGTTCGACCGTGTTCTCGCCGCTCTCGACTCCGAACACAGGCGCGTCATCAGGATCCGCGTAGTGCTGCTGCAGAACCTCGGCCATCAGGTCCGCCGCCAATGCCTGCCGAGAGTGCATTGCCGAGGAGGCGTTCCACGTTTGCAGGGCCCCGCCCGTGGAGCGTAGCGCCCCCACCAGCACGAGGCCGACCAGCGGGATCGAGACGATGACCTCAGCCAGCGTCACGCCGCGGCGTTTCGGTTTGTCGGCGGTCATGGGACTTGCCTGACGGAGATGTTCCGGGGTCGAGGTCAGCGGCGCGGCGCTACTTGGGGGCAATCGCAATCGTGATCGTGAGATACTGTTCGCTGTCGGTGAGATTAAAATGGACGTGCCGCTGCTTCCCGCGTCGGGCTGAAACACATACCCGCCGCCCCCCGCGCAGTTCGTCCCGCTGCCGTCGCTTTCGTCCATGGTGATCGTCGTACAATCCGACAAACCGGGTTCGCCCTTGGTGATGTCGTTGTCGTCGAACCCGCCAATCCGCAACACCAGGGCGTTATCGACGGTGGTCGTGACCCCAGGACTAATCGGCGAGCTGGAAACTCCCACCACAATCCCGCTGGACGCGTTGATCGGGCTCACGGGGTCGTGCCCCGTGAATCGCATCATCCAGCCGTACATGTCCTCGTCGTCAAGCTGAGTGAAAATATGCTCCGAGGGTTCTGACGCGCCGGCAATCTTCCACCAGACACCCAACTGCAAGGCCGTTCCGGAATGCGTTGCCTGCGCGATCTCGGTCCACCCTTCGCCCCCCGGCGGGACAATCGGGTCGTTGTTGTCGCACACCACCGCGGTGATCAGCAGATCGCCCGCAGCCGTCTGGTCGGGCGTCTTGACCTTCAGCTCCGTCGCGTCCTTCTTGGCCTCGTCTTTGAAGCTCTCGAACATTAGCCCCAGCCACCGCGTGCCCCAATCGTCCTTGTCGTAAGGCGTAGGCGTCGGGGCGCCGCCGGTGACATCCCGCTCCAGAAAATCGAAGATCGAGTCGGTCACGCCTGTCAGCAACGTGGACGTAGCGCCGTTGAAGGTCAGCGACAACGTATCGGCGTCCTTGTCGTAGGCGTAGGTGACGTTCTCCTCGACGCCGTCGCCGTTCTCGTCGGGGACGGTGAACGTGATCGTTTCCTTGTCCCGCACGGTGAACGCCGTGGCGCGACTGACGTCGCGGACCATGTCGGCCTGCACGCCAGCGGCGTCCGTGGCCACGACGATGTTTAACTGGCCGTCGGACGCTTCGACCGCAATGAACACCGACATGGCCAGCCCGGCCAGCAGCACCGACGCGGCGGCCATGCTGATTACCAGTTCTAGCAGCGTGTGGGCCGAGCGATTGATCATGGCTGCACCGTCGCCTTTCCGGTGACGCCGTCGACGATCACCGTCCGCTGCACGCCGCCGGCGGAAACCACCACCGAACCGCCGTAGTCGGGCCGGCCGAACCGGTTGAACGTGATCGACAGCGACGTCCCGTCGGCGCCAAACGACGCGCTGTCCACCGCGGCCTGGTACGGCTCGGGCGCCAGGTCGACCACGTAGCTCTGACTGGCGCGGTCGAAGTGGCTCAGGCCGACCAGTTCGTACGTCTCGGCGCTCGGGTCGAACGTCACTGTCTGGGCATCGTTGCGCGCCTGGGCCTGGTGACGGGCGTGATCCAGGTCGCTGGCCACCACCAGGGCGGCGGCGCGGGCGCGGGCGTCGCGCATGGCGTCGACAATCGCCGGCGCCGCCACGGCCGCCAGAATCCCCATCACCAGTACGGCGATCGTCAGCTCGATGAGCGTGAACGCGGTGCGCCGCGGTGCGGCGGCAACAGATTGCGACTGCGCAGTGGTCATCGACTCGACTCCCGGGCGCCTACGCCGATGGCGCGGCCACGTCGGCGTGCCGGGCAGGTTCGGCCGATGCGGCCTTCTCATCGGCTTCCCAGGGGGGATCCATGATCTTGCTCAGGCTGTTCTTCCAAGTACGCATCGTTTCGTGAATGTCGTCGCGGGCGGCCAGAAAGGCTCCAACGACTTCGGCGTCCCACTGTTTGCCGGCGCCGGACCGCAAGATTGACTCGGCCTTCTCGATCGACATGCCGTCGCGATAGGGACGATTGCTGGTCATGGCGTCCCAGGCGTCGACCACGGCCAGGATGCGCGCGTCCAGCGGAATCACCTCGCCGCTCAAACCGTACGGATAGCCGCTACCGTCCATCGCTTCGTGATGGTGCAGCACGGCCGGCAGCAGATGCCGCAACGGTTTGAGCCGGTACAGCAGCCGCCAGCCAGTCTCGGGGTGGCGACGGATTTGGGCGAATTCTTCGTTTGTCAAGCTGCCGGGCTTCAGCAGCACGTCGTCGGCCACCCCCACCTTGCCGATGTCGTGCAGCAGCCCCGCGAGGTAGACATGGTGGCAATCCATGGCCGACATGCCCAGTTCTTGCGCAACGCGGCGACCGAACAGCGCCACGCGATCACTGTGGCCGCAGGTGTAGGCGTCTTTGGCCTCCACCACGCCGACCAGCGTGTGAATCGCGTCGACCACCAGTTGCTCGTGCTGCTTGAACAGCGACACGTTCGCCGCGTGGGTCGCCAGCAACGCGGCCGCCGACTGCAGCAGCGTGGCTTCCATCGAGCCAATTTCGTCAAAGCCCAGCGAATTGGCCGGGCCCGCCAGATGGTTGCTTTCGTCAATTTTGTTGACGCCCACCAGCCAACCATAGACGGTCTGTTCCTTCACGATCGGCGCCACGACGACCGACCGCACCTGGGCCAGCGGCGAGGCACTGGAGTTGCGCGACGCTTGCGGGAAGTTCTTGACGACCACTTGCGTCGGGTTGCCGTGCATGAGCGACTCGATCACGCGGAACCAGTCCTCCTGCGCTGCTCGCAGTTTGCCGTGCGAGGCCGCCAGATCGGCCACGCCGACATGGCCGTCGTCCGTCTGCTCGGCGCGGAACAGCGCCAGCCCTTCGATCCGCACCAGCTCCCGCAGCGAGGGAATCATGCTGGCGGCCACGTCGGCCAGCGAGTTGGTCGCGTCGCAATACTCCACGTACTGTGACAATCGCCGCAGAAAGGCCAGCTCCTCGTAGCTGTCGGCCAGCCGGTGCGAGTAGCTTTCCAGCAGTTGGCTTTGTTCGGCCTGCTGCTGGGCGTCGCTGCGCACGGACAGGACGACCCCGGTGAGCAGCTTGGCCAGCAGTTCGGGATCGGCGGGCGCCGCGCCGGCCACGACGACGGAGCCGCCGCCGGCATCGGTCACGGCCGCGCCGACCAACAGCGTCGCGTCGTCGACGCGATACGCCGCGGCTCGACCGGGCTCGCCCGCCGCAATGCCGTCGAGCGCCGTGACCCACGTTTCATGGGGGGCCTGGCAGCCTGTCTCGTCGCAGACCCAGCCCTCGGCCCGTTTGTGCCAGCAGCCAAACGGTCGGGCAAACGCCTGGGCCAAACCCTCGCGCACTTCGGCCAGCGTGGCAGTTTCACAAAATTCGGCAATCATTCGCGCGAATCCCTCGGTCATCCGCATCATGCGGGTTGTGTGGACGGCCCCGGCTGGAGCCCGCGGCTGCTTGTATCAATCAAACGGTTTTCGCACGGGGCTAACCCCTCCTGCGAGCGGCCATGCGCAGTGCTTCGAGACTGTATAGCTTGCGTTCGGTGCGCAACCAGCTTCGGTGGTTTCACGGTTCTTTGTTTCGCTTTTCCGCAATTGCGAGGTGCGCGCAGGACGCGATCTACACTCGTGTAGTCGACGCCACTGTGCGTACCCTGTGCGTTGGCGCGTTGCAACACTGGGGCCCATTGCAACACGCTTGACGGCTGGCCGACGACCTGGCAGATGAACCGTCGCGCTAGACAGATTCACTCCATTGGCAATACGAGCCGAGAGGCAGCTTGGACCATGAAGAACCGCACCAAACCAACACGCCGCGGGTTCACGCTCGTGGAACTCGTCATCGTTGTGCTCATCCTGGGCATCTTGGCCGCCGTGGCCGCGCCCAAGATGTTCGACACGGCCGGCGACGCCCGCACCAACGCCACGCGGCATTCTCTGACGGTCGTGCGCGACGCGATCCAGCTGTACCGCGCCAAGAACAGCGCGCTGCCGGGCGACGGCGGCACCGAAGCCGACTTGAAAGCCGACTTGGTGAGCATGCTGAACGGTCCGTTCCCCGAGGCTTCGATCGGCAACACGGGCAGCACCGTGCGAGTGACGACCTCCGGCGCGGCGTTGTCGGCCAGCGGCACCGAGAGCTGGGCCTACGACAACGTGACGGGCGAGTTCATCGTCAATCACGCCGACGGCGCCGCGTGGTAACCGCGGCGTAACCGCGCTGCACGATTTGTTGACATGACGCACCATTCGATCGATCCCGCCAAAGTCCCATGACTCTCGATTCGTCAGCACCGAACGTTTCCGGCGAGAAGCCGCGCGCCCTGGTGGCCGAAGACGACCCCGCGCTGGCCGACATCCTGCGGCTGGCGTTCGCTCGGGCCGGCTTCGACGTGGCCATCGCCCGCAACGGCGTGGAGGCCCTGCGGGCCGCCTCGGCCACGGCGTTTGACGTCGTTTGCAGCGATTTTCAGATGCCGATGCTCAACGGCGAGCAGTTCCTGACCGCGCTGCGTGAAGAGGGGCCGTCGCAGAACGCCGTGTGCATGATCTGCTCGGCCAAGTCTTACGAACTGGACTGCGAGCGGATGAAGCAGCAGTTGAACCTGCACGCCATCTTTTACAAGCCGTTCAGCTTGACCGAGATCGCAGCGGCGGCCCAACAAGGCCTGCTCGAGCGAACGCCCACGGCCTAGCCGTCTCGGTGCGATTATGCATCGGCCTGCCGACGAGGCGGTCCGCTCGCCGATCCGGCTCCGCGTGATCCGCGTCGTCGCTACCAACGGCGCCATTGCCAGGGCGCGTCAATCGCCGAATCGGCGCCGTGCGTAAGCTACCCTTCTGCAGGCCTCGCCCTCTGCGCGCCGCGTGATCTGCTGCGCACGCAGCGGGGCTGACGCACTCGATAAGGCTTGACCATGAATGGTTCGTTGACCACTTCCACAAATAGCGTGACGCGCGCCGTGGCGCTGCTCGGCGCGACCGCCGCGTTGGCGCTCGTCGCGGGCGGAGCCGTCGTGGCCGCGTTTCCGATGGACGGCTGGACGCCGCGGCTGCTGGCCGCGGGGACGGTCCTGATGGCCGTGGTAATCGCCGGCGGCATGCGGCTCCGCAGGCTTCTGCGACCGTTGGAGATCATCGAGGGCCTGTTGGCCCGCATTGCCGCGGGCGAGGACGACGCCTATCGTTTGCCGGAGCTGGGAATCGCCTCTCCGGCCGCCGCCGGTTGGAGCCGCTTGACGCAACTGGCACGCCGCTGGTCCGCCGCCCGAGAACTGGAAGAAAAGGTCTCCGCCGGTTTGGCCCACGCCATGCCGGGCGCCGACAAGTTGATTGACGCCTTGGCCGATGGCGTCGCCGCCACCGACGAGAGCGGCGTCATCACGCAAGCCAACGCGGCCTTCGCCGCGATCTGCGGCGCCGGCGACGCTCCGACGCTACTGGGTACGGCCTGCACGGCGGCGCTTGCCTTGCCGGAAGACGCAGCCGGCCAACTGTCCGCCGCCCAAACGCGTCGTCGCGTCGCGGTGGAGTACGCCGTGACCAACGGCGACGCGACCCGCACCCTAAGACTGACCCGGGCGCCGCGGCTCGACGGCGACGGCGAGCTGCTCGGCCACGCCTGGACGGTTCGCGACGTGACGCAACGGCGCCTCGCCGAGGACATGCGCGACAAATTCCTGGCCACCGCCACGCACGAGCTGCGCACCCCGCTGGCGAACATTCGCGCCTATGCCGAGGCGCTTTCCACCGGCGACGACATCGACCCCGAGTCGCAGAAACAGTTTTTCAATGTCATCGAGTCCGAAGCGGTGCGACTGTCCCAGCTGATCGACGACCTGCTTGACGTCAGCCGCATGCAAGCGGGCGCCCTGGCCATCGACCGCCGCGAGGTCGACCTGTCGCGGTTGGTCGACGACGTGGCCCGCAAGGTCGAAGGCACGATGCAGTCGCGCGAAATCGAGTTCCTGTGCGAGTTCCCGCCGAAGTACCCCAAGGTCCTGGCCGACAAGAGCAAACTGGCCGCGGCGCTGGTCAATCTGTTGGGCAACGCCGCCAAGTACACGCCCGAAGGGGGCCGGGTCACGTTCCGCGTGGAAGCCACGGATCGCAAGCTCGACTTCTCCGTGGCCGACACGGGCATCGGCATCTCGCCCGAGGATCTGCCGCGCGTCTGCGAGCGCTTCTACCGCTGCAACGACGAGCGCGTCAACGGCATCCCCGGCAGCGGGCTGGGGTTGTCGCTCACGCAAGAGATCGCCCGGCTGCACGGCGGCGAGTTGACCGTCGACAGCGAGCTGAACGTCGGATCGATTTTTCACCTGTCCATCCCCATCGAAGGCGTCGACTGAGTTCGCCGCGTCACCGCACCGGTCCCTGGCCGCTGATTCACTATGCCCAGCAAGTACCAACAAGGCTGCGTCGACGTCGTCGTCCTGGACGAACGACTCACCAGCGACAACGTGGAGGAAGCGCAGGCCGCGCTGTTCGAAACGCTGCGCGCCGGCTTGCCGCAGGTGGTCGTCGACCTGCGGGCCGTGCGATTCGTCGACAGCGCGGGGCTGGAGTGCTTGTGCGATTTCCACGCCGCCTGCCGACAACGGGGCGGTGATCTGCGCTTGGCGTCGCCGGGCCGACTGGTGACCGACGTGCTGCACGTTACGGGCCTGGCCGATCAGATCGGCACGTCGCACGACGTGATTGCCGCTGCCGGGGAGTTTGCGCAATGACCGCCTCGCTCGCACCCAGTCCGGCTCCTGAAGTCCGCGTCAGCGGTTCGCGTCGACGGCTGCGCCTGGGCGAGCAATTGCTGGCGCTGGGGCGCATCACGCAGGCGGAGCTCGACGCAGCGCTGCGCGAGCAGAAGGGAGGTCAACGACTTGGCGAAACGCTAGTCAAGCTGGGCTTCATTGAAGAATCGGAACTGCTGCCCTGCCTGGCCGATCAGTTTAAGGTGCCCTGCGCCCAACTCCGCGAGGGGCTGGTCGACCCGCAGGCAGCGCGGCTGATCCCCCGCGCACTCGCCGAGGCCACCTGCAGCATCGGGCTGTTCCGGGTGCATGGCACGCTGACCGTGGCGATGGCCAACCCGCGCGATCTCGCGTCGATCGACCGGCTGGAACAACACACGGGACTGCGAGTCCGCCCGGTGTTGGCGCTGGAAAGCGGCATCGTCGAACTGCTGGGACGGGTCTACGGCGAGGGCTTTCAGGTCGAAACCGTCACGGCCGACCTGGAAGAGGGCGCCGTGGCGCTGAACGAGGAGGCGATCCAGCTCGACCTGGAAGGACTGGCCGACGCGATCGACGAGAGCCCCGTCATCAACCTGGTCAATTACATTCTGCTGCAGGCCGTGCGGCAGCGGGCCAGCGACATCCACATCGAACCCGCCCCGCGCAATACGATCGTCCGCTACCGCGTCGACGGCATGCTGCGCGAGGTGATGCGACCGCGGCGCGAGTTCCATCCGGCCATCGTGTCGCGCATCAAGGTGATGGCCAGAATGGACGTCGCCGAGCATCGCCTGCCGCAGGACGGGCGCATCAACATCATCGTCGACCGCCGCGAGGTCGACGTCCGCACGTCGACGTTGCCCACCGTGTTGGGCGAGAAGGTGGTGCTGCGCGTGCTCGATCGCGGCGGCGTGACATTCCGACTGGAAGAGCTGGGGATCCCCGGGCATCAACTGAGCTTGCTGCAGCAAATGCTGGCCAAGCCGCACGGACTGCTGCTGGTGACCGGCCCCACGGGCAGCGGCAAGACGACCACGCTCTACTCGGCCATTGAACTGATCAAGTCGGTCGAGCGCAATATTGTGACGGTCGAAGATCCTGTGGAATACCGCCTGGACCTGATCAACCAGGTCCATGTGAACGCCGGGGCGACGCTAACGTTCGCCCGCGCGTTGCGGTCGATTCTGCGGCAGGATCCCGACGTGATCATGATCGGCGAGATCCGCGATCTGGAGACGGCCGAAACGGCGGTCCAGGCAGCGCTCACGGGTCACCTGGTGCTCAGCACCCTGCACACCAACGACGCGGCCAGCGCCGTAGCTCGCTTGACGGACATGGGCGTGGCGCCGTTTAAGATCGCCGCGTCGCTGCTGGGCGTCGTCGCCCAACGACTGTTGCGTCGGGTGTGCCCGCATTGCCGCGGTCTGTATTACCCGCCGCCCGCTTTGCTGGACGCCGTGCAGTACGCGGGCGATCGGGCGCGTCAGTTCGCCCGCGGTTCCGGATGCGAGCGCTGCTACGACACCGGCTGCCAAGGGCGCGTGGGGGTCTACGAGATGCTGCCGGTGAGCCGCGAACTGCGCGAAATGATCGCGGCCGGCGCCCCGCTGGACGCGCTGCGCGATTGGTCGCGCAAGCAGGGCTTCGACTCGCTGATGCAGCAAGGTCTGCGCGCCGCCGAAGAGGGCGTCGCCTCGCTCGACGAGGTGGTGCGCGTGATCTCCCCCGACTGACCGCCGGCGCCGCTGCCGATCCAAAACCGTTTCCGACATTCCGCTCGCTGCCATGAACCCGACCGACGCCCTCCGCCGCTCTGCACTGCCCGGCGCCACGCCGCTGCGCAGCGCCGCGTCGCTGCGCGCTGCGGCGGCGCCCGGACGACGGGAAGCAGCGCAGTCGGCCCGATCGAAAACGACCGTCGCTCGTTCGCGCCGCCGCCGGGAAAAACCGCTCGACAAGCGCGACGTGATGATGATCGTCACGCAGTTGTCGATTATGACCCGTTCGGGCGTGGAGGTTGCCGACGCCCTGCGCAGCCTGGCCGATCGAGCCGCCAAGCCAGCGGTACGAGAATCGCTGCGCCAATTGCACGTGTCGGTCGAAGAGGGCAATCTGCTGTCGCAAGCGTTTGCCGCGCAGCGAGATCGCTTTGGCGACATTCTCGTGGCGACCGTGGCCGCGGGCGAAGCCTCCGGGCAACTGCCGGACGTGCTGACGCGCCTCCGCACACTGCTCCGCGACGAGCTGCGCACGCGGTCGGCCATTCGTTCGGTGTTGAGCTATCCCACTGTGCTGGCCATCGTGACTTGCGGCGTGCTATTCGCGATGGTGTTCTTCGTGCTGCCCAAGTTCGCCGGCATCTACGCGGCGTCGCGGGCGCCCGTGCCTTGGGTCACCCAACTGCTGCTCGCTGGCGGCACGGCGCTGCGCACCTACTGGTGGGCGGCCGCCGCCGCTGCGGGACTCGCCGCCGTTGGCGTTTGGCGGGCGATGCGTTCGCCGCGCGGCCGGGCCTGGCTGGACCGCGCCGCCTACCGTCTGCCGCTCGTGCGCGACGTCACGCGGGCGCTCGGCACGGGGAGGCTCTTCCGGCTGCAGGGCATCCTGCTGGAAGCCGGCATTCCCCTGCTGGAAGTTCTGCACCTGACAGAGAACATCTCCCGAAACTCGCTGATGAAGTCGCTCAACAGCGACATGCAAGAGGCGGTCCTGGTCGGCCAGCCGATGTCCTCCGCCTTTGCCGAGTCCGAATGCCTGCCCGACGGAGCCATGGAAATGGTCGCCACCGGCGAGGCCAATGGCCAACTGGGCGACGTACTGCAGACGGTCGGCGAGTTTTTTGAGTCCGAGGGCGAACAGAAACTCAAGGACACAGTGAAAGTCGCCGAACCCGCCATCATCGTCGCCTTGGGAGTCGTGGTGGGCAGCATCGTGCTGGCCGTCATGCTGCCCATGCTCAACCTGTCCTCGGTCGGCGGCCGTTAGTCGACCGATGCTGCCGCGAACGACCTTGCACGCCCGAATCGAACTGTCATGCTCACCGCCCCGCCACAACTGACTTCGCGTCTCCAGCGCTCCCGCGGGATCGCGAAGCGCGCGGGCGTCGATCTGGGCTCGCATGCGGCGAAAATTGTCTTGGCGACCGACGACCGAGGCGAGCGGACCGTTGTCGCGGCGGCGCGCATCCCCATGCCGCCGACGGCAGCCGAAGACCCGGTTGCGCAAGCGGCCGCCGTCGGCCAGTGGCTGCGCGATTTCAGCTGGCGGACCACGTATCCCGCCGCGTGTTCGCTGCCGGCTCGGTTCACCGACTACGAAACGCAACCGCTCTGTGCGGCCGAAGAAGACATCGATGGCGCCGCGGCCGAAGCCGTGGAGCAACTGCTCGGCTCGGCCGCCGCCGACGCCACGTACGACTACTGGGAGACCCAGGACGACGAAGACGATTCCACACTGCATCTGGCGTGGGCGGCCAGCGAGGTGACCGTCGCCGTGCCGCGCGAGCTGGAGCGATGGGGCCTTGTCTGCCAGAACCTGGAGCCGACGCTGACCGCCTTGGCGCGGATTTCCGCGCCGGACGAGGCCGAGTTGGTCGTCGACCTGGGCCACGATGGCGCCGCCTTCGTGCTGGCCAGCGCCGGCGCGGCCAGCTACGTGCGGCCACGGGTGGCCGTGTCGACGCGAGTGGCCGTGCAGAGCGTTGCGGAAGTGCTCCAGGTGTCGCCTCCCGCCAGCGAAACGCTGCTGCAACAGTGGGGATGTGCGAACGCCGCCGGCAGACTCGCGGCGCAGGTACGCGGCGGCTTGGAAAGTTGGCTGCGGACGCTGCAGTTCGAGGTTCACCGCACGCTGGACTACGCAAGCCACTGCGGCATCGGCCAGTCCGTCGAGCGCGTCGTCTTGTGCGGGGGCGGAAGCATGATCCGCGGACTGGCGCCGTGGCTGCAGGAGAAGCTCACCGTGCCGGTCGTCACCGCGGCGCCCCCCGCTGCCACGTGGACCGCCGCGCAACCCTACGCGCCGCTTTTCGCACAAGCCGCGGCGCTGGCGCTGGGGGGCCAACTATGAAAACTGCCAAGCGAGTCAACTTGCTGCCCGTCGAACTGCTGCGACGGTTCGAACACCGTCGCCAGGCGCGGCGTTGGATTCCCATCGGAGCCGCGACCGTCGTCCTACTGGGGTTCGGCCAGTTCGCCCTGGATTACCGCGCAGGCCAAGCCGCGGCGGCCCACGCCGAGCTCACGGTGCGCACCGCGCAGCTCTTGGCCGTCGAACGACAAACCCAGCAACTTCAGCAGGACGCCCAGCGGATCCGCCAGACGCTTCAGCAGCGGGACGCCTTGGAACAGGCCGATGTGCCCCTGGCCCTGCTGCAAATCGTCGCGTCGGCGTGCAAGTCGCGCGGCGGCGAACTGCGAATCGACTCGTACCGCATGGAAGAGAGCGCCTCCGCCGCGGCCGGCGTCAACCGCAGCACGACGCCCGGCAAACGGATCATCGTCACCGGTCTGGCCAACGACGCGCTGACCGTTTCGCGGTTCGTAGACGCGTTGCGGGCGTCCGCGGCGCTGGCCGACGTGGTGCTCGAAGCCTCCCAGGCGCCGGACGACCAAACGGCGACGCGCACGTTTCACGTGCGGTGCGACCTGGCGAACTGACCTGACCGCAGCCGAACCCCAACTCACATCCACACAATCATGTCCAGCCCCGCCCCGACAACTCGCGCCGAGCGGCAAACTCGAGCGGTCCACACTTGGTGGTCCGTGGGGGGCGTGCTGTGCGTGGCCGTAGCCGCGGGGGCCTGGTACGCGCTGTCGCTGCGGCCCGCCACGCACGAACTCGACGCCACGTGGCAAGCCGTCGAACGCGCCTACGACTATCTCTCCACCGAGAACTCGCTGCGAGACCGACTGGAAGCGGCCCGTGCCCAACGGGATCAACTGGCCGAGCAGCTCGCCGCGAGCGAGGCCCGCCTCTCAACACGGTCGGACGAAACCGGATTCCTGTCGTGGTTCAGCGAAGCGGCCGCGCGCTGCAAGCTGACCGTCAAAGACTACCGCCCGGCAGGCGCGGTCGCGTACGGCGAGTACGAGGGCCACGCGCTGCAGCTCACCGGCTCGGGCAGCTACGATGCGATCTGCCTCGTCCTGGACGACCTGCGCCACTGCGACCAGATGAACCGCGTCACCAATCTCGTCGTGGCCGCCGAGGGCGCCGACCGGTCCCAACTGAGCTACGCGCTGCGCGTCGAGTTGGTGACGACCGCCGACGAGGTGGCCGCTCGACGGGTCGAGCATCGCTAACTGGAGACGCACGCCATGCCCGCACAGTCCCAACAACCGCCGACCGACTCGCGACAGCGCAAACAACTGATTGTCGCCGGGGGGCTGGCCGTCGTGCTGGTCGCCGTGGTTGGCTATCGAATGTGGTCGCCCAAAAACAGCGAAGCCGCTGTCGGTGACGGCGTCGCGCTGGCGACGACGGTTCGCCCCGCTTCCGCCGCGGCCGGCGAACAACCCGATGCGACGACGGCCGGCTTGGCCGCGCTCGCCCCGGTCGATCTCGCTCAAATCCTCGCTGCGAATCCGTTTGCCGCGACGTCTGTCGACGCCGCCCCCGCTCGGCGATCTCCGCTGTTGACCGACGGCAAGGCCCCCCAGGACGCGACCCGCCCGCAAACGCAGAGCGCCCCGCCGGAAGCCGAGATCCACCTGCAAGCCATCGTCCACGACGGCGGCGAGCCCGCCGTGCTGGTCGACGGCCGCCAGTACCGGCTGAACGACGTGGTGCAGGACCAATGGCGAATCGTGAGCGTCACCAGCGGCGGCGTGGTGCTGGAGCCGGTCGCGGGCAACGTCGGCCAGTGAGTCGCAAATCGCTCACTCCGGCAGTTCGCCAAAATAAAAACTCACCGCCCCGCGGCGCGCCCCCGGTCCTTCGGTCAGTTGCCCGGCGGGCCCGGTGGTCGCGGCCGGTTTGAACTTGCTGCCAATCGGCGGGATCGCGTCCAGCAGAGCGAGCCCGCACTGGGGCAACGACAGATCCGTCTGCCCGCGCCACTGTTCTGGCGGCTGAGACGGCGTGAGCACCTGCACGAACCCCGCAGGGTTATGCGGCACGACGGTGATCGGCCCCTCGTCAGTCTGCAGCTCGAGCCAATGCACGTTGGCAAAACAGTCGGCGAATTCCGGATACTCCCAGCCCGAGTAGCCCGTGATCGTGTCGTTGGCCTCGTTCTGCCAGACGTTCAGCGTCACGCCCGCCCGGCGGTTCTTCCACACGCGAAACGGGCCGTCGCCCAACCAGCATTTGCCGCGCACCAGTTCGCGGGGGTAGTCGAAGGTCACGCCAAAAAACTCGTGCGGACCCTCGGCGACGTATTCGTACTGGCACTCGACCCAGCCGGTGTGGTTAACATTCCAGGTGACCGACTTCAACATGCCGGTGAATTGCAGTTCGACGGTCGCGCGGTCCGGCGTGCCCTGATGCGTGACGCCCTGCAGCGCCGACGCGCCCGGGACGGCCAGCGGACCATTGGCTAGCGAGAACTCTTGGTCGCCGCGGGTTGCGCGGCGCAGCATTCCGTTGGACTTGTCGATCTCAATCGCCATGTCGCCGGCCGCGACAACGATCGCGCCTTCGTGTTCGTCGACGGAGACGGGCTCGTCCCCTGTGCCCTGCGTGAATTGAGTCGGAGCTAACTCATGCAGCGGCAACACCCATGTCCAGAGTTCCCGACCGTCGGGATCGTCGATCCGCACCGCCAGCGCGTCCGCTTCGGCGTCGAGCAGCGGCACGCCAAAACGCAACTCGCCCGACTCGCCCGGTGGAATGCTAGGCAACTTCTGCGCACCTTCGCTGACGACGGTAAAGCCAGCCGCATCGTCGCGCGGGGTGCGGAACTTGCGGAACTGCCACGTCAGCCGACACTCCGTCGCGTCCGTGAAGCTGTAGTCGTTCTGGATGTCCAAACGCCTGCCGCCCAGCCACTTCACCTGGATCGGCGACCACAACTCTTTCACCGCATAAAAGCTCCCCTCGCGCTCGCGGTAGGGACCCACCAGGCCGTCGGGCGCCTGGTTGCCCGCGCAGTCGAGCGTGCCGTCGGGACGGCGGATCCCCTCGTCGAACAGCACCCACAGGAACCCGCCGCCCAGCACGGGGCTCTCGCGCATCATGCTCCAATAGTCGGCCAGCCCGGCCCCGCCGCCGCCGTCGTACAGCCCGTGCATCATTTCGGTGGGCATGTAGATGTACTTGTTGGGATCGCTCAGATCTTCCCACTCCTGATACACCTCGCCCGTGCCATGCCGCGTCGGCGCCCCGCGACTGGCCACGAGCGCTCGGTCGTACTCCAGGTAATGCGCCGTGTTGACGCCGCCGAACGCCTCCCACGGATGCAACACCGTGCGCTGCTGCGGATCGAACCAAGTGAACACCTCGTCGAGCGCCACGTTGTTGCCGCCCTCGTTGCCGTTGTCCCAAAAGAGCACGCACGGATGGTTGACGTCGCGCGTGACCATCTCTTCGACCAGCTGCCGACCCACGTGCGTGTCGTACGCCCAGTGCCAACCGGCCAACTCGTCCAGCACGTACAGCCCCAGCTCGTCGCACAAATCGAGAAACGCCGCGTCGGGCGGATAATGCGACATCCGCACGGCGTTCATGTTCATTGACTTGATCGTTTCGATGTCCAGCCGGTGAACTTCCTCGCTCAGGCAACGGCCCGAGTCAGGCCAGGTCGAGTGGCGATTGACGCCCTTCAGCACGACCCGGCGGCCGTTGACATAGATGCCGTCGTCGCGGCGAACTTCAATCGTGCGAAAGCCAAACCGCTGGCGCTGCCGGTGCAGCACCTGCGCGCCCTGTTTCAGGCGGAACTCGACCTCGTACAAGTGCGGCGTCTCGGCCGTCCACTGGCGGGGCGAGTCGATCGCCCCCGCCACGCGCGTCGGCGGCAAGTCGAACGGCGGTCGTGCCGACCCGGCCGGCGCAACCGGCGCGGCAAACGGCTGGCCGACGTCCGTTCCGTCCAACGTCAGCACCTGCGCCTCGACGCTCAGTTCCTGGCCGGCGGCGTCGGCTTCAGACAGATCAACAAATACATCCGCCGCAAACGAGCCGTCAGCGCGGGCGTCGATCGCCACCCGTTGGATGAACTGCGGCGGGACGATCTTCAAGTAGACGGGCCGATAAATGCCGCCAAACACCCAGAAGTCCGCGGTCCGCTCGGCCTTGTTCACCGACTCGTTGGCCGAGTGCTTGGCAACGTTCGCCTCCAGGACATTCTCAGTGTCCCACCGCAGCAGATCGGTCACCTCGTAAGAGAAACGGTAGTAGCCCCCCTGGTGCGTCGGCCCGACGCTCTTGCCGTTGAGCGTGACAGCGGCGTCCGTCATCACGCCTTCGAACACCAGCAACACGCGGCTGCCCTGCCAGGCCGGCTGGGCCGCGAAGCGGTGTCGATACAAGCCGTGCTCGTTGACCGCATCCCCCACGTCTTTCTTGTAGTTCAGCGTGCCGAACCCGTGCAGTTCCCACTGCGACGGCACGGGCAAGGTCGCCCACTTGCCCGCATTGGCGCCAGACGTGCAGCGAAACTCCCACTCCACGGCGTCATCCTTGTCGTGCCCGGACAGGTACACGCGCTGGGTCTGCTGCGCACGACAAAGCGGACGCCCGAGGAATCCACAACTCCAAACAACCAACAAACAACAGACCGTACGAGCGCAAAACATTTCGAGCCGAGCGTCGGGGAGAGGAGCCACAAGCGCCGCGGGGCGCAACGCGTCCGACCGACTTCACCATCCGCGGCGGCAGGCCGGCGCGGCGGCGAAATCGGCAGCAGAAGGGCTATTGTAACAGTTCGGCGGGGCAAAGTTGGATTTGTCCACGGCCGCCGCTAGAATGCCTCGACGCGCGGCAATCGCGCTGTCGTCGGCGCCGGTCCGATGCCGCCAACCATCGTCGGCTTGCCGGCTTTTACGCAACGGCGCACCCGCTCGTTGAATCATGCTACCCGTCGCACATCATCCGATCGCCGTTTTTGCCGGGACATGGCCCGACGCGGTCGACACTCCGATGTTGGCGATTTTTTTCGCCGTGGCCTTCGGCCTGCCCGGCCTGGGGTACGTGTGCCTGGTGCTGGACATCCGCCGGTACCTGCGGTCGCTACGCCGAGCGCTGGTCGTCGTAGCCCGCATCCCGACCAAGACCCACTATTGGGCGCTGAAATTCCGCCCCCCGTGCCTGGTCGCCCTGGGGCTTGACGCCCACAGCACCGAGCAACAGGTCATGGCCGCCTATCGCGAGCGGGTCAAGGCGCTGCACCCCGACCGCGGCGGCGACTTGCGCGAGTTCCTCGTCCTGCAGAAACACTTCGAGCAGGCGCTGCACCTGGTGCGGCAACGCGCCGAGCGCGGCGAGTGAGTTATGAGGGCATAAAGCTCGTAGCGCTGGGCTCTGCCAAGAACGGCTGCGGCGACACTTGCATGACGGCCGCGGCTTGACTGGCGAGCCCGTCGTTCTGGCTGAGAGCCGACAGCCGAGAGCTGACAGCCGACCTCAGATCGCTGTCGGGGCAGCCGTCAAAACTCACCCGCAATCTCGCCGTCGGCAATCGGCCCCATGCGCGAGAACACGGCGGGGTCTGCGTCGTATCCAATCGTGTCGACCGACCCGTCGCACAGCACGAACTGGCAGCCGGCGGGATGCGCACTGCCGAACAGCGACACGTCTTCGTCGCCCGGCAGGCCGGGAGGTTGCGAATCGGGGTGGGGGGGATGCTTGGTCCACCGATTCACGTCGTGGTCGAAACCGACGTCCCACCCCTGATCGTTCCCCACGTTGGTCGACGTGTCGTACTCGCCCTCGGGAATGTGCTTCTCGCCGGCAAAGATCGTGTGCGTCGTGCCATCGGTGATTTGAGCGATGCGCGTTTCGCTCAACGCCAGGACAACGCCGTTGCCGCCCAGCTTGGGGGTGCGGCCGGGCAACTCAAACGGCAAGCAGTATTCTCGAAAGTTCGGGTGGTAGTTGGCAGGATTGGGCATGGTATTGCCCGACAGGGGCGGCCCCTCGTAAATCGTGCTGGGCCACAAATTCCCGCCGCAAGCCGCGTAATCGTTCCGCCCCACGTCGGACGGTCGATTGGCGTTGAGGTAGTTGCTGGGATTGGAGAAACGATACAACTCGGCCCCGCGCCGCGACGGGCAGTTGAACAGCCCCACCGGCGTGCTGAGCCGCTGCAGGGCGCCTGCGCGTTGATCCGCAGTGACCGTGTCGGCGTCGCCGTCGGAGCCCAACTGCCACAGGGCACTCTGCTCGGTATACGCCAAGATGCAGAAATACCAACCGCCCGGTTGCTTGGCGCCGAAGCCCCGGTCGGGATCGCCCGCGTACCGCCACCCCCAGCCGCCCGTGGGAAAATGCTTGAAGGTCGACTCGATATTCAACGCCGCCAGGCCCATCTGTTTGAGCCGATTCTTACACTCCGCTCGCCGCGCCGCTTCACGGGCCGCCTGAATGGCCGGCAACAACAGCGCGATCAGAATGCCGATGATGGCAATCACGACCAACAGTTCCACCAGCGTAAACGCGTTCTGACGGCGACAAGTTCGCACCGAATCGACCTTTCTCTTCTCTGTTGCTGGACCACGCTATTGCACCGCTGCCGCGGGAGCGGCGTCCGTTGCCAGTGCCCCGTAAACCGTCGTGGTTCTGCAGCCGCCTATCGCGTGCCGCGACCGCGTCGGCGCTGACAGAACACCGCCGCCGTCGCAGCAATCGCCGCCAGCGCGACGCTGGCCGGCTCGGGCACCGCGCCCGTGGCCGCGCCGCCTTCGTAGCTGACCGTGCCCACCTTCAGCTCGCCGCCGGAGCGGTACAGGAACCGCAGGTCTTCCACGCCTGCGGCGCCGCCGGCATAGGCGTTGCCCAACGCCAGCGTGACGCCGTCGGCGACCGACGACTCGCCGGCTAGGAAGTACTCTTCCACCTCGCCGGGCCCCGGGTTGGCGCCCTCTTCCCAACCGTTGCCCGACCCATCGCCCGCCGGAAAGCCGGCCAGGTCCTGGTCAGCCAGACTGTCCCAGCCGCCCGTGCCGCCGCCGGTGCCGCCGTAGTTCACCTGCCAATCGGCCAGATCATCGACGTCGAGCGTCGGAACCTGCTGCTGCCAATTGAGAAAGTCCTCGCCGTCGACCGCGCCGCTGGCGTCAAAGTCGCCCGGCAGCGCGCCGGTGTTCAGCGCACCGGCGGCGCTTTCGATCGAGTAGGCGCTCATCTCAATCGCGGCGCCGGTGGCGTTGCGAATGCTCACCTCGCCGGTTGCCTTGTCGACGACCAGATTCAGCGTCGGCGAGAACACCAGGTTGGCGTCGTCGGTGAGAATGAAGTTGTCGACCTTGAAGAACTCGCCGCCGCCTGCCGATTGCAGCCGCACCGACTGCCACGCCTGCTGGATCGGCGAGTTCTGGATCGTGACCGTGTGGGTCGGATTGTTCGGATCGACGTTGTCGACCCACAGACTGTACTTGTCGTCAAACGGCGCCGAGAAGTCGTCATCGAAGTCCAACTCAACAATCATCCGATGCAAACCGTTGTCGATCGTGATTCCCTGCGTCGGATCGCCCGGCAAGTTCTGCCCCTGTTTCAGGTCGAGCCCGAACACGTCGTAACCGTCGCCCCCGGGATCGCCGATAAACAGCGACTCGGTTCCGCCGTCAATGCCCTCGAAGAACGCCACGCCGCCCCACTGATCCGCGGCCGTAAATTGAATGTCAAACGCGATGTAGACCTTGTCGTAGAAGTACGGCTCGAACGGCACGTCCAGTGCGCGGAACTTCGCGTTGCCAAACGCCGTGTCGGCCACGCCGCCGGTGACGTTCTCCCAGATGTCGCCGCTCGCCCAGCCTGTGCCGGAACCTTCGGCGCTGAAGTCGTCCTGGGCGAAAATCACCGCGCGGGCGGTTCCGGCGAAGTTGCTCGCCGCCAGCGTCACAGCCGCCAACAGCGCCAGCGCGAATTTTATCCTCCGTCGCGATCGCATCGCGCAGGCCAAGCCGCCGCACAGCGCCAGGGCCAGCGCGCCCGGCTCCGGCACGCCTTGCACCATCGCCGCGAACGCTCCCGTGCCGTTGGCGGCGTCGTAGGCTTCGGCGAACAGGTCGAAGTCGGAAAGGTCGTGGTCATAGTCGCCGTTCAGATCGCCCATTTGGTAGGCCGCCACCGCCGTCAGCGAGTTGTCCACCGCGCCCTGGCCCGATTTGAACAGGGTCCAGTCGCTCGCATCCAAATCGCCGTCGCCGTCCAAATCGCCCAACGCCGGGCCGGTTCCCGTGTACACCACGTCGGCCGCCAGCATCATCGACGTCCCGCCGTCGTCGACAACGACCGTGGCAAACAGGTCTTCAAACGGCGAACGATTCCAGACGCTGCCCAGATTCACGGCCGTGGTCCCAATCGTGCCGCCGTCGCCCGGGGTCCCGCTCTGCATTTCTTCCGACAGCAGCGTCGTGTCGCTGGGATCGGTCGACAGGATCGCCCACGCATCATCGGGGTCGACCAAACCGCTCCCACTGCTGTCGTAGTTGCCCGTGACCGGCGTCCAACCGGCCGCTTCGAGACTGCCCGCCGAGGAGGAGATCGAGTAGCCCACGACATTCGCCAACGGCGAACTGCTGCTCAGCGACACGTCGCCGGTCGCGCGGTTGACTGTCATCGTGATGGTCGACGCCACCAGGCCGACGTCCGCAGGCGTCGTGGCGATCAGCAGATTGTCGAAGTTGTCCGTCGCCTCGTCGGCGCCCGCCAGCCGCAGCGTGTTCCAAACCTGCGTGATCGGGCCGCCTCCCACGACCGTCGTGGAAGCCGAGGGCACGCTGACGTTCACGTTGTCGACCCAAAACGAGTAAACGTGGTCAGTCCCCAATGTGTCGATCTTGGCAATCAGCGTGTGGAACTGATCGTCGATCGGCTTGGGGCCCACGAGGATGCCGCCGTTCTTCAGGTCGATGCCGTAGCGGTTCGAGCCCGCCGTATTGCCCACGAAGAGTGTTTCGTCGCCGGCCGCCCCCTCGGTTCCCGTGAAGAATGCCAGCCCGCCCCAGTGTTCGCCCGTGCCAGGCGCCGCCTGGGCGTAGTCGACTTTGATGTAGACGACTCCGCCCGACCCGTCCAGCGGCAGGGCAAAGTCGCGAAAGCTTTGCACGTTCGGCGTACCCGTCGGATCAGTCGAGACAAGGCCCCCGTCGAGCCCCTCCCAGTCGTTGCCGACCGCCCAGCCCGTTCCCGAGCCGGCGCCGCTGAAGTCGTCCTCAATCAACACGACCGCCTGGACTCGGCTGGCGGCCAGTGCCACTGCGCACGCTGCCAGGAGGCACAAATCGATTCGTCGAAACGTCGTCATCTGGTGATTCCTCAGTGTGTGGCTCACGCCGTGCACGACGCGTCGCCGATTCGCTCAACGGGTCCAGCGGCCCGGCCGGGCGCCGCCCGGCGCTGTGTGTCGTCGCCCGCACGAGGGCAACGTGATTCCGCAGGCCTCTGCCCCAGAGGTCCGCGTCCGCGTAGGCCAAACAATCGACAAGTCGTCGTCGTGCCGCAGCCGGCTTCGACGACCGCAATTCGCATGTGAAGCCTCGTCCTGCAGGCGAGCCGCCGGACGCACTGCTTTCGCCACGTCGCGAGATCGCACTTGGCTGCGCCGAATGGCGCACATCGATCGAAAAGCCCGGAATGCCCTCGCATCCAAGACCGCCTGCATGTTCTCCGCAGCCGACGCCAAGATCCTGACGCGGAAAGTTTCGATTTTTCTGACACGGGCAAGAAACTCGCGAAATGCGGCGCCACCCGCCAAAGCCAAGCGGCTGTGGCTATGAGGATGGCAGTTGTTCGCCCTCGTTGGCGACCGTCGCCGCAAGTCGCGCGCGGTGCGACGAGCGGATTGCCTTTTCCGACGAGCGACGTTGACAGCACCCCGTGTTCTGTTTCTAAGATGAACAGCAGCTTCTGCTTCCCTGCGCATGCGACGCGCTCGTCGCGTGCCCTCGCCATCTGTTTGTCGATGACGTCTTCACACGACAATTCGCCGCCGTCGTCGCTGTTCGTGCAGCTGTTTGCCAAGCACCAGTGCGCGCTCAACGCGTTTATTAGCACGCTGGCGCCGACGCGCACCGACGTCGACGACATCATGCAAGAGACGAGTCTTGCGCTATGGAAGAAGTGGGACCAGTTCGACGTCAGCCGCGACTTCTTCCGCTGGGCCTGCGGCATTGCCCACATCGAAGTGCTGCGTCATCGTCGCAAGTCGGCCACCGACCGCTTGTGGCTCAACGACGAACTGATCCAGCTGCTGTCGGTCGAGATGCTCGAAAACACCGAACTGTTCGACCTGCGCCGCGACGCCCTGGAGGGCTGCGTGCAGAAGCTCAGCGACGTGGATCGCGCGGCCGTCGAACTCCGCTACCAGTCAGGCATGACCGTCGACACCATGGCCAAGAAACTCGGCAAGACGCCGCGAACGGTCCACCGCACCATGTCCCGCATCCGCCGACTGCTGCACACTTGCATCACCGCCACGTTACGCGAACTCTCAGGCCAGAGCGCCTAGTCGAACTCGCCGCCGCCGCGCATGAATCCCGCTCACGAATCCAACGCCGACTCCACGGAACTGCTGTCGCTGGCCGAGCGGTGGCTGGAGGGCGTCATTTCTGCGGACGAGAAGCAGCGGCTGGAGCAACTGCTGCTGAGCGATCGCCGACGCCGCGACCAGTTCGTTCAACACGTCCAATTGTCCGCGGGACTGCACTGGATGTTCTCGGCCGCTAATCAGGTGGCCAACGTGATCGATCCCGAGCCGGAGGGCGAGTCGCGGCCGGCGGCCATCATTGCGCAGCGACGGCTGGGGCTCAGCAACGACGAGAATTTTATCCGCGGCTACCAGCGATGCGCCGCCCGCGAGCCGCACCTGCAGGCGTGGCTGCAGATTTACCCTAGAATTCGCGCGGCGACCTGTCTTGCCCGCGGCGGGGCGGCGGGCGACGAGCAGATTCTCGGACGGATTGTCGAGGCGTTCCTCGTCGACTACGCCCCCGGGCTCACGACGAACGAACTTTGGCGACTCGCATCCCGCAGCGTGCTAGAGGTGCTCGGCAGCGTTCCGTCGCAACTTCTTCCGCAACAGGTGCTGCGGGCGCTCTGCAGCGCGACGTTTGCCGCAGCGGAGCCCGCGGGCCAACTCGATACGATTGCCGTTTGTGAGCTGTTGGACGAGCACGTTCCGCACAAATTCTCGCCCGATGCCTTGCGACTGCTGTACCTGCGATATCTGCACGGCCTGGCGCCCGCCAAGGTCGCCCTGCATTTGCGCCGCCCCGCGTCCTCGGTTCGCCTGCAACTGGCTGCGCTGCGGTTGGACTTGGTGCAACGTTGCCTGAACAAAGATGCCGATGACCAGCAGGCAAGCGACGCCGATCAATTGGCCTGGCGTTCGTGGAACTCGCTGCTCGACGGCGAGCCTCTTTCACGCGAGGCAACGTCGGAGGTCCACGAGTGGATCGCGAGCAGCCCCGACAACGCCACACGCGCGATCTTGGCTGCGATCATTCACGACTATCTCGGCCGGCAGTTGCTGGCCGTTCGCTTGCTGCACGAATTGGGCGTTCGCAACGACCAATCGTATGTGCAGGCGGTGGAGCAATCGCTGCGGGACATCGAACTGCTGGCCACGCCGCTGGGTCCGCCGGCGCCGTCCGCTCGCACGGTCTCGTCAGGACCGGTCAAACTGGCCGCGGCCCTGGGCCTCGCGGCAGGATTGCTGCTGTCGGTCGGACTGGGTCTGTGGGGCGGCAAGTCCCCGACGCCCCCCGGCCAGCCGGCAACGAACCCGCCGTCGGTGGCCCAAAACGACCCTCCCGCGCCGAAACCGCGTCCGTCCGAGCCGCCGTTGCCGCCCGTCGTCGCGGTGGTGTCCGAATCGCTCGGCTTAGCGCCTCGAGACTCCGACCGCATCGGCATCGGCACGCTGCTGCGACAGGGCGACGCGATTGCGTTTGATCACGGCATCGCGCAGATTTCGACGACCACCGGCAGCACGCTCGTGCTCGAAGGGCCGATTCAAGCCACGGCCGAATCCTCGTCGCTGATCGCGCTGGGGCGCGGCAAACTGACCGGGCTGAATGCCAGCCGGGGCGAGTCGCTTGTCATCCAAACGCCACATTCCCGCGTGACGGACTTGGGGACCGAGTTCGGCGTTCGCGTGACGGACAATCAGGTCGTGTCCGTTTCGGTCTACGAAGGGGAAGTCGAACTGGCAAATCAGGGTGCAGAGGACGAGCAAGCGTCGCCGCTGGCGGTGCAACTGACCGCCGGGTGGGAAGCACAACTCGACCGCAACGCCGCGCTGGCGCCGCGAGCCGTTCCGTTGACCCACCAGCGCGAGTTTGTCCGCGTCGACGAAGTGCAGCTGCGCAAGGAGGCCCGAGCGGGCGTCGACGCAGCACTGGCCGCCGTCGATTTCTACGAGCTGCTGCGCGTTGACGATCTGATCGCCTACCAGGGCTTTGACGTCGACTCGCAAGGCACGAGCTACACCATCGGCTTTCGCGATCCGCCGATTCGACGTTCGGGCCGCCTGTCGTTTGGTCCGAACGTGGGGGATATCGCTCCCCTGCGCGGGCGTTCCGGCTCGCTGGAAGCCTCTGACGGCGTCAGTTTCTTTCTCGACCTCGACACCAGCGAGCGGTCATTTCTGGCCAAGGCCAATCTGGTCGACGACGACGGCCTGGTCGGCCAACGCCCGGGCGAGTTGTGGCTTGCATGGCGCACGCAGATAGTGGGCGCCGAAGGCGCTGATTTCGATTGGGCCGGCTTGTCGCTCATGTTCGGCAACGATCGCACGACCGATGAGCCGCTGTTTGTGGGCGTCCCCGCGGGGATGAACGCCTTCGGCTTGCATGTCCTCCCGTCGCTGGTGGACGACCCCATGCGGCAGGCGCCTCTTGACCAGGATCCGCAGCTCGATGGCGTCCAGGCGGTCGTGCCCGACAATCGCGCGCATCTGTGGGTCATGCGGTTGCGCATGGACGGCGACCAGGCCGACGCCGCTGTGTGGTGCGACGTGCCCCCGGACCTGATTGCCGACACAAGCCCGCAACTGCTCAAGCCGACGGAAGGCCTGCGATTCGATCGCCTCCGTCTGGAAGCCCGGCCCACTGGCGGCGTTGGGGCCTGGCTCTTTGACGACATCACGCTGGCCGCAAGTCTGCAAGGCATCGCCGACGTGCTGCACCGCGCCGACTCGCGCAGCAACGACCCGCAAGCGTCGGTAACCGGGCCTTAAAAGCCCAGATTTCCGACGCCGCGCTTGCTCACTGGCGCTCGACGCCCCAGGACTTGTTGGGCTCGGGCCCCAGGACAAATTCCAACGTGCCGCCGTTGGCAATCTGCTCGTGCGGCAGCATCGCGCTACTGTACGGCCGGCCGTTCACCCTGAGCGATTGCACGTAGACGTTCTCTTCCGACAGGTTCTCGGCCGTGACCGTCAGCTCGCTCCCATTGGAAAGTCGCAAAGTGGCCCGCTCGACCGCGGGGCTGCCGATGACGTAGTAGTCGTCGCCAGGGCAAACCGGGTAGAAGCCCAGCGCCGTGAACAGATACCAGGCCGACATCTGCCCGCAGTCGTCGTTACCGGTCAGCGAATGCGGCTGATTGCCGTACTGCGTTCTGAGGATCCGTCGCAACTTTTCTTGCGCCTTCCACGGCTGCCCGGCGTAGCAGTAGAGGTAGATGATGTGATGGCTCGGCTCGTTGCCATGCCAGTACTCGCCGATGCGGCCCTGCACGTCGTCCATGCCTTCGCTGTCGTTCTCGCCAAACGAGAACAGGGCGTCCAGCTTCTCGCAGAAGTTCTCCTCCCCGCCCATCAACTCAATCAATCCCGGCACGTCCTGCGGCACGTACCAGGTGTACTGCCAACTGGTCCCTTCGGTGAAATCACCCTTGAAGACGTACTCGTGGGCGTTAAACGGCGTGCGCCAATTGCCCTGAGAGTCTTTCCCGCGCATCAGCCCCACCGACGGATCGAACAGATTCTTGTAGTTGTCGGCCCGTTGCATGAAATACGCGTAGTCGTCCTCCTTGCCCAGCGCCTTGGCCAACTGCGCGATGCAATAATCGTCGTAGGCGTACTCCAGCGTTTTGGAGACCGATTCGTTTTCCTCGTCAAAGGGGACCCAGCCCAGCTTGTCGTACGCCGCCACGCCGTCGTAGTCGGGATTCATGGCGGTTTTTCTTACAGCGTCGTAGGCGCGCTCGACGTCAAAACCACGCACGCCCTTCAGGTAGCCGTCCACAATCACCGGCACCGCGTGGTAGCCGATCATGCACCACGTTTCATTGCCCTGCAGCGACCACATGGGCAGCAGGGCGTCGACGCTTTGGTCAAAGTGGGCCAGCATCGACTGAATCATGTCGGCGTCCCGCTCGGCCTGGATCAACGCAAACAGCGGGTGCGTCGCGCGGTACGTGTCCCACAGCGAGAACACGGCGTAATTCTGAAAGTCATCCGCCTGATGGATGTTCGAGTCGAGCCCCCGATACTCGCCCGTCACATCCTGATACAGATTGGGCGCCTGGAAGCAGTGGTACATCGCCGTGTAGAAGGTCTCTTTCTCCAACTGTGCGCCATCGATCTCAATTCGGCTGAGCTCCTCGTCCCACTTCGCCCGCGTGGCCTCGCGCATCGCGTCGAAATCCCAGCCCGGCGCTTCGGCGTCCAGGTTCTTCAGCGCGTTGGCCGCGCTCACAGCCGAAACGGCCACCTTGACCGTGATTGTCTCGTCCGCCTTGGTCTGGTACTCGGCCAGGAATTGCAGGTTCGTGCCAGCGGCCTCGTTGCGGCTGCGAAAGCGGTAGTTCTGGTAGCTGTCGTAGCGCACCTCGTTGCCGTCGCTCATGATGCGATGGCTGTCGAAGGGGCGCGAGTACCGCGCGGCGAAGTACAGGTAGCGTTCCTTGCCCCAGCCGTTGATCAGGTGAAAGCCGGTCACGGTGGCCGGATCCTCGACGCGCACGTGCGACCAGATCAGCTGGAAGCGATTGCCCCGCAGATGGTGCGCCAGGTCGGTCATGATGCTCGCCTGCTCGCTCGCGGGGAACGTGAACCGCATCATGCCGGCCCGCTCGCCGGCGGTCAGCTCCACGTTGACGCCGCTGTCGAGCAGCTTCACCTGGTAGTACGCCGCGGAGGCCGACTCCTCGTCGTGCGAGAACCGCGACCGGTAGCCGGTGTCGGGATCGTCTTTCTCGCCAGCGACCAGCTTCGGCTCGCCGATCTGGGGCATGAACAAAAAGTCGCCCAGGTCCGGAATCCCCGTTCCCGACAGGTGGGTCAGCGAGAACCCCATGACCGACGGGTCGGAGTACTCGTATCCCGAAGCCGTTTCCCACAGATCGCGTTCGGTGTCGGGACTCAGTTGCACCATCCCAAACGGCGCGGCCGGGCCCGGGTAGGTGTTGCCTTCGCCGTGCGTGCCGACCAGCGGCCGGATGAAATCCGACAGACGCTCGCCCGCGGCCAGTTCGGCGGACGAGGCGGCAAGGCTCGCTGCCGCCAGGAGACACAGGACCGTCATGTTCCAGAACGTTGCGTGCCAAGATCGAAGCGTCATGACTTTCTCGTTGCTGCCTGTCGTGATTCCCTGCCGAGCGTGATTCCGCCGGTGACCGCCTGCAGAGCTCGGCGAATTGCCGATGCCTGCCGCCATTGTGCCCGGGGAGGTCCGCGAAGCCTAGCGGCCAGAGGTGAACGATCTCCCGGCTGCCGCGGCGCGTGTGTCGAATCGGCGCGCAGACGGCCAACAGGATCATCGAAACGTGCTGCAACCGCACAGCAGATCCCCCGACGCCACCGCCGCTCGGTCGCACTGGCAGTTTCACATCGTCGCCCTGTGCGACGAATTGATGAAAGCCGCCTTCGCCCGCGGCGCGTCGAACGCGACTGCGATCGGACTGCTTGCACGGGCGCCCGAGACGGATGCCCTGTGACATTGCCCGACGTCTGCCGTGACGCGACCTGCATGCGGCGTGGCCGATTGACCCCAGGTCCGCGGGGCGTCTGCTCCGCGGACCGCGGCGATGTGAGCCGGGGGCCAAGTCGCTGCGCAACGCTCGCCTACCGGACCGTCGAATGGTCCACTGGCGTCGGCTCGGCAGTCCGGGGCGGGGCCGGAGACGCGGCCGCGTCGTTGCGTCGCATCACGCCGTCGCCGCCCGTCAGCAGCGACGCCGCCGGTTGGTCGAGATAGACGGTCGCCTGCTCGTGCGTCTGCAAGATCGACGCCGGCACCTCGGGCGAGACCGGCCCCTGAAGCGCCGCGGCCACGGCGCGAGCTTTTCGCTCGTCGGGGACCGTGCAGATGATCGCGCGGCTTGTCATGATCTGGCGGATGCTCATCGACAGCGCCTGCCGCGGCACTTGCTCCAGCGACGCGAACCAGCCCTCGTCGTACTGCTGCCGGCGGCAATCCTCGTCGAGCTGCACCACGTGATACGGCGCTTCGACGTGAAAGTCCGCGGGCGGATCGTTGAACGCCAAATGGCCGTTCTCGCCGATGCCCACAAAGGCCACGTCGACCGGGTGCTGCCTGATGATCGCGCCCACGCGCTCGCATTCCGCCGCCGCGTCGCCCTCGCCGTTCAGCGGATAGAAAGCCGCCGGCGGCACGGGCAGCCGACGAACAAAACGCTCCCACAGATAAAGCCGGAACGACGCCGGGTGCGAAATCGGCAATCCGCAGTACTCGTCGAGGTGGAATATACTGACGCGATTCCAGTTGAGATCAGCCTGCAGAGCGAGTTGCTCGCACAAATCGAACTGCGACGCCCCCGTGGCCACGACAATATTCGCCTGCCCGCGCGCGGCAATCGCTTGCCGAATCCGTTCGGCGCCGTCCGCAGCGGCGGCGCTGCTGGCTTGAAGCTTGTCGTCGTAGACAGAGACGTGCATGTTCTAATTCCGATCTCTCGAGTCAGCTCGACCGGGGCGGTCGCCCCGAGAGCTTTCATGGTCGTTTTTTCGCTGTCGCCGCAATGGCTGATTGACTCTTTCTGTGATGCTCAGCAACTCGGCGCGCTGGCCTTGCCCGTGATGTCTTGTCTTCCATTGTGCTCTGCAGCATCGCTTGCGCCCAATCGCGCTAGCGACCGCCGCAGTTCCGGCTGCTCCGGATCAATCCGCAGCGACGCCTGCCAGGCGAGCCGCGCTTCGGCGCGGCGCCCCAGCCCCAGCAGCGCGTGACCCAGGGTGTGGTGAGCCGCCGGCAACTGGGTATCCAACTCGATCGCCCGCAGCGCCAGATCCGCCGCCCCGCGGGCATCATCGTTCAGCAACGCCACGCGCGACAAGCCGGCGTAGGCCATGGCATTGTCGGCATCGAGTTTCAGGACCTGATCAAACAACTCGGCCGCCGCATCCAGCGACCGCAGCGTCATCAGGCATTGCGCTTTGAGCACCAATGTTGGAACGGATTCGGCAACGGGGCCGGTCAGCGCGTTGATCAGCGCGATTGCCGCGTCGGGCTCGCCGACGCGCAGCTTGAGTTGCGCCAGCTTGAACAGCAGCACGGGATCGTCCGGCGCTTCGTCGCGCAGTTGCATTAGCAGCGACTGGCACTGCTCGTGACGCCCTTGGCGTCCGAGGCAATCGGCCAGTTCGGCCCGCGCGCTGCGACGCATCGCGGCAGACTGGGACTGGTCCTCCGCGAGTTCGGCCCACAACGCCATCGCGCCGTCGACTTCGCCGCCGTCCATCATCGCCAGGGCCAGATTCGTTTTCAGTTGCACGCGGGTTTCGTTGACTTGGTCCTTAATCTCGCCCGACGGGGCGTCGAGGTAACCCAGATCGGCCAGCACCTGCAGCATCTCGGGCGACGAGTCGAGCACCGCGTCGGGCGACGGCGGGCGGATGCCGCTCTCCCCGGGCACGTCGTCCCAACTGTCGACGTAGTCCGGCTCGCCGGCGGGCTCCAGCGCCTCCAACCACGGGCGGCCGTCCATGTCTTTGCCCACCGGCAACCCCAGCAGCGTCAGGATCGTGGGCGTCACGTCCAGCAGACTGGCGCCGCGCAGCGTTTCGCCCGGGCGAATGCCGGGACCGCTGGCGCACACCATGCCTTGCTCGCGATGCCAGGCGGTCGGGTTCTGAAAGCCGTCCGTGCCGGTGCGCATGTCGCCGCTATGGAAACCGTGGTCGCTGACAATGATCACCGTGGCGTCGTCGCCCGCCAGCTCGAGCATCGCCTGCAGCATCATGTCGTGGAACCGATAGCAGCCGCGCACTACGTCGCCAAACATGGCGGCGTCCGCGGCCGACACCCCCGGCATCGCCGGCGGGTGGTATTGCATAAAATGGTGCCCGATCTGGTCAATCATGTCGTAATAGACTGCCGTGAAATCCCACGACTCCTGCGACATCGTCGCGCAAGCTACGGCGTGAGCGCTCGCCGCGCGGGCCAACAACGACGCCAATTGACCGATGCGGGCATCGCCGCTGACGTCTTGCTTCGCAGCCAGCGGCACGAACGGCAACAGCGCCTCGGCGTCGATGTCGCGGGGATTGACCCGCAGGTTTTCCAGCACGGGCCGCAATCGCTCGGGCCAGCACGCATCGGCGGGGATTCGATCGGGCCCGCCGCAAAGCGACTCCGGGTGCAGAAAGTAATCGGTCGCCACCGTCCCGCGGATCGGCTCGGCGGGATGGCTCGCCAGCCAGCCGACGACATTCGACTCCAGCGAGCTTTGCGACAGGATGTTCCAAATCGCCTTGGTTGTGCGCGACGTGCTTGTGATCGGCCGCACTCCGCTGCCATCGGGCGCCGGTTCGACAAAGCCGTGAATGCCGTGCTTGTACGGGCGTTTGCCCGTGGCGATGGAGGTCCACAGCATGGGCGAAAGCACGGGGTGGATTGTCGCCAGGTTGCCGCTGGCGCCCCGCTCGATCAGCCCGGCCAGCGCAGGCATTTCGCCCGCCTGCAGCATGGGCCGCAGGAGGGTCCAATCGGCGGCGTCCCACCCAATCAGCAGAACTCTGTTGGCCAGTCGTTCGCTCAATGCCAGCCTCGCCTACCGCACGGTTTGAGGTTCGACGCGCCCATTGCGCTGCGCTCGCCAGGCCGCACATCCGCCCACCAGCGACGCGATGACCAACGCAATCGACGACGGCTCCGGCACGGCTCCAACCAACGCCGCGACCGCGGGGTTCGTCCCGTACTGGGTTTGCCACACGGCCAGATCGGCCCCGTCAACAACTCCGCTGTTGTCGGCATCGCCCATCGAGTTGTCGACCTGCCCGGTCAGGTTGAACCCGCGCTGCCAGATCATCAAGTCCGACCCGTCCACCAGCGTGCTGCCGTCGAAGTCAGCGTTGTCAGCCGCCGCCCCGCCGAACAGCCCGTACACTTCGTCGTAGTACAGCTTGCCGATGCCGTCGTTGAATTCCGTGTTACTGATCCGCATCTTGATGAACGCATTGTTAGCCATGTCATTGGCCAGCGTGGCGCCTGTCTGGATAAACGGAATATCCGTGAACATGACCGAGTAGGTTGCGTACTCGTCGGTCAAAGTGATCGGGTCGGCGTAAACCGTCAGGCTCTCATCTTCGCCGATGCCCGGCACGATAAACCCGAACCCCACCGACACTTCCATCGGCCCCGTGTAGGGCAGCGATTCGTCCGACAAGAACTTCATGTCGAGTTGCAGGCCGGAGTAGGCAGAAAAGTCTTTGCGAAACCCCAGGTTGCGGTCCGACACGTCGACGATGCCCCAGTTGCCGGGCAGATCGTAGGGCAGGCCGAAGTCGCCGACGTGGAATCGCGCCTGGTCGCCCGCCGATGCATCGGACGTGGGCCCGCGGTCGGTGGTGATGGCGCCAAAGCCTCCCCAACCCGGCGACGACGAGCTGCCGCCGATTTCGCGGTGCTGGTCGTCCGTTTCAAAATCGTAGATCAACTCGGGATCCATGGCCGAACAGGTCGCTGCGTAGGCGCCCAAGGCCAGAATCGCCGTGACAATTGCGGCGAGCGCGCGTGGGGTTTTCATGCTGAGATTCCTTCTGCGACGTAAGGTCGTAAGTTGTCTTGATGTCGTGGGGGACGCGCTCGCCTCGCGGCGAGCGCAAAAGCCTCGGTCAGCCGACGCCCGCCAGCGCGCGGTGCATCGCGGCGCGGCTGGGCGAGCGGGTGCAGTACAACGACGCGAGCTGCCCATGCGCGACTTCTATTTGCCATTGCTCTTCGACGCACCGCTCGAACTCGCGAATGGCGTCGTCCTGACGGTCAAGCTCCCGCAGCGCGAGCGCCATGTGCAACCGGGCCTCCGTGTATCCCGGCGCCAGGGCGAGCGCCGCCTGGGCCGCCTCGCGGGCCAGCTCCGGCCGCTCCTGTTGCCAGCTCGCGCGGGCGAGCCCGCCGTAGGCCGCGGCGCTGGGGCCGTGCGCGTCCAGATGCCGTTGATAGGCCGATTCGGCGTCGGCCCACGCCTGGCAGTTCTCTAAAATCTTGGCCGCGGCCAACAATGCCGCCGGGCTGGAGCCACGCTCGACCACCGAGCAGGCCAGAGCGACGGCTTCGCCGGTCCGCTGTTTCGCCGCGGCGATTTCCGCTTCGCCCAGTTGCACCGGCCACAGCGTCTGCATTGCGGGAGGCAGTTGAGCAATCACTTCAGCGCATTCGCCGTGGCGGCCGCCGCGCAACAGCGCGCGAACGAGTTGAACGGCAAACTGCGGATCCTCCGGGTGCGAGGTCGCCAGCTCGCGCCACAAGCGCAGCGCCTGCTCGAAGCGATCGCTGTCGGCCAGCGCCTCGGCGAGATTGACTTTGTGGTTATGCAGCACTTGGGCGCAGGCTTGCCGGCCGCTGGAGTCGTCCGCCTCGACGCCGCAAGTCGATGCTGGTGATTCACTGGCCGCTCGTTCGCTGTCTGCCGCGGCAGCTTCCAAGGCATCACCCGCGAAGCGCGCCGCCGGAACTGCCGCCACGCGTCGGAAGCCCGCATCCCGCGGCGCGAACGCGTGCAGCCAGGGACGCCCGTCCAGGTCGCCAGGGAGGTCAAAACCCAGGCGGTCCAACACGGTCGGCGCCACATCCAGGACGGTCGCTCCAATCAAACGGTCCGCGGCGATGACCTCCGGGCCCGTTACGCAAGCCATTCCCAACGCGTTTTCTGAATTGGCCTGAAATTGATCGGCTGGGTGCGATGCCCCGACAGACAGCCGGGACATCCTCGCGGGGCTGACCAGAATCACGGTCGTCTCCGCGCCGACGATGCGCACTAGCTCGCCCAGCATGGCGTCTTGCAGCCGCCACGCCGCGTGGTGCAGTTCGTCGCGTGCGTCGCCCGGCAGCAGCGCGGCCGCCGTCGGATACCGCACCGCAGCGAACTGCCAGTGGCCGGCGCTCAGCAAGGAAAACGCAATCGCATGCAACGATTGCAATTGTGACAGGCCGGCGGCAACAGAGCCCCCCCAGCGCGTGTCGCCGGAGCTTCCGTCCAGCAGCTGCTTGGCGGCCGAGCGATGCTCGTCCGACGGCATGTGATCGGGCGTATTGCGGCGCAGAGCGGCGTCCGCAATCGCCTGATATTCAGGGTGCACCGTGACCGCATCATCCGCAACTCCCTCGTCGTCGGTGCTCCGGTCGCCGCGAAAGTACCCGTCGCTGACCATCACGCCGCGCACCGCGTCGGCGGGCGCCGTAACCGGCCAGCCCACCACGTGCGACGGCACGCCCGCGGCCGTGGCATAGTCCCAAATGGCCGGCCGACGACGCCGCGTGCTGCGGACCGGGATGATGCCGCGGCCATCGGGCAGCGGCTCGCAGAACCCCAGCACGCCATGTTTATCGGCCCGCGTCCCGGTGGCCAACGACGTCCACAACATGGGCGCCACCAACGGCCGCACGGGCGCCAACCGGCCGAACGTGCCCGCCGCGCGCATCCGCGCCAGGTGGGGCGTCAACTCATCGGCGACCGTTGAATTGACCGCCCCCCAATCCACCGCGTCCCAGCCAATCAGCAGGACCCGTCCATCGGTGTTGGGGGCAAAGGGAAGCATGGCAAACACAAAAATGGGAAGGACGCCAGCGGCAGCGGTCGCCGCCAAGGTATCTGATCGAGTCACAGGACACAGGCGATCGCTCGACTCGCCGACAGCGACAAGAACCAACGACCGCCGCAGTGGCAACCCGGTCTGCGTGGAGGCTCGCACCGGCGAGCCTCCACGCGAGAGCCGGAGTCTCAAGGCTTGCTGCAACTGCCCCGCGTTATTGCAGCTCGCTTCGTTGCCGCTTGCGCGCCGCAAGCGCCAAACCGCCGCCGCCGATCGCCAACAGGGCCAGAGAACTCGCCTCCGGCACGGCCGCAATCGTGACCGGCACGTCGGGCGTAGTCTCGTAGGCGTATTCGTGCAAAGTGACCGTGTAGTCGCCGTTGCCGTCGCGCACCGTCGACACGCGGCCCCAGCCGTAGTGGATGTCGCCGTCGATGTTCAGGCCGAAGCCCCAGAACTGCGGATCATCGGGGTCGCCGAAGTTCGATGAGTTCGTCGACATGATGCCGGTGAGGTTCGGATAGCCGTTGTTCAGGGTCGGCGTCGACAACCCGGGGCCGATCGTGTCGCCCAACTCAAACGACCGGATGTAATAGGCGTTGCCCTTGGCGGTGTTGGTGAAGTTGATCGACAGTTCGCCGGCCGGCAGGCGCTCTTCCGGCGGCTCGAACAGCGGGTGGCCGTACACAATCATTCGCACGCCCGAGTAGCGCAGCGTTGTCTGGCCAAACACAAAGTCGGTCGTGCCGTTCCCGTCGAGGTCCAGATCGGTGAACGTATTGGGCGTGTTATGCACAACGGTGTTGCCCAAATCGACATGCACCAACGCGGCATCGGCCGTTTGCGAGCAGCCAAACGCGCCCACGCCCGCCGCCGTGGCGTAAGAGGCCAGTCGCTTGGCGAAGCCCGGCTCGGGCGACACGTGTTTGGCAATGGTCGACAGGCAAGCGGCGCGACTCGTCGCTCCCGGCCCTTCGGAAGGCGTCTCTCGAGGAATCGTGGTCATGGCGTTAGCACTCTCCAAGGGAAAGGGGGAAGCGGTAGGATGAACCCAGTGGCGCTGCTTCTACGCTCCAGTACGGCCAAGGCGCTCGCCAGCGAATCTGCATCCTGCTGCCTAGCTGGCGCCGCCGCGTCGGCGATCGCGTGCGGCCGAAATGCCGGCCGGCCGCCGCAAAACCCGACTGCTTTCCGACCTGCACGGATTAGTGTATACAGAATTGAATTCGGGATGCAAGGATTTTCTTGTACTTTAAGACGCGACGGGATTCGTGGCGTCGTCGACCACGATCGCTGCCGCTGGGATGCCGCCAGCAGCGGACACCGGCGGATCGCCCGCTGCAGCAGAGCAGGGCGCCAACCAGGCACTCGTTGAGGAATCTTGGATGACCGCCGCCGTTCCCGACCCGTCGACTGGCAACGCTTCAGCGCGTCTTGGCTTCGTCGATCTGCAGGTCAACGGCTACGCGGGCGTCGACTTCAATAGCCCGCTAACCGTTGGCGACCTGGAGCGGGTCTGCACGCAACTGCGCGACGACGGCGTGGCCAGCATTCTGGCCACGGTTATCACCGACGACGTCCAACGGATGACGCAGCGGATCACTGAGCTGCGGCAAGCGCGCGACCAGTCGCCGGTGGTGCGCGACGTGATCGCCGGCATCCACATTGAAGGCCCGTTCATCAGTCCCGAGCCCGGCTACGTGGGCGCCCACCCGGCGGCCGCCGTCCGCCCGGCCGAGCTGCCGCCGATGCAACGGCTCGTGGCCGCGGGCGAGGGGCTGGTGCGCATCGTCACGCTGGCGCCCGAACACGACGACCGCTGCCAAGTGACGAAGTGGCTCACCGACAACCGGATCGTGGTCTCGGCAGGGCACTGCAATCCGTCGCTCGAGCGGCTGCGGATGGCCATCGACCAGGGGCTGAGCATGTTTACGCACCTGGGCAACGGGTGCCCG
Source organism: Planctomycetaceae bacterium (assembly GCA_002702655.1). Classification (GTDB taxonomy): domain Bacteria; phylum Planctomycetota; class Planctomycetia; order Pirellulales; family Lacipirellulaceae. The sequence continues at coordinate 63,708 of PABB01000069.1, forward strand.
CGACAATTGGACCGGCACGACAATATCATCCAGCGCGTGCTCAGCCTGGCCGAGCATCTGTGGATCGGCTTCATCGCCGATGGGATCCACGTGCCGTTTCCGGCGCTTGGCAACTACCTGGCGGCGGCCGGGATATCGCGGGCATTTGTGGTCACCGACGCGATTTCCGCCGCGGGGCTGGGGCCGGGCTGCTACCGCCTGGGCGAGCGCGAGGTCGTCGTCGACGAGCAACTCGCCACCTGGTCGGCCGATGGCGCCCATCTGGCCGGCGCCGCGACCACCATGCCGCGGGCCTATCAGAATTTGCAGGAGGGGCTCGGGCTGTCAGCCGAGGATGCGCAGCGGCTGACGGTCGACAACCCGACCGCTGCGATCGCGCTTTGATCGCGAGTCACACCACGTGGTCGGAAAACCGCATGGTCGACGCCGCGTTGAGATGCTGCGCCATTTCCTGCCGCGCCTTGTCGGCATCGCCATTGGCCACGGCCGCGAGAATCGCCACGTGCTGTTCGTACTCGTCGCCCAGCATGGATCGGCAGCCCTCGGACAGATCGTACGACAGGGCCTTGTATTTCCAGCACCGGCGAATCGACACCGCCATCGGGACATTGCCGCAGTACTCGGCAATCGTCAGGTGCAAAGCGAAGTCGAAGTACTTGGCGGCCTCTTCCCAGAGTTGGCCCGACTCGCTGCGCACATCGCGGGCCAGGACGCGCAGGTCGTCAAGCGCGGCATCCGGCACGTTGCCGGCGGCGCGAGCCGCCGCGTCCGGTTCGAGCAGTTGACGCAGCTCGTGCGTTTGCACCAACCAGTTCTTGGCCTGTGCCGTGACCACGGCCTGAAAATTGTTCGGCTGGGCCAAAATGCCTTCGGACGTGAGCTTCACGAGCGCCTTGCCGACGGGCGTGCGGCTCATGCCGAGCTCTTCGCTCAGCTCGGTGGTCTTCAGCCGCGTTCCCGCGGGAAACTCGCCGGAGATGATCCGACCCAGTATCAAATCGACCGCCTTGTCCGCCAGCGAGCCGTGATCCCCTTGCTCGGCGTCGACGATCGGTTGAATGGCCGGATAACGCTGCGGACGAAACGTCTCGGGAAGCGTCACTTCGACAGAAGCCATGCTGATTACTCTTTCCACGCCCAGCGCCGCGTGCGGCGAGACTCGAACAGGTGCGTACACTACAGATACTGCACCCTACCCGATTTAGTGTACTCGCGATTTGCCGACTTATCAATTCATCGCGGACCGTCGCATCGCCTGCTAGCCTGCGGCGCGGCATGGAAATCCGTCGGTTATGCCCATTGTGACGGGGAAGCGGATTGGCCACGCCTCGCGGTCCATCGCGGTTCATTGCGGCGTGCTTCTGCGGCGGAAGTACAGACGAAACACGGCTGCCACTGCCACGAGCGCCACGCCGTACAGCGCCGCCGCACGCCACCACGCGCCGTACAGCGTGCTGCCAATCGCAAACAGCAAACCGTACACGCCCGCGCAGCCGACGAACACGCACAGCACCTGCCGCGGCAAGTCCCACGCGGCTTGCTCGGCGCCGCCGTCGACCGGATCGCCGCTCGCGCTGGCTGCCGCCACGACGCGGGCCCACCCCGGACCGCCAGGCCGGCACTTGCGGTAGAACGCGCGCAACGTCGCCTCGTCTTCCGGCGGCGTCAAAAACGTCCCGGCCAGCCAGGCCACGGTGGTCGTGGCCACGGCCAGGAGGAACTTCATCGTGGCGCCGTCGATCGGCCCCGCGGCGAGCGACTCCTCCGAGATGGCAAACACCAAGATCGCCGCCACGATGGTGGTCGCGATCATGGCGAAGATTTCCGACCACGCGTTGATCCGCCACCAGAACCACCGCAGCAGGTAAATTGCGCCCGACCCCGCCCCCGACAGCAGCAAGATGTCGAACGCTTGGGTGGCGCTGGTCAGAAACAACGCCAACACGCCCGCCAGCACCATCAGCCCTACCGTGCATGCGCGGCCGGCCCGCACGAGTTGAGCATCCGTCGCATCGGGACGCACGAACCGCCGATAGAAGTCGTTCACCGCGTACGACGAGCCCCAGTTCAAGTGCGTGCCAATCGTCGACATGTACGCCGCGGCGATCGACGCCACCACGACCCCCAACAGCCCGGGGCCCAACTTCGACACCATGGCGGGATAGGCAATGTCGTGGGCGATGATCGACTCGTCGACATGCGGGAACGCCTGCTGCACGTCGTCTAACTCGGGAAAGCACGCCAACGACGCGAGCGCCACCACGATCCACGGCCACGGCCGCAGCGCGTAGTGGGCCACGTTGAAAAACAGCGTGGCGCCAACCGCGTTGCGCTCGTCCTTGGCGCTGAGCATCCGTTGGGCGATGTACCCGCCGCCGCCCGGCTCCGCGCCCGGGTACCACGCCGCCCACCACTGCACCAACAGCGGCATCAACAGCAACGGCATCCACTGGCTGGCGTCGGAGAAATCGGGCAGCAGCGCCATCCGCTCGGCCACGGCCGGCTGGGTGAACAACTCCGCCAGACCGAACTGCTCTGCGCCGCTCGCCGGAAGCTCGCCCTGCTCGACCAACGAGCGGCCCGCCTCGCCCACCGCCACCACGGCGGTCGCCACGGCGCCGATCATGGCGATCGTGTACTGAAACAGGTCGGCCCACAGGCAGCCTTTGATCCCGCCCAGCGCCGCGTACAGCACGACGCCTGCCGAACCGTACAGCACGCACTCCCACTTCTCGGCGCCGAACAGCAGCACGCCGTACTTGATGATCGCTAGCGTGACGTTCGCCATGATCAGCACGTTGAACAACACGCCCAGGTACACGGCGCGAAAGCCGCGCAGAAAGGCCGCCGGCTTGCCCGAGTAGCGCAGCTCGTAAAACTCCAGGTCGGTCATCACCTCGGAGCGGCGCCACAGCTTGGCGTAGATAAACACCGTGACCATGCCGGTGATCAGAAAGGCCCACCACGCCCAGTTCTTCGAGACGCCGTCTTCGCGGACCATGCCGCAGACCAGGTTCGGCGTGTCGGCCGCGAACGTGCAGGCGACCATCGAGACGCCCAGCAGCCACCACGGCATGCCGCGGCCGGCCAGGAAGAACTCCGTGGCGTCGCGGCCCGCCGTCTGAAACGCCCACACCCCGATGCCGACCAGCACCGCCGCAAACCCCACGACAACGGCCCAGTCGATCGGTTGAAAGGAAACGTAGGCCAGGAGGTGGTGCGTCGGCATGGCGTGCCAGTGGTGTTCGTGGTGGCAATCGTGCTACGAGCAAGGCGCTTGCGTGCCCGCGGCGGGCGCTACGGCGCGGCGACCTCGTCGCGGGGCGAGACCTCGACCGTGCGGCTGCCGCGGCCGCGCGTGTCAAAGGTGCGCAGTCGCACCGATCCGGCCACCTCGACCGGACCGCAGTACAGCGGCGACTCGGCCGTCGGCTCGCCGGGTTCGGTTGTATAACGGATCGCCAGCCCGGGATAGGCGCTGTTGGCCTGCAACTGGCCATTGTCGATCCACGCTCCCGGCGGCGGCAGGCGATACGCGACGCCCCCCGCCGTGCGGTCCAACTGCGGCAGCACGCGCCGCCCCAGTGCGTTGCAGAACTGGTTCCAATCGGCAGCGAACTCGCGCTGCGTCGCCGCATTCTCGGCCTGCTCCGACCACGCGGGCCGCGGGGCCCACGCCCGCTCGGCCAGGGCGATCGCGCGGGGGAACGCCATCTGCTCAAGCAGGCTCTCGCTGCGCAGGTATTCGCCCCACAACTGCCCCTGAATGCCCCGCACCCGCGGCACGGCGTCGTTTTGCAGGGCGACGCAATCGTCGAACTTGCCGGGCCGCAACGGACGGCCCAGCACGTCGGTCCGCGCCGTGCGCAGGTAGTCGAGCGGTTCCAATTCAAACGGCTTGTGCAGCGGCACGAAGCCGCCCCAGTCGTGGCCGTTCTCCTCGGGATGCACCTCGGCGGCCAGATCAAAGTACAGGCTGGTCACGTTGCACAGCACAATGTCGAACCCCGCGTTGGCCAGGCGATAGGCATAGTCCTCGCGGCGCCAGCCGGGGGCGTTGTTCCACACGTAGGCCACCGGCTGCGCGGAAAGCAGTTGGTGGTTGGGCACGTCGCCGTCGTCGGACGCCGCCAGAAACAGCTCCTCCCACCCGGCAATCTCCACGTCGTGCCGCTGGCCGATTTCCGTCACGCGGCGGGCGAAGTATTCCTGCAGTTCGTCATGGTCGAGCTTGTCGATGACGCCGCGCTCGACCAACGATTGGCAAGCCGGCGACTGCAGCCAGGCCTGCTTGGGGACCTCGTCGCCGCCGACGTGAAACGTCCGCAGCCGCGCGCCCGCTCGTTGGTAGATGCCCGCGGTCTCGACCAGCACCGTCTCGATCAGTTCGTAGGTCGCGTCCAACGCCACGTCGCACACATCGTCTTGCCAGCCTTGCGGGGTCTTGTACTGCGAACGATCGTCCGGGTGAACCAGGCGGCAGTCGTGCGGCGAGTCGCCCGCCGAGGCGGTTGCCGGACCGACTGCCAGCCGGCGCTGCCGCGCGTTCATCGCCACGATGGCCGCCCGCGCGTGCCCGGGGAAATCGAACTCGGGAATCACTTCGATGTGCAACCGCGCGGCATGCTGGAGAATCTCCGCGAAGTCGTCTTGGCTGTAGAAGCCCGAACCCGGCCCGCGTGCGACATCCGGCCCCGAGCCCAGCGACGGCGCCAGGCGGTCGCTTTCGTCGCGGGTGTGGCCGCGCCGTGCGCCGACCTGCGTCAGTTCCGGCAGCGCATCGATCGCCAGCCGCCACCCTTCGTCGTCGCTCAGATGCAAATGCAGACGATTCAGCTTGAACCGCGCCATCACCGTCAGCAGTTTTTTGACCGTTTCCTTCGTCTGGAAGTTGCGCGCCACGTCCAGATGCAGGCCGCGGTACCCGAACCGCGGTCGGTCGGCGATCCGCACCGCCGGCACGCTCACTGCCGCCGAGTTCGAGTGATCCGCCCCGCCGACCAACGCGAGTAGCGTCTGCACGCCGTAGAAAGCACCGGCGGGGTCGCTGGCGACGATGTCGACGCCGTGGGTGGCGTCCACGTCCAGCAGATACGCCTCGGCGGGCGGTTGTTCCGACGCAAACCGCTTCGCGACCGCCGCGGGGTCGAGCCGCAAGCGGATCGCCGCCGCGTCGGCATCGTTGGCTAATGCCAGCTCACTCGCCACCGGCGCCGCGTCGCCCCAACCGCGTTGCAACGCTGCCAGTTCGTTGTCCAGCGCCGCATCGGCGTCGACCGTCACGATCGGCGGCAGCGACCATGCCGCGCCAGTCCTCTGGAGCATCGACGGCGTCGGCACAACCAGCGGCACATCGTCAGTGGGTAGCAGCGACAGTTCCGCGTTGGCGTCAAAACGCTCTTCGGGGGTCACCGGCTGGCGTGCATCAGCCAGTCCATTGGGCGCCATCGCCCCGGCTTCAAACGCCGGCGGCTTTACGACGAACTCCTCCGAGGGCGGACCCTCCACGCCGTCCTCGCCGACCGCGACCACGTAATGCCCGCTGGGCATCGCACACTGGCGCGACGCGCCGCGGCTCAACTCGACTTGCACCGTGCGACTTTCGCCGGGGGCCAACGGCGCAAACCCGTCCGCGGGCGCCAGATACTGAAAGTCCCCGGCGATCATCTCCCCGGTGATTTTGTCGGCCGCGTCGACGGGCTCAACCGTTCCCGAGAAGTTGAAGTACAGCCGCCACGCTCCGGCGAGCCGCGGCTGATCGCTGGCGTTGGTCAGCACGAGTTCCGCCTGGCAGTGCACCGAGCCGGCGTTTCGGTCGACCACGTCGTTGCTGATCGCCCGCCACTGGATCGTGACGCCGGCCAGCGGGTCCGCGGGTATCGAATCCGTTGCGCCCACGGCAGTTCCCAGGCCAGCCGCGGCCACGACGGCGGCGATCCCGATTGAAGTACGCAATGTCTGCATGGTTGTCCCGTCGTTCGTTGCGCCGTCGGCATCTGCGAGGCGAGTTTGTTCCGTCTGTTTGTCGTGTCCGGCGCCGCGCTGCCCCGCCTACCGCACGCTGGTGATCCGCTCGTACAGCCGCTGCAGCTCCAAGCGGCGCGCCTCGTTCTCCTGGGCGATCGCCGCGGGGTAGAGATTCTCCGCATTCAGTTCCGCGAACCACGCGTCCAACCGATCTGCCCCGCGCAACAGCTTCGTCAGCCGCTCGCCGAGCGCCGCGCTGGCAGGGGCGTCGCCGGTGGCTGCCTCCGCGTCCAACCGCGCCAGTTGCACGTCGAGAAAGAACACCCGAATGGCCGTCATCAGCCGATAGTGCTCCACATCGGCTGCATCGGTTCGATTGTTGCTGCGGGCCAGAAAGTCGCGCAGCTTGCAGGCTTTCTCGCGGGCCGACTGCAGCGCCGCGCGCGTCGACTGGTCGCCGACCGGCACGTCGCTGATGGCGGTCAAATGCCGCCACAGTTCGTCCGCCTCGTCTGCATTCAAGCCGAACCGCTGCTGCGCGTACCCGGCGACATACGCCTGGGCGTCGAACGACTCACGACCGATCGCGTCGCAGTACGCGTCCAGCAGCAGTTGGAATCCCCGCATGGGATACACCCGCCGCAACGGCGCCATGTCGACCACGTGCCGCTTGGGTTCGCGCACGATCGAATACACGCCCGAGGTCGACCACGAGGTCAGCACGACTCCCTGGTACCCGTTGTCCCGCATGAACGGCAGGAAGTCTTCGTAGTTGCGAAAGTGCGTCTTCCACACGGCGCCAAAATAGTTGTCCGGATGGCTGCGCATGGCGAGGGCGCCCCACAGCTCGTGGCCGCTGTCGAGCAGCCGGTCGTGATCGCCGAAATGGTTCACGTCCCAACCGTAGTTCCAGTTCACCAGCACGCACTCCGGCGGCAGGCGGTCGATCGCCTCGGGATGCTTCATCACGATGTCCGCCCACAGCACGGGGATCTTGCCGCGCTCGAGCACCTGTTGCGCGACGGCGCGGATGTGCTCGATGAACAACGCCGAGCGCCCCTCGGCCTCCGCCCGCGCAGCGCACTTGGGGCAGTGCCCCAGCAGGGCCGTCTCGTCGGCGCCAATGTGAACGTATTTCGACGGATGCGCCGCACACAACTCGTCCAACAACGCGCCATACAGCTCCAGAAACGCCTCCTGCTGGCTGGGGCACGCCTGCGAGATGTCCATCGCGTCCTCGCGCAGCGCGGCGTAACGTTCGAACTGCAGCACGTATTCCAGGTGGCCCAGGCATTGCTGCAGCGGGACCACGTCCACGCCGCGCTCCGCGCAGAACTCGACGAACTCGGCGATCTCGGCCTTCGTGTACGCGAACTGATTGGAAATCACGCGGTGCTGGTCGAACGGGAACGAGCCTTCCCATTCCATGATGATCGTGTTGACGCCGCGGGAGCTGACCGACTCGACGATCCGTTTCAGCTCCGGCAGCGGCAGCACCTGAATGCGATTGTCGATATGCACCGCGCGCACCCGAAACGGATCCGCCGCAGCGGCCGGTGGCGCGAGCAGCAGAATGGCCGCCCACGGGACGGCCAGCAGCGTGAGATATCGTCGTATGTTCCGCATCGCTCTCGATCGTGTGTGAGCCGCGCCGGCGCCGAGTCGCCTCAGCCTGCAGCGCGGAAGGAAAGAACCAGTTGCGCCAAGCCAATCACCAGCACGCAGCAGCCTGCCATGGCGGCGAACCCGAGGATGTCGACCCGCGTCGGCTTGTTGAACTCCAGCGAAGTCCCCGGAAACAGCTTGTCGACCAGCCCATTCTGCTGGCCCGCGACCGCGGCGGCCAACTGCTGGCGATCGGTCTCGGGGTCAGGATCGACCGGCAACCGCATCTTGGCGTAGTAGCGATCCAGCGCGGCGTTCGAGTTGCTTTTCGTGACAGCGCTCACCAGGATCATCACGACAAACGGCGCGACGACTTTCTCCGCCAGTTGAATCGTCCCGGCCATGCTGGACGAGTATTGCGTCAGGTCCACTCCGAACAATCCAGCCAGAGTGAACTCTGAAGCGAAAGCGGGAATGATGAAGAACGCCAAGGCGCCAAACAGCACGGTCGCCCACGCGCCCGCGGTCGTGGCGCCGCGCCAGTACATGCCCACCCAGAACGGCGCCGCAAACAGCACCGGGATGCCCCAGGTCAGTTTCAACTGCGCGAACACGTCCATCATGGTGAGCGACACGATCACGGCCCCCGCGACAATCGCGGCGCCGGTCAGCCGCGCGATCAGCAGCGCGTGCCGCTCGGTCGCTTGCGGATTGATGTATTGGCTATACAAGTTGCGGACGATCAGCGCCGAGCCGGAGATCATGTACGCGTCGACCGAACTCATCAGCGCCGCCAGCAGGCACGCGAGCATCAACCCGGTCAGCCCCGGCACGAGCAACCGCTGCGAAATGACGCCCCACGTCTTGTCAGGATCGTCCAACAGCACGGGGTCGTCGCCGTACAGCGCCAACGCCATCAGCCCGGCGAGCACCCAGCCGACCGTACACAGCCGCTTCAGCAGATTGCCCGTGACCAGCCCGACGCGGCCGTCGAACTCCGACTTGGCCGCGCCGCCGCCGGTGGCCACGAAGTGCGGCTGCACGACCACGCCGACCAGATTCAGCAGGACGACCACAACCAGAAACGAGGGCGTGAACTCCGACGCCGCGTCGCCCAGGATCTCAAACGCACTGGCCGGCAGCCGTTGGTGCATGATCGCAAACCCGTCGAGCAGCGACTGCTGCGACGGATCGCCGAACCGCTCGACCAGGGCGTGCAGCCCGAACGGCAACAGCACGATCGACAACAAGATGATGCACACGCCCTGCACCAGGTCGGTCAGAAACGCCGCGTGCAACCCGCCCGCCAGGCCGTAGGTCAGCACGACCGCCCCCACGACCGGCACCAACACGTACTCAAACGGAATCGCGCGGCCGCCGATTTCGATCATTTCGACGCCAATCAACGGCGCAGCCACCTTGCCGATCGCCGACATCAACATCGAGGCGTAGACGATAAAGAAAATCACGCCGAATACCGCATACGCGGCGGCCAGCCGGGGCGATTCAAACCGCTCGGCGTACCAATCTCCCAGCGTCACATGCCGCATGCGACGGTACCAGACCGAGGTGATCCAATAAAACGGCGTCATGAACAGCCAATACATGACGCTCCACATGCCGCTGGCGCCTTCGGTGAACACCGTGCGCGACGCGTTGACCGGATCGCCCGAGCCCGTCCCGGCCCCAAACGCGGCAAACGTCTGCAGAAACTTGCCAAAGCCGCGGCTACCCAAAAAGTAGTCGTCCTGCGCTTTGACGCGGTGCATCACCGAAAAGCCGATGCCCGTGGCAATCGCGAAGTACACGCCCAGCACGACGTAATCGATGGCAATCATAGAGTCGTCGCGTCTGGTGCTGGGCCGGGGCCGGCGCCTCGGCGAATCGGGCCGTCCGTCGTATTTGTCAGAACTTCAGTTCGGGCGTTTCAATCGGCAGAGGCGCAACGCCGCCGAATCCGACAGGCGCGCCCAACATCACCGCGCTCGCTGCACGTGCCACGCGCGTCCCGCCAGAGCGATCAGCGGCAATCCGACTTGCAGCAGCATCGCCGACGGCTCGGGAACCGCCGTCAGTCCAATCGACGACGCCCCGAGCGTCGCCCGCCACGCCTCCAAATCGTAGCCGTTCACGGCGCCATTCGCATTGGCATCGCCGTCGCCCAGCGTGGCGCTGGCCGCGATCCCATATCCGCGCTGCCAAATCAGAAAATCCCCGCCGTCGACGCGACCGCTGGCGTCGAAGTCGGCGTTCTTCACCGGCTCGGGGGCGACGTCCATGTACGTGTAGAACGGTTGATAGTCGATTCCGCCGATCTCGTCGCCGTAGTGCTGCTCGATCTGCAGCGCCAGGCTCTCCAACTCGGCAAGATCGTCGAACGTGTCGCCGGGGCCAATCTCCTTGACGTTCAAACCCACGCGCACTTCGATCGGCAGATTGTCGATCTCCCACTGCACGCCCGAGACGATGCTGGACAACGAGCCGCGCTCAAACGCCATCAACGAGATCCCCGCCAGCGAGTCGGAGATGTCCGCAAACCACGCGTCGCGCTCCGCCGCGTCGTCCCAACCAATGCTCGACGAGCTGTCGAACCACACCGGCAGATCTGCGTAGATCGGCACGTCCGCGCCGCCGAACTGGTCCATGTGCGACCGCACGTCGGCGTAGGTGTCGCGCAGATGATAGAGCAGAGCCTTCTTCTCGGCCGCGGAACTGCTCGACCACTCGGTCAGGCCCTGCGGCTCGATATCCAAGTGCAAGCCGGTCAGCCGCTCGGCCGGGTTGGTCCGACTGGCGTTGAAGTTGAGCAGCCGCGTCTGCACCCGCGCCAGCAAATCGGTCCGATTCGCGGGATAGATCCACGTGTTCGCCCCCAGCAGCATTTGCGAACGGACGCCCTGCGCGCTGAGCGTTGCATTCCAGTTGGCCAGCACCTCGGGGTCCGACAGCGGCAAATTGCCGACGCTCGTGTAGATGCGATCGAAGTTCCAAGAGTCGAACCGATCCCGCACCAGCGCCTCTTTCGCCGGATCGCCCAACACGTTGGCGGCGCCGAAGGAGTCGGACGACTGCGTCCACATCCACGCGGACCGCTTCGGATCGGCCTGCGTGCCGCTCTGCATGAGCATGCCCAGCCAGGCCGCCGCCACGAGCGGCCCCGCGATGCGCCATCGGCTGCCGATCGGGTTTCGCGTCGACTGTAGTTTCGCGTGATGTTGCATGCCGATTCAGCGCCGCGGCGGTTTTGTCGTCAGGGGGAAACTGATTTCGTTGTCCACGCCAGCCTTTACGTCGGCCGTCAAACCCGACGTCCTGTTGTCTGCATAACGCTCGGGGATAAGCGACCTGATCGGGGCGGTCGGGGGGCGTTCGAAATGCTCAGCCGGGTCGTCGCCCGACTCCGCGACAATGGCCACGCGGTGATGCCCCACGATCGCGCCATCTTGATCGCCGTATGTGGACAAAGCAAACCGCCCCTGTGCGTCCAACTCGCCCTGGCCGACCCAGCCGCTGTCGGGCGTGAAGATGATCGCGCCGGTCGTCACCGGTTGGCCGTCGAGCGTCACAACGCCCGTGACCGGCGCGGTTTCCAGTTGCGTGGAATCGCTGCAGCCCGCGGACAACGCCGCCGCGGCGATCGCCGGGATCAGGCCCAACCAGTTCCGACGCCGGGTCTGCGCGTTCAGCTCGGGAAATTGTGGCTCGACCATCGGCAACAGACTCTCTCGGCTCGCAATCGCTTCGTCGTGTTTGTCCGCTGCCGCCAGTACGTGCGCCGCCCGCCAAGCGTGCCACGGCTCTGCGAGCCGTGTGCGGAAAAAGTATGCGCGCCCCTGCGAATCACGGCTCGCAGAGCCGTGGCACGCGATTCTCCCAATCGGCGCCGACCCGTTAGTAGTCGGACACGGCCTCGCCGCCGGCGCGGCTGCCCAGCGCGAGGTACACGTCGTTTTCAATCGACTCTTGAATCAGCTTGGCGGACCCGTCGGCAAACGCGAAGTGGGCGCCGCCCGGGTGATTGCTATTGAAACTCAGATCGTTCTCGCGAATCCGCAGCGCCTTTTCGTTTGAGGCCCGCTCGCGAGTCGCGTAATTGATCGGCCAGAACAGGTTCTTCCCGGAATAGACCCAACCGCTGCCGTCCGTGGGATCGGCGACGCCGGCCATCCACGTGCGGGCGTGGCCGATGTCGCCAGCCAACTCGCCCAGCAGAAACGTATTGCTCGACCCGTCGGTCACGTGGCGAAACTCGGTCTCGCTGCGCACATACATGATGCCGCCGGTGGCAATGCCGCCGGTCGAACAACCGAGCACCGGCTTCACGGGGAAAACCGGATCATCCGCGGAGGTCGACGAGCAAGCCGTCTTGGGGCCCATCACCGCCCCGTAGTGCCCGCGGAGATCGGTATCCCGAATGTCATTCACGCCCGACTCGCCGATGTTGGTCGGCTCGAACACAGGGTTCGACGGGCATTTGAACAGCGGAATCGGCGTCATGTACGCCAGACGAATGTTGGGATCGTTCTTGTTGTCCCACGGCGCGTCCAGCGACGGCCCCAGCGTGGGATTGAAATCGATCAGCCCGCTCACCGCCAACTGCTCGTGAAACGGCAGAATCTGGGCCAAGTGGCTGTAGCCGCTCTCATCGGCCGCCGAGGGGAAATGCCCCTTGGAGTCCTCATACATATGACAAGCCAGCGCGACTTGGCGAATCTGGTTGAGGCACTGCGTCCGCCGCGCCGCTTCGCGCGCAGCCTGGATCGCCGGCAGCAACAGTGCGACCAGCACCCCGATGATGGCAATCACCACCAGCAACTCAACCAGCGTGAAGCCGGGCCGCACGCGTCGTTCGGGCCGATGTTCCACTGCGATTTCTCCTGATTGCACATCCGAGGCGACCGAGGCGAGCGGATCGCCGGCGGCCGCCCGATCGCGGGGGACTGGAAACACGATTGCCGCGGCAGATCGCTCGCGGGACGCTTTCTGGCTCGCTGAAGGGCGAAAAACGGCCCGCGTGAACCCGATTTCAAACATGTATACAGATTTTTTACTGTATCCCATCAGCCAAGTCAACAGTTTCCGGGGATTCTTGCCGGCGGGCGTGGGTGGATGCGTCAGCCCCTCGCTCGCCACGGACTGGCCGACCTTGCAGATCGCTCGCGGCCGCGGTCTGGGAATGCACGTAGCACCCGGCTCAGCTTGATATGATGGAGCCCCCGACGGCCAATTCGACGCGCCCATGCCCGACGACGCTCCGCTCATTCAACTGCACGAAGTCGCCCGCACCTACGATCTGGGCGAGGTGCAGGTCAACGCGCTGCGGCCCACCACGCTCGACATCCAGCGGGGCGAGTTCGTCGCCCTGATCGGCCCCTCGGGCTCGGGCAAGTCGACCCTGATGAACACGTTGGGCTGCCTCGATCGCCCCACGGGCGGCAGCTATCTGCTCGACGGCCAGGAAATCGTCGACATGTCGCGCGATCAGCGGGCGCGAATCCGCAACCAGCAGATCGGCTTCGTCTTTCAGAGCTTCAACCTGCTGAACCGCACCTCCGCGCTGGAAAACGTCGAAGTGCCGCTGCTGTACGCACGCTCCGTCTCGGCATCCGAACGCCGTCGACGCGCCGAGGAGGAACTCATTCGCGTCGGCCTCGGCGACCGGTTGGACCATACGACCAGCCAACTGTCGGGCGGTCAGCAGCAGCGCGTGGCGATCGCCCGCGCGCTGGTCAATCGCCCGTCGATCCTGATGGCCGACGAACCGACGGGCAATCTCGACTCGCGGACCAGCCGCGAGGTGATCGGACTGTTCAAGTCGCTCAACGAAGAGCAAAACCTGACCATCATCCTGGTGACGCACGACCCCGACGTGGCCCGCAACGCCCGCCGCAATATCGTGCTGCGGGACGGCAGCGTCATCTGCGACACCGCAGACTTCGCCGAGGCGATGCAATCGTTACATTCGTACCAACTGGACGAGGCGGAAAGTTAAGCTGCACTGCTATCACGGTTAGGATTGGAATAGCCGCTACGATCCGGCCGACACCAACGGCATGGTCCCGCTGCGTGCACTTCTGGCCGTCCTCGTGCTGGCAAACTGCTGCGCACCGCCGCTCGCGCACGGCCACCCGGACCACCTGCTGCCCTGGATCAAGCCCGAGCAGCGTTCGATCCGCGTGCGGCATCCGACCCAGTTCCCGCGCGTGCCGCTGCCCGACGTGCCGCCGCCGCCCACCGTGTCGGCCCCGCAGTGGGACGCCCCGGCGTGGGATCTGTCGCTCGACGAAGCGATTCGCACCGCCCTGAGCAACGCCGAGATCGTCCGCGTGCTAGCCGGCGTGGCCGCGGTCTCCAGCGGCCGCTCGATCTACGACGCCGCGATCTCCAACGCCGGCATCGACATCGCCCAGGGCGTGTTCGACCCCACGGTGTCCGTCAACAACTTCTGGGACCGCACCGAAAGCCCGTTCGCCTTCGAGGACCCGGGCGATCCGCAGCGGACGCTGATCGACGGTTCGCAAACCGACCGTTACGACCTCGATTTCGAGATCTCCAAAGCCAACCTGACCGGCGGCGTCTGGGCGTTCGGCGTCTCCGATGGCACGTCGCGCGTGCCGGGCGTGGCGCTGCTCAACCCGGCCAACCGGACGGCGCTCGACCTGAGTTACACGCAACCGTTGCTCAAGGGCGGCGGATTGGCCGTCAACCGCGCGCCGATTGTGCTGGCGCGCATCGACGTGGAGCGCAGCTACTTCCAGTACAAAAGCAGCGTGCAGGGCATGGTGCTCGACGTGATCCAGGCCTACTGGGCGCTGGTCAGCGCCCGCACCGTGCTGTGGGCCCGCCAGCAGCAGGTCGACCAGTTGGAGTTCGCGCTGCGTCTGGCCGAGGGCCAGGAGGCGGCCGAGTTGCTCAGCGCCGGCGAGGTGGCTCAATCCCGCGTGTCGCTGGCCAGCTTTCGCTCGGCGCTGATCGCCGCCAAGGCCGACGTGGTGCAGCGCGAAACCGCGCTGCGCAGCATCCTGCGCCTGCCGGTCACCATGTCGCAGCGAATCACGCCCACGACGCCGCCCGATACCGAGGAGCTGAACTTCGACTGGTACGAAATCGTCGGCCTCGCCGAGCAGTACCGGCCCGACATCATCGAACTGAAGCTCGTGCTGGAAGCCGACCAGCAGCGCCTGCTGCAGGCCCGCAACAATGCGATGCCGCAAATGGACGCCGTGGGGCAATACCGCTGGAACGGCCTGGAAGGCGTGATGCCGGTGGGCGATCGGATCTCCTCGCCGCTGGGGCAAGCCACGGGCTGGACGTTGGGGATCAACTTCTCCGTGCCGCTGGGACTGCGGTCCGCCCGGGCACAGCTGCGGCAGCAGGAACTGATCATCGCCCGCGATCGCGCGAACTTGCAGCAGGGCCTGCAAACGGCCAGCTTCTCGCTGGCCGGCAACCTGCAGAATCTCGACCAGTTTTACGAGCAATATCGCGCCACGCTGGAAACCCGCGCCGCGGCCCGCGAGAACCTCGAGTTTCAAATCGCGCGCTACCAGCAGGGACTCATCCAATACATCATCGTGCTGCAGGCGATCGTCTCCTGGGGCGACGCGGTCAGCTCCGAAGCTCAGCTGCTCGCGCTGTACAACACCGAACTGGCCAACTTGCAGCTGCAGACCGGCACGATTCTGGAAACGCACGGCGTGTATTTCTACGAAGAGCGGTTCCGATCGCTCGGCCCGCTGGGATGCGTCGGCAACGGCGCCTGCTATCCCCGCGCCCAGCCGCCTAGTGGCAACGAAGATCTGTACCCGGAGGGGGACGAGCCGTCCGAGGAGTTCTTCGACCTGGCCGATCCGCTCCAGCAGCTTCGCGAGAGCGAGCGCCGCGTGCGCGACGTGCTGCCGCCGCTCAACCCGCCGCCGCCCGCCGAGCCGTATCCCGAGGACGACGAAGAAACGCTGCCCGAGCCGCTGCCGCTGAACCTGCAGCAACCGTCCGGCGTGTTGCCGAAGCCGTGACCGCGGACTCGCGCGCGGCTGCGACTACTCGTACCGCAGCGCTTCAATCGGATCGAGCCGGCTGGCCCGCCGCGCGGGATAAAACCCAAAGAACACGCCCACGAACGCGGCAAACAACAACGCCACGCCTGCGGCCGACAGCGAGATCACCACGGGCCAGTCCTCGCCGCTGAGCATCGAATTGATCACCTGCGTCACGCCCACCGACGCGGCCACGCCCAGCGCCACGCCGACGATCCCGCCCAACAGCGACAGGATCACCGCTTCGATCAGAAACTGCCGCAAAATGTCGCGGCCCCGCGCGCCCACCGCCATGCGGATGCCGATCTCGCGGGTCCGCTCGGTGACCGACACCAGCATGATGTTCATGATGCCGATGCCGCCCACCAGCAGCGAAATGGCCGCGATCGCCGCCAGCAGCAACGTCATCGTCCCGGTGACGGTGTTGAGAAAGTCGGCGGCCTCCTTCGACGAGTGAATCTCGAAGTCCGCGTCATCGCCCGGGGAAATCCGGTGGCGTTCGAACAGCAGTTGCTCGATCTCGAACGCCGCCTGATCCATCAGATTCGCGCGCCGCGCCGACACCATCACGGCGCCCACCGTGTTGAACCACGACCCCTGCAACCGCCGCTGCACGGTGGTGTAGGGCATCAGCAGGATGTTGTCCTGATCCTGCCCCACCATGTTCGAGCCCTTGGCTTCCAGCACGCCGACGACGCGAAACGGGATATTCTTGACGCGGATCTCTTCGCCGATCGGGTTGATCGTCTGAAACAGCTTGGCCACCAACGTGTGGCCAATCACGCACGACTTGGCGGCCGAGTTGATTTCTTGCTCGGAGAAAAAGCTCCCCCGGGCCAACTGCCAGTTGCGCACCGTCAGGTAGTCGCCCCCCACGCCCAGCATCTCATTGGGATTCCAGTTCACGTTCCCCGAAATCACTTGCCCGCCGGTCCACACCAGCGGCGACGCGGCCAGCACGGAGGGGCACTCGTCGCTGATCGCCTGGGCGTCCTCGGCCGTGAGCGTCGGCACCCCCCGCCGCCGCACGCCGTCCACGCGACGGCTGCCCTGGGTGACCCACATCACGTTGGTCCCCAGCGACTGCACCAGCCCCTGAAACAACTGGCCGGCGCTTTGGCCGATCGACACCATCGTGGTGACCGCGGCAATGCCGATCACGATGCCCAGTACGGTCAACGCCGCGCGCATTTTGTTCTTGGCGAGCGCCCGCAGTGCAATGCGAATGGTGACAAACAGGTTCATAGAGTTTTCAGCGGACGGCCCGTCCGCGGCGCGTCGTGGCGACCGGGCTCAACTTCCATCGCGCTCGCCGATGACCAATTCGTCTTCGTCCTCCAAATCGCCCTCGACCAGCTCGGTGTACTTCCAGTCCGAGAGCCCGATCTTCACGGGCACCGCCCGCAGCAAGTCGCCCTCTTGCTTCCACACGTGCCGGCGGCGGCGCTTGTCCTTCAGCTTCTCGCGCTCTTCCTCGCTCAGGTGCGCATCATCGAGTTCTTCGTCCTCTTCTTCGTCGTCCGTGCCGTCGAGCAATTGGCGATCCTCCTGGCGCACCTGTTCTCGGTTCAGGGGAAAGAACCGCAGCGCCGAGTTGGGAATCCGCACCGCGTCCTGCCGCTCTTCGACCTGGAAGGACAGCTGCGCCGTCATCCCCGGCAGCAGCTTCAGGTCCGGGTTGGGAGCCGCCACGACCACGGGATACGTCACCACGTTCTCGGTCGTGGTCGCGTTCTTGCGAATCTGCTCGATCTCGCCCTCGAACACCTCGTCGGGGTACGCCGACACCTTGAACTCCACCGGCAGGCCGGTCTCCTTGGCCTGCAGGATCCGCCCCACGTCGGCTTCGTCGATGGTGGCGATCACGTGCATTTTCTTTTCCATGTCGGGCACGACTTGGAACAGTTCGGGCATTTGGAACTGCGCCGCCAGCGTCTGCCCGCGGTTGATCAGCCGGTTGATCACCATGCCGTCCACCGGCGAGCGAATTTCGGTGTAGCCGAGATTCGCCTGCGAGGTCTCCAGCGCCGACTCGGCCTGCTTGACCGCAGCCTTCGCCACGCGGAGCTGCGCCTCCAGCGACATCCGCTCGAAATGGTACGCGTCCATTTCACGCGGCGAGATGAAATCCTCGTTCTCCTCCCGCAGCGCGACCGCCCGCTGCTCGTTGCGGACCGCCTGCTTGTACAGCGCGGTCACGCGCTGCACGTCAGCCCGACGCGTGTCGAGCGACGCCTCGTCCCGAGCCACGGCCGCCGCGAACAGCCGCGGATCGATCCGAGCCAGCAGCTCGCCCTCTTGGACCTGCTGATTGAAATCGGCGTACAGATCGGTGATCGGGCCCGAGACAAACGTGCCGATCGACACCTTGAGCACCGGCTCGATCGTGCCGGTCGCCCGCACGTCGAACACAATCCGCCCCGTGGTGACCTTGGCCGTGCGCCAATTGGGCTTGGCCGGCTGGGTCATCTTCTGCACGATCGGCCGACACGCGGCAAACGCCAGCCCGAGCACCACGCCCGTGATCATCAGTCTCTTGAACCACCGCTTCATCGGCCGCCTTCAACCGCCTAGGAGAGCATTGCACACCCCCTCCATCCTAGCAGAACGGGCGTCCCCCCGGGCGACCGCCGACGGCCCCAATTCCCGCCCCGCTGCGGACAGGGAAAGCGGGCCAAACCACCCACCGGCCGGAGACCGCAAACGGCGGCGTGGCGGCGGAAACGGACGGAAGCGTCAAGCCGACGGCAGCGAACAAGCGACCGAAAAAACCCGCGTCCAACGAAGAGGCCGCGGGAGGGCCGATGCCCCAAGAGACGCGACAAATGCGTCGGACGGTTTCACCTCAGTCGTTCGCCTCGTTGCCGCATTGCCGGAAGTGACGAGCACCGCCCGCAGTTGCGGGATCTGCGAACGCGCGTCGGCCGATGCATCCTCTCGCAGATAGCTCTGACGAGAACTTGCAGCGGTGGCGCGACCGCCGGCTCTAGCGACCCCCAGTTCCGGAAGCGAGCTATTATCAGCTGAACTCATCTATCCGGCGAAAGCGGCGACAGGTGGCAACCGCCCAGTAGTTGTCCGACAGCAGAGCGATGGCGGCTGAGCCCTGCGACCCTACAGTCCGTGCAATCGCTAAAGTCCCCCTATGTTTCCAGTCGATTCGTATCAAGGGATTCCAATGGTGCTCAATACACTTCACTTCTCGGTAGACCGGTCGTATGCGTTTGGCCCTGCAACTCGTTGCCTTAGTGCTGGCGGCCACAGTCTGCGGTAGGTCGAGCCTTGCGCAATCGCTGGCATTGCCAGCACCGGATGCAGAGTCTAACCATAACTCCGAGACCGACGGCAGCTGGCTATCCCCCACTTGCATTGAGCAGTATCCTGCGTGCCCGCCGGAAGCTGCCACCTCGACTGATTCTGCAGCAGCGGTGACCGTCTCACTGCTGAATCCAAAGAACCGCCTGAAGGTTCACGGCGGGCTGGACACGCTCATGTTGTTCAGCACGGCGCGTCCCTTCCCATCCGGCATCCCGCTCTTCTTGCTGCCCGATTCGCCGTTCGGCCTGGATACAAATTCCTTCGACCTGCACGCACGACAGAGCTATCTCGGCGCGTTGTTTTCGGGCCCGGAACTCGGTGAGTTCCAATCGGGTGCTCAAATCCTCGCTTTCCTACAGAATGACAATCTGACCCAAGACGACTATGGCCTGCTGGTCTACTACGCGTACGGTGAACTGAAGAACGAACACTGGCGGTTCTCAGCCGGACTGCAGCAAGACGTTTTCAACCCGGTCAGCCCGACGGTCGTCTACCTCACTAAGATGTACGCCTCAGGCAACACAGGTTCCTATCGGGGGCAACTGCGGCTGGAACGATTCTGGCAGGAAGGCTCTGACTTTGGCGTCACGCTTCAAGCGGCCTTAAGCGAACCGCTGTCAACATTAGTTGCGGGAGACGTGGGGCGGATCACTGAGGACAACGGTTGGCCCAACGTCGAATCTCGTATCGAGTTGGGCTTCGGTCCGCGATGTGACATCCGCGGCGCCAGCGCCCGTCCGTTGGAAATCGGCATCTCAGGAGTCGTTGGCCAGTTTCGCACGACGCGAACGATCTTCGCCAATCCGCCGAACCTCCCGCCGCGAGCGGTCATCGATACTTGGGGTATTGGTTCAGATATTGAGCTTTGGGCCACCGATGCGTTCGGAGTACGTGGCGAAGCCTACTACGGACAGGGATTGGGCGAGTACAACGGCGGCATCCTGCAGAGCTTCAATCCCGACACGTTTCAAGATATCCGCACCGGTGGAGGCTTCGGTGAAGTCTTCTATTACTTCACCGACGCATTTCACGTCCACGTTGGTTACGGGATAGACGCACCCAATCAGAACGACTTGGCGGCGACGCAGATTCGTCGCAATCAGACCTACTTTGTGAATTGGGTATGGGATCTCAGCAAGGCCGTGCAACTCGGCCTGGAGGTCGACTACCGCAAGACAAACTACACCGAGTTCCAGCCCAACGTCTTTCTTGACAACGATGCTGTGACCATCGCCACGCGGTTTCTGTGGCGGTTTTAGGCGGCACGGATTCCCGTCGCCCTCCCCGGCCCCCATACCGCTTTGTACGCTAAGGTGATCTCCTGAAGTTCTGCCCCTAGTCGCGTGGACATCACTTGAAGCTGGTGGATATATCTTGAATTGGCTGCGATGAGTCCATCTCGATGAGGCGAGGCTGTCCTGCCGCAGCGTCCAATGCCTTTCGCACGTCGACGCTCCGAATCGTCTGGTCCTTGTAAGTGCGGTACAGCCATCGCATGTTCTTGAGGTCGGCGGCACTCGTCCACACGGTGTAGTCGTTATGGACTTGCCCTTCGTGAACGTCACGGACGGCTCCCACCGGAATGTCGAAGGAATTCATGAGGTGGAAGACCTGCGGCACGGTCTCATCGGCTGTGGCTAGCTTCTGGGCGGCCTGAGAATAGGCCACGGCGCGAACGAATCGGGACGGCGGCGTGAAGTCTCCCGGGATGCCATGCAGCCCAGTTCCTTGCCCGAACTGCGTCAGTCGAATTCCGCCCGCATCAACCGGCGGGACGTTGGTCGCGGTGAGGTTGATGTAATTTCGCAGGTTCGTGAGGTGCCAGTCGAACGAAGGTGAGTTGGTGATGACTCCCAGGGGATTGTCGAAGAGTTTGAGCTTGCCATCCATGGGTTCAATGACAACGCTAGCTCCGCTGCTGTCGTGGACGACGAAATGGCCAGGAAAGGACTCACCGCCGATTTCAGCGATTGGCTTGGGGACGAGCACGACCTTGTCGTAGTTCGCTTTAACTTCCGCCACCGTGGCGAAGTTCGCAAGAAGCCAAGCGCCGTAGTCTTCTGGAGCGAGAGCACGCTCTTCCGTCTCCGGCATCGGCTTCGCGTACTCGGCGTACCCTGGGAAATAGAACCCGCCCACGTAGAGTCCCTTCTCATTGACGCCGTCGACTACGGCCTTCATGCCTAAAACGTTAGCCCCGACGAATCCGTACTTCGCTTGATAGTGCATGCCCTTCGAAGGGTCGGCGAGCGTGTTGGTAAGCTCCGTCCCGGCTGGCACCACCAGAACATCGGACTCGACGTCCACGCCGAACTCCATGGTGCGCCCGACAACAACGCCGCCATCGGCAGCAATAAGTCGCAGCCCAGTACACGCTCCTGCTGGAGTTGAGACACAGCTTTGCACCGCGAAGGCAAGCAAGAGGCAGATTCGTTGACTTTTCGTGTTCATCTTGATGTTCTTCTCAAATAATCGCTGCAAGTTTCAGCCGGCAAGTCCGGCACGTGGATCTCTGCGAACGACGCAATGACGCCAGGAGTATACCAATAGCAGCCAAAGGAAACGATGACTTTAGGCCAGGAGAGTTCGCCAGCCCTGGCCTACCGTAATCCATGTCTGCGGCCACGCGGCCTATTCCGCCGTTGCTCGCCATGATCCGAAGCTCCTGACAGGTGTCCCCAGCGGGGATTACTCCACACCTTATCAAGCTGTACAGTTTTCGGGGGCCACTTCAGGCTGGGTCGGCGACCGGGATCGAACCTTCCTGGGCGGGCTACCACAGACATATCACGTGATGACCTAGTTGAGGTGAGATTTAACTACTGCAATTGGTCACCACAGAAGATGCCCGCGGCCGGACCAGCCGCCGCGCCGTAGACTCTTCGCCAATTGAGGGAGGTGGAACTCACCTCGTTCAACTCAGGCTCCGGCCAACTGGCTGCGGTCAGAACGACGGCAGCAGATTCGCCCTGCCCGGATCGGCCGCGACGTGAAGCGCCTGCGCGGCCTCGACAATGACCTCAGCTCGAATTGGCACGCGCCAACCGCGTCGCGCGTGCCCGTTGCCGGTCCCTTGGGCGCAGCCTGCACGGTCCTCGGCCGTGACGGGCCATGAGATCGCAATTACCGTGGGAGTTTTCCTTTGAAAATGAGCCACGACATCGCGTAGAAACGATGAAAGACGGCGGAAACCGTGGTTTGCCGCGCCGGGCGGTGAAGCGGCGGCATGACGCGATGGGTCCGTCGCCGCGGTTTTGCACGCTCTGGATGAGTTTTGCTTGCAGAACTGCCGCGCGGCGATGCGGCAGCGATTGGCTCAAACCACTTGCTGCCAATCAGTTGCGCGAACGGGAGACGCGGCGACCTGGCGAGTTTTGCTCGCGGATTTTTGGGTTTTGCTCCGCGAGCAAAACTCCGCGAACGGGCGAACGGTGGCTCGTCGGCCGTGCGGCGTTACCGACAACAAGTGCGCAGCGTTTGGTCGCCGGAGGCGGCGCCACCACAAATAATGACAAAACACGATCTAGCCCGTGGTGCGCATGCCGGCCGAGACGCCCTTGATGGCCAGGTTCATCAAGTGCTCCAGGTCGTCGGGGATTTCGCCCGTGTGGGCGTCGGGGTCGGCGGTCAGCCGCTCCAGCAGCACGGCCTGCACCACGTTGAGCGGGTCGACGTACCGATTGCGGACCTGGATCGAACGCTGCAGCCACGGCACGTCGTCCAGCAGTTCGTCCTGGCCGGTGATCGCCAGCACGGCGCGGCGGGACCGCTCGAACTCCGCGGCGATGCGGGCCGTCAACTCCGCGGCGCCCGGCACGCCCGCGCCCAACCGGGCGTAGTGCTGGAACACGGGCATGTTCGCCTTGGCCAGCGCGAGGGCCGCGTTGCCGATGACCGCGTTGAAGAACGGCCACTCGCGATACATCTGCTGCAGCAGCTCGGTGACGCCGTCGTCGGCCAGTCGCTCCTCGACCGCGGCGCCCAGGCCGAACCACGCCGGCAGCAGCGCCCGACACTGCGTCCAGGAAAACACCCAGGGGATCGCCCGCAGGTCTTCGATCCGGTTGCCCGCCTTGCGTTTGGACGGGCGGGAACCGATCGGCAGTCGTTCGATTTCGTCGATCGGGGTGACGGCGCGGTAGTAATCGGCGAACCGCGGGGCGTCGACCAACTGGCGGTAGGCCCGCAGCGAGCGCGCCGCCAGATCGCTCAGCAACTCGGTCCACTCGGCGGGCGGCGCGGCGGACTGACGCGAGGCGCTGACCAGCGCCGCCCAGCTGACTTGTTCCAGATGCCGGTAGGCGATCTGCGGCGTGTCGTACCGCTCGGCCAGCACCTCGCCCTGTTCGGTCAGCCGGAGCGAGCCGCTGAACGCCTCCGCCGGCAGCGACAGGATGCCGCGAGCCGCGGGGCCGCCGCCGCGTCCCAACGAGCCGCCGCGCCCGTGGAAGAACGTCAGCCGGATGCCGAACTCGTCGGCGACGCGCTGCATCTCGCTTTGCGATTGTTGCAGGGCCCACTGCGCCGCGAGGTAGCCGCCGTCTTTGGTGCTGTCGGAGTAACCGACCATGACCATCTGCTCGTCGCCCAGCGCCGCGACGTACTGGCGGTAGGGCTCGATCGAAAACGCCATCCGCAGCGTATCGGCCGCGCCCTGCAGGTCGTCGATCGTTTCGAACAACGGCGAGAGCGGCAGTCGCAGTTGCTCGTCGCCGGGCCGGCCGCCGTCGATCCGCTCCGACCAGCGCCACAGCCACAGCATGGCGAGGATGTCGCTGGGATGGTGGGTCATGCTGAGCACGTGCGCCCCCAGCGGCGCCATGCCGGCGTGCCGCGCCGTGCGACGCAGCAAGGCGAACAGCCGCAGCGTCTCGCAGGTGAGTTCCGCCCCTTCGTAGTCGAGCCCAGGCAGCCGCGCATCGCCCATGGTGTCCACCAGCAGTTGCGAGCGTTGCTCTTCGCTCAGCTGTGCCGGGTCGTCGCACAGCCCGGCCGCCAGCCACAGTTCGTCGATCGCCGCGTGGTAGACGCCCGAGTGCTGGCGGATGTCCAACCGCGCCGTGTGCAACCCGAAGATGCGAATCTGGTCGAGCCACGTCTGCACCTCGTTTCGCACCAGCAGCGCGTCGCCGGCGGCGCGCAGGCAGTCGGCGGTCAGTTGCACGTCGGCGGCCAGTTCTTCGCCGCTGGCGTAGCCGCCGTCATGCTCGTCGCCCAGCGCGTCGACCGGATCGTCGAGCGTGCGCCGCAGCCGCCACAGGATCACATGCTGCCACTTGCGGTACGTCTCCAACGGCGGCATCCGCTCGAGCTGCTCGGCGATCGCCGGCCAGCGAGCGGCCGCGGCGTCGATCGCCTTGTCCAGCGCCGCCGGCGCCGTGGTCAAGCGATCGGAGATGCTCAGCGAGCGCCCCAACCGTCGCGCCGCGGTGCGGTGGGCCGTCACGGCGTGGCGGCGTAGCGAAGTCAGCGTCTCGGCGGTCACGTCGGCCGTGACGTACGGATTGCCGTCGCGGTCGCCGCCAATCCACGAGCCGTAACGCACCAGCGGCGTGGCGGGCGGCTGCACCTTGGGATAGTTCTCCTGCAGCGCCGTGCGCAGGTCGGTCAGCAAGGCCGGCGCCTCGCTCCACAGCACGGGCATGATCGACAGACCTCGCTCGACTTCCTGCAGCACGGTCGGCCGCCAAGGACGGACAAAATCGGTCTGCCACAGCTTGTACAGCTCGCCGCGGATTTCGCTGTCGATCTGCTGCTGCTCCCGCGGCAGCAGGTCGGGCGAGTCGCCCTTGGCCAACACCTGCCGCAGCCGCCGCAACACGCGCCGCACCGAGCGGCGTTTTGCCTCGGTCGGGTGCGCGGTGAGCACCAGCTCGATGCCCACCCGGTCGACCAGCGCTTGCACCTCGCTGGTGCCCAGGCCGCGGCGATGGAACTCGGCCAGGGCGGCGCGGACCGATTCGCGGCGCGGAGCCGGATAGCTGTCGCGCTCGCGCTGCCGCAGCACCCGCACGCGTTGCCGGTCTTCAGCCAGGTTGGCCAGTTCCAGCATGATGCTGAAGCTGCGGATGACGGTCTTCAGTTGGTCGTCGGACAGCGACGCCGTGCGCTCGAGTATCTGCTGGCTGGCCTCCTTGTCGCCGGCGTGCAGTCCCTTGGTCAGGGCGCGGATCTGCTCGACGATCTCGAACCCGGCTTCGCCGGCGAAACGTTTGATGACCTCGCCGAGCATGCGACCCAGGTGGTCGATCTCGCGGCGCAGTTCGGGGTGGCGGCTGGACTGGGGGCGGGATTCGCTCATGGCGATGACTGGGGCGGGCAGGGCAGGGGGAGAGCAAGGCGGGCGCCAGCGCCAGTGGGGGGTGGCTGGGGACGACCATCGGGAGCCCCCAGTGCGGCTTCTGGAGGCTTCGCTGCGCTGCGTCCCCGGACACCCCTCCAATTGCGCTCGGCTCGACAGTATCGCCGATCGCCGCGGCCGCGCCGACTGGCGACGCTACGGCTTTTCCATCGTCATCCGCGAGATCTGCGTTACCAACCGCCGCGGCATCAGGCGCAGCAGGCCGTGGATCAGCAGCTTGTTCTTCCAGCCGTGGACCGCTACGCGCTTGCCGGCGAGCATCGCGTCGTAGCCGTAGCGGGCCACGTCGGCGGCCGCGGCCGCACGACGAAACGCTCGCGTGTCGCCGGCGTCGGCCCGATCAGCAAATCCGGTCTTCGTCGGCCCCGGGCAGAGGCACGTGACCGTGACGCCCGTGCCGGACACTTCGTTGGCCAGCGCTTCGCTGAGCGACAGCACGTACGCCTTGGTCGCGTAGTACGTGGCCTGCAGCGGCCCGGGAAGAAACGATGCCAGCGAGCCGACGTTTAGCACGCGCCCGCTGCCGCGGGCGAGCATCTCGGGCAAGAGCAACCGCGTGAGCCCGCTGAGCGTCAACACGTTCAGCAGGATCATTTGCCGATCGTCGGCCCAGGGGCGGCTGACGAACTCGCCCGCGCCGCCGAAGCCGGCATTGTTCAGCAGATAATCGACGGCCAGTCCCTGCCCGCGGATTTCCTCGACCAGCCGCTCGCAGGCGTCGGTCTCTGCCAGGTCGCGGGCAATGACCGTTACCCGCACGCCGTGCTGCTCGTGCAATTGCGCCTGCAGTGCTGCCAGCTTGTCGGCGCTGCGGGCGACCAGGATCAGGTCGCCGCCGCGGGCCGCGTGGATTTGGGCGAATTCGGCTCCCAACCCGCCGCTGGCGCCGGTAATCAGGGCCGTGGGGCGGTCGGGCATGGCGGCAGGTTCCGTGTCCTATGCTTGTCAGTGGCGCCAAGCGGGGTTTAGCGGAATGGGGCCGTTCGCTAGTCTACCGCCCCCAGTGCGTCGGGTCACCGCGAATCTCCCGGAGGACATCCGCAAGTGGAAGTCATGACGCCCGTGTCCGTCGAACTGATCGAAATCGACGCTGCCGACTCCCACCCCGACCTCTTGCGTCAGGCGTGCGAGCTGCTGTGCGAGGTGTGGCCCAAGCCGGGCCGCACGCCCGAGTCGCGGCTGAGCACGTTTGCCGACGAGTTCGCGGCCTTTCAGCCCGACGCCCTCCGTCGCCCGCGATCGTGGGTCGCCGTGGAGCGGGGCCGAGTGATTGGCCACTCCGCCATCCTGCCTCGCGAGATCGACTTGGCGGGGACGTGCGCGGCGGTGGCCGGCCTGGCCCGCGTCTGCACGGCCCCCGATTGTCGCGGTCGCGGCCTGGGCGAGCTGCTGGTTCGCGCCGCCTGGCAACCGGTCGACAGCGGCGAGTTCGACTGCTCGCTGTTTCAGACGTCCCCGCCTGTGCGGTCCTTCTACGAGCGATTGGGCGCCGTGGTCGTTGAGAATCGCATTATCAACTCGCTGGGCGAGGATTCGCAGGCCTGCCCGTTCTGGGACGAGGTGATCATGCGCTACCCGAGCCAGGGAGAGTGGCCCGGCGGGACGATCGATTTGCTGGGGCCGGGATACTGAGGGCGTGGCACGTATGCCAAACGCGCTCGCGTGCCACGGCTCTGTGAGCCGTGTGCGGTGGAGAAGTCCGCGATGGTTCGCACGGCTCACAGAGCCGTAGCACGGTCTCACGCAGCTGCCGCTTAACCCAGCTGATGCGCGCCGCGTAGCTTCGCCCGCGCGCGGGTGAGTGCCGGGCCGATGCTGCCCAGGGGCATGTTCACCACCCGGCTGATTTCCTGGTAGGTGCGGCCTTCCAGGTGATACAGGCGGACAATGTCGGCGTCGGGGCCGTCGAGCTGCTCGAGCATGCGGTCGACCTGATCACGGTCGGTGATCCGCTGCTCGGCCGAGGCGGCGCCGTCGACGGCCTCCACGCCCTCGCCCGAGGCCTGTTCGTGTCGGCCTGCTAGCAGCCGCCGCACGATAATCCGCCGGGCGATCACGGTCAGATACGTCGCCAGGCTGCTGCTGCCGCGGAACCGGCGCAGGATCGCCATGTCGTTGTCGAGGATGGCCACGAACACCTCGCTGACCAGATCCTCGCGATCGGCGGCGGTGAGCATCAACGACCGGCTGCGGGCCGTGTGATTGACCACGTGAATAACCAGCCCCGAGAAGCGGTCGACGAAATTCTCCCAGGCGCGCGGTTTGCGCGCCAGGCAGCTTTCCAGCAGAGTTTGGTCGATGTCCGATAGCGCCACGGCGGCTCCGTAGTAGGGCGCAGCGGGACCTGCGCAGCGGGGGCTCGCCCCTGCGAGCCGGGTCGGGTCCGCGAATTCGCCGCTCCTGGCCCGGCGGGCTGGAGCATGGGCGGCCCGCGCCGCTGGCTCGGCCGGGCAATCTCCGCGGCAGGCTCCCTCCCCGTAACATTTCAATTTTAGATAGCAGGTCGGGCAGGAGCAAGGCAACGCCGATCTGCCCCGGGCGGCTTGCCGGGAATCTCCACGGGTCGCGAAATTCCCCGAAAACCCCGTCAGGGTCAACACTTGCCCCCAATTCGCCGATACGGTTATCATCCCACGGAGATGGCGGTCGTACTCCCTAGCGCCGCAGCTTGGCTGCGGCCGCCTGGTCTTGTGAAATTCTTCAGGAGTGAATTGATATGGCCCACGTTGTTTGCGAACCGTGCTTCGGCTGCAAATACACCGATTGCGTGGTCGTTTGTCCGGTGGAATGCTTCTACGAGGGCGAACAGATCCTGTACATCCACCCGGACGAATGCATCGACTGCGAAGCCTGCGTGCCGGAATGTCCGGTCGAGGCGATCTTCCACGAGGACAACGTCCCCGAGGAATGGAACGGCTTCATCGAACTGAACGCCGAGATGGCGCCGCAGTGCCCGGTGATCACCGAAAAGAAAGAGCCGCTGGCCGACCAGTAAGGTCGCCGCGGGCGACAACGGAACCGTGAGTTGCTCATTGGAACCGTGATTCGCTCATTGGACAATCAGAGTACATCGCCAGCCGTCGGTCGCATTGCGACCGGCGGCTGTTTTCGTTTCCGCGCTGCGAGTGCCGGGGCGCCACGAACGGCCGGGCGATGGCGCCGGTTGTGACGATTGCGCCGCTCAGGGCGCCCCGACTTTCTGCCGGTCCGCGTGGCGGTCCGCCACAGTCGCCCAGTTTCTTTGACATAGGCTTGTCTAGCAGACCGGCGGGCGGCCTTTGCGCCCGCGCAACCTCGTAACTCGCGTGGTTTGCCGCACGCACCTGCAGGGCACCGAATCCATGTTCGCCTCGCCGAGACGACATCGCCAACACGACCGCCGCGCCTTGGCCGTAGCCGAACTGGCCGTTTGTTTGCCGTTGCTGACGCTCATCGTGTTCGGGTCGATTCAGGCGTGCAACCTGATCTACCTGCGACACGGGCTGATCACGGCCGCCTACGAAGGCACGCTCGAGTTGGCCAAACCCGACGCCTCGAACTCCTCGATTTACGCGCGAGCCCAACAGGTGCTCGACGCGCGGGGCATCACGGACACCACGCTGAAGGTGCTGCCCAACGGCACCGACGCCAGCAACAGCAATCGCGGCACTCCGCTCACCATTCGCGTTCGCGCCGACGTGGCGCCGAACATGCCCCTTGCGGGATGGTTCCCCCTGCCCAACCGGGTTGAAGTCAGCCTGGTCGGCACGCGCTAACAGGCGACTCTTTTCATGCGAATTCGAAATCGACGCCAGCATCGCCGCGGGGCGATGCTCATGCTGATCGCGCTGCTGCTGCCGGTCGTGCTGCTGTTTGTCGGGTTCTCGGTGGACCTGGCCTACATGCAGACGACGCGGCTGGAATTGCGCGCTGCGGCCGACGTCGCGGCCAGAGCAGGCGCGACGGCTCTGTCGCAAACCGACAACTCGACCTTCGCCGTCCGCACGGCAAAGCAAATCGCCCGCCAGAATTTCGTCGCGGGCGACCGCCTGCTGTTGCGCGATTCGGATATCGAAGTTGGCCGGTCCACGGTGCAGGCCGACGGCAAATGGGCGTTCACGCCCGGCGGCTCGCCGCCCAACGCCGTGCGCGTCACCGCGCCGCGGACCGCCGCCTCGCGCGGCGGGACCGTGCCGCTGTTCTTCGGTTCGCTGATCGGGCGCGCCGACTTCGATCCGGTGCAAGCCGCCACCGCCAGCTTCATCAACTACGACATCTGTCTGGTGTTGGACCGTTCCACGTCGATGAAACTGAACGTGACCGGCGAATCAGGCGGCATGTACACGAACGATCCGCGGTTTTGCGCGCCGGCGACCGCAACCAGCAGGTGGATGGCGCTCGACGAAGCCGTGCAGGTCTTTCTGGACGAATTGAACAACAGCGTTGCTGACGAACAGGTCGCGCTGGCCACTTACAGCAGCGCTCTCACCGGGCGCTACGCTTCGCTGTGCGGCGCCTCGGGCAACGCCAGTTCGCTGGACGCCGATCTGCACACCGACTTGTCGCGGATTTCCAGCGCGATGAACACCCTGTCCACGACGGTGTGGAACGGGAACACGTTCATCGAATCGGGAATGCTGCAGGGCTTGGCGGCCCTGCAGGACGCCCGCTACGCGCGGAACACGGCCACCAAGGTCATGATCGTGTTGACCGATGGCAATGAAAACGTCGGCAGCGCGGTCGCCGCCGCCAATACGATTTCGGCGGCGGGAGTGGTGATCCACACTATCACCTTCAGCGACGAAGCCAATCAGGCGCTTATGCAGAGCGTCGCCAGCATCGGCAACGGGCAACACTATCACGCGAACACCGCCGCCCAGCTCCGCAACGTGTTCAAAGAATTGGCGGCTGTTGCCACCGGACTCACTCAATAGTGCCCAAGTAGCCCGCCCCGCCGCCCCTCCCTTGTCACTTTTCCGCTCCGTCGAGAATTCAGCATGATCGCAGCTACCCCCCGTCTACGAACCCGCCGGGCCACGCGCCGCGGGACGTCCACCGTGGAATTTGCCCTGACGGCGCCCATTTTGTTCGTGCTGGTGTTTGGCGCCATCGAGTTCAGCCGGGCGAACATGTTGGTGCATACCACGTCGATCGCCGCCACTGAGGCGGCGCGGGCCGGGATTATCCCTGGCGCGACCGCGGCGGAGGTGGAGGCGACCGGCCGGGCTCAATTGCAGGCCGCAGGCATTCGCGAGGCGACGCTCACCGTCGACCCGCCGGAAATCCTGTCCTCGACCGAGCAGGTCACCGTGACCGTCGACGTGCCGGTCAACATGAACAACGGTTACATCATTCCGCGCGTCTTTTTGGGCCGGCAGGTACACAAATCGGTCACGCTGCAGCGCGAAGGCAAGAACACCAGCGCCGCCAACGAGTCCGTCGGCTCCGACGGCGTCCAGGGATCGCAATCCGGTTCCTACGACGGACTGGTGAATCCCAATTCCGGTTCGTAAGCCGCCGGCCCTCAACGCCAGAAAACGCGGGGCGCCCAATTCAGCAGAATTGGGCGCCCCGTTTTTCATTGGCACCGAGTGAGAGCCTGTGGCAGGCGCGACCTGCAACTTAGCGCAGATCGACCGACCAGTACGCCGCGTCGAGAAAAGTCTTCCAACTGGCGTACTTCGGGTTGCCCAGCTTCACCGCCAGCAGCGGGCTGCGCTTCGGCTTGACCGGCGGGCGGATCAGCTTCATGCCGGCCTGCTGCGGCGTGCGGCCGCCCTTGCGGACGTTGCACTTCACGCAGGCGCAGACCAAGTTCTCCCAACTCGCCTCGCCGCCGCGGCAGGTGGGCTTCACGTGGTCCAGGCTCAGCTCGCTGGTGGGAAAGTGCAGGCCGCAATACTGACACTGGTTGGCGTCGCGGGCAAAGATGTTGCGCCGATTCAGCCGCACCCGTTGGCGCGGCACGCGGTCGTAGTGCAACAGCCGCATCACCCGCGGCACGCACAGGTCGAAGTTGACGCTGCGAATCCAATCCTCGTCGGGTTCCCGCTCGCCAAGCTGGGCGCGCAACTCGCTAATCTCCCGCCACGACTGAAAGTCGTAGTTCAGGTACTGCCCGTCCTCGATGTGGATGACCTCGGCCAGCCGATTGATCAGCAAGCAGAACGCACGTCGCACGTTGACCACATGCACGGCCATGTATTGTCGGTTGAGCACCAGCACGCTGGCGCTCAGTGCACTGCTTGGGTCGGCTGTCGACATGGACTGTCTTCCTCAAATCATGAGTGGGAGTCGGCGGCGAGGTTCCGTGGCGGCGGCGGTTTCCGTGGTCCAGGGGCGTGAAATCGCGATCCGTTGTCTGCCGCGCGCTGCGCGCCGCCTGCGGAATTTAACAGGCAAGCGTTGCGAACCGATGAAGTTCGGCAGCGTCGCGGGGACCAGCGGCCCGCAAATCTTGCTCCATTCTAAGCGGATTTCGCGCCGCAAGCCAATTTCAACGGCGAAATGGCGCCAGGCGATGTGCGCCCGCCGGCCATGGCGTCGTCCACTCAGACAGTCGCCCCGCGCGGCGGTTCGCGCGACATCGCGATTCGGCCGCCGGGGGCACGCGATTTGCGGAGTGCGTCGCGATCGCGTCCCGACGGCGCCGCGTGGAATTGCGGCCCGTTTGTTCCGTCGGGTTTCCCTTGCGAGCGGACAAGTCGCGTCGGTAGGATGGATCACAGTCACTCCGTCCAGCGCACGCACTGCGCCGCGCAGCGCTTGCCGAGACGGCGCACACCAGGGGCTTCATTGATGATCCATTACACCTGCGACGGATGCGGACGAACAATCGACTCTTGCAACGAAATGCGCCACGTGGTGCGCGTCGAGGTCTACGCCGCACTGGATCCCAGCGAGGATGAACTCGACGACGACCGCGATCATCTGCAGGAAATTCAGGACCTGCTGGAACGGCTGGATGACGACGAGGATTCGCTGGGGCAAGAGGTGTATCATCAGCAGCGCTATGACCTGTGCGGCGAGTGCCGACGGCGCTACGTGAAGAACCCGCTGGGCCGACTCGCGCCCGAGCACTTCGGGTTCAGCCAGAATTAGCGCAATTCGCGCCGCCTGGCTCTTGTTGTCTGCCATGTGGCCCTGACCGCCGGGGCGTGCGGCGCAGCTCCAGCCCCGTTAGCCTGACTGTTGCCCGAGAACGACTTGCCCGCTGCCGTGCCGCCGCCCGTTCGCGTTGCCGTGGTTGGCGGCGGCATCTCCGGATTGGCCGCTGCGCACCGGCTACACGCGCTGTTTCCAACGGCGGAGCTGCGCGTCTACGAGCGCCGCGAGCGCGTCGGCGGGCCGCTCGACACGCTGCACCAAGACGGCTGGCTGATCGAACGGGGCGCCGATAGCTTCACCACCAAGCTGCCTGGCGCCGTGCAGCTGTGCCGCGAGTTGGGCATCGCCGAGGAAATCATCGGCACCAACGAGCAACATCGCCGCGCGCTGGTCGCCCGCGGCCCGCGGCTGCAGCCGACGCCCGCGGGATTCGTGCTGATGCGAGCCAACAGCGTGGCGGGCGTGCTGCGGTCGCCCGTGCTGTCGTTGCGCGGGAAACTGCGATTGCTCGCCGAACCGTTTGTGCGGCGCGCAGCCGGCATCGAGCAACCGCAGTACGACGAGAGCGTTGCCAGCTTCGCCACGCGGCGGTTGGGTCGCGAAGCGTTTGAGCGGTTGGTGCAGCCCTTGTTGGCGGGCATTTACGTGGCGGATGCCGAGCGGCTCAGCCTGGCGGGCACCATGCCAGAGTTCCTGCAAGCCGAGCGGGAGCACGGCAGCCTGACGCGGTCGTTGTGGCGCGGCTCACAGGCCGCCCCGTCGCCGCAGCAGCAGGCCGAGAACATGTCCCGGGGCGCCCGCTACGGCGTGTTCGTTTCGCTACGCGGCGGCGTGGGTCAACTAGTTCAGTCGCTGCTGGATGCCTTGCCTGTCGGAACGGTCGAAACTGGCGCCGAGGTGCAGCAGGTTGCTCGCACTGACGAGGGCCGTTGGACGCTGACCGTCGCCGGAGCGGCCGGTACGCGCGCCGAGCACTTCGACGCACTGGTCATGGCGACCCCCGCGCCGCGCGCCGCCGCACTGCTTGCCGATGTCGATACCGAATTGGCCGGACGGCTCGCGCGGATTCGCTGCGCCAGCAGCGCGGTGATTGGCTTGGTCTGTCGCCGCGAGCAGATTGAACACCCGCTGGACGGATTTGGGTTCGTCGTGCCGGCGATCGAGGGCCGCGACCTGGTGGCCGGCAGTTTTGCCAGCGTGAAATACCCGGGCCGCGTGCCGGACGACATAGTGCACCTGCGGGCGTTCGTGGGCGGTGCGCTGCGGCCCGAACTGACTGATCTGCCCGACGCCGAGTTGGTCCAGCTCGCCAGGCGCGAATTCGGCGAACTGCTGGGGCTGCGCGGCGAGCCCGTGTGGTCCGACGTGGCGCGCTGGCACGAGTCGATGCCGCAGTACGATGTGGGCCACGTGCCGTTGGTCGACGGGCTGATGGCCCGTGCCGCGCAGTTGCCCCGTTTCGCCCTGGCGGGTAATTCCTATCGTGGCGTGGGCATCCCGCAGTGCATCGCCGGCGGACGGAACGCGGCCGAGAGCGTGGCGGCTCAGTTGAACGATCGGCAATAGAGAGAGATCGCCGCGGGCGCTAATCCGCGGCCACCAAGTCAGCGCCGTTCCACCGCAGTTGGATGCTCTCGGCGCCGGCCGTGAAGAAGCTCGGCCAGTTCGACGCCAGCCCGACGTCGTCTTGCCCCGGCTCGCCGGCGACGGCCAGCAGATCCGCGTGCAGCTGCGGATCGTCGGCCAGGGCCTGCCGCAGCGCGTCGGCGGCCGGCGAATCCCCGAGCACGCGGATGGACTCCCCCTTGCGATCGATCTCCACGCGAATGTCGCTGGCATCGCTGCCAAAGGGCGCCAACACGTCGGCCAGCTTTTCTCGAATGCGGTCCTGGGGCGACGCTTCGCGGTCATCCGCGCACGTGTTGCAGGAGCCTGGATCGCCCGATCCCTGCAGCGCGCGATCTAGCGTGGCCGCAAAGGCATCGGCGCCCGTCGCGGCGGCCCGGCCGAGCGAGTGCACGGCGTTGGCGGCGATGGGCGCAGCGAGAGTGGCGAGCCACGGTTGCATCAAACGATCCGAGAAGAAACAGCAGGACGAGCGGCGACCGCGCACAGTCAGCGCAGCCACATCGGTGGTGATCGGCTCGCGCCTGGGGCGTTGCTCAGCCAATCGCGCCGCTTTTCCTGGAAAGCCCGCCCGTCGCTGCTGGCGCCGCTGGCAACTGGTGCTGTCGCCCGCCCGCCTATCGCGTGGCTAGCGTCGGCGAACCTGGCTCATCCGACGGCTGTTGTGCGTGGGCCAACTGCCACTGGCGAGCGGCAATCTGCTGCTGCACGAACTGCAGATCGGGCGTGCTCAGGTCGCTCAACTGGCAACGCGTTTGCATGCCGTTGGGCTGTCGGAACACCGCCGTATCGGCCGTGACCGTTACCAAACGCGCGTCCCAGCGGCGATTGGTTGCGGGGGCCGTCCAGCGGCGCGCTCGATGGCTGGCGAATCCGCCATCGTCCTGCAACACGGCCTCCGCCTCGACGCGTCCGAACAGGTCGTCGGCATCGACTTCCCCCGGCGCCGCGTCGTCCGGCGCCGCAGCGGGCTCACGGGGGGCGTCCGGATCTTGATCGCGAGACGGGACCACGGGAAAAGAGCGTTCTGCCGAGCCAAACGGGTCGTCGAGAGGTTCGTCCGCGTCGGCCTCCGGCTCCGGCGACAACGTCGCTGCCGGCGGGGCCGCGTCCGGCACGGCCGCCGCAGAATCCACCGCCGGAGCCCCCGCATCGTCGCTCGCCATGGGCTGGGGGGCGTACCGACTGCCGCCGACGCTGCTGTTCGACTCCTCGACCGGCGCATTGGCCGTCGGCATCTCAAACGCCTCGAAGGGTTCGTAGCGACGGGGCGTTCGTTCCGGCGCGGCCGGCTCGACCTCGGTCACTGGCTCCGGGCGCGAGGGGCTCCACGCGGGCACGTCCGGCTCGTCCTCGGGCGCGTCCGCCAACGGCGCTCCCTCCTCGGCAAACATGTCGGCGGCGGCGATTGGCTCGGGCGCGTCGTCAGCCGGCTCCGTCGAGGCCGTCGTGCTCTCCTGTTCGGAAGTCGCCGGCATCACGGCGTCGGCTGGCGCGACGTCATCGGCGGCCGTGCTGAGCGGTTCTGCCGGCTCTGGCTGCGGCGGCTCGTCGGCGGCGATCGCCTCGGCCGGCGCCTCGTTCACGTCGGGCGGAGTGGCCGGCTCGACTTCGGCGGCGGGCTCGGGCTCAGCGGGCGTGGGGATCGGTTCCTCGGCCGGCGCGTCGGACGAGGCCGCCGGTTCGCCGATCGGGCCGACGACTCCGCAACCGCAGTCGGGCGCCGCGACGCCCAGGGTGACGGTCGGCGCGTAGGTGGTGGCCGCGACGACGACCGGCTCGCAGCAAACGACCGGCGCGCAGCAGGGGGGCGGGCAGCATTGCGGCTGGCAGTGGCGGGGCCGGCAACAGCGTCGCCACAGCAGGCCCGCGCCCGCCGTGTCAGCCAAGAACAGAATCACCGTAAACCAGGCCGTCGCCCGGACGACTCGTTGCCAATTCATCGTGCGGTCCTCTCCTGCCGAGTCTCTCTCCATCGCCCCCCAGTCTGGATAGCTTACCGCCGCGCAGGGCGGCTGGCCAAGGGGCGGAGACGGCGGGCGGGGATTCCGTTGGACCGGAATTGCCCGGGGCGAGGGACGACGGCAGGCGCCCACGGAGTTCTCTGCCGGGCTGAACTGCACTTCGTTGCCAGGCGCTCCGAGGACATGGGGCGCCGGCAGGCCAGAAGAATTGCGCACCCGCCAGCAGTCGCTGGCGGTAGGAATCGCCGCTTGGCGGAGCGGGCGTGCTACGGGGCGTCGCTCGCCGCCGCGTCGTCAGCGGCCGGCAGCGGAACCGTTGGCAGATTGTGCTCCAGGAAGCTCTGCACGGCCGCGCGCTTTTCGATCAGCAGCCGCTCTTCCATGCGGTGTTGGGTGGCGGCGCTCTGCCAGCTTTGTGCGAAGGGGCCGGTCAGTTGAGCCGTGGGGGCGTCGGTCAGCAGGCTGATGGCCCGCCCGAACAAGCTCTCGCCCTCTTGGTGCCACGACAGGATCTTGCTGGAGTAGGTCGTGACGTGGGCGTCGACGCCATCGGTGCTGAGTTCGGTGATCGCCTCGGCCGCTTTAGCATGCGCCGCGCGACGACTGCTGAGGTAGTCGAACAGTTGCAGGTTGCAGGCGTCGCCAATGCAGGCTCGGCGGCTTTCTTCCTCTTCGGCGATGATTTCGAGCAACTCGGTCCAGTAGGCATGCGTCAGCACGACCTTCTGCTCATCGGTCAGCGGGACCAAGTAGCCCAGCGCATCGCGACGGCGCGCCCGCGCCTCCTCGACGGTCACGGGACGCGGCGATTCGGCCTCAGCGGCGTCTTGTTGGTCGCTTTCCTGTTCGCCGGCGGCCGCGTCAGGGTTCGTCGCGTCGCCGGTTTCGTCGGCGACTTCCGTGGACGTCGGTACCGTTTCGGTCTCATTGGCTTCGACCAAATCGACGGCCTGCTCGGCGTCGGCGAGCCACTCGGGGGCTTCCACGTCGGCGCTCTTCAGGGCGCTGGCGCACACGCCGCGCAGATCGACGCCCAAATAGTTGGCGCCCAGGGCGACCCCCGCGACCAGCGCGATGACGCAGCCGAGGATTTCGACCACCGAGGCTCCGCGGCGATTGATTGACATGTCATGCTCCTCGCGACGGGGCGCGGCGAAGAAAGAATCCCGGAAAATGCGCGGCAGACAGCGGCGTCGGCGCGCAGAGTTGTTCATCCGAAACATAGCTTGCCGGGCGCGGATGACCCGACCCCGCACCGCCTGCACGGGACGTTTCGCAGACAATCCTCCGGCGGCGAGGATTGTGCCGATTGTGACGAAGGGTCAGTCGTCGGCGACGGCTGCCGGTACGCGGGGGAGGACTTAGTAGAATTACCTCACTCCAGCGGCGCCCGCGAATCGGGCGTCAACTGGCTCGTGAGCTGCTCGCGTTTGAGCTTCCGCCGCACCCACCAGTGCGGATCGTAGGGCTGGTCGATCAACCGGCACGGCTTGCCCAAGCCCGGCAGCTTTTCAAATTCGCCCGCTTCGATCGCGGCCTGGATCTTGTGCTCGGCGACCAATTGGACGGCCTGCTCGGAGAAACTGACGCCAGCCATGGTTGGCACTCGCGCGGCAAAGGGTGCGTCGACTCACAGAATGCCGGCCGCTTGGTCGCGACCGGCCGCGGTTTTCGGTAGCTTAGGAGAGCGGCGGCGGCGGCGTCCAGCGAAAAACCGGTCGCTCGCGGGCGCCACGGAAGCTCCGCCGCCCTGTCGATAGCACGCTCCCACTGAGGAACCTTGCCATGATTCGCCCCCGACTGTTGCCGCCCTGCTGTGTGCTGCTGATTGCGCTGACCAGCGCCGCCCGGGCCGAGGATTGGATCGGCTTTCGCGGCCCCGATAGCGCCGGCGTGGCCGAGGCCACGGGTCTGCCGACCACGTGGAGCGAGACCGAAAACGTCGTCTGGAAGTGCGATCTGCCCGGCCCAGGCACCAGCAGTCCGACGATCATTGGCAATTCGATCTATCTGACCTGCTACACCGGCTACGCCGAGTCGATCGAGGAGCCGGGCGACCAGACCAACCTGATGCGGCACGTCATCTGCGTGAATCGCACCACGGGCAAGATTGCCTGGCAAAAGGAATTCGAGCCCCGACTGCCCGAGTCGCGGTACAGCCCGCCCAACGACGCCCGGCACGGCTACGCCTCCAGCACCATCACCAGCGACGGCGAGCGGCTGTACGTGTTCTTCGGCGCCTCGGGCATGTATTGCCTCGAGAGGGACGGCAAGGAAATCTGGCACAAGGACCTCGGCGACGGGACGCACGGCTGGGGCTCGGGCACGTCGCCGCTGCTCGTCGACGACATGGTGATCGTCAACGCCAGCATCGAGAGCAACCGGATGGTGGCACTCAACAAACTCACCGGCGATGAAATCTGGAGCGTGCCGGGCATCGACCGCTGCTGGTCGTCGCCCGTGTTGGTCGACGCCGGCGACCGCCAGGAGTTGGTGCTCAACGTGCCGCGGGTGCTCACCTCCTACGACCCGGCGACGGGCAAGGAGTTGTGGCACTGCGAGGGCATGCCCGACGGCTATCTGGTGCCTACCGTCACGGCCCACGACGGGATCGTGTACGTCATCGGCGCCCGGCAAAACACGGCCGCGGCGGTCCGCACCGGCGGCAGCGGCGACGTGACCGAGACGCACGTCGAGTGGCGAGTGAAGAAGGGCTCGAACGTCTCCTCGCCCACGTACCTGGACGGCTACGTGTACTTCTTCAACGAGAAGGACGGCATCGCGTTTTGCGTCGACGCCGAGAATGGCGACGTGCAATTCCAGAAACGGCTGGAGCCGCGCCCGGGGCTGATCTACAGCTCGCCGCTGGCGGCCGACGGGAAAATCTACGCGGTCTCGCAGGAGAACGGCACGTACGTGATTGCCGCCAAACCGGAGTTCGAGCAGTTGGCGGTCAACCACGTGGGCGACCCCGACGGCGATCCAGTCCGCGCCAATGCCAGCCTGGTCGAAGCGGACAACCTCCTGTACCTCCGCAACGACGAAGCGCTATACTGCATCGGCAAGGTCGAAACGGCGGCGGCCGATGCGGCCAGGACGCGCTGAACGATCTGAAGGGTGGCTGGGGACGACCGAAGGGAGCCCCCAGCGATATCCCTGGGGGCTTCGCTACGCTTCGTCCCCAGCCACCCCTTTCATGTACCCAATCACGCAACCGCCCCAACTCCAGGTTCCTCGCTATGCCACTCGTCGGCGTCATCATGGGCAGTCGCAGCGACTGGGAGACGATGCAGGCCGCGGCCGACGTGCTGGCGGATTTCGGCGTCGACCATGAATGCGAGATCGTCTCGGCCCATCGCACGCCGCAGTGGATGGTCCAGTACGCCACCACCGCGGAACAGCGCGGGTTGGAGGTGATCATCGCCGGCGCCGGCGGGGCGGCGCACCTGCCGGGGATGGTCGCCTCGATGACCGTGCTGCCCGTGCTGGG
The DNA here is from genome assembly GCA_002702655.1 of Planctomycetaceae bacterium. Taxonomy (GTDB): domain Bacteria; phylum Planctomycetota; class Planctomycetia; order Pirellulales; family Lacipirellulaceae. The sequence continues at coordinate 103,161 of PABB01000069.1, forward strand.
GGTGCCGGTGCAGAGCAAAGCGCTCAGCGGACTCGACTCGCTGCTGTCGATCGTGCAGATGCCCGGCGGCGTCCCGGTGGGCACGCTGGCGATCGGCGCCGCGGGAGCCCGCAACGCCGGTCTGCTAGCTGTCCGCATCCTGGCCGGCCCGCGCAAGGATTTGCGCGAAAAGCTACACGAGTTCCAGCAGACGCAAACGGACAAGGTCCGCGGCGACTCGCTGCCGTAGTCGCCGGCGCGAATTGGCCTTTCAGTGCCAGTTCATACAGTTTACGCGAGCGAACCTGCTACCATTCTGGTCTCTGCGAACGTGCCGCGCTGGCGCCTCGCCCGTCATCTTGCCTCTCAGGAGATTCGTCACGATGAGAATGCGCCCCACCGTCGCATTGTGCGCACTATTGTTGCTGGCCGGCATTCAAGCCCCCGCCTCGGCGGCTGACTTCAAGATCGACCCGTCGCACACGTCGATCGTGTTCGGCGTGAGCCATCTGGGATACAGCTACACCTATGGGCGATTCAACAAGATCAACAAGGGCGTCTTCACGCTCGAGCCGGGCGGCGGATCGTTTGAGATCGTCATCGACGCGGCCAGCGTCGACACGGCCGACGCCAAGCGCGACGAGCATCTGCGGGGCCCCGACTTTTTCAACGCCGCGCAGTTCCCCGCCATCATGTTCAAGAGCGAGAAGGTGTCGGTGAAGGAAGCCGAAGGCGGCTCGATCTACACCGTCGCGGGCAAAATGACGATGCACGGCGAGACGCGGCCCGTGACGCTTGAAATGCGTAAGCTCGGCGAGGGGCAATCCCCCTTTGGCGACTACCGCGCCGGCTTCCTGCTGCAGACCAAGCTGAAGCGCAGCGACTACGGCATGAAGAGCATGCTCGAAGGAATTGGCGACGAGGTGCTGATCACCATCAGCTTCGAAGGCGTGCGACAGGGTCAATAGGGTCGTTTCCTTGGGTTCCCCTCCCTTGAAGGGAGGGGCAAGGGGAGGGATTGCAGACGCCGATGCTTGCGGCCCTCACCGACCCTCTCCGCTCAAGGGAGAGGGAGCTCGCAATTGGCGTGAAGAGCCGTCACCGACTCAGTGTCGATGGCCTCGTTGCGCTCAGCATGGAGCAGTCGATTGGTTTCACTCGCGGATGTGATCGCCGGCGCCGGCGTGCCCGTGACCGTGGCGGCCGTGATCTGGTGGATCGTGCAGCGGATCGGCGGAGCGCGCCGCGCAGCGCCGGAGGTCGCCTGGTGCGCGGCCGCGGCGATCGGCTACGTGGCCGGCGAGTTGGCGCTGCGGGCCAGAAGCGTGCAGCCCTCGGCCTGGACCGAAGCGTTTGGCGAACTGATCCGTCCGCACGATGCGACCGACTGGCTGCCGATGTTCGCCGTGGGCGCCGCCGTGATCGGTATCGCGATTGTGGCAACGTGGCCCGGGCGGACGAGTTGGGGGCCCTGGGCGGCAGCGGTGGCGCTCTGCCTGGCGCTGCCGTGGCGGTTGCTCGCTGGCAGCCGGTACCTGCCCAGCGAGGAATTGCGCGAGGCGGGATTCGGCGCTGACCCGTGGCGGTGGCAAACGGCCGAAATCGCACTGCCGGCAGCGGCGCTCGTCGCGTGGCTCACCTGGACGGCTGCCGAGCCCGGCCCGCAGCCGCGCATTCGAGCGGGGCTGGCCGTGCTGACGGCCGTCGGCGCCGCGGCACTGGCGGGACTGTCGGGCTCGTTCAGCTACGCTCTGTCGATCGGGGCGATGGCGGCCAGCCTGGGCGGGTGCGCCGCGGCGGCGTGGATCTCGCGCAACCCCGTCGGGCCGCGCGGCGCCGCCGGGCCGGGCACGCTGGTGGTCGCCGGCATGCTGCTGTGCGGCGTCGCGTTTTCGGAGATCGTCTGGTGGCGTGCGGCCCTGGTGGGCGTGGCGTGGGTGGCGGCCGCGGGCCGCATCCCGTGGCTGGCGGCATCGTCGCGCAAAGCGGTCGTGCTGCGGGCGGTCCTGTGCCTGCTGCCGCTGGCCATTGCGGTCGGCGCCGCCGCCTTCGACTTCGCCGAGGCGCTGCAGCAACAATCGACCGAGCCGGCCAACCCCTATCTGTCGCTGTGAGGGCGCCGACCGCCGCCGCGGGGCCTCACTCGATCCACCCGCCGCCCAGCACGCGCTCTCCGTCGTAGCACACCGCCGCCTGCCCCGGGGCGACGTGCAATTGCGGCTGGTCGAACTGCACGTTCAACCGGCCGTCGGGGAGCAACTCGCACGCCGCCGCCGCCGCCCGCGAGTTGTACCGCACCTGCACCTGGCATTTCGCGGGCAGCGACGCCGGATCGACGAGCCAATTGCACTGGCAGGCCATAAGCTGCCGGCGGCCCAATTCGTCGCGATTGCCCAGCACGACGCGGCGCGTGTCGGGTTCGATCCGCACCACGAACTTCGGCTCGCCCAGAGCAATGCCCAGCCCCTTGCGCTGGCCGACGGTGAAACTCTCGACGCCGCCGTGCTCGCCCACGACCGTGCCGTCGGTCAGCACGAACTGGCCGCCGCGGCCAGCCTGCTCGCCCCGCTGCTGCTGATAGCCGCGGACAAACTGGTCGTAGCGGCCGCTGGTCACAAAGCAGATCTCCTGGCTGTCCTTCTTGGCGGCGACGTTGAGCCCCAGTTGCTCGGCGATCGCGCGAATCGCCGGCTTGTCGTAGTCGCCCACCGGCAGCAGCATTCGCGGCAGCAGCTCGCGACCGATGCCGAACAAGACGTAGGACTGGTCCTTGCCCGCATCGCGACCGCGGACCAGGCGCGGCTCCGCGGCGCCCCGGACGGGTTCCAGGCGTGCGTAATGGCCGGTGGCGACGAATTCCGCCCCGGCGGCGTCGGCATAGTCGAACAGTTTGCCGAACTTGATCCAGTTATTGCACTGCACGCAGGGGTTGGGCGTGCGGCCGGCCGCGTATTCGTCGACGAAGTAGTCGATGATCCGCCCGAACTCCCGATCCAGGTTCAGCGCGTAAAACGGAATCCCCAGGCCGTCGGCCACGCGGCGCGCGTCCTCGGCGTCGGCGGCGGTGCAGCAACCCTGCTTGTGGTCCAGCCGGTCGACGATCGGCAATTGTCGCGACGCGGCGGCGCGACGCGCCTCCTCGGCCGGCTCCACCGCACACGCCGCGGGCGACTCATGCCCGTGGCGCATGAAGACGCCAATCACGTCGTGCCCCTGCTGTTGCAGCAGGTGGGCGGCGACGCTCGAATCGACCCCTCCGGACATGGCTAGCACGACGCGCGACATAGTACCCGCGAGTCTATACCGAGCCCCTCGTCGCCGGCCAGCCGGCCGCCTATAATCCTTCGTTTCGCCGCCGTTGTTCCCCCGCGGGAGTCCCGACCGATGCTCGACAGTCAGTACTACGATCGCGCCGCCGCGATTCGCCAGACGATTGTCCAGTTGCGGGACTCTCTTTGACTTTGCGGCCAAAGAAGAGCAGATCGCCGCGATTGAGCAGCGCATGGCTCAGCCCGACTTCTGGAACGACCAGGAGCAGGCTCAGGCGGTCGTGGCCGAGCGCAAGGGGCTCGACGCGGTGCTCAAGCCGCTTTCCGGCGCGATTGAGGCAGCCGAGGAACTCGACACCACGATCGAGTTCGCCGAAGAAGACGCCGAGTTGGCTGCCGAAGTTCCCGCCAAGATCGAGCACCTGGAACAACTGCTCGAGGAGCTCAAGCTCAAGGCGCTGCTCAACGGCCCGCACGACGCGGCCGGCGCGCTGATCACGATCAACGCCCGCGACGGCGGGACCGATGCGAACGACTGGGCCGAAATGCTGCTGCGGATGTATCTGCAGTGGGCCCAGAAGAACGACTACAGCGCCGAACTGATCGACCGCCAGGACAACGAAGAGGCGGGCATCAACAACGCCACGATCGCAATCCGCGGGCCGATGGCCTACGGCTATCTGCGCGGCGAAAGCGGCATGCATCGCCTGGTCCGCATCAGCCCGTTCAACAGCGAAGGCAAGCGGCAGACCAGCTTCGCGGCAGTCGACGTGTCGCCGGAAATCTCCGACTCGGTCGAGATCGACATCGACGAGGCGGACGTGCGGGTCGACACCTACCGGGCCAGCGGCGCCGGCGGCCAGCACGTCAACAAGACCGACAGTGCGATCCGGCTGACCCACGAACCGACCGGTATCGTGGTGCAGTGTCAGAACGAACGCAGCCAGCACAAGAACCGAGCCACCGCGTGGAAGATGCTCCGCTCGCGGATGGCCCAGTTCGAGGAAGAGAAGCGTGAGCAGGAGGAGGCCGCCAAGTATCAGCGGCAGGCGAAAACGGGCTTCGGCTCGCAGATTCGCAACTACTTTCTGCACCCCGACCAGCGCGTGAAGGACGCCCGCACCAAGTACCAGCAGGGCAACTTCCACGCGGTGATGGACGGCGACATCCAGGGCTTCTTCGACGCCGTGCTCCGCTGGCGGGCCGGGCAACCGGTCGAGGGCGCCGAGGACGACTAGTCGGGCGGCGACGGCAACCCGGCGTGCCGCGGCTCGGCGAGCCGTGCAGTTGACCGGCCCGCGTTGCACTTCGCACGGCTCGCAGAGCCGTGGCACACCCTTGGTTCTTGCAGGCGATCAGCGCGGGCGCATGGCGGATTCTGATTCAGCAGCGGTGAGACTGCGGGCCCGGGGGGGCGAAGCCGCGTTGGGCGTCGACTTTCGCCAGCAGGGCGATCGCATTGCCCACCGCGTGATCGTCGTGGACGCCGACGGGGAGCACGCGGTGCTGGAGTCGCTTGAAGGCGCCGGCGACCAACCGTGGCCCCCCAGCCCGGCGCTGCAGGCATTGAATCGCGACCAGTTGCTCGCCGCGGTCGCCGGCGCCAATGTGGCCGCCGCGCTGGTCGGCATGAGCGGCCGCAGTCACTGGTCATTGGGGATTGAGCCCGAGACGCGCGACGGTCGGCCGGCGCTGCTGTTCGACGCCGCCTGCCGGGTCAAGCAATCGGCCGCCGCCACGGTCGGCAGCACCTACCGCGTGCTCGTCGACGCTCAGCAGCCCGACTCCGCGACGCTGCGGCTATCCACGCCCGCGGGCGTACTGCAACTGACCGCGCTGCCGGCGATGGCCGGTGCGGCGATGCCGGCCTTGGAGCTCAACGGGGCGGCTTGCCTGATCGCAAGCCCTGCGGCAGACGACGTGACTCCGCCGGTGACGCTTCGCTGGCGGTATCGCGTGGAATTGCTCAACAGATGACGCTACCGGGACGGCGCTGTGCGCGGCGTGAATTGCCAAGCATCTCGCGGCAGCGCACGCACAGCCAGAAAACGCGCTAGGCGTCGTCGTGCGAGCGCGAATTGCACCGACGTTCGACCGACAACTCGGCGTCTTTCACGCCGCACTTGGCCTTGTGGCTGTCGTAGCGGCCCTCGGGGGATTGATACCCGAGCGGGCACTTGGGGAACTTCTCGCGGAATTTTGCGCGGCAGCGGCCGCATTTCTTGAGGTGCCGCTTCATCCCCTCAACGATCCGCTCGTCCTTGATCTTCGGCTCGCCGCTGGTCATGGTTTCGTAGAACTCGGTGAATCGCTGGTGGCAACCCTTGCAGTTGATCTTGGCGGGCGCCTTGCCCGAGGCGAGCCCCGCGGTCACGACCACGCCGACCGCCACCAGCACCGAAGCGGCGGCGCCCCACGTCGACCGCCGGCGCGCAGCGCGGCGAGCCACAGCGGTTTGCCGCTGGGCAATCTTCTGCAGCTCGCCCTCGGGACAGGGCGACCACTCGTCGGCGGGCGTAGGCGTGGTGGACATAGTCAACGCGATTGGTTCGGTCTGGCAGGCAACAAGATGTGGAGCCGCCTCGTCTCTGACCCAATTGTGATTGAATCGTGAAAATTAGTCTGTATGTCGGTTCACCGTCGCCCGGCAGGATTCCCGCTGGCGAGCCTAGAACTTTGACAGCTCGGGCGTCTCAGCCTCCACGTCCTGGGCCAGCTTGGCCAGATCCGTGATGACAATCCGTCGCCGGCCCAGCGTCAGCAAGCCCTCGCTCTGCAGCTCGCCCAGCAGCACCGTGACGGTCTCCCGGGTGCTGCCGATGACGCTCGCCAGATCCTGGTGCGACAGCTTGATCTTCAGCTCGACCCCTGTCTCCGATTGTCGGCCGTATCGCTCGGCCAACTCCAGCAGCAGGTGGACCAGCCGCTCGCGATTCGAGCGGAATAGCAAGTATTTCAATCGCCGCTCGATCCGCAACCGCCGCAAGCCAAACAACTTGGCAACGCCCAGGGTCAGCTGGGGGCTCTCTTCAACCAGTTGAACCATCAGATCGCGGGGGATGGCCACGACCAGCGACTTTTCGATCGCCTCGGCAAATTCCTCGCGCTGCTCGCCGCTGACCAGGGCCAATTCGCCGAATACTTCGCCGGGGTCAATGAACGCCAGGATCGTCTGTTTGCCGTCGGCCGAGTAACTGCCAATCTTGGCGCGACCCTCGGCCAGCAGCAGCACGCCGTCGGCCTGATCGCTGGGCATGTAGATGGGCGCCCCGCGGGCGAAGGTGCGGGTGCGCGACCGCGCCTCCAGCGACGCCAACTGCTGGGGCGACAGCCGCCGGAACAGCTCGCAGCTCTTGATGTACCAGAGCCGTTCGGTCATGCGAAAGATCGTGTCGGGGCCGCAGGGGCAAAAAACGTTCCGTCGGCCGCGAAGTGCCGGAAGGCGGCCAGAAGACGCGCCGCCGAGTGCCTTATTCTAATCGGCAAGCCCGCAGGGGCCAACCTGCCGGCGCGACGGGCCGGCCCGAGGCCCTGGAAGCGACTCCTCGGAGCCCCTGATCTGACCCGCAAAATGCGAAATGCCTAGCGAGAATTTGCGGATTGCGGCGACGGGACCGCTCACCGCGTGGCCCAGTAGCCGCCGCGACCGTGGTCGTAGACAGCCTCGCCGCCGCGACAATCCTCGACGATCGCCCCGTCGCGAAAGGCCGCCTGGCCCCGTACCCAGGTCGCCACCGGCCACCCGGTCAGTTCGACGCCGTCCCACGCGCTCCAGCCGCATTTGGTCAGCTGGTCTTCGTTGCGAACCGTGGCCGTTTTGTTCAGATCCACCAGCACCAGGTCGGCGTCGTACCCCACGGCAATCCGGCCCTTGTCGACAATGTCCCACACCCGCGCGGGGGCGTCGCACATCCAGTGCACGACTTGCTCGAGCGTGCACCGTCCCCGATGCACCTGATCCAACACCAACGCCAGGCTGTTCTCCACATTGGGCATGCCCGAGGGACTCTTCGGGTACGGCGCCGCCTTCTCCTCGCGGGTGTGCGGAGCGTGGTCGGTGGCAATCACTTGGATCCGCCCGTCGGTGAGCGCTTGCCACAACCGCTCAGCGTCGGCGGTCGTTTTGAGCGACGGGTTCATCTGCGCCAGACTGCCCAACCGAGGGTAGTCGTCCACCGACAGCAGCAGATGGTGCGGGCAGGCCTCGGCGGTGATCAGCCCGGCGTGGTCGGCCAGCAGGTCCGTCTCGTCGCCGGTCGATACGTGCAGCACGTGGAATCGGTGCTTGTGCCGCCGCGCCAGATCGAGCGCCCGCTGCGTGGCGATCATGGCCGCGGCCGTGTCGCGCACGCGCGAGTGATCGGCCACGTCGGTCGAGTCGCGGTAGCGCTCGGCGTTGGCGCGGACGGTGGTTTCGTCCTCGCAGTGGGCGCAAATCGGCAGCGTCGTCTCCGCGAAAATCGCTTCCAGCGCGTCCTGCTCGTCGACCAGCAGGTCGCCCGTGCTGGAGCCGATGAAAATCTTGATGCCCGGCGTGCGATGGGCGGCTTTCAGGTCGCGGAGATTCTGCGGCGTGGCGCCGATGTAGAACCCGTAATTGACCAGCGACTTGTCCGCTGCCAGGGCCAGCTTCTCGTCGATCCGCTGCTGCGTTGTGGCGTTGGGGACGGTGTTGGGCATCTCCAGGAAGGTGGTCACCCCGCCCTTGGCGCAAGCCCGGCTGGCGTGGCGCAGATCTTCCTTGTGGGTCAGCCCCGGCTCGCGAAAGTGAACCTGGTCGTCGATCACCCCGGGGATCAAATGCAGGCCCGCGGCGTCGACCGTTTCGTCGGCGGCCGTGTGAATTGCCGGGTCGATCGCGGCGATCTGCGTCCCGTCGACGAGCACCGCGGTCCGCAGCGTTTCATCCGGCAGTACGACGGTGGCGTTGGTGATGAGCGTTTTCATGGCAAGCAACGTAGCATGGCCGTGCACCGCGTGCGAGCTGCGCACTCAGCACGGAGCGATGATTCGCCAGAGTTACGACGACGTCATGCCGCATGAAATCTGAGCGCGACCCTGCCGCCGGTCGCTACGCCCGGCGGGCCGACGACCTGCACCATGCACTCAACACGAGCGATGCGACCCCCGCCAGGGCCAGCGCAATGCACGGCTGCTCGGGGACGTTCGCCGCCGCGCAGGCCGCCGACAACTGCGAACCGTGCTCGCGTTGCCATTGCAGAAAATCCTTGGCATCGACCGCGCCGTCCCAGTTGGCATCGCCGTCCGATTTGGCGACCGGCCCCGTCCGTCCGTAGCCTGCGTTCCAGAGCGCCAAGTCAGCGGCATCGACCGTCTGGTTTTGGTCGAAGTCCGCGGCGAACGCGGCGGCAACCAGCAGATCCTGTCGGGAATTGATCGTCGATCCGACAATGGGCCCCAAACCGAGCAAGTCGAGGGCCAGGTTGCCCGAATCGCCGCTCCGGACGGGCTGCGTGAGCTGACTGTAGTCGGGGCGGCCCGCGCCTGGATCCAGTCGCGACCGCGGATTGAGGGCGTAGAGGTCCGCGCCTTGAGCCACTCCCGGCCCCCAGACCAACAGGGGAATCGTGTAATTCGCGGCGGCAGCGGGCGTTCCGTGGCCGACGCCCGTTCCGCCGTGATCCGACGTCAGAATCACGATCGTATCGCCCGCGAGGACGGCGTGGCTCTCAATGAGCGCCAAGACGTCCCCCAGGTCGCCATCGACAAACTGCAGCGCGCTATTCCAGGAGTCCGACTCCCAGCCTGCGTTGTGCCCCACGCCGTCTAACAGAGAGTAATGCAGAAACGAATAGTTGAACGCCTCCGTCGCCATGTCGACCAGGTAGGCCTGCTGCGCGGCGATGGGGCTCGTCTGGATCCAATGGGCGTCGATCTTGTCGCGACCGTTGTCGACGCCGGTCGCGTCAACGGCGCCGGTCGTCGGTCCATAGCTCTGCTCGAAAAGAGCGAACTTGCTCTTCGATGCGTACAACCCCGTCGACATTCCATTGTCATGCACCACGTCGAATACGCTCACGACGTAGTCGAGGGCGGGATTCCCAGCGTTATGCAGAGTCGTTGACGCAGTCGGCGTGCCGTCGCTGGAATACCCATGGTGCGTCACCGCCGACGCCCCGCTGGGACGTTCCACGGGCCGGCCGGTGATCATGGTCGCGTGATTCGGCAACGTTTGCACGTTGAAATAGTCGGTCCGCGCGTTGAACGTCGTGGCGCCTTCGTCGACGAACCGCTTGAAGTTCGGATAGTCCGTTGGCGCGGACGCAAGATTGGCGGCGAGCAAATCTCCACGCAAACCGTCGACGCTGATGTGGACGACGTGCGTTGCCACCGGGTTGGCGACAGCCGACGCGCCCAGCGCCCATCGGGCCAATACGAACGCTGCCAGCAGGGGCCGTCCCAGCGAGTTGGTCATGATGCGTACGGAGTGGAATGGGCGCTATTCAGCGTCGGCCCGCTGACCGGAATGGCGCGATGGCACGAGACTCCTGCGGCGCAACTCCATCCTAGCAGCCGGCCCTGCGTCCCGCTCGTTCCCGCCGGAGAACGGCCGCCCCTTGGGATCAGGTCGTCCAGTGCGGTGCAAATCCGGGCTCGACCGCCGCTGCTACTCGTCCTGAACACGTCGGCGGCGACGACGCCGTCGCGGACGCCCCAGCCAGCCTTTGCTGCGGAAAAACCACAGTTGCCCCGCCGTCACCGCGGCCATCACGGCCAGCACCAGCGGGTAGCCGAACCGCCACCCCAGCTCTGGCATGTTCCAACGCGAAACATCCGGATCGAAGTTCATGCCGTACACCCCGGCGATAAAGCTCAACGGCATGAACAGCGTGGCGATCACCGTCAGCACGCGCATGGTTTCGTTGGTGCGATTGCCCAACGAGGTGGCGTAGAAGTCGCGCAGGTCGGCGCAGGCGTCGCGGACGCTTTCGAGCGTATCGATGATCTGCACGACATGGTCGTGGCAGTCGCGCAGGTGAATGCGCGTTTCGGCGGTGATCGGCCAGTCCTCTTGCCGCATCAGCGAGTCGATCGCCTCGCGCACTGGCCAGACAATCCGCCGCAGCCGCCGCACGTCGCGGCGGACGTCGTGAATGCGGCTCAGCAGCAGCGCGTCGGGCGCCGTTTCGACCTGCTCGTCAAAGTCGTCCAGATCGTCGATGAACCGCTCCAGCACGGGAAAGTACCCGTCGATCGCCGCGTCCAACAGCGCGTACAGCAGGTAGTCGCCCCCGGAGCTGCGCGTGACGCCGGAGGCCACTTCCATCCGTTTGCGGACGACCTGAAACCGGTCGCTTTGCGCCTCGCGCCAGCTCAGCACGAAATCTCTGCCCAGAAACAGGCTGAGCTGGCTGGCCCGCACTTGGTCTTTCAACGGCGGCATCTGCACGACGCAGTACAGATGATTGGGGTACGCTTCGATCTTCGACCGCTGCGGCAGATTGACCAGGTCCTCCAGCGCCAGCGGGTGCAGGTTGAGCTGCTGGCCCAGCGCCGCGATCATCTCCAGGTCGGCCAACCCCGTGGCGTCGATCCACGTGACCGGATGCTTGCCCAGCGTCGCGGCCACGTCCTTGAGCGTCGCGTCGCTGCGGTCGACCATCCGCTGCGGGCCGTAGCCCGTGACGCGCAGATGCGTCGGTTTGGCGTCAACCGGCGCGATCAGCGTGCCGGGTCGCGTGTGCGTATGCAGCGAATGGCCCCGCAGGTTGCGAAACTTGCGACGGAGCGACTGCCGACGGCGACGAGTTTTGCGTCGATGATTCTGCGACATGGGCAGGCGCGGCTCGCGGCCGGCAGGGGGGTGATGGTTGTGGCGCCGCCCAGAGTGAGTGCCACGGCTCTGCGAGCCGTGCCGCAGCGGAGACGTCCGATCAGCTTCGCACGGCTCACTGAGCGTGGCACGCGGTTTGTGAGCCGCCGGCTATGACGCGTCCTCGTGGTCGCCCGGCGGCACCTTCAGCGACGACTGCAGTCGCTTCAGCTCCTCGGCCAGCCGTTGTTGCACCTCGGCGTAGTCCGGCTGGTCGTAGACGCTGTGCAACTCGTGGGGATCGGCCTCGAGATCGTACAGCTCCCAGTAGCCCAGCGTGTAGAAGTGGATCAGCTTGTACCGGCCGTCGGTTACGCCGCAGTGCTGGGCCACGTCGTGCCAGGCGGGCGGGCCTTCGTAGTAGTGGTAGTAAAACGTATCGCGCCAGTCGTCCGGCGTATCGCCGGCGAAGATCGGCATCAGGCTGCGACCCTGCATGTCGTCGGGAACATCCACCCCCGCGGCAGCCAGAAAGGTCTCGCCGAAGTCGAGATTCGACACGATGTCCTTGTTGACGACGCCCTGCTGGACGCCGGGGCCGCGGACCAGCAACGGCGTGCGGAGCGACTCTTCGTACATCCACCGCTTGTCGTACCAACCGTGCTCGCCCAGGTAGAACCCCTGATCGCTGGAGTAAATCACCAGCGTGTTTTCGGCCAGTCCCGACTCGTCCAGATAGTCCAACAGCCGACCCGCGCTGTCGTCGACCGACTGCACGCAGCGCAGGTAGTCTTTGATGTATCGCTGGTAGTTCCAGTGCGTCTGCGCGTCGCCGGTCGGCGGGTCGGCCAGGTACGCGGCATTCTCCGGGCCGTAAGCGGCGAGCCACTTCTCGCGGGCCGCCGGCGGCATGAGGTTCAGTTGCCGCCGACCGTACGGGGTGCTGGCGTCGAAGATCTTCAAGTCTTCCGCGGGACGCATGTGGTCGGCAATGCGCATCGTCGCCGCCGCGGCGGCCGGCCCGCGACCCGTATAGTCGTCGAACAACGTCGGCGGCTCGGGGAGTTCCTTGTCCGAAAAGTCCGCCACGTGCGCCGGGCCGGGCTGCCACTCGCGGTGCGGCGCCTTGTGCTGCACCATCAGCATGAACGGCTTGTCCGCGTCGCGGCTCTCCTGCAGCCAGGCGAGCGCTTCATCGGTGATCACATCGGTGGTGTAACCGTCCTGGATCACCTCGCCCTCGGGCGTGTTGAAGATCGGCTTGTAGTAGCGGCCCTGCCCGGGCAGCGTCTTCCAGAAGTCGAATCCCGTGGGCGTGGTGCCCAAGTGCCACTTGCCGATCAAGGCGGTCTGGTACCCGGCTTCTTGCAGCAGCTTGGGGAACGTTTGCTGAGCGCCGTCGAATTTGTCGCCGTTTTTGCGGAAGCCGTTCAGATGGCTGTACTTGCCGGTCAGGATGCACGCCCGGCTGGGTCCGCAGATGCTGTTGGTCACGTAGCAACGATCAAACCGCACGCCGTCGGCTGCGATGCGGTCGATGTTGGGCGTCTCGTTGAGCACCGACCCGTAGGCGCCGATGGCCTGATACGCGTGGTCGTCGGAAAAGATGAACAAGATGTTCGGTCGCGCCGCGGCGTCGGTCGCGGCCAACAGTGCTGCGACGATCGCCAAACTGGCCAGCGCCGTCCCCTTGGTGCATGCCGTCGCCTTGCTTCGTTTAAGCATCTTAGGACTCCATGGCGCGACCGCCGGTCGCGGCTTTCCTGGTGAAAAGTGCGGCGAGTCGCGACCCGCCGATCGACGAAACTCCTGGCCCTAGGGTTCGAGCTTGAACGTCGCCGACACCGGATTGTGGTCGGAGCCCGACTCCGCGGGCGAGCCCGGCAGAATGCGGATCGACCCCGGCACGTAGCGCTTGGCCAGCGCCGGCGAGCAGAGCAGAAAATCGATCATCGAGTGGTGCTCGCCCGTGTTGTACGTGTCGGGAAAATCGGGCGCCAACTCGTCGGCCGCCGACCACAGGGCCATCGGGCCCGAGCCGACGATGGTTTCCAACGTCGGGCTGCCCCACACGTCGTTGAAGTCCCCCAGCACGACGATCTGGTCGTCCGGCTCGGCGGCCAACTCGGCGTCGAGCATCCGGCGCAGCTCGCGGGCCTCGGCCAGCCGGATCGGCTCGGCTTGCTCGCGGCCGCCGCTGTTGCTCTTCAGATGCACGACCCACAGCTCGATGGGCTCGGCGCCCTCGGGCTCGACGGTGACTGCCAGGATATCGCGGTTGAATCGACGCGGCTCGCCCTGCGGGCCCGGGAACGTCACGTGCCGGTACGACGTGACGGGCCCCACAGGCACCCGCGACAGCAGGCACACGTCGATGCCCCGCGTGTCGTTGCCCTCGTACAGCACGACCTCCTCGTACCCCATGTCGGGCAGAAACACCTCGACAAACCGTTGCAGGTAACCGCGGTTCTCGACCTCTTCCAGGGCCAGCACGTCGGCGTTGACCGCCTTGATCGTCTGCGCCAGCATCTGCAGCTCTTTGCGCGGCTTGGTGCGCGTGCCTTCGTCCGAGTGGTACGGATCGTCGATATTGTCGAACAGGTTCAGCGTGTTGTACGTGGCAATGACCAACTCGCCCTCTTGGCCGCCATGCGGCTTGGGAACCAGCGGCTCGAGCTTCGGCAGTTCGTCGAGCACTTCGATCTGCGCCGGGTCGGTCAGCACCATCTGCGCCTTGCCCTGAAACGTCGACACGATCCCCCGCAGTCGCACCGCTTTGCCCAGGTAGGCGTCGTCGAGCGATTTGGGAAACTGATCCCGTTTCTCCTGAAAGATCACGCCCGCGAAGTCCGCGGGTCGCTGCGTGTCGAAATTGACGAAACTGATTCGCCCCAACTCGCGGGTGTTGATGACCTTGCCGTAGACGAACGCCAGTTGGCCGACCACCTTGTCGGCGTCTTCCCACATGATGTGCGGGCGCCCTTCATCGGGATTGATCGCGGCTTCCTGCGAGCGGGCCTTCCCCGCCAGAATTCCCGCGACAAGTGCCAGGGCAACAACGGAGCGACCTCGGTGTAAGCGAAAACAAGCCATCAAAATGTCCCTTGTCGATTTTCCACAAGTGCCCGGCAAGTGGGCCAAGCGATTTTGCCTGACGCGGGCGGCCCACCAGAATAACATAGTCAGCACGTCGTTGCTGGCGGCTGCCGCCAAATGCCGACCGCTCCGGCCGACTCGCCGAATGCCTCCTCCGCGGGCCTGTTCGAGCCGCGTCGCCGCTCGCGACCGGCACGCTGCGCCAAGCCGATCATCCGCTGCGCCCTCCGACCCCCGATCCACCCCGCAAATGCCATGAGTTGCCTGGAAGACAAGCCGCACAAGTGGGACCGGCCAGGCAAGTACAAGTGCACCAAGTGCGACGCCACCGCCGACAAGAAGGCCAAGCTGTGCAAGGCGAAGAAGATTAAGGGCAAGTCGAAAGAGGCCTGATCGCGGCAAATTCATGCCCGTCGCCGCGGCCAGATGATCGTCGCCGCCATTTGCAGGCGATTTCTGTCACCCGCTGCCGCCGCAATTGTGCCGCCGCGCTCACGGGGTAAGATGGACCGGACTAGGCTCAGCCATCCAGCGCCGTCGCACTGTGCCGCTTGGCGCCGTCCGCCGCCGCGCGTGGCCGCCTGTCTTCTCATCCGCCTTCGCCCGTGTGCTGAATTTGTCATGACCGCCTCTGCAGCTCCCGCCGCGGCGCCCAACGACGCCGCCATCGAGTCCGCCTTCGACCTGGCCCGCGAAACCTACGCCGCCTACGGCGTCGACGTCGACGCGGCGCTCGAAACGCTCCGCGGCGTGGCGATCTCGCTGCACTGTTGGCAGGGCGACGATGTGGGCGGGTTCGAAAACGCCGGCGAAGAGCTGGGCGGCGGCCTGGCCGTCACCGGCAACTATCCCGGCAAGGCCCGCACGCCCGACGAGCTGCGGGCCGACATCGACCAGGCCCTGCGGCTGATCCCCGGCAACCATCGGCTGAACCTGCACGCGTTCTACGCCGAGACCGGCGGCCAGCGGGTCGACCGCAACGAACTGACCGCCGAGCATTTCCAGGGCTGGATCGATTGGGCCAAGGCCGGCGACCTGGGCATGGACTTCAACCCCACCTGTTTCGCGCATCCGCTGGCCGACGACGGGTTCACGCTGTCGCATCGCGACGCGAAGATCCGGCAGTTTTGGATTGAGCACTGCCAGGCGAGCCGCGAGATCGGCGCCGCCATGGGCGCAGCGCTCGGGTCGCCCTGCGTGACCAACGTGTGGATCCCCGACGGCTACAAAGATACGCCCGTCGACCGCGTGGCGCCGCGCGAGCGGCTGGCCGCGGCGTTGGACGACGTGTTCGCCAAACCGCTGCCTGCGGAGCACAACCTCGACGCGGTCGAGAGCAAGCTGTTTGGCATCGGCTCGGAAAGCTATGTCGTCGGCTCGCACGAATTTTACCTGGGCTACGCAACCACGCGGCAGAAGGTGCTGTGCCTCGACGCGGGGCACTTCCACCCCACCGAATCGATCGGCGAGAAGATCAGCTCGGTCATGATGTACGTGCCGGAACTGCTGCTGCACGTGAGCCGCGGCGTCCGCTGGGACAGCGACCACGTGGTCACCTACACCGACGATCTGCAGTTGATCGGCCAGGAAATCGTCCGCGGCGGGTTCCTCGACCGCACGCACATCGGGCTCGATTTCTTCGACGCCAGCATCAATCGCATCGCCGCGTGGGTCATCGGCACCCGCAACACGCTGCGGTCCGTGCTGGCCGCGCTGCTCGAGCCGATCGATCGGCTGCGCGAGCTGGAAAACAGCGGCGACTACACGGCCCGGCTCGCCCTGCTGGAACAGTGCAAGGCGCTGCCCGTGGGCGCCGTGTGGGATTACCACTGCCTGCGCAGCGACACCCCCGCAGGGCTAGCCTGGTTGGACGAAGCGCGCCGCTACGAACGCGAAGTGCTCTCGCAACGGCAGTAGAGAACGCCAAACTGCATGCTACCCCGTAGCCGGACGGCCACGCCGTCCGGGACGCGCAACGCGGCGCCTCACCCGCGTTCCCGGACCGCGTGGCGGTCCGGCTGACTGACCAATCGAACTTGTAGCTCGCCTGCCCCACGCTCCCGCATGCGCATCGGCCTGTTCATTCCCTGCTACATCGACCAGTTCTACCCGCGGGTCGGCGTGGCGACGTTGCGGCTGCTGGAGCGGTTCGCCGACCGGCTGCCGCGGGACGCGGGTAACGGCGCCGCCCCGCAAATTGTTTTCCCCCGCCAGCAGACCTGCTGCGGCCAGCCGATGGCCAACGCCGGCTGCGTGGCCGACGCGGCCCCGGTCGCCGAACTGTTCACCGCCGCGTTCGCCGACTGCGACTACGTGGTCGGCCCCTCGGGCAGTTGCGTGGCGATGATCCGCAAGCACTACCACGGCCTGGTGCGGGACGAAGCCGCGCTCGCCGCGCTGCAGAACAAGACTTACGAGCTGTGCGAGTTCCTCGTCGACGTGCTGGGGATTGAGTCCATCGACGGCAAGTTCCCCGGCCGCGTCGGCCTGCACCAAAGCTGTCACGGCGTGCGCGAGCTGGGCCTCGCCCAAGGCAGCGAACGGGTGCTGCCCGACTTCAGCAAGGTCCGCACACTGCTTCAGGGGATTGAAGGCCTGGAGCTCACCGGGCTGGATCGCCCCGACGAGTGCTGCGGCTTCGGCGGCACGTTTGCCGTGTTCGAGGAAGCCGTCTCGTGCATGATGGGCCGCGACCGCGTCGCCGATCACGAGCGCCACGGCGCCGAGGTGCTCGCCTCGGCCGACATGTCCTGCCTGATGCACCTGGGCGGCCTCATCCGCCGCGAAGAGAAGCCAATCCGCACAATGCACGTGGCCGAAATCATGTGCGAAGCGCTGAGGATACCAATTGATGTGTGATGTGAGATGTGAGATGTAAGATTGTGGATGTGAAGATGGCAGTGACATCGCACAACCGCACATCAACAATCTCACATTAGACATTTCACATTGATATTCCGGCACGCATTCCTTCCCGTTTGATCCCGCAGCTGTGACAACCCCGTGAGTTCCGCCCACGCCGCCGCCGCCGCCGAGTTTGTCGCCAACGACGAGCGCGCGCACTGGCACGACCAGGCGCTGTGGTTCGTGCGGTCCAAACGCGACAAGCAGGCCCACTCGCTCCCGGAGTGGGAACGGCTGCGCGAACTGGCTTCGGCCATCAAACTGCACACGATGAGCCATCTGCCGGCGCTGCTGGAGCAGTTCGAGGCCAACGCTACGCGGCTGGGCGCGAAGGTCCACTGGGCTCGCGACGCGGCGGAGCACAACGCCATCGTCCACGGCATTCTGGCCGAGCACGACGTGCGGCGGGTCTGCAAGAGCAAGTCGATGCTCACCGAGGAATGCCACCTCAACCCGTATCTCGAGCGGCACGGCATCGAGGTCACCGACACCGACCTGGGCGAGTGGATCGTGCAACTGCGCGAGGAACCGCCCAGCCACATCGTGCTGCCGGCGATTCACATCAAAAAGGAAGAAGTCGGCGAGCTGTTCCACCGCAAGCTGGGCACCGACGCGGGCGCGACCGACCCCAAGTATCTGACTGAGTCGGCCCGCCAGAAGCTGCGCGAAAAGTTCCTGGCCGCCGACGCGGGAATCACCGGCGTCAACTTCGGCATGGCCGACACCGGCGGCTTTGTCGTCTGCACCAACGAGGGCAACGCCGACTTGGGCGCGTCGCTGCCGCGGCTGCACATTGCGTCGATGGGGATCGAGAAGCTGATCCCCCGCGCCGCCGACTTGGGCGTGTTTCTGCGACTGTTGGCCCGCTCGGCCACGGGGCAACCGATCACCACCTACTCGTCGCACTTCCACGGCCCGCCGCCGGGCGGCGAGTTGCACATCGTGCTGGTCGACAACGGCCGCAGCCGGCTGCTGGGCAGCGAGGAGTTTCGCCGCTCGCTCAATTGCATCCGCTGCGGCGCCTGCATGAACACCTGCCCGGTGTATCGCCGCAGCGGCGGGCACAGCTACGCGGTCACGGTGCCGGGGCCGATCGGTTCGATCATCAACCCGGCCCGCGACCCGGCCGAGCATAACAGCCTGCCGTACGCGTGCAGCCTGTGCGGTTCGTGCAGCGACGTGTGCCCCGTGAAGATCGACCTGCACAGCCAACTGCTGGTGTGGCGCCGCGAGATCGTCGCCCGCGGCCTGCTGGGGCGCGGCAAGCGGCTGCTGATGAAGCTGACCGGCGCCGTGCTCCGCCGTCCGTGGCTGTACCGCACCGGCGGCCGCCTGGCGCGATTCGGTTTGAAGTACAGCCCGCGGTGGCTCGTCTACACGCGGCTGAACCCGTGGGGCAAGCAGCGCGAGCTCCCCGAGCCGCCGAAGCAGAGCTTTCGCGCGTGGTACGCGAAGCACCACAAGCGCGATTGATACGGCGAACTCACGACGAACCGCCGCTCCCCGAAAGCGTCAGGCACTCCGTTCCTCTGGCCGACAGCTGATAGCCAATAGCCGACAGCCCCCAATCCCATGAAATCCTCCCGCGACCAAGTCCTCGCCGACCTGCGGACCAACGCCCCGCCGCCGACGCCGTTGCCGGAACTCGCCGGCGACTGGATCGCCTACGACGATCCGCTGGCACAGTTCACGGCTGTGCTGGAGGGCATCGGCGGCCGCGTGCGCGTGGTCCACGGCGACGAGGAGCTCCGCGCCGCCGTGGCCGAGGTGCAGCAACAAGTCGCCGCGGCCAACACCCTGTCGGTCGCGCCCGCGGCGCCGGGCAACGTCGACCCGGCGAGCTTGTCGGACCCCCACGATCTGGCCGACATCGACCTGGCCGTGCTGACCGGCGACTTCGCGGTGGCCGAGAACGGGGCCGTGTGGGTGACCGACCGGCAGTTGCCGCTGCGCATCGCGTACTTCATCTGCCAGCACCTAGTGCTAATCGTCCCCGCCGCCGCCGTGGTGCCCACGATGCACGCCGCCTACGACCGGCTGGCGGCAATGCACGATGGCGAGGGCGAATTCGCCACCCCCGCCTTCGGCTGCTTCGTCAGCGGCCCGTCGAAGACCGCCGACATCGAACAATCGCTGGTGATCGGCGCCCACGGGGCGCGATCGTTGACGGTGCTGTTCACAGGGTAGCCCGGGTTCTCGAACCCGGGCGGCGCAGCCGCAAGAGGCGGCGAGGACATGTCGGCGCCTGTTGCGACGTCGATTTCGGATTAACGCCTCTCGTCGCCTGCGGCGACCCCGCTTCGAGAAGCGGGGCCACCCCTATCTCTTTGCGCGGCGTAGGTCAGCGCAGGGGCGATCTTGTGGGAGTGGGCTCGTCGACGATTCACGACCTTGCAGTTATCTTCGTGAAGAGAGACAGATGACCTGCACATGGATTCTCCGTCGCCCATTGGGATCGATCTCCATCAATCGGGGATTGAAATGAAACAGTCGCGTCTGAAATTCCGCGTCCGTAGCTTGTTGCTACTGATGACCTCGATCGCGCTGACTCTAGGCTATTTGGCAATGCGAGCTGGGCGCGTTGTCGAATTGCAGCAACACGTTGAATCGCTCGGTGGAAGCGTCACCAGCAAGCATGATGTACGCATTGATGCCGAGGTCGAGTACGTGCCTGACACGGCACCGCTTGATGTGACGAGAGGCAGCTTGCCGAAGGGATGGTTGGTTGAGCCCGTGGGCATCGATCTCAGTTGGAGCGATGCAAACGATGCCGATGTCGCGCGAATTGCGAAAACCGAGCAATTGGAGGGCATTTCTCTGGATGGAACCGATGTGACAGATGAAGCAGTTCGTGTTCTCGCGACGCTGCCACGCATCCGCTCCATTGGCCTCAGCAATACCGGCATCACTGACGTTGCCCTCCAGCACCTGAGTACGATTTCCGGGCTGGAGGACCTTGACGTCTCGAATACCACTGTCAGCGACGAAGGATTGCGGCACCTCGAAGAATTGCATTCGTTGAAGAACCTGAATCTCGTTGAGACCGGGGTCACGGAGGCCGGCTATATGAGGATTCAGGCTGCGCTGCCCAATTGCATTGTCGGCTGGTGGTGATGCATCTCGTCTTCTCGACGGAGGACCGTCGTCCGTGGGTCGGCGATGAGGAGCACGGCCGTCCCGTTGGGACTCGCGCTCTCTCACCGCATGGGTCCCAGGGCGGCGTCGCGGCTGGCGCCGTGACTTGCCCTGGGCTTGGATAGGGGCGTCCCTGCGGGACTGAATGAGCGGGGTGCCATGCCCACGGCGGTCTTCCGCTGTGGGCATGCTGAAGTTGCTAGCGCAGCATGCCCACGCCTGCGAACAGGCGTGGGCATGGCACCCTAAAAAACTACACGCCGGTTGCGACGCCCTTCTCGGACCGACGCTTCTTGTCGCCTGCGGCGACCCCGCTTCGAGAAGCGGGGCGACCCCTACCTCGCGCCGATGCGCTCGAGCAGCGCCGTGCAGTCGCTCAGGTCGTCCAGCAGCACGTCAGGCCGCTCGGCGGCGAGCGTTTCGGGGGGCGTGTGACCCGTGGGGACGGCCACCGCGTAGGCGCCGATCGAGCGGGCGCAGCGGATGTCGTGCACCGTGTCGCCGATGACCATCGTTTCGCGCAAGGGGCCGCTAAGGCCGTTGTGCGCCTGCGTGTGGTCCATCGCGGCGGCCAGGGCGGCGGCGGCGATGTCGTTGCGGTCGGTCACTTCGTCGCCGAAACCGCCGAAGGGGAAGTGCTCCCACAGTTGATAATGCGTCAGCTTGGCCTGGGCGCCCAGTTGCAGGTTGCCGGTCAGCAGCCCCACGGCCACGTCGTCGCGCTGCCGCAATTGGGCGATGAACTCCGCCACGCCCGGCAGGACGCAGCCCTCAGCCGCCTTTTCCACGAGCGCCGCCGGCAGGTGCCCCAGGTAACTCTCGCGGAACGACTGCCAATTGTCGGCCGACGGGTCCACGCCGTGGGCGGCCATCAGATCCAGGGCGATCGCCCGATCGCTGCGGCCGGCAAACGACACGGCGCCGGTGAGCTCCGGCACCTCGAACAGATCGCGAAACGCGCGGGCAAAGGCCACCTGCCCCGCGCCGCCGGTGAGAATGAGCGTGCCGTCGATATCGAATAGAACTGCGTACATGGGAGTACGTGATAAGGCGCCCGGGGGCGGGAGGCAACCGCGTTGCGGGTGATTGGTGACCAGTTACCGGTTACCGGTTACCAGTGAACGAGTTCAGCCTTCAATCACTGGTCACCGATCACTGGTAACTGCTCACCGGTAACCGATCCCCCGCCCTACCGCAGCGGATGCTGGCCGGCGGATTGGCGGTGTCCGTTGAGCAGCGCCAGCGCCGCGGGTTCGAGCTTCAGCAGCTTGACCAACTGCGAGGTTGACACGCCCAGCGCCTGGGCCGTCGCGGCGGCGTCCCACGCGCCGTGCGCCAGCGCGTCGAGCGACTCGGCGACCAGCGCGGGGAAGTCGTCGTGCTGTGCGCTCACGCTGATCCGCCCGCCGCGGGCACGTGATTGCCACAGCGACGAAGGCTCCCGCCATTCGGTGCGCACGGCCAGGGCGAGTTTCAGCCGCAACCGCAACACGGCGGCCGCGTGGTTCTGGGCCTGGCTGCGGCGCTCGGTCCCCTCGGCGGCGATGCCGGTGGGGCGGTGCGTGACGACCACGGCCGTCTCGACCTTGTTGCGATGCTGGCCGCCGGGGCCGCTGGCGCGAGTGCGGCGGACCTCGCACTGGGCCAACAACTGATCAATCGACAAGGCGGCGGGGTGGAGCATGGCGTGAGACCGTCCGTGGTCAGTAAGGAGTGAGCAGTGACCGGTTACCAGTTACCTGTGACCGGTTTGCGGTGAATGAATGCAAACCACTTGCCACCCGTCACTGGTAACCGGTAACTGATCACCTCGCACTCGCACGGCCAGAACGGCCACGCGACGGTTCGCGGGTAATCACGATTCCGCCGCGGCGCCGGGCGGGTGCAGCACGATCTGGCCGAACCGATCGCACAGTTTTTCCACGATCTTCCAGCGCTCTTCGTGCGGCAGATTCTCCGCGACCCGCTGTTCGACGAACTTCAGCCGCGGGACCAGCCCCTCGCGATGGGCCAGTTGAATGGCCAGCCCGGGGCGGGCGTTGGCTTCCAACACGACCGGGCCGGCGGCCACGTCGATGACAAAGTCGATCCCCACGTAGCCCATTTCCAAGGCGTCGGCCAGCCGCATCGCGGCGGTCAGCAGCCGTCGCCACTCGGGGATTTCGATACCCTTGATCGGCACGCCCGTGTCGGGGTGCTTCTGCACGGTGCGGTCCTGACAGACTCCGCCAAACGTGCGGCCGTGCATCAGATCAACCGCCGCGGCCACGGCGCCCTGGTGCAAATTGGCTTTGCCGCCGGACATTTCCGTGGGCAGCCGCGTCATGGCCATCACGGGCACGCCGCGATAGGCGATCACCCGCACGTCGGGCGTGCCGCCGACCACAATGTCGGACAGGGCAGGGTGGTTGACGATCCGCTGCTCGACGATCACCTCGTCGGTCTGCCCGCCCAGCGAATACAGACCCGACAGGGTCGTCGACAGATGATACCGCAGGTCGCCGCTCGTGATCTCTCGCCCCCCGGGCGTGAAGAACGAGTTGCCCTCGCGGCTGCTGATGACGATGATCCCTCGACCGCCCGCGCCGCTGGCCGGCTTGCAGACGAAGTCCGTCCGGTCGCCCAGCGTCTGCATGAAGCGCGTCACGTCCGACTGCTTGTCGAGCACGAAGTACGTGTCGGGCACCGGAATGCCGTTGGCCTGGCAGATTTGCTTGGTGACCAGCTTGTTATCGACCCGCGGATACAGCAGCCGCGGATTATAGGCGCCGATGTAGTCGACGTTGCGCTGATTGATGCCCAGGATGCCGCGGCGGCGCAGCTCTTCGGGCCAGACAATCCACCGAGGGCGCGGCTCGTTCACGGCTCAGCCCTCCTCGTTCTTGACGAAGTCGCGGAACCGGATCAGTTCGCTCAGGCGGTAGCCCGTGTAGCGGCCGATGTACATCAGCACGGCAATGGTGATCAGGTGCGCCTCGGGATACGCCAGGATCCACTCGCCGACGGCGTCCCACGACAGCACGGCGTAGCACATGGCCGACACGATCAGCGTGCCCAGCGACAGCTTGACCGCGAACGCGTGGCCGTCTTCCTCGCTGGTCACGTAGTACCGCTCGGTGAGCGTGGTCAGGATGACCATCGGCAGCAGCACGGCCTGGGCGCTGGGGGTCAGATTCATATAGTCCAGCAACGACACGCCGAACATGATGCACAGGATGATCGTCGTCAGCACGATCGACAGCCGGGGGACCATCAGCAGCCGCAGCCGCTCGAGCCACCGGCGGCTGGTGAAGCCGGCCGTCATGACGACCGCCAGGATCACGATGCCCGTGCCCCAGTCGGCGTAGATGAAGCTCATGGCCAGCAGCGCCGGGGCGAACGTGCCGAACGTCTTCAGCCCGACAATATTGCGGAACACCGCGGTGATCAGCGCCCCGAACGGCAGCAGCAGGATCAGCGACATTGCCTGGTGCATTTCCAGCGGCAGGCGGGTCAGGTCCAGGATCTGCCGCGGGTGTTTCTTTTCCTTGGCGAGCAGCGAGGCGGGGGGCTCCAGCCGCTCGATCGAGTAGCGGTCGGTCGGCACGGCCATCGCCGAACTGAGCGGGACGTACCAGACTTTTCCTTCCTCGCCGCCGAATCGCACCGGGAAGTACGTGTCCGGCATCCGACGGGCGAAGCCGTTGGTCGGATCGAACGGCAGCCACCGCCCGTCCATGTAGACTTCCGTCCACACCTGCGGCGACCTGATGTCAGAATCCTGTCGCAGTTCAAACCCGACCACCAATCGCGCGGGGATTCCCTCGGCCCGGCACAGGGTGACGAAGGTTCGCGCTCGCCCCAACGGCGTCGCCTTTTTCGTGCTCAGAACGTTAGGGACCTCGTCAGCGCCCAACGACTCGCTTGGCTCGGGCGCCTGCAGGTCGCGGCGGCAGAAGTCGTACAACATCTGCAGGCGCAAGCTCTCGGTCGATTCCTCGTCGCGGGGCAAGCGATTGAGCACCTGGGTGACGCTGTCGTTGCTCTTGGGCAGCAGGCGGTCGTCCCGCAGAAACCACTCGCGCTGCTTGGCAGTCAGCCGCTGCTTGTCCGCCCACCGCGTTAGTCCGTTGGCGTCGGGGTCAAACGCCAACTCGTATTCAATGGTCAGCGAGTGTTGGCCGCTGGTATTGGCTTCGACCTGCAGAACTTGCGTGCCGGTGATGTCGTAGGGGTCCAGCCACCGGTAGTGCAACTGGTGAGGAACCTGGTCCTCCGGCTCGCCCTGAATCTTCACATTGGGCGTTTCCTGCGGCAGCCCAATGTCGACTGTCGATTTGGCCGGGGCGTCCTCGGCAATCTGCAAGTCATAATAGTAGGTGAGCCGCCACTGGCTGGTCGTCTCGGCCACCCGCAGCGCTTCCCGCGAGTGGTGACGCATGCTCAGCGCCAACGCCCCGAGGACGAGGAAAATCACGGCGCACAGATTGCTGAGCGAACGGGTGCTCATGGCAGACGTATCAGGTTTTTGGCAAACGAACCTTTGACGGCCGGGCGGCCGGGAAGGCAAAATATCGAGGAAATATACGTTGCGCTTGGCGGAAAGTTTGGGCGAAATGGGACTTTCAGGCCGCTCGCGGCCCGGGCGTCACGGCCCCCGTCCCCCGCTCCGCGCCGCCGGAATGCAACGCAGCAGGGCATAAAAGCATCTTCGCCAGCGGCTGGCGACTCTGCGCGTTAGACAAATCGTAGAAACCAGCAAAGCTGGAAAAAAGGACGGTCATGCGAAAAATGACGAATGCTGGCATTTTGCGGCCGCAGAGCCCTCGCGGACGCGGTCCGCGGCGGGGGCCGAAGGTTGTCGCGACCCTGTGGCTCGCTGCGGCCGCGCTGGCGGTTCAACCGGTCCGCGCCGCCGATGAGCAAGCCGAGCAGGCCGCCGCTGCCGCGACTGAAGAGACTGCGGACAAGCCCAATGCGAAACCCAAGCCGCCCCGCGCTGGCGACCGCATCGACGGCAAACGGCTCATCGGCGCCACGGCGATCGTGATCGAGGCCAAGAGCGGCATCCCCTTCGCCGCCCGTGTCGACACCGGCGCCCAGGGCACCTCGATCCACGTCGAGGAATGGCTGATCGACGACAAGCCCGAGAAAGTCGCCCAGAAGAAGAACATCGGCAAGCGGGTGAAATTTCGCATTCACAACCAGCAGGGCCAGGACGCCTGGCTCGACGGGCTGATCATCGACACCGTGCTGATCAAGAACGCCGAGAAGAAGGAACGCCGCTACAAGGTGGTCATGACGCTCCGCGTGGGCGAATACGAAAAGGAATGCATCGTCAACATCAACGACCGCTCGGGCATGACCTATCCGATCCTCATCGGCCGCAATTTCCTGCGCGGCGATTTCCTGGTCGACGTGGCCATGGACGAGTCCGTCGCCGTGAAGCCGCCGGAGAAGCAGGAGGCTGAAACCGACAACAAGGGCGAGGAAGTCATCGAAGAGGACAGCCCGGACGAAGGCGAGGAGATGGAAGATGACGGCCCGGACGTGACCGAGGAAGCCAGCGAAGAAGAGCAGGAAGAACAGGACGAGTCGGCCGTGGAGACCGCCGAAGCGAAGGTCGACCCCGCCGGCGAGCTGACCGACTGATTGCTCGCCGCTTGGTCCGCGCGATCACGCCTGCCGCATCTGCATCGCGGCCGCCTGCACGGCGTTGGCTGCGTCGTCCTGTCCCGGCGGGATGGGGACCAGCACTTCGTTCTCCGTCCAGCCGTGCTTGGTCTTCACGGCAAACACGAACCGCAGCGTCCGCGGCGGATCGTTGGGGAAGATCGCCCGTCGAAACTGATGCCCGAACGCGCTCATCGGCGAGAATTGCCCCGTGATGTAAACGCCCTCGGGGCCGATCAACGCTTGCGCCGGCTTGGTGCGTCGCAGCCGCTGGGTAATTCCCGCCAGCCGCCGGCATATCAGCCCCACGACGCCTCCGCCCGCGGCGCCCACCAGCCCGCAGACGCCGTAGTGCCCCAGCACGGAGTCGAAGAACAACCGCCCCTCGTCCCCGTGAACCATCCCGGCAAAGACCAGCGCCACCGCGGCGCCGCCCGCAGCGAACCCGGGGCCGATCCACCGCAGGTTCTTCTCGCTCCGCGCGCAGTGGTCGCGCCACTGGTCCGGCTGGTACTGCCACCGGACCCAGTACATGCCGCCGGCGAGTTCGCGGAGCTTCTTCTCCTGCATCCACGTCCACAGCCACATCAGCCCGCCAATCAACAGCGGCGTCGGCCAGATCGCCAGCATCACCATCGCGGCGATTTCCCAGCCCTGGCGGTGGTCGGCGATTCTTGAAACGGCGTAGAACACCCCCGCCAGCGCCGGCAGCACCAGTCCCCACAGCAGAATGCCCTTCGCCTGGGCGCCCACGCTGGTGACCACGCCATCGACCGGCGGCTTGGGAAAGTGCTCCAGGTCATCCCCGGGCAAATCGGCGGCAATGGGTTCGTCGGTCATGGCGGCAGGCCTGGCGGCGGCCTCAGAGGCTTGGCAGCGGATCGGCGGGAACAAACAGCGTCGCCCGTGATCGGGCAACAACCTTCAGACGCCGGCGACACGACCCGAGTTCCTACAGCCGGAGCTTTTCGCTCAAGAACTTCCAAATGTGCCGATCGACCCACGGCCCGCCCACGCCGTGCCCGGCGCCGGGGACGTACAGCAGCTCAAAATCCTTATCGGCCTTGAGCAGCGCATCGACCACTTGCATCGTCGAGGCCGGGTCGACGTTCTCGTCCAACTCGCCGACGATCAGCAGCAGATCGCCCTGGAGTTTGTGGGCGTCGACCACGTTGCTGCTGGCGGCGTAGTGGGGACCAATCGGCCAGCCCATCCACTGCTCGTTCCACCAGATCTTGTCCATGCGATTGTCGTGGCAGCCGGCCCCGGCCACCGCCACTTTGTAGAAGTCGTGATGATCCAGCAGCGCCCGCATGGCGCTCTGCCCGCCGGCCGAGTGGCCCTTGACCGCCACGCGCGAGAGGTCCATCTGCGGATACTCCTTGGCTGCCGCCTGCATCCACAGCTTGCGATCGGGGAAGCCCGAGTCCGCCAGATCGTGCCAACACACGTCGTGAAATGCCTTGCTGCGGCCCGAGGTGCCCATGCCGTCGATCTGCACGACGATCAGCCCCAGTTCGGCTTGGATCTGCGGCCACTGGCACGCGGCAAACGCCTTGGGCACGTGGAACCCATGCGGCCCAGCGTACAGTTGCTCCAGCACCGGATATTTCTTGTCGGGATCGAAACCCGTGGGTCGGTAGATGACGCCGTAGATATCCGTCTCGCCGTCGCGCCCCTTGGCCACGAACCGCTCGGGGGCAATCCACCCCGCGGCGCGCAGCGGGCCCGTGTCGCCCCGCTCCAGCGTGCAGATCAGCCGGCCGTCCTCGGCGCTGCGCAGCTCATGCACCGGCGCCATGTCGACGCGCGAATAGCTGTCGATCAGCCACCGCCGATCGGGCGAGTACCGCACGCGATGCGTCCCGTCGCCGGCGGTCAGCCGCACCAGGTTTTGCCCGTCGAGATCGACCCGGCAATAGTGCGTGTAGTACGGATCCTGATCGGCGTCGAGCCCCGCGGCCGTGAACCACACTTGCCGCTGTTCCGCGTCGACGCGCGGCACGCGGTCGACGACGAACTCGCCGGCTGTGATTGCGTTTTTCACCTCTCCGGTCACCGCGTCAATCAAGTACAGGTGGTTCCACCCGCTCCGCTCGGACATCCAGATGAACTCGCCGGTCTCGGGCAAGTAGCGCAGAAAGTGCTTGCCGCTGTAGTGGACGAACGTGTCGCTGCGTTCGTCGATCACGGGCTTCGCGTCGCCCGTGGCCGCGTCGACCGATACGACTTGCACGACTTGGTGGCCGCGTTGGTTGTAGTAGAAATAGAACCGGCTCCCGTCGGGCGCCCACCGCACGCGGCCCAGTTCCCACGGGTTGTTCCAGGGCGCGGCGTCGATCGCGATCTCGTCTCCTTCCAACTGAAACAGATGCGGCTCATGCCGCCGCACGTCGTCGCCGGGCTTGAGGTACTGAATTGTCTTGAGCTTCGGCTGCAGTTGATCCTCGGGCGACGACGCGACCATGTTGACCGGGTGGTCGCTCTCGGGCCGCACCTGCATGGCCACGAACTTCTTGCCGTCGGGCGACCACGCGGCATCGGCCTCGTAGAAGTTGTCCGCCGTGCCGTCAAAGGTGAGCTGCCGCGGCTCGCCGTCGCCGGTGCTCAGCAGCCACAGGTTGTGATCGCGCACCGCAAGCTTCCACTCGCCGTCGGGCGACGCGTCGGTCGTCCGCTGCCCCAGTCCGCCGCGCCGTTGCCACCGCTCGCGCTCGGACCTCTGCTGCTCCTCCTGCTTCACCTCGGGGGCTTCATCCAGCTTCGTCAGCGCGCCCGCCTGCTGATCGAGCCGCCAAGCGCCTTCGTCTTCCAGCACGACGATCACGTCGCCGGTCACGTTGCCATCGTCAGCGGGCAGAATCGCCAGCACCTTCCGCGGCGGGTCGGACGGGTCGCGCTCAAGCAGCTTCAACAACTCCGCGTCGTCGAAGACCGGCTGGCGAACGCCGTTGGCCGCGTCAACCAGCACGTACGCGTGGCGATCCTTGCCGATATTGGTGCGATACCAGAACACGCCCGCGTTCTGATCTCCTTCGAGCCAGTGCGGCTCGAGCTGATCCCGCACGACCAGATTTTGCAGTCGCCCGTGCAGCTGGCGGACGGCATCGAACCGCGCATCCTCCGCTGCGGCGGCCAGCGCGGGCGCGAAAAACAACAGGGCAGACAAGACGGCGCCGCGGTAAGACGCGCGGCCGGCCGTCGCCGGGCGGCAGAGAAAAGGTGCGTTCATAGTGCGATCGTAGTTGCCCGGGGCGCCGTTCGCAATTCGCCCGCCGCCGGGGTAAACTCGCTCCTGGCGTCGCGACCGCGTGGTCGATTCTCTCCGAGAATCGACCAATCCGCCGCGGCCGTTCCATTGGGACTGTGATCGGTCGCAGGCGCCCAGGTCGATTTTCGGAGAAAATCGACCACGTCAGCGGTTCTCTTCAGCAGCAATATCAGAAAGCACGATGAACGACACTCGATTCACGCGACGCGGGGCCGTGCAGGCCGGGATGGGACTCGCCGCGGCGACCGCTCTGGGGGCCAACACGGCGGCCGCCGCCGAAGCCAGCCCGACGACGTCGCTCATCGCCCCCGGCGACGTGGTGCTGTTTCAGGGCGACTCGATCACCGACGCGGGCCGCCAGCGCGGCCGCGACGCCGCCAACGATCAGGCGGCGATGGGCGACGGCTACGCCTGGCTGGCCGCGGCCGAGCTCTTGATCACCCGCCCCGACGACAAGCTGCAAACCTACAACCGCGGCATCAGCGGCAACAAAGTGTACCAACTGGCCGAGCGGTGGCAGGCGGACTGCCTCGACTTGCAGCCCAACGTGCTGAGCATCCTGATTGGCGTGAACGACCTGTGGCACCGGCTCAACGGCCAGTACGACGGCACGATCGAAACCTACCGCGACGACTACCGCGCCCTGCTGGAGCGCACCAAGGAAGCATTGCCGCAGGTGAAGCTCGTGCTGTGCGAGCCGTTCGTGTTGAAGTGCGGCGCCGTGGGCGACGCGTTCTTCCCGGCGATCGACGAATTCCGTGCCGCGGCGGCCGAGATCGCCCGCGAGTTCGCCGCCCCATTCGTCCCGTTTCAGGCGGTGTTCAACGCCGCCGCCGAGCTGGCGGAGAAAGAATACTGGCTGCGCGACGGCGTCCACCCCACCACCCACGGCGCCGCGCTGATGGCGGGCGCGTGGCTGCGGACCGTGGGCGGCGTGCAGTCCTAGCCTGGGGGCGCCCAACGGGCAGCCCAGTTTCTCGAAACTGGGTC
Source organism: Planctomycetaceae bacterium (assembly GCA_002702655.1). Taxonomy (GTDB): domain Bacteria; phylum Planctomycetota; class Planctomycetia; order Pirellulales; family Lacipirellulaceae. Next base: position 133,231 of record PABB01000069.1, read on the forward strand.
GCCGCAGGCGACAAGCGGCGGCGCGTTGATTCAAACAGCGCGCCATGAGTCATTGCCTCAGACCCACAACGTCCTGCGGCTGTGCCGCCCAGGTTCGAGAAGCTAGGCTGCCCGGTGGAGCAGTTTCGGGCGTGGAATGGGATTCCGGTCCGCCGGGAAACCATCAGCGCACGCGATCGGCAGCCAAAGAGACACAACGGGTGAGCGGAGTACTGCCAACCCGTCCTACTTGGCTGGTTGTCGGAAAAGACTCAGACACGAAGGCGCCGTGCGCATCGCGACGCCCCTGTCACATGCTCCTCAACGAATCTCAAACCTCGTCGGGCGGCAGATCAACTCCTCTGCCCATTCCTCGTTGATGGCGGGATATCCTTGTTTTTGAAATTCCTTCGCGACCGGCACCTGAGTGAGTTCGACCTCGTACTGGGCTGGGGGCAATTTGCCCAGCGGAATGAGCGCGAAATGGACGGTCGCGTCCCGCGTTCGATGAGGATGGAATCTGTAGCGGATTTCGATCGACCTGCCTGTGGCCCGGACTTCGTCAAGGAACACATAGGTTCCAGACATTTCGGTAAAGAAGACGAGCGAGAGCGGCATTCCGGACTTAAACATCTGGTCCGGCATGGATTTGCCCTCGAAAATCTTGCGCACGCGCGGCAATGCCTTGGGGCCTTCCCCTTCAACGACAAACGCCTGACCGTGCTTGTCGTCAATCTGGAAACGGACCATCGCCCGAGTGATATAGACGACGTCGGCGCCGTTCTCCATCACGTATTTGCCATCCTTTGTTGCCGTGGACAGCCTCTTCGTGCCAGGCATCTCGTAGGCCCAAATCTCCTTGAGCGGAATGATGCGGCCCTTCTCCGAACGCTCTGCCAGGAGGGAGGTTGGAAAGGCGCTCAGCGCAAGAAACGAGGCGAGTGCTTCGCGGCGATGCATGATGAGATCTCCGTCCTACTGTGAACCCCAAAACTATCGTGCTTTGTCGCACGAGTCGAGTCGGACGGTTCCCGGTCCGCCGGGAACCCAGCAGCGCACGCGACTGTCAGCCAAATTGACATGGCGGGTGGGCGGAGGATCGCCAACCCGTCCTGCCCAGCTGGCTTTCCACTCCAAATCCGGATTCGTCAACAAGGAAGACGATATCCGCCATCGTGGCAAGCATGCGGCGGTCTTCAAGCGGCTCGCTTCCCAAGGTGACGTGTTGCAGTTGTGGCGTCTGCATCGTTCGATACCTCGGGCGTGGCAATCGCATACCGGACCCTCTGGGTAACGCACACAGTATTGGAACGGCGTGTAGAAAAGCAATCAGCGGAGCAGGCGATGATGCGCGGCAGAAATGATAGCGAGCAGTACGGCAAGTATTGCCGTACTCCTTGGCTCGGGGACTGCCGTTCGTACAAGCATCACGCCAAAGGGGTAGGGTCGCTGAAGATTCGGCGAGTTGGTAAAGAACAACCCGGCCTGGTAGATGTCATCTACGTAGAAGACGGATGATATCCTTGGATTTGGAGGCGTATCCTCCACTTCATCGAGAAGCCCCACAGCAAGCTTATTCGTCAGATTCGCCGGCTGTGGAGTGTAGTCCAACAATTCGATCAAAACTGTGGTGCGCGAAATATTCGACGGATCAAAGACGTCATTGACATTGATTCCAGCAGACGTGGCCAACTCAGTCACGTCGCCGGCTCTTGCCACAGAGAATCCCGCGAACATGCCGCCAGGATCCGTTTGGCCGACGACGAATTGAACTCTCTCCTCGGCCGACGTGCCGGGAAAGCGATCGTCGAGCAAGGTCTGGGAAAGATCGAGCCACTCGCGCCGATTGATTGTGTCGTAGGTCAGCAGCCCATCGCCGCTCGACTTCCAGTCACGCTCTAGAACGGCGGCATGACAGGGCGCACAAAAGAGCAAGAACAAGATCGACGCGACCAAGGCCCGCGTGTGTCGGTGACTTGCCATGACTGCTGTGAGTCCACTGATCAAGAGATGGATGCGGTGACACGCACGGCCTGCAAATCGCGCGCCTCTACAGGAAACAAGTGTGCTTGTCTTGCGACCGATCGCACCTGGCCGTCGCTACGCGGGCAACTCAAGCAGCTATGGCGTGTATACCCCTCTCTCCGGGCGCGTGCATTGTAGAGATGCCCAGTGCAATTCGTGGGCGGTTCCGCACAGAATGTCATTTCTTGGTGCAACGAGCGGAAACGACCACTTGCGACAGGCCAACGCACCCGCGGCAGCCAGAACGGCAGGCGGGATCAGCGTAAGAGCGGAGAACTGGTACTCGAAAACGCCAATGAGTGCGCAGACGCTCCACAACCCCGTTATGACGAGCCACAGCGCAGGGAATGCCCGCTTGTGCCACCGCGTCATCATGTTCGACGAGATTTGACGCATATGTTCAGGCGACGATGCCTGTGTTGGGGCGCCCGCAAATACCCGAAGCCGCCAATACGGCTTCAAGAACACATTACCTACTATAGGTAACTGCCACAGCAGCTACTATTGCGCATCGCTTGGCGGTTGGCCCGACGCGGTCGATCGGTGTGCAGGGCGAGCCACCTGGAGCCGGCGAACTGCCACGGCGCCAGCATGAACGGTCCCGCCCCGCGGTGCGTATCAAGGGCATCGAGCCGAGGGACGGCTTCAGACGTGAGAGGGACCGCCATGCGACGCCAATCCAATGCCCCGCTGCTGTTATTCGAGCTGGCGGCCCTGGTCGCCTTGTTCATTTTTCTGCTGTCGCAGGGGCGCCCCATCATCGGGACAGCCCGCGAAGTTCCCACGCGGGGGATGATCCAGCACACGCTGAGCGTGCCGCCCGTGGAATGAGAGTCGGCCAGCAACGAATGGGAACAGCACGCCGCGTTGTGGACGTGACGTAGGCCGTGGTCGAAGACGTTCTGATCGGCACGTCAATGACGACCACGCGTGGGAGGTCGTTCTCAGCCCGCTCGCGGCGCGGCGGGGCCAGTCGGCGGGTGAGCGGAACCCGCGCCCGGCTGATTCTTACGACGCGGATGACCGATGCAACCGGACGCGGATTCCCTCGGGCGGCGCCATTGTGGTCTGCATTGCCGGGAACGACCGGACTGGTTGTCATAAAGTTTGACGTCGCCGCAATTTCGGCGTGGCTCGTCTGCTTGTCGCCCGGAGTCTGTCCATGTCGCGCACTGCCGCAGTGGATTCGAACGAATCGCGTCCCGGCCCCGTCAATCGTACGTGGGCGATCTTGTTGATCAGCATCGCGGGGTTGTACCTCGAACTGCTGCTCATTCGCTGGATTGGCACGGAAGTGCGGATCTTTGCCTACCTGCAGAACACGATTCTGATCGTGTGCTTTCTCGGGCTGGGCATCGGGTGTTTTACCTGCCGGCAGCGGATTGTCATGCGACGGTCTCTGTTGGCCCTGCTGTGTCTGACGGCGGCGTTGTCCGTGCCGTTGATGCACGAGCACCTGGGCAAGATCAGCCTGTTGTTGAGCGGGCTGGGCGACTTTGTGATTTGGGAGGAGGCGCTCGACGCGGGTCTGTGGACGGGCCTGGGCCGCATGGCGCTGGGGCTGGCGTCGGCATTTCTGCTGTTGGTCGTCGTGTGGGAGATCTTCGTCCCCATCGGCCGCGTGCTGGGGCGGTTGATGGACGACCATCCGCGCACCGTGTGGGCGTATTCCGTCAACGTGATCGGCAGCCTGATCGGCGTGTGGCTGTTTGTGGCGCTCAGCGCGCTGTCGCTCTCGCCGTTCGTGTGGATGGCGTTTGCCGCGGCGATGTTGCTGGCATTCGTAGGGCGCGGCCGCGAGCGGTGGTTCAACCTGGCGTGCCTAGCGGGCATATTGGGCGCGACCTGGTTCGCCGACCAGCGACCGGAGTTGATGGAACTGTCGTGGTCGCCCTATCAGAAGCTGGCGCTGTATGAGAACACCGATCCGGCCCAGCAGTGGAAGGGCCGCTATGTGATCGACGTGAACAACACCGGCTATCAAGGCATGGTCGACCTGAGCGCCGCGGGCGTGGCGGCCAATCCGCATATCACCCCCGAGATGGCGGCGGTCAGCCAGTACGACATTCCGCTATTGATGAAGCCGCAGCCGAAGAACGTGCTGATCGTCGGCGCCGGCTCGGGCAACGACGTGGCCGGTGCGCTCCGCGGCGGCGCCGAGCACGTGACGGCCGTGGAAATCGATCCGGTGATCATCGACATGGGCCGGCGGCATCATCCGGAGCGGCCCTATGACTCACAGCGCGTGACGGTGGTCATCGACGACGCACGGTCGTTCTTCGCCACGACACAGGAGAAGTTCGATCTGATCATTTTCGGGCTGCTCGACTCGCACACAATGACGTCGATGACCAACGCCCGCCTGGACCACTACGTATACACGCAAGAGAGTCTCGCCCGCGCGGCCAGTTTGCTGACGGATGACGGCGTGATGTCACTGAACTTCCTGGCTCAACGCGATTTCATCGAGGACCGCATTCATCGCAGCCTGACTGAGGTCTTCGGTCAGGCTCCGCTGGCGTTCTGCCACGAGACCGACGCGACGGGTTGGGGCGGCGTCATGTTCTTCGCCGGCAATCAGAACGCAATTGAGCGCGCGTTGGCCGACAATCCGCACCTGGCCGCCGCGATCGCCAAGTGGCAGCAGGAGCGGCCCGTCGCGGCAACCGGCACGACCAAAGTCGCCACCGACGACTGGCCGTACCTGTATCTCAAGCGGCCGCACGTGCCGTCAATGTACTACCTGATGGCAGTGCTCATGGCCTGCCTGCTGGTCTACGCCCGGCAACGGTGCGGCGGCCGCGACTGGTTCGGCAAGTGGCACGCGAGCCAATGGCACTTTTTCTTTCTGGGCGCCGCGTTCTTGCTGCTGGAAGTGCAAAATATCAGCAAAGCGTCGGTCGTGCTGGGCAACACCTGGACGGTCAACGCCGTGATCATCTCGGGCATCCTGGCGATGGTGCTGTTGGCCAACCTGATCGCCGCGCGGGTCCGGCGCATTCCGACGGCGTTGACCACCGTGGGCCTGATTGGCGTGTGCGTGGCGTTGTATTTCATCGACCTGTCGACGTTCGGCTTCCTCCCCTACGCCGTCAAGGCGCCACTGGTCGGTGCGCTGACGACGTTGCCCATGCTGTTCAGCGGATTGCTGTTCATCGATTCCTTTGCGAAGTGCCCCGACAAGGGCCAGGCGCTGGGCGCCAATCTGATCGGCGCCCTGGTCGGCGGCGTGCTGCAGGCGGCGACGTTCGTGATCGGCGTGAAGGCGCTGCTGCTGATCGTGGCGGGCCTTTACGTCGCCGCCCTGGCGACGCGACCGCGACCAGCGTACGCCCGCGACACGCAGCGAGCGGGCGCCCATGATGCGCCAGTCGACGCGGCCGCAGGCCTGTTCGCATGGCTGCGCCAGCGGGCGCCGTCGCAGTGAGTCTGGTAGGATGGGCTCCCGACAAGCCGGGAACTCATCAGCTCACGCGATTGTTATTCGCTGTGAAATGATGGGTTGGCGGAGGACCGCCAATCTCAACTACCGAGCTCATTCGCAACAGACGATCCGGCGAGAAGTGCGAAGCTTAGGCGATCTTTCCTGCAGAAACGTCGGCACGTGGCGGTTGCAAGCGGATAATCCAATTGCGATTACGGCCAGCACGATGCCCGAAGCCTCCGGAGTCGCTGATGCGGTTGCCGTCGACGTCACCCCCAGACCCAGGTTTGCATGCCATAGGGCTAGATCTGCGGCGGCGATTGGGACGGGCGATTCTCCTCGTTGCCAAGCGAGAAAGTCGGCGCCGGTCACGGCGAAGTTGTGGTTGAAGTCTCCCGACGGTCCAGGCGCGACAACGCTCAGTATTGTGCTTTGCAACGACGGAGAATACTCCAGCGTGTAGTCGACTCCGTCAGTGGCTCCGGCGAGCGTCGACAACTGGGACGCGCCATTGTCCCAGTAGTAAATCGCGTCAGTTCCTTCGACGAGGTCCAGAAACTGGACGAGCGAATCGCTGGCGGCGCCGCGCATTGCCAGTTTTCCACCCGAAGCCATGGCAATGTAGCTGCTGCCTTGGGCGTATGCATCAATGTTGAGCCGCCCGTCAACCTCGACCGACCCACCGCGCGTGATCGAAAGCGTCGCAGCGCCTTGGCCCCCGAGATGGAGATCACTTTGGATCCACCAGAACGACCCGTCGCCATCGACTGCAATCTGACTCGTCGAGCCGAGTTGATTGCCAGAGTAGGCAATTGCGCTGCGGACGTATCCCCCGCCAGTAATTGCCAGCTCCGCGGCCCCTTGAAAGCCAAGTGACAAGCCCGAAGCATTGACGAGCACGGAATCGACACCGTCGACAACAATTCTGCCTGTCGAGCCTGCAAACGTACCTACCCAGCAGTTGTAGTTGGCGACCGCTCCGCCATCAGTCACGTTCAACTCCCCGTTTCCGCTTTTTCCAACAAAGACGTCGCTGATTCCGATACTGCTCCACTGAGAGCCGACGCCATTGACGGCGACCATTCCCGTGGCGCCGAAATCGTAGCCGATGCCAACCGAGTTCGATCGCAAGAGACTGCCTGCATCAACCGAGATTGATCCGTAGCTGGACCTGCCGACGTGAGCTTCGGTGCGGCTGGGCCACGCTGCTGGATCACTAGGACCAACTTCGCCGTGGAAGGTTATGGCGGCTCGGGCCGAGGAAGTCGTGGCGACGATAAGAAACGCAGCCGCCATGTGGCGAAGCATGGTATTGCCCGGCGATGGTACGGAGTCTTAGGCAATCACGAGTATAGTCAGATCGGCGAGACGCCGCACCAGATGGTCGTCTGATGACCGGCAGCGGGTAGCCCCGGTTGCCGTTAAGGCTACCGGGGCGGCGCAGCCGCGAGGGGTATCGCTTTCTGGACCGCGTCTCTTGCCGGTGCGCGGCCCGGGTAGGCTCGCGCGCCAACCCGTGGTACCCAAGACAGTCGCTACACTGCTGCGCGCCGCATTTAGCCGCCGGTCATTGACCGGCGGCTAAGTGGGCTTCTTCGTTACGCGAGGGTCAGTTCCAACCGCTGGGCTAATTCCTTCACCAGCTTTTCGGCGGCGTCGGCGATGACGGTGCCGGGGCCGAACACCGCGCTGGCGCCCGCTTTGTAGAGATCGTCGTAGTCTTGCGGCGGGATCACGCCGCCGGCGACGATCATGATGTCCTCGCGATCGTACTTGGCCAGTTCGGCCTTCAGCGCCGGCACCAGCGTGAGGTGTCCCGCGGCCAGCGAGCTGACGCCCACGATGTGCACGTCATTTTCGATCGCCTGGCGGGCCGTTTCTTCGGGCGTTTGGAACAGCGGGCCGATGTCCACGTCGAAGCCCAGGTCGGCGAACGCGCTGGCGATGACCTTTTGGCCGCGATCGTGGCCGTCCTGGCCCATCTTGGCGACCAGGATCCGCGGGCGGCGGCCTTCGGCCTCGGCGAACTTCTCGACCAGTTGCTGCACGTTCTTGACCATCGCTGCCTCTTGTCCAATTTCGCCGGCGTAGACGCCGCGGACCGATTCGACGGGGGCCTGGTAGCGGCCGTAGGCGTTCTCCAGGGCCATGCTCATTTCGCCGACGGTCGCCTTGGCGCGGGCGGCGCTCACGGCCAACTCGAGCAGGTTGCCCGTGCCGTCGCGGGCGGCGGACTCCAGCGCGGCCAGCGCCGCGTCGACTTCCGCCTGATCGCGCTCGGCGCGCAGTTTCTGCAAACTGGCGATCTGCGACTGGCGGACCGCCGTGTTGTCGACCTTGAGCACCTCGATCTGGTCCTCTTCGGTCGGCTGATACTTGTTGACGCCCACCACGACCTGGTGGCCCGAGTCGATGCGGGCCTGCGTGCGAGCCGCGGCTTCCTCGATGCGCATCTTGGGGATGCCGGCTTGGATCGCCTTGGTCATGCCGCCCAGTTCTTCGACCTCGCGGAGGTGCTCCCACGCCCGCAGCGCTAAATCGTGGGTAAGCTTCTCGACATAGTAGCTGCCGCCCCATGGGTCGACCACGTCGCAGGTGTCGGTTTCCTTTTGGATGAACAACTGCGTGTTCCGCGCGATGCGGGCCGAGAAATCGGTCGGCAGGGCGAGCGCCTCGTCCAGCGCGTTGGTGTGCAGCGACTGGGTGTGGCCGTGGGCGGCCGCCATCGCCTGCAGGCACACCCGCGGGACGTTGTTGAACACGTCCTGAGCGGTCAGGCTCCAACCGCTGGTCTGGCTGTGCGTGCGGAGGGCCAGGCTTTTGGGGTTCTCCGGATTGAACTGCTTGATGAGTTTGGCCCACAGCATGCGCGCGGCGCGCATCTTGGCCACTTCCATGAAGTAGTTCATGCCGATCGCCCAGAAGAAACTGAGCCGCGGGCAGAAGGCGTCGACGGCCAGCCCCGCCTTGGTGCCGGTGCGGACGTACTCGACCCCGTCGGCCAACGTGTAGGCCAGCTCCAGATCGGCCGTGGCGCCGGCTTCCTGCATGTGGTAGCCGCTGATGCTGATGGAGTTGAACCGCGGCATCTTCTGGCTGGTGTAAGCAAAGATGTCGGCAATGATGCGAATGCTGGGCTCGGGCGGGTAGATGTACGTGTTGCGGACCATGAACTCCTTGAGGATGTCGTTCTGAATGGTCCCGGCGAGCTGCTCGGGCGCGACGCCCTGCTCTTCGGCCGCCACGATGTACAGCGCCATGACCGGCAGCACGGCGCCGTTCATGGTCATCGACACGCTCATCTTGTCGAGCGGGATGCCCTCGAACAGCGTGCGCATGTCGTAGATGCTGTCGATGGCCACGCCCGCCATGCCGACGTCGCCGACGACGCGGGGGTGATCGCTGTCGTAGCCGCGGTGCGTGGCCAGGTCGAAGGCGATCGACAGGCCCATCTGACCCGCGGCCAGGTTGCGGCGGTAGAAGGCGTTCGACTCGGTGGCGGTCGAGAACCCGGCGTACTGCCGCACGGTCCAGGGCCGCAGCGCGTACATCGTGGCGTAGGGGCCGCGGATGTACGGCGCGATGCCCGGCATGGTGTCCAGGTGGTCCACCCCCGCCAGGTCGTCGGCCGTGTACAGCGGCTTCACATCGATATGCTCGGGCGTTTCCCACACGGGGCCGTCGGCGGCGGGCGCCTGGCCGTTGGCGGGAGCGGAACCGGCGAGCGGCACGTCGGCAAAACTTGGTATGGCACTCATGCGCTGACAACTCCCAACTCGGCCAACAGCTCGCGGAGCGTGGCCAGTACGTCGCATTTGATGAAAATGAATCGGTCGACCCCCGCGGCGCGAAACTCGTCCTCTTTGGCGCCGGGGTTGCCGGCGAGCACCACCGACTTGGCGCCGGCGGCCTTGAGCTGCCCCGCGGCTTCGGCGGCTTGCTCGGCGTAGATGTCGTCGGTCGAGCAGATCACGGCGATCGGCGCCTGGTGCGATTGCAGAGCCGACACGGCGGCGGCGATGTCGCTGTTGGCGTCGTCGGAGATCACCTCGAACCCGCCGGCGGCAAAGAACGCGCGGGCGTATTGCGACCGCGGGCCGTGCTGCGCGGGTTTGCCAAGGGTGGCCAGCAGCACGCGCGGGAGATGGCCGTTGTCGGCGGCCCACTCTTCGCAGGCGTCGCGGAGCTGCTCGAACGGCTGGGCGAACGGCGAGGGCGCCAAGGGCGCGATCGCCGGCCCGCCGCAGGTGAGCCGCAGTGCCTCGGCCAGCTGTCCAATCGATGCGCCGGCGGCCGCCGCGGCGATGGCGGCGGCGGTGCGCGCCCCGGGCGTGTCGGCGTCGGCATGCGCGAGCGTCTGCAGTTCGTCGGGCGACTGCCGCGCGGCGGCCACGCGATGGCGGGCGGCCGCGGCGATTTCGCTGCGGTCGGGCGCCGGGCGCTCCAGCCGTTGCTGCTGCGGGTCGGGGAACTCGCTCACCCCCACGATCCCCTCGCGGCGATCGGCCAGCTTCTTGGCCCGGGGAGCGAACGCCGACTCGATCTCGCCGGCGATCCAACCCGACTTGAGCGCGACGATCATGCCGCCCTGCTCTTCCACCTTTTGCAGCTCGGCCCAGCCCTTTTCGGCAAGCTGATCGGTAAGCCACTCCAAATACCAACTGCCCCCGGGGGCGTCGGCGACGCGATGCAGGTGGCCTTCTTCGGCAAGGATGAGGGCCGTGTTGCGGGCCGTGCGGCGGCTGAGACTGTCGGGCAGTCCGATGGGGGCGTCGAAGGGAACGCTGGTGATCGTCTCGGCCCCGCCGACCGCAGCGGCGAACACGGCGGCCGTGTTCCGCAACAGGTTGACGTACGGGTCGCGGACGGTGAGCACCCGCTTGCTGGTCTTGACGTGCAGGCGCATGGCGGCGCCGGCGGAGGAGCCGCCGCTGGCCTCGACAACGCGAGTCCACAAACGGCGGGCGGCACGGAGCTTGGCGATCGCCAAGAAGTGGTGCGTCCCCACGGCCATGTTGAACACGATCTGCCGCGCGGCGTCGTCGACGCTGAGTCCCGCGGCGGCCATCGCCCGCAGGTACTCCGCGCCCGTGGCCATGGCGTACCCCAGATCCTGGGCCGAGGTGGCGCCGGCGTGATGGTACGGCGCCGAGCCGACGCGCACCGCGGTCACGCCGGGCAGGTTCTGCTGCGTCCAGACAGCCAAGTCGCCCAGCAGACCCAGCAGCTTCTGCGAACTGGCGGGCAGCGAGCCGTCCCGCGCGAGCACCGCCAGCGGGTCGGCATTGAAGGCGCCGCGGGCCTTGTCGGCGGGCGTGCCGCGCTTTGCCCACAGTTGGGCGAGCAGGGCGGCGGCGGGGGCGAAGGCCGCGCCCGCTTCCAACTGCACGCCCACCTTGGCCAGGTCCACGTCGGCCAGCGCCGCGTCGAGATCGCTGAGGTTGTACGCGGCCAGTCCGTCGCGGGCGGCCAGCTCGGACGCAGCCGGGGCGTCGGGGTCGAGCCCGCCGCGGGCCGCCGCGTCCAGCCGCACGAGCACGGCGTCGACGCCGCCGCTCACGTCGGCCAGGATCGCCGCGTTGGTTTCGTCCAGGTCGGGGTGCGCGTGCTCTTGGCACAGCGACCAGCCGGCGGTGACGTCGGCCACCGGGCGACTGCCGCGCACGAACGGCGCCGCGCCGGGCACGCCGCGCGAGGCGCCGTCGGCCCAGTCGTTGGCCGTGTAGATCGGCTGCACGGCGATGCCTTCGTAAGTGCCGGTGACGAGCCGCTTCTCGAACGGGGCGCCCTTGAGGTCTTTCTCCGCCAGCGCGCGCCACGCCGCGTAGTCGACCGGGCCAAATTCGTCCAACGTCAGTTCTTCGGGGAGCATGGTGGGTTGGTTACCGGTTACCAGTGATCTGTGACCAGTGAGTGAGGAGGATTCAATCGCGGCGACCACGGGCCAACCGGCCCACTGGTCACAGGTAACTGGTCACCGGTCACTCGCCTCCGGCGCCCAATCACCCCGCCAGCTACGCCGGCGGCTGGCACATCTCCGTCAGCACGCCGCCGCTGCTTTTGGGGTGCAGAAAGGCGATTTGCATGTGGTGGGCGCCCGTACGGGGGGTCTCGTCGATCATCCGCACGCCCGCTTCCTTCAGCTCGGCGATCCGCGCGGGCAGATCGTCGACCGTGTACGCCACGTGGTGCAGCCCCTGACCGCGCTTTTCCAGGAACGCCGCCACGGTGCTGGTGGGGTCGGTCGGTTCGAGCAGCTCGATTCGCACGTCGCCGACTTTGAAAAAGCCGACGCGGACTTTCTGCTGCGGCACGTCTTCGTAATTCTCAAAGACGGCGCCAATCTCCTCGTAGAACGGCTTTTGCTCGTCGATCGAGTTGACGGCGATCCCGATGTGGTTGATGGATTTCACCGGTTGCATGACAGGTATCCTGGGCGGGAGTGAGGGGCGGGACGCCCGGTGTTAGAGGTTACCAGCGACCCGTTGTCGGTGACCAGCGGTTCGGCGCCACGGGGCGCTTGAACCGACATGTTTCTGGCGCCGACGGCGGGATCACTTGGCGGCAAGGGCCTGGGTCCAGCGGTCGATCAGGCGGCGGCCGAGGGCGGCCGATTGAATCGCGGCTAACGCGGGCATTTGCAAATACAGTGCCAACAGGTCCAGAGTCGAGACCCGCGTCGCAAACCGGCGACTTATGGGCGAAGCGAGCCACCGCTGGGGCAGCTCGCGCGCCAGCGCGCGTGCGAATTCGCGCAGTAGCACAGCGTCGGAGTCCACCGCGCCCCCCGCGATCGACTCGACCACCCCTTCCACGGTGTAGAGCGACTTGCGAAACAGCATCAACTCGGCGTGCACGCGCAATTGGGCGGTTTGGACCGCCTCGTCCAGCAGGCCCACCAGCCAATTGAGCCCGGGCAGCGCCCCCGCCATGATCCGGGCGAGCCATTTCCGCACAACCGCCGTCACGGCTGTGCGGCGGAATGTGCCGGGATCGGCAATCCCGCGCAACAGCTGCACAATCCGGGCCTCGTCCAGGGCCGCCGCCGCCAGCACGATCTGCACAATTGCGGCCCGCTCGCTCTCGGTCAGCTCGCCGACCAGGCTCCAGTCGAGGATGGCCAGCCGCCCGTCGTCGGCGAGCAGCAGGTTCCCCGCGTGCGGGTCGCTGTGGAACACGGCCCGCGACTCGGGAGCCAGCACGGGCCGAGCGATCAGCGCCTCGGCCACCAGGCTGGCGAGTTGTCGCCGCCGGGCCGGGTCGGCGGGGAGCCGCTCGGTGATCTTCGCCCCGTAGACCCGCTGCATAGCGGTCACGCGGGGCGAGCAGTAGGGCAGCACCGCGGGGATCAGCACCCGCGGCTCATCGACAAATTCCTGCCGCGCGGCGGCGAGGTGGGCCTGCTCCAGATCGAGTCGCACCTCGCCGGCGAGTTTCTCGCGCACGCGGCGGAATGACTCGGCGTAGTCGAGCTGAATGAGCCCCAACTCGCCGCACCGCTCGTCGAGATAGTGGCCCACGTCCTCCAGCAGCGCCAGCTCCTCGGCCAGGTGCTCCTCGATCCGCGGCTTGAGCACCTTCAGAACGCCTGAGCCCAGCCGGCCGTTGTTCTGCGGGGCGCCGTTGATCACAAACGGAATCACCACCGCCACGCTCGCCTCGGCCAGCGGCTCGCGAGCCAGCTCCAACTCGCTGGCGGTCACCCGGCCCAGTTCGCGCACGAGCGTGGCCCGGATCTCGTCCACCGCGACCGCGGGCGGCAGCGACTCCAGCAACTGCAATTGCATCCGTAGCTGCGGTGCGATCCGCGGGTCGCGGGCCAGGATCTGGCCGAGCTTGTGCAGCACGGGGCAGGCCTGGGCGAGTGCGCCGATCCGCTCCGAGACGGTCGCGTCGGCGTCCAGCGCCGCTTGCTGCGCGAGAATCTCCTGCTGACGGCGTTCGCTCAGCCCGCCCAAGAACACCGCCAGGGCGCCGTTGATCGGCGCGGCGAACTCCCGATACGTCGCCGGCAGCACGTCGGCCAACGCTTGCTCGTCCAGCAGGGCTTCCCAGGGGTTCATGGCGTTATCCGAGGGGGTCCATTTTGACCACGGATGGCACGGATGCCACGGATTGGCGGTCACTCTTCAAGCGGATACGGCCGTTTGTGAATGTTCTCGAAGTGGTGAAGTCGACAGAATACGCTCCGTTGAACCACGCCGCGAGTACAGCCGACGTGGCGGCATTCTTTTGTTGAATCCTCTGGCCCAAGTTTGTCAACGAACTGTTGAGCGTGTCTCTGCCAAGCAACATCTGGCGGCGAGGGGTCAGGCGAATTTAACGCATCCGGCCACGCGTCAAATCGGATGTAATAGCGGATGACGTCGGCCGCCGCCTCGTCGTCTTCGCAACCCGATAGCCGATCTCCCCAGGTGATGCACTGCGCCACCGTGTTGACGTCGATCGTCGACTGTAGCCCGCGGTCCGCGAACCCTTCGGGGTCGATCTCTTCGTCTCGTTCTTCGTCGTACTCTGGACAACCGAGCTCCGCTTCTGTGCACAAGCTGATGTTGACCGCTGGGTCTACAATGTAGAGCCAGTCCGACTTATTTCGTGCACCGTTTCGAATGTGCTTGATGACGTTGTGCAGCGTTGGCATGGATGGCTCAGTGTTTGAATCCACTCAGCTCAGCAAGATTGGCTTGCGACCTTGTTACCTCGACGATATCTGCCAGCACCGGGCCGCCGGGCTTTCCACCGTCGTGTCATCCGCGTAATCAGTGCTATCCGTGGTTTTCTTATCTGAACTCATGTCGCCAGCATGTCGCCCGACATGATTCGCTGGGGCTTGCCGTCGTCTCCCACCAGCACCAACGCGCCGTCGGGGTCGACGCCCTGCATGACGCCGGCGTACTCGCGGCCGTGCTCGGTCACGCGGACCGGCTCGCCGAGGCTGGCGGCGTGCTTGGTCCAAGCGGCGACAATCGGCTCGGGGCCCTGCTCGGCGAGCGTCTCCAGCCACGGCTCCAGCGAGTTGAGCACGGCGGCCAGCACTTCGCCCCGATCAACCTCCTGGCCGCATAGCCGGCCGAGCGACTCGGCGATCGTCGCCAACTCGGGCGGGAACTCCGCCGTGTTCACGTTCAGCCCGATGCCGACGATCACGTAGTCGACGGCGCCCCCCTGGATCGAGCCTTCCACGAGAATGCCGGCCAGTTTCTTGCCGCCGACCAGCACGTCGTTGGGCCACTTCAACAGCAGCGGCGTTTGCAGGCGCGGGGCGAGCGCCTCGGCTAGCGCCACCCCCGCGGCCAGGCTCACCGGGCGAGGGTCGCTGGGTTTCCACGGCGGCCGCAAGACGACCGAGAAGTACAGGTTCTCGCCCGCGGGCGAATGCCATGAGCGCGTCAGCCGCCCTCGGCCGTCGGTCTGGTGATCGGCGACCACCACGGCGCCGTGGGGGGCGCCGTCTTTGGCGATCGCGATCGCGTCGGAGTTGGTCGAATCGGTCAGCGACAGGAACCGGTAGTCGCGTCCCAGCCAGTGGGTCGACAGTCGCGGCTGAATCGCATCGGCAAACAGATCGGCGGCCATGGCAACTCCGAGTGCGGCGACGGCGAAATCATCTCAGCGCGTGCCGCGGCTCGCAGAGCCGCGACACGCGAGACTGTAATCACCCGCTAACTCGACCGCGCCGCGAGCCACTCGTCAATGTGCGGCCAGGTGTTCTTTTCGGCCCCGCGGCCCGCCATGATGCCGATGTGGCCGCCCCGCACCCGCAGCACGGTGTGATCGTCGCCGCCGATTTTCTCCATAATCCGCTCGCTTTGGCACGGCGGAGTGATGTGGTCGGACTCGGCAATCACGTTGAGCAGGCTGGCGGTCAACTTCGACAGGTTGACCGTCTCGCCGCGAATCACGGCCGTACCTTCCATCAACCGGTTCTCTTTGTAGAACTCGTTGATCAGCTGCCGATACGCGGCGCCCGCCATGGGGATCGTTTCGCGGACCCAGGTGTTCATGGCGTGCCAAGCTTCGACCGAGTTGGGGTTGTCGAGCCGCTCCCACAGGCCGATGTACGAGCCCAGGTAATTCTCGACCGGCTTGAGCATCTTGGCGCCGGCGTCGATCATTTCGCCCGGGACGTTGCCGAAGGTGTCAACGATGCGATCGGCGTTGAACTTGGGATCAGTCGCCCATTTGACGAAGCCGCCGGCCTCGCGATCGGCGAAGTCCAACGGCGCGGTCAGCAGCACGACGTTCTTCACCCCGTCGTCGGGGCGCAGCGCCGCGTAGAGCGTGGTAATCAGCGCGCCCAGGCACCACCCCAGCATGCTGAACTCGTCGGCCCCGGTGATGGCTTTGAGCTTGCGGACGACCCGCGGCAGGTACTCCAGCGCGTAGTCGTCGAACTTCAAATCCTTGTCTTCGGGGCCGGGAATGCCCCAGTCGAGCAGGTAGATGTCGTAGCCCTGGCGGAGCATGTACTCGACGAAGCTGTGCCCAGGCCGCAGGTCGAGCACATAGGGGCGGTTCATGATCGCAAACACCAACAGCAGCGGCACCGGCTTGAGCTGGTCCTCGGGCACGACCGGCGTGTAGCGGTACAGCTTCGCCTTGTTGAGCGACCACACGCACCGCTTGGGCGTCAGTGCAATGGGGGCCTTGGTGTTGAGCAGCTCGTTGAAGCGGTCGAGCTTAGTCAGATTTTCCATCGCCGCGCTGGCGATGTCAGAGGGGGTCGGGATGGCGGCGCCGTTGGCAGAGGCGTCGGCGTTTGCTTCGGCATTCGAGGTAGTCATGGGCTTTAGCCTCGCGAAAAGATGTGTCTGGGATTACGCGATTGGTCGCTGCGGGCGAGTGATCCGCAACGGCTGGCCAATCGCGCGCGGGGCGGCGCACCGCGACTAGCCCAGGTCGCCGGCGGGGCGACTACGAGGATTTCTGTTTCTTCTTCGACGAGCCGCCGGCCCGCAGCAGCGTGAGGCACTCGTCGAACTTGGCGTCGAGATCGTCCAACCGCATCTCCAGGTTGGTGAACCGCTCGGCCAGCCGCGTGATGTCCTCGCGGCTGGGCAGGTTCGCCTCAGCCATCGACTGGGCCACGAGTTTTTGCATCATCTCGCGGAACGGGCCCGAGGTCTTCAGCCACGTGTCGAGCATCTGACCGGTCGCTTCCGAGTAGGCGTCGGTGTTGACCGCTTCGGTCATCGCCTTGGCCCACGCCTCCATGCCCTTGTCGCGCATGGTCTTGATCATCCCGGTCGGATCGAACGGGTCGAACGTCGTCTTCTCGCTCATGACAATTCTCGATGGAGAAAGTGGTCGTGATGGCGGCGAGTTGCCAAGCCCCTCTCCCCTGAGGGGAAAGGTTGGGCGAGGGGGGCAATCTCAGCATTCTGAATCCCTCCCCTAGCCCCTCCCTTCGAGGGAGGGGGATTGGCAACTGGCCTCTCAATTCTACCTCACATGTGGGCGCCGCCGTTGACGTTGATCTGCTGGCCGGTGATGTAATCGCCGTCGGCCGCCAGGAACGTCACCGCCTTGGCGATTTCCTCCGGCTCGCCCAGCCGCGCCAGCGGAATGCGCGTCTTGATTTGCTCCTGCACCTTCTCGGGCACTTCGGCGAACATGTCGGTCTTGGTGAACCCGGGGGCGACCGTGTTGACGGTGATGCCCGAGCTGGCCAGTTCCAGCGCCGCGGTACGCGTCAGGGCAATGATGCCGCCCTTGCTGGCGCTGTAGTTCGCCTGGCCGAAGGCGCCGATCTGACCGTTCATCGAGCTGATGTTGATGATCCGCCCGTAGTGCTGCTCGATCATGGTGGGCAGCGCGGCCGACATGCAGGCGAAGCAGCTGCCCAGGTTGGTGCGCACGACCTCGTCCCACATGGCGTCGTCCATCTTTTTGATCGACTTGTCGCGGGTGATGCCGGCGTTGTTCACCAGAATGTCGAGCCGGCCGCCGAGCTGCTCGATCGCCTTGGCGACCATTGCGCGGGCCTCTTCCGGCTTGCCGATGTCGGCCTGCAGCGCGTGGCACGTGCCGCCCATCGCTTCGATTTCGTCGACAACGGCTTTGGCGGCGGCTTCGTTGCTGTGGTAGTTGATCACCACCGTGGCGCCTTCGCGCGCCAAGTCGAGCGCGATCGCCCGACCAATGCCGCGCGAACCCCCGGTGACCAAAGCAGTTTTCCCATCCAAGCGGCTCATGAGAATTTCCTTGTGTTGAGCTGTCTACGTGATTGTCCCCCTCCCCTTGATGGGGAGGGGCTAGGGGAGGGGTGAAGGCGTCCCGGCGGACGCTTTTCATCCACTTCCCGGTTGATGTCGATTTGGTTTCGTCGTTTCTTCTTGCGCGTCGCCCCCCTCCCCCGGCCCCTCCCCGCCAGGGGGAGGGGAGCAGAGGGCGGCGTTCTTTCGTCAGTCCCGTTCAATCACCGCGGCGATGCCTTGGCCGCCGCCGATGCACATGGTCACCAGCGCTCGCTTGCCGCCGGTTCGCTGCAGTTCGTACAGCGCTTTGACCGCCAGGATCGCGCCCGTGGCCCCGATCGGATGGCCGAGCGAGATGCCGCTGCCGTTGGGGTTGGTCTTGTCGTCGGGCAACTCCAACTCGCGGCACACGGCCAGGGCCTGGGCGGCGAACGCTTCGTTGACCTCGAACAGATCGAAGTCGGCGTTGGACAGCCCCGTTTTCTCGTAAAGTTTCTTGACCGCCGGCACCGGGCCCATGCCCATGTACTTCGGGTCGAGCGCCGCGTAGCTGTACGCCGCCAGCCGGCCCAACGGTTTGAGACCCTTGGCCGCGGCGGCCTCGGCTTCCATCAGCACAACCGCGGCGGCCGCGTCGTTGATGCTCGAGGCGTTGCCGGCAGTGACGCTGCCTTCCTTGTCGAACACGGGTCGCAGCTTGGCCATCCCCTCGACGCTGGCGTCGGGGCGGATGTTCTCGTCCGCGGCGAACTGGACCGTGTCGCGTTTGACGCGGATGTCGATCGGCAGGATCTGGTCCTTGAAGTAGCCCGCCTCGACCGCGGCGGCGGCCCGCTGGTGGCTCTGCACGGCCAAGGCGTCCTGGTCCTCGCGCGAGATGCCGTATTTCTTGGCGACGTTTTCGGCGGTGATGCCCATGTGGCAGTCGTCGAAGGGGTCGCTCAGGGCGCCGACCATCATATCCACCAGCGTGGTGTCCATCATCCGGGCGCCCCACCGCATGGCGGGGGCCAGATAGGGGCTGCGGCTCATGTTTTCGGCGCCGCCGGCCACCGCCGCGTCGCAATCGCCCAGCGTGATGGCGTTGGCGGCGGTGACGATTGCCTGCATGCCGCTGCCGCACAGCCGGTTGAGCGTCAGCGCGGGCGTCTCGGCGGGCAGTCCGCCCTTCACCCCTGCGACCCGCGCCAGATAGTGGTCGTGCGGATCGGTGTGGATCACGTTGCCGAATACTACGTGTCCCACGTCGCCGGGGTCGACGCCCGCCCGCTTGACCGCTTCGGCAACGCAAGCCGCCCCCAAATCGCAGGGCGGAACGTCCTTGAGACTGCCGCCGTAGCCGCCGATCGCCGTGCGAACGCCACTGAGAAATACCACCTGACGCGCCATCGCAAATCTCCCATGCAAGAAGGGGCCTTCAAGGTCGCGGCGCAGAATGAGCCGCTCGGGGCGAAGGCGTCGCGAAGCACCAGGGGGAGAAGCATCGCGCGGGGCTGTTCGATCTGCGTGTCTGACAAGGGGGGAGTAGTCCCGCCTGAACGATTCGCCCGAAGAATGCTCGCGGCAACCCGCTGGGGCCAAGTGCGGTGCAACCGGTATGCCCAATCGCGCCAGTCGTGCCGGCGAGCGTATTCAAACCGCTGCGGCGCAAGCGTCTTCGCAGAACGGGATTGGTCCTGGGCGATGCTGTCCACGAGCCCCCAGATATGCGCGCCATATCGCACACTTGCCCCGCAGGACCGATGCGATTCGTTGTTGCAACGGCGGCGCGAGGTTTGCACTCGCGTATAATGGAGATGCGCCGGCGACCCGCGGTCATGATGGCCGCGCGGACGGTCTTGACGCCTGCAGACGTCAATTGTGCCACTGCTGGCTTGTCCAGCAGTGCGAAGCGGATACATGGCGCCCACTGCTGGACGAGCCAGCAGTGGCACGCACAAACCGCCTTTGCCGTTTGCTTGACGAGGCGGCGCCGCTTTTCGACTTTTCTACAAATTGAACCGACTGCCAGGTGGAGGATTCGCCATGCTCTCGTCTTGCGATCCACTGGACCGACTGCGCGGACTGCGGGTCGCCGACGTGATGAGTCGCAGCGTCGTGGCCATTCCCAGCCATGCCACGCTGTGCAACGCGGCCGAAACGCTCACGGGCGGCGGCGCGTCCGGCGGACCGGTGGTCGACGAGTCGGGGCGGTGCATCGGCATGCTCAGCTCGCGCGACTACCTGCGGCACTATGCGGCCGGATGCCAGGCGGTCGCCGCCCCGGGCTCGGCGTGCGCCAGTGCCGAGGCCACCTGTGCGGCGGACCTGATGGCGAGCGCCGTGCAATCGATCGAGGCGGGCGCCTCGCTGCTGCGGGCCGCGCGGATCATGTGCATGCAGCACGTGCACCGACTGGTGGTGCTGGACGAGCGGTCGGCCCCGGTGGGGGTATTGACCACGCTTGATATCGTGTCGGCCCTGCTGGCCGTGGCCGACGAACAGCGACAGGAACTTTCGCGTAACGCCAACGGCCGGAAGGCCAAGGGGGTTGTATGATCTCGCAATTCGCCGAGCATCCGATCGTGGCGCCGATCGACTTCACCGAGGAAGCCGACCGCGGCGTGCTGTATGCATTGAGCCTGGCCAAAGGCCCCGAGGGGGTCACCGCATTGCATGTGGCGCCCCCGCTGGCCGCGTTCGAACCCGGCGTGGTGTGGGACATGGTCAGCGACCAGGATCGCCTGGGGCGACTAAAAGAAGTGTTCCACGAGCGGTACGCAGACGACCGCTACCGGGGCATGCACTTCTCAGTGCGGTTCGGCGAGCCGGCTCACGAGATTGCCGACTTCGCCCAGGAACTCAAAGCGGGGTTGATCGTCATGCCCTCGCACGGCCGCACCGGCGTCTCGCACTTGGTGATGGGCTCGGTCGCCGAGCGCGTGGTGCGGTTTGCGCACTGCCCGGTGCTGGTGCTGAAAAGCTGATTTCGCGCGTGCCGGGAGAGCGAGGCTGCGGCCGAGCTCGTCTGAGGCCTGAAAGGCCGGCGCTACGCTAGCCCAGGGCGGAGCCCTGGGAACGTGTCAACGCGCTCAAATACGAGCCCTGAAAGGGCTCTGGCATCATCCCGCCACAAGACCCAGGGCTGCGCCCTGGGCTATCATAGCGCCGGCCCGTTGGGCCTGAAGACTTGGCAATTTGATCCGCATTCAGGTCAGCGGTTCATGCCTTAGGCAGCTGCGAATCCGACGGCGCGAGTTGCTCGCGCCAGCGGGTGAGCAGTTGCAGCGCTTCGAGCGGCGTCAGGTCGTTGGGGTCGACCGCGCGGATTTCGTCAAGCAGCGGGTGGTCGGCCAGTTCGAACAGGGTGAGTTGGAACTGGCCGGCGCGGTTGGCGCCGGCGTGGGGGGCGTCGACGCGGCGGGTGGAGGTCGATGGTTCAAGGACGCCGTGGCCGGCGTCGCCAACATCCCCTCCCCGTTCCGCCTTCCCCGTTCCGCTTTCCAACTGAGCGAGCACCTCTTCGGCGCGGGCGTTGACGCTCCGCGGCACGCCCGCGAGTTTGGCGACGTGGATGCCGTAGCTCTTGTCCGCGGCGCCCGCGACGATTTGGTGCAGGAACACCACCTCGTCCATCCACTCCTTGACCGCCACGTTGTAGTTGGCCACGCCCGGCAGCTGCTCGGCCAGTTGGGTCAGTTCGTGATAGTGCGTCGCAAACAGCGTGCGGCAGCCGATGGCGTCGTGCAGGTGCTCGACCACGGCCCAGGCGAGCGACAGTCCGTCGTAGGTGCTGGTGCCGCGCCCGATCTCGTCGAGGATCACCAAGCTGCGCCGCGTGGCCGTGTTGAGGATCCGCGCCGTCTCGGTCATCTCGACCATGAACGTGCTGCGGCCGCGGGCCAGGTCGTCGCTGGCGCCGACCCGGGCGAAGATGCGATCGGCCACCCCCACCGTGGCCGCCCGCGCGGGGACGAAGCTGCCGACTTGCGCCATGAGCGTGATCAGCGCTGTTTGGCGGATGTACGTGCTCTTGCCCGCCATGTTGGGGCCGGTGATCAGCAGGAGTGAGGCTTGAGGCGCGAGGCGTGAGGGTTGCGAGACGGCAGTTTCGTCATCGCTGGCCGCCTCCCCATTCCCTATTTCGCCTTCCCCATTCACTGCGCTGCAGTAACTGTCGTTGGGGACGAAGGTGCCTTCCGGTTCGGTGATGTCGAGCACGGGGTGGCGGCCCGCGTCGATCTCGAGCACCGGCTCGGCGGAGATGGTCGGCCGGGCGTAGTTGCGGCTGCGGGCCAGCTCGGCCAGCCCGGCCAGCACGTCGATCTCGGCGAGCGCTTCGCTGGTGCTCTGCAGCTGCCGCGCGGCCGCGGCGGTGCATTCCCGCAGCTCGACGAACAGCTCGTACTGCAAATCGACGGCCCGCTCCTCCGCGGCGAGCACCTTTTCTTCGTGCTCCTTCAGCTCGGGGGTGACGTACCGCTCGGCGTTTTTGAGCGTCTGCTTGCGGATGAAATCGTCGGGCACTTTGTCGCGGTGGGCGTGCGTGACCTCCAGGTAATAGCCGAAGACTTTGTTGAAACCGACCTTCATCGACGGGATGCCGGTCCGCTCGACGGCCTCGGCCTGGTAACGGGCGATCCACTGCTTGCCCCCCTTGGTCAGTTCGCGGTACTCGTCGAGCTGCTGGTTGAAGCCGGCACGGATGAAGTCCCCCTCGCGGCTCGCCAGCGGACAGTCGTCCTCCAAGGCCGCGTCGAGTTGCCCGCGTAGCTCGCCGCACAGGTCGATCCGCGCCTCAAGCTGCTGCAGCCGCGCCGCCTGCCGGCCGGTGAGTTTGGCTTTCAGCCCCGGCAGGGTGCGGAGCGTGCGGGCGACGAACGACAGGTCGCGGGGCGTCGCGCGACCGGCGGTCACGCGGGCCAGCAGCCGCTGCATGTCATAGATCGAGCGGAGCGCCTCGCGGAGCTCGCCGGTCAGCGCGGCGTCGGCCACGAGTTCCTCGACCGCGTCGAGTCGCGCGTCGATCGCCGCAGGGTCGGTCAGCGGGCTGGCGAGCCAGTCGCCCAGCAGCCGGGCGCCCATCGACGTGACGGTGCGGTCCATCACGCCCCACAGCGAACCGTCGCGGCGGCCGTCGCGGATCGTGGCAGTGATCTCCAGGCTGCGGCGGGTCGCTTCGTCGATCTCCAGCCGCGCGGTCGTGCGATGCGGCGCCAGCCGGTCGACGTGGGCCAGCGACGACTTTTGCGTCTCGACGAGATAGTCGAGCACGGCCCCCGCAGCGGCCAGCGCGGGTTCGTCCCCCTCGCCAAAGCCAAATCCGTCCAGCGAGTGCGTGCCGAAGTGCTTGGCCAGCGCCGCGGTCGCCGCCTGCTGGCCGAACGCCCACGCGGGCCGGGGGGTGATCATCCGCCCCTCGGTCCAGGCGATCGCCAGCGGCGCCGCGTCGTCGCGGGTGAGGATCTCGACGGGGGCAATTCGCGCGATCTCGTCGCCCAGCTTGTCGGCGGGCAGCACGGCCGCCTCGAACCGGCCCGTGGACACGTCGATCCAGGCCAGCCCGATGGGGGGCGACTCGGCGGCGGACGACTTGGCGGCGGCCGGTCCCCCGCAGGCGATTGCTAGCAGGTAGTTGGCCGCGCACGGATCGAGCAGCGCGTCGTCGGTCACCGTGCCGCGGCTGACGATCCGCGTCACCTCGCGGCGAACGATCCCCTTAGCCTGGCGGGGGTCTTCGACCTGCTCGCAGACGGCGGCGCGGAGCCCGGCGGCGATGATCTTGGCCAGATAGCCGTCGAGTTGGTGGTGGGGAAAGCCGGCCATGGGGACCGGGTTGTCCCCCTTATCGCGGCTGGTGAGCGACAGCCCCAGCACCCGCGCGGCGGTTTTGGCGTCTTCGTGGAACAGCTCGTAGAAATCGCCCATCCGAAACAGCAGCAGCGCGTCGCCGGCCGCCGCCTTGGCGTCGGCGTATTGCTGCATCATCGGAGAGAGGGCGGCCATGGCGCGGTCTGGGGCGTGCTGTGGGGGCTTCGAGCGAGCGGCCCGCCATGCTACCAGTTGGCCCCAGCGCGTCTCAACCGCCCCGCTTCGCCTCACTGCGCGAGCTGATCGCAGCGGGCCGGCGGCGACTGTTTCTTCCGCCTGATTTGGCGTTGTTCTGGAGATTGCGTGGTGCAGGCGGCGGAGAAAGTCCGAAACTCCTAACGAATTGACGAGTTTCACATTGACTCAGCCGGGGGCAGGTTCATAAACTTCTCCCGTTCTTGCAATTTGCAATGTGGCGGCCGCCTTCGGTTTCAGTACCGGAATGTTCGGCGCCAGCGGATTCCGCTCACCGGCCGTTTCCCGACGGCTGACTGCCCACCGCACTCCCTGCCGAACTCTCGCTAGAGACGTACTTCGGCGTCCGCTTGCACTTTCCCTCGGAGAAGTTCTGTGTCTACTGCTGCGCTGGCGGAGTATCGCCGCATTGTCCACGACGGCGTGCCGCACTACGGCCAACACCTGATCGCGACCTGTCTGGGTTGCAACGAAGCCATCCTGTCGATCGACAAGATGAGCGAGTTCCTCAAAACCATGGCCGACGAGATCGACATGGTCCGCTTTGGCGAACCGCTCGTGGCGCGGTTCGGGGGCGGCATCGAAACCGGGATTTCCGGCGTGCAGCTGATCGAGACCAGCGCGATCGTCATCCACACCAACGATGCGCATCGCGACATGTACCTGGACGTGTTCAGCTGCAAGAGTTTCAAGGAAGAGACCGTCCGGCGCGTGCTGGACGAATTTCTGCTTCCCGCTTCCGTGACGACCGAGGTGATGTACCGCCGATGAGACTGTACCCGAATTTCTTGCCGGCTATCGAGGATGAGCCGCAGCCGAGCGATTTCGCGGTCGAGCAAATCGACGACCAACGCGGCGAAGGGGTGATCGCCCTGCGCACATTTGCGCCCGGCGACGTGCTGTTTCGCATGAACGGCATCCCGATGACCGAGATCACCCAGCACACATTGCAGCTGGCTCCCGAAGTGCATCTGCACGATCCGTGGGTGGCAGGCAAGGTGCTGCACAGTTGCGCGCCCAACTCTCGGTTGGACGTGGAGACGCAATACTACGTGGCCGTGCGGCCGATCGCCCCGGGCGATCTGCTGACCATGGACTACGACGAGACCGAGGACGTGCTGTATCGCGCGTTCGAATGCCGCTGCGGCGCGCCGCAGTGTCGCGGGTTCATCGCGGGCCGCAAGGTCCCAGTTGCGGCGACGCAGGATGCATTGACCTGATCGACGCCGGAGTTTTCTCCGTAACGATTTTCCCAGCGCCCTGGCCCGTTGCCAATGTGACGGGCCAGGGCGTCTCTTTGCGCCCTACTTCAGGTTCGCAGTCGCGGTTCCGTTTGCTCAGTTCCGGGCGCGGACGTAAGCTATAGGCATGACTGCCGCCGAAGCTTCCCAACTGCTGACGATCGAACAGTATCTCGAAGGGGAATTGCGCTCGGACGTCCGGCACGAGTACCTGGGCGGCTACGTCTACGCGATGGCGGGGGCCCGGACGCAGCACAACCGGATAGCGACGAATTTCACCGTCGCACTGGGATCGGCGCTGCGGGATCAGCCCTGCGAGCCCTTCAACTCCGACATGAAGGTCCGCGTGCAATTGGCCAGCCACACGCGGTTCTACTACCCCGACGCGATGGTGGTCTGCACGCCCAACGCGCCTGACGAGCCCTTTCAGGATCAGCCAGTCGTGGTCGCAGAGGTGCTCTCGGCTGAGACGCGACGGATTGACGAGGGGGAGAAGCGGGAAGCGTATTGCGCAATCCCCTCGCTGCGAGTCTATTTGCTGATCGAGCAGGATTTGCCGCGGGTCGTCGCGTATCGCCGCGGCGAGCAGGGGTTCACGCGGGAAGTCTACGACGGCCCCGACGCGGTGTTCCCGCTCGCGGAGATCGACGCGGACCTGCCGTTGGCTGAACTCTATCGGCGGGTCGATTTCGCCCCAACGGCCGACTGCTAGCACGCGTTCGTGCCGGCCGTCGGCGAACCGCCGTTTACCCGCTGGCGAGAACTTTCTATCCTCCGCCGCCCGGCGTCCCGGGATTCCTGACCGCGCGAGAGGATGTTGTCATGCTGCGTCTGTCGAACACGCTCACCAGTCGATTCGCCTTGGCCCTGTGCGCGTGCGGCGGGTTCGCCCTGTCGGCGGCGGCTCAAGAGTTTCGCGTCGAGACCGAAGTGTTCGTCGCCGACGAGCCCGAGCCGGCCAGCCGCACGGTGACGCTGTTTGAAAACGGCGCCGTCTATGAGTTCATCGACGAGGCGCACCAGATCGTGGTCTATCGCCGCGGCAACGAGGATCGCCCCGGACGGTTCATCCTGCTCGACACGACCGCCAAGCGGCGGACCGACGTGCCGGTCGACCGCATGGACGCCCTGATGGAGAAGATCCAAGCCTGGGCCGCCGTGCAGAAGGACCCGATGATGAAGTTCTCGGCCGAGCCGGATTTCAAGGAACAGTACGATCGGGAACTGGGCCAGCTCACGTTGTCCAGCAAGGAGTGGACGTACAAAGCAGCCACGGTGACGGCCGAGGACGCGGCGGCGCTGATCCGCTACCGCGACTTCACCGACGCCTACGCCAAGCTGAACGCCCTGATGCACGGCGAGGCGCCCCCCGGGCCGCGGCTGGCGCTCAACGCGGCGCTGGAGAAGCACGGGATCGTGCCGGTGGAGATCCGTCGCATTCTGGGCAACGACGAAGACACGCAGGTCCGGGCCGCCCATCTGTTCTCCTGGCGGCTGTCGCGCAACGATCGATCCCGCATCGACGAAGCCCAGCGGTTTCTGGCGAACTACGAAAAGGTCGACAACGAAACCTACCGCACGGCGCTCAGGTAGCCGCCGGCCCCGGGCCGCCGCGGTCAAGGTGCTCGCGACTGGCAGCCAGGCGACCGCCGGACCACGGCAGTTCAGCCATTCCCCTTGCGCCGCTGGCGCCTATGCTGGTAGGTCTCCCGACACTCCGGCAAGCGACCCACCATGGCGTATTGGCTGACCACGACAATTCTGCTGACCGTGCACCTGCTGGCGATGAATCTCGCGGCAGGCGGGCCGGTGATTGCCGTCTGGCTGCTGCGCCATGGCGAGGCAGGCGCGGCGCTGGCCCGCTGGCTGTTGAAGTGGTCGCTGGCCGGATTGGCGTGGGGCTCGCTGGCAGGCGGCGCGACGCTGCTGCTGCCGAACGAGGCGATGCGCGCTGCGCTGGCTCGGTTCCCCGCAAGTGCGTACTGGTACGCCCTGACCGAGTTGCTGTTCTCGCTAGCGTGCGTGGCGATTCTGTGGCGGGCGACCGCGGCCATGCAGCGGCGGCGCTGGCTGGCGTGGGCGCTGGCGATCTTGGCATCGTCGAACCTGCTGTATCATTTCCCGCCGTGGCTGTCCGTGCTGGGACGGCTGGTCGCCGAGCCCCGCTGGGGGCCCCCGGGGACGCTGCAGCGCCGCGACGTGCTGAAACTGATTGGCACCGGCGAGCCGCTGGCGCTGACGGCGCACTTCGCACTGGCCACGTTTGCGGTGACGGCCATGGCCGCGCTGTGGGCGTCGACGCGGATGCCGGCAGTCGACGCGGATGATGGTCCGAGCGACGCGACGCTGCCGGTGCGCGGACTGGCGCTGTGGGCGCTCGTGCCAACGCTGCTGCAACTGCCCGTGGGGATCTGGCTGCTGGCCGCGGGGAGCGATCGGCTGCGACACGCCGTGATGGGGGGCGACCCGGTGGCGTCGCTCTGCTTCATCGCGGCACTGCCGGCGGCGTTTTTTCTGACGCAGCGGTTGGCGTCGCTGGCGCTGGGCGAGACCGATCCGGCGCACATCCGCCGCGCGGGCTGGCATATGCTGACGACCGTGCTGCTGATGAGCGGCAGCCTCCGCGGCGCCCGCGAGGCGCCGCTGACGACCGGCCCCACACGCCCGCACTTGCAGGGGGCGGCGCAAAGCGAAGCGGACGACCCGGTCGCTGCCGAGTCGCCCGCTGGCGTCAATTCGATTGGCTGACGGCCGGCGCGGTCACGCGCCGTCGGCGTCTTTCTTCTCCGATTCGCCCTCTTTCGATTCGTCTTTCTTGGGTTCCTCCAGGACTTTTTCCAGCGGCCCGCCGGGTAGCTTGCCCGCGGCGATCAGGGCGGCGAACGTGGGGCTCTTCTTGTCCTTGCCCTCGGCCTCTTTGCCTCGCTCTGTGGGATCGGAGTGCATCTTGCCGACCGTCTCCAGCGCCTTGTTGATCTTTTCCTTGTTCTCTTTGTCCTTTTTGCGATCGAGTAGCTTGTGCAACTCGGCGCCGTATTGGTTGAAGTTCTTCTTCGACTTTTTGCCTTGATGGCAAATGTTGCACTTGGCTTTCTTGGCGAGCGCCGGGAACTCCTTGTCTTCGTGCTCGTTGACGTACTTTTTGACAAACTCCGCCTGGAACTGCGGAATGGCCAGGGCGCGCGGCGCCGCGATGGCCACAAACGCCGCAGCGGCGACGACGGGAACGACTCTGCTGATCACAATCAACGTCCTCAAAGGATGGATTTCACGAAACGGCGCCCAGCCGGCCAGTCGACCGGGGGCATTTGGCGGGTTTTCAAGTAGAATCAGGCCGCCAGGCAGTGTCAACAAACTCCAGACCGCCGGCGCGACCGCTGCCCGCCGCAAAGTGGCCCTACCGTGGCGGATTTCACGCTCCCCTCGACCCCTCCCTCGCTTGGCCTGCCGCATTCACGATGGACACTGCCGATACGTCGCCGCTGCCTGCGGAGTTCGTCAATCGTCTGCAGACGATCGTGCCGGCCGATCATTTCGCGACGGCCCAGGCGAGCTTCGCAGTTGCGAAGCCCGTCAGTGCGCGGATCAATACGCTGAAGGGCGACGTCGAGGGCGCGCTGGGCGAGGTGCGCGGGCTGGGACTGGAGCCGGCGCGCGTCGCGTGGCTTGACGAGGCGTTCTGCATTCCCGGCGCGAAAAAGCGGCAACTCACCGACTCGGCCGCGGTGACCGAAGGCCGCGTCTACGTGCAGGGGCTCAGCAGCATGCTGGCCGCGCCGGCGCTGGCGCCGCACGGGTGCGCCGAGGTGCTCGACCTGGCGGCGGCGCCCGGCGGCAAAACGCTGCACCTGGCCGCGCTGATGCAGGGCTCCGGACGCTTGGCAGCGGTGGAGCCGGTGCGGGCGCGGTACTTCACGCTCAAGGACAACCTCGCGCGGTGCGGCGCCGAGTTCGTGCACGCCTACAACTCCGATGGCCGCGACGTCGGGCGCAAGACGCCCGGGCGATTCGATCGCGTGCTGCTCGACGCCCCGTGCAGCAGCGAGGCGCGGTTCGACTGCCGCGACCCGGCCAGTTGGCAGTACTGGGGGCCGCGCAAGATCGCCGAGTGCGCCCGCAAGCAGAAGGCGCTGCTCCGCTCGGCGGTCGATGCGACGCGCGTCGGCGGGCGAGTGCTGTACTGCACCTGTTCATTGGCCCCTGAGGAAAACGAACTGGTCGTGGCCCACACGCTGCGGCGTCTGCAGGGAACCGTGGAGCTGCTGCCGCTGAAGTTGCCAGTGCCCAACGTGCAGCCGGGGCTAGCCGAGTGGCAAGGCAAAACGCTGCCGGGCGAGCTGGCTCTGTGCCGGCGCATACTCCCCACCGAGCAAATGGACGCACTGTTTTTGGCGCTACTGGAAAAGCGCGGCTCGATGCAGTGCAATGGACCGGACTGAGCGGCGACGCTCGACTTCTCTCGCAACAACGACACTCCACTCCTCGGAACCACTGTCATGATGCACGCACTACCCGGCGGACTGGCCAGCTTCGTTTCTTGTTGCCTGTTGTTGACGCTGTTGGCGTTTGCCGGCCAATCGGCCACGGCGCAAGACGGTCCGCAACTGGAGCACGAGCCGCTGTTTGAAGCGCACACGTTCAGCGGCGAAGCGGGCGAAACGCTACCGTATCGGCTGATGAAGCCGTTGGCCGAGGGCGACGACGCGGACCAGAAGTATCCGCTGCTGGTGTTCTTGCATGGCTTCGGCGAGCGGGGCGACGACAACCTACGGCAGCTCTATTATCTGGAGCCGCTGGGCAAGGAGGAGCTACGCAAGCGGCATCCCGCCTTCGTGCTGGCGCCGCAGTGCCCCGCGGAGAACGACGACGCGGGTCGGCCGATCACCTGGACGGCCCGGCTCAACCCGGGGGAAACGCCGGCTGCCGACGCCAAGCCCACCGCGCCGATGGGGCAAGTGATCGCGCTGCTGGACAAGCTGTGCGAAGAGTTGCCGATTGACCGCACGCGGATCTACGTGTCGGGCCTGTCGATGGGCGGTTACGGCACGTGGGACCTGGCCGCGCGGCTGCGCGAGCAGGTCGCCGCGGTGGCGCCCATTTGCGGCGGCGGCGATCCGGGTACGGCGGAAAAGCTCGCCGGCCTGCCGATCTGGGCCTTCCACGGCGGCGCCGACGGCGTGGTGCCTCCAGAGCGTTCGCGCGAGATGGTCGCCGCGGTCCGCGCCGCCGGCGGCACGGCCATGCTGACGGAGTACCCGGGCGTGGGCCACGACAGCTGGAAACCCGCGCTGCGCGAGCGGCTGCTGTGGGACTGGATGTTCGCCCAACGGCGGCAGCCGTAACGGCCCCGCGCGGCAACACGGCCGCCGCGCCAACCGCTCAGCCGCTGCGCAACAGAAAAGCACCCCCGGCAGGATTCGAACCTGCGACACACGGTTTAGGAAACCGCCGCTCTCTCCCCTGAGCTACGAGGGCATGGACCAAATTTTATAGGGCAATTTGCGCGCCGTGGCGAGGCGGCTCCAACGGACGACCCCCGTTCCGACACCCCACACCCGGGTTTCGCCTACTGTGCCCTGGGCCTCCGATCCAGCCGATTCTACCCATCGTTTGAGTGGGATCCGCCGCCAAGTTCAGCCCTGCTGAGCCCTGCAGCAATGGCGCCCGGCGCATGCGTCGGCACAAGCACTCGTACCGAATTCCTCTTGGCAGACTTGATTACACGTCGCTTCGCTCTCGCGGGGTGGAGAACTCGCTGAAACACCTAGTCAGACGTCTGGCATATAACCAGCTCAGCGCCCCGGCGGGTGGCCAAACCATCGACCGAATGGCCATTTTGGAACGCATTCGGCAGGACCGGCCGCTGCCAGCGCTCAAGAACGATTGGGATCTCGATGCCCGGGCCGGCGTCCGCGATGCTGACCAAGACCGGCAGCGGTGACGCATCCGATGCGATGCGGATTTTGGCGCGAACGACGGGGCCATGAGCGCACAGCGCGGGCACGGCACGACCAATCGTTGGTGAATTGGCGTTCTGGTTGGCTGGCGCCCAACGCAGCGAGTCTCCGAGGCGGACTGTCGGACTTTTACGCCGATTCCCCGTCCGCGGTGCGACTGGCCATTTCGCGGTCAAGATCCAGCAGCGACGCCGGATCGTCCTTTACTAAGTTGAATTTGTGGACCACCTCGCGGGCGGTCTTCTCTTCTTCGACCTGCTCGGTGATGAACCACTCCAGTTCCACCAGCGCGGCGAACGCCTTTTCGTGAAAGGCGAGTTCGTACAAGCTGTCGATTTGCGCACTGACGCGCTGCTCTTGCTCGAGCGAGCTTTCGAATACGTGCGTGATCGACTGGAAATCGCTGGCTGGCTGACCGATCGGCCGCAACACGACCCGGGCGTTCCGCGCGATGAGAAAGTCGTACAGCTTCATCGCGTGGCCGTACTCTTCGCTGCTTTGTAGGCGCAGCCAGTGGGCGCAGCCGGTAAATTGCTGGTGCTCGCACCAGGCGGCCATCGACAGGTAGCTGTAGGACGAGAACAACTCGTTGTTGATCTGGTCGTTGATGGCGGCCTGGACCTTGTCGGAAAGCATGCGTGCGGCTCCTGCGGCGGGGGTCGTGCGAACGTCGGCGCCCCCCATTGTAAAGAATTCCCCAGCCGCAGCCGACCCCCAGCGCGGCAAGCGTCTGCCCGGCGGCGTGCGGCCGTTGGGCGGACGGCCGCGCAAGAAACAAGGCTCGCCCGGGCGACCGCCCCGACGAGCCTGTGTCTCGATCTCAACAAGTCGCTGCGAAGAGTACCGTCGCCGCAACTGCTGCTGAAGTGGGCCCGACTGGAGTCGAACCAGCACGCCCTTAACGGGCACAAGGCCCTCAACCTTGCGCGTCTGCCAATTCCGCCACGAGCCCATTTCAGGTGCCGGCCGCACAGACGCGCGGTCCGGACATAGCAGTCTAGCCGGGCGATTCGCGTCGTCAAGCCGGCCGGGCCGGCGCCGCAGGCGGCGAGCGGGGGGCTTCCGCCCGCTGGTGCATGACGCCAGATGTCGTGCCAGCAGAACAGGGAGAGCGCGTCCCCAATCGCCGGGGAATCCTTGCTGGCGGCAGCGACGAGGTTCCCGTGGCCGCTGGTCGGGTCGCAGGGGTTGTTCGGCTGAAGCGGCCGGCCGACTCGCGGCGGTGAGCTACGCTTGCTGTGGGCGTGGAGCGTGCGCGCCCGCCGCCCCCCTTGCAACGCAACCCTCTGGTCAGCCCTGCCAGTCATGTCTGCGAACTTGCCGCATGCCCGCCTGTTCGTCGTCGCTCTCGGGTGGCTGGCGTTTGCCCCGCTGGCCGTGGCCGATCCGGCGCCGTTTATGATGCGGGCCGTCGTCGCCGGGCGCCTGCTCGAGGGCCAGCCGCTGGAGTGGTCGCCGACGCGCGTCCTGCTGTTGGGCCGGGATGGGGCGCTGCATGACTTCGCTGCCGCGGAGGCCAAAGAGGCCAAGCGAACCGCTGACGCCTTTGCCCCCTACACGACGCTGCAGATGCAGGCGCAGTTGCGCGAGGAGTTTGGCGCCGGCTGGGACGCCACGGCCACGGCGCACTTTGTCGTCGTTCACCCGGCCGGTCCGTGGAGCGCGTGGGCCGAGCGGCTGGAAGGGCTGTTCGGCAACTTCACGCGGTACATGCAAGTGCGCGGCATGCGGCTCAGCAAACCGCCTGCGCCGCTGGCCGCGATCGTGTTTCGCAATCAGCAGCAGTACTACCAGTACGCCGCCGCGTCGGGCTCGCCGTTGCAGCCGGGCACGATGGGGCACTACGATCCCTCGACCAATCGCATCTATCTGTTCGATGCGGGCAGGGGCGGCGCTGATTGGGCATCGACCGCGGACACCATCATTCACGAAGCGACGCATCAGGCCGCGTTCAACACAGGCGTGCATACGCGATTCGCCGAGCAGCCGCGATGGCTGGTCGAGGGGCTGGCGATGATGTTCGAATCGCCGGGCGTGTGGAATCCCGGGCCGACGCCGCAGCGCGTCGCGCGGATCAATCGCGAGCGCCTGCAGCGATTTCGCAGGACCGCCGAGGGGCGCTCGCCGCAGTGGATCGCCGCCTTGGTGGCGTCTGACACGGCGTTTGCGGGCGACGTGCTGACATCCTATGCCGAAGCGTGGACGTTGACGTTTTATCTCAGTGAAACACAGCCGCAGCTTTACAGTCAGTACTTGCAGCGGGCGGCGGCGCGGCCCCTGTTTGGCAACTACCCGACGACGGAGCGGGTGGGCGATTTCACCCGCGTGTTTGGCGGCGACTGGGCCCAACTGGCCGCCGCGTTGGAGCAATTCGTCGGCGAGCTGCCCTGATTTGTCCCCCGCCAAGATCGCCCCGCGCCCAGCGAATATCTCCTAGCCGAGAGGCCGCGCGATCCGGGACGCCGGCGGCAAACTTCTCGGGTTCTACCGGCAGGCGTATAATCGACCGCGCGGCCGCGACGCTGCGCCCACGAGCCCGGCCACCAGGGAAGACTTGATGAATTGCGGATTCGATTCGCCACTGACGCTGCCTCACGCGCCGCCTTGCTGGCGGTGGTTCGCGGCGCTGCTCGCGGTGCTGGCGCTCGCGCCGGCGCCGGCGCCGGCCAATGATCCGCCCGCCGCCGAGCCTGAGAAGGCGGCCGGCGACGCATCGGACGAGGCTCAGCCCGCTGACGACGCAAGCCAGGCGCCGCCTGCCGGTTTGGTCGTCGTTCGCCTGCCCTTGGCCGCGGGTGACGACAGCCTGCTGCGGTCGCAGGTTTTGCGCACGCGAGATCGGTTGCTCACCGAGGCGCGCGAGCGCGGCGACGCGCGGCGGCCGATCCTGGTGCTGCACCTGGCGCCCCAAGGCAACGTGGCCGGCAAGACGCCGTTCGAGACCGCGTTGTCGCTCGCGCGGTTGCTCTCCAGTCGCGAACTGGCCGACGTGAAGACAGTGGCTTGGCTGCCTGAAACGGTTCGCGGCCACGGCGTGTTGATCGCGTTGGCGTGCGAGGAGTTGCTGGTGGGCGCCACCGCCGAGTTTGGCGAGGCGGCCGTCGACGAGGAGGATCCCCAAGCGGTCAGCGACGTGGTGATCTCGGCGTACCGCGAAATGGCCCGCTCGCGCGGCGTGGTGCCCGAGGCGGTGGCGGCGGCCATGATCGACGCCCGCGCCGACGTGATCCAGGTCGAGAGCGAGGAAGGCACGCGGTTTCTCACCGCCGACGAGTTCGCCGATTACCGGGCCAATCACGAAGTGCTGAGCGACCAGCGGATTGCCGCCGCGGGGGCGCTGGCGCGATTCACCGGCGCCGAAGGTCGGCGGTTTGGCTTTGTGAAATACCAGGCGGCCGACCGTGCGGCGGCGGCCCGCGCGTTGGGCGTGCCGGCCGAAGCGCTCGCCGAGCGCGATGCGCTGGGCGAACAGTGGCAGCCGGCGGTGATCGACGTATCGGGCGAAATCGACACCCGCCATGCGCGGCAGATCGAAACGCTCATTGGCCAACACCTCGAGGGCGGCGGCAATTGGATTGCCCTGCGCATCGACAGCGTGGGCGGCGATCTCACGGCCTGTTTGCAGCTGGCCCAGACGGTAGCGGAGTTGGACCGCCGCAGCGTGCGCACCGTCGCGTATGTGCCGGTCGAAGCCAAGGGCGGCGCGGCGCTGGTCGCATTGGCGTGTAACGAATTGGTGATGCACGACGACGCACAGCTGGGCGTGGGGCCCGAAGCGCGCGAGGCGCCGCAACCGCCGCCGCAGCGCGGACCGCTGATACCCGCCCCCGGGGGTCAGCCACAGCCGCCGCAACCAGCGGGCGTTGACGATCGAGCGCAGCTCGACGCGGTGATTTCCGACGTGCGCAACTCGCTGGCTCCCCGCGCGCAGCGCAGTTGGTCGTTGATGGCGGCGATGCTCGACAGTTCGGTGGAGCTGTTTCAGTATTCCCACAAGGCCACCGGCGAGCGGCGGTTGATGTCCGCGGAGGCCGCGGCCGCGATGCCGGACGCCGACCAGTGGACGCGCGGCGCTGCGGTGCAAACGGACAATCAGCCGCTGAATCTGACGGGCGCGCGCGCAACGGAACTGGGCGTCGCAGCGCACACGGTCGATGGCTTCGACCAACTCAAGCGAATCTACGGCGTGGAGGTCGAGCCCCGCGTGCTGGCGCCCAACTGGGCGTTGGAGTTGATCGAAGCGCTCGCCTCGCCCGGATTTTCAATCCTGCTGCTGATGATCGGCCTGGCGGCGCTGTTCGTGGAAATCAAAACTGCGGGGCTGGGCATCGGCGGCGTGGTGGCCACGATCTGTTTCGTGCTGTTCTTCTGGGCGAAGTACCTCGATCAAACCGCCGGCGTGTTGGAAATCGTGCTGTTTTTGACCGGGGTACTGCTGGTCCTGGTCGAGGTGTTTGTCATCCCCGGGTTTGGCATCTTCGGACTCGCCGGGGCGCTGCTGGTGATCTTCTCGCTGGTGCTGGCCAGCCAGACGTTCGTGCTGCCGCAGTCGGTCGCTCAACTGCGCGAGTTGCGACGTTCGATCACCACCGTGGCCGGGGCCTTTTTCGGGATGCTCGTGTTGGCGATCGCGGTGCGCCGTTATTTGCCCAATGCGCCGATTCTCAATCGCATGGTCCTGGCGCCGCCGCCGCCGGAGGAGCAGATCATTCGCTCCAGCCGCGAAACGCTGGCCGACTACCGCCGTTTGGTTGGAGCCACCGGCCAGGCAACGACCAACCTGTGGCCCTCGGGCAAGGCGACGTTCGACGGCGAGCTGGTCGACGTGGTGGCCCAGGGCGAACCCATCGACCGCGGCGCTGACATCGTCGTCGTGTCGGCGGTGGGCAATCGCGTCGTTGTGCGAGCCGTATCGTAGCTCCGCGCTGGCGCTACTGGCCGCTGCCGCCCAGCAGCGCGTCGATCGACACCAGAGACGCGTCGCCGACGCGCAGCTCGTCGAGCCATCCGGCCAAGCCCAGCGGATCGTCCGGGTCGGCGGCGAGCATCTGCTCGACCACCTCGACGGCCATGTCGCGCTTGCCCAGCTCGCGCAGGCACCAGGCCAAGCCGCGACCGCAGTCGAAGTACGCCCGATTGGCCGGGTGCAACGCGGACAGCGGCGCCGGATTGCCGGCGCGCTTCAGGGCCCGCTGCCCCAGTTGAAAGCCGAAGCCAAAGTGCCCGCGGGCCAGCGGCACGTCGCCATCCACTTCCGCGGCCAACTTGCCTAGCAGAAAGTGGGCGTCGAGCATCTCGCTGCAGTCGGTCAGCAGCCACCGCAACTCGTCGATGGCCACGTCGTGCTCGCCCGCGGCGATCATGCTGCGAACTTCCTCCAAATCGTCGGCCCGCTCGCGGACGCCTTCGGGGTGCACCAGCAGCCAGCTGCGGCCATCGGCCGAGCGCTTGACCGACACGCCAGTCGGCGAGCGGCGGCGGCGATTGCCAGCAGGTTTGCGGGGACGACGTTTGGCCATGGCGAGAGCGGACAAAAGGGACGGCGAGCGATGCGCTGGAGCAAGCCCGTCACGTTAGCAGCGCAAGTCGCCCCGCGTCCAGGCGGCCGTGCGCTTTGCGGATGCGGCGGGACGAGAATCGCGTATGATTGCGCGTTTGGGCTGGAGCGTCGACCGGCCCTGCGGGCTCTTTTCTAGGCGAGCGGGCATGGCAGCGGCGACAATCCTCTGCGAACACTGCGGCGGCGCCTCGCAGGTGCAGCCCGCATGGCTGGGCCAGCAGGTGGCGTGCCCCCATTGCGGCCAGGCCACGGCGGCTGTGGCGGCCCCGGCCCCGCCCCCCGTCGCGCCTCTGTCGGCGGTTGGAAATACACCGGCCAGTGACCCGTCGGACGCTGTCGCACCGACCCCGCCTCCTTCGCCGCCCCCAGCGGCGCCCGCCGAGGCGCCGCCGGGCGACGAGGTGCTTCCGGCCTCGCGCCCCCCGTTGTCGCGCGCCCAACGTCGCGCGATCCAGCGACGGCGACAGCTATTCATCGCGATTGGTTGCGGAGTGGCGCTGGTGGCCGCGGCGTACGGTTTGCTGATGCTACGGAGCTGACGCCCCGAGCGGGCGGCACGCCTTCAGTCGGCGGCGGCCGTCGGCTCCGCCGCGCGAGCGAGCCACTCCGCCGGGATGAACGCCGCCGCCCCCGCGGCCATGGCCAGGCAGAACAGCACTTTGCCAGTCACCACCGCCAGCAGCGGCCAGACGATCGCCGCGCCGGCGAGCGCGAGCGGCCGCAGCCGCCCGCTCCACGCGGCGAGCGGAAACGCGACGAAGTAAGCCGTCGTCAGATGGCTCGCCAAGGCAAACAGCTTGGTCGAGTTCTCCCAGCCGGTGAGATCCACCAGCGGACCCTCGGGTCGCGCCGCGGCGAGCCAGATCCCTTCGCCGCTGAACCAAACACCGTCGGCAGCCGCGAACATGGCAACAGCCATCATCGCGTGAACGACCGTCACGTGAATCTGAATTAAACGCTGCGCAATGCGATTGCTGACCGCGGGCGAAGGCGGGCTCTTGCTGGGCCCGCCGAAGCGAGACGCCGGCGAAAACGCGTCGCTCACCCGGCCGATGCACAGATACGCCAACAGGAACGCGACGACCGGCTCGAACTCGGCGGTGACCAGCGGGGCGCGGTGGAAGAACGACAAGGTTAGCACCAACGCGGCGATCGCAGCAACGCGACCGCCGACGCCCAGCAGCAGCGCCGCCAGCGCAGCCAAGGTCGCTGCGTAGAGCACCCACAGGCCGCTGCCGCTCACATAGTCCAGCAGCGAGAGGTGATCCGGGTACAGTTCGCGCACCAACGGCACGGGCAGCATGCCGCCGGCCCCAAACCACGCGATCAGGTCCGGCCCATACGCGGCCACGGCAACCAGCGCCAGCGCGGCGGCGGCGATCCGCACGACCCCGAGCGTCGTGGCCGGCGCCGGTTCGTACCAGAACCGATTCCAACCGGCGCCCACCGCGGCGTTGAGTTCCCCCAAATAGCGACCGACCGCGCTCATGACGCGTCCTCCGCCGCGGCCGGGTCGCCGGCGGTTTCGTCGGCGTCGTTGTTCTCGCGCGGCGCGTCAGCCCCGCCCGCCGTGGAGCGCGCGGTCAATTCCGGCGCCTGCCGGCGGCTGCCCTCGTACTGCTCTTCGCGGGCGTTGTAGACCAGGTCGATGACGACCGGCGCGGCGGCGGCGGTGAGAGTCGCCTCGCCGGCGGGGATTTCGCCGCCCTCAGTGGCGGTCGGCGAACGTTCGCGCTCTTCCTCCGGCGCTGCGGGCCAACGGGGAGCAAGCTGGCGCTGGACGGTCAGCACGTATCGCTGCGGCGGCATCCCCTGCTGCGCGAGCCAGGCGTCGGCCACCGCCAGGGGCAACATCGTCTGCAGGTCGGAGTTCTCGGAGAACGCCGCATCCAATTCCGCCACATGGTACGCCAAGCGCTGATAGCGCTGCCGGCGCACGCCCCAGCGAATGCCGTCATCGGGCAGCACGGCCTGTGCGGCCTCGTCGCCCGGCGCCGCGACCTGCAGGCGGTGGACGCCGTCACGCGGCATCGAGCCAGCGAGGTCAAAGTCGTAGCCGACGTCGATGCCCAGCAGTTTCAGATACGTCGGCGCCAAGGGGATGCGACGCAGCGAAAAACCGATCCGCGACACGCCGCCCCCCGCGTTGGACAGCACTGCCAGCCCCAGGCAGAACAAATGCACAATCAACGCGGCGGTGACCCAAGACTGCCACCGCGGCGGCGCCGACGCGGGGCGGCGGGCCTGTTTCTTGGCGGCGGAACGGGCGGACACGGCGCGGACTTTCGTGGCGGGAAGCGGGGAGATCAGCGAACACGCACTCTCAGCGTAGGCAGCAGCGTGCAGCACCGCAACGGGGTCCAGTCAGCAGGCGTCCGCGCGATGGCGTTCACGGCTAGCAACAAAAAAAGCCGAGCCTCGCAGGTGCGAGGCCCGGCTGGATTCGCTTGAAGCGAACGACCAAGGATGACGCTCAGGTGGTGGCGTCGCCCTCGGGCGCGGCGGGAGCTTCCGGAGCGGCCGGAGCTTCGGGAGCGGCTTCCACGGGGGCCGACTCGATCATGGTCCCGGCGCAGGAGCTGCAGCCTTCGACAACCGTGGCGGTCTCGCAACCGCAAGGAGCGGCGGCTTCACAGCCACAGGGAGCGGCGGCTTCGCAACCACACGGGGTGGCTTCGCAACCGCAGGCCGGAGCAGCTTCACAACCACAGCTGGGAGCGGGCTCGCAGCAGGTCGGCTCAGGCGCACAGCACGGGGCGGGCTCGCAGCAGACCGGCTCGCAGCAGACCGGCGCGGGCTCGCAGCACTTGGCCTTCTTGCACTTGCGGGCCTTCAGGCGGGCGAACAGACCCTGGCGACCGCCGCACTTGGGGGCGGGCTCGCAGCAGGTCGGCTCGGGAGCGCAGCAGGGCTCCGGCTCGCAGCAAGCGGGCTTGCAGCACTTGTTGCGGAACAGGCCGGCCTGAGCCGTTTGATCTTCGCCGCTCAGGGCGAAGGCGACGGCCACCGCCAGAGCGGCAATCGTCAACATCACAG
This sequence comes from Planctomycetaceae bacterium, assembly GCA_002702655.1. GTDB lineage: Bacteria > Planctomycetota > Planctomycetia > Pirellulales > Lacipirellulaceae. The sequence goes on from PABB01000069.1 coordinate 172,695, forward strand.
TACGATTCATGATTGTTTCCTCCCACAAAGATGTGGAACCAAGGAATCTGGCAGTGCCAGCCGCCGGGTTGAGATCTCCCGGGCCCGCTGCGGCGGAGTCAGCGGATGGGTCAAACGTCGTTTCAAGTTGTGGTTTCACGGACGAGCGCCACGATGCCGCGTCGGGCGCCGCTGCCATGGGCAGCGAGGGCAGTCTGTCAGGACTGTCTATGGAGCCGGAAGCGGCAAGGCGGGTCCGCGTGTGCAGCAACACCGGTTGCGCGGAGTTTGCAGGTCAGTAAAACTAAGGGGGAAGGGTAACGCGCGGGGATAGTGTGTCAAGCGGCGAGCCCCTCTTCACGAGAGAATCTCGCGTTTTGTCCTATCGCGAGTGTAGCCCGCAAAAAGAGGCCGCGCGGGACGTCGCCCAAACTGCGTCTACGGGCGAGGAAAGGGGGATCCCGGCGTCACCAGGATGTAACTGTCGAGATTTGTTGCAGTTACGGCGAGCTTTCGCGACCCGCTGAGGGCTTTCACACAGCGCGGCGGACGGGGGAGGGGGTCGGGATGCGCCGCAGAATGCCCCGTTCGCGGGGGGGACCGATCCTACCGACTTTTCGCAAAAAAGGAGGACCGCGGCGTGCGTAGCACCCTCGCGCCCGCCGGCCACCGGCCGCCGGGGCTCCCTTGGTGGAGAAACCTGCACCGATGCAGGCGACTCAGCGGGTGGTCTGATCCTGGAACGGATCGCGGGCGACCTGGTCGGCGGGGTTCTTCGGCTGCGGCATCGCCGCGGGAGATTGACCCGTGGTCTGCGGGCCGTCCTTCTCGATCAGGTCGCGGGGATTCTCGAAATCGATGACCAGGGGCGGCTGATCGGCGGCCACCTCGGCGGCCATGCCGGAGATCCGCCACCCGGCGGCATCCAGGCGCAACGCCCAGGCGATCTGCTCTTCGGTTCGATTTCCGTCGGCGTCCAAGTCGCTCCAGATCGTCTCGACGACGGCCTTGTCGGCGTCGACCATCTGGGCGTCGACGATCGTGAATTGAGCCGTCGCGCTGCCGGGGGGGGAAAAGCTCAAGTCGTTCTCGGTCGTCATCTGCAGCGCCAACGGGGTCAGCATACCCGCGGCGCGCTCGGTTTGCCCTTTCTGCACCGCCTGCAGAAACGTGCGAGCGGCGGCAATTGGCGCCGCGGTCGGGTTGCTGCTGTTGGTCGAGGCGACGGCGGTCGTGGCCGAAGCGCCGCCCGAGTTGCTCGCGGCAGCGGGGCTGGAGGTTCCGCTCTCGCCGCAACCGACGAAGAGCATCAGACCGGCGGACAACACGGTGCAGGCGGCGGGACAACGCATGACAATCAACTCCCCAGCGGGCATGGGTGCACAAAGGCAAAGTTCGCGCCGACACACGGCGGGGCGGGAGTGTGCCAAACGGCCCTCGCACGGTCAAGGCGGATCGCGCAGCGGCTCGCGGGCCTTCGCACTCGCGTGCTAGCACGGCATGAAAACATGTGTCACGGCTCTGCGTGGCACGCGCGATGCCGTGATTTTTCTAGCGAAGCGCTGCGCGCCGCCGGCGCCACGCTAGCAGCCCGAGTCCGGCAGACGCCAAGACCCAGGTCGCCGGCTCGGGCACGGCGGCGATGGCGCCGGTCTTCAGCGAGAAGTACCGCCGCGTCCCGCCCGTCTGGGGCGAGTAGTAGTACTGCCCGTAGGTCAAGTCGCTGAGGGCGGAAAAGTCATACCCCGCGGGCATCAGGCCGGGGATCTGCAGCGTTCCCGTGAGAGTCGTGGCCCCGGTGAAGATGAACCGCGTCCCGCCGCGGACCTGGATCACGTCCGCCGCGGGGACGGCCGCTCCGTCGATGTAGACGAACTCCGGGGCGGTCATGAGCTTGGTCGGATCGTACAGCGGGCTGCTGCGATCCAGCGCGAACGTGAGTTGCGTGATCTCGCCGCGGGGCGCCTGCGAGGCGTCAAACTGCACCGTGCCAGTTGCCGGGTCATAGAGCAAATCCACGATCGCCGGCTGGACGCCGTCGAACAGCCAGTCGTAGAACTCGCCGGAAGCATCGTCGTACATGGTCGACCAGGCGTTGTGCCCCACCGGCAACTCGGTGTACAGCGGGTCGCCCCCCGCGTCGCGGATGGCCTGGATCATGGCGCGATGCGGCTCGACGGCGACTACGTCGTCTTCCGAGCCGTGAATGCCCCACAACCGCGTGTTGAGATAATTGGCCGCCTGGGCGGGGTCGCCGTAGCCGGCGATCGGCGCCGCAGCGACGAACATGTCGGGGTGCTTGGCCACGATGTCGTACGTGCCGAAGCCGCCCATCGACAAACCGGTGATGTACCGCCGCGACGTGTCGATGGCGAACCGCCCTTCCAGGTCCGCCATCACGTCGAGCGTGAGCTGCGCGGAGGTCGACAACCCGTCGGACGAGAAATGGGACCAGCCGTCGTTGGGCGCGGCCTGGGGCACCAGCAGAAACGCCGGGTGATCCGTTTGCGTTTCGTTGATCATGTTGTCGATGAACAGCGTCTGCCGCGTGTTGTCCGTGCCGCGCTCGCCGGCGCCATGCAGATGCAACAACAACGGAAACTCGTTGCCGGGGACGTTGTAACCCGGGGGCAGGAAGAGCTGGTACGGCAACGAATTGCCGAGCCCGTCTTCGTAGACCCGCGAGATTTTCGTCACCTGAGCCGTCGCGTCGCCGTGCCAAGCCATCGCGATCGCGGCGAGCAAAATTGTCCGCACCAGAAATCCGACTCGATGTCGCATGCCGCCTCTCCCTACATTGATGTTCCGACCGTCGTGCAGATACGCCTGGGGTTCCTCCCAGGTTCAATCGCACTGGATTTTAAACGGATTGCTGCGCTCCGCTGACCAGCAGTGGCCCGATGCGCAACAGTGTAAGAATCTTGGACGACGGGTTCGCGAAAAAGTTTTTCAGGCGTCCCAACTCGCATGCGCAATTTGCTGCGTCGAATCCGACACTTGCGATCCTGCAGGCCAACGTTGATGGGTTGGCGCCACGGCGAACAACTCGCGAAACGCTGTCGACCGCGGGACTATTCGGCAGTCGGGCTCGATTCTTGCCCTGACAGAGTTGTCGAGCGCGCCATTTCTGGCAGAGCTTTGAACGAATAAGTTAAGCGCGCACTCTGCGACAAACTCAATCGCAGCGACTGCTGAGAAATGTTGTCGCAAAGCGTGCGCGCAATCCCGTCGGAGCGGGGCGCCGTAGCGTCGCATTACGAACAACCGCGGCAGGCTCGGCAGCAGCCGCGCCCTCCCGGGGCCGCTAGCTCGCCAGCCCTTGGTCCATGGCCTGCTGCTCGCGGCGGTAGATGGCCAGCTGCGTTTCAAACGTGCCCGACGGAACTGTCCACACCGGATCGGTGTCGACGTAGTCCTGGCAGTGCGAGACCAGCAGTCGGTACAGGAATTTGAACAGGTGCCTCGGCACGCGCAGCTGAGCAAAGGCGTCGACCAGCCGGGCGTCGGTCACCTCCGGGGCAAACAGGTCTCGCAGCGTGGGCGATTGCCCCTCGGCCCCGCAGGCGGCCACTCGCGCGTTGGCCAAATCGTATAGCGACTGGCCGGTCCACTCCAGCGAGGGGACCATGTTCTGTTTGTCGAGCCGGGCGCGCTGGTAAAAGTCGCGGCCCTCGCGGTCGACAAACTGCTTCAACTCGATCGGCAGCAGCAGTTTGAGCCCCAAGCCGGGCTGCTTCAAGAACTTGTTGTCGAGCATCGACCACACCAGCGCGCGCATGCTCTCCACGTCGCCGTTGATCAGGTGCGGCTCGTCGACGCGGTCGACCAACACGACCACCCCGGTGAAGCCCATCGCCCGCAGCACGCCCTGGAACTTGTTAAGCAGTTCGTAGCGGTCGTCGGTGCGGCGCTTGTTGGGCAGCGGCTGACCGTTGATGTCGCGGCCTGAGAACTGCATCAGCACTTGCCGCAGCGGATTGTCGTCGCGGTTCACGACGCGCAGGTTCTTGGCCGTGCTGTGGGCCTGCAGCCACCACCGCCACGCTTGGGCGAGCCACGGCGCCCAGCCCACGGCGATAATCAACCACGGCCACACCGTGGCCAACCAGTGGTAGTTGCGCGTGTAGCCGACGACGCCCAGCACGGCGGCCTTGGTCAACAGGCCGATGGCGCGGATGCCCCAGCTTTGCCAGGGGCGATACTTCAGTTTCTTGCGCAGACGGAACCAGCGCGACTGGAACGTCTCGGTGAGTGAGTTGTCGTAGCAGGCCGCGAGCAACAGCAGGTCGCGCTTCTGGAAGCGGTCGAACCGCGCGCGAGCGTCCTCGGGCAGTGCGTTGGCCGCGGGGCCGCTCGGTTGCGAGGCGCCCAGTATGCGATCGACCACGGCCGTGACGCCCAGCGACAGGATCGCGTCCATATGATCCCACAGTTTCCATTCGTCGAGCACCTTGGCGGCATTGCGCCGCTTGCGACTGCTGAGCCGATCGGCGAAGCGATCCAAGAACGGGTTGAAGTCGTCGTACTCGATGACGAACAGCCGCGCGTCGGGGTGTTGGCGGTTGTGCGATTTGATCTGATCGACGATCTGCAGTCGCAGCGCGGTCTTGCCGGCGCCCTTCTCGCCAAACACGATCGAGGTGGCGGGCGCGGACGGATCGCCGTACACCTTGTCCCAATTCGGGTGAAAGGTGCTCGTGCTGCAGCGGCTTTGGAAGACGGGGTCGGTCTGCGCGTCTTCGTCCGCAAACGGATTGGCGGCGATGCCGTGATGGGCGAGCAGGTCGTGCAGTTTCATGACCGAAGCAGTCGGCAGGTCGCGACGAGCGCGAGGATCGAGGCGGGGCGGGCGAGAGCGGGCGCGGCAAATCGAGCCGCGGCTGCGAGATTCCCGCAATTATAGGTTGCGAGAATCACCCGCGAGATCGGAAAAATCGGCTGCGGCGGCTGTTTCGCTCGCAATTCCCGCACAGGTTGTTCAAATACACCGCAGCCGCGTCGGGGCGCCACCGGATAACCGCCCCCGGCGAGCGGGCCTGCTTCCCGACCTCTGCACGACTTTCACCTGTTGCACTTGCTATGCCCGATTCACGCGACTTCTCTCAAACTCACGAGCCCGTCGGCAGTCTGTTCGCCGCGGCGAGCGGCGACGACGTGCTCGCGCCCGAGCAACTGCAGCAATTCGAGCGCGACGGATTTGTCGCCGGCGTGCCGCTGCTCTCTGCGGCGCAATGCGACGCGTTGTGCGACGAACTGAGCGAATTCTTCGACCCCGATCACCCGGGTCGCGAGTTGTGGTACGAGTACCACACCAACGAATCGACCACGCCGGAGACGACGTTGTTTCACGCCCTGGGCGCGTGGCGACTGCGGCCCGGGTTTCACGACTTGCTGTGGCATGGCCCGCTGGTCGAAGCGGCGCGACAGTTGTTGGGCGCGACGCCGCGGTTCTGGCACGACCAACTGTTCTGCAAGCCGGCGCACCACGGCGGCGTCGTGGCCTGGCACCAGGACTACTCGTACTGGACGCGTACCAAACCCATGCAGCACCTGACCTGCTGGCTGCCGCTGGACGATTGCGACCACGAGAACGGGTCGATTCAATACGTCCCTGGCAGCCACCGTTGGGCGTTGCTGCCGCGCACCGAACTGGCCGGCGACATGGAGGGCATTCGCCAGTTGCTTGACGACGAGCAAATCCGCGCGCTGGAAAACCCGACCACCGTCATTGCCCGTCGCGGCGAGGCGTCGTTTCACCACCCGCTCACGGTGCATGGCTCGCAGGCCAATCGCAGCGACCGGCCGCGGCGCGTGGCGGTGATCAACCTGGTGGCCGATGGCGTGTGCAGCGACGCCGACGAGCCGCTGCTGGAGGGCGTGCCGACGATTCCCGCGGGCGAACCGCTCGCCGGGCAGTTCTTCCCGCTGTTGGGTTGAGGCAGGCGCCGCCGCATCATCGGCCGCTTGCTTGCACGAAACTTTGCCCGAGCAATCTGCCGCGGTACGATGAGGTGACCAAGGGGCGCGAGGCCGCTGCCGGCGATACGAGGCCGCCGGCGACGAGATTGGAACAGAGCGATGAAAACCGACCCCCGCTACGGCTACTATCCTTGGTGGCCCGAGAACGGCGACGCCTGGCTGCACCCGGAAGACGTGTCGCTTGCCCGCACGCTGATCCCCAGTCCGCGGGTGTTCACTCGCGACGGCGAGTCGGGCCCGTTCGTCATCTTGCACTACGGCGAGGTGCGGTTGCGCGTGAAGCGCACCTTGTGGCAGGAGGTGCCAGGCGAGGGCTTTGAAATTGGCGATTGGGTCGAAGTGCTCTCGCGGATGCGGACCAACGATCCGCGCACGGCGGTCATTTGCGAGCGGCACTGGGACGAACGCGAGCGAGGTCTGCGATATCAGGTCGCCGCCAACGACGCGGCGATCCCCCGCTGGTACGCGGCGATCGACTTGCAACATGTCGAGCCGCCGCAGATCCGCGAGACGCTCCGCATCGAACCGCAAGCCGACGACGGCGCCGATGCATGGGGAATTGAATTGGACGAGGCGGATCGCGATCCATTTTGATTGGTGACGAGTGCGGGCAATGGTAGCACGCTTCGTTCGCAGCATTTCGCGACGCGGTTTTTGAACCTTGTTCAAAAATTCTTTTGCGTCATCCCGCACTCGCGGTATACTCGCGGCTCAGAGTTGCCTGCTGCACCTGAAATGCGATTTTCTTTCTAGCATTGCGACGACAAGTGGGGACCGTCGCGGCCGGATGCGCACGTCGAATGTGCGCATGCCGCAGGGCGTCTCGGCACGCATGCCGAATTCATTGCCCGGCACTCGCTCGAAAAAACGGACTGAGGTCCGTGAGCGCCACCCGTCTGCGCTGAAGTCGCGCGTCGCGTCGCTACGAGGAACAATCGCATCATCCGAAGCTCCTGGGGGGAGCGCGTGATGATGGCGCCAGGCCCGATCTTGTACCGCGCTGCGCCCCGGGCGGACCAATCCGCACCGGACGGCGGCGCGCTGTCTGCAACTTCTCCGTTGCACTGGCTGCCATTCCGCGCTTTGACTCCGCGAGCGGTTTTGGGTGTTCCACTGGCCGCGCACGCTGCGCGGTTCCTCTTGGCTGTCTACGACAGCGCCCGTCGCGGCTGCGCCGGTTTGCCGGCCGCGACGACTGATTTTGGGAGGAGTTCTTCGATGGCGAGCTTTCAAGGGGACCTGCGACGGCGTTTTGCGGTCGCGGCCAGCAGCTCAGTCGCGACGCGTGCGAGCGGTTCGTCTCGCTGCGCGCCAGGCACGCGCGACTGAGTTGGCGGCGAGATTCGACGAACCGCACCGATCCGCGCTCGCCGCGCCGCCGATTCGGCGCTGCAGATGCGCACCTGACTCGCCGGGTCGCGAACTCGGCGACTTCACCTACCTGATTTGGAGACTTCAGAGATGCGAAATTGCCTACAACGCGCAGCGACGCTAGCTGCACTCGTTTGCGCGGCGACGACGGTTCAGCCGGCCCGCGCTATCGATTGGGACGATGCCGGCAACAGCGCCAGCAAGCTGTGGAGCGACAACGGCAACTGGAATCCCGACGGCTCGCCTGCGAACCAGAACGTCAACATCGGCAATCTGGCGAATGCCGCGAACGACATGACTTTGTTCGACGGCGGCTACCAGATCACGGGGCTCACCGTCACCAATGGCGCCGACGTGGTGAACAGCACCGACAGCGGCGCGACGAACGATTTTGAACTGATCGTCAACGGCGACACCTCGGTCAGCGGCTCCGGCAGCTCGATCATCATCTTTGGCGGCGATCCCGACGGATTGGACACCAACAACCTGACGATCGGCAGCGGCGGGTCGGTGATTCTCAACTCGACCACGGCCCAGGGAACCGCGGTTGTGGAAGTCGATGGCGACTCGGGCACAGGGCTGTTGGACATCGACGGCGGCACCCTGATCGGCACCGGCCGCGTCGACCTGGAGGCGACGCCCGGCGTGGCCACGACGCTGCTGACCAACAACGGCACGATCACGGCGAACACGGCGCCGACCTTCATCGGTCTCGCGCCGGCGGCGGGGACGCTGCGCCTCAATGCGACCAGCGCCAATGCCCGATTTGACTGGGACGGAACAGGTACGACCGCCACCATCCTGTCGCACACCATCAACATCAATGGCAATCAAACGCTGGACGTGGACATCAGCACGGGAACCGACGGCTACGGCGGAACAATGAATCTGTACACGGGTTCCACGCTTGATATGGAGTTTGGGTGGGAACTCGACGCGGGCGTGATCAACGCCAACACGCCGGCGTTCGGGCTGATCATCATTGGGCAGGATCCCTTCCCGGGGCCGGGAGCGACGATCGCCGGCGCCGACTGGTCCATGACGGGCGGCACGGTCAACATCGACGACACGTGGGACACGCTGATTCTGCAGTCGAACGTCAACGCGACTGGCGGCACGTGGAACGTGGCCGGCAAGCTGCAGGTCGACGGCACGGCCACGTTTGGGGCGGGGACCGATCTGGCCCCCAGCGGCAACGGCGCCCAGTTGGTCGTCAACGGCAGCGCTACGATCAGCCAAACAAGCTTCAACTGGGACGGTTTTTTGACCACCGAGGTCAATGACGGTGCATCGCTGACGATCAACAGCACCAACATCGACACCGCTGTGGATGGATACGACGGCACGCTGAACATCAACGGCGGCACGGTGACGGTGGGCAACGCGTGGGAGCTTGAGGTCGCGACGGTGAACATGGATACGAGCAACAGCGACTCGGACCTCAGCGGTTCGGCCATCACTGTGAATTCCAGCGCCGCCACGATCAACGTCACCGGCTCGGGCGCCTCGGAAGCCGACATCAACGCCGAACTGATCGTCGATGCGGCGTTGGACGTAAATATCGATCCAGGAACAACCCTCGACTTGGCCACCAACTCGGTGAATGTCACCGGCACGACCTGGGACGGCGGCGCCGGCAGCCGGTTGCGCAACGGCGCCGCGACGATCAACGCCGCCACCACGTACAATCTGCCTGGCGGCGATATCGATCTGGACGACGGCAACGACACGCTCAATGCGCAGCTCACCATCAACGCCGATGCGATTGACACGTCCAGCCCGGCCACCGACGGCGTCGACGGCACGCTGACGATCAACAACGCCGGCGAGCTGGCGGTGAATCTGACCGGCGACGTCCCCTGGCGCATGGACGGCACGCTCAATTACAACGGGGATGCGATCAGCGGCGTGTTCATCAGCGGCGCCTCGCCAGTCGATTTCACGGCGACCTCCGAGCTGAACGTCAACGGCGAGGGGGCCATCAGTTCGCGAGCTTTCTTCCGGGGAGTCGTCAATATCAATGACGCCCCCGAGGACCTGGAGTTGCTCGGCGGTTCAACCGTGGCCGGGAACACCAACGAGATCGACGGCGGCACGATCAACGGGCCCGGCCAGTTGGCGATTGACTCGGGCCAGTCGCTGCGCGGCCACGGCACAATCAACGCGCCGATTCGCGGCGACGGGTCAACCAGCCAGTTGATTGCCGCCGACGGGACCCTGGACGTCAACGGCATGCTGGTGTCGATGGGCACGCTGGGCACGAGCGGCGCCGCGGCCGTGCTCGATATCAACGCGTTCAACACCAACGCGACCAACATCGTGCGGCTCGCCGGCGGGCGGATCCAAGGCGGCCTGATCACCAACGACGGCGCCAACGGCATCAACGGCTTCGGCGAGGTCGCCTCGCGGGTCAACAACAACTCGCGCATCGACGCCGAAGGCGGCAACTTGGTGCTTTCCAACGCGACCAGTCTGTGGGATGGCACAAGCAATACGGGTTCGCTCAACGCCATCAGCGGCAATTTGGAGTTAATCGACAACGCCGCGTACCTGTTCGACGGGACGGTGAGCGTCAGCAACGGCCGCGAAGTGTTTGCCAACGGGTTCGAGTTGGAGTTTGAGCCCGCTTCGACCCTCTCGATGGCGGGCGGCGCGTACCGATCGACCAACGCCACGGATCTTGGCGGCAACGTCGACGCCACCGCGGGCGTGTCGACGCTGCGGATCTCCGGCTCGACGGTGTTCGAGAACAACAGCCAGACGACGCTGACCGGCGACCTGCAACTCGACAACGTGCGGACCATTGTCCAAGCCGGCGCCGGATTCGCGGGCGGCGGGCGGCTGATCAATCTGGCCGGCCGACCGCTCATTCTGGAGGACGGCGCCAACGCGGCCGTGGAGGTCGACAACCAGGGCGTGCTCGATTTGGGCGTCGCCGCCGCAGCCCAAGCGACCGTCGGCAACCTCAACGCCGGGGCCGGGGCGGAAATGAACGTCGACATCGCGGGCACGGCCTTGTCGGCGATCGACACGCTGGCGGTGTCCAGCATCGCGAATCTCGGCGGCACGCTGAACCTGTCTCTGCTGGGCGGCTTCGCCCCCTCGCTGGGGCAGACGTTCACGATCCTCACCGCCCTGTCGCGCAACGGGACGTTCGCCGCAGTCAACCAACCGGCGACGATGCCGGCCGGGTTGATGTTCGACGTGTTGTACAACCCCACCAACGTGCAGTTGTCGGTCGTCAACTCGGTCGCCTACACGGCCGACTTTGACATGGACGGCGACGTCGACGCCGACGACCTGATCCAGTGGGAGGGCGACTACGGCCTGAACGGCGACAGCGACGCCGACAGCGACGGCGACAGCGATGGCGTCGATTTCCTCGCCTGGCAGCAGCAGAACGGCAGCGGCGTGCCGCCGGCGGCGGCGGCCGTCGGGGCCGTCCCCGAGCCGGCCACGTGGGCGTTGTTGGCCATCGGCGCCTTAGCCCTGGCGGGGCTCCGCCGACGCGCGGGGGGCGTACGCTGACGCAAAGTCCCGTGGGAGAAAGCCTTCAGTCGCCGCGGGGGCCGCGCGGCTGGGGGCTTTTTTCGTGCGCTGCTCGATTTGAGCCACTCCTCGCGGTTCGTGCAGCACGGCGCACCCGAATGGGACGGACACGAGACGTTTTCCCCGCCGAATCGGCCAATTAGAATGAAACGACGGCGTTCGCAGCGGGACCGGTCTGCGCGGAGTTGGCATCGGCCGATCATGCGCGGTGTTTCTCGGCTCGGTTCCGCCGTTTGACGCGCCGTCACCTCCGCATCTTCATCTGTGAGTTGTCCCCATGTTGCTGTCCCCTGCCGTCGCAATGCGTAAGTTTCTCTGGTGTCTCGCGTCATGGGCGGCGATTGGCGGCTTGGCGATGTCTGCGCGCGCCGCGGTGGTGACGGTGGGCGACGTCCCCAATGCGCCGCCGGCTGGCGGCGGAGCCGTGTCGGGGACGTTTACCGTCGGCGAAGACAACTATGGGAGTGTCTCCGTGACTGGCGGCGATGCGATCTCCAGCACGGGTCGTGCGATCCTCGGGGAGAACGACGCGGCATTTGGCGTGATCACGCTCGCCGGATTCGGTTCCGATTGGACAATCAACACCTCCTCGTCCGACTTGCACATCGGCGAAGGCGGTCGCGGCACGCTCGACGTCACGGCCGCGGCCGTCGTGACCGTGCCGGATAACACGATTCTGGGCGTCGACTCCACCGGCCACGGCACATTGAACATTGCCGGGCAGGGCAGTCTGCTACTGACGGGCGACGACATGTTCGTCGGCAGCGCGGGCATTGGGGCCGTCACAGTCGCCAACGGGGGAACTGCCATTTCCGACACGCTCATCATTGGCGATTTGGCGAGCGGGCAGGGGATTGTGACCGTCTCCGACGTGCTGACCCAATGGACTGTGGACAACGTGACGGTGGGCGATGCCGGCGCCGGACGGCTGGAGATCGACAGCGCGGCGCGGATGTTCAGTTCCGGGCTCGCGGTGGGAGTGACGGCGGGGTCGACGGGCATGGTCGAGGTGAGCGGCGTCGGCAGTTTGCTGAACGTGGGCGCCGTGCAGATTGGCACGAGCGGCGCGGCCACATTGTCAGTGAGCGATGGGGCGCGCATTGTGACCACTGGCGCGGTCAGCGTAGCGACGAACGCGGCCGGCATGGGGACCATCGTGGTCAGCGGCGCCGGGTCGCGGTTGAACGTCACGGGTGCGTTGAACACGTCCGCGGGCGAAGGCTGGATCACGGTGGCCGACGCGGGGGTCATTGTGACCACCGCGGCGTCGACCATTTCGCCGACCGGTCGCGTGACGCTGGACGGAGGTCGTTGGGAAACGTCCGCTGCGACCAATGCCGCTCTGTCCGTGGGAGGGCTCTTGCAGGGCGCCGGCGTGGTGGACGTGCAGGGCATCACGCTCACAGCGACGACGGCGACGCGCGGGCGCCTGGCGGCCGCCGCGGGCCAACAGTTGCTCGCGACCGGGCGCGTCACCAACAACGGCGGGCTGATTGACCTCGACGGCGGCACGCTGGAAACCGGTTCCCTGCTGGACAACACCGGACAGATCGCCGCCCGTAACGGCGCCGTGCTGCGGATCGGAGCGACCGGTTTGGAGAACAACTCGACGGCGCAATTGGCTGTCACCTCCGGCACGGTCGACGTGTTTGGCGACGTTTCCAATAACGCGGGCGCGGAGATTGTCGTGGCAGGCGGCGGAGTGGGCGTGTTTCACGACGCGGTGGACAACGCCGGCACGATCTTCGTCTCTTCCAGTAGCGAGATTGTCCTGTTGGACGATCTGAGTTTCGCGTCCACTTCGACGCTCGCCCTGCAACTGGGCGCCAATCAGGCGTTCGGGCTGGTCAGCGTCGGCGGGACGGCGGCGCTGTCGGGCGCTTTGGAGGTCTCGCTCGCCGGCAATTTCAGTGCACAGCTTGGCGAAACGATCGAAGTGCTGCGCGCGGGCGATGGAATCACTGGCGCGTTTACCAGCACGGCGCTGCCCAGTCTCGGCGGCGGCTTGTCGCTCGACGTTCAGTACACCGGGGATTCGGTGATGTTGGCCGTCGTCCAAGGGCTGCCCGGCGATTTCGACGGCGACGGCACCGTCAACGGCAATGATTTGTCCGTGTGGCAAAGCGCGTACGGCACGAGCGGGCTGGGCGACGCCGATGGCGACGACGACTCCGACGGCAGCGACTTCTTGCTGTGGCAGCGGCAGTTCGGCAGCGCGGCATCGACCCGAGCCGCCGCGGCCCCCGTTCCCGAGCCCAGTTCCGTGGTGCAACTGCTCGTTTTGCTGGCGGCCGCGGCGATCGCGCGGCGGCGAATTTGAGGTCCTCCGCGGATCATGTCAGAATGACCGCAGGCCCCCACCGCGCCGCGCGGGCGGGCGTCATCCTCTTCGCTGCGCAGAGGCCCCACCATGCGAGTTGCCGCTGGAGTCCTAGCTGCCGCAACAATAGCCGTCGTCGCGTTGCCCTCGGCCCGCGCCGTGACGCCTGAGATCGGCTGGCGAGCCGATCTGTCAACGCTGTTTCATGGCGTGGCGGGGACTGTCACGGTGGTGGATGACGACACCGTGCGCGTCGACGACTTTGTCTACGACGGCCAGGGCATCAGCGTGTTCTTCTACCTCGGCGCCGAGGAGTCGAATGCCGCGTTTCGCAACGGGTTGTCGATCGGGCCGCAGTTGGTGGGCCCGGCGTTCGACGGTACGCAGCCGCCGCTGCTGATCGACCTGCCCGGCGGCGAGACAATCGACGGCTACCACGCGATTTCGGTCTGGTGCGTCGCCGTGGGCGTGAGCTTCGGCGAGGGCACGTTTTTATCGCCGGCCGACTTCAGCGGCGACGGCCTGGTCAATGCCGCGGATCTGCAGATTTGGAGCGACGGCTACGGCGTCAGCGCTGGCGGCGACGCCAATCTCGACGGCGTGACCGATGGCACGGATTTCCTCGCCTGGCAGCAGCAGGCCGGCGTGACCGCCGTCGCGGCTGGCGCCGTCCCTGAACCTGCGTCGTGCTTTCTCTGTGCGGCGGGCATCGTCGCAGGGGCGATCGCGCTGGCGCGCCGGCGTCGAATGGCGGCGTGTTGTGGCTAGCACCGCTAGCGACCCCAAACCGCAACAAGTCGCCGACCGAAGGAAATTTGCGCCGGCAAGCTGTCGATAACACCAGGGTGTGTTTCGGCGTCGCAGCGGTTGATGCGGCGCCAGCGTCCCGGTCGGCTATCCAGCGAGCTTCCGATGTTTTGCACCAACTGCGGCGCCCGTGGCGAGGGAAATTTCTGCGCGGCCTGCGGCGCCAAGCACGTTCGCCTTGCGGACGCATCGCCTGCCGCCGGCGAGCATGAGGAAGTCGCAAACGCCGGCTGCGATTGGCGGACCTGGACGCAGTACGATCGACTGATTGCCCACCCAGAGGTCCGCCAGCGGCTGCAGGCGGCCGCTTCGCAGTCGTCTCAGCGCCTCACCGGCGAGCAGTTCATGGCAATGTGCGACGGCGTGCTGACCGGCGTCACGGGCGGCGTACCGATGAGCGTCATCGCCAAGATCGCCCTGCCGCTCAACAAGAAGTTGGGGATGAAGACCAACCGCCAGTGCTCCTTGCAGAGCGCATTGCCCGTAGGAGCGGCGGTGGTCGAAGTGCTGTGTTGGTTGGCGCGCACCGGCAGAGCGTTGCGCGGTGCGGAGCAAATGCCCGAGGGCTGCCGGCTGGACGCGACGTTGCCGTTTGATCTGCGCGCTTTCGAGGGCGACCTGCGCATCGCTGTGACGGCAACCCCCAGCGGGTCGAGCATTGCCGCGGAGGTGGAAATCCCCGGACAATGGTACGACTGGGGAAAGTCCGCCAAGACGCTCGCCGAGCTGACGGGCCTGCTGAGCCAAGCAGCCGCCTGACATTCGGCGTGCCTACTTTCTACGCACGCTTGCGCGAATTCGGGCGAAGCCTGCGGGTTCCTGGCCGCCTCTTGCCGGCGTTGCTAGCAGACTGGCAGTCAGGAAAAACGCACGAATTCTCCGTGGTTTGCGGGCGAGACGACCGCGCAAGCGAAGATTGGCACACTGATTGCCTCCCTCTCGTTGCAAACACCCGCATCCGTATGGCGGGCCCGAGCGGCAAGGATTGCCGCCCCACCACCGGATGAGTTTTTTCCCATGCGTTTTTGTCGATGCCTGCCCCGCCGGCAGCGTTGACCTTCCCGCCGACATCGAACGCCGCACTGAGGATTCGCGCGGCCCCGCCTGAATCGATGTCCTCCCTCCCCCCGAGACAGTTGCGCTATGGCTATTGGAACTCGAAAAGGTTTTTTGATCGACATGGACGGGGTGATTTATCGCGGCAGCGAATTGATCCCCGGCGCCGACCGCTTCATCGACAGCTTGCTGCGATGTCGCATTCCGTTTTTGTTTCTCACCAACAACAGCCAGCGGACCCGTCGCGACGTGGCGATGAAGCTGGTCCGCATGGGCGTGGACGTCGAGCCGCAGCATATCTTCACCTGTGCGATGGCCACCGCGCGGTTTTTGGCCAGCCAGAAGCCGCACGGCACGGCGTTTGTCATTGGCGAAGGCGGCTTGCTGAACGCGTTGCATGAGAACGGCTACGCGATCGTCGATAAGTCGCCCGACTACGTCGTGGTCGGCGAAGGACGCACGCTGTCGTTCGAAATGGTCGAACAGGCCGTGCAGTTGGTGTGCGACGGCGCGAAGCTGATCGCCACCAATCTGGATCCCAACTGCCCCACGCCCGCGGGCACCCGACCCGGGTGCGGCGCCATTGTGAAGTTGATTGAGGAAGCCACCGGAATCCGCGCATTCAGCGTCGGCAAGCCGAGCCCCGTGATGATGCGGCAAGCCCGCAAGGAACTCGGCATGGCCACCAGCGAAACGATCATGGTGGGCGACACCATGGAGACCGACATCGTCGGCGGCGTGCAGTTGGGCTATCGCACGATCCTGGTGCTTTCGGGCGGCACGGCGCGCGAGGACCTGCGCAACTACGCCTACCAGCCGGACATGGTGATCGATTCGGTCGCCGATCTGGACGAAGACGGCGGGCTGCTGCACGAGATTCTGCCCACCATGAACCGTGCCGACGATACGCCGCACGACCTGCGAGAATGGGCCAAAGCGCACGCGTGAGCGGGGCAGCCGGCGAAGCCGCACGCGGCGGCGCCGGGCTCACGCACCAGCGTTTCGCCAAGATGGGTTGCCAATGGACGGGCAGCCCATTTTTTATGCGCTCTGTCCGTGCTGACCGTGACTCGGCAGCGTACGGGACGGTTCTATTTTCGATCGTATCTCACAGGCTGCGTCGCCGCGGCGTCACTCCTCGCGATGTTCGGCGTCCTTCGCAATGGCCACGACCGAATTGGCGACAAGCTGATAACTCTCGCGCGTGTAGCCGCCGCTGAGCACCATGACCGTGGGAATCCCTCGGCGGCGTAATTCGCGGATCACGATCAAATCCCGCTCGCGAATTGCGTCAGCGGAGAGATTCAGACCGCCCAGAGGATCGCTGGCAAACACGTCCGTGCCGGCATTGTAAAAGGCAATGCCTATCGACGTATTGCTCACGGAGTCCAGAAAGCCCGGCAGGCGAGTTCGCAACTCGCGTAGGTACTCGGCGTCGGTACAGGCCGCGGTGACCGGAATCGGGCAATCGACGCGATTGCGCGCATTGACGTCGTAGGCCGGGTAGATGCGCGAGTTGAAGACGTCGAAGATAAACACGCGGTCGTCGTTCATGAAACAATGGCAGACGCCGTTGCCCTGGTGAACGTCTGTGTCGACGTAGACAACGCGATCGCTTTCGGCGATCCGGCGTTGCTCGCGGAGGGCAGCGACGGCGATGGCCACGTCGGCGTAAATCGAAAAGCCCTCGCCGTAGTCGGGTTTCGCGTGGTGGTAGCCGCCGCTGAGATTCACGGCCAATCCGCAGTCGATGGCCGCATCAGCCGCCACGATGGTGCCCCGCGTCGCCCATCGCATCGGTCGCAGCACATGCCAGTCGATCATCCACCCCGGCATGCGGCGAAGCTGCGGCACTTCCAGGGCGCCGGCCACGACCTGGGGATCGCGCAGGCGTGCCAGATACTCCGCAGTGTGGACGAGCAGCAACTCGTCGCGACTTGCGGGCCGGTCGGGTTTCATCCGCATCTGTCGCGCTCGAGCGCCAAGCTTGCGGCGGATTCGTTTCCACGCCCGACCGTACTTCCGCGAGTCGAACGGGTGCAGCCGCTCCAGCCCGTAGAATCCGATGTTGTAGCTGCGCGAGTAGACGACGCAGAGCATCGCGATCCTCACCTATAGTTTCTTCTACGGGGTTGGCGGCGCCCACAGGTATTTTGGCTGGCGAACAGACGTTGTTGCTCGTGCCCATGTTTCAGTCTATCGCGCGTCGGCGGGTTCGCACGTTCGAATGTCTTCGGCTTGAACACGGGGAAAATTATCAAGCATGGGAACAGGGATCATTCCCCGCAACAACCTATCGGGCGGTCCCGCGGCGTACGCGGCGTCGCTGGCCGAGGACACGCCGCTGACGGCCACCATGCCGGCGATGAGCATTTTCTACCCCGGCATGTATCGCACTCTAGATAACGCCAAGGGGCATGCGTACTTTCTACTGCATTCGCCCGAAGATCAAACGTGCAAGTACGAGCTAGCCAAGCGGGCGGTCCAGACGCTCACCGACAAGGGCGCCACGGTCGCACTGCTGGACTACCCGGGCGGCCACGGTTGGCGCGGCAACGTGTTGGGCAACATCCGCGCCGGCGTCCAGTGGATGGAAGCGCAGACGAGAGAGAACGAGAAAGACAAGCGGGAGTGAGATGACAGGAGAACAGGGTTTTGCCGTGGCGCTCGTTTCTGGCGCCCGCCGCGAGCGGCGGGGCTGAAAGTCTCTCGGGTGGCCCTGATCTCCTGTCGTTCGTTGCGGTCAAGATAGCCGCAACCGCGCCTGGCCCGCGCGGCTGCTACGATCCCATGTCGCCGAAGACGCTGTCGGGCAACGATTGCTCGGCGATGCGGCCCAACTCGTCCTGCGTGCGGCGCTGGCCCACGGAGTGCCAGGCCGATACCTCGGCCAACTCGGGCATCAGGTCAATCAGTTGGCCGACCAGCATGGTGGCCAGCCTTTGCGTGCCGGGGCTGGCGGCCGACTCGGACAGCGCTTTGGCCGTCTTCATCACGCGCAACATTTGCGCTCTGGCGTTCACCGGCGAGGAGAGCGGCGCCTCGCTGTCGATCAGCAGGTCGGCCAGCGGGACCTCCAGCGCCTGTTGCCAGGCGAGCAGTTGCGATAGGTGCAGGTCGGTGGTCGCCTTTTCCTGGTCGCGAACGTCCTGCATTGGCAGATTCAGCTTTCTGGCCACCGAGCGAATCGACGTTCCTTGCTGCTCGCGGACTTCGGCGATGCGATGAAATCGCCGGGGGCGCGGGCCTGGGCCGCTGGACGTCAGCGGCGGTTGTGGCGCGTTGAGGCCGCCCAACCCAAACGTGTAATCAACGGTACTCACGACGAGAGCCTCCCGTCTCGACACGCGGCAGATGTCGAGAGCAAACGTGTCCCTGGGGCAAGTGGGCCGTCTGCGCTGTGTGGCGGGCAGTGCGCACGCTGAGCCGGCGCACGATGAGATCAGTCCCACGCAGAAACGGCACGAATTCTGTTCCGATTGCCGAGGCGCACTTGCGGCGATTCTTGCGTTGCAAGCGGCAGTTTGTTGCCAAACGTCACCCCGATCAGCTTGATCGAGTCTTGCCCTGACGTTGGCAAAATGAGGGGGAGCGGCTGGCATCCGCTCCACCGGCGAGTCATGCCGTCAGCATAGTAACCGCCGGCTGGCGAGTCGGCAAGCATCGCCCCAGCTCAGCGCACGCGGGAATCGCTTCTGCGCAGCAAATTGCGCTTCGGACGTGATGGCGCCCGCTAGCGTGTGCAAGAGCTTGCACCCCGCATTGGAACCGGTTGCATGGTGCGACGGCCCGCGCGCAGGCTGGGCCGCCGCGGCGCGAACTGCGAGTTTCCGCAGTCGCCGTCCAGTTTCTCGTACAACCGGACAAAGTGTCCAGTTGGGGGGAAGTCACGTTGCCGTAACGGTCGGTATTCGCTCGCCTACGACTGTGCGACCGGAGCGCTGCCCAAGGCGTTCAGCAGGCCGGCGCTCAGCGGAACCGAATTGGCCGACCGGCGGCGAGGTTCGATGCCCGGCTCGATCGCCAGCCGGCGGAATCCCATCACGCGCTGGTGAGCGGACTGCATCCGCGCGTTCAGGCTGGCCACCGCGGCGAAGCGGCGGGAACCGCGCGAATCGCTGGCCGATGCGGGGGCCGGCGCTGGTTCGGTCGGCCGCAGCATGGTCGCCAGTTCTTCCAGGTCGATGCGGCCGACGCCGTCGTGGACGATCACCTCGCTGACCGCGCAAGTGCGGCGCACCCGATCCAGCGCGGCGGACAGCCCCCGTTGGAAGGGCTGGCGGATCACGCGGACTTGCGGATACCGGCTGGCCAACTCGCAGGCGGTCTCGAACGTTTCGTCCGTCGAGCCGTCGTCGACAATGACCACTTGCATGGCGTCGGTCATGCCCAGGGCCAGCGACAGCACGCCTTCGACATCGTCGCGGAGGGTGCGTTCGCCGTTGTGGATGGGCAGCACAATCGTCGCAGAACCGTTCAAGGCAGACTCTCCTTGCCAAGGGTGGCGGACGGCGTTGGCAAGCGGCGACGGTTGTTCGGGAGGGCGTCGCAGCCGGTCGGCTCGCATGGCACGACTACGACTTACATCGAACGGGAATCAACCCGCCCTCAAGCCGCGGCCGCGGGACGCCGAAGACGCCAATGGCGCCCGTCGCGCGGATCGTAGCGGCGACGACGCCGGCAGCGGTCGTCCGGGGCGAGCGGGGGGCGGTTCTGCGCCCGGTGCGTTGTGGGCGAGCCGTCTCCCCTGGTATCCTGGGGCCTTTGTTCGCCCCGAGTGCTTCGCTATGTCCGCCTTGCCTCAGTTTGCCACGCCCGACACGCTGCTGCCGGCGATCGCCCAGGATGCCGAGTCCGGCGCCGTGCTGATGGTCGCCTACATGAACCAGGCGGCCTGGGAGGCGACGCTCGCCACGGGGGAGGCCACGTACTTCAGTCGTAGCCGCGGGCGATTGTGGAAGAAGGGCGAAACCAGCGGCCACGTGCAGAAGGTCCGCGAAGCGTACGTCGACTGCGACGGCGACGCGATCCTGCTGGAGGTCGAGCAACTGGGGGGCGCCGCGTGCCACGAGGGGTACCAAAGCTGCTTCTTCCGCCGCCGAGCCGGCGACGATTGGGAGATCGTCGGCGAGCGGGTGTTCGACCCTTCTCAGGTGTACGACAAGCCGAGCGAATGAGTCGCGCCGCGTGGCCCGCCAACTCTCCAACACAGAAAACAAGTACAAATCAAGGATCGCCGCCGTGAGTTACGAAGCTCGTTTGGCCGAATTGGATCTGCAGCTGCCGACGATGCCCAAGGCGTTGGGGCTCTATCGCCCGGTGCTGGTCGTGGGCAACCTGGCCTACTTGTCGGGCCACGGCCCGCTGCGCCCCGACGGCTCGTTTGTCGTTGGCAAGGCGGGCGCCGAGATGGACGTGGCGGCGGCCAAGGAAGCGGCGCGGCTGACGGCGCTGGCCAGCCTGGCGTCGCTGAAAACGCATTTGGGGTCGCTCGACCGCGTGGGCCGGTTGGTCAAGACGATGGGTCTGGTCAATGCTACGCCGGATTTCGTCGACCATCCGGCGGTGATCAACGGGTTCAGCGAGGTGATGCGGGACGTGCTGGGCGAGGAGGCGGGAATCGCCGCCCGCAGTGCGTTTGGCGCCGTGTCGCTGCCGGCCGGCTGGGTCGTGGAAATCGAATCGGTGTTCGAACTGGCCGAGTGACGCCGGGCTGCGTGGTCCCGCTGGTGTAACCACGGTAGGGCGCCCCCTGTCAGGCGCCAGCACGCAGGGCCCCTGGGAGGGCCGCTTAGCGCGGGCCCGACTGGCCCATCGGCAGCCCGCCGCGGCAGGCGACTGCGCCTTTCGGAAAAGAGAGTGAATTTCGCGGCTTTTTGCGGTTCAACGGTATTATGTGGCGCGGTAAATTTCGGGATAAGAGTACCGGTCAGCACCTCAAGGTCGACAAATGCGTCGACAGAAGGCTCGCCGCCAGCGATGTTTGCGTCAGATCCCGTCATCCGGCGCAGGCGCCAGCGCTGGTCCGCTTCTAGGCAATGCGTCCCCGCGAGTCTGACCGCCTGTGCCTGTCGCGTTGCCGCGTGTCTTCCCTCCCGATGCTTTGTCGAATGACGTCTGTCGGCCTGATAAAGCGCTCGGCGCCCTGTCGCCTCGCCGCGACCCGTTCATGAAAGCTTCGCTGTAAGCCGTGAGTTTTCTGAGCCTGCATACCGACCGTGTCGCCACGGCGTATCCCGAGCCGCCCCTGATCGTCGCCCCCGATGCGACGTTGTCGACCGTGCTGCTGCTGATGAAGACGCAGCGGGCCGCCAGCATGCTGGTGTGCGAGGACGGCCCCGGCGACGGCGAGTGCCGCGTACTGGGGATCTTCACCGAACGCGACGCCTTGCGCTGCATGGCCGACGGGTCGGAGCTGGACCAGCCAATCTCGGCGGTGATGACGGCCGATCCGCAGACGATCACGGAGAAGACCACGGTGGGCGAGGTCATCGCATACATGTCGCAGCACGGCTACCGCAACCTGCCGATCGTGGACGCCAGCGGCGCTCCGACCGGGATGGCGGTGGTGCGGGGCGTGGTGCATCACCTGGTCGACCACTTTCCCAACACGATTTACACGTTGCCCCCCGATCCGGCCAAGTCGCCCGCGGAGCGCGAGGGCGCGTAAGATTCAACCCATTGGCGTGAGCCGCAACTCGGCCTGCGAATGACCAAGACAACGGCTACGGTTCAAACTTCAAGCATTGGTCATCGGGACTTGGTCATTTGATCGTGGCCTTGGCCGCGGCAACGCCCGCCCCCGTTCATTTTTGGTTTCCACCTGAGGACCTGTCGGTCGCCATGAGTACTGTCGCTTCGAAGCAGGTATCGCAACTTGAAGACGCCACCGTTCGCTTTTGCGGCGACTCGGGCGACGGCATGCAGTTGGCCGGGACGCAGCTGACCAACACGTCGGCGTTGGCGGGCAACGACATCGCCACGTTCCCCGACTTCCCCGCGGAGATTCGCGCCCCCCGCGGCACGAAGGCGGGAGTGTCCGGCTTTCAGATCCATTTTTCCAGCACCGAGATCTTCACGCCCGGCGACACGGTCGACGCCCTGGTCGCCATGAACCCGGCGGCGCTGGTCACGAACCTACAGGACCTGCGGGAAGGCGGCGTGCTGATCGTCAACAAAGACGCCTTCGACAAGAAGGGGTTGGAGCAGGCCGGCTACACGGACGACCCCACCGAAGACGGCAGTCTGACCGGCAAATACAAATTCCACTCGATCGACATGACCAAGCTGACGCGGCTGGCGGTCGAGGAGTACGGGCTGAGCATGAAGGAAGCCGACCGCTGTCGGAACTTCTTCGCCATGGGGTTGGTGTTCTGGCTGTACGACCGCTCGATGGAGCCGACCTTGCGGTTCATCGAAGCGAAGTTCGGCAAGAAGCCCGAAATCGCCGGCGCCAATACGGCGGCGCTGAAGGCGGGGTATCACTACGGTGAAACCGTCGAGGCGATGAACACCCAGTACCAGGTCGCCCCCGCCAAACTGGGTCCGGGCACCTATCGCAATATCATGGGCAACGAGGCGTTGGCCTGGGGATTGGTCGCGGCGGCGACGCTGTCGAAGAAGCGGCTGTTCTTGGGCGCCTACCCCATCACCCCGGCCAGCGACATCCTGCACGAATTGGCTAAGCACAAGCATTTCAACGTGCTCACGTTTCAGGCCGAGGACGAGATCGCGGCCATGACCGCCACGATCGGCGCCGCGTTCGCCGGCGAGATGGCGGTGACCGCCTCCAGCGGCCCCGGCATCGCGCTGAAGGGCGAAGGCCTGGGCCTGGCGGTCATGACCGAATTGCCGATGGTCATCGTCAACGTGCAGCGCGGCGGTCCTTCGACCGGTTTGCCGACCAAGACCGAACAGGCCGACCTGTTCCAGGCCATTTTCGGCCGCAACGGCGAGTGCCCCATGCCCGTAATCGCCGCCCGTAGCCCAGGCGACTGCTTCGACGTGGCGCAGGAAGCCTGGCGCATTGCCGTGCGGTTCATGACGCCGGTCATGCTGCTCACCGACGGTTACATCGCCAATGGCTCGGAGCCGTGGCGCGTGCCGCCGCTGGCCGAGTTGACGCCGGTGGAAGTGAAGCACCCGCCCGGCCATGATCCAAGCCAGGCCAACGGCAATGGCGACGCCAACGGCGACGAGTTCCTGCCGTACGCTCGCGACGAGCGGCTGGCCCGGCCCTGGGCCATCCCCGGCACGCCGGGCCTGATGCACCGCATCGGCGGCCTGGAAAAGGCCGACGGCACCGGCAATGTGAGCTACGATCCGATCAACCATCAGCACATGATCGACACCCGCGCCAAGAAGACGGCGCTGGTGGCTGAAGACATTCCGCTGCAGGAGCTCGACGGCGCGGACACCGGCGACGTGCTGGTGCTGTCCTGGGGCGGCCCCTATGGCGCCTGCGCCACCGCCGTGCATCGGATGCAGCGAGCGGGCAAGGCGGTCTCGCATTGCCACCTGCGATACCTCAACCCGTTTCCAAAGAACCTGGGCGAGATCCTGGGCAACTTCAAAACGATTTTGATCCCCGAACTGAATCTCGGTCAACTTCGAACCCTCATCCGCGCCGAGTACCTCATCGACGCGGTGGGTCTGAACAAGGTGCAAGGAAAGCCGTTCAGCGTGGCCGAGGTCGTCGAGAAGATTGAGAGCCTGTTGGGTTAGACGTTCCGCACTTACTTCACTCACAACTAAATTTGGCTGCCTGATTCATTCACCGCTGAAGGCACAGAGAATGACGAGAATCGAACGACGGTCTTCGTCATTCGTGCTTCGAAATTCGGCATTTCGTGCTCGGTGCTCTCTGTGATGAGAAATCAGATCGGCCGCCAAGGTTCCGATTATTGCCATGGCTATTGAAGCTCCCTTGCCCGTTCTCAAGCCGACCGATTTTGCCAGCAATCAGGACGTGCGCTGGTGCCCCGGGTGCGGCGACTATTCCATTCTCGCGCAGATGAAAAAGGTGCTGCCGACGCTCGGCGTGCCCCGCGAGAACATCGTGTTCATCAGCGGCATCGGCTGCAGCAGCCGGTTCCCGTATTACATGAACACGTACGGCATGCACAGCATTCACGGGCGGGCTCCGGCGGTCGCCTCGGGGCTGAAGACCTGTCGGCCCGACCTGCAGGTGTGGGTCATCACCGGCGATGGCGACGGGTTGTCCATCGGCGGCAATCACCTGATGCACTGCATCCGCCGCAACATGGACCTGAACATCGTCCTGTTCAACAACCGCATCTACGGCCTGACCAAGGGGCAATACTCGCCCACGTCGCCGTTGGGCAAGCGGACCAAGAGCTCGCCGATGGGCGCGATCGACAACCCGCTGCACCCGCTGTCGATCGCCATCGGCTGCGAAGCGACCTTCGTCGCCCGCTCGATCGACACGAACATCAAACATCTCGCCGACACGCTCAAGCGGGCCGCCGAGCACCAAGGCACCGCATTCGTCGAGGTCTACCAGAACTGCAACGTGTTCAACGACGGCGCCTGGGACTACGCCAAGGACAAGGACACCAAGGCCGACACGACCCTGGAATTGATCCACGGCAAGCCGATGATCTTCGGCAAGGATCGCGACAAGGGCATCCGGCTCAACGGCATGAATCCCGAGGTCGTCGAACTGGGCAAAGGCATCAGCGAGGACGACCTGTTGTTCCACGACGAGAAGTCGCCCGAGCCGACCCTCGCCTACCTGCTGTCGCGGATGCGTTACGAAGACGGCTTCCCCGAGCCGATCGGCGTGTTCCGCGCGATCGACGCCCCGCGGTACGACGTGGCGGTCAACGACCAGATCGACGAAGCGATCGAAGCCAAGGGCCCCGGCGACTTGGAAAAGCTCTTCCGCAGCGGCGATACCTGGACGGTGGAGTAAAAGAGCTGTCAGCGATCAGCTGTCAGCTATGAGTTGTCGGCATTCCGCCATTTAGCCGCGGGCCTCGGCCCGCGCGCCGTGGTACCGCGGCCTCACGCAAGGATTTCGCCCGTGTCCCAAGCATGCCCCTACTGCGGCGCCGACGTGATCGAAGGCGCCGACGTGTGCGACGAGTGCCAGCACTCGCTGACCGACATGAGCCTGCCCGAACCCACGTCCGAGGTCGAACGGGGGTTGCTGCGGGATCTGGTCACGGAACTCAGCCCGCACAAGCCGCTCACGGTGCCGCCGACCGCCACGATCGGCGAGACGCTGGCCAAGATGGTGGCCGAGAGCATCGGCTGCATCGTCGTCGCCGACGGCGGCAAGATGGTCGGCATCTTCACCGAACGCGACGCCCTGCTGCGAGTCAACGTCGACGCCGTCAAACTGGCGGATCGGCCGATCTCCAGCGTCATGACCCCCAACCCCGCCACGCTGCGGGCCGAGGACAAGATCGCCCTGGCCCTGCAACGCATGAACGTCGGCGGTTACCGCCACCTGCCGATCCTCGACGGCGAGGAACTGGTCGGGGTGATCTCGATCCGCGACATTCTCAACTACCTGACTGAACACAACGCGGCGGCGGGGTGAGGGCCCATCTTCAAGTCGTGGACGGTTCAGGGTCGCGTATCACTTGAAGACCCGTGCCATGTGCGACATGTTGTCGCGCGTCCTTTGCCCATGCGAAGTCCGCTCCCCAGCAAAGCGATCGCGGCTAGGACAACGGCGCTCGGTTCGGGAATCACCTGTCGTCCCGTGTCGAAAACCAGCAGACCCCTGGATGTCGCCGCGAACAGATGACGACCGCTCGGATCGACGTACAACTCTACGGTGCTGGAATTGGGGCCGCCGGGCGTCGCGAACCCGCTGACCTGTTCGAACAACGGCGCGGCCAGATAGGCGTCGCGGTCGAGGACGTGCATATAGATGCGGCTTTCCGAGTGGACCGCGTAGTACACGGCATTGTCGGGGCTAAACGTCCCCTCGCTAGGCGCCCTCACAGGCGGCCCGTACCCGAAGTCGTCAACGATCTCGAACGTGGCGGTGTCGATGATCGCGACGTGGTTGTCCTTGCCGTTGGCATCGTTTCCGCCGCCGGCGAGATAGGTGAGCCACTTCCCGTCGCGGCTCAACTCCAGATCGCTGCCGGGCCCCCCCAGTTCAACCGTTTGGTACGAGTTGAGGAGATTCGTGCGCTCGTTCGTCCATATCAACGTCGGCGTGCCGTCGCTGACGTCATAAGCGACAACGGTGCCGAGTGACGAACCCGTATTACCTGAATAGAGCGTCTTGCGGTCTGGGCTGATCTGAAGCAGCCCCCAATCGCCGATACTTCCGAGAGGACGGGCAAAGTCGCCCACATACTGGCCGGTTGTCGTGTCGACCTGCATGATGTCGGTACGAATGCTGCCTAACGACCCCACGGGGGTCACGTAGAGCTGTCCGCCGGCGCCCAGTTCCAGGTCGTAGGCATTCGTCGGCAGATCAATCTGGTTGACGAGGGTATGCGTGGCAACGTCGACGACCGAAACGGTGGTGCTGAAGATGTTCGCGACATACATCAGCCGGCCGTCGGTCGAGAAGGTCATGCCAGCCGGTCCTTGGCCGCCGTAGAACGTCTGGTCGATTTGCAGAGTTTGCAGATCGATGCGAAAGATCTTGTGGGTTCTGAACTCCGAGGCGTAGAGGAATCGCCCCGTCGGATCTTCGGCGAACTGCTCGGCGCGGATGTCGAGAGTTGCCAGTGCGTTCGCGGCCCTTGCCGAAGGGGCATACAGGAGAAAACCGAGCAGAAAGTAGACTAGAGCAATCCTTGCCTTTGAACTCACGAGTACGTCCTTTCTGCGGAGATGGTTTGAGATTGCGCAAGGCGGCAGCCAATGCAACTGCATGGAGCCCGGAGGTTCATTCTATCGCCCCACTATTGCTGGCGCCTACGCCATATGCACAACGGAGCGCCCCTTTGTCCATTTGCCAGAAGCTCTCTTTGGGGCCTTTCATGACGAGTACTGAAATCCTCCAAGCCGACATCACCACGCTACCGGTTGATGCCATTGTCCACGCCGCTATCGAGTTAATAACAAGCGGTGGCGGTGTGGACGTGGCGATTCACGACACCCAGAATGCAGTGGCGCCTACGCATCGACTTTGTCTTTCACTCGCGGCACTTCACAGCTCAGAGTGCCGACGTCATTTCCGTGCCTGGGTCCGATCACGAGTTGGTCGTCGTGGAACTTCGGGTGGTGTCGCCGCCAGCGGCGCAATAGATGGGCCTCCCCCTGCCGCATCCACGGTTAAGACTGGCTTTGCACCTGCCGGGGCGGTAGGCTGAACCGCGTTGCCGTCGACGCGCATTTCAGCAATTGGCGATTTGTGGGAGGGCGTGCCATGTTGTGGGGCTCTTTTCGTACCCGGCGGCAGGCGATGGTTCGGGTGGTTTTCGTCGCGCTGGTCGCGGCTCTCTCTGCCGGCGACGCGCCAGCCGCGTCGCCGGAGTTCGCGCGGCACTTCTCCTCCAAATGCACCACCGTGCTGTATCTGCACGACGTGCTGCCGCACATCGAGCGGGTGCTGTCCTCGGAGAAGCTCAAGGCGGCGCTGAAGGACAGCCTGCCGTCCGCGGGGCCCGGCGCGCTGAACCTGGACAACGCGGCGGCGATGGTCAGCGCCCAACAGCAGTTCATTCCGCGCAGCGTGGCGATCGGCATCACCGCGGACGCGGCCGACGATCTGATCGGATTGTGCCGCGTGGCGATGCTCTCGGGCGTGTGCGCAGGGGCCGTCAACGCCGGCGATCGCGAGTCGCTGACCGCCGCCCAACAGGAACTGTTGTCCGCGCTGAAGCAGGCGCGACTGGCGCGGATCACGGCCTACGTCGAATTCCTCAACCCGGCGGTCGCCCCGCAGCTGATGGCGATGCTGCTGGGGGCAGCTGACCAGTTTCAAGCGTATCCGGTGAACGTGTCGACCGGCGAGTGACGTACGCTTGCCCCGAACGCAGACGGCGCTCTACTGCCCGCGCGCCAATCAGCGGTCGTTAGTGGTGCTCTTCTTCGCCAAGGTGGATCGGCGTGCCCAGTAGCGGCAACTTGGTCTCGTGCCGCTGCTGATCGTAATTGCGAAACAGTCCCACGGTCGCCGTCGCGATGATCAGCGCAAAGACGATCCCGGCCACCGGTCGCGGCGAGGCGATCTCTTCGTCGGCCGCTTCGGTTTCTTTGGCGCCGGTGACCATCGACGCGGCGAGATTCTCGCGGTGTCGCCACGAGTGCCACGCAACACCGGCAATATGCACGACTGCCACGGCGGCCAATGCATAGGCGGCCAACTCGTGCAGTTCCTCGGCGGCCTCAACGTCGCGCGACATCAGCAGCCCCGTCCCCGCCGTGATCAAAGTCAGTGCGAGGATGGCAAATGTGGCGTAGGCCGAGCCAGGATTATGTCCGGCGAACCGGGGGGCCTGACCCGTCACAGCGCCGCGCAGGTACCCCGCCAAGGCCGTCGGTGCAAAGAGTAAGGATCCGAACCGGGCATAGCGCGTTCCGACAAAGCCCCAAATGATGCGTAGCACGGCGACGACGCCCAGGGCCAAGCCGAGGATCATATGCACGGGGAACCACGCGCTTCGGTGCCCCGCCAACACGGCAATGGCAAAGGCGATCGTAAATCCCACGGTCAGGGCCCAGTGAAACAATCGCGTGGGGTAGTCCCAAACCAGCGCCTTGGACATAACTCGACCCTTTCTCGCTGAACGCGCAATTGCGCAATGGAACTCCAGTTGCAGCAAGTTCCGCCATCGAGCATGCAAGTTGAAGGCCAGGGTCGCGAGAGGGCCGAATTCTCGGGCACTCTCAATGCGCGCTCGCTGGCGTGTGTGCGAGTTGCGGCCTGCGGTGCGCCAATTCGCCCGCGGTGGCGGCGCTGGAAGGGCCCGATCGAATGGATGGCGGGGGCGGACTTCGAATCCGGCTCTTCCGATTACCGGCCCGCATCAACCGGGGAAGTGGCTCTCTCAAAGGCCCATGTCATGACCAACTTGAAGACGTATCGCTGTGTTGCGTTCGGCCCCTGTGCCCTTGCGGCGGCCCTGCTGACTTCTGCATGGTACGCGCCGCTCGCTCGCGGGGCCGCAATACAGTTCTTCGACAGCTCGCAAACGGCTACGCTGACGGACACGGCGCCGACCAGCGATACCATCTCTTGCAACGGCTACCTGTTCGCGTACACGCGGGACAAGCTGTTTACCGGCGGGCTCAGCGGCGGGCCAATCGGCCGGCCGGTGCGTGTGAATTGGCCGGGAGGCGTCGAGGCCCAGGCCGTGACCACGCCCCCTCCGGGGGGCACGGATCACAAAGCGCGGCTCGTCATCCAACGGACCGACGGGGGCGTGTTCGATCTGAAGTCCTTCACCGCGAAGTTGCTGGCAAACACGGCTGGCGCCGGGGCGGACATCGAGATCATGCCGCAGCTCGATGGGGAAGACGGCTTCAACGATCCGCTCTACTTTGCCGCCAGCGGCTTCTACGGATCGACGTTTTCCTACGACACGAGCCCCAACGTGTGGGGCAGCACCGCAATGCTTGCCGGTTTCGACAAATACACAGTCACGCTGTATGTTGACTTTGCATTGACTGCTTTGTCTCTCGAAACCACGGCGCCTCCGCTGTCGGGCGATTTCAGTAGCAACGGAGTCGTGACGGGCGACGATTTTCTGCACTGGCAGCGCGGGGATTCGCCACAACCGTTCAGCTATTCTGATCTCGTCGCTTGGCAAGCCGCGTATGGCGTTTCTGCGGCAGGGCAGGCAGCAGCCGTTGCCGTCCCCGAGCCGCCGACTGTCGCGCTGGTTCTGACGACCGCGTCAATGCCTTGCTATGCGACCTGGCGGCGGCGAGCGCCTGGGAGTTTGCGTCATGACGCGCGTTGAAATTCTCCAAGCCGACATCACCACGCTGGCGGTTGACGCGATTGTCAACGCCGCCAACGAGCGGATGCTGGGCGGGGGCGGCGTCGACGGGGCGATTCACCGCGCCGCGGGCCCCGAGTTGCTGGCGGCTTGTCGGGCCGTGCCGGAAGTGGCGCCGGGCGTGCGGTGCCCGACGGGCGAGTGCCGGATCACGCCGGGGTTCAATCTGCCGGCCAAGTGGGTGATTCACACCGTGGGGCCCGTGTGGGACGGCGGCGGATACGGAGAGCCGGAGTTGCTGGCCAGTTGCTATCGCGGGGCGTTGGAGCTGACGCGCGAGCGGGGGCTCTCTTCGATCGCGTTCCCCGCGATCAGTTGCGGCGTGTACGGCTACCCGATCGACGCCGCGGCCGCCGTGGTGCGGGCGACAGTCGGCGAGTTTCTGGCCCGCGACGACGCGCTGCAGCGGGTGCTGCTCACCGCGTTTGACGCCCAGGTGCTGGCGGCGCTGCAGGCGGCGTTGGGCGAGTAGGCGGCGTTGGGCAAGCCGTGGTCGATTTTCTCCGAAAATCGACCTTTCACGAGCCGATGCAGAACGGCGGCTTGGGTTCCTGGAAAGCGCATTGGTCGATTCTCGGAGAGAATCGACCACGTGCCATGCGTGCTTGCCGGGTTCTGAGAACCTGGCCTACATGACCGCCGCCCGCGGTTCCTCGCTGCGGCGGCCCAGGTTGCCGTAGCGGTGGTACACGTGGGTCAGCGATTGCTCCTGGTGGTACCAGAGCAGCTCGACCCGGCCCTCGGCGAGCACCGGGGCGTCGGCGACGTAGACGAAGGCATCGGTCGCGGCGCGGCGAACGGCCATCGGCACGCGGTCGGGGGCCGCGTAGCGCAACCGGCCGATCGGGCTGGGGTTGAACGGACCGCCGTCAGCGACTCCGGCGGTGCGGAGCAACTCGATGATCTGCTCGTCGGTTTCTTCGACAAACTCGATCGCTGCGGCCCAATCGTGCGTGACCTCCTCCAGGAATTGGACGGCCGGGTGATCCAGATCCGGGGGCGAACTGACGACGGCTCGGCAGCCGCTGGCTCGGGCGGCCGCAGCGCGGGCGAATACGTCCCACCCCGTGTCCTCGGCATGAATGCGAATCCACATGTTGTGAATCGGCAAGTAGCGGCGGTAGTTGTCTTCGCCAACGAGCTGAAAATAGTCGTGCGATGCGTCAAACTCCGCGACTGAAATCGCGAAATAGTCGAGGCTTGCGGTGATCACTCCCTGGAGATCGGCAGCAAGCGGATCATCCGCGGCCCGCAATTGAAGTTCTGTTTCGAGGTTGGCGAGTTGCGAGCGTCGAGGCTCAAGCACGTCGAGGGGCACGGTGATCAAGTCGCTTGAAACGGAGAGCAAATCCGGACGTGGCGGCCATCCGTACTCGTTCGCTTCTCCCCGTCCCCATCCGCGCCAAGGGGCGCGGGGCAGATCGGGCATTTCGCCGTTGGCGTCCCTGCCCTTCGCCTCTTCAAAATCCATCAACGCCGCGACATAGTTGGGCCCGCCGGCTTTGATTCCCGGGCCAAACGCGCTCTTGCCCATGCCGCCGAACGGTTGTCGCAGCACGATGGCGCCGGTCGTGGGGCGGTTGATGTACAGGTTGCCGGCGCGGATGCCCTGTTGCCACAGTTGCTGCTCGCGGTCGTCCAGGCTCTCCAGCCCCGAGGTCAGGCCGTATCCGGTCGCGTTGACCAGGTCGATCGCTTCGTGCAGGTTGCGGGCCGGCAGCACGCCCAGCAGCGGGCCGAAGAACTCGGTGCAGTGCGTGAAGCTGTGCGGCGCCACGCCCCACTTCACCCCGGGACGCACCAGGTGTGGGTTGTCGGCGACATGCAGCTGTGGCATCACGGCCCAGGACTCGCCCGGTTCGAGTTCCTTGAGGCCGCGTTCCAACTCGCCAGCGGGCGGGCGGATGAGCGGACCGACCTTCGTCGGCAGCTCCCACGCCGAACCGACCGCCAGGCTTGCCACTGCGTCGCACAGCGTGTCGCGAAACGCACTGTCGTGATACACCTCCTCTTCCAGAACCAACAGCGACGTGGCCGAGCACTTTTGCCCGCTGTGGCTGAAGGCACTATGCAGTACGTTTTTGATTGCCAGATCGCGATCGGCTAGCGCGGTGACGATCGTGGCGTTCTTGCCGCCCGTTTCAGCCAGCAGGTGCATCGCCGGACAGGCGTCCAGCATGGCCAGCGCCGTCGCGGTCCCGCCCGTGAGAATGACCGCGTCGACGGCCGGGTGACTGGCGAGTTGCTGGCCGACCGTGGCGCCGCTGCAGGGGACGAATTGCAGCGCTTCGCGCGGCACGCCTGCGTCCCAGAAGCACTCGCACAGCAAATAGGCGGTGAGCACCGTGTCGGACGCCGGCTTCAGGATCACCGTGTTGCCCGCCGCCAGCGCCGCTGCCACGCCGCCGCAAGGAATGGCCAGTGGGAAATTCCACGGCGACACGACCAACGCCACGCCCTTGCCGCGCGGACGGAGCGTCGGCAGGCCCGAGAACTCCTCCGCAGCGAGCGGGTAGAAGCGGCAGAAGTCGATCGCCTCGGAGACTTCGGGGTCGCCCTCGGCCAGCAGCTTCCCCCCCTCGGCCAGCATAGCGCCCAGCAGATCGCCGCGCCGGCGGGCCAACTCGTCGGCCACGCGATGCAGCATCGCGGTCCGCTCGTTGGGCGCCAGCTTCCGCCAACCGCTGGCGTCATCGACCGCGAACTTGACGGCGCGCTCCGCATCCTCGGCCGTCGCTTGTCGGTAGTTGGCGACCACGACGCCGGGACGCGACGGGTCGTGCGAGGGCTTGGTCGCTCGGTCGTCGATCGACTCGCCGGCGATGACCAACGGCACGTCGGCCGCCGCGGCGTCGCAGCGCGGGCGCCATTGATTGAGGAGGCCTTCGGCCCACTGGCCGTTGGCGGGCAGCGCCCAGTCGGTGTCGGGCTCGTTGGCGAACGCGGCGAGTGCAGTGCGACTAGCGGCTGGTTCAGCCACTGCGTCGGCGGCCTGACTTGCGTCAGGCGTTAAGGGTTGCTGTTGCGCTGTCTCGGCGGCGCGATCCTGCGTGCGACGCGGGGCCTCGGCGGCGGTGACGAAGCGCGAAAAACTCTCGATGAAACCCTGCTGCAGTCGCTGCCACGCCTCGCTGCCCACCGTCAGGCTGAACGCGTGCCGCAGGAAATTGTCCGGCCCCGTGTTCTCGTCGAGCCGCCGCACCAAGTAGCCGATCGCGTTGATGAACTCCTCGCGTCGGCACGCGGGGGCGTACAGCAGCAGATTGTCGACGGCCGAGAATAGCGCCCGCCGTTGGTGGTTGGCCATGCCCTCGAGCATCTCGAACTGCACGTCGTCCAGCCGCCCGAACTCGTGGGCCAGCACCACGCCGTATGCCAGCGAGAACAGGTTGTGCGACGCCACGCCCAACCGGACCGCGGCGATGTTCTCGCCCTGCATGCCGTAGGCCAGCATGCGATGGAAGTTGGCGTCGGTGTCGGCCTTGTCGCAGTACGTGGCCAGCGGCCAGCCGCGCAGGCTGGCTTCGACGCGTTCCATTTCCATGTTGGCGCCTTTGACCAACCGGATCGTGATCGGCGCCTTGCCCGCTGCGACGCGCTGGCGGGCCCACTCGGTCAGCTCGCGCTGCGTGGGCAGCGAGTCAGGGATATACGACTGCAGCGCGATCCCCGCGTGAACCTGCTCCAGCCCCGGCCGGTCAAGCGTGGTCATGAACGCCGCGGCGGTGATGTCTTTGTCGCGGTACTCCTCCATGTCGAGGTATACGAACTTCGGCACGACCGTTCCGTCGGCGCGAGTGAAGCGATGCTTGGCCGCGGCCCGGAACAGCAGTTCCAGCCGATCGCAGAGCACCTCGACGGTGTGGCGGCGGGCCAGCGGCGAGATCTGCGAGTAAATCGTTGAGATCTTCACCGAGATGACTTCAATCTCCGGCCGCGCCAGCGCCTGCAGGTAGTTCTGCAGCCGGCGCTGGGCTTCGCCCTCGCCCAGCAGCGCCTCGCCCAAAAAGTTGACGTTCATCCGCACGCCCTCGTCGCGGCGGCGGTGCAGGTGCTCGGCCAGCAATTCCTGCTCGGCGGGCAAGACGACGTTGGCCGTTTCGTCCCGCATCTTTTCCTTGACCATCGGCATGGCCACGCCGGGCAGGTAGCCGCCGAACGACTGAAACCCCCGCAGCAGCGTTCGCTCCAGCGTGCTGAAGAACCGCGGAATGCCCTGCGCGTCGAGAATGTGGATCAGCTGATCGGCGGCTCGCTGCGGCAGCCGCGCGCGAAACGCCTGGTCGGTCATCTGCATCAGCGTCGCCTTGTCGGCCGGGGCGCCGATCATTCGATCGAGTTCGGCCTGCTGGCGGCGCTCAGCGGGCGTCTGCAAATTGCCCGCGCGATTCTGCAATTCGGCCGCCAAGTAAACGGCCTGCTGCACATCGCGCGGCGCGGCCGAGTCGGGATCGGGACGGAATTCGGCGAGAATTTCGGCCACCGCGGCGGCCGGAATCTTGGAAGCGGCATCAGCCATGACGCGACTCGACTGGGGACGGGCATGCGGGCACAGAAACGGCGCGCTTGGCAGCGTACCGCGCGGGAACAGCGCCGCTCAAGAAGATAAGGCAGCGTTCCACGAGTCGGCAGTTGCAACGATGGCAAGCGCTGGCGTGCTTCCGGCGGGCTAGTCGCCGGCCTGCTTCAGCTTGGCCATGCGAAAGGCGCTGACCGTCGCCCAGCGATCGCTGCCGGCTTCGCCCTGGTAGAACTGCAAACTTGCGCACGGCGTCGGCGCACGGGGCGATTCGGGCAGCTTGCAGGCGCCAACTTCCGTCCAATCTTGCGGCTCCCCATCCGGGCGGCGGAACGCCCCGTCGATCTGCCCGCCGACGACGCGCAGGCGCAGCACCACGGCAGTGTGCGGGTAGGGAACGATCTTGACCGTCCGTGTTTTGTCCCCCTCTTCGCGACCCATCACGATGTTGGTCTTGCCATGTTCGACCTCCAACCCCAGCTTCACCATGGTCGAGTCGCTGTAATACCAGACAAGGTTCGCTTGCTCCCACCGCTTCTCCGGTCGATGAGACACGTGGGCGACGATTTCGACCGCGTCGCGCCACGCGACCGGGATCTCGCGCACCAGCACGTTCTTGGCGTCGTTGGCGCCGCCCCACATGTTGCCGGGTTCGATCAGCACCTGCAGCCCCTTGGACGACGTGCGCCAGTTCTCGCGGTCTTCGCGAATCCACCGCCACGCCTTGTCGAGCGGTTGAGTGAAGTCGTCCGCGATCACGCCTGCCGAGGTCGAGGGCGACGCCGGCTTGTCGGCGGGCTGTTCCTCGGCGGCGCGTGCGGCGGCGGCCGTCAGAGCGATGCAGCCGCAGACCAGCCAGCCTGCAACTCGACCTGTCAGCGGCCCTGACGAATGGTGATTGGCGAGACGGGCGACGGGCGTCATGGCAGATGATTTGGGCGTTGAGGACACGTTGCGGAAGCACAGAATGCGGAGCGGCGAGCGACCACCTCAACATACAAGAATCCGCCCCGCCTTTCACTCGCCCCACGCTCGCTGCCAAGGCGTACGACGCCACCACGCCGTCAGGTCGCGGGGAGACGCCGCGTCGGTCCGCTTCCCCGCGCACGCGCTCCCGCTTTGGCGGCGAATCACGTGCCGCAATGACGTGGGCAAGTGCCCTGCCAAACCGTTGGCCCCGCGTCCGCGGCACGGCGTTTGCCCTCCTATTGGTGGGCATTTTGCGCGCGAGGAACCACGCGCGCCGGCGACCAATAGGAGACAATGCCATGAACGACGAATGCTTAGTAGCGGTGTTCGACGATCGCGACCTGGCCCAGCGGGCGGTGCACGTGTTGGACCGCGGCGACGTACCCACGGCCCAGGTCTCGCTGGTCGCGAAAGGGCTGGACGATCAGCCGCAAATCGTCGCCGAGTTGAGCGGCGAAGACGATGGCGAGGCGGCCGCTGCCATCGGCGCAGGCTTGGGCGCGATCGTGGGCGTGCTGGCCGGGATTGCCGTGACGGTCGTGTCGGGGCTGGGGGTCGTGTTTCTCGCCGGGCCCATTGGCGGCGGATTGGTCGGCGCCGCCACGGGCGGATTCCTGGGCGGGATGAGCGGTTGGGGCGTGCATAGCGAGCGGATTCGGCACTACGAGCAACTCGTGCGCGCCGGCCACGTGTTGGTGATCGTCCACGGCCAGCCCGACCAACTCGCCCGCGCCGAGCGGATGCTCCAGGAAACCGGCCCGACGGAAGTCCACGTCGCCACGAAAACCAGCGTGTGAGCCGCGGCTCACATGTCGACCAATTCACCAGCGCCGCGGTCAACAATTGGCCGCCGGCGCCTCGCCAGCGGGAGGCTCCTATGAACGAGTCAGCTTGCCAACAACGGTTTGCCAAGGCGATTGGCATCCTCGTCGACGACCCAGGCCGAGTGAAGGATCGACTGCTCACGGCGTACGGCAGCCAGCTCAGCGCGATTGACCCCCGCCGCGACCTGCCCGAGGCGCTGGTCACCCAGTACGACGAAATCCGCTACGCTCTCAGCGACGCTGACATGCCCTACGGCTACGGCGAGCGGGCGGCCAAGAAACTGCACGACATGAGCGAGGACGAAGCCGGCCAGCTGGCGCGGCGGCTGTTCGCGTTGTTTCTGCAGCTGCAGAAGGGCGCCGCTGTGGAGGCGTGAGCTGCGCGTGCGATTGGGCGCCGGCTCAATTCAGCGAGCGGCGCCCCGCGTTCCTTTTTGTTCCGCGATTGAGAATTGCTCGAAAGCGCCGAGATCGCGTTGTCGCGCGGTCCCGCCGATGTCATCGAGACATTATGCTGCCGAGCAAGTCGTCGTGCCCGCGGCCGAATGACCAGACGGGGCGTTGAACAAAATGATTTGCAGCTAGTGACTTGCGAATGAAGCGCCTTGAGGAGGTTGGTCCATCTCTGAAAGAGGCTAACACGTCAAGTAAGTTTCTTCCTGGTTTCCTTCGACTATTGTGCGTACATCTTCCGGACACAGCGA
>PABB01000070.1 GCA_002702655.1 Planctomycetaceae bacterium
GCCGCGGCCGCCGCAGCCGACGAGCCCCACGCGCAACGTTTCAGCGCCGTCGCCGTCGGCATGCACGGCGCGAGCCGCGGCCAGAGCGCCGACGGTTGCAATGGATTGAGAGAGAAAATGGCGACGATCTGTTTCGCAGCGCGTGCGTTGCATATGACAGCCTCTTGGATCAGTAGTAGGCGATCTCCGATCGCAGAATGCCGCGGAGGTCGCGCGGCACGGTGCACGGACCCGCTGCTTGAGATCGAGGCCGCGCCAACTTAGTGATAAAGGTCAGCTCGTTGAGACCTTTCAAAAGAAATGCGACGGCCGCCTGATCGCGACGCGGTTGTCGCCCATCCCGAAAACGGGGCGGCGGCCAATCGTTAAGGGATACAAAGAATTCGGCGCACCGCGGCCGCAGCGACGCCTGCGGTAACGAGTCCCAGGCCAGTCGGTTCCGGGACGATCGACACCAAGTCGTTGACCGACCCGCCAGGATTGGCCGCGAGGTAGTATTGCTTGAACGCCAGAAAGTCGGCTTCGTCGTTGCGACCGTCGCGATTCAGATCGCCGCGAAAGTAGGCTTCCGACGGCGAGACGCCGCTAAGATCGTGAAACAGATCGGCCCGCAGCACGAGCCAGTCGGCGACGCCGACCTGGCCGTCGCCCGTCAGATCGCCGGGCGCGAGGGCGGGCAGCGGCGCGGGGACGCCCGTTGCGGCGACGGTCGGCGTCTCGGCGCCGACGTCCAATAGCCACGTCGCCATTTCCAGTGCGAGGTCGCGCACGACGGTCGTTTCCGTTGCTGCCAGATTGGTCGTTTCGCCCACATCGGCGGCCAGATCGTACAACTCGTACGACTGATCCTCATAGTTGTAGAACAGCTTCCACTCGTGGGCGCCGTCGGTCTTGACCATCACGGTTTGGGGACGCTGGTCGCGGCCGCTGTCGAGCAGGTACCCTGGGAAATGCCAGAAGATGGCGTCCCGCGCGAGGGCCGCACTCTCGTCGGCGAGGATGGGGAGCAGGTTCTCCCCGTCGAGCACGTACCCGGGCGGCGGACTGGCTTGCGCGGCGGCGGCGAACGTGGGGTAGAAGTCCACGGTCGACACCGGCGTCGAGTTGACGGTCCCGGCGGGAACGACACCCGGCTGCACGGCGAACATCGGCACGCGGATGCCGCCCTCGTCGTATTCGCCCTTTTGCCCCTTTAGCGGGGAGTTCTCGGTGACGCCGCCGGCCTCCAATCCGCCGTTGTCGGATGCGAACACCAGCAGCGTGTTGGCCGCGAGCATCTGCCCCGGGTGCAACGGGTCGGGCGTCGTCTCCAGGTAATTCACGATGCGGCCGACGGCCTCGTCGACGCCCTCGACGAGCGCCGCATAGTCGGCGTTGTCGTGCCGCAGGCCGGGCGTCTTGGCCTCGTATTTGCTGACCAGATCCGCGCGGCCTTGATCGGCGACGGGCGCGTGAACGGCGTGGTAAGCCAAGTTGAGGTAGAACGGCTTGGTCGTTTGCCGGCTCATGAAGTCGAGCGCGGCGTCCGTCGTGGCGTCGGTGAGGTGCTCGCCCGGCGAGGCGTAGGCGTCCAACTCCGGCCCGACGTTGGCGCTGGCGTAAGCGCCGGCCGCGTCGGCAAAGTAGGTCGAACCGGGGTGGCCCGCGGCCTGTCCGCCAAAATTGGCGTCAAAGCCGTGCTCCAGCGGGCCGTTCGCCAGGGCCGCGTTGGTCGGATCGCCCACGTGATACTTGCCGAAGTGGGCTGTCGCGTAACCGGCGGCTCGCAAGGTCTCGGCGATGGTGATCGCCGAGCCGGGGATTTGGTCTTCGCCAGTCGGCAAGCCGTTGGACGCGCCGATCAGCGGCACGGCTTGTCCGGCGGTGCGATTGAGGTCGCCGACAGCGAAGACATGGTTCGCCGCCCGCGGAGCGTACTGGCCGGACAGCAGCGCGGCCCGGGTCGGAGCGCAGTTGGCGCCGGTCGTGTAAGCGTGCGTGAAGGTCATGCCCTTGGCGGCCAGCGCTTCGAGATTCGGCGTCTCGTAGAAATCGCTCGCATTGCCTAACGACGCCGCGGCGACGCTGGTGTCGGTCCAACCCAGGTCGTCGGCGAGGATGAAGACGATGTTGGGAGCGGCGGCGCCGCCGCTGGCCGCGACGCCGCCGCAAGACAACCCCAGTACAAGCGCCAGTCGAAATTGCATCACGGAGCAATCCGGCCGCGGACGCGTTGCATTACGCCCTGAGTCGGTCAATCCTTCCGAGTTCGCAAGATTGAAACGACTACGCTCCGCGTCGTCGACGCCCTACGACAATCCAAGCGGCGCTTGCCAGGCCCAGCCCGCAGGCCGTGGGTTCCGGGACGGCCGAATAGACCGTGACGTTGTCCGCGCCGGATGCGGCGTTTTCGACGATGTAAGCGTTGTCGCCAGACTCAAGAGTCAACGGATCGGCGCCGAACACGGAGGCGATCCCGCCGATGAAGATATCTCCCTGGTATTGGGCGACGACTTCCGCGGCCGTCTTTTGCAGAAAGGTCAGTTTCGCGTTCGTGCCGGTCAGGTTGATCATCACGTCGCCGTCACCGTTGTTGACCGCGCCGCCGGCGCCGAATAACTCCAGTTCTCCCGTGCCGCCGACGCTGACCTCCAACACGGTGCCGACGCCCGCATTGGCGCTGACAAACCACTGTCGCACGATGCCGCCGTCGACGGTCAACTGACTGGTCGTGCCGAGCGCTCCGGCGACGCCCTGAAACGCCGGCCGTTGAATCTCGCCCGCCAGCACGGTGAGCGACCCGCCGCTGAGCGTGTGATTGCCGCCTTCGGAGACCGTAGCAGCGGGGTCGTCGATCACGTAGTCGTCGACCAAAGCCGCTTTGTCAATTGTGCCGCCCGTCGGCGTCCCCGACCAATTGGCGCCGTCGGTGAAGGACGTCGCATCGCCGCCGCCGGTCCATACGAGCGTGCCGGCCGTGGCAGCCGACAGTGCCGCAAAAGCGCAGTGCGCGACAATCGCAGCCGAGAGAAGGTGTTTTGTGTAAGCCATTAGTCACTCCCAGGCGTCAAAAGGGCAAGTCTCGTGGGGAACAGGCATGGGCGTAGTCAACGCCGCCGCCGCCAGCGAGTCACGCCAATGCCAGCCGTGATGAGACCGAGCATCAGCACCTGGCTCGCCTCGGGCACCGCCGCGACCTGGAAACCGACCAGCAAAGCGTCTCTGTCAACTCGATCGAAGGTGATCGAGAACGTATCGGCGGTGAGCCCCGTAAAGACGGCGTAGTTGGATTCTGGATTGCCGGCGAGCACGAACGAATCGTTCACGCTGATTGCCGTCGCGTCGGGATCGACGGTGACGCCATTGATGCTGATGCCGTCCGGCGAAGCCGTGATGGGGGATTTGAAATAGGCGTAGACGTTGTAGCTGGGTAAACCTGTGGCGGAGAGGTATGCCGACAGGTCGGACAGGGTGACGGAAGAAGGCGTCCCCGGAGCCGAATCCAGTAGGCCCGCTTCAAACAACGCCAGGAATCCGTCGGTTCCGTCGGGGTTGCTCGCGTCCCTGGCCGTGTTCTGGCGACCGACGCTGCTTGCGGTCCACGCGACGTCGATTACGCTGCCGCCGACGTCAGCCGCGGTTCCTGTCGGACCGCCCAATTGAAGATTATGCCAAGCCGAATCCGGTAGGACGCCGGTCGTTTCGCCGGCGAGTATCTGCCGCGGCCCGTCTGTGTTCGTGAGATTCACGGAAACAAGATCGGCTTGGGCGGACGAAGTTGCCAAACAGCCGCCAGCAACGACAACAGCCCACAGTCCTCGTAAGATCGTTCTGGTCATAGGTAGGCGTCCTCAGAAGAATCAATGCAATCTAGAAAGCATGCCGAGCGACCGAGACGCCTATTGGCGTCGCCAGTGTCGTGCGCTCGCGGCCGCCAAGAGCATCAAGGCCACGGCAGCCGGTTCCGGCACGGCGGCGGTCGCCCC
This sequence comes from Planctomycetaceae bacterium, assembly GCA_002702655.1. GTDB lineage: Bacteria > Planctomycetota > Planctomycetia > Pirellulales > Lacipirellulaceae. The sequence continues at coordinate 3,966 of PABB01000070.1, forward strand.
TGTCGCCGGCGACGGAGCGCCGGTGAAATTACGCTGCCAGACGAGGAAGTCGCTGCCGGCCAGCGTCGAGCCGTATTGGCTGCTCCATTCGATTAAGTCGTCGCTGTTGACAACGCCGTTGCCGTCGAAGTCGCCAGGCGTCGTCGCTGTCACGAAGTCGACAAAGCCCGCCACGAATGCGTTGGCCCCGGCGTCGTGGTAGGTGAACTCGATTTGTTCGCTCGAGTGCACCGTCGAGAACATCTGCCCCAGCGACACCCGTTGGCCAACGGCCAGTTCCGAATCGCCGGTCAGATACGCCTCGCTCAGCAAACTGGCGTTGTTGGCGTCGACCTTCTCCCACCCCAGACCGTCGTCGTCGCCCTGCGGGAAACCGGCGGCCGGCGCGGGGCTGTCCTCCAGGCCGCTGTAGGCGACGTTCAAGCTATCGTCCGGGCTGGTGACCTTGTACAGATCAAGGCGGACCGGGGCCGAGGTCGAGTTGTACAATGAGGCGTTCCCCATCGGATCCACTTCCAACGTCAACCGGGTTCCCGACAGCGGCGTGACGTCGATCGATAATTCGTCGACGCCGTTGCTTGTGGTCGAGCGGTGATATCCAGCCAGCTGTACGGCGTCGAATCCAATCTGTTGTCCGGCGAAAGTCGTGTCGACCGTGTTCGTGCCATCCGAAAGCGACAAGAACGAATCGGTCCCGTTGTAGGACAGACTTGCCGACAACGAAAACGTGCCGACGGCGCCGCTGGCGATCAGCTGATCGCTGAGTCGATTGTCCGTCCCCGAGCCGATGCCCTCGGCGCCGAGGATCATAATGCCGCCGTTGATCTGTTTGCCGATTGAGAAGGCGACGCTGCCGCCGTTGACGAAATTCACGCCGATGCCGCGGCCGATTTGGTTGTCGGTCGGGCCGATAATCAGATCGAAGTCGATGGTGATCGCGTCGGCATTCGTCGCCTGAATGGCCGAGGCCAGCGTCCGTTCCTGAACGCGAATCCCTTGATTGGCAGCATCCCCGACGTAGATCGCTTGGTTGCCTTGAATCTCAAACTCGCCGGCCCCGGCTCCCGTCACGCTGACGGCGTCGCCCCAGGCCGACCCCCAGCCGGTCCCGCCGCTGAGTCCCGCCAGCGTTCCGTCGGCGTAATTAAACGAATCCTCGGCAACCACGGCGGCACGCGCCGCGCCGCCGGCCGCGACCAGGGCGAACGCCAACGCGGGAGCCAGAATGGTCCGGATCATGGGTGAGCTATCTCCTGGTGCTGTGCGAGCCCTGTGAGTGAAACCTGCCTCCTTGCGCCGCCGGCGAACAACGGCCAGCCATGCCGCGCCCGTCGCCGCCAGGGCCAGCGTCGCCGGCTCGGGGATCGCCGCCACCGCTGCGAACGAATTGGCGCCGTTGGCCGCTTCGTACAGCGATTTGAAAGTGACAAAATCGGTCTCATCCGTGTCGCCGTCGGCGTCCAGATCGCCCATCAGGTAGCCGTCGCGCAGCGACCCTGCGGAGTATGTCGTGAACAAATCGCCCTTGAACGACACCCAGTCGGCGGCGGTAATCTGGCCGTCGCCGGTGAAGTCGCCGGGCCGCAGCGGGTTGCTCATCACGGTCACCAAGGTGCCCGATCCGCCGTCCGAATTGATTTCGATGTTGGCGCCCTGCAACGCGGGATAACCTTCAACGGAAATCTTGCCCAAATGCTCGGTGACGAAATTTTCGGGCGTCTCGAACGAATTGAGCGTGCCCGTCAGGTTGCCGCCGAAGTTGATCGTGGCCCCATTAATCGGGTTGCCCGTGCCACGCAGCGTGAGCAGCCCTTCGTTCAGCGCGACTTGCAGGCCCTGCGAGACGAAGTGGCCGTAGACCTCGACCGACGGGCCGTCGATGATCATGGTCTCGGTGGTGGCCGGGTCGCCGTCGCCCGCGTAGCCGCCGAACGCCTCGGCGCCGTCGGTGTTCATGTCCACAAAGACGCCTTTGCGAAACTCAAGCGACAAGGCCGACACGCCGGCGGCGGTCGAGTCGAGCGTCAAACCGCCCGACTCGGCGGCGGTCTCATCGGGTAGCGCCGGATCGATCAGCACGGCAAAGGCGAAATCGTCGTCGACGACGAAGTTGTTCACCAGCGAGCCCTGGTTAATGATGTTCACCGTGCCCGTGCCGGGGTCGTAGGGAATCTGGCCGCCGGGGGCGGGATTCCAGTTGGCCGGGTCCTGGAAACTGACGCCGTCTCCGCCACCGGTCCAAAAGACCGTCGTTTGGGCGTGCACGGCCCCCGTCCACAACACAATCGCGATGAACACTCCCATCCGGCGCGAAAGCATGTCACGTTCTCCTGTAGGTGTAAGTCCTTCGTGCATCGCCAGTAACGACATGCCGAGGCGGCGACCAAGGCGGCGTTGGGGGCCCCGGACTACCGGCAGAAAGGGTCGCACACGCGGCACCTTTCAGAGAATCTGTGCGATTTTTAACATTTCTGAGATTTGCGGCGAGCCTGACAAGGCATCTGCCCGGCCGCCCGTTCGTCCCAGCGGCGGTCGACCGTTTTTTCCGAATTTCGCGAAAGGTTGCCTCCTGCCGAGCCTTTCCCTGGCTGAGACGGCGCCCACCGAGGCGGTCGGCCGGGAATGCTGCAGTGTTCGCACGCGTTCGTGGCGCCGACCGGCGGCTCGAACTGAGCTGCTCCCGCTCTTATTGAGATCGCCCGACGATGCTCGCCACGGAAGATCAGGACGCCATGGAGTCGTCTGACCGCACTGCCGAATTCGTCCGCCTGTTGCAGCAGCACGAGCGACAGGTTGCAGTCTACATTCACTCGCTCGTGCCCTCGTGGTCGGACGCCGAGGACGTGCTGCAGGAAACCAGCGTGCGGCTGTGGGAGCAGTTTGATCGATTCGAGCCGGGCACCAGTTTCGGCGCTTGGGCGTGCACCGTGGCCCGCTACATGGTCCTGGCCTATCGCGAAAAGACGGGGCGCGATCGGCTGCAGTTTGACGCGGACCTGCTGGAACGGATTGCCCGCGAAGTCGATCGCTCGGCCGGCGCCAACGCGCAACGCGCCGAAGCGCTGGTGCAATGCCTTGACGAAGTGAGCGAAACCAATCGCCAATTGTTGGCATTGTGTTACGCATCGGACCTCAGAATTAAAGACGTGGCCGAGCGAATCAAACGATCGGCGAACGCGACGTATATCGCCGTGTCGCGCGTGCGGAAGTGGCTGCACGAATGCATCACTCGCCGTACGGCACAAGTCTAGGCGGATGGAAGCAATGGACGGAAACGAACGACAACCGCCCGATCAGTCGGTCGCCGATCTGGCATGGGCCTGGCAGACCGGTGAGATGACCGGCGAGCAATTCGCCGAATTGGCGCGGCGACTCGACGACGACGCCGTGCTGGCCGAGTACGTCGCGTTCGTGTCCGACACGACGGCGCTCAGTCGGGCAGTGGCCCGCGTGGAAGACTGCGGCGGCCATGACGTGGCGCTGCCGGCGGACGAAGATCCGCTGTCGGCGGGAACGCCCCATCCGCCCGCGGCCGGCAGCAATTCCTCAAGTGCGGCGACGGACGGCGGATCTTTGGCGCGCGGCGGCGGTGATGCCGACGCTCTTCTGCCGAACTCGCTGTCAGGACGCGGCGTCAAACCATGGATCAGCCATGTGGTCGTCGCGGCGCTCGCCTGCGCCGCGACGATCGCCGTGTTGGCCGTCAGCGGTGACCGCCAACACGCGGATGCGCCGCCGCGGGGCGGCGCCGCCGCGGCGATTGCGCCCGCGGCGCCCGATCCTGCCGTCTACGTGGCCACATTGACCGGCGCCGTCGATTGCCAGTGGGCGTCGCACCTGCAGACGCCAGAGTACGGCAAACCGCTGGAAGCCGGGCGCCGTCTGCAACTCAACGCAGGTTTGGCCCAATTGACGTTCGACAACGGGGCGAAAGTGATTGTCCAGGGACCGGCGGAATTCACTGTGAAATCCGCCGCTGCCGGCGAACTGCGAACGGGGAAGCTAACGGCCCTTGTGCCGCCCCAAGCCGTTGGCTTCCAAGTCGGCACGCCGACCGCCGAGGTCGTGGATCTCGGCACGGAATTCGGACTCGACGTGGCCGACGGCGGCGAAACGGAAGTCCACGTGTTCACCGGCGAAGTCGTGTTTTGGCGCAAGGACGCCCGGGCGGCGGAGCAGCATATGGAGGAAGGAATTCACCTGTTCGAAGATCAGGCAGCGTTCGTCTCGGCGACCGAGTCGGACGAGGAACTGGCCGAAGTGCGCGTTGCCGACGCCTCGAAATTCGTCCGTCGAATTGTGCCGCGGCTCTCGGGCGACGAACTGCCTGCCTTGCCGGTCACCGACCAGTTGGCGCTGTGGCTGGCCGCCGACGTGTTGGTCAAGACCGACGACGCCGAACGGGTAATTGCGTGGCGCGACATCGCGGCCGGCGACAATCAGACGGAAGAAGACGCCTGGCAGCACGACGTGACGAGCCGGCCGTTGTTGGTGCGCAACGCGCTGGGCGGGCTGCCCGCGGTTCGGTTCGACGGTCAGTCGACCTACCTGGTCACGACGCCGCTCAAATCGACTGAGGATCAAACGTTGCACATTGTATTCTCGCGGCGTGAAGCGAAAACGCCTGTCGGATTCATGCGTCAGCTAATCAATTACAACGGGCCGCCCTTCGCCCTCGCCGGCTATGACGACTCGTTTCGGGTGTTGCAGATTGACGATTCCGAGGCGCCGGGGCGACTGTGGGTCCGCTATTTCGCTGGCGTCGAGGCGGACAACAGGATTTTCAACGTGGGCTCGACGTCAACTCGCGACATTGTGTCGGCGAATCGGCCGCACCTGCTTACGTACCGCTACGCGACCGATGCGAATCAGTCCCAACTCTGGCTGGACGGCCAGTTGCAGTCACAGGATGGAGCTCCGCCGTTTCGCGATTATCTGTCTCGCAAGGTGTTGGGGCGCCATCCCCAACAGCAGTCGTTTTTCGATGGCGACCTCGGCGAAGTGCTGATTTTCAACGGCGCGCTCACCGACGAGGAGAACCAAGCCGTGATGAACTACCTGCAAGACAAGTACTCCATCAAGTCGCCCGCCCCGCTGCAGGAATCTCGGTAAACTCGCGTCTTTATCGCGCCGACGGCGTCGCGTTGTTCCCGCCTTGATCTGGGGCAGCCCGAGGCGGGAACCCGCGGTGACCGCAACAGCAGGAGAAACTCCCATGCCCACGGATCGGAACGATGGCCTTGCCGGAACCGCGCTGCGCGGCGTTCGCCGCCGCCGCGTCGGTTTTACTCTTGTGGAGTTGCTGGTGGTCATCGCCATCATCGGCGTGCTCGTCGCCCTGTTGTTGCCCGCCATTCAGGCCGCGCGGGAAGCGGCCCGCCGTACATCGTGCACCAACAACCTCAAGCAACTTGGGCTGGCGCTGCAGAACTACCATGGCGCCTTCGGCCGATTCCCGTACGGCGCTCAGGGCCTGGGCGTGACGAGCATGAACTACGATTCCGGCGAGCCCCGCACGCCATTTTACATCTACATCTTCCCGTACGTTGAGCAAACCAATGTGTTCGACCTGTACGACTTTGATAAGAGCGTCCAGTTTCAGACTGCGGCCGTGCAGGAGACCATTCGCAAACCGTACGACGTGTTTCGTTGTCCGAGCGACGAATCGGTGCGGCTGGAACAAGGCGTGTACTCCGAATACAAGACGAACTACGGCGTGAATTGGGGCCCCTGGTCGTATGACTGCCAGCAGATCCGTGTCGTGTCCGACACTGTTCAGTTGCGCGGGTGTCCGGGCACGCAGACCAGTTCCACGGTCGGCACGACGGCGCCGTTCTGGGTGAAGTATGGCGCCAAAATCGGCCAAATCACTGACGGCACGAGTAATACGCTGGCCATGATGGAGATGCTGCAAGTGCCCGACAGGGAGAATTTCGACCGCCGGGGCCGAATGTGGAATGATGACAGCGGCTGCTACCAGATCATGACGCGCTACACTCCCAACACGGACGCGCCCGACGAGAGCTACTGCAACGAGCTTCTCGAAGGTTATCCTTGCATCAATCGCGGCATTAGCAATCGCAAGAACGCCCAATTGGCGTCGCGTAGTCAGCACCCGGGCGGCGTGACCGCGGTCTTGTGCGACGGTTCGGTTCACTTCTTCGCCGATTCGATCGATATCGTCTCCTGGCGGGCCCTGGGCACGATCGCCGAAGGCGACATTTCAAACGAGCGTTTCTAATGCGGACTTCGCGACGCATCTCGCTGCTCCGCAGAGTCTCAGTCCTCGCCCTTGCGATTGGCTGTCTGACCGGCTGCGGCGGCGAACAGGGCGACTTGGCCGTCGCTGGAAAGGTGACGCTGGACGGCGCGCCCGTGCCGCAAGGCACGATTGTACTGAGTTCGGGCGGGGCGGCGGCAACCGGCGCGATCGAAAACGGCCGTTTTCAAATTGCCGCCGAGAAGGGCTTGGCTCCGGGGACTTACCACGTCCGGATCGTCGCCTACGAACTCACTGGCAAGCAAGTCCCTGACAACGAGTTTCCCGACCGCACGATACCGGAACGTCGGCAGATCATTCCCGAGCGGTACAACGACCAATCCGAACTGCAGGTCAACGTGGCGGCTGACACGGCGTCGAGCCTCGAATTCGCCCTCGAATCCAAATAGCGCTGTCCGCCGCCTGGCGTCGAAAAACCGTGGGAGCCCTGTCTATGTGGTTATTGTTATTGATGACGGCACGGCCGCGACAACGGCGTCTCGTTTGGGCGGTGATCTTGGCTGGCCCGATCACCGCCGCGTCGCATGCCCGGGCCGCGGACGAGCATGGCAAAGCGGCGCCGCCGAATATCATTTTGATCGTCGCTGACGACTTGGGGTACGGCGAAGTCGGCTGCTATGGGCAGCAGATCATCCGCACGCCGCGCATCGATCAGTTGGCGGCGCAGGGGATGCGGTTCACCGACTTCTACGCCGGGGCTCCCGTGTGCGCCCCCTCGCGGTGCGTGCTGATGACTGGCAAGCATCTGGGGCACGCTTACGTCCGCGACAACGGAGGCCCGCGCGAATCGGCGGCGGAACTTGAGAAGCTGAAAGAGAAGTACCACTGGGAGTTTCCCGGCCAACTCCCCATACCCGATGGCGAAGTCACGATGGCCGAGCTGCTGCAAGACTGCGGCTACGCGACCGCCGCGATCGGCAAATGGGGCCTGGGGCACTTCGGCACGACGGGCGATCCCAACCGGCAGGGTTTTGATCTTTTCTACGGCTACAACTGCCAATGGCACGCCCATAATCACTACCCGAAGTTCCTCTGGCGCAACGCCGAGAAGGTCCCCCTGCCCGGCAACGACCGCGGGGCCACGGGGCGAACATTCTCGCAAGACAAATTCACCGAAACGGCGCTTCAGTTCATTCGCGACCACAAGGACGAGCCCTTCTTTCTGTACCTGCCGCTGGTCATTCCACACTTGTCGATTCAGGTCCCCGAGGAGTCGCTGCAAGAATACGCCGGACAAATTCCCGAGACGCCCTACGAGCACCGTGGATATCTGAAACATCCAACGCCGCACGCGGCGTACGCGGCGATGATCACGCACATGGATCGCGACATCGGCAAGATCGTCGATCTCGTCGATCAGTTGGGACTGGGGCCGGACACGCTCATCATGTTCACCAGCGATAACGGTCCGGCGTACGACCGGCTCGGGGGGAGCGACTCCGAGTTTTTCAACTCGGCGGCCGGGTTGCGCGGTTTGAAAGGTTCGGTCTACGAAGGCGGCATCCGCGAACCGCTGGTCGCTCGGTGGACGGGCCACATTGCCGCCGACTCCGTGAGCCGTCTCCCCGCCGCGTTTTACGATCTGCTGCCGACGTTCAGTGAGGTTGCCGGGGCGCAGGTCCCCGCCGATGTTGACGGCGTGAGCCTGTTGCCCACGCTGGTCGACCGCGGCGCGCAACAGCAACACGAGTTTCTCGTCTGGGAATTTCCCGGCTATGGCGGACAGCAGGCGATTCGGATGGGGCGTTGGAAGGGCGTCCGCCGCAATATGGCGCGAGGCAACGACCGACTCGAACTGTACGATCTGCTGGCCAATCGAGCCGAAACGGACGACGTGGCGGCGGACCATCCGGACATCGTCGCCCGCATGGAGCAGTTGCTGCGGGACGAATGGTCCGCATCGGCCCATTTTTCGCTCGCGGCTAAGAGCAAAGACTGACAGACCTGAGCGGCGCACAGCGGCGCCCACAGCGGATCGGACAAAGAGGCAACTTTGAATCGGCAGTCATTCATCATCGCTGCGGTCGTGGTGCTCGCGACTGGGGCGTCGGCCCGGGCTTTTGTCAGCGGCACGGCCAACCAGAAGTGGGGCGCCGCCGAGTTCGGCGTCGGCGCGACGGTCACCTACAGCTTCGGCACGGGCGAGCAAATCGTCTCTGAGAGCGGCACGCAGTTGCAGAGCGTGCCAATCTCGACGATTTTCCCGGCCGGCTACGAGTTGGAAGTCGAGCGGGGCATGATCATTTGGGCCGCGTACGGCGATCTCGATTTCCTCCGGCAGCAGGACGGCCTGTACGGCGACGCGGTCGACATCGGCATCGCTGCTCATCCCCGCCCCGACGGCACGAACTATCTGGCGCACGCGAGTCTGCCGCCCGCCGGCGACCTGCATTTTGCCAGCAACCTGAACAACGGCTGGAGCTACATCGAGTCCGACCCCGGCGCCCACATCCTAACGACCGCCGTTCACGAATTCGGGCACTCGCTCGGGCTGTTCCACGCGGGCGCGGAAAAACAGGGAGTCTCGATCATGCAGGGCGGCGGCCTGTTTGACGACGGCAATCACGAGACGATTTGGCAAGATGACATCGACGCGATGCACTTCATCTACGGCCCCGCCGCGGGCGCGACGTGGGATCCTCTGTTCCTGAACGCTCCGGGGAGTTGGAACGACGCCGCGAGGTGGTTCACCAACGCTGAACCGGACGCCGCCACGTCCGTTTCGGTTTTTAACGGCAATCTCGCCGTGACCGCCCCCGGGGAAGAGGCCGCCAGCCTGCGACTGGGCGGCATGTCGGCGGGACTGGTGCGCGTGCTGGGGGCCGGCGAATTGCAGATCGCCGGCGCCACGATGATTCGCCACGGCGGCACGCTGGCGATGCTCGGCGGAGCGGCGTCGACAGGATCGCTCGACCTGAGCGCAGGGGGCGCGCTCGCCCAGCGGATTAGCGACTCGCCCGTCGCGACTCTCGCCGTCACTGACACGGCCATCGTGGCGGGAGGCACGCTGGCGTTGTCCCCCGCAGGCGGTTTTACGCCGGCATCCGGCGAAGTTTTTCCCGTGCTGACGGCCGGCTCCGTCGTGGGCGAGTTTGCCGCCGTCGAGTTCGCAGGGCTCGACCCCGCGCTGGCTGTGAATGTGGACTACCTGTCCAACGGCGTTGAGGCGTTCATCTATCTGCCGGGCGACTTTGATGCCGACGGCGTCTTGGGGACCTCCGACTGGCTGGCGTTGCGCGGCAATTTGTTCACAGACGTGTCATCGCTGGGGCAAGCGGCGGCGTACGCGGCGGGCGATTTCACGTTCAACGGGATTGTTGATCACGAAGACTTCATGGGATTCAAATCGCTGTACGTGGCCGAATTTGGCGCCGCCGCGTGGGCTGCGCTGGCGGCGATTCCCGAGCCGTCGGCGATGTTGCTGTCCGTACTCGCCGCGGCGGCTGTCTCTTCGCACGTTCGTCGGAGGTCTGCCTGACATGGCGAGCGTCTCTCGTGTGCTTAGGAGACTTTTCACGCCGGCACTCGCGTGCATTGCCACGGCGACTGCCGCGTTGTGGCCGACCGTTGGGTGCGCCATCGTGCTGAACGACGACTATTTCCAGGCCAACGGAGGCGACCCGAATCAACTGACGGCAACTTTGGACGATGGCTACGGTGAAGCGCGGCAGGCCAGTTTCGCGCCGCATCTACTCGCTGTGGGCACTATTGGGCAATGCACGGCGACCTGGATCGGCAACGATGCGGTCAACGACAAGTCGTACTACATCCTCGCGGCCCACTGTTTGCCCGACGACGCACTGAGGTCGGCCGTGACCGAGACGTTTACCGATTGGCAAGGCAACTTGGTCGCGTCCGGTGCGGGCGCCGTCCACGTGCCGCCGGAGCGCGTCGATCGGCCCGCCGGGTACGGCGGGGCGTCAACGGATATTAGCATTCTGGAACTGCCGGGGCTCGCCGCCATACGCGACGACCAGGGCGAGTTGATCGCCCCGCCGCTGATCTACGACGGCGACGAGGAACTGGGCGCCGTGACTACGCTGGCCGGTTACGGTTCGTGGGGACTGGGGAGTACAGGGAGCGATGGCAGCCTGTTGCCCGCCACGGGTGCGCGGCGGGCGGCAGGCAACAACGTGATTTCGGCGATCATCGAGCAGGACCACGGCGTGGTCGCGGCGTTCGATGCGCCGGGCAGTGACGGCGCTTTGCCGACCGAAGCCGCCGTCGCGTCGGGGGACAGCGGCTCGGCCTGGTGGCAGCGCCACCGCGACCGGTGGGCCATCATCGCTACGACCAACGGCGGTTCGGGGACGACCTACGGGGCCATCTCAACCGGGGCGCGGGTCTCGCAGTACGCCGACTGGATCGTGTCAATCTATCCCGATGCGCAACTGTGGTCGCAGGCCGTCCCGGCGGGCGACTTTGATGACGACGGCGATCTCGATGCAGCCGACTGGCGCGTGCTGCGGTCCGGGCTATTCACCGACATGGGCGACGCGACGCCGGGCGAAGCGCGACTGCTGGGCGACATGAACGGCGATCTGGTGATCGACGAACGCGATTTCACGCTCTTTAAGAACCGCTACGCCCAAGTCAACGGCGCCGCGGCCTGGGCGGCGCTGCACGCGGCGACTGTTCCGGAGCCTTCGTCGGCAGCGCTCGTGTCGCTCCTCTTGATCGCGGCGGCCCAAAGCTGGCCGCGGCGCGACAGACAACCTCCGAAGGCAACGCATTGAAGACGATTGACTCTCGGCTCTTCTCCTTGGGACCCCAATCAATGAATCGTTTGCTATTTATCTCCGCGCTCGTCGCCTGTGCGTCGGCTCCTTGGGCCACGACCACCGCCGCCGACAAGCCGAACATCATTCACATCATGGTCGACGACGCGGGGCTGGGCGACTTTACCAGCTTCTGGGCCGATTCGCCGGTACAAACGCCGAATCTCGACGTGCTGGCGGCGCAAGGCATGCGATTCACGCAGGCCTATTGCGGCGCGGCAAACTGCGCTCCCAGTCGCAGCGCCCTGATGACCGGGCGCCATCTCGGGCATGCCTACATGCGCTCCAACGCGGGCAGTATTTCCATTCGCGACGTCGACGTGACAATTGCGGAGGTGCTGCAGCAAGCGGGGTATACAACCGGCGGTTACGGCAAGTGGGGCTTGGGGGCGCCTGGGTCGCCCGGCGTGCCCGAACGACAGGGCTTTGACGAGTTCGTGGGCTACTACGACCAGGTGCACGCCCACTCGCACTATCCCGATCGGCTGTACGACTCCGGCGCCGCGCTGATAATCCCAGAGAACGCAAGTTTTTCCGAGCCGGAAACGGGACTCGTGCCCAACCAGCGCGTCCACGCCCACAGCATCATCTTTGACCGGATGCGCTCCTTCGTGCAGAGCAACGCGCAGAGCCAGACGCCCTTCTACGCCTGGGGCGCCTGGACGCCCCCGCACCGCAAGAGCACGCTGAACGAGTCGGAAGCCGATCCCGGCGGCCTCTACCACTTGTACGACAATCAGCCGGGTTGGGACGACTTCGACAAGATCCAAGCGGGCTTTGTCACCTGGATCGACCAGCAGGTGGGCGAGTTGCAGCAAGTGCTGGCCGATCCCGATGGCAACGGCGACACGGCGGACAGCGTGCTCGACAACACGCTGATCATCTTCACCAGCGACAACGGCGGTTGGCAAAGCCAACACAATTGGGATCGCAATATCGAGACCCGCGACGGGCAGACGGTCGACATTCGCGGCGCCAAGGAAGGTTACTACGAGGGCGGCCTGCGCACGCCGATGATCGCCTACTGGCCGGGCAAGATCGCAGCAGGCAGCGAAGCGGCGCTGCCAGTGGCTTTCTATGACTACATGCCGACGTTTGCAGAGTTGGCCGGCGTGACGGAGCAGTTGCCGGTCGGCGCCGACGGCGTGTCGTTTGCACCCACGCTGACCGGCGTTGGCATGCAGCAGCAGCGTGAAGGACTGTACTTCGAAGGGTACGCTTACAACCCCAACCAGGACGCCACGCAAATCGCGCGAATCGGCGATTGGAAGATGATCCGCCACCGGGGCGGCGCCATTGAGATGTTCGATCTGGCCGGCGACCCCAGCGAGACGACCAACCGCGCCGGCGATCCGACCGTGCGCGACGTGCGCGATCAACTGACAAGCTTCATCCTGCGCAATCACGCGCCGATCACCGCGCACTTCTCCGTGCTGCCCCCCAACGTGGGAACCGGCAACGCTAACCGCGACGGCGTCATGGCGTTTGGCGTGCGGCCGGACGACGAGAGTCGCAACTGGCACGTAGCCGAGGCGGGCGACGGGCGGAATTTCTCCGGCGCGGTGCGGGATGAAAGCAACAGCCCGATCGACGTGTTTCTGAACGATCTGCACATGGTTTATACGGTGGATCTCTCCCTGGAACGCACCGCGGCGCCGGCGCCAGAGGTGGCGATTGAATTGGTTGGTTCCAGCGGTTTCACATACTTCACCGGCGCGGTCCAGACCGACGCCTTGCCGATTGGCACGGCACAAGCCTTGCAGGTGACGCTCGACGCGGTCGGCAATTCGCCTTCCACGAACGAGTTGGCGACGGACCTGGGTTCAACGCTGTCGCTGCGTCTGACGCACGACGGCGAGGCCGGGGATTTGCTCGCTTCGAACATTGCGCTGGCCGGTGCGGACGCGGTGCTGACGCTGGCGCCCCTGCTGGGGGATTTGACTGGGGACGGGGCCGTCGACGCGGCCGATTGGCTCGTGTTTCGCGCGAACCTGTTCGGCGATTTGTCGGGCCTGTCCTCGGCCGAAGCGCTCGCTCGCGGCGATCTCAACGGCGACGGGCGAAACGATGAGCAGGACTTCGAATTGTTCAAGCTTGTCTACAATGGCATCCACGGCGCAGACGCCCTGGCGAAGCTGGCCGCATCGGTCCCGGAGTTGTCGTCTTGGAAGGCGGCCTCGACGTTGGCGGCATTGGGCGTCGCCGCATGCTCGCGGGGGCGATGCCGGTCTGCAACTTCCACTGCATCCGCGCACTGAACAGAAGCGGGCTTGCTGACGCCGCGTCGGACGGTGCAGCCTGACGCGGGCCAGAAGGTAGGGCATGATGATCAGTTTGCAGCGTTTTCTCCCGTTTCTTGGATTGGCGGCCGCCGCGTGCGCCGCGGTCGCTGCGGCGGCGGACAGGCCGCCGAATCTGGTGGTCATCCTGACGGACGATCAGGGCTATGCCGACGTTGGCTTCAACGGCTGCCAGGATATTCCCACTCCAAACCTCGATCGAATCGCCACGGAGGGCGTTCGCTGCACGAACGGCTACGTCACCTATTCGGTATGCGGACCCAGCCGAGCCGGGCTCATCACGGGGCGCTATCAGGACCGGTTTGGCGCCTGCCGCAACCCGACCATCAACCCCGCCGTTCCCCATAACGGCGTGCCGCTGAGCGAAACCAATTTGGCTGAGCTGCTCGGCCCGGTCGGCTACCGGTCGATCGCCATCGGCAAGTGGCACCTGGGCACGCACCCGGATCTGCGCCCGCTGAACCGCGGGTTCGACGAATTCTTCGGGTTTCTCTCCGGCGGACATTGCTACTTTCCCGAGCAACTGACGGTCCGCGATCTGTCCGAGGTCCAGAAGCCGGGACAGTGGTATCGTACGAAGATCTTACACGGCACGACTCCGGTCGATATCGACGACTACCTGACCGATGCGCTCAGCGACGCGGCGGTCAAGTTCGTCGAGCGAAATCAAGAACAGCCGTTCTTTCTCTATCTGGCGTACAACGCGCCGCACACGCCGTTGCAGGCGACCGAAAAGTACCTTCAACGGTTCGCGCACATTGAGGATCCAAAGCGACGTAAGTACGCGGCGATGGTCTCGGCCGTCGATGACGGCGTCGGGCGGCTGCTCGACAAGTTGACCGCGTGCGACCTCGACAATCGAACGATTGTGTTCTACCTGTCGGACAACGGCGGTCCGCCGACGAATGGCTCGCGGAACGGCGTCCTCCGCGACTATAAGGGCAGCCCGTTCGAGGGCGGCGTACGAGTCCCCTTTGCCGTGCGGTGGTCGGGCGTCCTCCCCGCCGGCGGCGACTACGACTATCCGGTCAGCTCATTGGACGTCGCCGCGACAATCGTGGCGCACTGCAGCGCCGAAGTCCCCGCAGGCAAGCCGCTCGACGGGGTGGACCTGACGCCCTACCTGACAGGCAAGAACAAAGACAGGCCGCACCCGGCGCTCTACTGGCGGTGGTTTGACAACAAGCGGTTCGCCGCGCGGATCGATGACGAAAAACTGATCTTGATGCAGCGTCCTCGCGACCGCAAGGAATACGGACCGCCGCTGCTGTTTGATCTCGCGACGGACGTTTCGGAAACGACGAACGTCTTCGAAAGTCGTACGGCAGCGGCGGACAAGGCGACGCGGCTCTTGGATGAATGGAAGCCGCTCCTGACAGACCCGATCTCGCCAGGATTGGGAAGCTGGAAGCCAGGGTCGTGAGCACGTTCCGGAACATCAGCGAAGGTCAACTCGACAGCGTCACCGTCGGCGTACGCATCGCCGTCTTCCCTCAGCCGGACGTGCGGCGGCACGGCCGGCTCGATCAGTGATGCGCGCCAATTCGCGGTTGTCGATGGCTGGATCGGACGGCACAGAAGCGGCAGTTTTCAGAGGAGTTCTCTATGAAATTCACCCGCCGACTGTTTGTCAGACTGGTGGCCCTGGTTTGGTGCGGCGGATCGTCGTTGCGTAGCGTACTGGGGGGCGAGGGATTCGAAGCGGCCGAGAGCGGCGCCCGACCCGCGTTTCCTTTCGGCCGGAAGTATCCCAATCTCGACTCTCTGGCGACGGGCGAGTGGTGGACGCGGACGCCGCCGAAGGGCCCCGCTCCCCCGCCCGCGATGGACGTGCCACGCAACGAGGTGCTGGCGTTCGCCCTCTACACGCACGACGCCGGCGTGCTGAAGATGACGGCCCAACTCTACCCGCTGAAACCTGGCGAGAGCACCGTCGCACGCCTGGAAATTGAAGAGCATGGCAAGTGGCGCGAGATCGCCCGCGCCGACGTGCTCTACCCGGGCTGGAGCGCCCACTTCCGCATCGAGCCGTGGGACGGCGGCCGCGACGTCAACTACCGCGTTCGCCACGGCGAGGCGGCGATGTTCGCAGGCCGCATTCGCCGCGATCCCGACGACAAGCCGAACATCGTTGTCGCCAACATGTCGTGCAACTCCAGCCGTACCGGCGGCCTGCGGGCAGAGATCGTCGACACCTTGTTGCAACAGGACCCCGACGTACTGTTTTTTGCCGGCGATCAGACCTATCGCCACACCGAGCACACGGCAGGGTGGATCGAGTTTGGCCTGCAGTTCCGCGACGTCATTCGCGACCGCCCCACGATCACGATTCCCGACGACCACGACGTGGGCCAGCCGAACCTGTGGGGCGAACACGGCAAGCTCTCGACGCGGCCGGGCAATGCCGACGGCGGCTACATGTATCCGCCCGCATACGTCAATATGGTGCAGCGTCAACAGACGTGGCACCTGCCTGACCCGGTCGATCCGGCGCCCGTCGATCGGGGCATCGCCGTCTACTTCACGCGGCTCCGCATCGGGGGCGTCGACTTTGCCATTCTTGAAGACCGCAAATTCAAATCGGGGCCCGCCGGCAAGATCGCCCAGCAGGGGCCGCGCCCCGACCACATCAACGATCCGTCATATGACCCGGCGTCGATCGACCTGCCCGGGCTTGAACTGCTTGGCGCACGACAATTGAAGTTCTTGCGCGATTGGGGCGAAGACTGGACCGACGCCACGATGAAGGTCGTGTTGTCGCAGACCGCCTTCTGCGGCGCGGTCCACATGCACGGGGGCCCGAACGACCGATTGCTCGCCGATCTCGACTGCAACGGCTGGCCCCAGTCGGGGCGTAACGCTGCCCTGCGCGAGATCCGCCGAGTGCAGGCGTTCCACCTGTGCGGCGACCAGCACCTGGCAGTGGTCGTCAAGCACGGCATCGACGAGTGGGGCGACGGACCGTACGGGTTCACCAGCCCGGCGCTCGTCAACACGATCTACGGCCGCTGGTGGCATCCTGAAAACGAGCAGCCGGGCCCCAACTCGCGAGCCGGCAGCCCGCTCCCCTGGACCGGCGACTACGCCGACGGGCTGGGCAATAAGATCTCGATGCTCGCCTACGCGAATCCGTCCGATATCACCAACAAACTGCGGCGGGGCGACGGCTACGGGCTGGTGCGGTTCGACAAGGCGGCCCGCACGGCGACGTTCGAGTGCTGGCCTCGCTTCGCCGCCGCGGCTGTCGGCGAGTCCGCACAATACCCGGGCTGGCCGATCACCGCGGCTGCGCGCGACAACGACGGCCGCCAGCCGACGGCATGGCTGCCCATGTTGGAGTTCGACGATCTCGACGACCCGGTCGTGCAGGTTGCAGAAGCCTCCAGCAGCGAGATTCTGTACACGGTTCGCGTTCGGGGGCGAAGCTTTCAGCCATGGGTCTACGAGGAGGGCGCATACCGAGTTCGGTTCGGCAAGAACGCGCCCGACTGCGAGCAGGGATCGGTTTTCCAAGCAGGCGTCGCGGATCAACCGGCGGTCTCGCTCCAGTACGACGCGTCGTAAGCGAACTCGACGAATAGCGACCACAATCGACCTTTCAATTCCGTTTGCCCGTCGCCCTGCAACATCGAGGGTTTCCGTCCCGTGGGAGTACGCGTTCTTCTCCGCCCGAGCAGCCAGGCGCCCTGCCGGAATCTGGTTCGACTTGTCGCCGCCGCGGCGGCCCTGTTGAATTGGCGCGCAGGCGCGACCGTCGCCGAATTGCGAAATGCAGCGCCTGGCCAGATCGGCGCTCCCCTTACCTGGATCGATGTGGACGGTCCGCCGCGCGAGCGGATCATGCTGCAGCGGACCCGTGACGGGCAGTTGGTGCTGACTCCCAACGAAGCGTTCTTTCCCGCCGGCGGGTTGATCGCGACGGGCGAAGGGCGAACGCCCGACGTCGACAATCTCAACGGCGGCCGTTCGTTCACCGCCATTGCAGGCTGGCGGCCGGGACGAGTTGCTGAATGGGGCGTGTACTGCGAAGCCGCGGGCAAGGCTTCGGTTCGCGTGTTGCTCAGCGCCGCTACGGGACAAGATCAATTCACGCTGCGCGCGGGGACCGCCGAGACGCGGCTAGCGGCGGAGACCGGCGACGCCGATTCCCGCGCGACGCTGGTCGGCGACTTGATGTTCCAGCATCCGGGCCCGCAGACCGTGCAACTTATTTGTCGGCGCGCCTCGGATGAAACTGCCGTCCAGCGAATCGAGCTCGCCGGCCCCGCGACCGCCGGCGGCGGCGTCATGCGGCAGCGATGGCGTCCCACGGCGGCGCACGCCAAGTTTTCCAGCTCCCGTCTCGCGAACGACATCCGACTGTGGGTCATGGAACTGGACGCGGCGCCCGGGACGCTGGATTTCTACAGCCCCGTCACCACGCCCTTCGGATATTACGGCCCCGCTTGGCGGGCCGATGGTACGGTTGGCGCCGGCTTCAACTTTTCACTCTGGTCGTTCAGGCGTAATCAGCGCGAGCCGGCGACGGAGAAGCTCTCGCATTTGCTGGCCGTCGGTCATCCGACTGCGGAATTCGGCGGATTCGATCACGAAGGGACCGGCGTGAAAGTGCGAAACTGGGAGCCTCTCGCGGGACGGCAAGGGCAGCGTCAGGCGATCGCACTACGCGTCGAACCTGGCCCGCGATACGACACGTACTACAGCTACTTCTACGAGCACGACAAACAGCGGTGGCGTTTTTTCGCGACGGGCGCGAAGGCGAACAATGGGCGACCGCTGCGGTCGCTGTGGGTTGGCAGTTTTGTCGAAGTCCCCGGTCCGCCGCAACGACAACGCACGGGCGTCTATCCGCGCACGATGCGCTACCGGGGCTGGGTCTGCGACGCGCAAGGCTCGTGGGCGCCGTTGGATCAGATGACCTACGGCGACGTTGACCGCAACACCGGCCTCACGCCGACCGCTCGCGGCGTCGCGGACGACGGGCGATTCTGGTTGAGCGCCGGCGGCTGGACTTTCCGCAAGCCCCCCGCCGAGCGGTTCGTCACACTGGCCGAAGCGGCGGAAATCGACGACGCCGGCTATCTCGACGGCGCGGCTCAGGAGTATCTCTCCTCCCAACCCGTACGGCTCGCCTGCAAAAAAGTCCGGCTTGCCCACGGCGCCCTTACGGGCGCCTATGAGTTGCATGGCGCGAGCGAGCCGATGAGAATTGACGCCTTCTGGGGCACGCAAGACGGAGTGACGTTTGCCAGCCGATGGACGCATCGTGACGAACTGCCTGCTCCAAAGGGACTTCGGAATTCGTTTACAATTGCAGACGTTCCTGCCGGCTCGCCGATCTATGTTCGCCTGCTGGTCACGTGCCCGGAAGGCAAGTATTGGTCGCACAGCACGCTGGCGGCCGACGCCGACTCACCTTGACTCTTGGCCCTTTCGTGTGCAGCGTCCAATCGCAGAGCGGATGGCAGGCGGGGATACGGCCGCCAATCTCTCAGTGGCCTCGCCCGATCTTGATCCACGGTGAAAGAAGGGGAAGCGTGCACCTAAACGGCTGCCGGACTTCTCCTTGAAGTGACAGGAGATTCAACAGGAAGCCTAACGGAGGCTATCGGCTGGCGGAGCCGATCAGGGAGGTGCATGTCGACGGCCAGGGAGTCGTCACCATGCCGCAGATCCTCTCATTTGGGCTGGATCATCGATCAGAAAGAGCCCACTGGCGTGCAACTACACGTTTGACAGTGCGATTCGTCCAAGCCTCGGCGGTTCTTTCGATGTGACAGCCTGGTTGCACTTTCAGGGGACATTCTTCAGCATGCGATTGAACGGCCTTCGAGGAAGATCGTCTCAATCGTATTCCAGGAGGTTCATATGAAAGAAAGTGCGGTCAAGACATTTGGGTTTCTCAAGACGACCGCGGTTGGTGGTCTGGTTTTCCTCCTTCCGCTAGCCGTTATCGGCGCCCTTCTAGGCTACGTCTACAATGCGGTGTTGCTGGTTTACGAACCTCTGAAAGCCCACTTGCCCGTCACCAGTGCAGCAGGCATCACACTTCTCTTCTTGATCGCGGTCGCGATCTTGCTCCTGCTCTGCTTCTTGTGCGGTCTCGCAGCGCAGCGAGCCATCGGCCGGAGGTTCTCGCAGACGATTGAGAAACAGCTCGTCACGGTTTTTCCGAAGTACGCCATCTACAAAGACATTCTGGCGGGCAACGTAGGCGGAAGCGACTTGGCCCCCTCCCTGGCTCCAGTGACCATTCGATTCGATGACGCGATTCGTTTAGGTTACGAAGCGGACCGCACAGACCAAGGGTTAGTCGTCGTCTATCTGCCGGGTTCGCCCGACCCCTGGATCGGGTCGGTCGCCCTGGTGGAGGCTCGAAGGGTCGAGCGTTTGGAGGTTGATTTTGGCGAGACCGCGGCAATCTGCGAGCGACTGGGGCGTCAATCGGCAGTCCAACTAGCGTCTGTGACCCAAAGGGACAACGCTCCGCCTTAAGTCGCCGAATTGCACATGCCGGGCGCCCCGCGGGTATTTACCAAGAACCTGCGAATTGGGCAGAGCAACGTTCCTAGACTCGCTCTCCGCACCGCTGAGGTCTCAGCAACCGAGGAGGGTTTTACGGCCTGCTATCTGCTGTCGGCGGCATCGTCAAATGGCATCTATGAGGGAGCCAGCGTCAAGAGGCTTGCGGGGCGATGATGCGGGGGCTCCAAGCATCTATGCGGCATCACGCGCGGTTCGGTTGGAACTGCCTCGGCGCCACGAATCACTTTCCGGTCGATCCCATTCACGTAGACGGCTTCGAGAGCCATGCCATTCGCCGGGATTCGGGGTTGTCGACCCGCAAGAACCCAAGCGCGTGACGTTCCTTGCTCCTTGTCTGTTGCGTTTGTGATGAGGCAAGTGCGGCTTGAGGAAGATCTGCCTCGCGCCAGGGCTGGTTGTCTCGCCATCGCCACACCGCAGGAGGCGATGCCACCGCTGTCACGAAGCAGTCGCGCTCAGGCCAAACACGGGGTCAAACGCGCCGAGGAGGGCACACTTCGCTCAAGTCGGCGACTGCCGAGATCACGACGGCTGCATCGGCCTGTGCGGGTGCGGCCTTCTGCGAACTTGCATCGGCGTCGATTCTCCAACAAGCCCTTTGCGTCTTGGCCGTTTTGCTAGGCCGCCTCCTGGCCGCTTAAAAGTGCAGCCCCTGAACGCCATAATGAATATTGTCAAGCTTCCTACCTCGCGGGCTCTCGTCTGGCCGGCTGGGCCGAACACGGATCGCCGCTCTAGTTGGAGTGAGAAGGATGGGCATCAACGACTGGCTCAGGCGCCGGCGCATGTTGTCGCCGGACCGCGAAGCGGTGTTCGATAGTGCGACCGGCCGGCGGTATCGTTACGAGGAGCTTGATCAACGAGCAACTCGCGTCGCGCAGCATCTTCGCACCCGCTTTGCGATCGAATCCGGCGACCGTGTGGCGTGCCTTTCGACGAATCGAATCGAGTATCTCGACCTGTACTTTGCCTGCGGCAAGCTCGGCGCCATTCTAACTCCGCTCAACCACCGCTTGCGGACCGGCGAATTAGTGGAACTTTTGGACGACTGCGCGCCGAAGCTGCTGGTCTATGAATCACAACTCGCCGGCGCATTGAATGCCGCCTGGTCCGCTCGGACTGGTCTCGAGGCGTGGGCGCTCGACCTCACGGCGGAGGAGCCTTCCCAGGCCTCCGTGGCAAGCGTGCTGTCGAAAGACAATTCCTCACCCGACGACTTCCGGGCGTATTTCGCGTCGGAAAACGACGTGGCCATGATCCTCTACACGTCTGGCACGACGGGTCGCGCGAAGGGCGCCATGATCACGTACCGGCAAATCCATTGGAACGCGCTGAATACGATCATCGGCTTGAGTCTGACAGACGCGGACGTCGCCTTCCTCAACATGCCGCTGCACCATACCGGCGGCTGGCACGTCCTGTTCACGCCCCTCATGCTGTTGGGCGGTCGAGTGATCCTCCAACCACGCTTCGACGCCGAGCAATGCAATCGCTTGATGGGTCCAGAAGGCGTGACGATTTTGTTTGGGGTGCCCACGACGCTGCGGATGATGGCCGAGGCGACGAATTTCGCCGCGGCCGATTTGTCCCAGGTTCGTTTCGCGATCTTCGGGGGGGAATCGTGTCCGTTGCCGCTCATCGAGGCTTATGCTGCCAGAGGCGTTGCCATGCGACAAGGCTACGGATTGACTGAGGCCGGCCCCAACTGTTTCTCACTGCCGGCTGCGGATTCGATCCGCAAGCAGGGGTCGATTGGCCTCCCCAACTTCTTCGTCGCTGTGCGATTGCGAGGTGAAGAAAGTTCAGCGGTCGGTTCCGGCGAGGTGGGCGAGCTCCAGATCCGCGGACCACATGTGTTCGCGGGGTACTGGAACAATCCGCAGGCGACTGAACAGGCGTTCGACGGAGACTGGCTGGCGACAGGCGATCTGATGATGCGGGATGAGGAAGGGTATTACTATGTCGTTGGTCGGAAAAAGGAAATGTACGTGAGCGGCGGGGAGAACGTCTATCCAGCCCAAGTGGAACGAGTCCTGCAGCAACACCCGGCGGTAGCACTGGCGGCCGTCATCGGCATGCCTGATCCCAAATGGGGTGAATGCGGCTGGGCGTTCCTGGAGCTGCACGCGGAGACGACCGCCAGCGAGGCCGACCTTCAGGCGTGGTGCCAGCGGCATCTCGCCCGCTTCCAATGTCCCGCCAAATTCATCTTCGTCGAGGAGATGCCGCTCAGCGCTTCCGGCAAATGCGATAAACTCGCACTGGCCAAACGGCCCGCGCCAAGCAAGGAACCATGATTGCATCCGACAGCCATTTGCCTGGGATCGAATCGTCAGTCGTGCGATCAAGCCGTCTTCGGATGCATTGCTTGAGCAGCGGACCTGTGGAAGGCGCTCCGGTGCTATTCTTGCATGGCAATCTGAGCACTTCGACATTTTGGGAAGAGACCATGCTGGCGTTGCCGCCGCAGTGCCGAGCGGTCGCTCCAGACTTGCGAGGCTACGGCTCAACGGATCCTACAGCGCGTATCGACGCCACGCGCGGTTTCGCCGATTGGCTACTTTCCCACGCGGTATGCGAGTAAACGGTCGACATCAGCTGCTTGGACGCGATTTCGGCTCGCCAAGAGCTGGCGCCAAGATGGAATACCGCTCCATCGCAGCGCGGGCCTCGGGGCGGATGACAATCGGCGGTCGGGCGGAACGCATGAGAGCTGTCGCTTCGTCCACGTTCTCGCAGTGCCCAGATGCCATGAGGTAACCGCCGACGATTGCCGCTGTTCTCGAGTAGCCGACCTTGCCGTGGACGAGTACGATGCCGCCCGCTGCGACGTTTTCAGTGATAAAGTCGACTCCTGCCTGAAGTTGCTCCGCCGTCGGCGCGGTCAGGTCGAGAATCGCAAGGCTCAGGTATAGCGAGCTCGCGAAGCGCCGCGTGTCCGTGAATTCTGCGGTGAGATCCAGCACTGCCGGCGCGCCATTTTCGAGTAGCGGAGCGGACTCGATTCTCGTCAACTTTCTGCCCATGAGGACGCCGGGGACGGCTTCGTCCCAGGGGCGACATTGTCGCCGATAATGCACGAGCGAAAGGTACTGACCAAGGAGCGTAGGGCCCAGGAGAAGCAACGTCCGAAGCGGTAGCGAGCCGTTGCGTTTATCTGACCGGCTCATTAACTGCGCAAGGATCAATAAGAAGAGATTTTTTGGCTCTAAAACGTCATACCTGTTCGTCACCGCGAGCATTTCGAGTCAGATCGGAGCCGCTGAGGTGAGTTCCACCGATTGCAGATGCGCCGGATTCAAAGTCCCGACGGATGGTCCAACTTCGTTTCCCTGGCCTTGTCGCGAGCTCGCATCGGTGTCCACGCCGACATCACGACGTTCGGTGCGGTTCCTAACTCTTCGTGCATTGGCCCGCATTGTGCCGCTGTTTCCGGGACAAAGAGCAGCAATGGAACCGACACGACTTGGGTTCCAATGGCGTCATCCACGCCGAAGAAGACTCTCGCAACTTCTGAGCAGCGCACCCGCTGCTTCCTGCTCTTCACTGATTACGGTGTCCGCGCCAGCGTTCTGAATGACAGAAAGGTTTGCCTGGTATCGACAACGTACAAGAATCACCAGCTCACGATTCGTCGCTCGCAATGTGAGTACGATCTGCCTGGCAATCCGGTCGTCGGCCACGCAAACCACGACGAGATGTCGTTCGGACAACTTCGCCCGCTGGAGAATCTCGGGATCGCGAGCATCGCCCGCGATTGCATGGAATCCCTGTTGAGAGAATTGGTGAACGTTGATCGGACTCAGATCAATCACGCCCACGTCGACTCCGCCCGTCTCAAGCCGCGAGGTTATCTGGCGACCGGCAGGCCCCATGCCAATGACGAGCGCTCTCTCGATCGCCCGGTCGCTCGTCGATGCTGCCTTTTGTTCCACGCTAAAGGCCTGCGCACCGTCAGTCCAGCGCAAACCGAACTTCAAGAGCAGCGGCGTCACGATCAGCGTTCCGAGGGCGATGAACAGCACTCGATTGTAGTCTTCGCTTCGCACCACGCCTTCGGAAAACCCTTCGGCGATGAGCAAGAACGAAAACTCTCCAAGCTGGGCGAGCCCCAACCCCATGCCGAGGGCGGACCGCCAGGATAGACCAGTAAGTCGCAGCGCGATGCATGCGGCAGCGGACTTCAGTGCGAGCGTGCCGACCAACGCTGCGGTCAAGAGCCATGGTTCTTTGAGGAAGACGACGGGCTGCAGCAGCGTGCCCAAGGTCACGAAGAACACCGCGGCGAACGTCTCGCGAAACGGCAGTACGACCGTATCGATCTGCTGGCTTATCCGGTTGCCGCTTAGCAAGAGCCCCGCGGCCAGTGCTCCGATGGCGGGCGGCAAGTCGAGCCGGTAGGCGCCGTAGCAGGACGCTCCTAAGGTGCTCAGGGAGAAGAGGACAAGCAGTTCGACGCTTCTCAGATCAGCCATGAACGGGATCAGGACATGACTGATCGCGTAACGCAGGCCGATAACTGCGACAATAAACAGCAACGACTTCGCCGCCAGCGTTGCCAGCGCCCCCCACGTCGGCGCATCCCCTTGTCCTGTCAACAAGGGCACCAACAGCATGAGTGGAACGAGCGCCACGTCCTGAAATAGCAGAATGCCAATCGCACGCCGTCCGTGCGCCGTGGCCGCCTGCCCCCACTCCGCCAGGGCCTTGAACACAAGGACGGTCGAACTGAGCGCCGCCGCCGTCGAGACCAGGATCGCGACGTTCCACGAAACTCCGGACAGCAGGCCGATCCCCATCAGAGGGATCGCTACCAGCAACATCTGCGTGGACCCTCCCAGAAGAAAGTAGTAGCTCATCCGCCTCAGTTCGTCCAACGAGAATTCGATCCCCACGGAGAAAAGCAGGAGCAACGCGCCGGCTCGGGCTAAGTAATCCAACTCGTGACTTTGCTGGGAAACTAACCCAATCCCACCCTCCCCGATGATCGCTCCCACGACGAGGTAGCCGACCAGGAGCGAGATTCGCAGTCGTTTGCAGAGAACCCCTGACGCAAAGCCGGCTGCCAAGACGATCAGCAGATCCGCGACCAACTGATGGATTGCAGGTGGATTCATTGAGTCTGCGCCGGCGTCAGTTATTTACGGGGACTAGAATGCGGCCATCCCGCTGTCGTCGCGATCTGCGAAGCTGTGCGCGAAATGCTCGTTATTGACTCGTCTCGATGTGAATCCATCCAACGCGGCAGCACTTCCGTCGCGAGAACGCGGAGGTGGGGATAGAAGTCGATGTGATCCTCGGCGTGTTCGACGAAGTTCGCACCGCAAGACATCCATTTGCCGGGTGACTCAAACTGGGTGACTCAAAGTGACGAGAAATCGGTTTCATTGTTCCAGCTCATGCAATGCACGTCGGCCAACTCGGGCGCCGAGACCTCACGTGGGTCAAGCATTGTCTTATAACCCTCTCCCCAGAGCGAAATCCAGGTTGGCCCACCCAGAAACGGCACTGCCGGACGGCGGGGGAGTCGGGCGTCGCTCGACGCTCTTCCCGGTCCAGATCTCGAATCCACGGCTCCTTCCAACAACCAGGCGATCGATCTTGCCCAACCGCCGGCCCTTGCGAAAGTCTAACGTTCTTTGGGACCTGTTGAGTTACGAATCGTGCGAAAGAGCTTTTCGACAACTACCAGCGATGCGATGGCCCATCCTTATTGATGTGTACAAACCGTGAAGTCGCATCGGTTTCCTTGCCGATGCCCGGAAGTCCGGAAAGACCGTCAATGCCAGGGTCGCCGGTCCGAGCCTCGCCCGCTTCCGCGGTTCTCGCGCAACCGAAGGCTGTCTGTCGCCAAGCCGCCTAAATCAACGGTGCGGCGGACTTTTCGCTCTCCATCTCTTTTCCTCGAGAAGAATTGAGGCAAGGGGCGGAGTCTCGTGTTCTAGCTGCGACGGGTTGCCCGCAGTGACTACGCGGAAGGGATCATGCCGAGGAGGAAGACCATCGCAAAGATCCCGACGGTCTCGACGATGCCCATGGTAATGATGATGAGCGCAAAGCCCTTGCCTTCCGCTTCGCTGAGCGCCCGAATACCGGCGGCGCCGACCAATGCTTGCATCCAGGCCGAAAGCATTTGGGTGACGCCGTTGGCCAGGCCGATGCCCGTCAGCAGGCCGGCATCGGCCACCGTGACCTCGACGCTGTCAAAGACGCCGCGCATGTTGACCATCACAATCATGGCGTAGAGCGTTTGGCTGATGGGCATGCCAACGAGGATCACATAGGTGAAACTCAGGTTGCGGCCTGCGCGGGCTTCCTTGGCCCAGGCTCCGGCGGCAGCTTGGCCGGCGATGCCGATGCCGATCGCGCTGCCCAGGCCGGCCATGCCGAGGCTTATCACCGTGCTCGCCTCGCTCAGAAAGCGCCAGAACGTATCGGTGGCGGCGAGTAGCGTGAGCAGTGGATTGGCGACTTGAGAGAAAAGTACGTCTTGCGTCATGGTTTCGACTCCCGGACAACGCGCTTGATGGATAGTGTCATATGGCTTCTCAGAGCAACGGGGGGCGGCGAGCGAACGGCCGGTAAGGATACCCGGCCCACTCCATGCCGAGGTTGCTTCCGAATTCGAGCATGTTGAGACGCACACCGTGCGCGAACATGGCGATCATTGTCAGACCGAGGTTCAAGCCGTGCCCGAGGAGGAGTACGAGAATGGTGATCGGCAAGAGCCGTGCTTGGAAAGCCATCTCGTTGAAGCTTACGGCGAGCACGCTGCTGGCCAGGCCTACGGCCATCAACCGCACGTAGCTAATCACGTCGGAAAACGTGGAGAGCACGGAGAGCGGAAACTCCGCCAAGCCCATGCCAATCCTCCTTGCCAGGCTTCCGCTCGGCCTGGCGAACCCGACGGCCAAGGCGGCGCCAGCGCTGAGCAGATAGGGCCATGGCGTCTGCCAGTTCATGGGGCCCTGTAGCACGAACATGTTCACCACGCCGTACATTCCCCAGATAAACAGGGCCCATCCAAGGCGGTTGAGCCAGCGAAGGTCGGGAAAAAAACGCACGCTCTGCCAAAGCTGCGCCAGGCTGAGGTGAATCGCCCCGATGATGAAGCTCAGCCGCATCATGAGCGTTCGCGATTCCGCCGTGAGCTCGATCGGGATCAACGTCGCCGGCAGCAACGCAAAGCCGAAGAAGGCATTGGTCATGACGCCCCAGATCACCGAAACAGCGCCGACGACCATGAGCAACTGCGTGAAGCGATCGCCGAAGTTCCGGGCAGCCCACGGGTAGGCCAGCAACGAGCCGACGAGTAGCACAGCTCCGTAGCCGGCATCGCTGATGAGCATCGCCGTGAAGATCGGCAGAGCGATCAGAAAGGGTGCGGAGACGTCAAACTCGCGGTAGCCGGGCACGGTGCCAAGGATCTTGAATAGCCCATCGATCGGCCGCGCCCAGGCGGGCGGGCGGATCAGCGTCGGGGGCTGTTCGTCGTCCGCTGGTTCGCTCTGTTGAAGCACAACTGGGAGGCCACGCGTGGCGAGGCGCTCGTCGAGCAAAGGGTAGTTCTCCTCGGGCAGCCAGCCCTGGATGGCGAACAGGCTGTCATCGGCATAGGCGCCTCGCACGGCGACCGTTTCTTCGGCCTGCAGCTCAAGACGAAGCCGCTCCGACTCCATGGCCGGCGCCAGGTGGGCCAGTTGGTGCAGCCGCTTGATGTCGCGGTGCAAAGCTCGGTCAAGGTCTTTCGCCTCAGCTCGAATCATGGCGGCGTCGCGCGACGGAAGCCGCATTGGTTCAGCCTCGTCAGGCACGACGAGAGCGTCGAGCCGGTCGGCCACGGCCACCATCGCGTTGCGGCCGGGCAATTCCGCGACCTCGGCGACGCACTCGGCCTGAACCTGCTCGATTGCGCCCGCCGGCATCTTGTAAAAGCGCACGTCGATCCCGGCCTGCTGCAACTCCTCGACATGCTCCAGCCGCAAGTCGCCCCAGACGGCGATCTGATCCAGTTCGTGGTACAGCACGGCGAGATGATTGCGCCCTTCGGCCGCATGTCGTTGGATGTCGATCACTTCACGGACCGCTTCGGATGGCGACACATCCGGCTTCGCGCCTCGCGGCTCGATGCCCGAGAGTTCGTGAAGAGCCGCCTTGATTGAATCGATATTTCGGCTGGTGGCTTCGTCGGGCACGGCCTGCCGAGGATCGATCGGCGCCAAATGGACGACACCTGACTCGCGAAGGACATCGAGCACACGATCGCGATCCGGCTGCCGGGCGACCAGATAGATCTTTCGCATCGGCACGATCATGGCGGCGCTCCCCCAGGCAGACCCTCGCCGTTGGACTCGCCCTGCCCGTTCGTCGCGAACATGCTGGCTATGCCTGGATAGGTGTCAAGCGTTTCGGAGAGCTTTTTCTTGGCGATCTTCGAACGCCCCACGGCGTCGGTCATCTCATCGCCCAACTTAATGCGAATGCGACGGATGACTTCGCGGGCGTCGGGGATCATGACCTTCTCGAACAGATTGACGCGCTGGACAATCCGCGTGAGCTCGCGTCGCAGCAATTGCTCCTGTTGTCCGAGGATCTCGACGAGCACCTGACGTCGAGTCTGTTCCCGCAGGTCCGCCAGGGCTTGGTCGACCCACGGCGGCGTGCCGAAAAGACTGTAGCGGGCCTCCGGGAACGCCACGTCACGCAACACGGGCACCGACACGCCGGCGACGTTCTGCTCGTCGAGAAAGACATCGCTCGGTTTGGCCCAGAGTTCCAGCGGCACGCCCGCCCAGTCGGCCATGACGCTCTGGTATTGCCGCCGAGCGGATTCGATCTCCTCCTTCCGCTGCTCGGCTTCAAGCCGCCGTTTGGTCGCGTCGCGCAGCATGACTTGCAGTCGCTGCTGCTTGAGCTTGAGCATCGGCAGATACCTCTCGTAACGCCGCAGCATCTCGCGGCGCCGCTTCAACTCGGGCCGGGTTAGTTTGATTTTCTTCACTGCCGGTAAACTGTCTGTTTGCGTGTGCTTTCTGGAAGTTCGTCCCGGTTCACGCTTTCGCTGGAGCAGCGTTCGGTTCGCCTGCGGACTCTCCTCGGAGGTCGGCGTTCGGTTGGGGCCAGTGTTTGTCGATGATCGCGCGGCGGATGCCTGTTTCCTCCGGCTCGAAGCACTCGGCGAGGATCCTCCAACAACGGTCGAGGGCGTCGAAAAGGCGGATATTCACCGACAGATCCATGATGCGCTGTTCAAATAGCGCGCCGTATTGGAGCAATTTGCGATCCCAGTCCGACGTCTCGAACCCCATGTCGCGCTTTTCGCGGCTCTCGCGGCACAGGGCGTAGAGCTGGATGCAGGCGTCCATGATTGCGCGGTGGTCGTCGCGCGTCTTGCCGTTGACCTGCTGCTTCAACCGCGAGAGCGAACCGAACGGCTCGATCCGACCGCCGCGTAGATAAAACTGCCCTTCGGTGATGTAACCGGTGTTGTCAGGCACGGGGTGCGTGACGTCGTCGCCCGGCATCGTGACGCAGGCGAGCACGGTCATTGAACCAGCCGTGTCGAAATCGATCGCCTTCTCATAACGGCGGGCCATCTGCGTGTAGAGGTCGCCGGGATAACCTCGGTTCGAGGGGATTTGTTCCATGATGATCGAGATTTCCTTCAGCGCGTCGGCGAAGGCGGTCATGTCGGTCAGCAGCACCAAGACGCGTTTTCCCTGCAAGGCGAACTGTTCGCCGACGGCCAGGCAGAGGTCGGGCACCATGAGGCATTCGACCACGGGGTCGGCTGCGGTGTGGATGAACATGATTGCCCGGCCGAGCACCCCGCCCTCCTCGAACGCTTGGCGGAACTTCAAATAGTCGTCGTGCCGCAGACCCATCCCGCCGAGAATGATCACGTCGGCGTCAGCTTGCAGCCCCACGCGGGCGAGCAACTCGTTGTAGGGTTCGCCGGCCACAGAGAAGATCGGCAGCTTCTGCGACTCGACCAGCGAGTTAAACACGTCGATCATCGGGATGCCGGTGTGGACCATCTGATCGGGCATACGGCGCCGCACGGGGTTGGCCGCTGGCGCGCCGATCTCAGTCATTTCGCCCCTGACCTCGCTGCGGCCGTCGCGCGGACGGCCGGAGCCGTCGAGAACCCGCCCCAAGAGGTCGTCGGAAAAGGGCACTTGCATCGGCCGCTGAAAAAATCGCACGCGGTCGTTGTTCGAAACGCCTTGCGAACCGGCGAATACCTGCAAGCTCACCTGCTGCCCTTCGAGTCGGATCACTTGCGCCAGCGACTCGCCGTGCGCCGATTGGATCACGGCCAGTTCGTCATAGCCGACCCCCGAGGCGTTCACAGTGACCACGTTTCCAGCAATTTTGCGAATCTCGTCGAAATACTTCCTCATCGATTCGTCCTTCTTACGCGGTCGCAGAGTTGTTCGCCTGGAGGATCAACGTGTCAATCCTATCCAGCCAGTGGCGATACTCTTCGGAGTCGGCGGCAGCGTAGTTCCAGTTGCGGAATAGGTCTGTCACCTCAAACATTCGACGTCGTGCCTCGGCCTTGTCGGTGAACTGGAAGTCGGTCTCGATCACCTCAAGCACTTTGCCGAAGACGAATTTCTGTCTGTCGGCGGGCGTGGCGGCGTCGACCTCGTCGAAGGCGTTTTGCTGCAGATAGCAGTTGTCAACAAAATCGGCTTTCAGCGCCACGGTGAAGTCCTCGATGGACGTGCCCTCCTCGCCGACAACAGTCATCATTTGCTGCACCTCGCGGCCTTGATGGAGTAGCTCGCGCATCCGGGCCACGGACTCTGGTTCGACGATGCCGTCATACTTGCTCCAAGACTCGAGAGGGTCGATCGCCGGGTAGCGGCGGGCGTCGCTACGAGCTCGCGATAGGCCGTGAAACGCCCCGACGACCTTGAGAGTCCCCTGGGTGACCGGCTCCTCGAAATTGCCCCCCGCCGGGCTCACCGTGCCGCCGATCGTCAGCGAGCCGATCTGCCCGTCGTGCAACTCGATCGCCCCGGCCCGTTCGTAAAACGCGGCAATCCGGCTTTCGAGATAGGCCGGGAACGCTTCCTCGCCGGGGATTTCTTCCAGCCGACCGGAGAGCTCGCGCATAGCTTGGGCCCACCGCGACGTGCTGTCGGCCAAGAGGAGCACGTTCAGGCCCATCTGGCGATAGTATTCGCCCAGTGTCGTGGCGGTGTAGACCGACGCTTCACGGGAAGCCACCGGCATGGCCGACGTGTTGGCAATGATGATCGTCCGCTCCATCAGGCTGCGGCCGGTTCGCGGGTCCGTCAATTCGGGGAAGTCGCGCAGTGTTTCGACGATCTCGCCGGCCCGCTCCCCGCAGGCCGCAATCACGACAATGTCGATCTCGGCGTGGCGGGCGGTGATCTGTTGCAGCACGGTTTTGCCCGCGCCGAACGGACCGGGGATGCAGTACGTCCCGCCTCGGACAATCGGAAACATCGAATCGATGATCCGCACCCGGCTGACAAGAGGTTCGGAGGGCAACAGCTTCCGCCGCGAAACGTTGAGCGCTCGCTTGACCGGCCATCTCTGCTGCATGGTCACAGTCTGCTCCTGCCGATCCGGGCCAACGAGCACGGCCAACTCCTGGTCAACCGCGTACAGGCCAGCCGGGGCGACCTGTTCGACGGCGTACTCGCCGCGCCAAGCTAGCGGAACCATGATCCGGTGGGTGAAGTCGCCCTCCGGAACGGCGCCAATCGTGTCGCCCGCACTGACGACATCCCCCGGTTTGATCATGGGGGTGAAGTCCCAGGTCTGTGAGAGCGAGAGGCCGTGGATGTAGCGGCCCGGCTGCAGGAAGAAGCCAACCTGCTCGGCCAGCTCCGGCAGGGGGTTTTGCAGGCCGTCGTAGATCCGGCCGAGCAGCCCTGGACCAAGAACCACCGAGAGCATCTCCTCCGACAACTCGACGGGATCGCCGACGCGCAGGCCGCGGGTTTCCTCGAACACCTGCAGGTCGGCGACGTTTCCGCGAACGCGGATCACCTCGCTCATCAGTCGCACGCCGTCTGAGCGAACGCAGTAGGCAAGGGAATTCTGCACGACGCGGCCTTCGATTTCGGCGACGACCAGATTCCCAAAGACCGCAATGATTCTCGCATTCACTTGCCGGTTCCCTTCTCGAAAGATCACGCTGCGAGCCTGGGCTCCTCACGCCTTGACGTCTTCCGTCTCCTCGATGCGGCGCCACTGCTGTAGCACCATCACGCGAGCGGCGTAAGCGAGCAACTCGTCAACCGAAAACGAGTACCAGGCGTCGTGCCGATCGAGCCACGACCAACGCGCCCGGAGCATGACGCGAAGCCCGTCCAATGGCGTACGAGCCGCTTCCCACTCGCTCAACGTCGAGGCGAGTTCCTCGTCGCTAGCGGCCAGATCGGCGGCGACCTGATAGTCGGATGGCTCAAGTCCCAGTCGCTTGGCCCGGGTCGCGGCCACCGCGTTTCGCAGGGCGATCTCGAACTCAATCCATCGGCCGAGAAACCGACTGCCGCGGGCGCGAGCCAACCGGTGGGCATAGCGGAAATACCGCTCCCAGAGCAAATCGGATTGCAGAGCCGTCGTCCGGTTCCCGGCAGTCGGCGTTTCCAAAAACGACGGCAGCGGAGCCTCCCCGTGGGCCTGCTGAAGCGAGAGGACGGCTAGCTCCGCCTCCTCGATCTGGCCGGCCAAAAGCGACTCGCGCTGAAGAAGGTCGTCTAAGAGCGCCATCGCCTCCAACTGCTCGCGCCACCCCTGCCGCCCTGCAACATGTTCGAGCAAGTCGGCCAGTCCCATCGGCGCGGAACCTCCCAGTTCGCCGAGCGCCGGGAGCATTGCAATGTAAAAGTGGCGGTCGATTCTCATCGATAGGCGTGGCGTATTGGAGGGGGCGTCGCCGTACCGCTGCGATATCCCCGGACTGAAACCTCCGGCGGCGCGGCTTTGGCGATCAAGACGGGAGCAGCAAAACGGCATGGGCGAGGGCTCGCGTGGCAATCGGCTCGACATGAAACAGTGGTGACTCAGCCGTTGGCTGCGGGCCCCTCCTGGGAGGCCGCTATCAACTCCTGCAATCTCGGCGTGACGATCTGCGATAGCAGCTGCACAACCGACGCGGGGGTCACTTCAACGGTTCCGTCGGCGATCTTGTACTCGAATCCCGCGGTCGCCAGGGCGCCATGCAACTCGACCGACAGCTTGGCCTGCCCCTCTCTCCGGCGGAATGATGCGATTGCCCAATCAGTCAGCTTGCGTTCCATTGGCCTGGTCACATTCAGTTCGATGATCTGCTCGCCCGCGGCGTCCGACCGGGCGTAGGCCGAGGCAACCTCGCGGATCAGTTCCTGAAGGAAGTCCGCGTCATCGAGAGTTGTCGCAGAAGCCTGCGTCAGCAGTCGGTTGATCGCGTGGCTGAGCACGTCGCGGAGTCGAGCGATCGTGTCGCGTGCGGCCAGCTCGAGATCGGTTCGCGTGCGCTGAAGCGTCTTCTCGCGCTGCCGCTCGGCGTCTTCCACGATGCGGCGCGCTCTTGCCTCGGCGTCGCGCAGCATCTGCTCGGCATCTTGCAGCGCCGCAGAACGAATTCGCTCCGCTTCTTTGCGCCCTGCCTCGACGCCGTCCGACTTGAGCGTTTCGACAAAGGACTGAACAGTATGAGCCATTTGATGACCTTCCCTCACGCCGAGCATTGACGAACTCCTAGATCCTCGGATCGCTGTTACGCGGGCGGACCACGGGAGTCGGCAGGCAAAGACAACTCTCCAATGAGAACGAACAGCGCCCAGCCTCAGCTCGCATGACTGGTCCGCCTTTCGAGGGAATTCGCGTTCTCCAGCACGTGCTTCGCCCGTTCTCCCATGGTCCTGATCGCTTCCAGGAGACGCGTGAAAGTGTGGTACTGCTGATGTTCCAATGCGTCGAATCCTTCCGCCTCAAGCTGCGTTAGTTGGGTGGCGGTGTCACGGTAGTATGCGCCGCCCACGGCACGGGCCTCGTCCATCGCGTCGAAGTACACTTCGCGCAACGCATCCATGCGACTCTTTTCCTTGAGCAGATTCCGGACGTATTGGGCCTGTCGCTGGCGCAGTTCAGCCTGCACATTCGTGAGCAACGTCTCGTCCGAACTGCAAAGCTCATCGAGCAATTCCTCCAATCGCTCGGCATCATCAATCGTGCTGGCGGCGTGCTGAAAGTAGGCAAGCAATTCTTGCGTCAGATCTTGCTCGCGCCCCCGATAGACCTTCGGAAATTCTGACGAGTTCATGAGAGCCTCACCTGTTGGGCGGTTCTGCTGCTACGCTATCACGCGGTGATTGGGACGGTGTTTCGTTGTTGACGATCCGTTCGCTGCATCGAATTTGAGCGCGAGTGGGCTCGGGGTGCCATTGCCCGTCAAACCCCAAACATTCGACGGTACAGGATGTGAGACCCTTGCGCCTCGTCATCGATCAGTTTGTGTTCCTGGCGGCGTAGAGCCTCCTGAGCCCTGGCTGCGCAGTGCTGAGCTTCCTTGAGTTCGCCGATCCGAGCATGCGCCTTGCTGAGCTGAAGCCAAGCGTTTGCGCACATCCCGTACTCGGCAAGGCAGGCACGATAGTGGTCAATCGCCTCGTTGGCCAATCCTTCTCGCAACAGCTCATCGCCATGCTGAAATCGGTCGCACTGCTCTCTGGAAGGATGAGTCGCGCAGAAGGTCGCATCTGCGCGGGGGACTTCATCTTCGCTCGTCATCCGAATCGGAGATTCAGAGCGGACGGTTATGACTGAGCATGGAAGAACCTGAGCCACGCGCCGCGCCACGCCGCCGACGAGAATGTGCGCCAGTCCGGTTCGACCGGCCGATCCCATCACGATCAAATCGGCAGCGATTTCCTGCGCCACGTTCACCACCTCGTGCCGCGGATTGCCCAGTCGAACGACCTTCTCGCTACGAACCAAATGAAAGTCGAACTTACTCAGGAATTCGTCAAACACTTGGTGGTGAGGTTCTCTTCGTTCGGGAGGACCTTGCTCCAATGTGCTGCGAAGCTCTGCCAGATGCCCGGCCTTGCCCAATGGCGATTGTGCGACGGTCAGTACGGTCAGCTCGGCATCGAGCTTGCGGGCAATGTGGATGGCATTGCGGAGCGCCCGAGAAGAAGCGCTCAACATGTCGACGGGGCACAGGATCCGACGAATCGGCGGAGGGTTATTCGGCTTGACGATCCAGACCGGCGTGGCGGCCCAACGGCGCAATCGGGCCGCAGTGTTGCCGAGAAACACCTGACCGCTTGGAGATACTTCGCCCGCCCCGACGAAAATCACGTTGACGTCTCTGCTTTCCGCATAGGCGCCAATTCTCTCGAACGGGTCTCCCTCGGCGAGTACCGTCTCGACACTCCTGACGCCTGCCCCCATGGCCTTCTGCGCAAGCTCCTCCAAGCGTGCAGACAGCTGTGGGAGATCTTCGTTCGCCTGCTTCTCTGAGGATTCCCCCCATTCGCCAGGCGATTCCTGCGATCGACCTGGTGACGTCACGTGAACGAAATCGAGCTGCGAGTCAAACTGCCTTGCCACGTAGACCGCCATCTCGACGGCGGCATCCGATACAACGCCAAAATCGGTCGCCACGAGAATTCTGTCTAGGAGTTTCATGGCATTCCTCCTCTCCTGTGACGGGAAAGCATGTGCGTGTCTTCTTGCTGGGCAAGCATCGCGAGCAATCAGAACGGGGTAGTTAGATGAGGGAATACTCCTGTTCGGTTGTCAGGGCCAGCACCGGATCCTTATGAAGCGAGCGTCACCGGCGATGCAAATCCGGTCGGCTTCACCGCCAATACCGAACACGGAATCTGCGGCAGCAGTCGCTCCGCCGTGTTTCCCGTGATGAAGCCAGCGATGCCCGACCGCCCAACTGTGCCCATAACCACCAACTCGATGTCATACTCCTCAATCGTTCGCAAGATCGCCTCGTCAGCCGACGTTGCGACAACATGCACCAAAGGCGGCGGTTCAAGGTCGTATTCGTTCGCCTGAGCTAAGATTCGACGTTCGGCGTCGACGCGGGTCATCTCGCCCCATGGAGTCTCGCTGCTGGCCGAATGTCCGCCTCCTAGCGCCGATGGATTCAACGCATGCAGGACGTGCAACGTTGCACCGTGCAGCCGCGCCAGCGAGCAACCAAGCGCCATGGCCGACTCCCCTACCGGCCGCAGATCATGGGCGACGAGAATCGTCTTGATGTCGATGTGCTGTTGGGGCTGCGTGATCCAAACGGGGCACGGACACTTGCGCAGCAGCTTGACGCCCGTGCTGCCCACGAAGAAGCTTTTTGTTGCGCCGAGATGACGAGTCCCCGCCACAACCAGGTCGTGTCTGTGCTGCAGGACGCGACGAATGATCTCGATCCAGCTCTTGCCGAAACGCACCGCATGGTCGGCCGCGACGCCCTCGGCACGAGCTTGCGACGCAAGACGGCAGAGTATGTCTTTTGCTTCGGCTACCACGCAGGAGTCCTGCTCGACGAGCCTCTGCGCAGCGAACGAAATGTCTATCGCATATAAGTACGTCAGCCGCGCAGAATTGAGCCTCGCTATCCAGCAGGCTCGCTTGACTGCCTCTTCCGTGGGGGGCGACAAGTCGGGCGATACCCATCGATCACCCTGCGAGAGATCGACGCCCACGAGTATGTCTTGAAATCGATCCATGGAAATGCCTCCCATGTCAAGAGGCTACGCAACAATCAGTGCTCCGCGTCTCGCGGCTCTGTCCTGGAACAGCCCGCCGTTGATGGCAAGTTGTCACGCAACTCGCCGCGGAGAACCACGATTGACTTCGGAGCTTGAATCCCAAGGCGAACGCGTTCTCCTCGGACTGCAATGACGTTGACGACGACATTGCTTCCGATCCGAATCGACTCAGTCGGCCTCCGCGAGAGAACAAGCATGGCGGTCTTCCTTTCGAATTCAGCTGTCTTGTGGAGCTCCGTCGTATTCTCTCAGCGTTCTGTCGCTGGTTGCCGACGCACGGCGTACTTCGCGTCGCAGCTCTAGCTTGCGCTGAACGGCTCGCCCAATTCGATCCGCAGCCATGGCGATCGCCGGTTCGATCACCGCATCCGTGGCTGCGGCCCGCAACTCGCCGCCGCGTTTGATCAACACGGCAATCTCGCACCGCTTGTCCACGCCGCCCCGCACGCCATTGACGTCCTCGATCAGAACGGACACCCGCGAGACTTGAGGGCTGAATCGACTTAGGGCATAGTGAACTCGCCGTTCAATAAGGTCGTGAAGTTGACTGGTAAGGCCGATGCGAGCAGTCCGCACTTTCAGATTCATACGCCTAGTCTCCTTAAGAAACGGCATGGCAACATGGCCGTGGGTTGTACGACAAGCAAGGCGTTCGTCGTCCCCCACTTTTCTTATACGAGACCTCCGAGCGCTAGACAAAGCGACTTTGCGGACTGGACATATAGATAATGTCTATGTACCGTGAAATACATGGATTGGCTCAACTACCACCATCTGCGCTACTTCTGGATCGTCGCCCGCGAGGGCAGCATCGCCAAAGCTGTCGAAGAAGCGGATGTGGCGCAGCCCACCATCAGCAAGCAAATCCGACAACTGGAGTCTTCGCTCGGCGACAAGCTGTTTAAGAAATCGGGTCGCAATCTCGTCTTGACTGAGTTCGGGCAGGGCGTCTTCCGGTATGCCGAAGAGATTTTCTCAGTCGGAAGAGAACTGCAGAACGCCGTGGCGGGAACGCCGGGCGTGCGGCCGGTGAAGTTTGAAGTCGGCTTGCCGGACGTCCTGCCGAAGTCCGTGTGCCATCGCCTTCTCAAGCCCGCACTGTCAATCGCGGATGAGCTGCAAATCGTCTGCCACGAAGGCGGCCACGATGATCTCGTTGGCGAGTTGGCGTTGCATCGACTTGATCTCGTGCTTTCTAATGCGCCAGCCAGCCCCATCGCACACATCCGGGCCTTCAATCATCTACTCGGCGAGTGCGGCGTCTCCTTCTTCGCGACGGCCCCGCTAGCGCGCAAGCATCGGCGTCGCTTTCCGCGATCGCTTGACGGAGCGCCGATGTTGCTGCCGACTCGAAAAACGGCCGTTCGCCGCGACCTCGACCAGTGGTTCTACGCATCTGACATTCGCCCCAAGGTCGTCGGCGAGTTTCAGGACCGAGCTTTGATGAAAGTCTTCGGCCAGGACGGCATTGGCTTGTTCCCGGGCCCGTCAATTGTTGAAAAAGAGATTTGCCAACAGCACGCAGTGCGCGTCGTCGGTCGAATTGAAGATATCACGGAAAAGTACTACGCGATCTCCGTGGAACGACGCCTCCGGCATCCTGCAATTGTCGCGATTTGTGAAGCAGCTAGAGAGATGCTCTTCCGATGACATTGCATCGCCTAAGAATTAGTCAAAGCACGATTCCTACGCCCCACTTTCTCCGACGACGAACAGCTGAAAACGCGGCATCTTGACAGCAGCAACTGTGATATCCAACGCCCTCGTGCTTCGAACACATTGCATTTGATCCCGCTTCATCGACGCCTGCACTCACCACTCCGCACCCCGCTGAAGTGAGGCCACTGCCCGCAGTTCGCTATCGCCCGAATGGAACGCGGGTGCATCGACTAGTGCGACTTGGCTCAATTCATTGAACGCACAGTTCACTTTGATTGGGACCGTTTCTCGACGATGTCTGCCGTTGGCCGAGCCCTGGGATTTCACTTGTTGGGTACGAGTTCACGATTGCAGTTCACAGCTTTAGCAGCAGGACGATCAACAGAGCGGATGCCGCACTCGCGAACAACGTCCTGATTGCATTCCACCGATTCCATCGCGGCTCGAAGTCGGCGCGTGCAAGTTGCCGATCTCGTTCACTCATCGCGTCGACATCGAGCGTTTGCAGCTTGTTGTTGAGCGGAATGTTGATTGTGATTGTGGGCGCCTGCACGGCAAGCAGGTACAAACTCGCGGCGACTAGCAACAGCAACCGCTTGCCACTGGACAGCTCAGCAATCCCCAAGCCCGTGGCGACAATCAGGGCCAAGCCCGAGCCGACCCAGACCAACAGGAAGAGGGGCTGGTTGTTCTGGATAACGCGGTCCATGACCTGAAAGGCTCGGATGAATTCGCCATCGTTCAAATCCTTGATGCCAGGCATTACAACGACCGCAAAGGCGAACACGAAGCCCGCCACGAGAGAACAGAGTAGCGTCGCAACAATCAAGACAATTTCGAAGATCCCCACTTTAGCCTCGCTACTTGAGAACGTCTCGCAAATCTCTATGAAGGCATTTGAGCAATTGTCGAGTGATTGCAGAAGCAGCCTTCCACACGAAACGCGACCAATCGGTTTCTTCAATTCGAAGACGCAGTCAAGCCCGTCCTTGACTCCGAGCACTAGAAGACATGGTCATCATGCGGGAACAGCAATACCTTGGCGCAACCTGCTGAGGTGTCGCCACCGGTGTCGATTCGCCCTCGGTGTAAGTCGCATACCAGCTGCTCGACTGCCCGTGGTACGCGTCCAAGACAGAGCCGTCGTTCGCCGACATGCTCGCCACGCTCCGCCGGCAGAGCGTGCGGCGGAAGGTTTTCGAACTGGCCCTCCGCGGGTCAGGGTCGCGAAAAATCAAACAACTCCTGGAAAATTCGCTCGCCATTGCGGCGTGAAGTGCAAAAGGCGAACTGAGAGGGAGCCGAGCTGGTGCAGAACAAGTGCAAAAGCCGCCCAGTTTGCCACGCCGACGGTTGGCAGGTAAGATTCGAGGCAGCGATTCCGTGGCAAAGCGTCAACTTCTATGGCTTCCAAGATTACCAACGCACTGCTGGCTCTGCTGGTTTGTTGCTGCCCGATTTGGTGCGGAGCGGGAATCTGTTCGTCGGCAGAGGACGGCTGCACCGAAGAAGTTGCCCAACGAAAGTGCTGTCATCACTGCCAAGAGAATGCTTCTGCTCCCGGTGACCGAACGCCCGACAACAGCCCGGACGTGCCTCACGATGATTCTCCCTGCGGCACTTGTCAGTGCTTCTGCGGGGGAGCAGTCGTCGAGCATCGGGCCGCGCTTCTCGACGAGCACCATGTCGTGTCGCACGAGTACGTTCGTGTCGCGAACGATGTCGTGCCGGAACTGCTTTTGAGCCAGAGTCTGCAAGCTGCAAACTCTCACAACGGAAGCCTCTCTCCCGGTCGACGACTGTGCATTCTGCACATGTCGCTGCTGATTTGAATTCAGCTCGTGCGATTCGTTGACGTAGCGGTCAACATTC
This sequence comes from Planctomycetaceae bacterium, assembly GCA_002702655.1. Lineage (GTDB taxonomy): Bacteria > Planctomycetota > Planctomycetia > Pirellulales > Lacipirellulaceae. The sequence goes on from PABB01000070.1 coordinate 44,155, forward strand.
GCGCACGACAGCCGCGTTCGCCTCACGGTTCGGCGACTTGAGTCTCCCGCAGGCCCAAGTCCTCCGTGTCATCAGCATTGCCCTGGACGATTCAACCGCGATGAGCTTTCGTTTACTCCCGTGGGAGTATGCCATCCGAAACCTGTTCCGGCGTCCGTCACGAACAATACTGACGTTCGCGGGCCTCTCGACGGTGCTTGTGCTTGTGCTGGTCGTGGTCGGATTCATACGCGGGCTCGAACGCTCTCTGGAAGTGAGCGGCAATCCGCGTACCGCAGTCATCTTCTCGCTTGGCATGGGCGACAACCTGGAGTATTCGTCCATCCCCATGCGGACCAGCGACCTCGTCCCGGCAAGCGTTCCGGGGATTCAGGAACGCTTTGGCCAGAAGTTCGTATCTCCAGAGTTGTATCTCGGAACGGAAATCCTCCTCGACGACGGAACCGAGTCGATGGGATTGGTCCGCGGCGTGACGCCAGCTGCCCTGCTCGTCCGCAACCGAGTTGAAATCGAGACCGGCGACTGGCCGAACAGCGGAGAGGTCTTGGTCGGACGGATGGCTGCCGCCAAGCTTGGCGCGACTGCCGACGAACTTGAAGTTGGCAGGACGCTCTCGCTGGAAGGCCGCCCCTGGAGAATTAGCGGCGTCTTCTCCGCCGGCGGCTCTGCTTTTGAGTCGGAAGTCTGGTGCCGTTTGGACGAACTGCAGCAGGCCATGAAGCGGCAAGACCTCAGTCTCGTCGCGGTGACTTTGTCTCCCGCTGGCAATTTCGGTGATATCGCGTTGTTCTGCAAGGAACGACTTGACCTTGAACTGCAGTCGATTCGGGAGACAGATTACTACGCAACGCTGCAAAAGGACTACGGCCCCGTGCGGTGGTTGGCGTGGCTGGTTGTGCTGTTGGTCTCGGGTGCAGGCATCTTCGCCGGGCTCAATACGATGTACGGCTCGGTCATTGGGCGCATTCCCGAACTGGCGACGCTACAAACTATCGGGTTCGTGCGGCGTGCGCTGGCGGTCAGTTTACTTCAGGAAGGGCTGTTGCTGGGAGCAGCTGCCAGCCTTCTGGCGTCGCTGCTGGGTTTGGCGTTTGTGAATGATGCCGCAATTCGCTTTACGATGGGGGCTTTCGCGCTTCGAATCGACAGCGTCGCGGTGCTCGTTGCCTGCGGCATTGGGTTGTTGCTTGGGCTGTGCGGGGCCATTCCGCCCGCTCTCCGGGCGCTACGAATGCCGATTGTCGATGGTCTCAAGGCAGTGTGAGCTGCCACAGGATTTGAACGCTTTTTCACAAGGAGAATTACGATGCAAATGAAATGGACTATTGTTTGGTCACTTACCCTCATTAGCGGCATTGTGGGCTGCCAGCAGAGTTCAACACCGGCAGCTGGCAACGCCTCGTCGGAGCGTCCGGCCGTTGACGGCTCCGCGTATTTGTTGCCTTCGGAGCCGGAAGGCGCCAAGGACGTCATTGCGGTCCGCGAAGCCGCCGCGGACGGCGAGGAAGTGCTGGTCGTCGGCAGGATTGGTGGCAGCGAGAATCCTTGGATTGACGGCCGGGCCGCCTTCTCCATTGTCGACAACTCTCTCAAGGCCTGCAGCGACATTCCGGGTGACACGTGTGCGAAGCCTTGGGATTACTGCTGCGAGACGCCAGCACTCCCGTCGTCCACGGCCCTGATCAAAGTCGTCGACCAGAGCGGCGAACTTGTGGGAGCCGATGCTCGTGAATTGCTCAACGTCCAGGAATTGTCAACGGTCGTTGTGAGGGGAAAAGCCGAACGTGACGAGAGCGGCAACCTGACGGTGCTCGCCACCGGCGTCTATGTGGCAAAGAAATGAACTGAACTATGAGCGGCGATGTGAACCTCAAAGAGCTTGCCATTGACCGTGGCAGTACGAGCCCGCGCGTGCAGCCTCGCAAGCACGTGCTGTCGCGGTACGTGCTGCCCATCGTACTGCTCGTTGGTTTTCTGTCACTGGTCGTCTGGGCTGCATGGGAAATGATATTTCCGCCAACAGTCGTCACGGTGATGCCAGTGATCTCCACGACGGCAGAGATGAGGCAAGCGGGAACGCCGCTGTTCAAGGCTGCGGGTTGGATCGAGCCGCGACCGACGCCAATCCGAGTTGCGGCCCTCGCCCCTGGAGTCGTGGAGCAGTTGTTGGTGGTCGAAGACCAGAGCGTCTCGAAGGGCGAAGCAGTTGCCGAACTTGTCAAAGAAGACGCCAGGCTCGTTTATCAGAGAGTCTTGGCCGACAAGCGGTTGCGAGAAGCCGAGTTGGCTGAGGCCAAGGCGGCTCTGGTCGCGGCGGAGACCAGATTCAAGCAACCGGTGCATCTGCAAGCGGCCCTTGGAGAAGCAGAAGCGACGTTGGCACAGATTGAAACGGAACTTACAAACCTGCCGTTTGCTGCGCGGCGGGCCGAGGCCGACCTGCAAACCGCCCAACGCGTCTATCAAAGCAAACTCGCCGCCCAAGGCGTCGTCGCCGGCGTCGACATTGACGTTGCCAAGGGCAACGTGGACTCCGCCCAAGCTCTGCTGGACGAACTCCAAGACCGCGACGAATCACTGAAGCAACAGCGGGCTGCCCTCGTCCAGCGAAAAGACGCTCTGAAGACGCAGCTTGAACTGCTCGCCGATGAATTGAAAGCGAAAGACGAAGCCAAAGCCAGGCTCGCCGCCGCCCAGGCCCGCGTCACCCAGGCCGAAGTCGTCGTCGCCGAGGCCAAGTTGCGACTCGACCGGATGACGGTGCGTGCCCCGATTGATGGACGAGTCTTTCGTCTCTTGGCGACGCCTGGGTCGCGAGTCGGCGCCGCCTCGACGCACGCTGCCAGCACCGACGGCGGCGCCGTCGTCACCATGTACGACCCGACCAAGTTGCAGGTTCGCGTCGATGTGCGATTCGAAGACATCCCGAAAGTCGGCGTCGAACAACCAGTGGAGATTGACAACCCGGCTCTGGCCCATCCCATGATGGGCACAGTCCTTTTTACAAGCTCCGAAGCGGATATCCAAAAGAACACCCTGCAAGTGAAGGTGGCAATCTCGGAGCCACACCCCGTCTTCAAACCAGAGATGCTGGTCGATGTCACTTTTCTGGCTCCCGAGCAGCCCGCGGCAACTTCCGCGCAGTCCCAGGAACTCAGATTGTACGTTCCTGAGCAGCTGGTTCAGACCGGAGATGCAGGCGCCTACCTCTGGGTGGCGGACGTTTCCGAGCGCAGAGCCAAGAAAACTCGCGTCGAGACCGGCGTTGTCGGCAACAACGGTCTCATGGAAATCAATGCCGGCGTGAACATCGCGAGTCGCATCATCACTGGGGGGAGCGCGGGGCTCGAAGATGGAGACAGAATTACCATCAGCGACGGCTCCTCTTCAGAGGGAGTCGGCACAATAAGTCCCAGCACGCCTGCTCGCATGATGAGTCGCCTGCCGGAAGGAGCACATTAGCCGTGTCCTTGATCGCCATCTCACAGGTAACGAAAACGTACCGCAAAGGAGATGAGACAATCACTCCGCTGGACAGCGTATCGCTGGACATTGAGCAAGGCGAGTTTATCTCGTTGATGGGGGCGAGCGGGACAGGCAAGTCAACGCTGCTGAACTTGATTGCCAGCATTGACCGGCCGGACAAGGGGGAGATTGTCATCGACGGCGTCGATATCACTCAGCTGTCGCGCACCAAGCAGGCCCATTGGCGAGCGGCGAACCTTGGCTACATATTTCAGACGCACAATCTGGTTCCTGTACTCACGGCCTACGAGAACATCGAACTGCCTTTGCTGTTGCTCCCCATGTCGCGCGGCGAGCGACGCCAACGCGTCGAAGTCGCTCTGCAGGCCGTGGACCTGCTCGACCGAGCCGACCACTATCCCCGTCAACTGTCGGGCGGCCAGGAACAGCGAGTCGGAATCGCACGGGCCATCGTTTCACACCCGAAGGTCGTCGTGGCCGACGAACCGACCGGCGACCTCGACCCGGACACATCGGAACAGATTCTTGACTTGTTGAAGCGGCTGAGAGAGCAACTCGACGTCACGCTGTTGATGGTGACGCACGAAATGGAGGCAGCTGCGATCGCTGACAAACAGTTTCGTCTTGACCACGGAAAGCTCGTCCAGACCGGCGGCCCCGGCTGCAAACCAACCGCCTTCTCTGGTTCCCAAGAATCCGTGGGATAACGTTACCTGGCGATGATCATGCTCAAGTTCCTGCCCTACACGCTCAAAACGCTTTGGCGGCACCGGTCTCGCACCATCATGACAGTGAGCGGGTCGGCAGTCGCCCTTTTTGTGTTTTGTTTTGTTGGGTCTGTCCAAGAGGGCATGAACGACCTGCGGTCGCGGCAAGAGGCCAAGGGGTCGCTTGTTACCTTTCAGGCAAACAAGTTCTGCCCCGCCACCAGCCATTTGCCCCAAGATTACGATTCCAGGATCTTGAAAATCGACGGCGTGTCGGACGTGGTTCCCCTTCAAGTCTTCACCAACAACTGCCGGGCAAGCCTGGATGTCGTAGTTTTCTACGGCGTGCCTCCACAGAAGCTTCGCAAGGCCCGCGACTTTCAATTGGTCTCCGGCAGCTGGGCTGACTTCGAGCAACATCAGGATGCGGCGGTCGTGGGCGAATCGGTAGCAGCCCGACGGGGCATTTCGGTCGGGCAGAAGTTCTCAATCGGCGAGCTGTCGGTGAACGTCGCCGGAGTGTTTGAAAGTGACGACCCGGCGGAGGAGAACTACATCTACTCGCACTTGGAGTTCCTGCAGCGTGGCAAAGGAATGAATCTCGTAGGTACTGTAACGCAACTCGAGGTTCTGCTGCAGGAAGGCGTCGACCCGCTCGCCACGAGCGATGAGATTGACGAGCTGTTTCGAGGCGGTCCCGTTGCCACGGACACGCGCCCCAAGGGCGTGTTTCAGGCCAAGGCCTTGGGGGACCTGACGCAACTCATTGGCATGGCCCATTATCTTGGCATTGCCTGCGTCGGGCTCGTATTAGCTCTCGTCGCCACCACGACGGTCATGTCCGTCCAAGACCGCATCAAGGAGCACGCGGTCCTGCAGACCATTGGTTTCTCTGGCCCGAGGGTCTTTTTGCTTGTGCTTACCGAAAGCGTCTTCTTGAGCATCGCGGGTGGGGCGCTGGGAATCGGGCTGGCGATGCTCGCACTCAAGCTGAGCAGCCTGTCCGTCGGCGCGGAGGCAGTCACGATCGCATTCACGCCATCCATCCGCCTAGCAGTGACCGGACTTGCAGTGACAATCGTGGCGGGTGGCCTGGCGGGAATCGCCCCAGCTTGGCAAGCCGCTCGCACGGAAATCGTCCCGGCATTGCGGCAGACATAGGCGTGTTGTGGCAAAACCGTTACGGCAAGGCGCCAACTCCTTGACTCAACTTGCATGAGCAAGAACGCTTGTCGACAGTACGTCCTGTTGCCGTGGTAACACGCCGAAGTGACAATGACCGAGGCGGCTTGCAGGTCTTGCTACGTGCGGGCGGTTGCATGTGGGCTTCCCCCGATCAATGTGCCAGCCTGCATGAGAGAATCTGGGGTTAAGGGTCCGCTGTTCCACTGGAGCGGAGCAGGGCTTTGAGGCGTAGCCGAAAGGACCTGCGGAGCGGAAGCGGAACAGCGGGCGGCGAATTCCGCCGGGGTCTGGTCGTCCAAGGAACTATGAGGCCTGTGGTGGTTGTCATCAAGCCGCCAGCGATCGACGACCCAGCGGGCGTCTTCCGAACCGAGGAATAACTCGCGATCCAACAGTTCGTCGCGGAAGCGGCTGGTGAAGCTCTCGATGTAGCCGTTTTCCCACGGGCTGCCGTTTAGCTGAGAGGCATCGGTGTCAAATTCTGTGAGAGACCTTGTTCGATAGCCATGAGCCGCTCCAGCGGGCCGTTGATCCAGCCGCTGCCAGATTGGTCAACGCGCAACTGACGGCGGTGACGAGCAGGTATGACGTTCTTGTCAACGTGCAAAAGTGCAAAACGACCAGCAGGTCGACTCGGCGGCAGGCGAGCCCCCGCACTGCAGGCGCGCTCAATGATGTTGCGCGGCCCTGATTGTCCAGCAGAGTCGCAGGAAGCGTCGCTCGACTCGGGGTCGAACGACAAGCTGGGGATTCGGCACGACGCGCAGTCGCGTCCGGTCCCACGGGGTCCCGTCGAACAGCGACGGGGACGTCTCGCCAGAAGAACAGGCGAGGGACTGGGCAAGTGGAGCCGGACGGGATCGAACCGACGACCTCCTGCTTGCAAAGCAGGCGCTCTCCCAACTGAGCTACGGCCCCAGTGGAGAGAGAAAGAGGCCAGAGGTCGGAGGCCGGGGGCTCCTGCGTCCCCTGACGTCCGACCTCTGACCTCTGAACTCTCTCGCGAAGTGGGCGCGCCAAGACTCGAACTTGGGACCTCAGCCTTATCAGGGCTGCGCTCTAACCAACTGAGCTACGCGCCCGCGGCGGCGACCATGGCCTCTGCAATTGATTTTGCTAGCGACGCTTCCGCCGACGGAGCCCCATATTCTAGGTCGCCCCGCGGCGGTGTCAAAGGGGGCAACCCGCCCCCGGCCGCCGTTGTCCGTTCGGACGCGATTTGGCCGGCAAACGGTCTGGCCCCCGGCGGCCTGCGGCGTCTATAACCCCGGAATCGTTGTCTCCCGTGCAGCCCGCGTTCTGTAGGTGCTCCCCGATGGTCCGTCTTTTCTCAGCATATTCCATAACGCTCGTGTTCCTGGCCGCCGCCCCGGCGCTGGCCGCGGCCCCCAAGGTCGAGGACGCGTTGAAACTCACCCCGGTTCAGCAGGGGATCGACTACAGCCAGCCCAGCAGCGAGGAGATCGCCAGCTCGACAATCAAAGCCGAGAAGATCGACGGCGCCACGGCCTGGGTGGTGCGCGGACCCGACGGCCTGACCCTGCGGGAATTCGCCGACAGCAACGGCGACAATGTGGTCGACCGGTGGAGCTACTTCCGCGACGGCATCGAGGTCTACCGCGACGTCGACAGCGATTTCGACGGCAAGGCGGACCGATTCTGCTGGCTGCAGACCGGCGGTTCGCGCGTGGGCGTCGACACGAACAAGGACGGCAAACTCGACGAGTGGCAGCGACTGAGCCCCGAGGAAGCGGCCGAGGAGGCCGTGCTGGCACTGCGCAGCGGGGACGCCGATCGCTTCGCCCGGCTGACGCTGACCGCCAGCGACGTGAAAGCGCTGGCCGTGTCCGACGACGTGGCCGAGCGGCTGAAGGAGCGGATGCAGGCGGCCGGCGGCAATTTCGCCAAGCTGGCCAAGAGCGGTAAAGTCGACAACGGCGCGGAGTTCACCGACTTTGGCGGGTTGCGACCCGGGGCCGTGCCGGCCGGAAGTCGCGGGGCGGCCGACGATCTGCTCGTCTACGAAAACGCCTGGGCGATGGTCCGCAACGGCGACGAGCATCAGCAGATGCAACTGGGCACCATGGTGCGCGTGGGCGACGTCTGGAAGCTGCTGGACGCTCCCTCGCTGGCGGCGCCGGGCGAGCTGACCGCGGGCTTCTTCTACGACAGTGCTGGCGCCCCGGCGGCTGCGATGGCGGCCGACCAGTCGTTCGATCCGCCCAGCGAGGCGATGCAGGAGCTGCTCGCCGAGATCGAGAAGCTCGACACCCAAATCATGACCGCCGGTCCCGAGCAGCAGGCGAAGCTCAACGACCGCCGCGCGTCGCTGCTGGAGAAGCTGGCCGAGGCCGCGAGCACCCCGGCGGAGAAAGCGCAGTGGTACAAGCAGTTGGCCGATACGATCAGCGCGGCGGTGCAAATGGGCACGTTCGACGGCGGGGTCGAGCGGCTCGACAAGCTGCAGAAGAAGCTGGCCGCCGCGAAGGCCGGCGAGGACGTGCTGACGCACATCGAGTTTCGCCGCATGCAAGCGGCGTACGGGGCCGCGCTGTCGGACCCCAAGGCCGACTACGCGAAGATCCAAGAAGCCTGGCTGCAGCAGTTGGAGGGCTTCGTCGGCAAGCACAAGCAAAGCGAGCACGTGGCCGAGGCGCTGCTGCAACTGGCCATGGCGAGCGAGTTTGCCGGCGAGGACAAAGACGCGCAGTCTTGGTACAGCCGCATCGTGAAAGAATACCCGAATAATCCCACGGCGCGCAAGGCGGCCGGCGCCCTCCGCCGGCTCACCAGCGTGGGCCGCTCCATCGACGTCTCCGGCCCCGGCATCGACGGCGGGCAGGTCGATTTGAGCGCCTATCGCGGCAAAGTGGTGCTGGTGTACTTCTGGTCGACCACCCTGCCGACGGTCGACGACGACAACGAAGCGATCGCCGACCTGCTGGCCAAGTACGGCGGCAAGTTCGACGTGATCGGCGTCAACCTCGACGGCTCGCGGGCCGAGGTGCAGGCGTTTCTCAAAGAAAAAAAACTCCCTTGGAAGCAGATCTACGAAGCCGGCGGGTTCGACAATCGGTTGGCCAACGACTACGGCGTCATCACGCTGCCGCTGATGATGCTTGTGGATCCGCAAGGCAAGGTCGTCAGCAACAATCTGCAAACCGCCGAGTTGTCGGCTGAAGTGAAGAACCTAGTCACCGGCAAACAACCGGCGTCCGCTTCGACGCGGGGCACTGGAACGCCTCGCTGAGCCTATGGGCGGCAGGCAAGGATGCTTGCAGCGCACTGGAAACTTGACCGCTACGTTCCCCGCTCTCCCGCTTCCCCGCAGGCGGCTCGGCAAGGACGCCCAGCCGAAATGTGCCATGGATTCTGTCTGCAGTTTGCAGTGCGCCTGGTTCGCGCTGCACTTGGTTGGCCTGTCGCTCGCGATTCTGGTTCGCACGACGCATCGTCGCCGCGGCGAGGAAGCGGTGCAGGCGGCGTTTTTGGCGACGCTGTCGGTCATGGCGTTGGGGACATTGGCGGGGCGGCACTTCTGCTGGCCGCTGTGGGGACTGTCGGCCGGCACGCTCGCAGTGATGGTGCTCGCCGCGGTGGTCGATCCGGGGCCGGCGGCCCAGGAGTATTCGTGAGGCGGCGCCGGCGGTGTTTGTTGACCGCCGCTTGGTGGTTGAGCGGCGTGGCCGCCTCCGCTCAGTGCTTGCAGCGTCACAACCAGAATCACCGGCAAAATCGGAAAAAAGCTCCCCTCCGGCACGACCCGTTGCCGAAACAATCCCACAGGTCGCCATGCGTCGTCAGCGCGACGCGCTGCCGCCATGCTCTCGCTCGGGGAGTCGCGACCATCCAGGCAACTTATTGACCGGCTAGTCAGCCATGCGAAGTCGCCCGTCTTCGGCGCCTGTGAGCGTCGGCGCCGGCGTCGGACGAAACCCAGGAGGGGTATCATGCGAAAAGTGTTGTTCAGCCTTGCGATCGCTCTGATCGCCGTGGCGCCAGGGACGCAAGCCTCGGCTGACGAGTCGGCCGACCGCGCCGCGGCTCAGCAGATCGCCGCTGATCTGAAGGAAAGCGGCAAGATGAAAGACTACCGCGTCGGCGTCAAATACCAGGACGGCGTCGCGTGGCTCATGGGCACCGTGACCAGCGAGCAGCAGAAGGTCATGGCCGAGAAGATCGCGGGTCGCAGCGCCGGCGTCGACCAGGTGGTCAATCGCCTGGAAGTCGCCGCCAAGCAGAGCGACCAGGCGGCCCTGGAAACTCCCGAAGAGTCCACGATGGGCGGCCAAGTGGCTCCGATGCCGCTGCAGCAGGTCGGCTACAACCAAGCGCCTCGCGGCAACGCTCCCGTGCCGATGGGCTACCCTGGCGTGCAGCAGGCTGGTTACGGCCAGTACGCGGGCCCCGCCGGCGGCGGCATGGCGCCGATGCCGATGGGTCACTCGCCCGTGCAGCAGGGCGGCCGCACCGTCAGCTACGACAATCCGCAGATGCCCGGTTACGCTTGGCCGAGCTACGCCGCGTATCCCAACTACGCCGCGTTGACCTATCCGCAGCAGTACTCGGCCTCGGCCTGGCCGTACATTGGCCCGTTCTACCCCTATCCGCAAGTGCCGCTGGGCTGGCGGAAGGTCACGCTGGAATGGGACGACGGTTGGTGGATGCTGGACTTCAAGGACTGCAAGGACTGCCACTAGGTCGCTCCTTGCCAGCAACGCGTGCATGAGACCTCGCGCCTCCCGTCGACTCAGTCGGCGGGAGGCGTTTTTCGTTGCCTGCAGCACGCAGCCGCTCGCGCGCCGGCGTGCCACGGCTCTGTGAGGCGTGCGCCGCGGAGCATCGCTTAACAGCTCGCACGGCTCACAGAGCCGTGGCACGCCCACTGTCGACCTCGGCGCTCGCTCCTCAGCGTTCAGCAGCTCGTGACATGGACCGCGGCGGTCCGTGGAACGCGTCAGCCAGGCGATCTGCTAGCAAGCGACTGCCGGAAAAACCTGAATAATCGGATTTACCCGCAAGTTTTCCCCAGCTTCGCTCGATACCTGTTTCTGGAGAGTCATTCTCGCCGCGGTGCGAGCCGTCTCTCACGCAATGATGCCGCCGCCTCGGCGGCTGACGCGGCGGGCTCAAGATGGTGAGCCGCCGTCGCCAACGAAACACTTCCCGTGAAGGGCTCGCAGGATGCCTCGTAGAAACGCCCCTCTCGTGCTCGTCGTCGCCGCTGGTCTCCTGGCCAGCATGGGATGCACTCAACTGGGTCCCAGCTTGGGAATTCTGGCCGTGCCGATTCCCGTGCCGGCGTACAAGCAGAAGCTCAAGGAAGACCAGTTCTGGAATCACGAACGCTACGAGCGCGTGCCCATCTTGGGACCGCTGACCTCGGGCGCCGAGATTGTGGCCCTCGACCCGCCCAGCGATGACGAAGTCATGCGGGCGCTGGAGCGCATTCAGCCCGTACAGGGCGGCGTGCCGCTGCTGTGGGAACGCCAACGCAACAACGTGCGAATCGTCAAGGAGAAGATCTCCGACTACATCGATCCGCCGCGCGTCTATCCGCTGATTGGCCCGGCTCAGCAGCACCACGCTCACTACAAGTGCACGGTCTACTACGAAGACGTGCGTCGCATCGGCTGGCCGGTGCCGCACACGCTGCGAGACGAAGACGCTCGCGAAGTGATCTACATCGACCACAACCACCTGCACATGGTGGGCAACCTGGACCAAGGCTGTGCCGGCGAATGAGCCGCGCGGCCGTCGGTTTTGACGACTGCCTCGGCCGAACAACCTGATGCACACCATCGGCTTGCCGGGGCTTCCGTCACGAAGCGTCGGCAAGCCGTTTTTCGTGACTGCCGCCAACCAGCGCCGTGCCGCCGGCGCGAACTCCATGACAGCGAACCGTATCATCGCCGCTGTACTGACCGCCTGCGCGATGGCGTGCTGCGAGGCCGCGCTGGCTGAGTCCGACCAGTCGCCAGCGGACGCGTCGCTCGTCGCCGCCCAGGCGTTGGCCGCCAGCGGCAATCTGGACGGCGCGGTGGCCCTGTTGCGACAGACTTTGCCGCAGGCAACCGACGAATCGCGCACAGAGATTCTGCTGGCGGCGGCGCGGTTGCACGCCCAGTTGGGCCAATTGGCAGATGCCGAGCAGCTCTATCGAGAGGTGTTGGCGGAGCCGGCCGACGCCCCGCTTGCCGAGGATTTGACAACGGTCGTCCGCGCCGAGTTGGCGACGATCTATCGGCGACGCGATATGTGGACCGCAGCGGCCGAGTTGTGGACCGAGTTGGCCGACCAATCCAATCCCACGTCCATCCACGCCCGCGAAGCCGCGTATTGGCTAGCTTACGCCGAGCACCGCGCTGGTCGAAACGGCCAGTGCCAGCGGCGGCTGCAATGCCTTCTCGACCAAGCGGCCAGCACGCCCGGCGCGGAGGACGACGCCACGACCGCCCCGACGGCAGGCCGACAGCGTGAGCTGCTGCACTTCGCACAGTACCTGCTCAGCCAGGCCGCGATCGCGCAAGCAGACTGGCCCGCGGCGACCGCGGCGTTGGATGCCCTGCGAGCCGAGCAACCGAGCGATCCGCTGCTGGCGCAGGCTGAATTCTGGCGGGCCGAAATTGCCTACCGCCAGGGCGAGGACGCCCTCGCACGCGACCTGTTTGCGCAAGTCGCACTGCGGACGGCCGGTTTGGAGGAACCCTGGACCGCGCTGGCGCCGTTGCGGCTCGCTCAGTTGGAAGCGGCGCGGCAGCGGTGGGACGAGACGTTGCTCGCGCTGGATTGGCTCGCGTGGCGGTGGCCCGAGTTTGAGTTGGCGTTCGAAGCCGACTACCTGCGGGGGCGCGCGCTGGCCGGCAAAGGCGAGTTCACCGCGGCCCGGGCGGCCTATCGCCGAACGTTGGCTCGTGCCGCGGCAGCCAACACCGAGACCGCGGCCATGGCGCAATGGATGATTGGCGAAACGTTCTTCCATCAACAGGCCTATGCCGAAGCGCGTGCCGCCTACCAGCAGGTCGTGGACGGCCACGAGTATCCCGAATGGCAGGCTCGCGCGGCCCTGCAGTTGGGGCAGTGCTGGGAACTGCAGGGCGCGTGGGAGAAGGCTGCGGAAACCTACTCAGCCGCGGCCGCCAAGTATGCCGCTACGACGTCCGGGCCGACGTTGGATGCTCGCCAACAGTTCGTCACCCGTCAGTTGGCCGTGCTGAAGTGAAACTCCCATCACGAGCGGAATTTGCCCGCAACCGCGCTTCCCGCAACATTCGCATCGCTCCGTACACTCCTCACAAGGCGAACTTCATCGTGACGATTCAGCGTGCCGTTCGACTGGCGATCATCGTGCTGGCAGCGATGCTGGCAGGGCCCGGCGTGGCCGCGGCCTCCGAGCCCGGTGCGGACGCTGCGATTCCGTCGACCAGCCTGTGGGACGTGGTCGCCGGCGGCGGGCCATGGGTGATTCCCATTGGCGTCTGTTCGTTCGTGCTCGTGCTGGCAGTGCTGGAGCGGGCGTATAGTCTACGCCGCAGTCGGATCGCGCCGTCGTTGTTCATCGAGCGGTTTCTGCTGCAAGTCAGCGAGGGCGCCGTCGATCGGCACGACGCGACGCTCTTGTGCCAAGACAACGGCAGTCTGGTCGCCGACGTGTTCGAATCGGCGCTGCGCAAGTGGGGCAAGCCGGCCGTGGAGGTCGAGCAGGCCGTGCTCGACGAAGGCGAGCGGGCCGCCAACCAGATGCGCAGGTTCCTGCGGGTGATCAACGGCGTGGCGACGGTCTGCCCGCTGTTCGGGCTCTTGGGCACCGTGTGGGGAATGATCGAAGCGTTCAACGCCATCGCCTCCAGCGGCGCCATGGGGCGTCCCGAAATGCTCGCCGGCGGGATCAGCGGAGCCCTGCTGTCGACCGCGGCGGGCCTGTTGGTCGCCATCCCTGCATTAATTCTGTACCTGTTCTTCGTCGGCCGCGTCGATGCGCTGGTCATGGAGATCGACCGCGTCGGGCAGGAGTTGGTGAATCTCATCTCCGCCGAAGCTATCGAAGACCGCCGCAACCGTAAGCCCAAGAAAGCCGCGTAACTGAGAATCGCAAACCAGAGAACAGGATCGCAGGATTGTGCCGGATCAACAGGATGGAAGTCCTTGCGGAGCTTCCCATCGCAGAAAAAAGTGACCGCAACATTGCTGCAGCGATGAGCGCCATACATCCGCGATCCTGTCGATCCATTTGATCCTGAAATCCTGTTCTTCTTGACTCTGCCGTAGCCGATGCCCCTGAAAGTTCAACACGACGAAGCTCCCAGCTTGAACCTCACGCCGATGATCGACGTGGTGTTCCAGCTGATCGTGTTTTTCATGGTGGCGACCAAGTTCACGGAGTTGGAACGCGACATCCAGTTGAACTTGCCGGAGGTCTCCCAGGCGGCAGCGATGACCGCCGCGCCCAAAGCGCGTGAAATCGTCGTGCTGGCGGACGGGCGGTACCTGCTCGACGGGCAGGAAAGTGCGCTGGAGGAGATGACTTCCCTGCTCGCGGCCGCCAAGTCCGAGTATCATGGCGTCGAGGTCGTGATCCGCGGCGACGCGACGTGCGCGTTTCAGCACGTGGCATCCGCCATGGCTGCGTGCCAGAAAGCGGGCGTTACCGAATTGAATGTCAGCGTGCGCGTGGCCGGCGCCTCGGCCGTCAGGCGGTGACGCGGTGGTGACGTCCCCCCTGGCATGGCGAACCTTGTCGGCGCCGCTCGCCTGGCTGCCGCTGGGTTGGAATCGCTGGCTGCTGGTCTGGCTGGTGCTGGCCGCGGTCACCGCGGGGTTGCTCGTACTGTTGCGCACGCGGTGGCGCACGGTGAGCAGTTGGAAAAAATGTGCGCTGCTGTCGCTCTGGCTGCACGTGCTGCTGGCCATCCTGGCCACCTCGGTGCATATGTTCTCGGGGGCGCCGGGCGAGGGTCCCGATCAACCGATCCGCGTGGCGATGCTGCCCGCCGAACTGCCCGCCGAGGTCCGCCCCGACACGGACGACCAACAGCAGTTGCCCGAGTGGGAGCGTCCGCAAGACCCGCCGCGTCTGGAGCCGCCGGAACTGCTGTTGCCGGAGCCGCCCGCTCCCGCGGAAGAAACAGAGGCGGCGGCGGCCGAGCCGCCCGCTGACCCCGTTTACGAACAAACCGCTGTCCAGCCGCCCGCTGAGGCTCCGCCGGTCGAATCCGTCGCACCTCAGCAATCCGTCGAGCAAGCCGCCGCGCCGCCATTGCTGCCCACGGCCAAGCCGACGCCCGAAACGAAACAGGCCCCGCCGGAGCCAGCCCCCGAGAGAGTTGCCGACCAGCAGCCACAGGCGGCGTCCCAGCCCGCTCAGACGGTCGAACCAGCGCCCGCGGCCGCGCCGAATGACGTGGCGCCAACGACGCCCGATCGACAGGTCGCCTCCCAACCACAACCGCCCTCCCCTGCCCCGCCGCCGGCCTACGCCGCGCGGTTCAGCGCGAACCGCGCGCAGATCGTCGCCCGTCGCGGCGGCAATGAGCAGACGGAGCAGTCGGTGCGCTCGGCGCTGGCTTGGCTGGCGGCCGCGCAGGCGCCCGACGGCCGCTGGCATGCCGCCCGTCATGGCGCCGGCGGCGAGCGACGGGCGATTCTCGGCCAAGACCGCGCCGGCGTCGGCGCGCAAGCCGACACGGCGATGACCGGGCTGGCCGTGCTGGCGTTTCTCGGCAGCGGCAACACGCACCTGCAAGGGCCCTATGCCGATCATGTGGCGCGGGGGTTGGAGTTTCTCGCCTCGCAGCAAGCCGGCGACGGATCGCTTGCCGGCGAAGCGGACAAGTTCTCGCGCATGTATTGCCATTCGATGGCGGCGCTGGCCGTGTGCGAGTCGTACGCCGTGACCGGCGACCAACGACTGCGGACCACGGCGGCCGGGGCGCTGACTTACTCGCTCGCGGCGCAGCATCCCGCCGACGGCGGCTGGCGATATTGGCCCGGACTGCCCGGCGATACGAGTCAGTTCGGCTGGCAGTTGATGGCGCTGAAAAGCGGCGAACTGGCTAAACTCGATCTGCCGCCGGTGACTTGGTCGCGCAGCGAGCGGTTTTTGCGGAGCGTCACGCGCGGCGCGTCGGGCGGCTTGGCCAGCTACCGACCCGACAGCCGGCCCACCACCTCGATGACCGCCGAAGGATTGTTCTGCCGCCAGCTACTCGCCGACCGCGTCGGCCAGTCGGTCGACGAAGCCGCGTACGGCGAGGCGGCCTCCGCTCTGCTGCGCGAGCTGCCCGGCGGCGGGCCCGCCAACCTGTACTACTGGTATTATGCGACGCTCGCCTTGTGCCGCGAGCAAGATCGCTCTCCGGCGGCGCGGGCGGCCTGGCAACGCTGGAACGACGCCCTGGTCCGCACGCTGCTGGGCAAGCAGAACCCCGACGGGAGCTGGCCCACGGACACCGTATGGGGGCGCTGCGGCGGGCAGGTCTACACCACGTCGCTGGCGGCTCTGTGCCTGGAGGTCTACTACCGCTACGTGCCGCCGCCGGGCGAGGGCGAAATAGCCCGCCGCGGCGGCTGGCGGGGGCTGGATCGCCGCTAGGGCGTCAAATTCTAAGGAATTGTCACTTCCGGCCGCAGCCGCGGGCGGTTTGACTTGCCACCTTCGGCCACTAGAATTGAGTAATTAGCGGAGCCGACGCCGCCCCTGCGGGGCGACCGCTGTCAGTTTGCGCGTCGCAGGCCCGCTCCGCTCGCTGATCGAGGTACGAAGACCATGTCTCCCCTGTTCGCGTTCTTCTCGCCAGGCGTCCCGCAACTGATCGTGCTCGCACTGATCGTGCTGCTGTTGTTTGGCAATCGGCTTCCCTCGGTCATGCGGAACCTGGGCGAAGGCGTGACCGAATTCAAGAAGGGTCTTAAGAACGACGAGTCAGACACGAATTCGCGGATCGAAGATCAACGCGACACGTCGCATACGTCCTAGACGCTGCCGACGCGCACGTGCTTTGATGCTGCCAGTCCACCGTTGATTGTCGTTCGGTCCTTCCCGCCATGTCCGCGTTCGCCGCTCCGGTCACCGCGATGTTCGCCTTTCTGAGCCCGGGGCCGGGTCAGATTTTTCTGCTGCTGATCATCGCCCTGCTGCTGTACGGCGGCGACTTGCCCGAGAAGGCGCGCGAGTGGGGCAAGATGTTCGCCGACTTTCGCCGGCAACTGCAGGGCATTCAGCGCGATCTGAACGACGCGGTCTACAGCGAGCCGCGCAAACCGCAGCGGTTGCAGCACTACCCGGAATTCCGGGACGTCGACCCGCTGCCGCCCGAGGGCGATGCGGAATCGGCCGCGAATACGGCGGAGGATGATCCAACGGCCGCCGAGAGTGCGGCAGACGCGGCCGATGCCGCCGAGCCGCGGCCCGCCGCCAACCCGACGGACTAACGCGCCGGTCGGACCAGCTGCGACAATCCGCCGGCGAGTCCCCGCTAGCCGACATCGCGGCGACCCGCTAAAATCCGGAACTCCCGGGCGACTAGCTCAGTTGGTTAGAGCGCTGTGTTCACACCGCAGAGGTCACAGGTTCGAATCCTGTGTCGCCCATCGAAAGGCCCGGAATCTCCGGGCCTTTCGCTTTTTCCAGGGATTCGTGATCCTGGTTCAGCGGAATGCTGCCGGATTCCGCACTCTCCCGCGACGCCTTTAACATGCCCCCTTCACGGAGCCCATTTCGGGAGGGACAAGTCCGGCGTTTGGGCGCGAACGCAGGATGCATCTCACCAAGCTGTGGGCGCGAGCGCTCGCGACCACCTTGGCAACCGCCGTCGCGTAACCGCGTTGGCGTTCTCCCTGGCGCGTTTACGGTCCGACCGCCGGCGTCAGGGCCACGTTTACCGCAACAGGTCCGGCAGGCGCCAGGCGTCCATGAACTCAATGACTTTGGCAGACTCGTCGCCCTCGCCGCGCGCTGCGTCGATCGAGTCCTCGACACGCCAGCGCTGCACTGTCGAAAAGATCAGATCGCGTTGCTGCTGCGTCGAGCTGGCAACGCCGACGTCGCAGCCCTCGACGGCGGAACGTGCCGCTGCGCCTCGGCGCCCGGCCGCGATCGCCTCGAATTGGCTGCCGCGTTCGACCGCGGCGTCGGCTGTTTCGGCCATGACCTGAGCCAAGCCGACGAGCGACGCTGCGTCGGCAACCGTCATTGCCGAGGCGAGTTCGCCGGCAGCTCCCACGCCGTAATTGAGCGTCCATTGCGCCAAGTCGGCGGCGTCCGTGTCGCGGTCGCCGTCGGCGTCGCCCTGCCCTGCTTCGCTTTCCAGCGCGGGCGTGCCGAAACCGCGCTGCCAAGTCAAAAAGTCGTCGCCGCGGACCGCATCGTCGCCCGTGAAATCGCCGGCCACCGCGGGCGGCGCACCGTCGGCCCCCGGCGAGCCGCCGACGTAGTAGCTCGCCTGCCAGTTGGCCGCATCACTGGAATCGCCCCACGGGTCGACGATTGTTAGCGAGCGCCCGTCGCCGTCCGCGGCGGTTGGCCAACCGCCGTCATCCTGATAGTTAACCTGATGCAGCACTTCCCCCTGCGAGCCCAACAGCGTCACGGTTTCGCCGCCGTTGCTGAGATTCGCGGGACCGTAACCGGCGGCCGCCACGTTGATCCCCGCGCCGTACGCCGCCTGCAGAGCCGCCGGATTGCGCGCCACGACGATTCGCGCCCCCGGTTCGAGCGCGTGCCCCGCGGCCAACGCGTACGGCGCGGCGGCAAAGTCGGCCAGCGTCAGGCCGTCCAGACTGATCGTCTCGACGCCGACGTTCGTCAGTTCGATGAACTCCAGATCCTGCTCGTCGGCGACTCCCGCGAAGGCGGTCGGGTTGTAGTGCAACTCCGTGATGCGCAACGGCAGCGGGGAATCGAGTACGAACGTCGCGTCGCTCTCCGCGCTCCAATCCTCGGCCGTGCCGGTCTGCGTCGAGTCGAATACCCGCGCCCGCACGCGGACGCCGGCGTCGATCACCAGGTCCGCCGTCCCACTGTTCGCAACAATAGCCCCTGGCGCGACGCCGCCGCCCGGCAAGCGGGGATCGCTGCCGTCGAGCGTGTAGTACAGCGTGGCCGCTCCGGGAGACCGCGGCGGCTTCTGCAGCGTGATCGTCGTCCCCGCCGGGACGGCGCCGCCGTGTTGGCTGAACACCGGGGCAGCGAGCGATACCAGCCAGTTCCGCGCGTCGAACTGCCCCACGACCACGTCCGTCCGCTGGGGAAAGTAGTTGACCAGCATGTCATTCTGAGTCGCCAGCCAGTCGTCGCGGGTGTAGGCACCGCCGGCGCCCGGCGTCTCGGCGTTGGTCGTCCGGCTGTCGCCCCACCGTGCGCTCTCAGCGACGATGGCCCGCTGCACTTCCTGCACCCGCGCCTGGTAGGCGGCGCTGGCGCCGGCGGGCGTCAACAGCCCGTCGTTGGTCATGTGTCTCTGCACCAAGTCGGAGAAGAGCAGCCGGTACTCCTCGTTGGCCATCAGCGCCAGATGCACCTCTTCGGGACTGCCGCCGTAGTTGCCGGCGAGCGTGGCGTTGTACGACAGATTCTTCAGCACGTGTTCGGCGTCCCAACTGTGGAACCGCCACTTGCCGTCGGCCGCCACGCGGTTGTAACTGGCGTACCAGTTGTGGTGCGCCCAATCCTCGTTACCGATGTAGTAGTTGACCAACATGTAATTGATCAGCCCGGGGAGGTCGACCGCTTCGGCGGCTGCCGCGTAGTTGGCGGGATTCGCCAGATCTTGCCGCACGGTCGCCAGCATCGCGCCGTAATTGGCCGCCGCCGTGGCGTCGCCGGCGACGACCGTGGTGGCGGTGTGCTTGATGACGTCGTAGTCGTCCTTGTCGCCCCCCAGATACGACGCGGCGAAGCTCTCGTCGGGCAATTCGTGCATGTCGTACATGCCCCAATACAGCCCGTTGATATACAGATGCACGAAGCGGCCGTGGGGCGCCTGCCCCCCCAGCAAGTTCTGCAGATCCGCGGCGTACTGGTCCTGGACGTACCGAGCCTTGCCGCGTTGATCGTACGGCAGCCAGGATCCGCCATAGGGCCAGGTATAGTTGATCTGTGCATCGAAGATCAGCGAATCGAACTCGTCCGCCGCGTCGACGCCGTCAACGGTGGTCGAGAAGACGGCCGCATCAAGGTCGGTCGGTCCGAACGGCTCCTTGAACGTGGCGCGAATCGACAACTTGTCGGTCTTCCAGCGATCGGTGCTGGTCCCGCCGACGATCTCCAAGGCGCCGTTGATTTGAAACTCGCCGCTCCCCGGGGCGTTCAGCAGCTCGATCGACCCGGGGCGCTCGACGTTTTCCCCGGAAATGTAGATCCCCTCGCCGCCGCCGCCGAACCACGTCTCCCACGGCATCACCAGCGAGACGGTCGGCACGTCGAGCAGATCGCCCCGCAGCGTCGCGGCGTACGCCGGGTCGTCGACCACCTCGGGATCCATAGCCCAGTCAGGTCCCTGCCAGCCCCAATTGGCGTGCGCTGGCAATCCAGAACCATCTTGCTCGAGCACGTCGTCGAGGAATATGTACGTTTGCGTGTCAACGTTCGAGGGCGTGAAGCCGGTCTTGTAGGCCGCCGCGCGCAGGATCGTGGTCGTCGTGATCTGCGGCGGGTTCGCCGGGTCGTAGATCAGTCCGCTGGCCGCGGTCGGTGCGCTGCCGTCGAGCGTGTAGCGGATGACGGCGTCGGCCGTGTCGGAGGTAATCAGCACGTCGAACGGCTCGTCATAGAAGCCGCGGTCGGCCGAAAACTCGGTGTCCGCGACGAACCCCAGCGTCCCCAACGCGTTGGCGGCGCCGGGCGTGGGGGCGGCCATGTACACGCGTTGCGCCGGGAGCGCGCGCGTCGCGACCAGCAGCGGGTGCTGCAAGAAGTCGGAGCTGTTGTTGGCGTTCAGTCCGTGGATCGCCAGGACGTTGGCGCCCTCCAGCAGCTCGTCGCTGAACGCGGCGACGTCAAACGTCTCGTAGAGCACGGCGTTGGAGTCGCCGTTCTGGCCGGTGGCCGCAGAGTTCCACGTCGGCGTCGCGGGGGCGTACCGCCGCGCGATTTCCTGGCCGTTGAGATACGCGACAAACCCGTCGTCGTACCGCATCTGCAGCGTCAGGTTCGCCAGGTCGTCGACATCGGCCGCGTCGAACGCCAATCGCAGGTAGGCCGTGTTGCGACCCGCGGGCATCAACGCGTTGACGTCCGTGTCGATGTAGGACGTGTAATCGATCGACCCGCCCGGCGAGCGTTCGTAGCCCACGCCCCCCGCGCCGACGAGCCACGACGAGTCGTCATACGCAACCTCCGTCCACGAGAGCCCCGCCGCCGCGGACGCGGTCGTCGGTACGAGCACGCGCACCGGATGTTGCTCGCCAACCAGCGGTTCCTCGCCCGTCGCCGCGACGCCCAGGCCGAACGACACGTCGGCCAATTGTTCGGGAAAGGGGGCCAGCACGTCCTGGATCGTCCCCGCCGGATCGACCAGGGCCAGATACTCGCCCGCACGATTCAGGGAGAAGTTGGCGTGCAGCGGCTGCCCCGCGACGGCGCGGTCCTTGCCCGAGGCGAACACCAGCAGATAGTCGCCAGCGGGAATCGACACGGCCGGGAACGTCCACTTGCTCGGCGCCGATTGGTCGTCCGTGAGGCGCCAACCCGTGAGGTCGACTGCCTCTGCAGTGGTGTTGTGCAGCTCGATCCAATCGGAGCGGTCGCCGTCTTCGTCCTGCAAGCCCGAGTCGTTCGCCGCGAGCAATTCGTTGATGACCACGCCGGTCAAGGCGAGACGCGGCTCAAGCTGCTCGTACCCGCAGCGCAGCCGCCGCCCGGCGCGTGACGCGCCCTCGCAACGTCGCTGTCGTTTGCTCAAGATCGAGACTCAATTAGAACACAGAAAAGGTGCGTCGCAGCAGTCTATTCTACGAACCGAAACTGTCCGCCACACCGCCCGCGGCCCGCAAAGCGTTGCAGGTTATGCGAAGACGCTGACCGCCGCCGCAAACCAAGCCGTCCCAACCGGTCGCGCGCTGGCGCGCGACCGATCGGTTTCAGTCGGCTTGTCGGATGCAAACGCCCCTAGCGCTGGCGCCGTGAGGCGGCGGCCAGCAACAGCGTCGCTCCGGCGGCCAGCAAAAGACTCGTCGGCTCGGGCACCGTCCCGGCCGCAGCCGTCGTCGGCGTGGCGCCGTAGTTGGCCTGCCAATCCGCCAGGTCGCCGACGGCCGGATTGCGTTGCCAGGCTAGGAAGTCGGCGCCGTCGACGTCGCCGTCGGCGTCGAAATCGCCGGCGAGCCCCAACGACATCACCGAAATCGTGCCGTCAACGAGCAACTGCGAGGTGTCCCAAGCCAGGCTGCCGGTCAGCAGTGGCAGGTCGAGCGTGGCGAACGTCCCGCTGACCGAACCGAAGTCGAACAGGTCGTACGAGTCGCCGGCCGCCAGCGCATCGGCGTCGTCATCCAGCAACACTTCCAGCGTGCCGTCCGCCGCCAGGTTGCCGGTAATCGACAGGAAGTCG
Organism: Planctomycetaceae bacterium; assembly: GCA_002702655.1. Lineage (GTDB taxonomy): Bacteria > Planctomycetota > Planctomycetia > Pirellulales > Lacipirellulaceae. The sequence continues at coordinate 66,080 of PABB01000070.1, forward strand.
TTGTACCCCGACTGTCCGATGTCGAAGGCCAGCGTGCTGCTGCCGGCCAGCGTCAGATCGCCGTCGATGGCGAGCGACTCGGCGCCGGTCAACACGCCCGGCACCGGCACGATTGTGCTGGAGTAGCTCACGCCGTCATACCAGGTACGGGGGTCGTTCTCGCCGCTGAACGAGTCGTCGACGTAAACGTCCAAGTTGCCGCTGCCGTCGGTCATGATCACGCCCACGTTGGCGCCGAACATCGTCCGATTGCCTTCGGCCGCCAACGGCGCCGTACCGGCGTAGGTCAGCGTAGCGACGTCGACGCCGTCGGTGGCGCCGGGCACCGCGTCTTCCAGCGAGTCGTAGACAGCGAGATCATTCGGCGAATCGCCCGCCTGGATCCGCCACACCGAGCCGGTGGCGTCCCAGTAATTTACATGGACGGCGTACGCCGTGTTGGGGGCCAGTCCGGCGATCCGCGTCCGTAGCGTCGGGGCGTCGGTCGTCGCGTCGGGGCCTGCTTGATAGATGCTGCCGCCGTTGCCCAGCGTCGCTTGCCCGCCGTCCAGGCCGCGATCGACCCACACCCCCGGCGCCGCCGCGCCGGGTTGCACCGCGGTGAACGAAGTCCCGTCGGCCAGCGTCGTGTTGGACGCGTCGTTGGCGTCGACGTACGTGAAGTTCGTGCCGGTGAGTACCTGCTGCAAGCCCGCGCCGCCGATTCGCAGCGTCGACCCGTTGGCGGCATTGACGTTGCCCAGCACGGTGCCGTCGCCGGCAGCCAGAGTCGTGCCGTCGGCCAAGCTCACGCCGCCCGCCAAGTTGTTGCCGCGGTTCTGCAGCGACACGGTCACGTTGCCGGTCAGTGCGGCGGGGGCGCCCGTGACGATCCCGTTGGAACCGGTCACGGTGAAGTTCTTGTTCGTGGCGCTGGCGAAGGTCACGGATCCCGGCGACACGTCCGTCGTCGACACGTCGATGGTGGTGTTGACGCCGGCCGTGTCGTTGAAGGTCACGTCGTCCAAATCGAAGAACGTGGGACCGCCCGTCCAGTTGGGAGTGGAATTGACGTTCCACGCGGTCCCCGAGGCGCCCGTCCACGTGAGGGCCGCTTCGTTGCCGGTCACGTTCAGATTGACTTGGCCTGCCGCCGATGCGACGGCCACGCTCTGCCGCGTCGTTAGCGGATTGCCGTTGGCGTTGACGATCTGCGCCGTGACGCCGCCGACGTCGACCGCTCCGCCGGAGTGCGAGATCAGCCGGTAGGCGCCGCTGGCCAGATCGCCCGCGGCGGGAGTGACGTTGACGGTCATCCCGCTGGCCCCCGTCCCGCTCAACGAGCCGCTGATCTGGACCAAGTCGTTAACGCCCCCGCCCACGGCGGTCGTGGCGCCCAGTTCGACATTCAGCCCGCCGCCGCCGAAACCGCCGTTGGCGAACGTCACGTTGCCGTTGATCGCCAGCGTACCGACGCCGTCGCCGGGAGCCAGCACATTGTCGTTGTAGAACTCCAGCGTTCCGGCGCCCAACTGAATCGTCCCGCCGCCGCGGAGCTGCTGGTCGGCCTGCAAGCCGTAGGCGCTGAAGTGATCCACGTCGAGCGTCGCTCCGCTACGCACGTCGATCACGCGGCTCCACAACTCTCCGTTGTTGGCGCCGTCGGACCGCACCTCCAGCGTGCCTTCTTCAACGACCGTGTCGCCCTGCCAGAATTCGTCTTGCAGGGAGCTCGCCGTCTCGATGGTGAGCGTGCCCGCGCCGCGTTTGTAGACGCTCACGCTGCTGACGTTGTTGGCCGGCGACACCGGCACGTTGCCGTCTGCGTCGGTCCCCAAATCGGTGATCTTGCCGGTCACGCGGAAATTGCCAGCCCCGGAGAACACGAAGTTCCGGGTCGCACTGTCGGGGGCCGACACGACGCCGCCGATTGTGAGCGTGCCGGCAGTCGACTCGATGTTGTACTGCGTGCCGCCGACTTCGCCCTTGATGTTGCCGGCCCAACTGTTGTTGCCGGCGCTGGTCGCTTGGATTGCGTCGGCAGCGGCGCCTTCGCGCGCCTCAATGACCAGCACTTCGCTGCCCACCGCGATATTGCCGCTGAGGGCCAGCTTGCCCGTGGATTCGTTGCCGTCGATCAAGGTCCGCGACGCGGCCGTGCCGTCGGAGACGCCCAGCGCGGCCGCATTGCTAATCGCCAATGTGCCGCCGATGACGGTCGTTTCGCCGGAGTACGTCTTCGCTCCCGCAAAGGTCACGGTCTCGGTCGTGAGATTGCCGCTGAGTTCGACGCGACCCGCTCCCGTAATATCACTGGCAAACGTACCGTCGTAGCCGCCGCCCTCGCCGTCGCCCTGAAACGCCACGGCTGCTCCGGCCGCCACGCTGACGTTGCCCGTCACGCTACTGAGCCCGCGAACGCCCAGCACGCCCTCTTGTACGTCAGTGAGCCCCGTGTACGAGTTGGCCCCCGATAGAACAACCGTGCCGCCGCCGGTCTTGGTGATTCCCGAGGAGCCGGCAATTGTGGCGCTCACTTCGTGGACTCCGCCGGTCGCGGAGAGCTGTGCAAGTCCGGCCAACGTGAGCGCCTGCGGCCCTGCGATGACATATTGGTTGTCGCCGCTGAAGGTGACGCGTCCCACGGTCGCCGCCACGTCGAGGCTGACCGTTGCCGGGGCGTTGGGAGCGGTCAGCACGCTGCCGAAGACGACGTCTTCGCCCGGAGCGGGTACGCTGCCGGTGTTCCAGTTGGCGCCGACGCTCCAATTGCCGCCGCCGTCGACGTTCCACGACAGCGGCGGGGCCGACACCGACAGCGTGCCGTCCAGCGGGTTAAACAAGTAGGTGCCGTCAGTCCAGAAATCGCCCGACTTGCTGAACCCGCCGCCGACCGCGAACGTGGCGCCGAACGACTGGTTGGCCACGCTGGCGATCGTCCAAGAGTCGCCCGGCGTCGAACTGGCGCCCGTCAGGTCAAAGTTGAAGGTGCCGTCAAAGACGCCAAAGCCCGTGCCGGAGACGCCGTTGTTGATCCCGCTGGCGCCAATGTCGAACAGCATGCTGCCGGTGTCGGCCAGCGACCACTTGCCGCTGACGTCGATGTTTCCGGTGAGCGTGCTGGCGCCGTACAGGGTGACGATCCGCTGCGTGGCGTCGCCGTTGTCGTCGGTCGCCAGGATCGC
>PABB01000071.1 GCA_002702655.1 Planctomycetaceae bacterium
TGGGTTGTTGAGTCCACACCGCCTGTAAGGCGACCATGCCAGCCGCATCAAGGCCAATTCAATGATCGAAAAGGGTTAACGGCGTAGAGTGCCACCCGCCGGTGCGTACACTCAATTAATGCCTGTGAGCTCGACGCGACCTGCAGCCTTCGGCCATTCTTGTCCGCAGTGCCGGTTCACGACTACGCCATTGCCGATGAAATTTTGACACGCACGTCCAAGCATGCGACGCTTCAGATTCTCACTCAGAATGGCACTCGGCGGCATGGCAGCTTTCGCCGTATTGATTTTCGCTGTCCAGGAGTTGCGTCAATTGCACTACGCGGGGCAACTCAAACGAGAAATCGAAGAGATGGATGGTTGCTCCGTCATTGAGATTCTTCAGTATGGGAAAGAGCAAGGATTTCGTCCCAGTTGGGCCTACGATCTCCTTGCCGACGCGGCACGACGCGGTGACTATCGAACGCTGGGTTATTTTAGCTATACAGCAAATTTCGACAGAGAAATCAGCGACGGCCAAACTGCCCTGAGACTTGCCGCCGCTAATGGGCATTTCAACGCGGTGAAGTATCTCCTTGTTCAGGGTGTCGATACAGAGCTGCGAGATGCCAATGGCGTTAGCGCCTTCGATTCAGCATTAACCTCACTGCACCCGGAAGTTGCTGCGTTGATTTCAGCGTCAAATGACGCGTCTTGGCCACAAGTTCTTCAGCTTGAAGAATCACTTTCCGAATTCGTTCATCGCTCGGGCCCCAACCGAAAAACCATAGACCGCCGCCTGAAGTCCATCGCTTATTCCCACATCACTTCGCTCCGAATTGACCAACCGACCGCAGCAGCGGAGGGGGAGTGGTGGTTTCGCGGCAGCAGCAATGTCTGTATCGGAATTGTGCTCGCTACCGATAGCGAAGGCTATACAGGCGTCAATTACGCCTGGTTGGTCGACGGGCATAGAGTGGACGAAGTCCAGTATTCCTACCCGCCGGAAGTCCTTGAATAACCAGGCACAATGGCCCAATTCCGACTGTCTTGGCTCGAAACTGACTTCACATAAACTGCACCGGCTTCATCGTCCGGCGCACCGACGGGCAACCGTCCGCGACTCTGCTACAGCTCGTACACAATCCGCCCGTGCTTCTGGCTGCGGCTGATGCGGTCGGTGGCGTACAGGCCGGCCAGGACGAACTCGACGCAGCTGGCCCGCACGGCGGGGTCCTGGCTGGCGTTCACCTCGAACGCTTTGTCCCAGATCGGCGGCACGCGCTGGATCAGGCCCTCGTAGTGCGACGAGGGGAGCATGTCGCCGACCTCGATTTTGACGCCCTCGCTAAAGATCTGCCCGATCTCGGCCAGGCCGTGCTTGTCGACATATTCGCCGAACACGGTGCTGATCGCCTCGGCCACGACGGCGTCGAGCACCTGCCGCTCGCTCATTTGGTGGGTGCCCATCAGATCGAGTTCCAGCTTGCCCAGCGAGCTGGCGTAGATGTGCCCCAGATCGCTGATCCGCGGCACGGCCGGCGACTCGCCCAGCACGGCCGCCCGCTGCCGAGCCGACGCGATCATCGTGCGGTAATTCGCCAGCGACAGCCGGGCGCTCACCCCCGATTCGTGATCGATGTACTTGCTATTGCGCGCCGCGCGGCTGATCTCTTCCACGAGTTCCTTCATGAAATAAGGCACAACCACTGGCAGCGCGTTGGACGCTGCGTCCTCCGCCGGCGCGTCGGCGTCTTCGCCATCCCCCTTCCGCCTTCCGCCTTCCGCCTTGGAGTCAACTTCCTGCTCCAAAATTCGCACGCCCCCCTCGCGCTCCAGCGGGTAGTGCGTGTGGATGATCGAGCCGATGCGGTCTTTGAGCTGCGGGATCACCTTGCCGCTGCGGTTGTAGGTGGCCGGATTGGCGCTGAAGAGGATCACCACGTCGATGTCGAACTTGACCGGGTAGCCGCGAATCTGCACGTCGCGCTCTTCCAGGATGTTGAACAGGCCGACTTGCACCAGTTCGTCCAGCTCGGGGAGCTCGTTCATGGCGAAGATCCCGCGATGCATCCGCGGGATCAGGCCGAAGTGCAGCGCTTCCTCGGCGCCCATGCTCACGCCCGCGGCCAACTGGGCCGGGTCGATCTCGCCGATGATGTCGGCGAACTTGGTGCCCGGCGCCAGGCGCTCGGCGTAGCGCGCGTCGCGCGCCCACCAGCCGATCGGCACGTCCTCCGGCGGCGAGCTGTCCACCAGGATCCGCCCTCGCCGCGTGATTGGGTTGTACGGGTCGTCGTGCAGCGGGATCTTCGGATCGTCGATGTAGGGGGTCCACTCGTCGAGAAAGCTGCCGATGAGCCGCATCAGCCGACTCTTGGCTTGGCCTTTCTCGCCCAGGAACAGCAGGTCGTGCTGCGCGAGCAGTGCGATGTTCAGCTCGGGCAGCACCGTCTCGTCGTAGCCGATGATGCCGGGGTACAGTTCCTCACCGGCCTGCAGCTTGGCGAGAAAGTTGTCGTAGATTTCTTGCTTGACGGTGCGACTCCGCCAACCGCTGCGGCGGAGATCGGCGAGGGTGCGGGGGCGGGGCTCATCGGCGGACATGCTCATGGCGGCGGGCAGCGGGGGAGGGCAGGGCGGCGGGCGAAACAGGGGCGACGTCGAGGAGATTATAGCGCGACGGGCCGTATCGCCAAACGAACCGCGAGCCAGAACCGTTCGTCACCGCGTTGCCTGCGGGTGCAATCTGGCGCAACAAGCGCCCTGCAACAGGGAAAAGTAGCCGGCGGCACACCTGCCGCCGGGAAACGCCAAGGAGAAGAAACAGCGCCTGAATCGCCCGGCGACCTATGTGCCGCCGGCGAGGAGTCGCGCGTGCGCAGGTGGAACGATTGAGCGGAGTTGCTCCGCTGGGGGCTCCCGTGGGTCGTCCCCAGCCACCCCACCCGAGGCTCAGCGGCTTCAGGCGGCCAACCGCCCGGTCTCGTCAACCGGAGCAGGATTCAACGCCGCGTCCAACTCGGCCAGGATCGCTTCGCAGTCGCCCGCGTCGCAACGCAGCACGGCGTCGGCCTGCCGGGCAAGCGAGCGGGGAACGCGATCCTCGGGGTTGGCAATCAGCAGGCGGCAGGCCTGGGAGTGCTGAAAGCGGCCGCGGGGGCCCAACAGCAGCTCCACTTCAGGCACGTCGCCCGCGGGCAGCAAGCCGGCCAGCGCCGTGGCCACCAACGTCTGCCCCGCCGAGCCCGGCGTGACGGTCATCGCCACGTCGGCGATGTCGCGGCGGATCGCGCCGGCGAGGCAGCGAGTGAGTTTCACCGGCCGCACGTGGTAGTCGACATTCGACCCGGCCTGCCACCGCTCGGGCGTCGAGTGGTGCGGCTGGTGCCAAATGTGATAACCCACGGAGTGGCGCAACATCGACTTCACGCGCGCTCCGGCGCGTCGCAGCCGCATGCCGAGGTCATCGTCCTCGCACCCCCAATTGCTGAAACCCTCGTCGAAGCCGTTGACCGCTTCGAGCTGCCAGCGCCACGCCGCGAAGTCGCAGCCCACGAGCTTGGGACGCGTCGGGTGGCGAAGCAAGTCGTACCACGGCGCCCGGCGACGGTGTTTGCCAATCCGCCGCCAGTCGGCGGCGTCGCGGGCCATGTCGACGAACTGGCCGCTGTCGACTTCGTCCAATCCGATCGCGGCGCTGGTGGCTTCGTCCAATCGCACCGTGTCGCCGGCCCGCACCACGCCGGGACGCGCGACCTTGAGATGCCGCGCGACATGCCCGCGGGGAAATACGCAGTCGCCGTCGGTGAACAGCACGTAGTCGGCCCGCGCCATGCGGATGCCGGCGTTGCGGGCCTTGCTCACGCAGTAGCCGTCGTGCGGGTGCGTGTGAAAGCCGACGTAAAACGGCGCCGCGGCGGCAAACTCGGCCACGACCGCCGGCGTTTCGTCTTGCGAACCGTCGTCGACCACAAGCACTTCCATCCGCCCGGCCACGCCCTCCTGGCGAGCGAGCGAGTGCAAACACCGCAGGAGGTGCCCCGGGCGTTGGTACGTGGTGACAACGACCGAAATGTCGGGACGACTTGCCATGGCGCTTCGAATTGCGGCGAGCGGAGCGACTTAGGTGGGAGACGATCGGCAAGGCCAATCTGCGTATTCATCGGCGCGCCGCCCGAGAAAACTGGAAGCGCACCTGACTTTTCCGCTAGCACGACCGAAGCATGCTAGCAGCGAATCCGCAGGCCGCGTCAGGCCACCTGCCGCTGCCAGTCTTCGGGGTCAATCAGTTGATGAGGCACCATCGATCGCAGCACGCGATAGTGCATTTTGCGAAGCCAGCTCGGCTGGCGCTCGTTGTGGAACTGCTGCAACCGGGTCAGTTGGCGACGCAGCCGCAATTTGCGCGTCGCGAACACGCGGGCGTCGGCGGGATTCTGGCGGAACTGGGCCCAGCCGATCGATCCGACCATGCCGCAGGCCGCGAAATTCTCGTCGCCCAGCACGTTTTCAGTGAACACGAACACGCGGTCGCCTGACAGATTCAGCACGTCGTGAAACGCGACAATCGCCCCGTCGGCCAACCAGCGGCGGGCGCTGGCCACGTCGCCGGCGACGGTCGGCGAGTCATTGGCGCCGTCGTGCCACAGCAGCCGCAGCGGTGCGTTCCAGCTGGCCAGCGCTTCGGTCGAGGGCATGTGCAGCACCCGCACCCGATCGGCGACTCCGGCCGCCGCGAGATTTTCGCGCAACACGGCGGGATCGCCGATATCGACGGTCGTGAGCGGCGCGTTGTCCGACAGCGCCGCCCCGCGCGCCAGCGCGATGGTCGATTTGCCGCGGTAGGAGCCCAGTTCCAGGATCTCGCCGCGGCAGGTGGGCAGCGCCGCAGCCTGCGTCAAGAACGCCGCCTCGCGGTCGCTCAGCCAGCCGTCGACGCCGGCCAGCGTCGGGCGGGTCTCGGCGATGCATTTTTCCAGTTCAACCAATCGTGGTTCTTGCGTCGTTTCGGCCATGCGCACTCACTCCCAAAACAGTCGTGCCGCCAGCGCGATCCGTCGCGCAGCGGCTTGACCGGCGCGGGAAATTAGGAACTGAGCGGCGCGGCGTCAAGGCGAATGAACGAGCGCCCGGCGGCGCCGTCTCACCACTGCTTTTCAAGCACCACGCCGCTGAAACCCTCGGGCGTCGTCTGCACGACCGGCTGCACGAGCAGGTCCGTTTCGGTGCGATTGACCGACGAGGCCGCCAGATAGGCCATCCACCACCCCATCGCCACCTGCGACGCGTAGTGGTGGCCGTCGTTGATGCGCGACAGGCCGGCCAGCGTCGAGCCCGCGTAGAATCCGCCGCGAAGCCACGGATTCTCGGTCATCTGGGCCGCGACCACAAACGGCACGGCCCCCATGAAGGCGTGCCCGCTGACCCCGTTATCGTCGACGAACGGCTCCCAGTGCGAGCGGGAGTGGTTTTCGTCGGGCCGCGAGGCGCCCAGCACGCGCTGCATCGCCAGCATGGGGGGAGCGCCGACGAGAATCGTCCGCAGCGAGCGAGCGCCCCACTCGCCGCCGGCGCCCAACGCGCCCTCGCCGTCGGCCAGCCACCCGCTCGTCACTGCGGCCGCGTAGAGCGGCAGCGCGTACTTGCCTTCGCCGAACATCTTCATCGAGTGGATCGTCTCGAAGTAATCGTCGGTGCGGGCGTTGCGGATCGACTCCTGATAGAAATCGTCGTTGAGCCACTGATCGGCCTGCGTGTTGGCCAGCACGCCCGCCACGCCCGCGCCGCCGGCGAGCCAGCCCAGGTTCCGCAGCGAGTAGTAATTGCGGTGATCGTCAAGAACGTCGTTCCACACCGCGGACCAGCCCTCGTCCGCGCGAGACGGCCGCAGGGACAGCGGCGTTGAATCGGCGCCGACTTCGCCCAGCCGCCACGGCCCCTCCGGGGCCAGCACGGGCGCGGGCTGCCAGGCGGCGCCGGCGTAGCTGGCGGCCGTGTCGTCGTAGCTCGCTAGCGTGACGCCCGAATCGGCAGGCGCGGCCGCGTCACCGGAGTCCAGCGGCAGCAATTGCGCGACCAGCGCCGTCGACTCGGCGTGAACGTCGGCTGACAGCGCCGCGGTGAGCGGCAGATACGAGCGCTGGTCGATCGCTGCTGGTGCGGCTGGCGGCGGGGCAGCCACCGATTTCTGCGGCGCAGATTCTGCCAGCGGCGCCGGCGCCCATCCGGCGTGGCACCCGCTGGCAACGGCCAAGCACGCCAGCAGCCAGCCGGACAACGATGGCGCGCAGCGCCGGCGTTCAGAACGGCAAGCGGCGGCAGTCGGCGAGCGCGAGGGAAGCAAAACGAGGCAGCGCGTGATGGTCAGGGGGCGCGCAAACGCGCGGACCTTCCCCCCAAACAGGGGCGCCGCGCCGTGCGCCGCGGTTGATACCGCCTGCCGCGAGCCGCCGCAAGGGCGAATCGACGCCCCGGCGGCTCACGCCGCTTTGTTCAACGCCGGCTCGTCGTCGCCCTCATCGGCGGCCGCGTCCTTGCCCAACGCGGCATCATAGAACTCCAGCAAATCCTTGCGGAGCTTCGCCAGCGACGGCTCATGCGTGTACATCATGTGGCCGCCCGGGTAGTACCGCGTGATGAAATTCTCCCGCAACTCGTCGGGCAACTGCAGGTGATCGCGGGTGTATTGCATGGCAAACTGCGGCGTCGCCAGGTCGTAGTAGCCGCACGCCGCGAACACTTTCAGAAACGGATTGGTCGCCATCGCCTGCCGCAATGCACTGGCCGAACTGACATAGTCGTTGGCCATCCGCCCGTAATTCCAGGGATGTACGCGATCGGTCAGAATTTCGTACACGCGATCATCCTCGACCTGCAATTCCTCGCGCAGATACTGGTTGATCGCCGAAGTGAATATCCCAAACACGCTGGTGCCGCTCGGGTCGTGCTCGGTCGTTTCGCCGACGCTGTCTGCATCGTAGCCGGAGTAGCGGCTGTCGAAGCGGCCGATCACCAACCCGCGGTCCCGCAGCAACTCCTTGCCGAATTGCCACATCGCAACTCGCAGGTCGGCCCGTTCGATGTACTCGGGCGACAGGCCGGTCAGTTCCGACATGCGGGCGACGATTTCCGCGCGGCGCTCAGCCGGCATCGCCGCCCCGGCGGACAGCGCCCGCAGGTAGGGCCCGTTGGCGAACTTCTCGGCCGCCTTCACGACCTTCTCAACGGGCTGCTGCTGCCACTTCTCGTCGAGCGCATCGTGATACCACGCGGTCGCCGCATAGGTAGGCAGAAACAACACGTTGGCCAGATCGTTGCCGCCGCCGAACGAGATCGTGCGAAAATCGACGACCGCCGACACCAGCACGACCCCGTTGAGGTCCATCCGGTAGCGGTCCTGCAGATACCCGGCGAGCCCCGCCGCCCGCAGGCCGCCGTAGCTCTCGCCCAGCAGGAACTTCGCCGAGCCCCAGCGGTCGTACTGCGTGGTGTAATCGTGAATGAATTGGCCGACGCTGCGCAGGTCTTCGCGGTAGCCGTGGAACTGCTGCTTGTCCTCGCCGTCGGCGGGGCGGCTGAAGCCGGTGCTCACCGGATCGATGAACACCAGGTCGGTCACGTCCAACAGCGAGTAGGGATTGTCGATGAGCTTGGCCGGCGGGCGCTGCGGCTTGGCGTCGCTGTCGATTTCGACCCGCTTGGGGCCGAGCATGCCAATATGCAGCCACACCGACGAGCTGCCGGGGCCGCCGTTGAAGCAGAACGTGACGGGCCGCTCGCCCGGCTCGGCGCCGTCCTTGGTGTAAGCCACGAAGAACACGTTGGCCTTCGTTTTGCCATCGTCGCCCTTTTGCGGCAGGTTGCCGGCGGTGGCGGTCACGTCGAACGTGGCCCCGTCGATGGTCACGCTATGGTGGGTGACCGCGGGTTGATGCTCGTCGTCGTCTTCCGACTTCTTCTTGTCGCCCTTCTTCTTCGCTTCGTCCTTGTCAGCGGCGTCTCCGCTGTCCGCTTTCGCCGCCGCGCTCGAATGCTCGTCCGCGCGTCCGACTTGCGGCAAGGCCAGAACCAAAGCGAACGCCAACGCTACCAGACGCGTAAACCAACCAGCCTTCATTGCAAATTCCAATTCGATGAACTCGGTCCAAGTTGTGATTCATGTTCCGCCGCCGCCCCTGAAAACAGGGTGCCATGCCCACGTGGCATTAGCAACGTGGGCATGCCAATGCGGACTCGATTCTCATGCTCACAGCGGAAGACCGCCGTGAGTATGGCACACCCCTCAATCCTCTCCGGCGAGCAGTGCTATACTATACGCCACGGCCGCCTGCCGCGTTGGCCCTGTTTTTCGCCCCTTTTGTAAGCCATTTGGCCCCCAGCGGCCTTTGTTCGTGCCCTCCGAAGACTCCCCCGCCGCGCCGGGCGATCCCCCGATCATCCGCACTCGCCGGCTCGCTCGCTCCTACCAGGTGGGCGAGTCGACGATCCACGCCCTGCGCGGCGTCGATCTGGACGTGCAGCCGGGCGAGTTGCTGGGCGTCGTGGGCGTAAGCGGCTCGGGAAAGAGCACCCTGCTGCACCTGATCGGCGGGCTCGACGCCCCCACCGCCGGCGAAGTGGCCGTCGCCGGGCAGGCGCTCGGGGCGCTGTCGCGCCGGGCGCGGTCGTTGTATCGGCGGCAGACCGTGGGCTTTGTGTTTCAATCGTTCTACCTGGTGCCCACGCTCTCGGCGCTGGCCAATTTGAAAATGGCTCTCACGCTGCAGGGCGTCTACGGCGCTTGCCGCGAGCAACTGGCCCGCGAAGCGCTGGGCCGTGTCGGCCTCGCCGAGCGCGCCGACCACCGCCCGGGGCAACTTAGCGTCGGCCAGCAACAGCGCGTTGCCGTGGCGCGGGCCCTGCTGCACGAGCCGCCGGTATTGCTGGCCGATGAACCGACGGCCAATCTCGACAGCACGACAGCCGCTGAGTTGATGGACCTGCTGGCCGACTTTCGCGAGCGGCTCGGCACGACAATCGTGATGGTCACCCACGACGCGGCGCTCGCCCAACGGTACTGCACGCGGACCGTGGCGATGTCCGACGGCCAACTCGCGGGCGCGGAGGCGGCGCCATGAGAGCGTGGGAACTGTTCCGCCAGGCGATGTTCGGCGCCGCACGGGCCAAGCTGCGCTCGTCGCTGACCGCCGCCGGGATCGCCATCGGCTGCGGCGCGCTGGTGTCGATGGTCGCGTTCGCGCTAGGACTGCAGCAGCAGATGGAGCGGCCGTTCAAGCAACTGGGGCTGTTGAACGACATCCACGTGAGTCCGTCCCGCGATGGCGGCCGCGGTCGCGACGACCCCGACGAACCGGACGCCGACCAATCAGCCGACGAGCAAGCAGCGGAGTCCGCCAACCCGCCGGCCGTGCTGGACGAAGCGGCGGTGACGGCCATTCGCGACATCCCCGGCGTCAAGTTCGCTTACCCCGACCTGCGGTTGGCGAACCTGCGGTTGGCTGTCGGCGATAAATCGACTCGGGCGTCGGCGATCGCGGCGCCGCGCGAGTTGGGGCTCTCGCCGGAGTTGGCCTCGATGCTCACCGCCGGCGAGTTTTTCACGCTCGACGAAGCGCCGCAGGTGCTGCTCAGCAGCGAGCTAGCTCGCCAGCTGGGCTTCGACGATGCAGCGGACGCCGTGGGCGAACAACTGACGGTCTCGGCCACGGGGTTGGCCGCGGGCGACGAGGCGGGGCAATTCAACTTCACCGACAAGCAGATCGAAGCGGCGATCGTCGGCGTGTTCGACGTGCCGCAGTTCGGACCGTTTGGCGACTCGGCCAGCGTAGCGTTGATTCCCGCGGATCTGATGCAGCACCTGCCGGGGATTGTCGAGTCGCAGCTCAGCTCGATGCGGCGCGGCGGCGCGGGCGCCCCCGGGAACTACCGCCGCGTCGTCGTGCGGGCCGAGAGCCCCGCGGAGGTCGAGCGCATTGCCAAAAAAATCCGCGACCGCGGCTTCCACGCCCGCACCCTGATCAGCGAGTTGGGCGACGCGCGCACGGCGTTTCTGTTCCTCAAATCGCTGCTGGCCGCGGTCGGCTCGGTGGCGATGATCATCGCGGGCCTGGGCATCGCCAACACGCTGCTGATGACCGTGCTGGAGCGGTACGAAGAGATCGGCCTGTACAAAGCGCTGGGCGCCACCGACGGCGACGTGCGGCTGCTGTTTCTGTCCGAGGCGGCCGTGCTGGGACTGGTCGGCGGGCTGCTGGGGCTGGCGCTGGCGGGGGTGGTCTGCTGGGGCCTGCAGTGGGGGCTGACCACATACATGGCCTCCCAGGGCATCAAGCAAAAAATCGACGCCTTTTACTTTCCGCTGTGGCTGTTGGCCAGCGGCGTGGGTTTCTCGCTGGTGATCAGCATCGCCAGCGGGCTGTATCCAGCCTCCCGCGCGGCGCGGGTCGAGCCGATCGAAGCGCTGCGGCGAGCGTGAGCAGGCGGATGACCCACGACACACAAAAAACGCCCCAGCCGGCGGCCTACGTGCCGCCGCTCGGTGCGCGGAATCCCATGTAGGCTGCAGTTCGGCGGCGGCACGTAGGCCGCCGGCTATTGTCCGTCGCGTGAAGTCGTCGTCACGCAGGAATTGTCGCCCGGTTGCCTGATCCAACGAGTCCGTCGCATGCCGCACTTGCCGAGTCTTGGTCTGCACCGATCCAGCAAGGTCGTCGCCGCGCTGACTGCGGCGATGATGACGGTGATTGTCGTGCCGGGGATGGTCGAGAACTCGGAAACTGCGGGCGCCTTTCCCTGCAGTATTCCATCCGCTTCAGCCGCTGGTTTTCCGCTCGGGCAAATGTCGGAACCGCCTTTCGGACGGGGAATCTACCTATCGACGAGTTGCATCACAGCGCAAACGTTCCAGCACGGTTGGCCGGTCTGTTACCTGCGCCGAAGCGTGATCCCGGCGACGTTCCTGGCCGAAAGCGACTCCCGCCCCGATTGGTGCAACGACTATCCGATCGTGCCGGCGGCTGGCGTACCCTGGCTGGCGAAGAACGCGTGGATGCCGTGGCAACACAACGATGGGATTGCCTTTTCGCCGGTCGCACTTGTGCTTGACGGATTGATAGGCGTCTTCGTGGTTGCGGCAGTGACCGCCGCCTGGGAACGACGAGCAAGACGAACGACGCGGCGTGCGCGGATAAGCTTGCAGGACCTACTCGGTGCCTTGACGCTGGCCGCGATACTGATGGGTTGGTATAGCTACAATCGCTCGCTGGCCACTGCCGAACGGCAAATTACGAATCGCCTTGAGAGGTACGTCTCGCAAAACGGAGACCAGACCCCACACGTCAGCTTCGATCTGCCGACTTGCTGCGCACCGCTTTGGCTGCAGCGCCTGTGCGGTCCAGGCCTCCTCCCGCGCGCGACCTTCGGAGTTACTGTCGCTGAAATTGCCTTCCGGAAACAGGCAAAGACAGAGCTGCGCCAGGAGGAGCACAGTGAGAATCCTGGCGACGTTTGCTTTGCGTTGCTCCGCGATTTACCGCGGCTGCGCACGCTTGGACTGGGAGGAGCTCTTCCCGATCCAATCGGAGACTATGCCGACTCGCTGACGCTGGATGCAGTCAGAAAGATTGCCAGCCTGAAGTCATTGCGACGCCTTATTGTCGCGGACGCAGCCCAATTGTCAGCTGAAGCGCGGGAGTTGCTCGCGACCGAATTACCGAACTGCGAAATCCTGTGCGAGTGCGGCGATCCGTACTGACGGCAAACCTCAATGCCGCGCCAGCACTTCTTGCCGGTAGCGGTTCATCACGTCGGAGCGCAGCAGCAGGCCCACCAGCCGGCGGGCTTCGCCCTTGCCGACTTCCACCGGCAGCGTTTCCACGTCGCGGGTGCCGAAGTCGCGCAGCGCTTCGATGAGGTTCTCCGAGGGCGACACGCTCAGCGGCGAGCGCAGCGCGATGTCCATCGCGTTGACCAAATGCGGCGACACGTCGCTGTCGAGCACGCGGTGCAGGTCGCTGGGGCGGATGATGCCGATCAGCTTGCCCTCGGGATCCATCACCGGCAGGCTTTCGATGTGCGGGTTGTCGCGGGCGACGCGGATGATGTCGTGCACGTTGGCGCCCAGCGGCAGCGTGGGGAACTCGCGGATCATCACGTCGCGAACCATCACGTGGTCCAGTCGGTGCAGGTCGTGCCCGCGCCGCAGGTGCTCGCCCCGCAGGGTGAGTTTCTTGTAGTAAATGCTATCGGGGTCGATCAGCCCCGCGACCAGGCTGGCCAAACCGGCGGTGATCATGATCGGCAGGATGATCATGTAGTTGTTGGTCATTTCGTACACGATCAGAATCGCGCTGAGCGTGCCGTGCGTCGTGCCGGCGACCACGGCGCCCATGCCGACGATCGCGTACACGCCGGGGTCGACCGCGTAGCTGGGGGCGATCAGGTTGATCAGCAACCCGAACACGGCCCCCAATGTGGCGCCAATGTACAGCGACGGGGCAAAGATGCCGCCCGAGCCGCCGCCGGCCAGCGTCAGGCTCGTCATCAACGGCTTGAGCACCACCAACGGCAGCAGCCACAGCAGCTCATGCCACATTTGCGAGCGAGCCACGACGACTTGCTTTTTTCTCGCCTCGCCGTTGTCGACGGCGCCCTCTTCCAAATCATCGGGGGCTTCCAGCTGCAGATGCAAGCTGTGATCGATGACTTCGTAGCCCGAGCCCAGCAGCGGCGGCGGGATGGGGTGAACGCGGTGAATCTCCTCGCCTTCGGCGGCGCCCTCGGCGGGGACGTGGTCGCCGTTGGCCGCCGCGGCGACGCGGGCCTGCGTCTCGTCGGAGCGGTTGGGCGGCAGCACGTTGGTCAGCGCGCCGATCAGACCGACTGTCACGCCCAGCACCAGGGCTCGCTTCCACCACGACGGGAACCAACGCAGGCTGACCGCCTCGACCGCGTACAGCAGCTTGGTGAAGCTGACCGCCATGACGCCGGCCACCAGCCCCAGAATGAGGTACGGCGGCAGGTACGACAGCGCCGTGGGAAAGCTGAAGTCAATGTGCCGGAACGCCGGTTCCGAGCCGTACTCGCCAATTTGCTTTTGGACCACGTCGGCCAGCACGCTGGCCACCACGACGGGCGTCATGCTTTCGATGGCGAAACTGCCCAGCAGGATCTCGCTGGAGAAGATCACGCCCGCCAGCGGGGCGTTGAACGTGGCGCTGATCCCCGCGGCGCCGCCCGCGGCCACCAGCAGCTTGACGTCGCGGGCCGACAGGTGAAACAGTTGCCCGGCCGTGCTGCCCAGGGCCGAGCCGACTTGCACGATCGGTCCCTCGCGGCCGACCGAGCCGCCGGTGCCGATGCACAGCGCGCTGGACAGCGACTTGATGACCGCCACTTGGGGCCGAATCCGGCCGTCGTTGCGGGCCAGGGCGGTGATGACCTCCGGGATGCCGTGGCCAGCCGCCTCAGGGGCGTATTTGTCGCACATCCACGACACGATGACCAAGCCGATCGCGGGAATCACCGTGATGGCCGCCCCCGCCAGCCAGGGATTGGCCGCGGCTTGGTCATTGGCGGCATTGATCGTCAGGTCGCGGATCCAATGGATCATCGCGGTGAACAGCGCGGCGCCGTAACCGGTGCCCAAACCGATGACTCCCGCCAGAAAGATCGTCAGCCAGCCGGCAGAAATTGCCTTGCGCGGCAACTGAACCCGCAGGAAGTACACCGCGTCTGACCACCAGGAACTCCCGCCGGAGCGGCTTGGCGGTTTGGCGTCCGTGGGATTGGAGGGCGGAGGGGACAAAGCTCTGCGTGATTGCAAGAAACGCGGCAAGGCGTCGCCCAGGCCGGGACGACGAAAGGCGGGTAAGCCCTCCAATCTACCTCCCAGAGCGGACCTTGGCCAGCCGAGGTCAGACGGCGGTCGCCGCCGCCGGGGTGGCTGGGGACGACCGCAGGGAGCCCCCAGTGTCGATCCCTGGGGGCTCCGCTGCGCTCCGTCCCCAGCCACCCAATACGATTGGCGTGCGGCTCGCCGCGGCTATGCTCGGCCCATCGCCAACCCGCCCGGCACCCACTAGAATGGTTCCCTTGCCAGCCGGCGGGAGCCTGCCACGGCCGTCGTCGCGACCATTTCCCGCCCCAGACCATGCCACCAGGAGAGCGGCAACCATGACCCAGCGGGTCTACAATTTTTCGGCCGGACCGGCCGTGATGCCGGTGAAGGTGCTCGAGCAAATCCAGCGCGACATGCTCGCCCTGCCGGGCGTCGGCGCGTCGGTCATGGAGATCAGCCACCGCAGCGGCGCCTTTATCGCGATCATCGAAGCCGCGGAAAAGAACATCCGCGAGCTGCTGTCAATCGGCGACGACCACGCCGTGCTATTTCTGCAGGGCGGCAGCCGACTGCAGTTTTCGATGATCCCCATGAATCTGCTGGGCGCCGGGCAGGTGGCCGATTACATCGTCACCGGCTCGTGGGGCAAAAACGCGCTGGCCGAAGCCAAGAAAGTCGGCGAAACCAACGTCGCCTGGGACGGCAAAGAGACCAACTACGACCGGCTGCCCGACGCCGCGGAACTGAATTTGCAGCCGCAAGCCGCGTACTGCCACTACACGTCCAACGAGACGATCCAGGGCGTGCAATTCGCGACCGAACCCGAAGTGGGCGATGTGCCGCTGGTGTGCGACGCGTCGAGCGACATCTTCAGCCGCCCGCTGAACATCGCGAAATACGGCTTGCTGTACGCTTGCGCCCAGAAGAACGCCGGACCGGCCGG
Organism: Planctomycetaceae bacterium; assembly: GCA_002702655.1. Lineage (GTDB taxonomy): Bacteria > Planctomycetota > Planctomycetia > Pirellulales > Lacipirellulaceae. The sequence goes on from PABB01000071.1 coordinate 14,763, forward strand.
CGTGACGGTCGTGGTGATTCGCAAGGAACTGCTCAAGCGCAGCGACCCCAACATGGCCGGGTATCTCAACTTCGACGTTCACGCACAGAACGAGTCGATGTGGAACACCCCGCCCACATTTGCGATTTATGTCTTGCGGCTGATCACCCAATGGCTGCTTGACGATTGCGGCGGGCTGGCCGGGATCGAGGCGGCCAACCGCGAGAAGGCCGCTCTGTTGTACGACGTGCTGGACGACAGTCCCGAGTTCTATCAGGGCCATGCCCAGCCGGAAGTCCGCTCGCAGATGAACGTCACCTTCCGCCTGCCCAGCGACGAGTTGACCGCCCAGTTCGTCAGCGAGGCCAAGGCCCAGGGGCTCACCGACCTAAAAGGCCACCGCAGCGTCGGCGGCATCCGCGCCTCGATCTACAACGCCATGCCCATCGCCGGCGTCGAGAAGCTGCGCGACTTCATGCTGAAGTTCCGCGACGCCCACAAAGACGCCAAGTAGCCGCGTCGCGCTGGACCAGGCGCCAATCACCGACGCCTCGCCAATCCCTGCCCACTGCCTCCTGACAACTGCCCGCTGCTCCCCATGCCCAACGTCATTGTACTGGACAACCTGTCGCCCGAGGGACTCGCGCTGTTGGACGCGGCCGAGGGCGTGGACTACGAAGTGCGCACCGGGCTGAAGGGCGACGACCTGCGCGAAGCGCTCGCCCAGTTCGACGGCGCCATCTGCCGGAGCGGGGTGAAGATCACCCCCGAGTCGCTCGAGGGCAACCGACGGCTCAAGGCGATCGTTCGCGCGGGCGTCGGCACGGACAATATCGATAAAGAGGCCGCCACCCGCGCCGGCGTGGTGGTCATGAACACGCCCGCGGGCAACACGACCAGCACGGCCGAGCACGCGTTTGCCCTGCTGCTGGCATTGTCGCGCAACGTGGCCCCCGCGTACCAGGCGCTAATCGAAGGCCGCTGGGACCGCAAGAACTACATGGGCACGCAGGTCGCCGGCAAAACGCTGGGCGTCGTCGGCCTGGGCCGCATCGGCTTGGCCGTTGCGCAGCGAGCGCTCGCTTTTGAGATGAAAGTCGTCGGCTACGACCCGTTCATGTCGAAAGACCGCGCTCGCGACCTGGGGATCGAGTTGGTCGACGCGGTGGACGACATGCTGCCGCAGATCGACTACCTGACGGTCCACACGCCGCTGACCGACGAGACGCGCAACCTGATCGACATGCCGCAGTTGGAGCGGATCAAGCCGGGCGCCCGGCTGGTCAATGCGGCCCGCGGCGGCATCTACAACGAGGCCGCGCTGGTCGAAGGACTCAAGAGCGGCAAGCTCGCCGGCGTGGCGCTCGACGTGTATCCGGCCGAACCCTGCACCGACAGCCCGCTGTTCGGCATGCCGGGGGTGGTCTGCACGCCGCACCTGGGCGCCAGCACCGAAGAAGCCCAAACGCAGGTCGCCGTCGAGGCGGTCGAACTGCTGCTGGGCTACTTGCAGCACGGCCAAATCTGCAACGCCGTGAACGTCTCGCCGTTGGATCCCAAGACGCTCGCCTCGCTGGACGGCTACCTGGACGTGGCGTACCGGCTGGGATGCCTCGTCGCGGGCCTCCAGGCGAGGGGGCTGAAATCGATCAAGCTGCACTACCGCGGCGAAATCGCCGGCCGCGACACCAAGGTGCTCACCGCCGCATTCTCCACCGGCCTGCTCGAAGGAGCGCTCGATCAGGAAATCAATCTGGTCAACGCGTCGGTCCTGCTGGAAGAGCGCGGCATCGACCTGTCAACCGAAAGCCGCACCGACATGGGCGCGTTCCGCTCCTCGATGTCGGTCGACGTCGACCTGGACGACGGCAAGAGCCACTCCGCCACCGGATCGGTCTTCGGCCAGTCGATGCCGCGGCTCGTGGCGATCGACGGCTATCGGCTCGAAGCGTTTCTCGACGGCTGCCTGCTGGTCTTCTCGCACCAGGACGTGCCGGGGATTATCGGCTCGGTCGGCACGGTGTTCGGCCAGCACGGCGTGAACATCGCGCAGATGGCCGTCGGCCGCGCCGGCGACAAGCCGGGCGGCGACGCCGTGGGCGTGCTGAACCTGGACGCCGAACCGTCGGACGAAGCGCTCGCCGCCGTGCGGGCCCTGCCGCACATCACGGGCGCCACGGTGATTCAGCTTCCCGAGCCGGGTCGTCGGCCGGCCTGGATGGGCGTCTGAGCGAGCGCGTGTGCCACTGCTGGCTCGCCCAGCAGTGGGCGCCGCGTACCCGCTTCACACTGCTGGACGAGCCCGCAGTGGCGCCTAGCAGCTCCGCGAGCCGCTTGGCAATTGCCTGAAAACGGGGCGCCGGGGCGATTTCCCCCTTTCCCGACGCTGCATTTCGCATTGTCAAATTTGCAAAGCAGCGTCTGACCGCCGTAAAGGCGGCAAAGGCCGTATGGGCCGAAGTCGGGCGACTATTTTTCCTAATCAGCGCGTCGCGGCGGCGACGCCGGGTGCGCGCCCTTGGCCGATAATTCCACAGGCCGAGGCGGCGCCCGCTCGCGCAACCGGCTCTCCTGAAGCAATCCCGCCCGCATATCCCTCCTGGTCGGTCATTCCCATGGAAGCCCTCGCACCCGCTTGTGCGCTCGTGGACCACGTCCACGGCCTGTTGTCTCAAAGCCCCCACATCGCACCCCGCGATTTGCAGGTCATCGCCGACGAAGGCGCGGTCCGCCTGCACGGCACAGTGGGCAGTTTCTTTCAGAAGCAGATGGCTCAAGAGCTGCTCCGCCGCGTTGACGGCGTCGAGCGGATCGAAAATCTGCTGCAAGTGAACTGGTAACGACGCGGTCGTCGCACCAGTTCAAACGCAAACGCCATCGTTGCCGTTCGGCGGGGTGGCTGGGGACGACCGCCGGGAGCCCCCAGTGAACTCCTGGGGGCTCCGCTTCGCTCCGTCCCCAGCCACCCGTCCGAACAGACGAGCCGGTCTCGCTAACCATCGCTTTTGCGGTCGGGAACGAGTCGCGGTACACTCGGCCAACGGCGCCACCGCGGCGCCTGCTCCCTTCTTCTCGCCGAGAACCGCATCCATGATTCCGCATTCAGCCACTTGGCTGTCGACGACTCTCGTCTTCGCCGTCATTATCATTCTCACGCCGCTCGCAGCGGTTGCGGACGATTCGCTGAGTGAATTGGGCCCCGCCGGACCGGTCGAGAAAGTCGCCGACGGGTTCGGCTTCGTCGAAGGCCCCGCCGACGACGGCCAGGGCAACCTGTACTTCACCGATATTCCCAACACCCGGATCCACCGGCTGGCTGCGGACGGGACGGTGACCGTCTTCACAGACGAATCGCGGCACGCCAACGGACTGATGGTCACTCCCAGCGGTCGACTGCGGGCGTGCGAAATGGACGGCGCGCTGGTTGATTGGAACATCGACACCGCCGAGCGGCACGTGCTGGCCGACAGCTACGACGGCGCCCGCTTCAACGCCTGCAACGATCTGGTGATCGATTCGCACCGCGGCACGTACCTGACGGACCCGCACTACAACGCCCCTCGGCCGCTACCGCAGACGGTGCGCGGCGTGTACTACGTGGCGGCCGATGGCGCCGTGACGCGGGTGGTCGAAGACCTGCCGGCCCCCAACGGCATCCTGCTGTCGCTGGACGAGAAGACGCTGTATGTCGCCCCCACCGAATCGGCGGTCGTGCGGGCCTACCCGATCGAGTCGCCGGGCAAACTCGGCCCGGGTCGCGACCACTGCCAGCTGCGCACGCGCACGCGGCGCGAGATCGCCGGCTGCGACGGCTGCACGCTCGATGTGCGCGGCAACTTGTACATCACCACCGAGCTGGGCATTCAAATCGTCAGCGCCGCAGGCGAGTGGCTCGGCCTGATCGAACTGCCCGAGCAGCCCGCCAACTGCACCTTCGGCGGCCCCGAGGGAAAAACGCTGTATGCGACGGCTCGCACCAGCCTGTACGCCGTGCCAATGCATGTCGCCGGCCATCGCTACGGCGGCAAACCGGCGGCGAATTAGCGCTCCCGTAGGTCAGGCTTTCCAGCCTGACACAGCGTCGCGTCGCGGCTGTCTAATAGAGCGACGTGCCACGGCTCTGTGAGCCGTGCGAATCACGCGCGAGCGGTTCTTGCAGTTCGCACGGCTCACAGAGCCGTGGCAGGCGCAACCCGATCAAGCGGCGGAGCGTCTAGGGATTCAGCAGCCCCACGACCTGCGTGTCCCAATCCGTGTAGCTGCGATACCGCCCGCGCAGCCAGAGCAGGGCGGTCTCGTCGCCGCTCCACGCCGGCACGATCGGTCGCAGGTTGTCCACGGGCGAGTCGCTGGTGATTGCCGTCCAACTCCACGACGCGCCCCCGTCGCTGGTGACGCCGCGATAGAGTTCGTAATGCGGCGTCGCGTTGCCGCTGCGGGGGTCGAGCTTGGTCGACACGTACACCGTGTTGACATCGTTCGGATCAATCGCCGCCAGTCCCGTGTAGTCGCGTTCGCGGCCATACAGATAGCCGCCGGCATGGGCCAACTCGTGCACCCGCCACGCTTGGCCGTCGAACCGGGCGTAGTAGAAGCGGTGATCATCGACCGATCCGTCGGCGCGCCCGGTGAGCACGGCGACTGGCGCCCCGGCCGCGTCGAGCACCAAATCAACCGTCCACAGCCGCCGCGCGTCGTGCTCCTGCACGCGCGTCCCGGCCGCCAGCACTGGCGTCAACGCAGCGGGCGGCGCGGCGGCCCCGTCGGTCACGTCCTCGTCGACGACGCGGCCGAACGAATCATGCAGCCGCCCGCCCTCGACGTAGCCGTGAAACACGCTGTTGTCAAAGTCGCGCGGGTGCTGTTCGGTGGCGATGAAGTGGATCCGTCGGCCATCGGAGGCGTACTTCACGTACGGCCGATCGCCCGAGTCGCCGCTGGTCAGCAGCTTGCCGCCGACCTGCCACGTGTCGCCGCCGTCGTCCGACCAATGCACGTTGGGGTCGAAATTGTCGGTGCGGGTGAAGTTGTACAGCCGCCCCGCGCCGCCCGCGTCGTCACCCAGAAAGTGCAAGTTGGAGTAGGTCGCCCGCGCCGCCACGTCGATCGTCTGCTCCGGCCCCCACTGCGTCGGATCGTGCGGCCGCGAGGAAATCCGGCAGTAACATTTCGGCTCGGCGTGATGCGCCGCGTAGGCGGCCACATACCGCCCGTCGGGCCGCATCCACAGCGCCGCGGAGTTGTGATCGTCCTGCTGCAGCCGGTCGCGCAGTTCGACCGCCCCGGCTTCGCCCGTGTCGAGATTGCGCCACAGCAGCACCACGTCGCCGGCCGCGGGGTCGTTGCGGTCGGCCGCGGCGGTCACGCAACTGACCAGCAGCAGCGTGTTGGCGGGGTCGCTGTCGTCGACGATCGCCCGCTCGTCCTCGAACCACGACCACGCGCCGTTGGGGGCAACCGCGTCGCCCGTCAGCGGGAACACGGCCGGCGCGTCGGGTGCCGCCTCAGCCGGCGCCATCGCCAGCAGCATAACCGTGCAGACGGCCAGTGCGCCGGTGACCGAGAGTGAGTGTGCGCTCCGCGGCGCCGCATTTCGATGGGGCACGCCGCGTCACTCCCGCCCGAAACAAACCAGGCACATGTCGTCGCTCTGCGGAAAGCTGCCGGCGAACTTGCGGACTTCTTCCAGAATGTACGGCCCCAGCGCGTCGCTCGCGACGCTGCTGTTGCCGGCCAGCTCGGCGAGCCGCTCCAGGCCGAACAGGTCCCGCTCGCTGTTCATCGCTTCGCTGAAACCGTCGGTGAACATCGTCAGAAACTCGCCCGCGGCCAGCGTGCGGCGGTACGCTTCAAACTCGAAATCGTCGACGATCCCCACCGGCAAGCCCGCTTCGTCGCCGCCGATTTCCTCCACTTGGCCCTCGGCCGTGCGCAGCAGCGGCGGCATATGCCCGGCGTTCACCAGCGTCAGCTCGTTCGTCTTGGGGTCGACCACTGCCACGATCATCGTGACGAACCGGTCGTCCCAGCCGTACTCGGCAAAGGCGGCGTTAATGCGGTTCATCGCCACGGCGGGGTCGCTCTCCCGCGCCAGCCAGAACCGCACGTCGCTGGACAACTTGGCCATGATGATGGCCGCCGAGACGCCCTTGCCCGCCACGTCGCCCACGACCGCGGCGAACCGCTCGTCCGGCAACATGATGTAGTCGTAGTAGTCGCCCCCCACTTGGTAGGCTGACTCGTAGTGCTGGAAGAAGTGGTATCCTGGCACGTCCGGCGAGCGATCCGGCAGCAGGGTCCGCTGCATCTCGCGAGCCAGCTCCAGGTCGCGCTCCAGCGCCCGCTGCCGCATGATGCTTTCGTGCATGCGGGCGTTGTCCATGGCGATCGCGGCCTGATTGGCCACCGCGGCCAGCACCTGCAGATCTTGCTCGGTGAAGCGGGCCCGCTGGTCGTTGGTATCGATCTGGATCACGCCCAGCGCCTCGCCGTCGGAGTCCAACAGCGGAGCGCAAATCAGCGAGCGGATGCTGAAGTCCGCGATGCTTTGGGCCATGTTGAACCGCGAGTCGCTCGCCGCATCGGCCGACAGAATCGCCTGCCGGTCGGTCATCGCCCGTTCGACGATCGTGCGACTGAAGCGCATTTCCGCATCGTCGTCGCCGCGGCGGGCCTTCGCCGCCACCGAGGCCAGCGGGCCCTCGGCTTGGGGCCGTTTGATGACAAAACCGCGATCCGCCTGCACGAAGATTTTGAACAGGCTGTCGAGCAGCTTCGGCAGAATGTCGGCCTCTTCGAGCGTCTGGCCCAAGTTGTGCGAGATCTCGATGATCGCCTGCAATTGCGTCTCGGGCTTCGCCGACATCTGAAACGACGCCGAGGTCCCGCGGCCCACGTCCAACGTGGCCATGATGCTGGTGCCCTCGTCGCCATCGTCGTCGGCTTCCGGCAGCGGGGACAGCAGCGTCGAGGTCGGCGGACTGGCGCCCCCCAGCAGCGACGGCCCGGCGAGCGAGCGGAACTCGAACAGCACGTCGCAGATCAGCACCTGGTCGCCGTCGCGCAGCTCGGCCTGATCGACCACCCGCTGGCCGTTGACGTACGTTCCGTTGCGGCTGCCGTGATCTTGCAGCACGGTACGGCCGCCGTTGGACTCGATGGAGGCGTGCCGGCGGCTGACCGCGGCCACGTCGAGCACGACGTCGCATTCGGGGCTGCGGCCAATCACGGACGTGGGACCCGTCAGGTCGAACTTCTGGCCGACCTGCGGCCCCTGCAGAATCTTCAGGGTGGCCATACCGGTGCGGGGGAGGGGAGTGCGGAGGCTCATGCGGAGGAACAAGCGGCGGCGCGCCCCGCGCCGAACCCGCTTGCCGGGGCGCAAGCCGTGATTCTACGGGCCGTTGCGCGGCTCAGTCAACGCCCGGCGGCCTTGACGATTCTCCGGGGCGAACCTACGCTTAGAGACCCTCGATGGCGGGCCAGCCAAACCTGTCGCCCGCGGCCCGGCCATCGGCATGCGGCCGTCCACACAGGCCCGTCCACACTGGGGTGTGGTGTAATTGGCAACACGACGGATTCTGATTCCGTTATTCTAGGTTCAAGTCCTAGCACCCCAGCTTCTTCTCATCACGCCGGCGAGCCCGCGTACAACTTCCCCAACCGCTCGCGCAGCTGCTGCCACGATTGCCGTTGTTGTCGCAGTTGGTGATCGTCCAGGCAGCCGGTCAATTGCTCGTCGACGCTGCGCAGCCGGTCGCTGACGATGCGCAGCAGGTTGCAGGTCAGTCGGCAGGCCAGCCGCGGTTGGGCGTCCAGCAGATCGTCGAAGTCGCGCCCCCGCAACCGCAACGTACGCACGTCCGTCGTGGCCTGCACCGTGGCAACGTGCGGCTCGGGATCCAGCAGCGTCATTTCGCCGAACACGTCCAGCGGCTTGAGCACCGCCAGCGACACGGGCTTGGCAGGCGAGCCGATTGGCGGTTCCTTGATCACCGCGCACTCGCCGGCCAGCACCATCCACACGTTGCGGGTCACCGACCCTTGTTGCACGATGACTTCTTCGGGGCCGAAATCCTGGGCGGTCATGATCCGCACCAGCAGGCCGCGCTCGCCCTCGCTCAAATCGGCCAGCAGCCGCGCGGCGTGGGTCTCGATGACGAGCGAGTTGATCAGAATGCCGCTGTCGGCGGTTGAGGGGTACTGCATGGCGAGCCTCCAGTTGAATGGCGCGCGGCGACAAATTCATTGTACAGCCGCTGGGGCGCACAACGTCAACGCGCAGCGGTCATTGCCGCAGAGAAGCCGCCCTCGGAGATGGACAATCGACGAGAGTCGCCGTCGCGGCCCCGAGCAGCGCGCTACCGCGCCGCCGGGTCGCGGATCACCAACAGCCGCACCTCGGTCATGTCCTCGATCGCCCAACGGATGCCCTCGCGGCCCAAGCCGCTGTCTTTTACGCCGCCGTAGGGCATGTGGTCGACCCGCCAACTGGGCACGTCGCCGATGACCACGCCGCCCACCTCCAGTTCGTCCCACGCCTGCTGGGCCTTGTACAGATCGCGCGTGAAGACGCCCGCCTGCAGCCCGAACCGGCTGGCGTTCGTCTGCCGCAGCGCCGCGGTGAAGTCGGAAAACTTGCTCAACACGGCCACGGGGCCGAACGCTTCTTCGGTGCAGACCGACAAGTCGTCCGGCACGTTTTCCAGCAACGTGGCGGGCAGCATCGCACCGTCACGGTCGCGACCGCACAATCGGGTCGCTCCGGCCTTGAGCGCTTCCTGGATCCAACCGTCGAGCCGCTTCGCTTCGCCCTCGCTGATCATGGGGCCGATGAACGTCTCCTCGTCGCGGGGGTCGCCGGCGACCAGCTTCTCTGTTGCGGCGACCAGCTTGTCGCGCAGCTCGTCGTAAATCTTTTCGTGGATCAGAATTCGCTGCACGCCAATGCAGCTTTGCCCCGATTGGTAAAACGCGCCAACGATCAACCGCGCGACCGCGTCGTCCAAGTCGGCGTCCTCATCGACGATGCAGGCCGCATTGCCGCCCAGTTCCAGCACGACCTTTTTCTTGCCGGCGCGGGCCTTCAAGTCCCAGCCGACTTCGGGCGAGCCGGTAAAGCTGAGCAGCTTGAGCCGCTCGTCGGTGGTGAACAGGTCAGCCCCGTCGCGATGGCATGGCAAGATCGAGAAGGCGCCGCGCGGCAGGTCGGTCTCGGCGAGCACCTCGCCGATTGCCAACGCGCCCAGCGGCGTGCGGCTGGCCGGCTTCAGCACGAAGGGACAACCCGCGGCGATCGCCGGGGCAATTTTGTGCGCCGCCAGGTTCAGCGGGAAGTTGAACGGCGAAATGAACGAGCAGGCGCCCACCGGCACGCGCTTCCACATGCCTCGGTAACCGCGGGCGCGGGGCGAAATCTCCATATCGAGCACTTCGCCAGTGATGCGGACCGCCTCTTCCGCGGCAATCTTGAACGTGTCGATCAGCCGCGACACCTCGCCGCGGCTGTCCTTGATCGGTTTGCCCGCTTCGGCGCACAGCATGTCGGCCAGTTCGCCGCTGCGCTCTTCGAAGCGGCGGACGCAGTGCTGCAACACTTCCTGCCGCTGGTACGCGGGCATCCGCCGCATCGGTTCGGTCGCCTCGTCCGCGGCGGCAATGGCCCGGTCGATCGCCGCGGCATCAGCCAGCGCAACCGTGGCCACAGTGTCGCCCGTGTATTTGTCAGCCACCGCGAGGTCGCCATTGGGGGCTTCCGGCTGACCGGCAAGGAAATAGGGACGGAATTGTGTCTCGGACATAAAACAAACGCGTAGGTTGAAGAATTTGGAAGTTGCATCGCGCCATACATCAATCCGGCTGCAGCGCCGCGCTCAGCTTCGTGATCTCCTCGTTGAGCACGCGATCGTTGTCGGAGTAGTCGACCGGCGCGTCGATCACATGCACGCCGGGCGTGGCGTGACATTTCTGCAACAGCGGCGCCAGTTCGGCCGCCGCGGTCAACCGGTGGCCGTGGGCGCCGTAGCTTTCGGCATACTTCACGAAGTCGGGATTTCCGAAATCCAGCCCGTAGTTCGGCAGCCCCATGTGCTGCTGCTTCCACTTGATCATGCCGTAGGCGTCGTCGCGGAGCAGCAGCACCGTCACGTCGATCCCCATGCGGACGGCGGTTTCCAGCTCCTGCGAGTTCATCATGAATCCACCGTCGCCGCATACGGCGGTGACGCAGCGGTCGGGATGCACCAGCTTGGCCGCCATGGCTGACGGCAGCCCGGCGCCCATCGTCGCGAGAGCATTGTCCAGCAGCAGGCAGTTGGAGAACCGGGCCTGGTAATTGCGGGCAAACCAGATTTTGTAGATGCCGTTGTCCAGCGCCACGATGCCCCGCTCCGGCGTCGCTTTGCGGACCTCGGCCACGAGCCGTTGCGGCAGAATGGGAAACCGCTCGTCGACGGCATCCTCGGCAATGTGCTGCTGCAGGCTCTCGCGCACGCGGTCGAAAAAGTCGAACTGCCAATGCGACTGCCGATGCACGCGCTCGGTGAGCTGCCAAATCGTATTGGCGATGTCGCCCACCACCTCGATTTGGGGAAAGTAAACGGGGTCGACGGCGGCGGTGAAAAAGTTGACGTGGATCACGTCCGTGCCGCCCTGCCGCATCACAAACGGCGGCTTCTCGATGACGTCGTGACCGATGTTGATAATCAAGTCCGCCGCTTCGATCGCCCGATGCACGAAGTCGCCGCTGGACAACGCCGCATTGCCCAGGCAGCAGGGGTTGAGATCGTCGGCCACGCCCTTGCCCATCTGGGTCGTAACGAACGGAATACCGGTTTGCTCGAAGAGCCGCCGGAGCATCCGGCAAGTGAGTTTCCGATTGGCCGCGGCGCCGACGACAGCCAAAGGACGGCGTGCCGCCTGGATCCGTTCGGCTGCGGCGCGAATGGCCTTGTGCTCGGCGATTGGTCTTCGCACCAGACTGCGGTGCAGCGGTTCGCCGAGCACGTCTTCGGCGGCGACGTCTTCGGGCAACTCCAAATGCACGGCGCCGGGGCGCTCTTCTTCGGCCAGCCGGACTGCTTCTCTCACCCGCCCCGGAATGTTGGCGCCGCTGACGATGGAGTGCGTGAACTTCGTGATCGGCTGCATGGTGTCGACGACATCGACAATCTGAAACTGCCCTTGTTTGCTGCTTTTGACCGGTTTCTGGCCGGTGATGGTGAGCATCGGCATGCCGCCGAGTTGGGCGAACGCGACCGCCGTGACCAAGTTGAGCGCACCGGGCCCGAGCGTCGCCAGGCACACGCCGACATGCCCCGTCAGCCGGCCATATGTCGCGGCCATAAAACCGGCGGCTTGTTCGTGGCGCGTGACGACCACCTCGATCGACGAATCGGCCAACGCGTCCAGCAGGTCGAGATTCTCCTCGCCCGGGATGCCGAACACGTAGCGCACCCCCTCGGCTTCCAAACAGCGGACTAACAACTCGGCGGATTTCACGGCGGGGTTCTCTGGCGGGGCAGGGCAGGGCGGCAACTCCCAATCCATTCGACAGAATCGCACGCGGGCGTCAAGCGCTGCAGCAGCAGACAGTTGTCGGGACGAGCGTCTCTCGCCACAACAGGCCTGTCTCCGCGCTTCGAGAGCGACTTTCGCTGGCTCGTTGTCCGCCACTTCGGTGGTTCGCCGGACACGACGAACCGTGTGCGCTCACACCGATCCGTATGCGAGCATGGCGTCGGCCACTTTGACGAACCCGGCAATGTTCGCGGCCCCCCCACGTTTCGCAGTGCTGTAGCCGGTAGCCGGCAACCGCCGTGAGCGGCATATCGGCCGCCTCGCATCGAATCGATCTGCAGACCGCTGTCGAGCAACTGCGCGGCCTCGCCGGAATCTGCAAGAGGGGAGTTTGTAAGGACGCATGCTGGGCCGCCGGGGCGTCGTTCGTCGATTCTGCGTCGGAGAGGCCGCTCGCGGCAAGCTGTCTGGTCGGCGATCGTGAGCGAACGTTGCCGCTTTATCGCGGCGTTCGCGAAAAACCTTGTCCGCCAGTGGCATTTCCATTAGGTTGCGCGAGAACCCTGGAAGAGGCGCCGCCGGTCGCTCGGCGGATTAGAGAGAGAGCGCAGGCAAAGTTGCCGGCCTTCACGACTTTTCTCTGACGGAGGATCTTATGCGTCACCGCGGTGTTCAACTTACCTCAATTGCCGTCTTAGCGCTGGTGGCATGCGCCGCCCGTCCGGTCGCCGCCCAGATCGAAACGGTCGGACCGTTGTCGATCACGCAGGGCCAACCTGTCGATTTGTTTTACACCAACGACTTGGAACCGGCGCCGCATCGCAAGGTCCTGCAATTCAGCGGCCTGGCCGACAATCCGACCAGCGTCGATGCGAGCCTGGAAATGCAGTTCGACTACATTGACCTCAACGGCATCACGCAATTCATCAGCTTGCCGAACTCGCCCTTCACCATTCCCGCGGGCGCAGTGGGCGCGCCGATCGAGGGAATCCACATCCTCGACTTCTGCCCGGAGCAGGTGAGCCTGCATTTCGACTTGCTTGAGGGCGAGGCGATCAATCTGAGCGGCGAGTTTGCCCACAATTGCATCACGGTTCCCGAAACAACGAGCGCTTCCCTGGTGTCGTTGGCGGGCGGTCTGCTGGTCGTCATGACGCGGCGACAGCGCAATCGTACGCGCGCCTAGTGCGTCGCCCGCTGCATGCCGCGTCGCTCGCCGCCGCGCCGGCGAGCGACGCGCGGGAAACAGTGTCGCCTGCGTACTTGTCCAACACCGTCAGGTCGGCGTTGGGGGCCAGCGGCTTGCCGGCGAAAAGACACGGCTGGCTCGGCAAGGCCCCCATCCGGCAATCGACGAAAGGCTGGCCACAATGGGAGGGGCAGGTCCCGAGTGTCGCCAGCCTTCGCCGATGACCGCAAGCTCGTCGAGCAAACTCGACGACGGCGCCTACGGCTCCAGTTCAGCAAGTCGCTCCAGTTCGTCGAGGCTGGCGAACAGAGCGGCGCTGAGCTGCGGGAATCCATCCAATTCGAGTGCGGCGGCCCGTTTGTCCCCGCCGTGGAACAGGTCGACCACCTTGCGGGCCAGGGCATGCACCGCCGCATGCTGCGCATCAATCTGCTGAAAAACCGGCAAGTGCCCGAATCGCTGCGTTCCTTCGCTGGTGTACCACTTGCCGAACGCGCACTGCGTGTGGTCCGACAGCTCGCTGGCCGGCAATTCGCGCTTGCCGGCGAGCATCTCCGCCAACTTGACTCGCCATTGGCCGTGGGCCGAGCGAATACCGGTGGCGTCGAACGCCTTGGGCGGCAGCGGAAACTCCTTGCGGGTTGCGTGCAGCTTCGCCACGTCGGCCAACAATCCCGTGCCCGCCTCCTGCGACCGGGCGGCGCCGTGGTTCGCCTTTTCCAAAGACGAATTGATGCCCTGCAGGCTCTGCGAAATCTCCTGGCACGCGGCCGCGCAATGCGTCACGCTCTCGCTGACCGACGAGCTGGCCACGGCCGCTTCGGCGATGTTCCTGGCGATCTCGGCGGTGGTGGCTCGCTGCTCTTCCACCGCGGTCGCGATAATCTGCGACAGTTGGCTCGCGCTGTCGGTCGATTCGCAGATCTTGGTGATCGCATCGACAATGCCGTGGGTGCGATCCTGCATCCCGGCGATCTGATTGCGGACGCCGCCGGCGGCTTCGGCGGTCTGACGCGCGAGTTCCTTCACTTCGTTGGCGACCACGGCGAATCCGCGGCCAGCCTCGCCGGCCCGCGCCGCTTCCAAAGTCGCATTGAGCGCCAGCAGCTTCGTCTGCCCGGCAATGTCTTCGATGACTTTCAACACGCGTCCGATCGAATCGGCTGCTTCGCCCAACTCCGAAGCCGCGGCGCTGCTTTCGGTAGCCAGCTCAGCCGCCTTGCGCGTCTCGGTCGCCGAGCGTTCCGCGCTGGTCGCCACCTCGCCAATCGCCGTGGTCATCTCCTCAGCGGCGGCCGCGACCGACTTGGTCGTCGCCGCCATTTCCTCAGCCGACGACGCGATGGTTTGCATCGTCGCGGTCAGTTCCTCCGTGGCCGCGGCCACTTGGTGCGACTCGGCCGTCATCTCAGCCAGTTCGACGGCGATTTGATTGGCGGACGATGCCAGCTCGATCGAGGCCGGGTCGATGCTGCCGATGGTCGTCACGACGCTTTGCAGCGCACCGAGCAACGCATTGTCGACAACGGGGCTGGTTTCACTTGGCGACGCATGCCAAGTGTCGGCGGGGCCGCCGGTCTTCCCGACAGCAACAGCAACGGACATGGTGGACTCCGTAAACGCTTGGACATCTTGGGGCGTTTGTCAAAGCAAGGACGCTGAGCAAACCTAGAACGCCAACGGGACTCGCGCAGACAGGAAGCCCTCCAAGCTGCCGATTGACGGGATCGCACACCGCACACGGCCGCCAAGTCGCCGCTTGTGGCATCGGCGCCCCGTCCCGCCCGCAGAAGCGGCAGGACTCGACCCTGCGGCGCCGTGGCCTACTCCCGCTTCCCTTCCAGAGTGGCGGCCCGTGCGAGGTCGGCGGCCGCGCGCTGGCGCTGGCCGAGCGCCTCCAGCGCCCCCGCACGGCCGCGCAGCGCCGCGGCATGATACGGGTCGTACGCCAGCGCCTCGGAATAATCGCTGGCGGCCCGCGACCATTGCCGCAAGCCCGAGCGCGCGTCCCCCCGCAGGCAGAGCAGGTCCGCGTCCTGCGGCAAGTCGAGCAGCGCCAGCTTCAAATCATCCAGCGCGTCGTTCCACCGCTGCTGGGTCAGCGCGATCCTCGCCCGCACCTCCAACGCGTCGACATCCGTGGGATCGATTGCAAGGGCCGCCTGGCAATCGGCCGCGGCGTCGGCGGCGTTGCCTTGCTGCCATCGCGCGACCGCGCGGTGGGCGAGCGACTCTTCGTCGTGCGGATCGGCCTCAAGCAATTGCGTGAAGATCCGCTCGGCGTCGGCCGCCCGCGGCGGCCGGGCGTCCAGATGGCCCAGCGCCAGCGTGTACAGCGCGTCGGCTTCGCTCATCGACCGCAGCGCCTTCAGCCGCAGTTGATCGCGCTCGCGCTGCCGCTCGGCATGCCGCTGGGCAATGATCGCCGCGTCGAACGTCTCTCCCGCCGCGGCGCCCGTCGGCCCGCCATGAGGCCGGCGATGCACGCGACGCGGCACAGGGTCGGTGTTTTGCTCCGGCGCCCGCGGCGCGGGAAACCACTCCGCCGGATCGATCCGATAGAATGCCGACAGCAATTCATACAACTCGCGATGCCGCCGCCGCATGGCGTGCGGCAGTTCGAAGAAGCACTCCGTCGCCACGGCAAAAAACTCCGCACGATTCGTCGCCCCGTAGTGGTCCAGCAGCGTCGGCTCGCGCCGCCGCGCGCTGCCGGCCAGTTGCAGGAACTCGCGCTCGGCCACCTCCCGCCACCGCTCCGCTTGCCGCCGGTCGCCCAGCGCCGGCGTGCCGTCCATGTCGTCGACCAGCCCGTCCACGTGGTGCGCCAGCTCGTGCAGGATCACGTTGCGGCCCGGGGCGCGACCGGCCAACTCGCGCCGCACCGTCGCCCACGACAGCAGCACGGGCCCCCGTTGAAAGGCCACGCCCTCGGCAGGAAACTCCGGCAGCGCGGAGTATCGCTCCAGCCGATGCGGCTCGAAACGAATGGTCCGCGGGTAGATAATGATGGTGGCCAGCCGATCGTAGAAGTACGGCTCGCCCTGCCCGCACGCCATCAACCCGGCGTGTCCCGCGACGGCGACCCGCATATCCTCGGTCACGTCGATCCCGGCGCCGACCCAGTCCTTCTCGGCGACGAACACCTGCACGATCTGCCGAACCACATCCTGCGCGGTCGCCGGCAAATGGACGAATTGCCGCACTGTTGATTGCAGAACGTGCTCCCAGCGTTCGGGGAACGCGCTTTCACGCAATCGTCGCCGGCGCCGATTCCGCAGCCAACCGCCTAGCATGTTCGCAACTCCCACCCTGCCGCTTGGATTTCACAGTCGCCAGTTTTTGTCAAAAACGAGTTTATCGATGACAACGATTCGCGGTAAGTCGTCGGGAAGTCGGCCCGATGCGAAGCCTCGCGCGACGCCAGCGACTTTTCCCGCAACGGCCGCACTTCGAGTCTTCATTGACAGTTGAGAATGGCCCCCAGCGATCGCTAATGCCGCACCCTCGTTTCTAGAGAAATCGATCGTCGCGGCGGTGTATTCATCGCACCGCTGTTGTCCGCCGTCTGACTCCTGACTCGGCCAGACTGGGTGAGCCGACCCGCACAGCGCGGGCTGGCAACTCTAACTCTCGTGTGTTGTCCCACTTCATAAGGAATACTTGCCATGCGCTCCGCTCCCCGCCTGCTCGCTTTCGCGTTATCCATCTTCGTCCTCAACAGCCAACACGCTGCCCGCGGACAAGTCAATGTCATCGGCGGCCAGACGAGCGTCCTGCTCGATACCGACACGCTGTCCACGGCAGCGAGCCTGGACCTGTCCAGCGTGTCCGCCGACGTCATCGCCCCCGGTTCGTTGGGAGCCGCTTCGGTTGCGTTTGGCATCACGCCGCGGTCCGCGGCGACGCTGCCGACAGATTTTTCGTACGCCCCCAACAACTTCCCCGCGGGCGGCAGCTTCGCCGGCAAGATCGAACACCAGGGCAGCGTATTTTTTAACGCCGATGCGGTCGAGGTGGGCGACTTCACCATCGGATTCGACGGGGCCCGCGTCGGTACCCTCGGCGGCGCTGCCAGCGGGTTCTTCGTCGAGAGCAACGCCGGCATTGCCGCCATTCTGTTCGACATCAGCGTGACCTCGTTGCCGAGCCCGCCCAGCGAGACGTCCCTGGAGATCGCCGCCGATCTGCTCGTCTCGCCGGAGTTCGGGCAGTTTCTGTTCGACAATAGCCTGTCGACAACTAACCTGGCCGGCGCCGACGTCGGCGACGCGCTGGTCGAGGCGATTGCCATCCCCGAGCCGGGCGCCTGGTGCCTGGCCGCCATTGGCGCCGTCGCCCTCGCCTGGCGACGCGGCCGCCGCCTGTAGTCGGCGATCCGCTCAAAGAGGCTGCCCCCAAGTCGGCGAGCGCTTTGCGACGACGAGCGGTCGGTCCCGTCGTTCGTTCCGCAAGGCCTCGCGGCCGCGGGGTTGCCCCCGGGCCGCGGTCCGCGAGTTCCTCAAAACCCGCGGCCCTTGGTGAACCCGCGCTTTTTGAACGTCGGCCGCTCGCTGGCTTGGCGTTGTTGCCGGCGGATGGGTTCGCGGCGTTGCATCCCGCGGCGGGCCGATTGCCGCATCGCCTCGCCGGCCACGTCGGTGAGCACGCGGAACAGCACGTAAGACATTTCGCTGCCCAGCACGTCGCCGATGCCCCCCGAGCCGGTGCGCGACCGCGGCTGCTCGTCCCACAGCGGCACGAAGTATTGGTGCTGCCGGAACGCCGCCCACAATTGCTCGCGCGTCAGCCGGCCGTCGAGAAACGCCTGCACGTGCCCCGGGGCGTCGAACGACGATTTGAATTCCGAGCGGCGCGAGTCAAACTCTTCGCGGCGAAACTCCTGCAGCACGCCCTGGAGGCCGCTCAGCTTGTCGTCCCACGTGCGCCGCGCGCGGGCCAGACTGTCGCCGCGGCCCCGCGCATGATCGACCTGGTCGGTCAGCCACGTCAATTCGGCCACGATCGCGTCGTCCTGGCGATCGGGCGTGGCGTCCGACTCGCGCCGCAACCGCGCCTCGTTCATGTTGCCCAGAAATTGCTGCAGTCGCGCGACGCCCTGCTCGTAAAACTCGTTGTCCGTGCCCTGCAGTCGCATCAATTCTTTCTGTTTGGCGAGCAGCAAATCCTGTTGCTCGGCGATCGATTTGACCAGGTCGTCGCGCTCGGCGCCCAGCTCCTGCCCGGCGCGCATCACCGCGGTCAACCCGATCTCGTCGCTTACGCGGTCTTCGATCGCTTCGACCTGCTCCATCAGCTCGTTAAACTGCGTGCGGCGGCGTTCCACCTCCAACGCCATCAACTCGGGCGTGGTGGTCAGAAAGTGATAGCCCCGCCGCGCCGTCGGATAGTCGATCAGCTTGGCGACCCAGCCGTCCATGCGGCGCGTCCAACCCTTTTCCTGATACGCCGCGGTGCCGTAGCCGGCGTCCCACAGGTATTTGAACAGGCGACTCTTTTCGTACGAGGGCAGCTTGGCCGCCGCTTCGTCTTTGATCTCTTGAACGCGGGCCTCGTTTTGCTCGAGCTTCTGCTCCGCTTCCAGCGCGTGCTGCGAGAGCGTCTTGAACTCGTCGCTGCCGTGCAGCCGGTCCGAGAGCAGCTCCTCCAGTCGTTCGCGCTCGGCCACCTTTTCGTTCAGAGCGTCCGTGACCCTCTGCAGCTCGGCCTCCAGATGCTCGACCTGCCGCTCGCAGCCGGCCGCTTCGTCCTGCAATTGCTGCTGGCGGCGCTGCTTGCGGGCGAACACCTCCAGCAGGTCGTCGCGGATCTCGACGAACGTGCTCTGGATCGACGCCAGCGAGATGTCCGGCAGGTAATGCTTGGCCAGATCCATCAGGGCCGTGCCGCGGCGTTCGACCAGTTCGCTGACCTTGCCGTCCAGCTCGCGCATGCCGGCCACGTGTTCGTCGACCTGCCGCCGCACGCGGTCGACCGCCTGCTGCAGCAACCGCTCGACGTGGCTGCCTGCTAATCCGTTCAGTCCCATGAGGTAATCTGCCCCATCCGCTCGATCGGCTCCCCGTCCGCCCCCGGCAGTTGCATCGTCAAGATGCGCTCGCCCCGTTTCTTTTCGCCCAGGATGATTTCGTCGAGCACGCCGTCTGCTTGCTTGTCGGCCGCCAATCGGTTGAAAACTTCCTCCGGCACCTGCTCGGCCCAGCGGCTCACTCGCTGCGTCTGGCCCGTCTCGCGGTTGCGAATCGGCACGGCCACGGCGTTGCCGCGGGCGTCGACCGCGTCGACGATCACGTAGAAGCCCGACACGCGCGTCCCCGCGTCGTCGGTGAACTCCTGCACGAAACCCGACTCGCCGTCCGGCGCCGCGTCGATCCGCACGGTGTAGTCCTGCATCAGCGTCGCATAGAGCGAGTCGGCGGCCGCGGCCACGTCGTTCAAACTGGCCAGCTCGCCCTGCTCGCGCGCCGACTGGGCGGCCGAGAGCATGCCGGCCGCTTCGGCTATGGCGCCCGCGTCGTCGGTCACGCCGCGAATCTGCTCGACGACTTCTTCGACATGCTCCAACTTAGCTTCAGCCTGCATGGCGTCGCGGCGCGATCCCGGCAACAGCCCGGCAAAAAACATCCCCCAGATCACCGCCGCGGCCGCCGCCACGGCGACGACGATCTTCACGATCGGCCCCCGCCGCACCCACACGTGGGCGACCATCGTCCGCCAACTCGCCGGCGGTTCGGCAAACTCGTGCAGGCGGTCGTAATACTGCTCGACCGCCGCGTCGACCTCCGCCTCGCTCACGGTGTCGCCGCTGACCCGCGCAGCCGCGATCAGCCGCTCGCGCAGCTTGGCTTTGATCTGGTCGATGTTCAGTTGCTCTTCGACCAGCGCCCGTTCCTTACGGAGCGTGGTCGCCACGTCCATGATCCGCGACATCTCGGCCAGAGAGAGCCGCTCCCCCGACGGCAACCCGTCGCTGTCGAGCGTTGCGTTCTGCTCGCGACGCTGAGCGTCGTCGTCCGGCGCCGTTTGAAATTGCTGAGCGGCCATGGCTAGGTCCAGTGAACAGGATCACAGGATGCGCAGGATTCACAGGATGACGCGAACTGGGCCGACTCGGGACGCAGCGCAGGGGAGCCGCCGGTGAAGTGAAGCAGCAAGCTTGAGTCGCTCGCTCTCCCGCCGCGTCTCACCCGATCCTGTCGAGCCGCCAAATCCTGCGATCCTGTTCCCTTGACGCTGTTCCCTTAACGCGGCGGGCGCGGAACTGTTGGCACCGCCGCGAAGCGTGGTAAGCTGATTTCTTCGCACCGCCGTCGCCACGTCCCGCGGCGACGGCGCAGCTGCCAGTTTACCAAACCCCTGCCGCCAAACCAGCCAGCTCAGAGGTCCGTGTGCCACTGCTGGCTCGTCCAGCAGTGGGCGCCGTGTATCCGCTTCGCACTGCTGGGCCAGCCAGCAGTGGCACGGCACCAACTCACAACTCTCCTGGCTCGTTGCGGCCAGCACGTAGTTCACGACCCCACGCACAGTCCCCTTCGCGGAGTACCCCAGCCATGGCCGCTCAAACCCAAACCCAACCGGCCCCCTCGCCCACCGCCAAGAAAGCGAAGGGCTACCTCGACAAAGCGGTCGACGTGCTGGAGAAGTTCGGCCTGAAGGACGCCGAGGCCCCGCCGGCTGAGCTGATCCGCCTGCTGGAAGAGGTCAAGCACGTCGACGAAGCCCGCGCGCTGGCGATCGCCAACACGATCAAATACATGAGCACCTTCAACCAGCTGGTGCGCGACAACGTGGAAGACATCAACGTGGGGAATCGCTATCTGGAAATCAGCCAGATGTTCGATTCCATCCGCGAGGACTCCAAAAAACTCATCCACCAGCTCGAAGACGGCAAGATTGGCATCACCGAAAAGATGGCCAACCTGTGGATGAAACTCCGCCGCGGCACGCCCAGCGATCGGTTCGAGGACATTGTCGAGGTCTACAAGGACGTGACCAAAGACACCAAGGACCAGCTCGAACGCGAGCAGACGATCATGGACGCCTACATCGACTTCCGCTTTGCGCTGAAGGAAGCGGAGATCCTGGGCCGCGAACTGCTCGAAGCGCAGATGCCGCATCTGGAAAAAGCCAAGCAAGCGCTGGCCGACGCCCAGAAAGCGGTCGACGACTACACGGGCGAGGACGCCAGCCAGCAGTCGCGGCTGGAGCTGGCCCGCGACGAAGCGAACGACGCGTTTTTGAAAGAGGACCGCACCTACCAACTCCTCAAGGACATCGCCGAGAACCTGTCGATCGGCTACGACGTTGGCGAGACGCTGGTCACCAAGCTCAAGCAAACGCACGACGTCAAGGATCAGGTCTACCGCCGGGCCGTCACGTTCTTCACGACCAACGAACACGTGTTCACGATCCTGGGCACCGTGTACACCTCGCAGCAGGGCCTGCACGAAGCGACCCAAAGCACCGAGGCGCTCAAGGAGGGCGTCAACAAATCGTTGGAAGACGTGGCCGACCTGGGCCGCGAACTGGAACGGGCCGCGCTAAAGGCCGGCTACGGCTCGACCATCAGCCCGCAAAGCCTGGAGAAACTGGTGACCGCCATCAGCGACTACCAGGTCGAGTCGCTGCAAATGATCGCCGAGCTGCGCAAGGAGAGCGAAGAGAACGCCAAACAAATCCGCCGCGTGGTCGAAAAGGGCAAGCAGCGGTACCAAGAAACACTCGAAAAATTCGCCCGCGGCGAACCGGTCACAGCCACGGAGGGCTAACCTTGGCGGCGCCCGCCAGGGCGATTCCGCACCGCAACGGCCTGCCACCCTCCCACGACTTTGCACGCAGAGACGCAAAGGCGCAGAGGATCGGAGGAAGAATGAGCGGAGTCGGGCGCCGGGCGCCACGGCTGGCTGGCCCAGCAGTGTGAAGCGCAGACCGGGTTTGAGAGTCTTAAAAACCGGTCGGCGCAGCAAGCCGCTCTCATCGGCCCACTGCCGGACAAGCCGGCAGTGGCACACGCCTTCACCCCGTCGTCCCTCTGCGTCTCCGCGCCTCGGCGTGAGAATTCACGGACCGGCGCGCCATCCAGACAGCCAGTTTCTCGTGGAAATTGGGCCACCGGATCGCGTAGAGTGAAAGCCGCTGCGCCTGGCGGCGCTCCGACGATGGCGCGATCATCCCCGGTCGCCATGATCGGCAAGTGACGCCGCGAGTATTGCTCGGGCGAATTGGGTTTGGCGAGCAAAACTCAATGCTCCACGACAGGCGCTGTCGGGCGCATGGTGTTGGACGGCAAAAGGTTAACGCCGTTTCGGCCGCGCTGCCGCGACGGAGTTTTGCTCGAGAATTCGCGTTTTGGTGCAAAAGCAAAAGTGCGATCACTCCGCTGAAGCAGGCGGGGGTGGCTGGGGACGACCAACGGGAGCCCCCAGAGACGCGACCTTTCGGCGTTGGCCACTGGGGGCTCGCTTCGCTCGTCCCCAGCCACCCGGCGACGAACGTTGCTTGCTCACGCCTGCGGACAGGCATGAGCATGGCGCCCAAGACCTAGAGCTGGTTTCAAATCCCCCTCCCTTGAAGGGAGGGGCCAGGGGAGGGATTCCCAACGCCGGAGTGATCGCCCCTCTCCCAGCCTCTCCCCTCAGGGGAGAGGGGTATTGAAACTGACTCTAAGCAGTTCAAATCCGAAACGCCCAACCGCGGCGGGCCATCAATGCCAAAATGATCCACCACAACGCCACGGTCGCCAGCGCGCACGCCAGCGAGGCGAGTTTGGCATTGCCGATCGGCCCCAGGAAGACCGCCTCGTACACCGCGTCGTGCAGCGAACGCTCGCCCACGGGGATCGAACCCCACAGCCGCGCGAGTAGCCCCGAACCGACGTACGCGAAGATCGCATTGACGCCCACGATCTCCAGCGGCCGCGCCAACCGGCGAAAGCCCAGCACGTCGAACACGGCCAAGAACGCCGCCAGGCAGACCGACGCCAATCCCGCGGTCAGCAGCACAAAGCTGCTGGTCCACAGTTTTTTGGAAATAGGAAACCACACATCCCACGCCAACCCGGCGGCCGCGACGACGGCGCCTGCCACGGCCAACAACACGACGGTCCGCCACGCGGCGCCGCGACGCTGGATCGCCAACCCAGCCCAGTAACCAGCCAGCCCCGTGACGATCGCCGGCAGCGTGCTGAGCAGGCCCTCCGGCTCGGTCGGTTCGGTCGTGGCCTGGGTGTACATGTGGTTCTTGCCGATCACCGCCAGGTCGACCGCGCGGACGACGTTGCCGGTGGGCGTGATCCGCTCGGCGGGGTCCACATCGGTCGGCAGCCAGGCGAGCATCGCCCAGTAGCCCAGCAGCAGCGCGGCGGCCAGCGCCACTTGTTTCCGCACATCCAGATGCAACGCGACCAACGAGACCGCGCAATACACCAGCCCGATCCGCTGCAGCACGCCCGGCCAACGGAGCGTGTCGAGATGCCAGCCATCGGCGCCTTGCCAGATGATCGCGCACAGCCGGCCGAACAATCCTATAGCCAGTCCCAGCGCGATGAGCGTGAGCGTGCGGCGGGCGATGCGGCGGTAGGCGGCCGCGTCGACCACGGCGCCGTGCCGGTACTTGCGCATCGCGTAGGCGACGGCCGTGCCCATGATGAACAAAAAGAACGGGAACACCAGATCGGTCGGCGTCCAGCCGAGCCACTCGGCATGCGCCAGCGGCGGATACAGCGCCCCCCACGAGCCGGGGTTGTTCACCAGGATCATTCCCAGGATCGTCGCCCCGCGAAATGCGTCGAGCGAGAGCAAGCGAGAGGATGACGGCGAGGCAGTAGCAGTTTCGGCGGACATGGCGACGGCAGGTGGCGTACGGCTTGATGGCTTCTTGCGGCGACAGCGGGCCAGCAGGGCTGTCCCTGCAGCAGGTGCTCAGGTCGCGCAAGATCAAGAACTTCGGAGACTCATTCCGCGGTGGCATTGTACTACGTCGGCCGGTGGAACATCACCCGGCGCCCCCGGCAGGTGGCCCGGCTCAGGCGGCTCAATCTGTGCGATGCCCGACAGGGCAGCCACTCCGCACGTACCGCTGCGATCTGCTATGCTAGGCAGTTCGATTCACCGTTCACTCAGCGTCCGCTCGGGAGAGAAGAAGCATGCTCGTCCGCTCACTGCTGGCCGCCGCGATCGTCGGCGCCCTGACAACTTCGTCCGTCGCGAAGCCTGTGGTCGAAATGGAGTTGGCCGTCATGGGCGGCCAGGGACCCGAGTTCCCCAAGCTGCCCGCCGCCGCGGATGACGACGCCGGCAACGCCGCCACGATCACCCTGATCGACGGCCGGCGCGACCCCAACGGCGCAGGCGTGGGCGTTCTGAACGACGGCGAGCTCGCCTCGGCCGCCGACGCGCCGCAAAGCAACTTCTTCCTCAGCCCGGAGGTCGATGGCGGCCGGCTGCTGATCACGCTCGACGAGCCGCGCGACGTGAAGTCGGTGCGGACCTACTCGCGGCATCCCGGCGGGCGCGGACCGCAGCGGTACGCCCTGTACGTGCGGGACTCGGTCGACGAGGCCGCCCAGGACGAGTTGGCCACCGACCCCGCCGACGAGAACAGCGGCTGGAAGTTGCTGACGGAGGTCGACACGCGCAAGCTTGGCACGTCGCCCAACGGGACCGCCGTGGCGATCAAAGCGGGCGACGGCGACGACTCCCTGGGCCGGCATCGCTATCTGCTGATGGCCATCGAAAAGGTCGAGCCGGACGACATGTTCGGCCAGACGTTTTACAGCGAAATCGACATCGACGACGGCCAGCAGCACGACCCGCCGCCGGGCCGCTCGACACTAGAGATTGAGGGCGGCTATGCGATCGAGTTCGACACGACGCAGACGCCGCAGCTCACCCCCTGGGTCGACAAGGTACTCAAGCCGATCTGCGCCGAGTGGTACCCCAAGATCGTCGCCATGTTCCCCAGCGAGGGCTACGAGGCGCCGCGGCGGTTCACAATCACGTTCCGCGCCGGCATGCGCGGCGTGGCGTACACCGCCGGCACCAGCGTCGTGTGCGCCGGTCCGTGGTTTGAGGGGAATCTGGAGGGCGAAGCCGCCGGCGCCGTGGTGCACGAACTGGTGCATGTGGTGCAGCAGTTCCGCCGGGGACGCGCCCGCACGCCCAGTTGGGTCGTCGAGGGACTGGCCGATTACTTGCGGTGGTTCTGCTACGAGCCGCAGGAGAAGCGTCCCCGCGTCAACTTCGATCGGGCCAACTTCGATGACAGCTATCGGACCACCGGAGCGTTCTTCGACTACTTGGCCCGCACCCACGGCGCCGAGATCATGACCAAGCTGAACGATCGCGCCCGCCGCGGCGAGTACACGGAGCAAACGTGGGAGGACCTCACGGGCAAGTCGGTCGAGGACCTGTGGCTCGAGTACGTGCAGTCGGAGCGTCAGCAGAACTAGCCCGCTACGCGTGCGACTCTCGCCCCGCTTGGTCCGTCCCAACGCCCCGGATCGCCGCGCCGCGGCGGTCCGACTCGCCCAGACTGCAGCGCCCATGTCCAACTTCTTCCGCCGCACCGCCGCCGGGGCTTACATCGCCAACACCGCCACCGTACTGGGCGAGGTCCGGCTGGGCGCCGAGACCAGCGTCTGGTTCTCGGCCGTCGTCCGCGGCGACGTGGCGCCGATCACCGTCGGCGAGCGGGTCAGCATCCAGGACGGCTCGGTCGTCCACTGCGACACCGGCATCCCCAATCGGATCGAGGACGACGTCACCATCGGCCACCGCGCCGTGGTACACGGCGTGCGCGTGGGCCGCGGCTCGCTGATCGGCATGGGCGCCGTGCTGCTGGGCCGCACCGAGATTGGCGAGGAATGCCTGATCGCCGCGGGGGCCGTGGTCCCGCCCGGCACGATCGTGCCCGACCGCTCGCTGGGGGTCGGCGTGCCGGGGAAGATCGTCCGCGGTGTCAGCGAGAAGGAGCACGAGTACATGCGCTGGCTCAGCCGCCGGTACGTGGACCTGTGCCAGCGGTACGACGCGGGGGAGTTCGACGCGCTGCAGTAGCTCACGATCAGGGCGGCGGAGCGCTTGATCAGGGACCGCTTCCAGGCGAGCCATCGCGAACCCCTGGTGTCAACACCCTGTTTCGGCGGTATTTCTTGCCGCGCGCGCCCATTCGAGGCCACGGCTTCGTTTACGCGCCGCCTCTTTGCGTTTAGGTTGGATGGACTGCCCGTTTCGCCCCGGCTGGCGCACTACCTGTTCGCCGGGGACTCGCTCCGCGGACCTCCTCGCCCCGACGATCGCTACCAGCCCTATGTTTCGCACTACACACGCTCGTCGAAGCCCATCCCGCAACCGCCCGCTGCGAGTCGAAGCGCTCGAACAGCGCATGCTGCTGGCCGGTGATCTGGAAGTGCTCAAAGCCTTTCCGGCGAATCCGCCAACAAGTACGGGCGTCGACCACATCTTCGCCATGGGCGACACCGTCTTCTTCTCGGCCGACGATGGCGTTCACGGTGCGGAGCTTTGGAAGAGCGACGGCACAGCGTCGGGGACGGTGATGGTGAAAGATGTCGTCCCCGGCCCCAGTTCGAGCTTTCCTTATGCCCTGTCAAATGTTGGAGGCATGTTGTTCATCGTCACAAGGAACGGAAATCATAATACCGGTCTCCTGATCAGCGACGGCACCGGCGATGGCACGTTTCAGGTCGACATGAACGGTGGTGAGATCAGGAACTCGGTGGTTGACGTGGACGGGACTGCGTTCTTTTGGGTCGATGAAGGCGTGTCGCGCGAGTTGGCCTTGTGGAAATCGAACGGGACCGCCGAGGGAACTGGTCGCGTGGCAAGTCTTCCGCTTTCCGCGGGAAGCAAGAGCGGGCTGGTTATGGGGGGTAAGTTCTATCACCTTGGTCGCAATCGTGGTGTCGGCCCTCAAATCACGCTATGGAGGAGCGACGGGACTGAAGCTGGGACAGTACCTGTCGCGGACATTCCGGGCTCCCGTGTCGACGGGCTGCGTTCCGGCGCCGCAGCGGTGGTGGGCGATCGCCTTTTCTTCAGCGTTCATACCGGTCCCACTTCCTCCTCGCTCTGGACGAGCGACGGGACGACTGCGGGAACAACGGAAGTCATGGCGTTTCCGAACGCCACGTCCTTAGGCAGTCAGTTCCAGGATCTCAACGGCGCCGCATACTTCACTGTGACCCATGAATCATCGGCTGTCGAACTTTGGTCCAGCAATGGCACGACAGCCGGAACGGCCCGCGTCGCAGTGCTTGGTAGCGACGTAACAGTCGGCTTCGAGATGCGGGCTCTAGACGGTCGTCTCTTTTTCACGGTGGACGACGAGCTTCACGGAAAAGAATTGTGGGCGAGCGACGGGACCACAGCGGGCACGGGGTTGCTCAAAGACATTCACCCAGGAACCGATAGCAGCAATCCTGAGGCGTTCGCCTCCGTGGGCGATACCCTCTATTTCCGTGCGGCCTTTCGTGACGGCCGCGAGCTGTGGAAAAGCGATGGGACGCCGGAGGGTACCGTTCTGGTGAAGCGAGGGACGTATTTCCCCGACGAAATGACGCCCGTCGAAGGCGGGCTGTACTTCGTCGCGTCCACGGGCGCCTCCAATCCGAATGAAGTGTGGTATTCCGATGGCACCAATGATGGCACGGTCCCGATTCGGCTTTCGGACGGCTCACCGGCAGTCCTTCCGCGTGTGCTGACGCGGGCCGGTAGCCGCCTGTTCCTGGGCGGTGGCAACAGCTATTGGGGCAGCACGCTCTACTCGCTCGTTTGGGACGAAGAGGCGATTTCGCTCGGCGACTATGACGACAGCGGCCTCGTCGATGGCGGAGATTTTCTCGTCTGGCAACTCCAACACGGCACCATTGCCTTTCCGCCCGCCAGCGGCGCCGACGGGACGGCCAACGGAGTGATTGATGCCGACGACCTGACCGTCTGGCAAACCTCCTACGGCAGCACGGCAGATGCGATAACGGCCGGCGAACTCGTACGAGACGCAGCGCTGGCAACAGAATCAACAGAATCTACGCCAAGCGATGCCGATTTGACGGCCTTGGCGATCGCCGTTGCGACTCCCGCAGTCCAACAAGGCGCTGGTGACGATCTGGACGCCCGCCCCGTCCACCGCCACGCCACGGCGCCGGCAGTTGGGCTTTCCACCGATCTTGACCTGCGCCGGTTAGCAGTACGCACGGCGCTGCCGACTGATGACTCGCTGATGGGGCCGCTGACAGCGAGCAATAACGAGAAGACCGCGGCAAGTGCGGGCCGCCGCCCCGGGCAAGTCGCACACGACCGGGGCCCGTCGATCACGACCAGCCTCGGAATCTGAATGGGCGGCGCCGCCTGCCCGAAATGAATTCGGACAACCGCGGAGGTCAGCGTTGCATTCGCGGGGATCGGCCCCCCACGATCTGCCGCAGGCAGGCGTAGAGACACGCGGCGGCGATCAGCAGCAGGGCGTACGTCGGCGGCTCGGGGACGCGGGCGCCCGCGGGCGTGGCGGGGACGTTCAGCGAGCTGTCGCCGAAGTTCTGTTGCCACAGCAGGTAGTC
Organism: Planctomycetaceae bacterium; assembly: GCA_002702655.1. Lineage (GTDB taxonomy): Bacteria > Planctomycetota > Planctomycetia > Pirellulales > Lacipirellulaceae. Next base: position 43,022 of record PABB01000071.1, read on the forward strand.
GAGCCCCGTGACGTCGCCGTCGTCGTTGGCGTCGCCATCGCTGGTTGCCGCCGTGTCGAGCACGCCGTACCCCGCCTGCCAATCGACCAGATCCGCGCCGTCGACCATTCCGTTGGCGTCAAAGTCGCCGGGGGTGAGTTCGTCGGTCAGGATGCGATACAAACCGCCGTCGGGGCTGACAATGTACAGATTGCCCACGCCGTCCTGGCCAAACCCGTACGGCACGCCCGGCGACAAGCGGCCGGTGGTGAGCAGCGAGTCGATGTTGGTGACGGTGTTCTCCGGATCAGCGGGATCAAACATCCAATAGTAGCCGCTCCTGGCGTCGCCAAAGATGTACTGGCCGCGAAGCGTCGGATCAGGCCCCCGGTAGACGAACCCCGCGATGACCGACTCGCCGCCGAGCAGCGCCGGGGCGCCTTTGTCTCGCTGCAAATAGTCGTACTCGGGCAATCGGGCACCGGGGATCGTCGAGCCGACCACGACCCCGTTGAAGTTCATCGTGGGGCCGCGGCCCTCCATCTCGACCCACCCGAAATTGATGCCGCCGGGGGCGTCGGCCGGATGCAGGTTCACCTCTTCAAACCAATCCTGGCCCACGTCGCCGATCCACAGGTCGCCCGTGGCGCGATCGAATTCGGCGCGAAACGGATTCCGGAGTCCGTAGTCGTAGATCTCGTCGTCGCCGGCCGCGCCCACATAGGGGTTGTCCGCGGGGATCCCGTAGTTGCGGGTCGCGTCGGCGGGAAAGTCGTCGGCGTCGACGTCGATCCGCAGCAGCTTGCCCAGCAGGTTGTTCGTCAGATCCTGACCGTTGCCGATCGTCGCTGTGTGTCCCGTGCCGCTGTCGTAGCCGTTGCCGCCATCGCCGGTGGGAATGTAGAGATAGCCGTCGACGGGGCTGAAGCCGATCCAGCCGGCGTTGTGGTTCCCCTGCGGTTGAGAGAAACGCAGGATCTCGCGCGCCGAGGACGGATCGGCCAGGTTGGGGTCCGTCGACGAGACGGTGTACTCGCGAATCCGGGTGTCGAAGGGGCCCGGATCGCTGCCGTTGTTCACGGTGACGTTGACGTAGAACTTGCCGTTAGCGGCGAAATCGGGATGGAAAGCCAGCCCCAGCAGGCCGCTCTCGCCGGACGACGCATCGGTGTCGGCAATGGTCAAAAAGGGCGTCGGCAACGTCGTGTTGGTGGTCAGATCGACAATGCGGATCTGGCCGCCCTTGGTGGCGACGAACATGCGGTTCGCATCGCCGGCGGGTTGCGCAGCATAGGTGGGCAGCGGAAGCGACGAGGCAATGCGTTCGACGCCGGCAAGTCCCGCGTAGGTGGAACGTGGCGACGCGAAGATCGCGACGCACGCGACGAGCGCCGTAAGAGTCAAGCTTCGCCGCGTCAGGCAGCCAACGGTTCTCATTCTGGGGGTACCGATCACTGGTGCCTCATCGTGTCAAGTTCCGGCCGCATGGGCGGCGCATCGTGCGGGACAAGACGTGTTAGAATAACCGCTCGCGCCCGCTGGCGCCAAAAGGAACGACGCTCACGGTGGAATCTCTCACGGTCATACGCGATCAGAAACGGCCGAATCGATGCGCCAAATGCTTGACAAACTCCCCAGAATCTCGCTCGCCAACTTGCCCACGCCGTTGGCCGACCTGCCGCGGCTGTCGCAGCAGTACGGCGGGCCGCCGTTGGCGATCAAGCGGGACGATTTGACCGGTCTGGCCACCGGGGGAAACAAAACCCGCAAGCTGGAGTTTCTGATCGCCGACGCGGTCGCGCGCGGGTGCGACACGGTGATCACCGCCGGCGGTCCGCAATCGAACCACTGTCGGCAAACTGCGGCGGCAGCCGCCATCGCCGGACTCGACTGCCAATTGGTGCTGGGCGGCGAGCCGCGGCCGCCACTGGGCAACCTGCTGCTGGACGAGTTGCTGGGGGCCACCGTGCATTGGACCGCGGGGCCCAATCGCAATGCACGCATGCAAGAACTCGCCGCCGAATTGACCGCGCAGGGTCGCCGGCCCGACGTCATCCCCGTGGGCGGATCGAACGCGTTGGGCGCGATCGGCTACGTGGCAGCGATGTTTGAACTGGTCGAGCAACTGGTAGAGCAGTGCAGGGGGGCGCCGCACATTGTCTTTCCCACCAGCAGCGGCGGGACGCAGGCGGGGATCGTACTGGGAGCGCGACTGGCCGGGTTCGCCGGGCGGATCACGGCAATCAGCGTCGATCAGGTCCCCGACGAGCAGATTCCCGCCGAGCGCGCCGACGAGCGATTCCTCGCCCAGGTGGCCGCCGTGGCCAATGGGGCGGCGCAGTTGTTGGGCGCCGACGTGACGCTGTCCCCCGCCGACTTCGCGACCAACTACGGCTACTTGGGCGCCGGGTACGGCGTGGTGGGAGATTTGGAGCGCGACGCCATCCGGAGGCTGGCGCGAAGCGAGGGCGTCCTCGTTGGCCCGGTGTACAGCGGGCGGGCGTTGGGGGCGCTGCTCGATCTGGCCGCTGGCGGCTACTTTGCCGCGGACGAATCGGTCCTGTTCTGGCACACGGGCGACGAATCGGCGCTGCACGCCTACGCCGACGAGCTGACGTAGCAGGCAGGAGAGTCCCGCGTGTCACGGCTCTGCGAGCCGTGCCAGAACCCGTCGTCGGCCGCACTTCGCACGGCTCACAGAGCCGTCGCACTCTTGCTCAGCTCACGCCGGCGCCGTTTGCCTAACCGGCGCCACCCGGCCAGTCGCTGCCGCCTGCAAGCGGCAGGGGCTGCTGCGACGATGATCGACGACAGCGCATGGACTTCCTGCGCACTCGACTTGCCGACCACCGCGAGGCCCCACGGATGGGACGCACCCGGATTCCGGCCGCCATCTTGCTCGCCATTGCCGCCTGCGCGGCGACCGGTTGCGCTTTAGATACGCCCGTCGTCCAACGCGGCGCCAGCCAGCGGACCGGGGTCCTGCTGAACTACTCTCGCGGCGCGGACCCGTGCGACGCGATCGATCCGGCCAAGCCGACGATCGTGATCACGCACGGCTGGAATCCGCTGCCCAAGCAAATCCGTTGCACGTTGGGGCCGTCCGGGGCGGCAGCGCTGCGTCGACGCTGCGGCGATCGCTACAACCTGCTCAGTTGGGATTGGAACGCGGTGCCCGTCAGCCCGTTTTTCAACGAACCGGTCCGGATTGGTCGCGAACAGGGACGCATGCTGGCCGCGGCTCTGTGTCGTCGAGGCGTCGTCCCGGGGCGGACGCAAATCATCGCGCACAGCCTGGGCAACTTGGCGGCGGCGCAGGCGGCGCAATGCTTGGCCCACAGCCGCGGTCGCGTGCTGCAGCTCACGCTGCTCGATCCGCCGACACAACTGAACGAGGAGATCTTCGACAAGCTTTGCCCCACGCGGCACGCCTGCATTGTCGAGAACTACTACAACGACACGCCCGGCGGGTTTGGAGAACGCGTCGATCGGCCGGGCGTGCGGAATTACTTCGTCGCCGGCGTCTATCCGGTGCTGGGCGCCATCGATCTGAGCCGTTCGGACCACGTGCATGTGATGCGGTGGTATTACGAAACGATGCGCTGCCCGCAGATGAAATACGGGTTTCAGACCAGCGCGCTGTTGTGCGAGTGCGGTCGTGGCGGGGCGTGCTACGAGTGCGACGATGTGTTGGCAACTTCGGCGACGGACGAACCGTCTGACGGTCGAATCGTCAACTTAGCGCAACCAAGCGGCATTCAACCGGCAGTGATGTCCGCCGGGTCGCGGAAGCGGTAGCCGATGCCGCGCACGGTCTGGATCAATTCGGCGTGATCGTCCAGCTTCTTGCGCAGAGCGCGGATGTGCACGTCGATGGTGCGTTCCAGCACGATGGCGTCGTCGCCCAGGGCGACGTCGATCAGTTCCGCGCGAGAATAGGCCCGCCCTGGCTGGCGCACCAGCGCGGCCAGCAAGCCGAACTCGCTGGGGGTGAGGTCCAGCGACCGGTCGCCGACGGTCGCCCGGTGGCGGCTGCGATCGATCATAATCCCCTGGCTGACCATCACCTCGCGATCGCCGACGCCCTGCTCCTTGCGCCGCAACAGCGCCTGGATGCGTTGCAGCAGGACTTTGACGCTGAACGGCTTGGTGACGTAGTCGTCGGCGCCGACTGAGAATCCGACCAGTTCGTCCGATTCCTCGCTGCGGGCGGTGAGCATCAGCACCAGCACCTCGCGCAAGGCGGCGTCGGCGCGAATCTGCCGGCATACCTCCAGGCCGTCGATCAACGGCAGCATCAAATCGAGAATCACCAACTGCGGGGGCCGGATGCGCACTTCCCGCAGGCCCGTCTGCCCGTCGCGGGCGACTTGCGTTTCGTAACCTTCCTGCCGAAGGTTGTAGTCGAGCACTTCGGACAGCGAAGCGTCGTCCTCGATAATCAGAATCCGCGCCTTGGGCATGGCAGACTTCAAGACTTCAATGGCGGCAAACGTTAACTTCGCTCACGCTGGACGACGATGTCGTCGCTGCGATGCCGGGCGATCTCGCCATCGACCAGATAGATGACGTCTTCAGAAATATTCGTGGCGTGGTCGCCAATCCGCTCGATATGTCGCGATGCCGAGTAGTAATGCAGCGCCGCTTCGACCTCGGACGGGTTCGCGGCGATCATTCCGTGCAGCGTCTGGATGAATTCGCGATTGAGGTCGTCGACCTCGTCGTCGCGCAGACAGACTTCGCGGGCCAACTCGGCATCGAGGCGTACGAAGGCGTCCAGCGCATCCCGCACCATGCCGATGGCAATCTCGGACATCTCGCCAAGATTCGGCGGCGGCGCAAACTCCGGGAACATCACCAGACTGGACGTCCGCTCGCCGATGTTGACTGCCAGGTCGGCGATGCGTTCCAAATCGGCGTTGATCTTCATAATGGTCGCCACGCGACGCAAATCGACCGCGACCGGCTGGTGCAGGGCAAGGATCTTGAGGCACTCTTCCTCGATCTGCACTTCGCGTTGGTTGACCGACTCCTCGTCGACCATGATGTCTCGCAGCGCGTCGGTGCTCAACTCCTGCAGAGCTCCGCAGGTGCGATAGACCATCTGCTCCACGACCGACGATTGGTCGAGCAGCCCTTGCTCCAGGTCTTTCAGATCGCGTTGCAGGTGTTTGGACATACTTTGTCTAGCGAGAGGTATCGCGACGACCGTCGGCGGCAGCTTAGCCGAAACGACCGGTGATGTACTCTTCGGTTTGCTTCTCGGTTGGCTTGGTGAACAACTCGTTGGTGGGGCCGACTTCGATCAAGTGGCCTTCATAGAAGAACGCCGTTTGATCAGACACGCGAGCCGCCTGCTGCATGTTGTGCGTCACGATCACGATCGTGTATGTGTTCTTCAGCTCGAAGATCAGGTCTTCGACGCGAGCGGTGCTTTTGGGATCGAGGGCCGAGGCCGGCTCGTCCATCAGCAACACGTCGGGGTCGGTCGCCAGGGCGCGGGCGATGCAGAGCCGTTGCTGCTGCCCGCCGGAAAGTTGCAGCGCCGACGTGTCGAGACGGTCCTTCACCTCGTCGAACAGCGCCGACTGCGTCAGACACCGTTCGACAATTTCATTGAGCACCTCGCGACGCTTCACGCCCGCCACGCGCGGGCCGTAGGCGACGTTTTCGTAGATGCTCTTGGGGAAGGGATTGGACTTTTGAAAGACCATGCCCACGCGTTTACGCAGTTCGACAACGTCAGTTCGCGGACGGTAGATGTCCTGGTCGTCCAGCGTGATCGTCCCCTCGACGCGGGTGCCTTCGATCATGTCGTTCATGCGATTCAGGCACCGCAAAAACGTGCTCTTGCCGCATCCCGACGGGCCGATCAGGGCGGTCACATGGTGTTCGGGCATGGCCAGGTTGATGCCATGCAGCGCCTGGTGCTCGCCGTAAAAGAAGTTCACGTTGGAGGCCGTGACCTTCTTGGGGAGCTTGTCGATCTCGGCGGCCGTATGCGGTTTCGCCGCGGCATCGGTGCGCAACGCAGGCGGGCGTACGGGGGGGTGGCTGGACAAAGTATCGCTCATCGTGTTGCGACCGCCGCCGGCCGACTCCATGGCCCGCTCGTGCGGGACGGGGGTGCGTGCTGTGATCGCCATTGCGGTTCGCTTTGTATTGGGCAACCCACCGCGATTGCGGAGCGCTTCTGCCGCAGCGCCCTCGTCGCTCGTTGTCGGCCGGCTACCATTGTACTCGTTTTCCGAACTTGTACCTCAAGAACACCGCCAGGGCGTTCATCCCGATCAGCACCGTCAGCAGCACGATAATCGCTGCCGCGGCCGCCTCGTGAAACGCCTCGTCGGGCATGTCGGTCCAGTAAAAAATCTGCAAGGGCATGGCGGTGAATTCGTCCGTTAGCAGGTTCTCGGGAACCTGGCGGACGACCGTGGCCACGCCGATTGCCACCAGCGGAGCCGCTTCGCCCAGGGCCCGCGACAGCGACAGGATGACGCCGGTCAGGATGCCTGGCAGCGATGCCGGCAGCAGTTGGTGCCAGATCGTTTGCCACTGCGTGGCGCCCAGTGCGAACGACGCCTGCCGAATCGTGCTCGGCACAGCTCGCAGCGCTTCCTGGGCCGAGAGAATCACGATCGGCAGCACGACCAGGCTGAGCGTCAGCGCACCGGCCACGACGCTGCGGCCTAGGCCGATCGTCCGCACAAACAGCCCCAGTCCCAGGATGCCGTACACGATCGACGGCACGCCCGCCAGGTTGGCAATGTTCGTTTGAACAATCGTCCGCCAGCGGCTAGGGGGTGCATACTCTTCCAGGTAGATCGCCGCTCCCACGCCCACGGGCACGGCGATCAGCGCGGTCAGGCCGATCAGATAAATGCTGCCGACCAGCGGCACCAGGATGCCGGCCTTCGCGGGCAACACCGACGGCTTGCTGGAGAGAAATTGCGGGTTGATCCGCTCCCAGCCGTATTCGAAGGTTTTGTAGACCAGCGCGACCAACAGCAACAAACACACGACCATGCAGGCGCCGCAGGCGATCGCAAAGAGTCGCGAGAGCGCCGGCGCCCAGGGCCGACCGGGATGTTCGCGCACCGGGCTGCTCATTCGTACTTCTCCCGCATCCGCGCCAGGATCATCTGCGCGACGACGTTCAGCGCGAGCGTCATCACGAACAGCGTCAGTCCCACCGCGAAGATCGAACGATGCTCGGGCGTGCCAGCCACCGCGTCGCCCTGGCTGACCTCGACGATGTAGGCCGTCATCGTTTGCACGCTCTTAAGCGGATTGAGCGTCATCTGCGGCGTGGCCCCCGCGGCCAGCGTCACGGCCATCGTTTCGCCAATCGCGCGGGCGATCGCCAACAAGAACGACGCCATGATGCCCGACAGCGCCGCAGGCACCACGACGCCCATGGTCACGTCGAGCTTGGTCGCGCCCAGCGCAAAGGCGCCCTCGCGGAGCGAACGCGGCACGCTGCGCAGCACGTCCTCGCTGAGCGAGATGACCATCGGCAGGATCATCACGCCCACGACAATCGAGGCGTTCAGTGCGTTGAAGTAATCCGCCTGGGGAAACACCTTGCGAATCAGCGGCGATATGAACACAACCGCCATATAGCCGAATACGACCGAGGGGATGCCCGCCAGAATCTCCAACGCCGGCTTGACGATGTGCCGAACCGGCGGCGTGGCGTACTCGCTGAGATAAATCGCCGTGCCCAGCCCCAAGGGAATGGCAATCACCGCCGCGCCGCCAGCGACCACGACCGTTCCGCACACCAGGGGGAGGATCCCGTAGTGGGCCGGCTTAAACAGCGGCGACCAATCCGTTCCGGTGAAGAACTCGACTATCGAGACTTCACGAAAAAACGGAATCGACTGCCCCAAGAGCACGGCCACGATGCCCACGGTGGTGGCGATCGAGACCACCGCGCAGGCCAGCAGCAGCACGTGAATCACGCTCTCGAACCAGCGCCGATTGGGCGCCGTGAGTTCCACATCGCTAGTCGTCGTCGTTGCCATGTCCGTCAACGCGTTGGCGGCCCCTTCTGCCAAAGCGGGTTGCTACTTGCTCAGCAATTCCTGATTGGCCTTGGCAATGTCATCGGACACCGGCACATAGCCGCGGGCCTTGGAGAATTCGGCCGCATGGTCGATGTAGAACTTGACGAAGGCGGCCACTTCGGGCCGCTCCATCGATTTGTTGTTCACGTAGATGAACAACGGACGGGCCAGCGGCGTGTAGCTGCCGTCCATCACCGTCTCGAGCGACGGCTCCACGGGGCCGTCGCCGCTGTCGACGCCGATCAGCTTCAGCTTGTCCTTGTTTTCGGCGTAGTAGGCGTAACCGAAGTAGCCCAAGCCGCCTTTCTCGTTGGCGACGCCGCGAACCAGCGTGTTGTCATTTTCGCTGGGCAGGTAGTCCGAACGGCTGGAGCGAGCTTCGCCGACAATCTCTTCGGTGAAGTACTCAAACGTACCCGATGCCGTGCCGGGGCCGCAGAGATAGAGTTCCACTTCCGGCCAACCGGGATTCACATCGCTCCATTTCATGACCGTTTCTTTGGCCGCCGGTTCCCAGATGGTTTTGAGCTGCTCGACGGTCAGCGAATCGCACCAATCGTTGGCGGGGTTGGCCACGACGGCCAGGCCGTCAAAAGCGACGATGAATTCGGTGAACTCGATGCCGGCCTCCTTGGCCTCCTCCTTTTCCGCGTCCTTGATCGGCCGCGAGGCGTTGCAGATGTCGATTTCGTTGAGCAAGAACCGCTGCATGCCGGCGCTGGTGCCGGTGACAGCCATCGACAGCTTCACGTCGCCGTGTTCGTTGCCGAACTCTTCGATCGCCACTTCGGTCACAGGGGCGACGGTGCTGGAACCGCTGATCTGGATCGTGCCGGACAGTTCGCCCCCGTCGCCGCCGGCAGTCCCGCCGGTCTCGTCAGCCGGCTTGCTGCAACCGGCAATCAACACGACCAAACTGAGAGGGAGAACGCACAGGCGAGCCGCCAAACGCCGGGGAGAACGTGTCATGTTGGTCGATTACCTTCCAATTCGAATCGCTACTTCATGGCTGGGGTTACGCCTAACCCCGCGAACGCCCTGAGGCTAGCAGGCCAATGTGAAGGAAATGTTAAGAATTCGTAAAAAGGACCGCGCATACCCCCTCAGCAGGGGCCAATTGCAGCGGTCGGCGAAGCAGCGCTAGCCGCCCGCCAGCGGCAGGCGGACTTCGAACGTCGCCCCCTTGCCCACGCGGCTGTCAACCGCGACGCTGCCGCCCATCGCCCCCGACAGGTGCTTGACGATCGACAGGCCCAGCCCCGTGCCACCCAGCTCGCGACTGCGCGCCTTGTCCACGCGGTAAAACCGCTCGAACAGTCGCCGATGATGCTGCGGGGCGATGCCCGGCCCCGTGTCGGTTACGCGGATGACGGCCATCTCGCCGTCGGCCTCAGCCGCCACGGTGACTTGCCCGCCGGCCGGGGTGTACTTCACCGCGTTGTCGATCAGGTTGCTCAGAATTTGCCACAGCGCCTCTTCGTCGGCCCTGACAACCAAGTCCGAATCGTCGGTGCGGTTCTCCAACTGCACCGAGCCAGCCGCCGCGAGCTGCTGAAAGTCAGCCACGCACCGCGCCGCGACCCGAGCGATCGGCACGTCGGACACTTCCACGGCCGCCTGCCCCGCCTCAAGCCGCGCCAGGCTCAACATGTCCATCACCAATTGATTGAGGCGGTCGCTCTGTTCGTCGATTCTGTGCAGGAAGTTTTCGGCGTGCTGGGGGTCGTGCAACGCACCATTCAGCAGCGTCTCGGCATACGCCTTGATGGAACTGAGCGGCGTCTTCAGTTCGTGAGAGACATTGGCCATGAACTCTTGCCGCAGGTTCTCCAGCCGCTTGAGTTCGGAGATATCTCGCAGCACCAGCACGGCCCCCGGGCAGGGATCGCCAGGCATGGGAGAAGCGTGCGCTTCGAAGATGCGATTCTTCCCGCTCCGCCAAGCCAACACGCGTTCCTGCGGTTCGCCGTCGGCAATCGCCTGCTGGCACGCCTCGCGCAGCTCGTGACTGCGAACTGCCTCTAGCAGCGTACGACCTTCGACGGCCTGAGCGTTGAATCCCATCGCACGGCCAGCGGCGCGGTTCGAGAAGAGAATCCGCTGTTCGGCGTTCACGGCGATGACGCCCTCGGTCATGCCTTCCAAAATGGTCGATTGCGTCTGCCAGTTGCGATGCAGCTGGTACTCGCGTTTCGCCAGCCGGCGGCCGATCTCGCCCAGCGACGCGGCCAGGGCGGCCAATTCGTCGTTGAAATAGCCTGCGGCCGGCAGCAGTTGGTCGTAGGTTCCCGCGGCGAGGTTCTGCGCCGCGACGGAGAGCTGGCGCGCCGGCCGCGTGCCGCGGCTGAGCACCCACGAGATTCCCACGGCGGTCACGGCCATGGTGATGAGCCCGCCCAGCCAGACCGCGCGCCGCGCCGCCGCGGCGGTGGCCTCAATGGCGGCGGAGGAGCCCGCCGTGCGCACCACGCCCAACCGCTGACCGTCGCGATCGATCTGCAGCGCCCGGTAGCGGAACCGGCGGCCGAAGGTGCCGCTCTGGCGGGGGCGCCAGCCGCTGCCGGAGCGCATCGCTTCGACCACCTCGACGCGGTTTTGGTGGTTCTCCATCTCCCGCACCGCCGCCAGATCGGCACACTCCGAGTCAGCGATGACGCGGCCCGCGGGGCCGATCAGCGTGACGCGCAGCCGCGTGGCGGCCGCCATCGACTTGGCGAGCGCTTGCACGGACTCGCTGGGTTCGTCGGGCCAGTCGGCTTCCAGAGCGGACGCGGCCGCCGAGGCGGCCGCGTCGATCCGCTGGTCCCAGCCTGCGCGCGCGTAACCGTCCAACAGGTTGGCGACCCAGGCGGTCAGGGAGATCAAGGCGACGACCGACAACAATGCGGCCGGCAAGATGACTCGTTGCAGAAGAGCAGGGCGAAGCATGAATCGTGCGAAAGCAATCCGGTGAACTGGCGCCGAGCGGCGCCGTCGCCGCCTTAGGTGTAACGCACGCCGCGGTGCTCCGGCTCGAAAAACGCCGGCAACAGCCCGTCGACGCGCAACAGCCCGGCCCGCGTCAACTCGATTCGCTCGGGCGACAGCGACGCGTAACCGGCCTCAGCATAGTCGTCCCATGCTTCGCGCCATTCGGCAAGGATGTCGACGCCGAATTTCTGCTGAAAGTACGCGGGGTTAAGAGAGCCATGCTTCAGCTGCAGGATCAGCTCGCGCACCAACGCCTGATGCGGCGTGATGCGCAGCGCGCGGCCCAGCGGCAACTCGCCCGCTTCCAACGAGCCGCAATACTGATCCCACTCCGGCAGATTCTGGTAGTGCACGCCGCTGATGTGGCCGAAGCTGGCAATACCCGTGGCCAACAGGTCGCTGCCGCGCCACAGGTTGTCGCGATAGCTGAAGTTCACCTTGCTGGAATCGCGCACCAGCGTGTAAGCGCTGGAAACGCTGTAGCCTGCTGCCAGAAACTGATCGTATGCCCAGTCGACCCAGGCGCGTTTTTGCGGCCAGTCGGCCACGGGCGTTTCGATCTTGTTGCCCAGAATGTCTTGCGAGTAGACCGTGTTGAACGGCAGTTCCATCTGGTAGATCGTGACGCTGTCGGGCTCCATGTCGATGGCCTGCCGCACCGCGGCCTGCCACTTGTCGTCGGTCTCGCCGACCATGCCCGCGATCAGGTCGATGTTCACGTTGGGAAAGCCAGCCGCTTTGATCCACGGCCACGCGCGGAAGATCTCGGCCGACTCGTGAGCTCGCCCGTTGTCGCGCAGCACCTCGTCGTCAAAGTGCTCCACCCCCAGGCTCAGCCGCGTGACGCCCAGGTCGCGCAGGGCATGCACTTTGGGTTCGCTGAGCGTGCCGGGTTCGCACTCGAAGGTGACCTCTTCCGCTTTGTCCCAACTGATGTTGGCTTCCAGGCGGTCCACCAGCCGGCGGAGCTGCTTCTCGCTGAGAAACGACGGCGTGCCGCCGCCGAAGTACACGAACCGGAACGGCCGGTCGCCCATCGCGGGCACCTGGCTGACCAGCTCAATCTCGCGCGACAGCGCCGCCAGGTACCGCTCAACCTCGGGCGCGTTTTTGTCCGTGAAGACTTTGAAGTAGCAGAACTTGCACCGCTTGCGACAGAACGGGATGTGCAGATACAGCCCTAGCGGCACCTCCGCCGGCGGCGCGGCAAGCGCGGATTTCAATTCGTCGACGTTTTCCGCCTTCCACTGCGAGAACGGCGGATAATTGCTGACGAAATAACTGCCAACTTCAGTTTTGGTCGCTTCAGCCACAGGTCACCCGTGTTGCTGGTTGAAACTTACTCACGTGCGGCGCCGAAGCAGTACAGGGTACCATCTGTGTTGCCCACAACCAAACGACCGTTTGAGATCGCCGGGCTGGCGATGAATTGCCCGCCGAAGTTTTCTTGCCACAGTTCCTTGCCGTCCGCCAGGCTCACCGCGTAAAAACGACCGCGGTTCGTGCCGAAGTACACCGCATCGCCGGCGATGGTGGGCGAGCTGGTCGCGCGGCTGCGGGTCCGGAATTCCCACCGCGGCTCGCCGCTCTTTCGATCCAGAGCGACGACCTGTTTTTGGTGCGTGCCAAAAATCACCAGCTCGTCCGACAGCGCGACGGCATGCAATTCGTTGCCTTGCCCACGCCCCGGGTAGCGCCACGTTTCGGCCAGCGGCTTGGCGGCAAGTGCCTGAAACACGCCGCCTGCCGTGCAGAGAAACAACTGCCCGTCGGCATACGCCGGGATCGAGTCGGGCGGATCGGCGATGGCGACTTTCTCCAGTTCCTGGCCCGTGGCGGCATCGACGGCGTGCAGCATCGCGTCGCAACCGGCAACGTACGCCCGGCCGTCGATCACCGTCGGCCAGCAGCGCAACGGTTGATCGATCGTGTAGCGCCACTTCTCGTCGCCGGTGGCCGTGTCGATCGCCAGCAGGTCGCCGGCGTCGGTCGCCAGCAGCGCCACGCCGTCGTGGACGTTGGCCGGCGCGTACAGATCGCTCTGCGCGTCGACTTGCCACGCCTCGGCGCCATCCTGCATGCTGAGCCGCCGCAGCACGCCGTTGTAGTCGACCACCAGCAGGCCGCCGTCAACGACCGCCGTGCCGGCGATGAACCCGGTCTGCTCGAACTTCTTGGTCCACAATGGCTTGCCGTCCGCGAGGCTCACTGCATGAAACGTTCCGTCGAGGTCGCCGACATAGACGACGCCGTCGACAATGGCCGCGGGGGCTTCGATCGAACTGTCTTTGGCCTCATAGGTCCACAAGACTTCCAGTTCCTGTCCTTCCTTGACAAGCGGCTGTTTGACGGCGCCCGTCGCCGCCGCATTCCCGCGCACCAGCGGCCAATCGGCCTGCGCGCCGTCGGCGAGCGACCACAAAACGCACCCAACAACGGCTGCAATCAGAGTCACAGACGAGCGACTGGCGTTATCCGGCTGTTGGGGCAGACGAAGGCAACGCGCGGCGGAGCGGCGGGTGACAGCGGGCTCACGTCCGCCGCGCGGCTGTTTGCTTTTGCAGTGCGGGACCATCGATTGCCTCAATACGCCGCTTCGTAGAGTTCCAAAAAGTCGCTTTCGCTGAGCGCCAGCGGGTTGAACGTGCCGGTCCACTGCTGCGTGGCATCGGCGGCCAAAGCCGGCAAACGCTCGCGCGGCACGTCCAGGTCGGCCAGTCGCGTCGCCAAGCCGGCCTCGGCCGCCAACGACGTGACGAAGCTGGCCAAATGCTCGACCGCCCCGTCCGGGTCGCGCCCGGCCGGATAGCTAATCATCGCGTCGACTTCCTGATAGGCCAGCGGCACGCCGTCGGCCGCCGCGTTCTTGCGAATCACGTGCGGCAGCATCAATCCCACCGCCTCGCCGTGGACCACCCCAAACGACGCGGTGAGCGGATTGGCCAGGGCGTGAGCGGCGCCCAACATGGAATTCTCAATCGCCAGGCCCGCATAGCAAGCGCCCAGTTGCATCCAACTGCGCGCCGTCAGGTCATTGGGCTTGGCCAGCACCCGCGGAAATCCCTGCGACAGCAGCCGCCACGCCTCGCGCGTAAAGGCGGCTGACATGCCGTTGCGTTTGGTCGTGACCAACGTTTCCAGCGTGTGGGCGATCGCATCAATGCCGGTGAGCGCCGTGACCCGCGGCGGCTGCGTGATGGTCAGCTCGGGGTCCAGCAGTGCCACGCGAAACGCGGCCCGCTTGTCGCCGCAGGCCATCTTGCGGTGCGATTGGGCGTCGGAGATCAGTGCAAACGATTGCGTCTCGCTGCCGGTCCCCGAGGTGGTGGGCACGGCGATCATCGGCAGCAGCGGGCCGGTCGCCTTGCCCACGCCCCAATAATCCTGCATCCGCCCGCCGCAGCTGTACAGAAAGTTGACGCCCTTGCCGCAGTCCATGCTGCTGCCGCCGCCGATCGCGATGATCGCATCGGGCCGAAACTCCCGCGCGACGGCCAGTCCCGCGTCGACATGGTCGGTCGTGGGATTTTCGCGCAGTCCGTCGAACAGCCGCGTCTGCAGTCCGGCTTGCTCGAGCGATGCGATGCCCCGCGCCGTATGCCCCGCGGCGACGACCCCCGGATCGCTGACGACCATCACGCGCTCGACATCGCCCAAGGAGCGCGCAAGCTCGCCCAACTCCGGCAACCGGCCCGGGCCGTGGACGATGCGCGTGGGGCAGTGGAAGTCAAAAGAAGGCATGAGGGAGCTATGAACGATGAGCGATGAACGATGACTAAGCGGTCATTAATTGCCTCGTTGAGATTTGAGCGTTTTCACCGTTGCCGTGAGCATCGCAAGGATTTCTTGAATCTCCGTTCTCAGATCGTGTAGTCGCGCGGTAGGAATGACTTCGACTTCTATGAGCATATCACGCTAGCAGTCTGTCTCCTCTAGTTCTTGCAGTCCCACCTCGACCTTACTGATAAACTCGGCCGTCGAACGAGCACGTTGAGCTTCGCGATAATGAGCGCCCACGGAAGTGCCGGACCGCAGCAACTGCTTGCCAATGACCTGCGCTTCAGTTGATTTGGGCAGAGCCCCGTAGAGGCGGACAATACGAACCGCGAACGTCTTCGTGCGAGATCGCAAGTCACCCCGCTCTGCTCTTGAGCGGTCATCTTCTGAGCAGTCATCGTTCATAATTCATCGCTCATCGTTTCTCTCCCCCCACCTGCAGCGCCCGACTCCGATACAAGAACTCAATCAAGTTCCCCTCGTGCGGCTGCAGCCAGTCGAGCTTCGGGGTGGGAATCGCACCCAGGTTCAGGCGGTCGATGTCGGTCGAGGCGATCAATTCGCGGCGGAAGTCGGCGTCGTCGGTGATGGCGGTGCCCACCAGCGTCGTGCCGATGCTGCTGAGCATCTTCGCCTGCGGGCACTGCACCACGCTGACCGCGGGGAACATGTATTCCTTGTTGGCCGCGGGCGCCTCGGGGCTGTCGCAATGCAGCACGACGGGACGGATGTAGGCGACCGGCGGACGCTCGACGAGCCGTTCGCCGTACTTCTCCGTGCAGTGGGTGGTTTGCGGATCGTCGATGTCACGCTCCAGCGCCTTCCAAATCGCGGCCGCAGCGCCTTCGATCGTGAACGCCGCCAGCCCCGCGTCCGGATCGTCGGGCGGCAGCACTTCGATGGGTCCCAGCTTCTCGGCCAACGCCGCGGCAATCTCCTGGGTGTGCCGCGAGGCGTAGATGCTGGAGCAGTTGATACAGCTGCGACCGCCGTTGCGGTAGACGCTGTCGGCCATCAGGTCGATGTACTCCTCCCAGCGGTCAACGCAATCGTCGCCCAGCAGAATCTTGCTGTACCCGGGCCCGTGAACCTGCACCCCCGGATTGCCGGCGTACTGCTGCACGGTTTGCGGCCCGCCAAAGATCATGCTGCGGCGGCACGCGGACAGGATCGCCCCGCCGATGTCGGCCCCCGCGCCGGGATACAGGCAGAACGCCTCGCGGGGGATGCCGGCCTCGACCATGGCGGCGAACACCCGGTAGGGCGTCCACGGCTCGCTGCTGCCGGGGTTGAGCACCAAACCCATCTGCAGCGCGATCACCGGCAGCCACAACGTGTGGACGCCCGGAGAGTTGGAAGGCAGCACGGCGCCCAGCGCGTCGCACTGGGCCTGATAACTGACCGTCACGCCGCGCCCCTCGTCGCCGTAGCCGCGGGCCAGGATGTTCAGATCGAGCCCGCGGGTCAGTGCGTCGAGAATCTGGTCGATGTTCTTCAGCACGAACGCGTTCTTGGTCACGTTTGCCGCGAGCATGGCGATCGGCATGCCGGTGGTCGCCGACTGCCGAGCGATGTAGTCGTCGGGCGTCTCGGGGCCGTTGCCGACGGTGAGCGTGCCGGACTCGAACAACTCGCCGGCGACTTTGCACTTCTCAATCAACTCCGCCGGCGACATGGCCTGCAGCGCCCGCCGGGCGTCGCGCGCCTTTTTGGCGTCGCGTTTGATGAGGCCCGAGCCGACGGAGTGAATCCGCGCAACCGGCTCGCCGGTCATGAAGTGTTTGACTTCGTCAACTTCGAGGGATTCGTAGGGTTCGCCCCAGCGAATGGCGGGTAATTTGATCATAGCGGCGTTTATTTCTCTGGATACTCAATATGTCCATCGTGAAGCGCGGCTCCTAACGCTTCAAGTGTCGGGTACTGCCGCTGCACGCGGCGGAACCATTCGCGCGCCGACTCGTATCGCGCCAGAAACTCGTCGCGGAATACCCATTCCTCAACACAAGTCTCGTGCATCGCAGAATCTGAGTAGCGCCACAAGGGGTCGCCCTTGTCTGCGATGAATGCTGCGAAGGCGACGATTTGGTCGGTCTTCTGCAGAATCCCACCGCAAATACTGCATGTGGACTGGCCGTGAAATATCAAAGCCATTTTTGATTATCCGCATTCTACTCAGATCACCCTATTGAAGATTGCGAGTCAAACGGCTTGCCGCTCTTCCACCTCCACCCAGGTGCAAAGTTCTTCATCGGCATCGGCGTCGACGGCGAACGCGTATGTGGTTGAAGGCGTTGGGATCGCCTCGCCCGATTGCTGCATCGATTCCAGATGCATTTCAATCGCCTCGGCAATCATCTGCCGGGCGTGCTCGACGTTCGTCGCGGTCGCGACGCAGCCCGGCAGGTCGGGTACGTCCACACTGTAGCCGGTACCGGTGCGGCGAATGATGACCAAGTATCGCATCGCTCGAATCCTTGTCGTTACCTTTTAAGGCCGGCCTGTTTGAGAATCGACGCGGCCGTCTTCGGATGCAGTTCGTCGCCGGGCTTGCCGGCAACGGTCACCGTACCGGACTTTGTCGGGTGCTGAAATTGCCGATGGCTGCCGCGCTGCCGCACCTGCTGCCAGCCGTCGTCGGCAAGCAACTTGAGGATCTCGCGGACCTTCATCTCGGACGCCCTTCTCAGTATACGCCGACTGTGGTTGCCTCAGCGAGTTTGTGAAACGGCCGCACGCCGCTCACGCCGTCCCACGGGTATCGCGCGTACGGTTTTTCGCGTTCGCCTTCGTCGCGTTCCATGAACCCGGGGACGAAGAATTCCTTGGTGAGCGTGGTCAGCTTCACGCGCCCTGTTTCGCCGTACTCCACGACGCGGTCGTAGTCGTCGAAGTCGACCACTTCGACCACGGCCCGGGGTTGGGGGGCGTGGTAGGTGATCTTGTAGCCGTTGTCTTTGGTGGCCGGTTCGCTGCAGGCCAGGCCCATCAGCGTGTTGCCGTAGGTGGGCGTCATGTAGATGCCGCTGGTCTCCGGGGGACCGCCGAAGAGTTCTTCGACGCAGAACCGCGTCCACTGCGGGGTGAACTCCGTGCCGCCCGAGAAGATGCCGGTGATGCCCTGCTCGGCGAGGCTCGTGCCGCGCTCTTCCAGTTCCAGGCACAGCGATTCGATCAGTTTGGGCGTGCCGAACATGCACTTCACGTCGTGGCCGGCGCCCAGAACAGTGATCGCCTGATCGATGCAGTGTTTTTTGTATTCTTCGAGGTGCTCCATCCACCCTTTCTTGATCAGCTTGACGACCCACCGCGGATCCAGGTCGATACAGAAACAGATGCCGCCGCGGAATTGAGCGAGGTGCTCCACCGCCAGCCGCAGCCGCCGCGGGCCGCTGGGGCCGAGCATCAGCCAGTTCGACCCCGGCGGGAAATACTCGTCGGGCAGCGTTTCGCTGAACAGCGAATAGTCGGTGCGAAAATCTTCCATCGCGATCCGACTCTTCGGCACGCCCGTGGTGCCGCCGGTCTCAAACACGTAGACCGGCTTGTCGGCCAGGCCCTGCGGCACCCACCGCCGCACCGGCCCGCCGCGAAGCCACTCGTCCTGGAACTCCGGGAACTTTTTGAGGTCGTCGTAGCATTTGATCTCGGTGAGCGGATCAAACTTCAGCTCGCGCTTCTTCTCCAGCCAGAACGGGCAGCCGGTCGCGTCGTTGAAGTGCCAGGCGACCGTTTCGACGGTCTGGGCGTCAAGCGCCTCGCGGGCGGCGGCGATCGCCTCGTCGGCGGGGGGCGTGTGGGGAGCGGGATACATTGGCGGCAAGGGGTCACGAGAACGCCGCGCGGGGATTGCGCGCAGCAAAAATACAGTTGTCTCGTGACAATACCGCAGGAGCAACACGCGGACAACAAGCGACAGCGCGGACGGTGGGCCATCCCACGATGGCCGAGGCCAAACCCGTCGGTCGCCGGCAGCGGCGAGCGTCACACGGCCTGGGCGCGCCGGCGGCGTGCGACGACGACTCCGCCCAAGACCTGAATTTCGACCTACACAGACGTGGAAGACCGCTGGAGGCGCGTGATGACCAATGCCATACCCCCGGCCGCGAGCGCAGCTAATCCGGCGCGAGCCCAGATGTCATCGACGCAAGAACGGCTTCCCATGAGGAATCCGCAGGCCAATCCGATAGCAACAATTCCCAATCGTCTAGCCATAATGACGGCGCTCGACTCCCTGAGGAACCGCGTGCTTCTCCGCGTCCTCCGTGCCTCCGTGGTCTAATCCGTACCGGTTTGCCTCAGGCTAGAAAGCCTGACCTACGCCTGCGACTTGGCGTCGTTGGGGGCGCTGCTCAGCTGCGCGAACACCTGGATCATGCCATTCAGGTGGGCCAGCCGCGGCCCGAAGCGGTCGACGAACTCGTTCATCATGAACTCGCCGTAGGACATGTCGTCGGCGGTGTCGTCGATCTCCTGAGTGATCCGCTCCAGGTAGTCGACCTGCACCCGGCTGAGCTGCTCGGCGGCGTCGCGGCAGGCGGCCGACAATTCCGGGTTAGCGTTTTTCCATTGATGCAGTTCCTGCGCCCGCTGCTTGTGCGACGCGGCCATGACGCTGACCAGCTCTTCCAGCAGTTCGTTGGTGCGGTCCTGAGCGGCGAGGACTTCGCGGAGCAACTCGGTCTGCTCGGTGGCGGCCACGGCCAAGACTTGCGGAGAACTAGTCGGCGTAACGTCGACTTGCGAATACATCGACAGCGCGGGCGGCTGGGTCTGCGACATGGATTCTTCGGTATCCTTTCTCGACAAGGAGTCCTGCTGCGTCGGCAGCAGCGATTGGCGTCCCTCGCAGGCGGCAAAACCGCTCGAGCGGAACGCTGGCGCCAATCGTCAGCGAGCGGCATCGCTTCCGTCCTTGACGATCGATCCTCTCAGTTTAGTCAAACTTGAAGATTTTTCTAGCATTGGGCAAAGGTTCCGGCAGACCGCCTGGGGGCTAAAGTCCCCGCGGCTCGCGTCCCGATCTTGGACGTGATCTCGCGCGGCGCCAGGGCCGATTGTCGAGCGACACCCGCTTGTCTTCACGAGGCCGCCGCAGGCATGGATGCCGACGCGACTAACTCCTTGCCCGCCTTTGGGTTCCTGACGACCGTCCACCAGCCCGGCAGCGGGTATTACGGCGGATATCTGGTGCTGGCGCCGGGGGGCCGACCCCTGGAATTTCGCTGCACGACGCCCGTGCAGCCCAGCCGGGCCCAGGAAATCCTCTACGGCGCTTCGCTCCGATCGTACCTGTTGGGGGAAATAATCGGGGGGGCGTTGCTGACCGAGGCGACCACCCCCGTCGCCGCAATTGTGATCGATAGCGAGGAGATGGCCGAGATCGCCGCCCTGCGGCGCGAGCCCGTGATTATCGTCGACGCCGGCGGCCAGGCGACGCTCGCCACGCCCGAGTTCGCCGGAACCAATCAACCGACGGCCGACGAATTGCTCGCGCCGCTGACAGCGCGCGTCGACCTGCTGGAGCCCTTCGACCGCATCCGCGCCGCGTTGCGCGAGGCGCATGACATGGCAGCCCACCACGCCGAGCAGCACGATGACGACGCCCGCCATGCCGCCTGAGCCCCGCCCGGACGCGGTCTGCGCCCGGCCCGCGATTCACGCGCCCTGGTCGCTGCGACTGACACGGGCGGCGATCGCCGTGATCGCGCGCGAGGACTTGCAGTTGGCGACTTCATCGAACGGTGCGCGGGCTGCGTCGCTTTCGACCGAACAACTTGGAATTGCGCCGCCGCAAACCGCTGGCGTGTCGCTGCCGCAGTGGACCGTGCGCTGCGTCGGTCGCGAATTCGGCGCCACGACTGCCGCGCAGAGTTGGTTCAAGCAAGCCCAGGACGCCCGCACGGACGACTCGCAACAAACGGGCAGTGCGCCTTCGCCTGCGTCGCGGTCGATGGCGACCCGCACGCGGATTGCTCCGCCGCGCGACGTGGTCAAGTTCGCCGACCGACTGCAATACCTGCTGCAGCCGCCGTTGGAGCAGTTGCTCGCAGCCGATGCGCTCAGTCTGCCGCATGCCCCGTTTCCTTACCAGTGGGAGGGCATCGCGTACCTGCTGCCGCGCCACGAGGCGGTGTTGGCCGACGAAATGGGTTTGGGCAAGACGATGCAAGCCGCTGTCGCGCTGCGCGTGCTTGCCTTTCAGGGGCAACTTCGCCGGGCGCTGCTCGTGGCGCCCAAACCGCTGGTGACCAACTGGCAACGCGAATTCGCGCAGTGGGCGCCCGAGCTGCCGGTGGCGGTGGTCGAAGGCGACCAGACGACGCGCGAGTGGATTTGGCGCCGCGACTTTGCCGGCGTGCTGATCGTCAATTACGAGTTGGCCGTCCGCGACCGCGAGCTTGCCGCCGCCGCCACGCCGTTTGACGTGGTGCTGATCGACGAGGCGCAGCGCGTGAAGAATCCCTCCGGCGCCACCAACCACGCGATCTGCAGCTTGCCGCGCAAACGCAGTTGGGCGCTCACCGGCACGCCGATCGAAAACAGCGTCGACGACCTGGCCGGGATTTTTGAATTCGTTTCGCCGGGCCGGGTGCGTCCGCAGATGCGGGTCAAGGACGTGCGCGACGCCGTGACCGACCATGTCTTGCGGCGTACTAAGGACGCGGTCCTGTCGGACTTGCCCCCCAAAATGATTCGCGACGCCGAGTTGCCGCTGGCGCCAGAGCAACTGGAGAGCTACCGCCGGGCGGAAGACGACGGCGTGGTGCGGCTCGCCGACATGGGCGCCGAGTTGACCATTCAGCACGTGTTTGAATTGGTGCTGCGGCTCAAACAGATCTGCAACTTCGACCCCGCGACCGGCGCCAGCGCCAAGTACGACTGGCTGGCCGCCGACCTGGAAGAATGCGCCGCCAGCGGCCGAAAGGCAATCGTGTTCAGCCAGTGGGTCGAGACGATCGAGCAACTCGCGGGGCGACTCGACCGCTTCAATCCGCTGCAGTTCCACGGCCGCATACCCAGTCGCCGACGCGACGGGGTGATCAACGAGTTTCGCGACAACCCCGATCGGCACGTGCTGCTGATGAGCTACGGCGCCGGCAGCGTGGGGCTCAACCTTCAATTCTGCGAATACGTGTTCCTGTTCGATCGCTGGTGGAATCCCGCAGTGGAAGACCAAGCGATCAATCGCGCTCACCGCATCGGCGCCAAGGGGCCGGTGACTGTCACGCGGTTTCTGTCGACCGACACCATCGAAGAGCGGATTCACCGCGTGCTGGAAGAGAAACGCGAGTTGTTCGACGCCGTGTTCGGCGGACCGGAACCGGGCAGCCGCCGCGGTCTGTCACGCAGCGAAGTGTTCGCGCTGTTCAATCTGCCGGAGCCGCCGGCATCCGCGGCGGCGTAGCGACGGCGCCGCTTCCTTCGCCTGAGTCGCGTGCCGAGCAACTTCCCCCAATTTGCGAAATCGCGGGCCTGAATCTCGCAGCCTGCTGGACATCCGCGGTTGAGCGCGCGCATTCTACGCTCCGCGGTCGGGACATCAGTCCTGCTGCTCCGCTCCTCTTCGTTTAACTTCTCTATTTCAACTCGCCTCTGACGGCGACTTCGCTAGCACTTCGCGGCGCCTCGTCCGCGCTGGTCTATGCGTCGCCGACCGACCGACTTTTCTGACCCCAGGAGGCCAACCAAGCGGCCCCCGGCTGGTTCTGGAAGTGTCTCGCGGCCCCAATCCGCGAGCATCGACGGGGTCAGCTTGGGGCGAGCGACTGCGCGACGCGACGCCACGCGCGTTCTGCCAACAGACGACACAAGCCACGGCGTTCGTTTCGACTCGCATCAATCCATTGCTGCAGCACACTTGTTTCAGAGGAAGCTCATGAAGACCGCAATCTCATCGACTCTGGCAGTCGGCGCCCTGCTGTGTGGCGCCCACGCCGCCCAGGCTGTCGACTGGACCCAATACGGCAACTACACCGACGTAGCCGTGCACGAACATTTCCTGACGCCGCTCAACTCGCTGGGCGTCAACGCAGACGAGAACACCTGGAGCTCGCCGACCTCCACAACCGCCGCCGATCAAATCAACGCTTACCCGGACGACGGGTTCACAGCCAACTTTGGCGGCTTTCGATTTCTCGACGAAGCGACGAACCCGGGCGGCGGTTCTAGCGCAGCGTTTGGCGGCGACCTGTACTTCATTCGCAGCGACTACGATCCGATCGGCAGCCCCGACGGTTACACGCGGATTTCCGGGCTGACGCCCGGGCAGAACTACAGCGTCGCGCTGTTCTCAATCCAAGGCGGCGCGAAGGACACGCTGTCCATCAGCCTAGACCTGGGCGCCACCTGGAGCACGCCCATCGACACGCCCGTGATCGACGCTGCCGTTGGCGCCGGGACGGCCGACTGGCTTGCTCACTCCACGACCGACGCCATCGGCACGGCCGTGCCGGGCGATTCGTCTGTCGCGAAGGACGGCGACACCCGCTATCGCATTCTCGTCGGCTACCAAACTGCTGATGCGGCGGGCGAGGTCATTGTCGGCTTCCGCGATCCCAACCTGCGATCGACCGGCGGCAGCAGCGACCGTGGCCGAATCGACGGCTTTGCCGTCGCGGCCGTGCCGGAGCCCACGACCGTTGCGCTGGCCGGACTGAGCATGATTGCCTTGCTGGCCCGCCGACGTCGGATCTAGCCGCGCAACTGCTTCACGACGACATTCTCCTTGCAGGCCGCTCTTCGGAGCGGCCTGCGTTTTTTTATCGCGCGGTCTCTTCGCTTGGATGAGGTGATTCTGACACTCTCCCCCAGTCAATGCCCCTGCCAACGAAGCAGCGTTGGCGGCAACTAGGCCGTCACAATCCGGAGACGAGGCCGCAGACTGGGGCGACTTGTCACCTGCAGGAGCGCGCGAAGGATATCCCCTCCCGTCACTCAAGACACCGAGCCCGGCTCTGCAAAGACGTTCATCCTGCCCGCGCGGCGAGTCGCGGACCTAGCAGCAGGGCGCTCGCGGCGTCTGCTACGGTTCTGCGGATTCTAACGCCGCGGGTCGACTGCTCGCCACCGGCGCTTCTGCCGTCGCGAGCCGCGGTGCGCCGGCAATGCTATGGTTTTCCAGACCATTTCAGGCCCGTTTTCGGCTGCCTGCGCAGCGACGGTCTGCATTCGGCCGCCGACGCGGATGGTCTCACCCGGTCATTGCTCCACCTTCGTTGCTCGCTGACTTGCCATGGATCTCGCCTCAGTTATCGGCTTCATCGCTGCCCTCGCGCTGGTGGCGGGAGCGATCATCATCGGCGGCGGCAACTTTGCCGCGTTCATCGACTATCCGTCGCTGATGGTCGTGATCGGCGGCGCCTTGGCGGCCGCGCTGATCTCGTTCCCCTTGGGCAATTTCTTCGCCACGATCAAAGTCGCCATGCGGGTGTTCATGTACAAGCTGGACTCGATTCCCCGGCTGATCGACGAGTTGGTCAGCCTGGCCGAGACGGCCCGCCGCGACGGTTTGCTCGCCCTGGAGTCGAAGATCGGCGAGTTGGAAAGCCCGTTCGTCGTGCTGGGGATCCAGATGGCGGTGGACGGCACGCGGCCCGAGGTGATGGAAGACATCCTGCGCACCGAGGTCGACGCCGTGGCCACCCGTCACCGCGACGGCAAGGCGGTGCTCGACTGCATGGGTCGGTTCGCGCCGGCGTTCGGCATGATCGGCACGCTGATTGGTCTGATCATCATGTTGGGCGACATGAGCGATCCCTCGAAGATCGGGCAAGGCATGGCGGTCGCGTTGCTCACCACGCTGTACGGCGCCATCGCGTCGAACTGCGTGTTCTTGCCGTTTGCCGAGAAGCTGGGCTTTACCAACAAACAAGAACTGCTGGCCATGGAGATCGCCATTCGCGGCATCATGGCCATCCAAAGCGGCGAGAATCCGCGGGTGATCGAGCAGAAACTCAACACGTTTATTCCGCCGAAACTGCGGGCCGCTGACGACGCGGCCGCGTAGCGCCGGCGGCGGGTGATTGGCGACTGGTGATTGGTGATTCGTAACAAGTGATCGAGGCCTCGCGCCTCCAGCCTCAAGCCTCGCGTCTCGCACATGGCCGTTGAAGAAGAACCAGATCCTGGCGTCCCCGAGTGGGTGGTCACGTTCGGCGACATGATGTCGCTGCTGCTGACTTTCTTCATCATGCTGGTGTCGATGAGCGAAATCAAAGAGGACGAAAAGTATCAGGCGACCGTCGAATCGTTTCGCGAGATCCTGGGGCACGACAAAACCATGGCGTCGCTGATCCCCGGCAACAGTCCCTCGAAACGCAACAGCGTGATGCAGGAACACGTGATGATGATGGGCCGCGCCAAGCGATTCGACACGCACAACGGCGGCCAACAGGTCAAATCGGTCGTGGGCGACCATCAGCGGGTGCAGATCGTCCGCCCCGGCGACGACACGACCGCCGGCGGCGTCGTGTACTTCGGCGGCAACACGGTCAAGCTGTCGGAAGAGAACCGCCGCGACCTCGACCTGATTATCGAACAGATCAAAGGCAAGCCGCAGAAGATCGAAATCCGCGGCCACACGAGCAAAGCGCCGATTGATCCGGCGTCCGGCTTCCGCGACCACTACGATCTGGCGTTTGCCCGCTGCCGCGAGGTGCGGAACTATCTGATTCAGCAACAAATTTCGCCGGAGCGAATTCGCCTTGGCTCGGCCGGCGACAGCGAGCCGATCTATACCGGGGTCGACGCCGAACTGCTGCGCCGCAACGCCCGCGTGCAAATCCTGATGTGGGACGAGCGCGTCGAGGATTTCTCCGGTTCCAACACCGACTCGCCCCAATAGTCCCTCATGTGCCGGCAGCGGCGTCACGCCGCTCCGGGGAGAATCGCGATGAGCGCCAACACCGAAACCCCGCCGCCCCCCGCCAAACGAGGCGGGTTGTTCACGCTGATCAAGGCCGTGGCGTTCGTGTCGATCGTGGTCCTGGTCGAGGTGGTCGCCGCGTCGATGCTGCTCCCCTCGACCGACGAAGTGAAGACCGTCGGCGCTCAGCTAGCAGGCGCCGACGAGGGGGCCGCGGCCGAGGACGCCCCGATCGAATCGACGATCCTGGAGGACACCCGCGAGGTCTCGCTGGGCAGCTATCACGTGCTGACCTTCGATCCCCAGACTAACAGCAGCGTCAACATCGACTTCGAACTGTTCGGCACGGTGCTAGCAGACGACGAGGGCGAGTTCATCCGCCTGTACGAACTCAACCAGAACCGGATCAGCGAGCAAGTCACCGTGACAATGCGGGGATTGGAGGTCACGGACTTCACCGACGCCGACTTGGACTTGATCAAGCGGAAATTACTTGAGAAAACCAACCGCGCGCTGGGTAAGCCGTTGTTGCATTCGACGGTGATCCCCAAATTCTCGTTCATCGAGCGGTAGCCGCCCCGTCGGCACAGCACTGCCTCTGGAAAGGATTCCGATGGCTGACGACCAAATGGGCCAGGACGAAATCGAGCAACTCCTGAAGAAAGCTCAGGAAGCGGCCGGCGACGGCGGGGCAACCACGCCGACTCCGCCCGCGGAAGACTCCAAGTCCGCGGCTGCCGAGGTCCACGACACGCCGCTGGACCAATCGGAAATCGAGCAGTTGCTGTCGGGCGGACCGGTCGCCGCGCCGCCCGCAGCATCGCCCTCCACGGCCGCGGCGCCGAGTCGCGCCGGCGCCAGCAACGACGAGATTTCCCAGGGCGATATCGAGGCGCTGCTCAACCAGACCGAAGCGGCCATCCAGTCGTACGACGCCCCGCCGTCCGCGCCGCCTGCCGCACTGCCGCCGGGCGTGCAACCGTTCCAGTTTGCCGACTTCGCCAGCGGCGCCGCGAACACCGAAAGCGCGACGCTCGACCTGATGCGCGACGTGCAGTTGGACCTGACGATTGAGCTGGGCCGCACCCACATGCACCTGGAAGACGTGCTGCGGCTGAAGAAAGGCGCGGTCGTGCCGCTGGATAAACTCGCCGGCGACCCGGCTGACATCTACGTCAACGGCCGTCTGGTCGCCCGCGGCGAAGTGCTGGTGCTCAACGACAACTTCTGCGTGAGAGTCGCCGAGTTGGTCCGCAGCGAGAACGCGGCGTGACGCCCCGAACGGTTGCCGCGGCGCCTGTTGCCAGGCCGTTCAGTTGACGTACTTTAGCATCGCATTGCCCTTGGCGGCGGCGTCCAGGTAGTAGCTGCGCACCTCCTGGTAACCTTCGGTGATGTACTCGATGAGTTCTTCCTCGTCGTCTTCGTCCCAGATCTCGGGGTAGATCTGCTGGGCCATCATCGCCGTGGGGTCGAAGCGTTGGCCCAGCTGTTCGGGAGTGATCGGCTCCAGCGCCGCCGCGACGTCGCGGACTTCCTCGGGCGTGAGGTATGTGGCGGGGCCGTAGCCGGCGTCGTCGCCAATCTCGGGGCCGTTGAGCACGGCCAAGGCCAGCGGCCCGTCGCCCTTCCAAGGATCGCCAACCAGCAGAAAGTGGATCGCCTGCCACGCCTTGTCGACGTCGATACCCGGGTAGCGATCGACATCCTCGGGATAGAGGGTCTTGGTCACCAGCGCCGGGTCGGCGTGCATCGCCTCCAATTGCTCCGGCGTGATTTGCAGGAAGTTGCCGATCATGGACATGGTCGTTTTCCTCGTGCATGTGACATGACGGCGCCGTTTCGGACGCCAGCTCTGCCTACAGTTTGACGGCGCGCTCCGCCGGCCGCCAGAGCGAATCCGCGTGAGTCTGGGGCATTCCATTTAGGAGCAGTGTCGACAGCCTTCGGTCCCGTTCGCCGAGCGAACTTCACGTGCGAAACCACCCATTTCGCGGGGCCCGTTTTGGCAATGGGGCCTGCCCTCGCTGCAACAAAAAAAGGCCGAGCCTCGGCGAGGCTCGGCCTGGTCGGTTCCCAGTTTGCTGCCGCAACCGCTGCGGCGCTTGCCGCTAGGCGGTCAGCAGCTTTGTCTTGCCCGGCATCGGCACCGGGTAGCGACCGTCGCCGTCGGGGAGCACGGGCGGGGTGCTGTCGAAGGTATAATCGGCCAGGCCGGGGGCGAAGGACTGATCGCTCGCCAGGGCTTCGTCCCAGGTGAGATCCTGCCCGCTGTAGGCCGCCATCATGCCCAGCACGGCGGTCATGGTCGCCTCGGCGCCGTAGTCGCCCTCGTTGTAGGTCTCGCCGCGGCGCAGGGCGGCAAATAGGTCGTGGTGCTCCTGGTGCCACGCGTCGACGCCCGGCAAGCGGCTGCGCCAGCGGCCGTCGCGACCTTCCATCCGGAAGCGGCTGACCTCGCACACGCCCTGGGTGCCGTGGGCCGCTTCGCCGACCTCGGTCCAGCAGTTGGGTATGTGTCGGGCCTGGCTGAACATCTTCGTGCCGTCGTCATAGGTGAATTCGGCCGCGAAGTGGTCGAAGATCTGGCCCGTCTCCTTGCTGGTGCGCACCTGCCGGCCGCCCATCGCGTTGCAGCGGACCGGGGTCTTGCCATGAATCCAGTTGCCGATATCCAGGTTGTGGATGTGCTGCTCCACGTAGTGGTCGGCGCACAACCAATGGAAGTAGTACCAGTTGCGCATCTGATACTGCATTTCGTTCTGGTCAGGCGTGCGATTGCGGACCCACACGCCGCCGCCGTTCCAGTAGACGCGGGTGGCGACGACGTCGCCGATTTCGCCGTCGTGAATCCGCTGAATCGTTTCCACGTAGCGGGGATCGTGATGACGCTGCAGCCCGATGGCAACCAGCAGGTTTTTCTGCTTCGCTTGTTCATTGGCGGCCATGAATTGCCGCACGCCGGGGGGATCGACGGCCAGCGGCTTCTCGGCAAAGACGTGCTTGCCGGCGGCGACGGCCGCTTCGAAATGCAGCGGGCGGAAACCGGGCGGCGTGGCGAGAATCACCAGATCGGCGTCTGTCTCCAGCGCCTTCTTGTAGGCGTCAAAGCCGGCGAACCGCCGTTCCGGCGGGCAATCGAGCTTGCTGTCGGCGAGCAACTCGTTGCCTTCCGATTTGCCTTTGGCAACGACCGCCTCCAATTGTTGGTGCGCACGCTCGACATTGTCGGCGAAGGCGTCGGCCAAGGCGACGATCGTCACCGGGCCCTTCGTCTCCAGAGCTTGCGCCGCAGCGCTGGTGCCGCGACCGCCGCAGCCGATCACCGCGACCTTGATTTCATCGCTGCCGCCGGGGTGAGCGGCGCCGCTGGCCAGTTTGGCAGTGGCTCCCAACAGGACGGCGCCGGCGGTGGCCGAGGCGCCGCCGCGGAGAAAATCGCGGCGAGGTAGCTGCAGTTTGGAGGTCGAATCGCTCATCTGGCTCAACTCCTTGGAAGAGGTGCGCGGTCGCCCGCGAATAGGTTCACGATAGTTGTGATAAGCAACATGCGGCAAGCGCGGCGAAGGATGGCGGCTCCGTCTGTCTGAGCAGCGACGACGAGCACTGCTTGCTACTCGCCCAACTCCTTCGCGGCTTTCACCGCCTCAGGCAGCTTGGGCGTGGCGCGGCCGCGTACTGCGCGACCTTCGTCAACGCGAATCTGCACGTCCTGCACGACGGATTCCGCCGCAGCGTCCCACACGCGGGGCTTGTCCTCGTCCGGAATGCCCGCCAGAGGTCGCACGATCCGCATGCCGACGCCCAAAGCCGGTTCCTCAGTATACCACCACGGGCTGAGCGGCAAGTTCGGGTCCGACAACTTCCACTCTTTCTCCTCGGTGGGCAGGCGCGCCGCGCTGCGGCAGCGGTCGGAAAATGCCAGCCACGAGCCGCCCCGCGCCACGCGCGGAAACAGCTTCTGGGGCCAGTTCACCGCCTGCTCAGCGGGCAACACGTCGGCTTGCTCGTCAGCAAGGGCGGCGTAATGTTCGGCGTCATACTCATCGAGCGTCAATTCGGCGACATTTCCCAACACGTCGAACAGCCCCCAGGGGTTTGGGGACTTGGAACCGACTGGGTGCGTCTCCCAATCGGCGTTGTCGTCAATCCACGCATGATCTTCGAGTTCGGCCGGATCGTCGCCAAAATAGTAAGCGGTCTCCGTGCCGGCGCGAGCCGCGTACTCCCACTCCGCCTCGGTCGGCAGTCGGTAGTCGCGACCCGTCAGGCCGCTGAGCCACTTGGTGTACTGGCGTGCCGCATAGGGCGTCATCGTCGCGGCCGGCTGGTCGGGGGCGTCGCCGGCGGAGAACGTGTAGCTGGCGTCGTACAGCGGCGTGGGGCTGGTGATTGCGTCGACGAGCACTTCGCCCTCGGCGTCCTTGGCGATGGCGTGCTGCTTGATCAGTTGCAGGGGCGTCCCGTCGCCTTCGCTGGCGCCGGCATTGACCAGTTGCTCGAACCGCTTGAAGTGGCCGTACGCGTCCATGTAGGCGCGGTACTCGGCCCAGGTCACTTCGCACCGACCGACCCACATGGGGGCCACGGCGATGCGGACCTGCGGGCCTTCGTCCTCGCTGCGCTCCTGTTCGTCTTCGGGGCTGCCCAGCAGAAACTCGCCCCCGGGGACGGGGACCATCTCGAACGTGACGTCCGTCCCGGGGATCGTCTCCGTGTAGGGGACCATAAAGCCGCCATCGACCTGCACGGCGGGGCCCTCGTCAGGGCGCTCGGCGACAAGGCCTGTTGTCGATGCCGGGGACTGCTCTGTCTGCTCAGCGGCAACCGACAACTCCGCGCAAGCCATTGCCAGCAGGGCAAGGGCCAGAATCTGCAAACGCATGGTGATCTCACGGGGGCCTATCGTGGGGGCGGCCGCGGGGCCGCATCGAACCATCTAGAATAGGCCGCCCGCGATGACCACGCAACGCTCGCCAGGGCCGGGTCGTGACACCGTTAGACGCAGTTAGGGGTGGCTGGGGACGCCGCGAAGCGAAGCCCCCAGGAGTAGAAAGCGCGGCTCGCGTCGCCGCGTCCCCGGTCTGCCTCTCCCTGCATTTCGGATCGAATCACGACGGTAGCACGTAGCGCCTTGTCGAATCGCCGGTCCGCTGGGGATAATGCGAGATTGCGTGGATTCAAAGGCGGCGGAGACCAGCAGCCGCTGCCACAGGTGCGGCGATCGCTGAGCGGCTGCGAATTTGCCGCTCGGCTGCAATAATCTGTCGGACGCCTTGGCGCTCCGCATTCGTTGTCACATTTCCTGCTTGCGAACTCCGATGTCCGCCCTCGTTCGACAAGATGTCATCGCTGCCGCCGAAATGGTGGTCGTGAAAGTGGGCAGCCGCGTGCTGGCCGGGCCCGATGGTTCGCTGGACGATGCGCGCGTCGCGTCGATCGCGGACCAGATCGCCGTCGAGCAGAAGGCAGGGCGCCGGATCGTGTTGGTCAGTTCCGGCGCCGTGGCGGCAGGTTTGGGTCGGTTGGGCTGGACGAAGCGCCCCACGAACGTGGCGCAATTGCAGGCCGCGGCCGCGGTGGGGCAGAGCCGCCTGATCGAGTCCTACAATCGCGCCCTGGCGCCGCACGGGCTCAACGCTGCGCAGGTTCTGCTTACGGCCGAAGATCTCCGCGATCGCACTCGGTATCTGAACGTCCGCAACACGCTGCTGGCGCTGTTTCGGGCCGGGGCCGTGCCGATCATTAACGAGAACGATACGGTCGCGGTCGATGAGCTGCAGATCAGCTTCGGCGACAACGATCGATTGGCCGCGTTGGTGACGAATCTGCTGCGGGCGCCGCTGTTAGTGCTGCTGTCGGACGTGGAAGGGGTCTACGATCGGCCGCCCACCGAGCCGGGCGCGGAGGTGATTGAGACGGTCACCGACTTGGCGGCGGCGCGCGATGAGTTGGTGCACGACTCGGCCAAGAGCGGCATTCAACTTGGCACCGGCGGCATGGCGAGCAAACTGCGCGCGGCAGGGATCGCCGCCGCGGCGGGCGAGAACGTCATTATCGCGGCCGGGCGGCGCCCCGAGGTCATCACCGATATCCTGGCGGGGAAGGAAGTCGGCACGCTGATTCTGGCGGAAGGCCGGTCCGTTGATAGCCGCCGGCGGTGGATCGGCTGGAGCGCCCACCCCGGCGGCAAGCTCCTGCTGGACGCCGGCGCCCGCGCGGCCATCGTGGGCCAGGGTCGCAGCCTGTTGGCTGTGGGCATTCAATCCGCCGAAGGCGCCTTCACCAAAGGCGACGTCGTCTCGCTATGCGGCCCCGAGGGCGACGAGTTCGCTCGCGGCCTGATCAACTACGACGCCGCCGAGGTGACGAAAATTGCCGGTCATCCGACTGGACGCATTGCCGAACTCCTCGGGCATTGCCCCTACGACGAAGTGATTCACCGCGACAATCTGGTGCTACTTGGCTAGCGGCTTCGCGGGCTGCCCGCTTCTGGTGGCGAAACCGGCGGGTCCCAATTAGCGTGGAAGAGAGCGGAGTCCGTCGCCGGCGCCGCCTCGTCCCGCCCCTCCTGCCGAGAGCCGCTATGCGATCGTTTGCCGTCGCAGTCGTCTGCATCACCCTGTCCGCTGCCGCTCGCGCCGAGCAGGTGGAACACTTGCCGTCGCCCCCCGGCACTGTCGACGACAGTGAGTGCGCGGCTTGCGAACCGCAACTGGTGACGACTCTCGCCCAGCGACAGTTGAGTCACTACTTGTACGTCACGTACCCAAACTATCAGGCGGAGCTTGCCGCCCGCGTGAAAATGGCTCAGGCGAACATCGATATGCTCGCGGCACGGCTGGAAGCTTATCGCCCGTTCCGCTCATTCCGACACTATTCGCCGACGTGGACCGCCCAGCAGGACACGCGTCTGGCGCTGCTGGCGGCTCAGCAAGACTTGGACGCACTGCGGCGGATTGAAGCCGAGTTGCCGCGTTACCACCGCGAAAACGTCGCGCGGCTGACGGCAGCGCTGCGGTAGAGACGAGACTCAAGTGCGCTGACGGTCGCGTTAAGCAATGATGCGCAGATAGGGCCGCTGCTGGGCGAGCATGGCGAATTCGCTCGCGTCGCCGGCCAGGAAGTCGCTGCAGTAATCGCGCAGGTCGGCGTAGAGCCCGTCGAACCCTTCGCAGCTGATGTCATGCTGCTCGCTGAGAAACACGCTCTTGTCGGCCACGCCCAGCCGGTCCATGTACTCGGCGTGACTCATCGACAGGTTGCCGACGGAGTAATTGACCTCGGCCAACCCCCAGCGATAAACGAGTTCCAGCACCCGATCGCCAGCAATGAAGCGACCGCACACGCGGTAGCCGCCTTCTTCGATACAGCCGGGCACGTAGCCGAAGCCGGCATAATTCAGCAGCGGCGCTAATCGATGGGAACCGGCGAGCAGACGAGTCTGCGGGTCGAAGGCCATTGTCGATCCTTTCGTCGTTGGCCGTAGTCGGGAGTTCTGTCGACCCTGGCGCCCCGTCGCTGTGGCGCGGGACTCGGGCACGTAGCTGGGCGTCAGGCAGGCAGGTCGACGCCGCTCTTCTCTCCGCCGCCGTCGGGGGCCTAGTCTAGTCCGCCGGATCGTCAGCACAACCAGTTGCACGGCGCCGCCCGGCCGGAGTGGAAGCATAGAACGCCAACTGGGGGCGCAACTGGCAGGCGGGGAGAATCTACGTAAGATAAACGGTCACAGGGGCTTAGCTGCTCGCCGCCCCGCTCGTCTCATGCGGAGAACTCATCATGACCCGGTGCTGGATTTCTTTTCTTTTTTTCGGTTTTGCAGCGATCCCGACCGCCTGGGCCGAAGTTGCCGATTGGGTGGACTACCCTATCGTCCCGGTCCCCGCAACGGCTGTGAAACTGACCGACCAGTTCTGGGCGCCCCGGATCGAAACAAATCGCACGGCCACAATCCCCTCGTCGTTTGCCAAGTGCGAAGAAACCAACCGTCGCGAGAACTTCCGCATCGCCGCGGGGCTGAGCGACAAGCAGTGGCTGGGCGACTACGGCTTCAACGACTCGGACCTGTACAAGGTCATGGAAGGGGCGGCGTATTCGCTGATGACGCACCCCGACGACGAGTTGAACGGCTACCTCGACCAGCTCATCGCCGAGATC
This sequence comes from Planctomycetaceae bacterium, assembly GCA_002702655.1. Taxonomy (GTDB): domain Bacteria; phylum Planctomycetota; class Planctomycetia; order Pirellulales; family Lacipirellulaceae. The sequence continues at coordinate 76,838 of PABB01000071.1, forward strand.
GCCGCGGCCCAGGAAGAGGACGGCTACCTCTACACGCTGTGGACCGCGCCCGCCGATCAGAAGCCGCCGCAGTACGACCGGATGGGCATTCGGGTCCGCAACCAACGGTGGGACAATCTGCAGCACGACCACGAACTCTACAACCTCGGCCACATGTACGAGGCCGCGGTGGCCCACCACCAGGCCACCGGCAAGACGTCGTTTCTGGACATCGCCGCCAAGTCGGCCGACCTGCTGGTCGAGACCTTCGGGCCGGGCAAGTTCGAGTCCACCGGCGGGCATCCCGAAATCGAACTGGGGCTGGTGCGGCTCTACCGCGAGACCGGCCGGCGCGAGTATCTCGAGCTGGCCAAGTACTTCATCGACGTCCGTGGCACGACGACCAAGGATAAGCCGCGGCTGTGGGGCGAGTACTGCCAGGATCACAAGCCGTTTTTGCAGCAGGACGAAACGGTGGGCCATGCCGTGCGGGCGCTGTACCTGTACGCCGGCGTCGTCGACGTGGCGGCCCTGCTGGACGAGCAAGCCTACGTGGCGGCGATCGACAATCTGTGGCACAGCGTCGAGTCGTCCAAGCTGTACCTGACCGGCGGCGTGGGCGCCACGGGCGCGGGCGAAGCGTTCGGCCGGCCCTATCAATTGCCCAACGGCACTGCGTACTGCGAAACGTGCGCGGCCATCGCCAACGTGATGTGGAACCACCGCTTGTTCCTGCTGCACGGCGACGCCAAATACATCGACACGCTGGAACGGACGCTCTACAACGGCTTCCTGTCGGGCGTGTCGCTCGACGGCACGCACTTCTTTTATCCCAATCCACTGTCCAGCGACGGGCAGCATCAGCGGGCCGAGTGGTTCGGCTGCCCCTGCTGCCCGGGCAATGTCTGCCGGTTTGTGCCCAGCACGCCGGGCTTCGCGTACGCTGTTCAGGACGACACGGCATACGTGAACCTGTTCGCTGCCGGCAAGGCGATGCTGCCGCTGGCCAGCGGCGAGGCGACCATCACGCAAACGACGCGCTATCCGTGGGACGGCAAGGTGCAGATCGCGGTCGCCCCGAGCGCTCCCGACGCCGAGATCACGCTGAAAGTGCGCATCCCCGGCTGGGCCCGCAACATTGCCAACAGCGACGGGCTATACGAGTTCGCCGACGCCGACTCGCCGCAGCCTGAAGTGACCGTCGCCGGTGAGAGCGTTTGGCAACCCGCGGATGGTGGTTACGCGACGATCACGCGGCACTGGGAGCCGGGCGACACGGTCGAGGTCGCTCTGCCGATGCCCATCCGCCGCGTCGCCGCGGACGAGCGGGTGGAAGCCGACCGGGGTCGCATCGCCCTGCAACGCGGCCCGATCGTCTTCTGCGTGGAGCACCCCGACGTGCCGGAGGGCCACGTCCACAATCTCGTGCTGCCGGACAACGCGGAACTCGCGACGCAGTTCGAGTCCGACCTGCTCGAGGGGGTGCAAGTCATCGAGGGCGAAGCACAAGCCACCCGCTACGAGGGCGACGAAGCCGACCCGGTGATTGTCGCGGAGACGGTCCCCTTCAAAGCAATTCCCTACTACGCGTGGGCCCATCGCGGTCGTGGCGCGATGGACGTCTGGCTGCCGCGATCGATGGACGCGGCCGACCCGCTGCCGCTGCCGACGCTCGCCAACCGCAGCCAGGCGCGGGCTTCGCGCGGGGCCGCGGGTAATGTGGGCTGTCTGTCCGACGGCCGACTGCCGCCCAATTCACTTGATCAATCCAGGGGTATCATCCACTGGTGGCCCCGCAAGGGCGCGGAGCATTGGGTGCAGTACGAACTCCCCGAACCGACCACGTTGAGCGCCGTTGAGGTTTACTGGTTTGACGACACGGGCGTCGGCGAGTGCCGTGTGCCCGAGTCGTGGCGGCTGCTGGTCAGGACGCCCGGCAACGAGGAATGGACTGAGGTCGACAGCCCGTCGCAGTACGGCGTTGAGAAAGATCAGATGAACCGCTGCGAATTCACGCCGGTCGAAGCGACGGCGGTGCGCATCGAACTGCAGTCGCAACCGAACGTGTCGTCCGGCCTGCACGAGTGGCGGTTAGAAGGCGAATAGCAAGCCATCTCACCCGAGCCGATCGTCGCGCATGCCCCACAGCAAGCCCCATCTGCCGCAAAAGCCGTGTGCCGTCTGCGGCCGGCCGATTGCGTGGCGCAAGAAATGGTCCCAATGCTGGCAACAGGTGCGCTACTGCAGCGACCGCTGCCGACGACGACGCGGCGCAGCAAAATCGCCGCGTGGCCCCGCCGGCTAATTCATGCCGCGTCGGGCAGCAGCCGGATTGCGCGACGATACTCCAGCACGCGATCGAGCACGACCTCCGGCTCCTCGGCCACGACGATCCGATCGCCCGTGGTCAACGTCACGAACGTATCGGGCCGCTGCTCCACGTATTTGATCAACTCGGCATTGAGCAAAAACGGCTCGCCATCCAGTCGGGTTAGTTTGATCATACTTCTCTCACCACAGAGGACACAGAGAGCACGGAGGAGAAGGAGCGCAGCTCACCGACGGCTGGGCCTCGACGCCCCAAGTGGCGCCGCTCCAGCAGCAATAGGTTGGTCATTGGGATTTGGTCATTGGTCATTCAATTAATCTCTGTGACCTCCGTGCTCTCCGTGGTGAAGTTCTGCGCTACCTCCGCAGCGCCAACAGTTCGTCCAACAGTTCCTGCACGGCGGTAATCACCCGGGCGCCGCCACGGTACTGGGTGGATGCCAGGATCAACTCGATCAAGTTCTGCCCAATGTCGGTGTTGGACAGTTCCACGGCGCCGGCGGTCACGTTGCCGATGCCGTTGCCGCCGGGGTCGCCCTGGATCGGCAGGCCGGAATTCACGCCGGCCGCGAACATGTTGTCGCCGATCTGCTCCAGACCGGTGTTGTTGGCAAACCGGGCCATGCGAATCTGCCCCAGATCGCGGCTGGAGCCGTTCGAGAACACGCCCTGGATGCGGCCCGTTTCGGTGATGATGAAACTCGAAAGCGTACCGGCCGGGAAGCCGTCCTGCCGGCTGGCGCTCAGTTCGCTCTCGCCGTCGGCCTGCGTCAGACCGCTGATCTGCGAAAAGTCGAGATTGAACTCCAACGGCGACGCGGCGGGCGAGTTGCGGCGATCGATCGCAATCGTGTCGCTGGACGCCGCGATGAACTTGCCCTCGCCGTCGGTCGTGATCACGCCCGTGCCGACGACGGTGCTGTAATCGCCCGCCTCCGGATCGTTGTCGGGCGAGGTGGCGATCCAGCGGAAACTGGCCTCGGTGCTGGTCGATTCCTCCAGCACGGTCGTGATGCGGACGCTCAACGGACTGCCCAAGCTGTCGTACACCACAAAGTCGGCCGACGCGCCCAGGCCATTGGCCGGCTCGCCGGTGCGCGTGAAGGTCAGCGGCACCGTGCTGGCGGTGCCGCCCGCGGGCGTCAGTTGGAACGCCGAGAGGTCGATGCTCAGCGCGTTCTCAATGCCCATGTTCGACGTGAACTGCAACCGGTTGTCGACAATGTCGCCGCCGAAGTTGGTCGTCGAGGGGAACGAGTCTTCGTTGGCCGACTTAACGACGCCCATCGACTCTTCCATGAACGAAATCAGATCTTGCACGGTCGTGGTCGACGTGATTTCCAATTCGCGCTGGGCGAGTTCGCGTCCGCCCTTGTTCCCGGTAAAGGATAACGTGCCTACCTCGAACAGGTTCTCGTAGTTCGAGCCGTCGCGCGTGACCACTTCGACCAACGGCAGGCCGAACGAGATGTCCGGACCTTCCAGGTCAATTTCTGGATTTCCAGAGACGACCGAGTCGGGCGTACTGTCAATGTAGGACACGTCCGTGCCGTACGCCGCGATCTCGGTGGGCGTGATTTGGTCGACAAGGTGATACGAGTTCTGGTCGTTCGCCAAGTTTCGGTAGATGCGAATGCCGTCAAAGTCAGTCGTCGACGGTTCCGGCAGACTGTCGAGCCGCACCATGGGACTGGTCGTCGCGTCCGCGGTAACCGGACCGAAGCGCGCGGTGGGTCGGCTCTCTTCGCCGCTCACCGAATTGTAGAACGTGACATAGTAACTGTAGCTGCCGTTGGAGAGGCCGTCAGCGTTCAATGGCGTCGTACCGCTAGTGGCTGTATCGTTGAAGGTCGTTGTTCCGACGCCAACGCTTCCCACCAGCGTGTACTCTGTTTCTGTGTCGGAGTCCAAGCGATAGATGTTGATGTTCTGGAACTCGCTACTGGCCGCCGGCTGCGGGATGTTCGCCAAGTCAATCGTGTTATTCAGACCCGCGAGCACCGCCACGTTGCTCGTCACGTTGGACGCGGGCCCCTCGTTGCCGTCGGCATCGACGAATGCCACGCGGTAGCTGTAAGTGCCCGGCCCCAGCGCCGGGGAGCCGCTGGGCGCTCCAGCGGCTACGGTCGTTGATTCGGCCGGCCGGGTCAGCGCGGTCGTCGTCGCCGTGTCGGCGGGCACTTCCTTTGACCCGTCGCTCAAGATCAAACTTTCAATCCGCTCGGGGATCGTGCCGATGCCGCCTTCCGGGTTGAGCGTGCCTTCAAAGAACACGTTCTCGGTCGGCTGCGCGATGGCCGCCTGGCCCAGCGGGATTTGGATCGGCTCCAAGCCGGTCGGTTGGATCTCGAAATTCTCGTCGACGCCATAGCCCAGCACGCGTTGGCCGGTGATCGTGACCAGTTCGTTGTCCGAGTTCGTTTTGAACTGCCCGTTGCGAGTGTAGAACTGCTCGCCGTTGGAGCCCTGGACGATAAAAAACCCGTCGCCCTGGATGGCCATATCCAACGGGTTCGAACTGATCTCGATCGTGCCCTGGGTGAACTCCGGCGAGATCTCCGCCACCTTCACGCCCAGGCCAACCTGCCGCGGGTTGGTGCCGCCGCGGCTGTCGGTCGGCGCCGAGCCGATCGACTGCGTCTGCAAAAACTGCGTGGCGAAGTTGACGGTCGACTCTTTGAAGCCGACCGTGTTGGCGTTGGCGACGTTGTTGCCGACGACGTCAATCGACGTCTCGGCGGCGTTCATGCCGGTGAGCGCGGTGCTCAATGCGGATTGCAGACCCATGGTATCAGCTCCCGTGTTGGGGGAAGGTTTTGTAGCGATCGGCTAGGAACGATGAGCGATGAATTCGCGTGTTAGCCGTCGTTCATCGTTTATCGTTTCGTCACTTGCTCGGCGGGCGGATTTCGCCGACGTTTTTCAGGCTCACTTGGAACTTGCGCTGCGAGTCGTTGATCAACTGCGGCGCGGCCGTCAGCACGGCGCCGCTGAGTTCTTCGTTGCTCTTATCGTCCAGGTAAGTCGCCTGTCCGACGTCGCTGATCGTACCGACCAGCTTGAACGGCGTGTTGCCGGCCCCTTCCTTGCGGTACACCTGTTTGGTGGCGCTGGTGCGCGGCAGGTTGCTGAGGAAGACGGCCCGGTCGACGCCCTCTTTGCCAGTCGTCGTGATCGTATGGCCCGGCACGCCCGCCAGCGGGTCGACGCCAAACAGCGTGCCGTCCTCCTGCCAGGTGACGATGTACTGGTAGTCGCCCGCCTCCAGGTTGCCCTCCTCGGTGCTCGCTTCGGCGCGGGGATTCAGGTCGAGGTGCAACTTCGGGGCGCCGTCGGTCACGGAAATCCGCTCGACGATGCCGGTCACCCGCTGGTTGTCGTCGGAGATCGCATCAATCTCGGCGCCAATCAGGTTGGTCGCGCTGGAAATGTTCTGCCCCAGCAGCACGGCGTCGAGCGTTTCTGTCAGCCGGTCGGTGGCGCCGACCTCCCGAATCTGACTGATCTGCGCGACCAGTTCGTCGTTCTCCAGCGGGTTGAGCGGGTCCTGATTCTGCAACTCCGCGATCATCAGATCGAGAAAGTCGTCCAGGTTCAGGTCGTTGAGCGTGTTGTTTTGCCCAAACGGCTGGTCGTTGGTCGCGCCCGCGAAGGCGGAGGTCACGTTGTTGGCGAGTTGCGACATGGAGAGTGGTTATTGGTGAGTGGTGATTCGTGATTGGCGGGGCGAGCGCCGAGCGGGCGCTAGGGGGCTAGATCCGCACGTCGAGACCGCTGTCGGCGGTGTTGGAGTCGGTCGTCTGCGTGGTCGACGCACGTGACTCCTTTGTTGGTTGTGGGCTGCTTGCTCCGTCGCGGCGGCGTTGTTGGCCCGACGGGCCGGACTCCCGCCACGGCGACTCGCGATCTTGAGGGGCCTGCTGCTGGCCGCCGTCCTGCTGGACGTCGACGTCGAACGTTTCGATCCGCACGCCTTGCTCGGCCAACCGCTCGCGCAGCACGGGCAAGTTATCCAACAGCAGCGTGCGGGCGGCCGAAGTTTCCGTTTCGAGCGTGGCGTGCATCACGCCCTGCTGCACGGTCAGCTCGATGCGTAGCGCTCCCAACTCGGGGGGCGCCAATCGAACCTGCACGCGGCCGTCGCGCTGCTCGGCCATGCGGATGGCGCCGCCGACGCGCTGCAGAAAGCGAGCGCGGTCGACGTCCGGCACGTCGCCGTCGCCCCGAGGAGCCTCAGCGGCGGGGACGCCCCGCGGGACGCCCAACCGATCGAGGACCGAGCCTCCGCGACGTCCGCCGCCGTCGGCAGCCGCCTCGGCGGCGCGACCCGCCGGCGTCGTCTGTTGTCGTTCGCCGTCAGAGCTGTCGGTCTCGTCAACGGCGGCAGCGCCCTCGGCTGTGGCTTGAGCGTCGGCAAACTCCGCGGCGGCTTCGGCCTCGGATGTCGAGCGAACTGATTGCTCCGCGTCGTCGCCGGACGCCGACTCGTCAGATTTCTCCCCGCCCGAATTCGCATCGGCCGCTGCCCGACCGGCGGCTGCGCCGGATGATTCCGCGGCGACGACCTGCGTCGCTTGTTGTGCGGTTGCGGCCTCCGATGACGCCTCCGCCGCGCTGTCCGTGTTGGCAGCAGCCCCGGCGGCCACGGTGGCGGCCGCTGACTGCCCGTCGGCCGGCGTATCGCCTTCGGTCGCGTCGGCCTCGCTCGTGGCTCCCGCGGCGGCGTCGATGGCGTCGCCGACATGGGCGGCATCCGCGGGGCCGGCCGCCGCAGCGGTGATGTCGGGCGCGGTCGCTTCACCGCCGTTCTCGTCGTCTGCGCCCCGGGCAATCCCCGTGAACGTGGCTGCGCCGTCCTGCTCGGTCCCGTTCGCCGCGGCCGCATCGGCCGCAGCGTTGGCGTTGCCCTGTTGATCCTGAGCGTCTCCCGCGGCCGCCGCCTCACTGGCCGCAGCTTCGTCGCCGCTTTCCTCGGCGACGGCGTCGGCTGCGACGGCGTCATCCGTGTGCACCACGGTCACTACCACGGCCGCGGCTGCCTCTTCGCTCACCGTGACTTCGTCATCGTCAGAGCTGTCGACCGCGACATCGCTGCCCTTCTCGGCCGCGGCGTCGGTCGCGGCTTCATCGGACCGCGCCGGTTCGACAGTGTCGTCGGAACGCGGCGAGGCCGCATCGTCGCGACGATCGTCAGCTGCCGGCGGTCGCGACTCGTCGGCTGAGTCCGCTGTCGCGCCTGTCGACCGTTCCGCCGGCGAGCCGCTTCGCTGCGCCGACGAAGCGGGGGAAGGCCGATCGCCCGCTGTACGCTTCAGCACGGCGTCGAACGACTCGTCGCGACGCGACGGCGCCTCGCCGCCGGCGCGCGGCGGCACCGTGATCTTCAGCAACTGGTCGATGGTCGAAGCGGGCATCGTGCGGTTCCTTCCGCGCAAGATTGGTCCTAGCGAGCCTGGTCCTAGCGAGCCTGGTCCTTGAGGGCTTTCAGCTCTTCGATCTTTTCGTCAATGAACACCTTGCTGGGATCGTCAGAAAGCATGGCCTGCTGAATCAGATACACTTCTTCCAAGTCTTCTTCCTGGTCAAATGCTTTGAGCAAATCGCGGCGGGCCGTCGGTTTCATCAGGTTGAGAATCCGGATGACCTCCTCGATCTGCTGGTTCTCGATGTACTGCTTGATAATCGGCTTGGCCTGCTTCTTGGCGGACAGGCCTTCGATCTGGGCGACAACCCGCGCCATCGCCGCGTTTTCGACGTCGGTGCGCTGCGAATCGAGAAACTCCTCGACCTCTTTCTTCAGGCCGGCGTATCGCGACGATTCGGTGCTGAGCCGCTTGAGCTGGTAGTCGAACTCCGTGAGCGACGATTCCAGCTGCGTCCGCATGGCGTCGAAATGCAGCGACGCGATGTCCAGCTGTTGCCGTTTTTGCTGGTAGGAATGCTCCTCGTCCGGCGCGTCTTCGGTTTGCTGCTCGGCAACTTCGTCCTGCAATTCATCGAGATCAACGCCATGCAATAGCGCCGCAATGCGAAACTGCGTTTCGTCGGACAGCCGCCCCGTTTGCACGAGATATCCGTACGCGAGCGCACCAGTCAGCACGGTCCCTACGCACAGGTAGCCAATCAGCGGAAAAACCAGGCGAATCAAGGCGTTCATGCTTCAACCGCTCCCCGCCGCTGGCCGGCGATCTCGTCCATTTCCTTCTGTTGAATCTGCAGTTGCACGGCGTCGAACTCCGCCCGCTGACGATCTTCCAGCTTGTCGAGCGCTTTCACCTGGCGGTCCGCCTCGACGACGGCCAATCGGCGCCGTTCGATCTCCTCGGCGACTTGCTGCATTTGCTTGCCCAATGCCGCGTCGCGGCTCTGGAGCAGCGCGCCGTAGCGTTGGGCTTCCAAGAGCTGGTTGACGTTTGGGGAGGCCGCGGAAACCATTTGGCGCTGAACGTCCCGCAACGTCGCCGTTTCGTCGTGCACGCCGCGGCGCTGCTCGGCCAGCAGGCGCTCCGCCTCGTACGCCTCGGCCAACCGCCCGCGCAGCTCGTCGCGATGCTGTTCGCGGAGCCTCCGAAGCGTTGCCAGACGGAATTTGAAGCGGGCCATGCGTGCCGTGTTATGTTGAGTTGTCTGAAGCGTCTTGGTCGTTGTTCGCTGCGTGCACTTCGCGAGTCAGGACGACCGATTTACGTGGCCGCGGGGCCGCCCGAGCCTCTTTGCTGCTGACATCGCGCGGCCAGGGCCAGCAACACTCCGCGGGTCTCCTGCAGCGTGCATGTCTGGCCAATCTCCTGTCGCAGCAGCGCGTTGATCGTGTCGCGGTGCTCCACGGCCAAATCCAGTTTCGCGTTGGCGCCTTTTCGGTAGGCGCCGATGTTGATCAAGTCTTCGTTCTCCGCGTACACCGCCATGAGTTCGCGAATCACCTGAGCGGCGGCGCGAATCTCGGGCGTGGCCAAGTCGTTGAACAACCGGCTGATGCTTCGCAGTACGTCAATCGCCGGAAAGTGGGCCCGCTCGGCCAGTCGCCGCGACAGCCAGACGTGGCCGTCCAACAGGCCGCGCACCGCGTCGGCGACCGGTTCGTTTTCGTCATCGCCCTCGACCAGCACCGAGTAGAACCCGGTGATGCTGCCGCGTTGGTTGCGACCGGCTCGCTCGACCAAGCGCGGCAACAGCGCGAAGGTCGATGGCGGATAGCCGCGCGTCGTCGGCGGTTCGCCGGCCGACAGGCCAATTTCTCGCTGGGCGAGTGCAAACCGGGTCAGCGAGTCCATGATCAGCAGCACGTTCTTGCCCGCGTCGCGAAAGTACTCGGCGACTGCGGTCGCCGCGTACGCGGCGCGCACGCGCAGTAGCGCAGGTTCGTTGCTGGTCGCCACGACAACCACGCTGCGAGCCAAGCCCTGCGGGCCCAGGTCGCGCTGGATGAATTCGTTGAGTTCACGGCCCCGCTCGCCAATCAGTGCAATGACCGCCACATCGGCCTGCGTGTTACGGGCCATCATGCCCATCAGCACGCTCTTGCCGACGCCAGAGCCGGCGAAGATTCCTAGCCGCTGCCCCTGTCCGCACGTGAGCAAGCCGTCGATCGCTCTCACGCCGGTCCCCAACGGAGCGTCGATGCGCGGTCGCTCGGTGGCAGGCGTCGCTTCGCTGACGACCGGTACGCGTTGGCGGAGCATCGGCTGCGGTCGACCGTCGATGCATCGCCCGCGCGCGTCGATCACGCGCCCCAGCAAACCGTCGCCCACTTTTAGCGTTCTCGTGGTGCGGACGAGCCGCACCTGGCCGCCGCGGCGAATCCCGTCCAGCTCGCCCAGGGGCATGACCAACGTCTTGTCATCGTGAAAACCAATCACCTCTCCGTCGACCGCGCGACCGTCTTGCCGGGCGATGCTCACCTGGGCGCCGACCGGCGCAGGCATCCCCGCCACGGCCACTGTCAGGCCGACAGTCTGCACGACGCTGCCGGTGATCCCAGTGGGCAGCGCTGCGGCGATATGTTGGTGAATGGGGTCCATCGCAAGTCCACTTGGTGGAATGACGGCGGGCGTCGGCGCAGCGGCCCCGAGCCCATCTCAAACCTAGCTCAATTCTTCTTCCAACCTGGCAAGTTGGGTCTCGATCTGCTGGTCGATCACGCCAAACTCCGAGACAATTCGGCATCCCCCGGGTGAAACGCTGTCGTCGGCGACAATCCGGGCTGTCGCGGCCGGGGCGAAGACGCTTACCAGCCGATCGACTTGCCCCTGCAACGTCCCGAAATCGCTCGGCGCCAACTGCACAGTCAGTTCCGCCGAGCCAGCCGCCAGTTGCAGCGCTTCGCGAACCCACTCCAGCGTGATCTCCGGCCGTCGCGATAACTCGCTACGGACGATGCGCTGGGCCATTGCGCAAGCCAACCCGACGGCCTGAGCCTCCCAATGACGCTGCCAGTCGTGCTTCGCATCGGCCAGTTGCGCAACTGCCGACTCCAGCGCCGGCAGCACCGACTGCATCTGCGCGGCGACCTTCTCGTCGAGGCTTTTCAGCGCGGTCTGCTCGGCGGCGCGGCGTCCCGTCTGCTCGGCTTTCTTGCGAATCGCGTCGGCTTCGGCTTGGGCCGTGGCCACGATCTTATTGGTTTCGTTGCGCACGTCAGCAACGTACGCGTCGGCCTGCCCGCTGATGTCGGACAGGCTGTACGCCAACCCGCGGATCGTGACCCCCGAGGGCTGTTGCGCGGCGTGCGATTTGATGATGGTGGCCATTGCGGGAGTCTCTCTAAGCGGCTTGGCGAGGCGCGGCCGGGGCTTCAAGCTGCTCGGCGATGCCCAACACACGCGCCTGGGCCGAGCATAATTCCGTCAACGAGGTCGGGCCGATGGCGGCAAGTTGCTTCTTGAGCGCTGCGGTTTGGCGCCGCGGCAGGCGCGCCGAAAGACGCTTCAACAGCGGATCGCCCGAGGCGACCAGCGCGAGCTGCGCCGTTCGCTGCCCGGCGGCGGCCAGGGCGGCTGCCAGCGCCGCCGGCTCCAGCTTGGTCAGACGCGCCGTCAGTTCGCTGGCGGTTGGCAGGTTGTCCGCCGGCGCCGTCTCTTCCTCAAGTTGGGGGACGGCGGCGGCGTGTTCGTCGCGCGTTCGGAAACTTGCCGTCCGGCCAATTGCCGAGAACAGCCGGCGGCGCAGCGAGGTGCGCTCGGTCGCCGGCGCAGATTGCGGAGCGGGGTCGCCTGCGTTCGCCTCGGCAGCCTCCAACGCTGGTTCTTCGTCGACAGCGGTCGCCCCGGGCAACGATAACCGCGTCAACAACGTGGCCCGCCGCTGGGGGTCCGTTCGCGATAACATCTTCAGCGCCAGGCTTGCCCCGGCGGCCATCCGCGCTTGTTCGCGCTGACGCGCCGCAAGTCGATCGAGAAACTGCCGCTCGACTTCCTGCAATGCGTCGGGGTCCGCCTCGTCCAACGTGGCCAACCGGTCGAGCGCGTCGCTCTGCAGTTCCGGCGACAACAAGGCAAACACGTCCCCGGCCTTCGCTTCGTCCAACCGCGATAGAAAGATCGCGATCGTCTGCGGGTGCTCCGCCGCTAGCAACTCGGCAATCGTCGCGGGCTCCGCGGTCTCCAGAGGGCCGGCTGGCTTGGCAGGAGCGTTGCGCAGTGGGGCCGGCTGGTCGGCGGCCGCCTCGGACTCGGCGGAGAAGTTCGCTTCCACGCCGCGATCGTCGACGGACGTCTTGGGCGACTCCTGCGGCGGCTTGTTCGGGGCGGCCGAATCGGACGACGGCGGCGCCAGTCCGCGCTGTCCCACGGCCCCGCGAAACTCCGCCAACACAGTGGCTCGCTCAGTCGGGTCGATGTCGTCCAGTCGGTCGAGTTCTTCCTCGACCCGGCGCACTTCCTCCGGCGACAAGTCGGCCAACAGCTTGGCTGCTAATGCGCCATCGAGGCTGGCCACGAGGATGGCAACCTTGCGGAGTCGGGCTGAGGCGTGGTTCTTCGTCGACACGAGGTTCTGTGCTAAGCGAGTGCGTGGGTTTTGATTTCGCGAGATTCGTCGGGCACATCGAAACACGCGCCTGAGCGACTCTGGCTAACCGGCATTGCCGATCCAACTGCGGAGGATCGCCGCGGCGGCATCGGGGTCTTCGCGAACGACCTCGGCAATGTCTTCTTTGACGCTGGACCCCTTTTTCAGTTTCAGCTTGGGGCGGTCCTCTAGCTCGTCGCCACCGACGACGCCCCGTGGTCCGCTGGCTGCTGGTCGGGCGCCACCGGCATCCAGTGCCAACGCCGGCATGCCGAACGCGGCGATCGGCTCGGCGGCGGGAATCGATTTGACGATCGACCGGAGCATCAACAATGCCACCACGGCCAGCCCCGCCATCAGCAACGTGCTCATGTTACCCCCGGCCCACAGCAGCGCGGTGCTGGCCATCGACGGCGGCTCCAGCGCCTCGGGAGCGAACGATTGAAAAAACGTCACCGCCACGTTCGGGTTAACTTCCTCGCCAATCTGCTTGGGCAGCAGCGGCAGGACGGCCTTTTGCACTTCCTGCTCGACGTCGCCCTTGACCAGGTCGATGTCGTCCTTTTTGGGCCGCTCTTCGGCCGGCTTGTCCGGATTGCGTTCGCGCCACACCTGTTCGAGATAGGCCGTTGGAACCGCGACGGAAACTCGCACGCGTTCCGGGGTGAGCCCCGCCTCGGTGAGCACCTCTTCGGTCGTGGGAATGAAACTCTCGGTGTCTTCCTGCAGCGTCTCAATCAACTGATTGCTCTTGGCGACAGACTGCTGCTGGCCGTTGCGCGACGGGCCCTGGGCGCGCAGGCCGACCGCCCCGCGATCCTCGGTGCGGTCATTCGACGTCTTCTCTTCATTCTTGGTGCTGCGCACCGCGGCGCCTTCGCCGTTGGTGGAGATGGTGCGCGAGTCCTTCGACAAAGCCTTGTCGAGTTCGGCGGCCACTTCGATTCGCGCGCCGGGGATCATCAGCAGTTTCTCGATGCTGGACTTCATCCGTTGTTCGTACGCGACTCGCGTCTGATAGTACTCGTCGTCAAAGTTGGCGCCGTCGGGCCCGCCGCCGCCGCTGATTTGCGAACCGTCGGACAGGTTGAAGATCTGCACGTTCTCGGGCGACAGGCCGGCAATCGCCCCGGCGACAGCCTTGCGAATGTTGCCGGTGTGCATGGCGCCGAATTCGGAACCCGGCTCCGGCATCACGCTCACAGTGGCCGTAATCTGTTCCTTCTCGAACCCGCGGGCCGGCCGAATGTCGTACAGCACTTTGGCGTCTTCCACGCCCGACATCATCTGCACGATCATCGAGAGCTGGCGTTCGCGGGCGGCCTTCCACTGCTGTTTGCGGGTTGCATCGGAAAGCAACGGGCTGGAGTCGAGCGTTTCGGTCAACAGCGTATCGAAGTTGGTCGGCAGGGCGCCAGCGTCCGCCACCGCCGCGAGATACGCCGCCTTCTGTCCGCGCGGCACCTTGAAGCGATTCCCCACGCGATCGTAGCCCGACAGACCGGCCTGCGCGATGGCGGCTTCAACGCGGCCGGCCTCGCGCGGCTGCAAGAACTCGCCGTTGAACAGGTATTCGTCGGCGCCGCCGCCGTGCATCTGCACGAGGTATCCCAAGCTGACGACGATCACGCCCAGCAGCAGCGCGGAAGTGATCCGCGCCGCGGGGTTCATCGACAGAAACAGTTCCCGCACTTGGGCGACGGCTTGATTGAAAAAATCCATCGTGGATTGTCAGTTGTTCGTTGTCTGTTGTCAGTGGCTCGCCAGCGGCGCCAATCACCAGTCACTAGTCACCAATCACCACGCCCCTACACCCGAATGTCTTTCACTTCCTGCAGCGCTCCCATCACCTTGTTCCGCATCTGCATCATCAAGCGGAATCCCAGATCAGCCTTCTGCACGGCGGTGAGCACGGCCGCCGGGTCGACGTCGCCGCCGGTCATCAACGACTCAACCGCCATGTCGGCCTGCAGCTGCATGGCATTCACGTCGTTGATCGAATTGAGCAGCAGGTTCTTGAAGTCGAGCCCCCCGGCGTCTTGCGACGACCGTGCGCTGGGGGGCGCCAGCGGCATCGCTGTTTGCGCCGTGCTGAATCCCTGAATCGTGTTCATCGCCCAACTCCACGGTCGATTGAGACGTCAGACCTACGCTAAGATTTGCAGCGTCCGGGCGCCCATGTCTTTGGTGATTTCCATCACGCCAATGTTCGCTTCGTAGGCCCGCGTGGCCTCCAGCGCGTCGACAAACTCAGTGGTCATGTCGATCGCGGGGTAGGCGACGTAGCCGTTCTCATCCGCGTCCGGGTGGCCTGGCTCGAGCTTCATGCGGGGCGGCACGTTGGAATACTCGACCGAGCCGATCTGCACGCCCACGCCGCCGCCGTTGGTGGCCACGCCCTCGTCGGTCTGGAACGTGACGTACCGCGGCGTGTACGGCTCGGGTTGGCCGACCTCGTTGCGAGTCGTCGACAGATTCGCCAGGTTCGACGAGATCGCGTTCAGCCGCGTACGCTGCGCGACCAGGGCGCTCATGCTGACGTCAAACGCTTGAAACATCTTGGAATTCCTTTTCGGCCGACTCGCCCGCCCCGTGAATTGCGCCTGCACCTGCCGCCTACGGACGTTCGCTGATGATCATCTTCAACAGCCGGAACTGCGAGTTCATGACCGTCAGCGCCATGTTGTGTTGTGCGTGGTTCTTGGATATCTCAGCCACTTGGTGTTCGATGCTGATATCGTTGTCGTCGTGCCGCAGCATGCCTTTCATCGAGTCCCGCACGCCTTCGTACGGGTGCTTGGCGCGCTGCATCGCGGTACGAGCGGGTTGGAACTCGGTCACGCCGGGCGACTGATGCTCCAGATACGGATTCTGCTGAGCACGATTCGGGCCGCGCTGTTTGCTTTCGGCCAGCGCCGTCTTCAGGCGTTCCTGAAACGCTTCGGGCGACAGATCTCGCGCCACGTAGCCGGGGGTATCGACGTTGGCCAGGTTGCCCGCCAACACGCCGTGGCGTGCTTGGGTAAAACTGACCACCTGCTCCAGCAGCGGCAGCGTCGAGGATTGGAACAGCGTATCGAGCATGGCAAAGGCGGTGGGTTGGCGGCGCCAGCGCGGCGAATGCCCGCCGGTGGCGCCGGGGGGCGCGGGCGTGTCGGCATCGCAGCGGGGCCTTCAATAGGAAATCTCACAGATTCCCGCCAGATCGGTCGGACGATTACGCAACGCGCATGCCGAGCGACACTTCGAATTTTGCGGACTAGCCGCCGACTGCCTGTTCTCGCTGGTTTGCCAGGACAACGCGAGCGCAGCCGCACGTCGCCGAGCTTCTCCAGTTTGCAGCGCCGGGCGGGGCGATCGGCAGAATCTGCCGATCGATAGCGGCGGTTTTTGCCGATGCACGTTGTCTGATACGAGCGCATCAGACAAGCCGGACGGCCGCGCGTTCCGAGAAATGCACGCGCAGCGGGGCGGCTAAGTCCGGACCGCGTGGCGGTCAGGCCGAAAGGCTGCGCTGGCAAATGGCAGCGCTCTGGGATCTCAACGAGCGGCAATCATAAGGCCGCGTGAACGAGAGCCTCAGCGGGCGGCGGTCGCCGGGCTGAAATCGCGGGCCCGCGGGGCGTAACCGTACAGCCGCAACTTGCCGCTAAGGGTGCGGACGCCAATGCCCAACGCCTCGGCGGTCTTGGCGCGGTGACCGTCGAAGTGGTCCAGCGTGGCGATGATCAGCGCCCGCTCGACTTCGTCCAACCGCGCGCCAACCGGCAAGCTGCCGGCAGGGTCGTCGGAGCCGTGATCGGCATCAGCCAATTCCGCCACGTTCTCGGGCTGTTGCAGCCAGGGCCGAATCTCCGCGGCGGTGATCGGGTCGCCCGTGTTGAGCACGCAGGCGCGAGTGATGATATTCTCCAGTTCCCGCACGTTACCCGGCCAGCGGTAGTTGCCCAGCAGCGTACGAGCGTCATCGGCCAGCCGGAACTCGTCACGCTGGAGCCGCTGCGCGGCTCGCTGCAGGAAGTGATCGGCCAGCAACTGCACGTCGTCGCCGCGGTCGCGCAACGGAGGCAGCGCCAGCGGCACCACGTTGAGTCGGTAGAACAGATCCTCGCGGAACCGCCCCTGGGCCACCTCGGTCGGCAAGTCGCGATTGGTGCAAGCGACCACGCGCACGTCCGCGTCGAGCGTATCGCTACTGCCCACCCGCTCGAAAGTGCGTTCCTGCAGCACGCGCAGCAGCTTGGCCTGCAGCGGCAGGTCGATTTCGGTGATTTCGTCCAACATCAGCGTGCCGCCGCGAGCTGCCTCGAATCGGCCCACGCGATCCGCGTCGGCGCCGGTGAACGCGCCGCGACGGTGGCCAAACAGTTCGCTCTCGGCCAGTTGAGGCGACAGGGCAGGGCAGTTCAGGCTGACAAGCGGTCCCGCAGCGCGAGCGCTGGCTTGATGAACCGCCTTGGCGACTAGTTCCTTGCCGGCGCCGCTCTCGCCGCACACCAACACGGTTTCGTCCGTGCGCGCCACCTGCAGCAACCGCTGTCGTAGTTCGCACATCGCCGGACTGGAACCGACCATGCCGAGATTGTCTGAATCGACCGCATTGTCGCAGCCCCGTGCTGCCGAACTTGGTTCGTCGCCGGCCAGCAGTCGCTTGCGTTGGAAGGCCCGGGCAACGAGCTCCTCCAACTGCACGGCGTCAAACGGCTTCTCCAGAAAATCGAACGCGCCGTGCCGCATTGCCTCGACGGCCGAGGCGATCGTGGCGTGAGCCGTGACCATGATGGCCTGCACGGCCAACCGACGGCGGGCCATTTCGCGGATGAATTCCAAGCCGTCCATGCCCGGCATCTGCAGATCGGTGATGACGACGTCGAACTCGCCGACGCCGAGCGCCGGCAGCGCCTCGACTGCACTGGCCAGCCCGCGCACTTCGTAGCCGGCGCAGCGCAGCACGTCGCTCACGCTTTCGCGAGCCGCCGTGTGATCGTCGACCACCAATACACGGCCCAGCGGACTTTTCTTCTTCGCGCCGGCGCGACTCATGCCGCCTTCCTCAGCTCGGTGGCTTGGGAGGGCAAGACGATGGTGAATGCGGCGCCGCCGTCCGGGCAATTCATGGCGTTCACTTCGCCGCCGTGGGCCTCGGCAATCCGCTGCACGATCGCCAGCCCCAACCCCGTGCCGGTTTCCTTGGTCGTGTAGAACGGATCAAAGAGCCGCGGCTGCTGATCTTGCGACAAGCCGGGGCCGCTGTCGGCGACTTCCAACTCAAATCCGCGCGGACCGTCGAACGAAGTGATCACCAGTTCGCCGCCGCGGGGCATCACGTCGATCGCATTGAGTGCCAGATTGAGCACGGCCCGGCGGAGCAACTCGCGGTCGGCGGTCACCGTGCCATAGGGCGGCACGTCGATCGACGCCTCGATCCCCTGCGCTTCGAGCTGGGGGGCGATCGCCTCGCTAATTTCATCGATCAAGTCGCGAATGATGAAGGTCTGCCAACGCGGCTCGCGATGGGCGGTGAAGCTAAGCAAGTCGTTCACGGTCGCATTCAGGGTCGTAAACCCCGCCTCCACCTTGGTCAGGACGTCCAAGCTGCCGGCGTCGTCGGTCAGCCGGCGTCGCAACATGCTCAGGTACAGCGTGACCGGCATGAGGCTGTTGCGAACCTCGTGAGCCACGTGGGCCGCCATGCGTCCCAAGTCCGCCAACCGGGCCTGGCGGGCCAGCTCGCGGTTCTTCGCTTCCAACTCGTCGGTCAGTCGCGCGACTTCCGCCTGCAGCGTCTCGTGCGTGCGCTGCAACCGCTCGGTCGCATCGTTCCACGCCGCCAGGATGCACTCCAGGCTCGGCTCATCGCCCAACGGCGCAGCGGCAGCCGAATCGTCGGGCGAGATTTGGTCGTCGTCGTGACCGGAGTAAATCTTCATTGCGGCAAGGGGCCGGTGCAGGGGCGAAGTCGCTGAGGAGGGAAATACTAAACTTCGCTCGACACGTCGAGACCGCCTGCAGTTGGCGCATCAGTCGAGTCTGCTAACGGCGGCAGCGGCCCTTTGGGCGCGGGCGGGCGACGCCCCTGAGCCGTCTGGTAGGCGGTGCGAGCCCGACTGGCAGCCCCCAGCGACTGCAACTGCTGAGCAACAGCGTCGCGGCGTTGGGTCGCGCGGGTTTCGTTGCCGGCTTCCAACTCCATGACCTGTGCTAGCAACGTGCGGCACTGCTCGGCTTCGGCCGCACATTGCGCTCGCGCGGCGGGCGATTCCCAGACGCGAGCTTCGGGATCCTCGCCGTGAAACGGCGCCAACTTGCGCTCGATCGCCTGCAGAGCCGTGATCAGTTGGCCCTTGACGCTGAGCAGCCGCAACAGCTCGGCGGTCTCGCCGGAGTCGATCAAGCCAGATTGCCGTTGCCCCAGTTCAACCAACTGCAGCAGGCACCGCAGCCGTTTGTTCACCAGATCGGCAAGCAGTTTTGTGGAGTTGTCCGCCATGGGCGTGTTTCCTTGGCCTGGTCGCTCTGCGTTCGCCGCGCCGTTATTGCCAGCAGTTCGCTCGACGCCGGGGCGTCACCACCGTGCCATTTGGTCCAACAGCAATTCCCACTGCTGTCGGCTGAAGTTCGTCGACGCGAGGAAATCGGCATTGGGCGGCAGCGAGCCCAGCAGTTGCTGCGCTTGCACGATCGCCAGTCGCGCCTTGACCGGTTCGTTCAGCCGTCGCAAACAACTGGCGATTTGCACCTGGATCTCCAGCACGAACGGATCGTTCTGATACAGCGACGACAGCCCGGAGTATGCCTCGCGCGCCTCGTCAAAGCGACGCAGGTCGAATAGCACGGCGCCCCGCATCATGTAACAATTCCGCAGCAGCATCCGATGCAAGGCGTTGTGGTCGCCGCCGCCGGCGAGCGTGATCGCCCGCTGCACCTTGGCGTACGTATCCAGCGCTCGCTCCAGGTAGTCGGTCATCATCTGCCGATTTTTCTGCCGCTCGTTCTCCGTCTTCGCTTCCTGGACCCGTTGTCCGGGCTCCTCGCTGGCCCGGTGGTTGGCCCGCGCAATCGTGTAGTTCGCGAGCAACGCCTGATCATCGTCGGGATAGCGAGCCACGGCTTCATCCAGCACGCGAATCGCCTCGTCGTAGCGCGCCAGATCGTAATACAATCGACCTAAGTCAAAGAGCGACTCGCGCCACTCGGGACTCTCGGTTTGCAGGGCGTCGCCGTAGAGATTCGTGAGCAGCAAGTCCTCGGCCGCTTCGTGATGGCCCAGCTCGCGGTGGGCGCGGGCCGCTTCGACGCGGGCCTGATACACGACGTCGCTCCGCCCGTACAACTCGACGCACTCGTCCAACGCGCGGACAGCCTGACCGAACTGGCCGTTCGCCAGACGCGACTGCCCCATCCGCAACAAGGCCGCACCATTGCGGCTGCGGGACTCGTGGAGAAGATATTCCTCGTACAACTGTGCCGACTGCGTGAAGCTCTGGCCGGCGAAATAGCTCTCGGCGGCCTGCCACAGGTCGTTGTTGAACTCGCGCGAATCAGCTCGCAACCGGGCCAGCGCTTCGAAAGCGCGGCCAGCGTGTCGCATATGCAATCGGCCCTGCCTTTGCTCTTCGTCGCGGCGCCACGCGTCCGTGTCACGCAAGGGATCCAGCAGCGCCGTTCCCCATTTGTAGTGCGTTTGAGCTCGCAAATTGACGAGTTCGTCGACGCTAAACAGTGCCGGCAACTGATCCAACATGGCCACAGCGGCGTCGTATTGTTCCGCGTCGACGAAGTGCTGTTGGGCGATGAGCAGCCGCTTGCGAAGCGCCGGCAGCGAAATGATCGGGTTGACGTAGGTCTCCGGCGCCGGGGCGAGTTCCAACAACGTGCGATAGCTTGCCTGCGCCTTGTCGAACTCGCCTTGGGCACGGTACTCATCGGCCGCGGCGAGCATGGCCGCAAGACCCTCCGGCGAGTCGCCGTAGATCTTGGCCAGCCGCGTGAACTGGTCGATCGCCGCGTCCCGCTGCCCCCGCGCGCCATACACGCGCCCCAGCCAGTACATGGCCTGTCGCGTTGTCGGTCCCACCGCTGAATCGCGTTGAATGGCTTCGCGAAGCCGCGCATCGGCGACGTCGAACTCGAGCTCACGGTCGTCGGGCTCCTCTTTCGTCGATGCTTCGAGCAGCGCCAGCCGCCCGGCCAGCAACGACCACGAGGCCAATTCGCCTTCGTCGGCGCCAATCACGCCCACGGCGGCAACCGCGGGACGCGCTCTGTCGGGGTCCCCTAAGCGAAGCAGCACGTCCGCACGTTGCTGGACCGTTCGATTCCGCTTGGCGGGCGACAGGGTTTCGTCGCGGAGCACCCGCTCCAGATGCGACAGGGCCTTGGACAACTGCGGTGTCGCTGTTTCCAGGTACGCGGAGGCCAACAAGGAATCGATTTCCGTCGCCGGCAATTCGGGATCGTCAATCGTCGCCTCCAGCAGTTCGATCCCCTGCTGAGCCTGATTCCCCAAGATCAAGCTTCGGCCCAGCAGGAACTGCAGCTTGGGCTCCAACTCGTTCGAGACGCCCAAGACGCGAGCCTTTTGCAGATAGCGCGCGGCAACCAGGTGCATAGCTCGCCGACGATCGAGCGAGAACTCTTCGTCGGCTTCCTTCGCCTTCACCGCCCCCATCACATACAGCGCGGCGCCAAACTCGTCGGGCGTGGCACGCTCCTGCAGGCGACCGACGATCTCCTTGGCGACGGCGTACTGCTCACGTTCCAGGGCGTCCAGCGCCTTTTCAATCGACGCTTGCTCAAGCGGGCCAATGGCCAAGTGCGCCAGGTAGCTCCAGGCGGCGAAGAGACTGCTCACGGCGCCCAGAAAGATCGCGCCAGCGACAATCATGTTGCGGCGGCTGGCGCGGGACCACTCGACAATTCGTACCAGGTGCGCACCCAATGAGCGCGACCCAGGGGGCGAAACCTCGGCGTCGTTGGCTGGGTTTTCTGGCGCGTCGGTCGTCACGGCACCGCAATCCGGACTGAGGTTCTAAGACTCGACAAGTGCGCAGCACCGAACGTCCGGCGCCTTCGCGGTGCGGCTTGTAGCGGACATCGCCGCGCCGCGTCAATCGCGGCGCGCACGCGTCACCGGAGAAACGTGACGTGAGAATGCCGCGGGCGTCGACCAAGAAGCTCAACAAGAGCGGCGAACCGCGAGATTGTCACTCGGTCGGCTGAGCGGACGGGCAGATGCGCTGCATCACCCAACGATTCACGTCCGCTAGCATTTCCGTCGTCAGGTCGCAGTCGCCAGGATAGTGGCGCAGCGCCAGCGAGAAACCGGCCGAGTGCAACAGCCGCAAGTCGGCGACAACTTGGGCTTGATCATAGAAGCGGCTTTCGTTGGCCGAAGCCATCAACAACGGCGTGTGGCGAGCGTCGTTGACGCGCGCCAGCGGGCTGTCCCCCTGAGGCATCGGCCCGCAGAGCGAAACGGCGCCAGCGAACCACTCGGGAAACCGCAGCGCCAAGCGCAGCGCCATGGTGCCGCCGTTGCGGTGCCCGACCACGAACACGCGGTCGGCATGGACGTGGTACCGCTCGCTGGCTTCGTCGATCGCCTCGCGAACCAACTCTGCCGCCTGCCGCACAGCCTCGGCGCTCTGCCGCCATACATAGCCGTGGCGCTGTTGGCGGCTAGGAGCGGAGGCACGAACCCCGGCAGCCACGAAATTGCGCATGCTCAAATGCGGCATCACCTGCCGCAACTGCCGCTCATTGCCGTGATCGTCGTGCAGCCATACCAGCAGCGGGTATGCGTAATTGCGCTCGTAGTGCATGGGCGCGAACAGCGCGATCCCCTCGTCGACGTCCCGCAGGGCCGGACGACGCACGTCGCGGCGCGGCGGCGCGGTCTGCAACGATTGCTGCGAGGAGAAACTGATTCCGAGCGAGTCGCTGACACTGGTCAAACGATTCATAAGTGCGGAGTCGCCTTGGCGGGAGGGAAATTCGCACCGCAGGC
Source organism: Planctomycetaceae bacterium (assembly GCA_002702655.1). GTDB lineage: Bacteria > Planctomycetota > Planctomycetia > Pirellulales > Lacipirellulaceae. Next base: position 99,162 of record PABB01000071.1, read on the forward strand.
GTTCTCGGCCAGAGAAGCGCGGCGGCGAATTTGTGGTGCTCGAAGCGGAGGGTTGTAATCGACGGCCGGCGCGAGTGTCAACGCCATCCGGGAATCGACGTCGCCCCGCCGCCTGCTAGCATCGCAACACGGCAAGGAGCGCGGCGATTGGCCGCCGCGCTCCCGCTCATGTCTCGACTATCTTAGCAATTTCACACCAACGTGGCCATGGTGTCCACCAAGCCCTTCACGGCGTCGACGCTCGCTTGGAACGCCTTCTGCTCGTCAGCGGTCAATTTCAGCTCGACGATCTTCTCCACGCCGCCCGTGCCGAGAATCACCGGCACGCCGACGTAGAAACCGCCGACGCCGTATTCTTTGTCGCAATAAGCGGCACAGGGGATGAGCCGCTTCTTGTCGCGGACAATCGCTTCCACCATTTGAGCGGTCGCAGCGGCCGGGGCATAGTAGGCGCTGCCCGTTTTCAGTAGACCGACAATCTCGGCGCCTCCCTTGCGGGTGCGGTCGACGATTTCCTCCAGCCGCTCGGGGGCGATCAACTGAGTCACGGGGATGCCGCCGACCGACGTGCAACTGGGCATGGGCACCATTGTGTCGCCGTGACCGCCCATCAGCAACGCCGAGACATCCTCGACGCTAACGCCCAGTTCCATCGCCAGGAATGTGCGGTATCGCGCGGTGTCGAGCACGCCCGCCTGTCCCAACACGCGGTTCGGGGGGAAGCCTGTCACCTGCAGAGCCCGCTGCACCATCGCATCCAGCGGATTGCTGACGACAATGATGATTGCGTTGGGGCTGCTGGACTTCACCTCGCTGCAGACGGCGCCCATGATCTTGGCGTTGGTGGCCAGCAGATCGTCGCGGCTCATACCTGGCTTGCGGGGAATGCCCGCAGTGATCACGACCACGTCGCTGCCTGCGGTGGCCTCGTAGCTGGTCGTCCCGACAATGTTCGCGTCGAAGCCGAACACGGGCGAAGACTGCATCAAATCGAGCGCCTTGCCCTTGGGCATATCCTCGGTCTGCGGAATGTCCAGCAGCACAATGTCGCCCAGTTCCGCAGCCGCACACCAGTGTGCGGTGGTGGCGCCCACGTTGCCGGCCCCAACGATGGTGATCTTCGCTCGCTTCATCTCTTAAACCCCCTGGTTTTCCTGGGTTCCCTCGTAGGTGAGAAATGGGCGTCGCGGCAGCCGCACGCCCGTTGTTTGGGCTCCAGCAGCGGCAAGTATCGCGCCGTAACTGCGCCGTTGCAAGGGGCGCAGACGACGCGAACAACGCACTGCAAAGAAGTTGCGCAGATTACGTGCCACGCCGCTTGACAGTCGGCGCGGCGGGGGCGCAGAGGACGACCGCGCGGCACAGCGCGAGTCAATCGGGCAGTCGCTCACGGACGCATGGCCGGCCGCGCTACGCCGGTCTGGACGCATGTGCGCGAGCTTCCTAACATCCCGCCCCCTTGCCGCCCCACGATCCGTCGCCACGTTTTGGACCACCGCCATGGCTTCAGCCCCCAGCACGCAGGCGGATTGGATCCGTCGCGGCCAGGACCTGATCCTGCCGGTAGCGATTATCGCCAGCGTGCTGGTGATTCTGGTGCCGCTGCCGCCGGCAATGATGGACATGATGCTGGCCGGCAACATCGCCGCCAGCGTCATCATTCTGCTGACGACGATCTACGTGCAGTCGCCGCTGGAGTTCAATATTTTCCCGACGCTACTGCTCGCGTCGACGCTGGCTCGACTGGTGCTGAACGTCGCCACCACGCGGCTGATTCTTACGCGCGCGGCGATCGACAAAGAAGCTGCAGCCGGCGGAGTGATTACGGCGTTTGCCGACTTCGTGGCTGGCGACGGCAAGATCGTCGTGGGCATCATCATCTTTGTGATCATCGTGGTGATCCAGTTTGTGGTGATCACCAAAGGCGCCACGCGCATCAGTGAAGTCGCCGCCCGCTTTGCATTGGACGGGATGCCGGGCAAGCAGATGGCGATCGACGCCGATCTCAACGCCGGCGCCATCGACGAACGAGAAGCCCAGCGCCGCCGCGAAGAGATTTCCAGCCAAGCCGACTTCTACGGCGCCATGGACGGCGCCAGCAAGTTCGTGCGCGGCGACGCGATCGCCGGCATCATCATCACGCTCATCAACATCGTCGGCGGCCTGATCATCGGCGTCGGCGAATACAAAATGGGATTCGGCGACGCCGGCTCGCTGTTCACGCGACTCACCATTGGCGACGGCTTGGTCAGCCAAGTGCCAGCGTTCTTGGTTTCGTTGGCGGCTGGCTTGCTGGTGACTCGTAGTACGCAGAAGAGCAATCTGCCGCAGCAGTTCGTTTCGCAACTTCTGTCGCGGCCGCAGGCGCTGACCATCACCGGCGGCTTTCTGTTGGTGCTGGTCGCTACCGACTTGCCGAGAACGCCGCTGATGATGCTTGGCGCCGCGTGCTTGGGGATGTCGCGCATCATGACCAAGCAGCTCAACCAACGCGACGTGCAAACCGAAACCGAACAGAAGGCGACCGAGAAGTCCGAGGAAGAAGAGCGGATCGAAGACTTCCTGGTCGTTGATCCCATGGAGATTGAAGTCGGCGTGGGCCTAATCCGGCTGGCCGACCCCAAACGCGGCGGCGACTTGTTGGATCGCATCCAACGGGTGCGTCAAAGCGTGGCCGCGGAGATCGGCATCATCATGCCCAAGGTCCGCATTCGCGACAACATGCGGCTGGAGCCGAACGACTACCGCATCAAGATCGCCGACATGCCCGTGGCCCAGGATCGGGCCGAGCCCGGCATGTTGTTGGCGATCGACTCGGGCGTGACGTCCGGCCCGATTCATGGCATCGAGGCCAAGGACCCGGCGTTTGGCGCCGACGCCACCTGGATCTACCCCAGCCAGCAGGACGAAGCGGAGATGTTGGGCTACACGGTCGTCGAACCGGGGGCGGTGGTCGCCACGCACGTCACCGAAATCTGCCGCCGTCACGCCGACGAAATCCTGACCCGCGACTCGGTCAAACATTTGGTCGATGAACTCAAGCAGTCGCAACCAACCGTCGTCAGCGAACTGATTCCCGGCGCCATGTCCCTGGCGGAAGTCCAGGCCGTGCTGCAACTGCTGCTGCGCGAGCAGGTGTCGATCCGCCAGTTGGGGCTGATCCTGGAAACGCTCGGCGACTACGCCGGCCGCACGAAGGACCCGATTCTGCTCACCGAGTACGTCCGGCATCGTCTGGCCCGTCAGATTTGCACGCGGTACCGCGACGCCGAAGGCAAGCTGCACGTAGTGGCCGTCGATCCCGCGCTGGAAGAGCGGATTCGCGCTGGTTTCGAGCACACCGAGCGCGGCCTGTTCGTGCGGATGTCGCCGCAAGCGATCGAAGCCACGTGCAACGCGATTCGCAAGCCGCTGGAAAAACTGCTGGCTGCGAATCACGCGCCAATCGTGCTGGTCAGCCCGCAAATTCGCGCCGCCCTGAAACAAATGACCGAGAACCACCTCTCGCAGTTAATCGTGCTGAGCTTCAACGAAGTCACGCGCGATACGGAAGTCGTCACGGTGGGCCTGGCAGCCGACGGAGCGTGACGCTAGCAATTGCGGCTGGTCCCGAACGGCAAATGCCAACGGCGCGCCCAACCGCTGAAACTTAACATTCCCCCACCCCGCGAAAATTTGGTACACCGTCGCCGCGGTCGCTGGCGGCGCGACGTGGCTGGGCGCCAACTGATGCAGCACAACTGACCGTGGACAACTGAGGACGGCCTGCCGTCGCACCTCCCATGCAAATCAAAACTTTTCGCGCCAAGTCGATGCCGCAAGCGCTGGAGTTGGTGCGCGACGAATTGGGGCCAACCGCGACGGTCCTGCACGCACGCGAGGTGAACTCGGGGCTCATCGCCCGGATGGTCCGGGGAAAACAGTACGAGATCGCGGCGACCGTCGATGGGCGCGGCGTATCTGACGACGAACCAATCGCACCTCTGCCGCGGGTTTCGCCGGCGGCGGCGGCCTACGCCCAGCATGCGACAACGGCGGTGACGCCAACCGCCACGAGCGGCCCGGCAACGGCGATCGCCCACCGCGATCCGCATCTGCCCAGCACGCAGTTGGCCGAGTTGGAAGACATGGTTCATCAGTTCCGCCAGCGGTCCGCACCCACCGTCCCGAACGACGACGCCCCGCCGCTCGCAGACGCACCTGTTGCCACGCTGCTGGACGTGTTCGGCGAACTGATCGAACGCGACGTGGATGAGGACATCGCCCGGGAGGTGATCGAGCAGTTGGCAGGCGACGACGCCGATTTCGACCGCCCGGCCGATCGCCTGCGTCTGGCCCAACTCATCGCGGACCGGCTCGCGACCAGCGGGCCCGTGCGAGTCCGACCGGGACAAACGCGCGTCGTCGCGATGGTCGGTCCGACTGGCGTGGGCAAGACAACCACGATCGCCAAACTCGCCGCCAACATGCGGCTCCGCGAGGGGCGCCGCGTGGGACTGATCACCGTCGACACCTACCGCATCGCTGCCGTCGAACAACTGCGCACGTATGCCGACATCATCGACCTGCCGCTAGAGGTCGTCGGCACGCCGCGGGAAATGCGCGAGGCGGTCGCTCGCCTGCAGGGCTACGACGTGGTGTTCATCGACACGGCCGGTCGCAGCCCGCGCGACGACGTGCAGATTCGGGAACTCCGGTCGCTATTGGCCGAGGCACAGCCCGACGAGGTTCATCTCGTGCTCAGCGCGACCAGCAGCGGTCGCTCGCTGGCGTCGGCCGTGCGGCAGTTCGCCCCCGCGGAAGTGACGCATTTGTTGGTCACCAAACTGGACGAAGTCGAAGCCCCAGGCGGCGTGCTGCAGTTGGCACGCAAGACTTCAGCTCCGCTGAGCTACGTGACGCATGGGCAGCACGTGCCCGACGACATTGCCGTGGCAGATGCGGCCGTGCTGGGCGAAATGATCGCAGCGGAACCGGTCACAACTCATCCTATGGCGGCGTGATACATCGGCAGCACGGCGCCGCGAGCAGCTCCGTCAGCACACGCCTGGCAAGAAACGAGTTCATTTCGCCGGGATCGGCAAGTTGGCGAGCTCGCGACGATCGACGCTCACGACTCTCAACTCGCTACTCACGACTCACCCCTCACGCCTTCACTCATGCCCGATCAAGCCGACAATCTTCGCGAATTGGTGCGCGAGGCGCTGGTCACCGCCGGTGCCGCCGAGCCCGTAGGCACTTGCCTGGCGGTGGTTGGCAGCACCTCGGGCACGGGCGCCACGGCAACGCTCATCGCGACAGCGCAGGAATTGGCGTCATTGGGACAACGGGTGCTGGCGATCGATGCCAATCTCGTTCGCCCCGCGCTGGGGCGCCAACTTGGCCTAAATGCGGCCGCGAGCTTGGCAGACGTGCTGGCGGGTCGACGCCGATTGTGCGAAGCCACCGCGCCGGCGGGATTCGGCGCCGCGTTGTTGGGCGTTCCGGCCCCTGCGTCGGGTATCGAGGCCGACTCCCGGCAGCGATTCGCGACAGAACTGCGTGCCGCGCGTCAGAGGTACGACGCGGTCCTCATCGACGCCGGCTCCGGGCTGAGCCCCTGGGCGGAGTGGCTGTGCCGTCGAGCTGCGGGCGTGCTGCTGGTCGCCAGCACGGCGCACGACGATGTTCGCGGCGCGTACGCCGTGATCAAATCGTTGGGCGGACAGGTCGCGACGCGACTCGTCATGAACAAGTCGGCTGACGGCCGGGCCGCATCGGCGATGGCGCAACGCATCGGGGACACAGCCCTGCAGTTCCTGGGCTGCAATCCGCTGACCCAAGCGCCGGCCGTGCTGCCGCCGCGCGAAACGCCCGAGGATGGCGAGTACCGCCGCGCGATTCGATTGCTAGCAGCCGAGTTGCTCACGCCACGTCGCGTTTCGCACCGCCGGGGCGCCGCGATGCCGGCGGCCGTTCCTTCGGCGGCCTTGGCGTCAACGCTTGATACGGCGTGGTAGCAGCTGACGCGGAATTGGTCGAAAGTATTTCCCTCTCATCTCAAATTGGTTTCAACCCGTACCGTTTGCCATGCCGATGAAAGTCTCAAGCCACGCGTCGCGCACCGCCGTGATAAAGTGGCGGGACTGCATCAAGTTTGCCGGCGCGCGGGACGGATCGCATGGCTCGACATTACGCCGGGATCATGGGCCTGATTGGGCTGACGGTCGTCATGTTGCGAGCGGTCAAGAACGGCGGCAGCTTGGAAACGGCAGTCGTGCAAGGCGTGGGCTGGATGGCCCTGTTTGCGATCATCGGCGGCGTGGTCGGAGCAGTCGCCCAGACCACGGTCGACGAAGCCTTCCGCCTGCGAATGGAAAAGGAACTGGCGGACATGGCGGCAGCCCGCGCGGCGGCCGAGCAAGCTGATCCCGCAGCCGCGGTCGAGGCTTGACGAGTAACAAGCGTTTACACTAATACAGCGACGCGGGAAGGATTCCCGCTTTCATAACTTCGCCGCTGCGTCCGCCGCTTGCCGGTCGCGCTGCGTGCGAAGGGCAGCACGGAGGATTGCATGGCAACGCTGGTCGCACGTCGCGCATCGGATGAAGAGATCGCTGAAGTTTGGCAGCAGTACAAGAAGGATCCCAGTCGCAAGGAACTGCGGAACCGCCTCGTCGAACAGTACCTGCCGCTGGTCAAATACAACGGCGAGCGCATCTGGTCGCGGCTCCCCGACGGCGTGGAACTCGACGACCTCATCTCGGCCGGCGTGTTCGGCCTGATGGACGCCATCAACGCCTTCGACATGGATCGGGGCGTGAAGTTCGAAACCTACTGCGTTCCCCGCATTCGGGGCGCCATGCTCGACGAACTGCGCAGCATGGACTGGGTGCCGCGGCTGGTCCGCTCGAAAGCGAGCAAGCTGAACGAAGCGGTTAAGACGCTGGAAGCTCGTCTCGGCCGCTCGCCCTCCGAGGGCGAACTTGCCGAACACATGGGCATCACCGTGCCCGAGTTGGAGAAGATGATCACCGAAGCCAACGCGGTGAATCTGATCTCGCTCAACAAGAAGTGGTACGAGACTGACAGCAGCAAGGACGTTCGCGAGATTGACGTCCTGGAGGACAAAAAGGGCGAGGACCCCACCGGTCGGATCCAGAAGTCCGATTTGATGCGGCTGGTCACCAAGGGTCTGAACCGCAACGAGCGGCTGATCATCATCCTCTACTACTACGAGGAGATGACGATGAAGGAGATTGGCGCCACGCTCGATCTCAGCGAGAGCCGCGTCAGCCAAATGCACAGTGCGATCGTCTCGCGGCTGCAGAACCAACTGGGCCGCCGCCGCCCAGAGTTTGGCGGCTAAGAACGTGTTTTGAAATTGCCTGATTGAAGAAAAACAGCTACGGCTCCCGTCCTTTGACGCCAATCTCAGGGAGGAGCCGTAGCATGAAGATCAA
>PABB01000072.1 GCA_002702655.1 Planctomycetaceae bacterium
TAACGACGTCAGTCCTGCAGAAAGCAATGCTGCGATAGCGACGCTTACTCGATGATGCGAAAGACCTTATCTAAAACTAAGTGCCATTCGTGGTTTTGACCTCAGTAGGATACAGAGAGGCGACGGCGTGCCGGGTCCTTGCCTCGCGAAGGCCGCAGGGAGGCACTATTGCTGATCTGAGTTCGCGAAATCCGGTCGGCCGCCGCGGTCGCCTGACTGCCTCAAACGGAGCTTGCCGCAGAACGCTTGCTGTGCGGCGGCCCCTCAGCGCTTGCGCATCGCGCGCGTGGCCTGCTTGGCATCAAAGGCGTCCGGGTCGTGGGGACCGCGCCACTCTAAGTATTCCTCGTGGAGCTCATAGTCGGGATCCGCAAGGGCCGCCAAGTACTCGGCGTAGCCCCAGGGACCGCCGATATCCTCGGGGGGACAGGCGCGTTCGCCCTCCACGCAAAGCGGGTACTTCGCCTGGGGGTCGATCGGCGGGTAGCCCTCGAAGATCACGTCGTGTCGCCAGCCGTCGCCGAAATCGTACTCATAGAGCCATTTCTGTCGTGCGCCTGACTTCGGCGCCAAATCGCTCAACAGGACGTTCGACTCGTCAAGCATCTCGAAACCGAAGTCGTCGTCGTCCAGCCCGAGGGGGCCGTATCGCTGGCCGTCGATCTCAAATCGATGCAGGTGATCGTCGTCCCAGCCGAAAGCCGCTTGGACGTGGCCGTGCAGATCGGCCAAGGACCCGTCCAGGACCTGGATGCGACGCCAGATGACCGGGCTGACCTCTTGCAGCGTGATCTTGAACTGAAACAGCCGGGAGGAGGAACTCGCAGGCCGTTTTCTCGGGGACGGCGGCGGCCTCCGCAAGGCCGCCTCCTGCTGTTCATTCAGGAAGGCCTGCACCTTCTTCAGCACGGCGACAATCCGCTGCTTGGCGGGATGGGGCGTGTAGACCGCAGCCTGGCCCAGCTCGTTCTCCAGGTGGTCCAGTTCCTGCCTTGAAAAACCGATGACTTGAGGCCCCTCGTCAGGCGCTGACAACCGGTCCTTGATGGACGCCTTCAGACGCGTGTAGCTCCTCAGGGCCTCTCTCTGCAGCGGCGTGAGCTTCATGGCGAATACTGGGGACGCTTGCCGGCTCTTCTTGGCCATCGGTTCAGCCTCCACGGACGGACGAGATCGCTGCATTCTATCGCTGCCACAAGAGGCGTTGTAGTTCGGCCGCAGGGGACCGTGGGCACGGGTCATCGTCAGCGACCTTTCTGGACAGCGAGCCCACGCAACCCCAGGAGTAGAGTCACAGCCGCAAGGCGGCCGTCGTCCTCTCTGAGGGCCTGCACTGCGTGCTGAGCGTGGCCTGGGCTCCCAGGCAGGCTGAGACCGCAGAAACGCCGCTTGCACTGCGCTGCGGCCTCGCGAGAGGGCTTTGTCCGGCCGGCCCGTTCTGGCCTCGGCTGCCACGCGATCCGATCGCAGGCTGAGGGGAGCGGAACGTCCTCGTGGCCGGCCCAGCCGTTTCTCATCCTGCCAGTCGTCGCTCAGGATGAGCAGAGCGGACTTGATGGGTTGTGCATCGCAGGCTGAGTCGACCGCCGTTCTATGGTTCGGCGGCTTGCGGCTGAAGTCGCTGCGAGTGCAAACGCTCCGTGATGCCACTTGCACCGCCGGCGGGACCAAGCTGAGTGACTTCGGCCGGACAAAATTTCATGTCAACTTCAAAATCAAGCTGATCGACGAGCACTCGCGGGGATCGCGTGTCGATGGTGTACTGGCTGAGAGCGGCGTGCTAGGGACGCAACGCGCCAGCGGGCGGGCCCAATTGGCGCGGGGCGATCTGGATCGCTTCGTCACTGGAGGGCCGTGTGGAGAGATACCATGAGCGGAGGACTGGGCAATTTTTAGCCAGAAACATCGCGAATCCGAGTGGACAGAGAGCTCAAAACTCCCGCGTCTCCGAGTTTGAGACCACCCGCTCCGGTCGTCTTCCGGTCGCTAAGCTCGACCACTTGTTAGAGTTGAGCGCGTGTATCGTCGGGGCCAGCACAAGCAACGATTGAGTCTCTCAATAACACTTACTCGGCAGGCCTGCCCACAACCTCCAAAGGCAGCTGGACCTCGCCCCATCTCTTTGGTTGCGGCACGTCTGGTCCGTTGTAGCCCAACACCCGAGGCTCGCCGATTACCCGCCACTTCCCTGAGTCCGTGATGATGTCGTTCAGCTTGGCGATCGACGCGCTCACTTTGTCCAGGGTCACGTCGCCGGCCACGCCAATCGCGACCACCAGTACTGGCTTCGCGTCGGCGACAGTAATCTTGCCGTAGGACTCAATCTTGCCGTCGCTCTTCGCCCGGTACAGGAACGACATTTCGTAGCTGTCAGGCTCGGTGTCATTCTCGGTCAGCCCCGAGTAGTCGATCTCGACGGGGGCGGTCATGGCGATACCGCGCAGCTTGATATGGGCGAACAGCGGAAAAAACGCCTTCGAGGAGTTCTTCATGCCGTTGGGACCGGCACCTCGGCCAGTGAACGTTGCCCGACGGACCTCGGGGTATTGTTTCACCTCCACGACGCCTGGCGGCGTCGGGCGCGGATAGCCCTCAGGAAGGGGCGTGGTCACACGGAAGTCGCCCGCGCGATAGAAGACGGCTCCGTCCTTCTGCGGCGCCGGCGTCACCTCGATGTCGCCTGTCAGACGCTCGATGATTGGGGATGTTTTGGTCACGGAGTCTTCAGCGAGAGCGGTTCCCGGACCGCAGCACGCGGCGGAAAGGGCAATCAGAGTCGATAGGCGCACGTTCAATCTCCCTGCATCTCACCAACGAATTTGGCTGTCGAGGTTACGAATCTTCACCGAAAGATTTTGTGAGTCTCGTCTCCTTCACAATCTTACCGTGGAGCGGTCGACGTGAGGCGGTAGAATTAGCGCAACTACATGCGGTTCGACAAAGACTTCGCATTTCGGAATGGACAGTCGCACCCTGCCGGCGCGAATTTGCAGACTGAGCGTGGCGTCCATTGCAACCTACGCGAAGACATGATCGTACCGGCGGTCCGTCGACGATCGAATCGACCAAGCAGCCATTGAGGTCATCAAGACTGCCGGCAGTGCTGTGGTGAGCGTAAAGTCAGTGACTGGTTCACCCGCTGACGCGAAGAAGGGCCGCGAATTTCCGGACGAGACGCTTCCGGCGCAGTTCGCGAAGGGAAGCACAGCGCCGTAATCCTGAGTGCCGGCGAATCCTGCAGTTTGCTGCCAGTAGCTAATCGGTGTCTGTTTTGTCCTGCCCAGTGAGGCCCAGCCGTCTCAGCATCGGCCCCATGGTCAGCCCGCCGACGAGGATCGAGAAGGCGACGACGACGTAGGTCATGGTCAGGACCAGTTCGCCGACGTTATCGTACTGCGATTGCTGGGCGTGAATCTCTTCCTTGAGCGATAGGGCGAGTGCAACACTGATCCCGCCGCGCAGGCCGCCCCAGGTCATGACCTTGATCGCGTGCGGCGTGAACTCTCGGCCGGTCGCCTTTTTCAAGGCGGTCACCACCGTACCGACAGACAGGAACCTCGCCATCAGCGCCGCGGGGATCGCCAGGGCCCCGGCGAGCAGATACTGCCTCTCGAACGAAAGCACCAAGACCTCCAGCCCGATCAGCACAAACAGCACCGCGTTGAGCAATTCGTCCACCAACTCCCAGAACGTGTCCAGGTGCTCGCGCGTTTTGTCGGACATCGCCAGCGTTCGGCCATGGTTGCCCAGGATCAGTCCCGCGACCACCATCGCCAACGGCCCGGACAGGTGCAGCTTCATCGCCAGCGCATATCCGCCCGTCACCACCGCCAGCGAAAGCAAGATTTCCGTCGCGTAGTGATCGATTGATCGCAACAGGAAGAAGGCGAGCAGCCCCAGCACAAAGCCCAACGCAATCCCGCCGCCGGCTTCGAGGGCGAAGAGCTTGGCGACGTCGATTGCTTGCGTCTCTGTCTCGCCCAGGCCTTCTTGAACATCGTGCGGATGTTCACGTTCGAGCTGTTTCGCATCATGAGGTGCGTGAAGCATGACGGTTGGCGAAGCGCCAGCGTTGGGTCGCATGCCGACATCGCCCTGGACCTGCTCAATGACGCCATCGAAATCAGCCTTCTTCTTGAGGTCTTCAGGCGACTCACCATGCCCGCCCAACCCCGCGATCCCCAAGAGCGCAATAAACACCACCACGCCCACGCCATCGTTGAACAGCGACTCGCCCGCGATCTTGGTTTCCAGCGACTTGGGTGCGCCGAGGCTCTTGACGATCCCCAAGACCGCGATCGGGTCGGTTGGCGCAATGATCGAGCCAAAGATCAGGCAGTAGACGAAGCGGACCTCGATGCCGAGCCAGCCGGTGATGACGTAGGCGAGTCCCCCGACGATGAACGTCGTGGCGAGGACGCCGACGGTTGCGAGCAGGACGATGACCGCGGTTTGTTGCTTGAGGTCGTTGAGGTTGACATGCAACGCCCCGGCAAAGAGCAGGTAGCCGAGCATCCCCTGCATCAGCGTCTGGTCGAAGTCGATCGAGCCGATGAGCGTCTCGGCCAAGGTGAGCACGCCCGCCCCCGGCACGATCCAATCAGTCAGCAGCAATGCGACCGCGTGCAGCATGGCCAGCAGCATCAAGCCCACCGTCGTTGGCAGCTTGAGCAGTTTGTGGTTGATGAACGCGAAGGCCGCTGCGAGGGCCACGAGGACGCCGGCGATATCGAAGAAGCTCATGCCCTCCTTTGTACGGTACTTCGCCCGAGGAAGAAATCGCGTAACGCTTTCGGACCGTCTGCCGAAACGTCGGACGTGGGCGCGCTTCGGGGGGACTGGTCGTCTCACCCATTCGAATCCAGCCAGTCAAGTCACCCCTGCCGCAACAGCGAGCCATGGAGGAAGGTCTCTCACCGTTCCGCTGCCACTTTGCGGAGAAACTGCCCTTGTTCAGCGAGCGGGGCAACCTTGATCGGGTCTTTCTTCTCCGATTTGTCCGCCGTCGCCATTTCAGATCCTCGCCCCGCAAATGCCGCTGATGTGTAAGCACGCCGTCCTGCCTATCATGCGGCTTGATCGAACGTGCGCCCACTTCGTGACGGATTTCACGAACTCAATTTTCTCATTTTCTTAGAAATTGTGCGTGAACCTTTCCCGGTTTCCGACATCTATACATGTAGCCCGCGACCGACAAGGGAAATGCGAGCTTAGATTTGAGTAGTGCAGTTTTCGATTTCGTTGTTGGAGAACGAATCATGTTACGGCTGAGTTTCATATGCTCATCGCTCGCGGCGAATATCGCCGGCTTGCCGTTCGCCCATCAGGCGAGCGATAAGCCCGGTTGTGCGCCCGCCGGCGAACAAAGGCGCAGATGACACTTGGCCGAACTCTTTGATGAGCCACAAGGCCCGGTGTCACTGCGACATCGGGCCTTTTTCTTTGGCCGAGTGCCGATCGAAGAGGCCGACCCCCTACGGAATTTGGGCTGGTAGCTGAGACGGTCTAGCGGCGGTCTGAAGAACCGCAGACGAGGATTCGAGCGCCTCCCGGCCCACTCTGCGCACCCGGTGCGCGCACTGCGAAACAACACGGCCCGTTCGACTTCGGGTGAGGTCATCGGTCTTTCAAGCCGATCAGGTAGGGTTCGACTCCCACACGGGTCACTGCAAATCAGAACGTAGCGAAGTTTGGCATCGCGCTTGGCTGGGGGCCAAGAGATCGTCGGTCGATTTCTTGCTACCGCCCTGCGCTCGGCTGACGTTGAGTCAGCCGTGCTCGGTTGCTCGTTCTGACTTACGCAATGACAACTCGGGCGGAGGTGCAGATGGGAGCACGCCGGTTTTGGGAACCGGAGGCTCTGGGTTCGACCCCCAGGCGCCCGACTGATACGCAAACCACGGTAGTCGAGGGCTGGTCGCCCCTACCCGGCTGATAACCGGGTCGCGCTGAGTTCGATTCCCTGGGCTACCACTCGCATTCAACTTCACAAGCCACGAGGAACAACACGATGACGATCGTCCGGCGATGTAAACGGATACGCCCAACCCTGAACTTGGGGCTGTGGTGTAGCGGCTGCACAGCGGACTTTTAATCCGCACGGTGAGGGTTCAAGTCCTTCCGGCCCCACTATTGGCGCGTAGCGCAGTGGTGAGAGCGGCGACATTATAAGTCGCACCCTCGGAGGTTCGATTCCTCCCGCGCCAACTGAATAACACGGGACTGAGGTGTTAGCGGCAGCATCCCTGGTTCTTACCCAGGCGGGTGAGGGTTCAAGTCCCTCTGGTCCCACTGAGTTTGATGTCGGATGGCAAGCACGAGGCGTGTCGCAGCATTGCTCGGCGTGGATGACTCGTAAGGCGTTCGGCGCGAAAAAGGCACTGGTCGTCTAGCGGCGAAGACTCCGCTCTCGTACAGAGCAACTGAGGCCGCTGAGCGATAGCGAGGAGGGAGGCCGAAGGCGGTAGTAAGACACTGCTTCGAGTCCGGCCCGGTGCTCTGCCGTTCTTTGACAACTTACTTCGCATTGCTTTGCGCCCATGATGTAGTGGCAGCCTTCCTGCTTGCCATGCAGGGTGTGTCGGTTCGATTCCGGCTGGGCGCATTTTTTCAGGACGTGGGAAAGCTTGGTATTCCGCGTGCTTCGGGCGCACGAGATCGCTGGTTCAAATCCAGCCGTCCTGACTGACTATTGCGGTGGGTCCTGTGCTGGTACGGGAAGGCGACTGTTAATCGTCGTGACGCAGGTTCGATTCCTGCCTCCGCAGCTCAAACGGACGGGCAAGCCAACGGGCGATGGCAGCTGCCTCGAAAGCAGTCGAGCGCCGAGCGCGCCTTGTGAGTTCGACTACCTCTCCTTCCGCTTCACGTGCCCTTGACCGAGCGGCCAAGGTGCCAGTCTTCCAAACTGGATAGGCGGGTTCGACTCCCGCAGGGCACTCTCAAGCTTTCCGGGGTCGTCGCTGTTGGTAGTGATGCCTGGCCTTGAACCAGGAGTCCGTAGGTTCGATTCCTACCCCCGGAACTCGCGAACCGTCCCCCACATGGGCTGGTCATGGTTCGACAACGCGAGGAGCTTCCATGACCCAATTCCGTGAGATACGAGCCGATTTTGATCGCGACTCGATCGTCGTTTACCAGGCGTACCGTCCAGCCATCGCTGATGCAGCTTTGGAGGCCGGGCGATTCGTTGCTCCGTTCTCGTTCGGTCGTATGACTTGGATCAAGCCGTCGTTCCTATGGCTGATGGAGAGAAGCAATTGGGCCCGAAAGTCGGGCCAAGAGCGTATCTTGGCCATCCGCATAAAACGCAGCGGATGGGATTTGGCGTTAAGTGAGGCAGTGCTGACGTGTTTCGAGCCGAGGACTCATGGATCGATCGACCAATGGCGAGAGAAGTTTGACGAAGCCCACGTCCACGTGCAGTGGGATCCAGAGCGATCAATTCACGGGAAGAAGCTTGAGCATCGGTCGATTCAGGTCGCTATCGGCAGACAAGTGATCAGCGAGTACGTGGAAGACTGGATTATCGAGCTAACGGACCTGACGCCACTTGCCAACAAAATCCGCCGACTGTGCGAGGAGGGCCACGCCGACCGAGGCAAGAGACTCCTCCCGTCGGAGAAACCATACGAGGTGTCGAATGAAACGGCTACACGACTGGCTATGACCGCCAGCTGACACTGCGGGGTCGCGTAACGGCAGGACGGGGCGCTCTGAACGCCTTGGTGTTGGTTCGATTCCAGCCCCCGCAGCTTACGGAAGTCATCCGGCTGGATGAGGACGCTGTCTTGAAAACAGTTGGTCGCACCGGCGACTTGGGGATTCGAGTCCCTCGGCTTCCGCTCAACTCAACACGGTCCTGTGGCCTAGCGGCAAAGGCAGCTTCCTTACAAGAAGATGATCGGTGGTTCGAGTCCACCCAGGACTACTGGATAAGCGATGAACGATGAACGCGGAACTATGAACGGAGCGTTCAACGCTCATAGTTCATAGCTCGTTGTTCCAATTGTCCTCGTGGAGCAGCCTGGAGTGCTCGCCTGCCTGTCACGCAGGAGGACGCGGGTTCAAATCCCGCCGGGGACGCTTTTGATGGCGGATTGCGACATTCGCTATGTGCATGGATCTCAATCGGTTGTCGATTCGTGACTCGCATGCCAATAGGAAAGGCACGGTACGCAAACAGGAAAAGCGACGAAGCTCAAACCTTCGTGACGTTTGCGGGTTCGACTCCCGCCCGTGCTACTGACCGAGACACATGCGTCGGCTGGGCACTGGCGAGCCGCAGTATTATTTGGAAACGCGGGGCTGTAACCCACCCGCTTCCGAGCTATGCAGGTTCAACTCCTGCCCGGCGCACTGACAACACGGCCCGTTGGTCTAGCGGCAGGATGCGAGACCCTCAATCTCGCGGCGCGGGTTCGATTCCCGTACGGGCTACTGATGCAGCCAAGTGGTGGAATAGGCGGGCACCAACCGTAGGTTGGTCGGCGCGACACTCAGAATGTCGTGCCACTTGTGGCGTGGGAGTTCGACTCTCCCCTTGGCTACTGATTGATGCGGGTGAGCCAGGCTCAGCCGGGCCTCATAAGCCCGGACCGTCGGGTGCGACTCCCGGACCCGCTACTAGCAACTGAGGCCGCCGAGCGATAGCGAGGATGAAGGCCGAAGGCGGTAGCTCACCAAGAACTGCCGCGCAGCGACGATTGATGACTGGGTACGCAAACTGGAAAAGCGACCAGGTCGAGAGCCTGGTGATTCTGTGGGTTCGACTCCCACCCTAGTCACTTCGTGACAAACTACCGCCCTGCGCATACATGCCTTTTGGGCATGTATGCTCGGTTGCTCTGAATGATCCCGTGGTCCAACGGCAACGACGCCTGGGTGACAACCAGGAGAGCGATGGTTCGACTCCATCCGGGATCACTTTGGTCTGTAAGTGTTGCGGCCGCACAAGCAAGGGCCGCCGCCGAGCAGTGCGCAGGAAGGAGGCTGGCCCGCGGTAGCAGAAAACACATAAGGACGAGGGCCGGGTTCAATTCCCGGACACGGACCTTCAACCGAGCACGCTTGCCCAGAAGGCAAGCGAGCGCAGGGCGAAAGCAACTGACGAAAATCGCGGGCTGGCATGTTCCAAGGGGGCGACTGACTCTTGCAAGGTCGGTGCGAAGGGTTCGATTCCCTTCCGGTCCACTCACGACGAGGGCTCATGGTCCAACGGGACGACACCGGCTCGGCAGGTCGGAGATCTGGGTTCGATTCCCAGTGGGTCCACTCATCAATCAGGCCAGATGCCGGCGTCAACGGCGGCTTGGCGATTGTGACCGCAGTCGACTTTGGCGCCATCTATCAGGACTTCAGGATAGTCACCCCGTTCAACATACAGTTGAGTATTGCCATCAGTCTCAACCATAGCGAACCAAGGCCCTTGATCTGTGTCAGAAACCATCGTTGAAGCGACAAGTTTTTCCTTGGGAAGCATGGTGTAGTCTTCGCCCCAGGGCTCGATCCATACGATGTGAGGACGAGGACGATCGTTGTAGATCTCGATTGAGGAGACTCGCTGCATGGCACCAGGATAGCGACTTCGAAACACGGAAGGTAGCCGGATACGGCTCGCCGGGCCAGTTTGCTCGGGCCGTGCGACTCCACAAGGGTCATGTGGGATCAAATCGGGCACCGACGCGCAGCGTTGGTCTACCTTCCGCTCGCGTTGATCGAATACGACACAGCTCGATGGTGAAACGGACATCATGTCTCGCTTCTAACGAGAGGTTCCAGGTTCGAATCCTGGTCGAGCTGCTGAAGAGTAAGGAAGGGCAACCCGATTGGCGACGGGACCCGGTTGGAAGCCGGTTGAGCTTCATGGCCTTGAGGGTTCGACTCCCTCTCCTTCCGCTGGTTTGGTACGACCCTTTCCTGAGCGACTGTGGAAAACACGGAATGGGACAGATGCTACCAAAGAAATCCCAACAGAGATTAACCATATCAATAGCCAGGTATGCCACCCGGAGTCCAGGAATCGCCCCCAATAGTCGATAACGCCGTGCTCACGCGACCAGCTTGCATCAGCAATGATGAGCGATGCAGTCACACAACTTGCCGCCCAACAGCCCAGGAACAACCACCACCCGGACGCCAGAACGCAGATCGCTAGAGGAAGTAGCAAGTTCAAAAGGCAACCAACGACCCAGCCGCCAAATCCAAAACCGCGTATGAAAGGGCCAGCCCAATATACGGCCGAGGTCGCAACCAGGAATGCAACTACCGTCGAAACCGACTTTCCAGTCTCCGTTCCTGCAAACAGCTTTCTCTTGAAACTAACCGATCGAGGATGACACAAGATAGCAATCGCGAGTGCCGGCACAAACCCGATTGCAGAAAACACTGCCGCGATCCAAGGCGCGTCAGCAACACCTCCCCGAATCCATGACATCGCCACTGAAGTAAACAACCCAAATGCCGCTGCGCACAAGACCGCTTCCGAAGGAGAAAACGACTTTTGGTTCGAGTTGGCCATGAATCGCAAGTTACCACACAAATGAAGTCTGTGGTGTACACGGTACGCACGCCTGCCTGTGAAGCAGGAGGTACGGGTTCGATTCCCGTCGGATACCCCTTATGCGAGTGTGCTCCTGGGAGAGCAGTCAGCCTCCAAAACTGACGAACAGGGTTCGAATCCTTGCGCTCGTGCTTTGCCGACGTGGCCGAATAGCTAGGCGCCGGTTTTGCCCCGTCCCTAGATAAAGCAGCGGTTGATGCTGGTGCGACTCCAGTCGTCGACCCTACATCTCGATGGTGTAACGGACCGCACGGGGCTCTCCAAGTCCTGGTTCGATTCCAGGTCGAGATGCTGCGAACAGCCCGTGAGTGTGCCGGATAGCATGTCAGCTTCCGAAGCTGTTGGACCAGGTTCGATTCCTGGACGGGCTACTACGCCTTGCGAGTGTGACGGACGAGCACGGCAGACTTCGAATCTGCAAGACGGGGTTCGATTCCCTGGCGAGGTACTTCAGCCTGTGAGTGTGTTGGATGCACGCGACCGTGCGAAGGTCGTAGGCCAGGTTCGATTCCTGGACGGGCTGCTAATTTGACGCTGGAGCCAGATGGCCAGGCAGCCGGCTGCAACCCGGCCAAAGTGGGTTCGACTCCCACCGGCGTCTCTTTGTAAGCGAGGTTTTGAAAGCGCTGGGCCAGCGGCGCCCTCGGCCCCTTTCACCAGGTTGGCCGGGTGTGTTCCGTGGATGGATTGTTACGAAGGCGCGCGAGACCGCCACAAGGTTAGCTCAGTTGGTTAGAGCACCAGGCTGTTAACCTGGCTGTCACGGGTTCGACTCCCGTACCACACCGCAGGCTGAAAACCTGCTCCCTACGTGAGGGACCGACGCGGAAGCGTCACCATGAAGCCCGAGGGTAGCGGACGGTCGATTGGTCTGCCGCGCGTGAGTGCGAGGCTTTGGCCTAGGCAAGCTCGTAGCGGCAGCACAGACCGGCGCTATGCAGTGCGTGGATACCGCTTTCACGCACGCTGTGTCCGAAGGTTGTGGAAGCCAAGTGTCGCCCAACGAGCAATGCTCGTGACGGCCTCACCGGTGAAAGCAACTGGGAGATACAGCGAACATGACCGCTCAAATTGCACTCCGCGCACGGATGTGTGACCAGGCGAACCAGTTCGCTGCCCGAGGGCCTTTTTCCGTGAACCAAGTACAGGCAACCGTCGTCCTGCACTTCCTATACACACCGTTTCTGTATTCGGGGCGGGCAGCCGACCGCCAACCTATCTCGGCTGGAAAGGAGGTACATGCCTCATGTTGTTTTTCAAGAAGGTGAAGATCAAGAGTTACGAGGTCGGCCTGTACTTCCGTGACGGCGAGTTCAAGCGATTGCTGACCACCGGTCGACACTGGTTGTTCGATCCGCTGTGGAAGGTCCGCGTCGACGTCGTGTCGCAGCGTGATCCGTGGCTGGTCCACGACAAGCTGGACGTGATCGTCAAGAGCGGCGCCCTGACGGGTCTGGCCAAGGTCGTCGACCTCAAGGACCACGAGCGGGCGCTCGTGTGGATCGAGGGCCGCTTCAGCCATGTTCTGCCGCCGGGACTGTACGCCTACTGGACCGGCTTCAAGGACGTGCGGGTCGCGGTGATCAACGCCCGTGAAGTTCGGCTGCAGCATGCGGACTTCAAGGCGATCGTCCGTTCGCCGCACGCTGCGCAGGTGCTCGACATCTGCACGGTCGAGCGGAACCACGTGGGCGTTGCCTTCGTCGACGGCGAGTACGTCGAGACGCTCACCCCGGGCCAGTACGCCTGGTGGCGTGGCGTCGCCGACGCGAAGGTGGTCGAGGTCGACCTACGCGAGCAGGCCTTGGACGTGGCGGGTCAGGAAATCATGACCGCCGATAAGGTCACGCTCCGCATGAACGCCTTGGTCAACTACCGCGTGACCGACGCTCGCAAGGCTGTGATGGTCAGCGACGGCGCGACGCAGTCGCTGTACCGCGAGGCTCAGCTGGCGTTGCGTGCCGTGGTTGGGATTCGCGACTTGGACTCGTTCCTGACGGACAAGGACGCCGTCGCCAGCGAGTTCGCGGAGCAGGTCAGCCGACGGGCGGGTGAGTTGGGTCTGGAAGTGGTTTCGGTAGGTGTCCGCGACGTCATCTTGCCGGGCGACATGAAGGACCTGATGAACAAGGTCACCGAGGCCAAGAAGGCCGCCGAGGCGAACCTGATCTCGCGACGCGAGGAGACGGCGGCCATGCGTAGCCAGGCGAACACCGCCAAGCTGCTCGCCGACAACCCGACGCTGATGCGTCTCCGGGAACTGGAGGTCCTGGAGAAGGTCGCCACGAGCGGCAAGCTCAACGTCGTCTTGGGCGAGAAGGGCCTCGCCGATCGCGTGGTCAACCTGTTGTAGCCAATCCCCTTGTTGATGCGGGACCGGAGCCCGGGAGTGATCTCGGGCTCCGGTTTTCCGTGCGCGAACCTTCGTTGCCATGCCGTGTCATTCCCGCGGCACAACCGCAACCCCACCTTCAGCTATGAACACGTTCGAATCAAGCCAAACATCCTCGTCAACCTCGTCAGACGCTTCGGCGTCGGGCCGTAGGACAGCGCTTGCGTATGGCTGATTAATTTCAGAACGCTAGCAAAGCCCGCCCGGCTCACGAGCCTGGCGGGCTTTTTTCGTTTCTGGAGATGGGGAACGGCTTCGTTTGCCAACAACCCCTGTCGAGTTGCGACCGCTGCCCTGGCGCTGCATGGGCACAAAAAGGCCGTTGAGGCTGCTCACCTCTCCGGCTGGCCAGCGGTCGCGACGCAATTCCTTGTAGGAAAGGAGTGATAGAGCGATGGTTCAAAAGATCCACGTCAACGTCGGCACGATCGGTCACATCGACCACGGGAAGACGACGCTTACCACCGCGAACTTGCGCGTGCAGTCCGGGCGCGGCCTGGCCGAGTATAAGTCCTACGCCGAGGTCGCCAAGGGCGGCGTCACCCGCGACAAGAACAAGACCGTCACGGTCATCACTTCGCACGTGCAGTACGAGACGGAGTCGCGCAGCTACGCGCACGTCGACTGCCCGGGCCACGCGGACTACATCAAGAACATGATCACCGGCGCCGCCCAGATGGACGGGGCCGTGCTCTTGGTGTCGGCCGTGGACGGCCCGATGCCGCAGACGCGGGAGCATATCCTGCTGGCGCGGCAGGTCGGCGTGCCTCACCTGGTCGTCTTCATGAACAAGTGCGACCTGGTCGAGGACCCGGAGTTGCTCGACCTCGTGGAGCTGGAGATGCGCGAGATGCTCACGCACTACGGGTTCCCAGGAGAGGACGTTCCGTTCGTGCGGGGCTCCGCGCTCTTGGCGCACGACAACCCGGCGGACGCGGAGTCGAGTCGTTGCATCGGCGAGTTGCTGGACGCGCTCGACACGTACGTGCCTGCCCCCAAGCGGGCGGTCGACAAGCCGTTCCGGATGTCGATCGAGAACGTGTTCTCGATCGAGGGGCGGGGCACCGTTGTGACCGGCGTGGTCGATCAAGGCCGGATCGCTCCCGGCGACTCGGTCGACATCGTCGGCCTGGCGGACCAGCCGCGGACGGTCGTGTGCACGCAGCTCAAGACGTTTCAGGACGTCTTGGAGTCCGCCGAGGCGGGCGACAACGTCGGTTGTTTGCTCCGTGGCGTCGGCCGCGATGAGGTCGAGCGCGGGCAGGTGATTGTCGCTCCCGGATCGCTCGCGCCGCACACACGGTTCGAGTCGGAGGTGTACGTGCTCGACCAAGGAGAGGGCGTCCGGCACACGCCGTTCATAAACGGTTACACGCCGCAGTTCTTCTTCCGCACGACGGACGTGACCGGAGAGGTGAGCCTGCTGGGAGGCGCCGAGGTCGCGATGCCGGGCGACGGCATCAAGCTCGGTGTCCGGCTGCAGAAGCCAATCGCCCTGGATGCTGGCTCGCGTTTCGCGATCCGCGAAGGGAACCGCACGGTTGGTTCCGGTGTCGTGACGTGTATTATTGAGTAGCTTGAACGCCGGAGGCCGGGAGCTATCCCGGCCTCCGGCCTGTTTCAGTGGAGAGAGTTCATGGCCAACGAGCGCATTTACCTCGCCCTCGGCGATAGTATGAGCATTGATGACTACACCGGCGTGAAGGGCGGCGGTGCGGTCAATCAGTTCTTTCGCTCCTTGGGCAGCGACTGGTCGCTCGACGACCGTACGTTTGACGGTTGTCAGATGGCCGGTGTCCCGAGAGACGGGGTCGGCGATATCGTCACGCTGACTATCGGCGGCAATGACCTGTTGTGGAACAAAGAAGAGTACCTCCGTGAAGGAGTTGCCGACTTCGCGGCGGAGCATCTCGCCCTGCTGCGGGCGCTCCGGAAGCAGAACCCGACCTCGCTGCTGATCGTGGGAGACATCTACGGCCCCGCAGCGCCCCTTACGGACGCCGAGGCGCATGGTCTGGCGCACGCGAATCAAGCGATCCACGAGAACTGCCGCGAGGTGGGGGCCCGACTCGCCACGATTCACGAGGCATTCCAGGGCCGCGAAGATTCGCTGTTGTGTCTTGGAATCGAGCCGACTCTTAAAGGGGCTGAAGTGATTGCAGGGCTGTTTGCGGATGCAATGACACGCGAGCGGTAGTTCGTCGTTGCCTTGCTGCGAGAGTGGCTTTGGTGCTGCCTTTCGAGTCATCAGTAGCAACGTGGCGTCGTGAGGTTGAAGAGCCTTCGGTCCAGGTTGGTTTGGTTCGCTGTCATAAACGTTTGAAGCATGTTTCGGCCACCCGGTTCGCTTCTCACCGCCCCACCAGCGCTTCGGCGGGACCGGGACAACCGTTCCTCGCAGCGGCAGCACGCGGTCGTGCAGCTTCTCCATCTCGTAGTTGATCGTCTCGTCGCTCATCCGCAGGCTCATCTCCGTCATGCTGATGAACGGGCCTTCCTCCGCCTCACGCGGGTGACGGGCCTCCCATTCCCGGACCTTCTCGTGCGCCTCCCGCGAGTGCGTCGTCATCAGCGCCGAACGGCACTCGGACGTCTGCTCGTGGTCATCGCTCGCGTCCAGAGCGCCGGCCAGCTCCGCGCGGCCCCAGGGCTGGTCGACGATCGCCAGCGCCGCCGCAGCCGTGATGCGGTTGCAGGGAATCTCTGAACGCAGCGCCCGCCGAAACGTCTCTACCGCGATGTCGGGAAAGAACTCCAGCGCCAGCAGCGCAGCGTCTCCCAGGCAGTTCGACTCGATGCGGCGGAGCGTCTGCTTGATCCCCGAGGAGCGTCCCCGCCGCAGCAGGTACTCGGCGCAGGCGCGCCACACGTACGGCTGCGGGATCTCCCCGTTGGCGTTGATGCGGTTGATCAGCGCCTCGACCTCGTCGGTCCAGTCAGAATCGATCTGGGCGAGCACTTCTAGCGCCGCGGAAGTCTCGCCCGAGGGCGGGCCCGCCAGGCACCGGCGGAGCACCCCTTCGAGCCGGTCGCTGCCGAGCGCCCGCAGCGCGTGCAGCGACTCCGCCCGGTCGACCCCGGCGTCGAAGTCGGATTCGAGGGCCGCCGCCCTCTCCGCCACGTGCTCACTGTGCAAACGCTCCGCCGTCGCCGAGTCGTCCCCCTCGACCAGCGACGCGACACAACCCCAGTCCCCGAGCGCCGCCCCCAGGCAGCAGCGGACCTCGGCGCTGCCCCAGCGCTCTTCAATCCGCGCGAGCAACTCGGCGATCGCTTCATGCTGAAAACCAACCCGAACGCCGCTGCTCTCCTCGAACGTCTCGAGCAGGCCCGCGTCCTTGAGCCGCCTCATCGCCAGCCGGACCGCGGCCCCGCGGGGGTGCAGCGCCTTGACCCGCTCCTCGACAAACGCCGGCGCCTTCAGCGACTCGAGATACCATACAAAGAAGTACGGGTCGGTCCAGTCGCAGGAGTCGTCGTAGAAGTCGACGTCGATGGCCTCGCCGCTTTGCCGGTGGGTGAGGCAGCAGCCCCGGCCGTGGAAATAGTACTCCCAGTCATCATCCCCGGGCACTACTCCTCGCCCCGGCCGATCCGGGTGGCCGGCGTATCCAGATGTCGCCAGGGCCTGAAGGCTGCCGCCAAGTCGAGCGACCACCGTGTCGGCGACGAACTGCTGGCGTTCCCGGTGCCGCACCAAGCAGAGCAGTGTCCAGGCCTCCCACGGAGAGATGGGCAGCGGCGCACTGAGCCAGCGCCGCCAGAGACCAGGGTGGTCAACGTCATCGGCGATGGATCTGAGTCGCTCGGTCAGTGCTCTTATAGTTTTTTCCAACCTACTGACGCCCTGTAATCTCCGGCCTTCATCGGCCACTCCCATATACTGGCGATGACAGCAATTCTAAACGCTCTCCCGGTTCTTGCGAACCTTTCGTGGCACGCCGCGGTCTGTCTGGCGGTAAATGTTCCAAGCTGATCTGGAGGACAGACTCGTGTACGCCCAACTCTCCACTCTTGCCCCGCTGAGCCCGCGCTGCTGCTAGGCTCGGCCGCTGCGCCTTTCGTGGCGTCGGTTCGGTCTGCCTTCGCGGGCTCCTCTTGCCGCTGATTGTTCTTGATCAGTTCGGCCGGCGCGGTGTTGCGCCGGTGCTTCTTAATCAGGCAAGGGTCCCAAGCTGGGGCCACGTACCACGAGGATGGCTATGGCGCTTGATAAGCGTACGCGCGAGCAGATGCTCGCAATGTGTGGAGAGATCCACGAGGACGACGGGGTCGACCCCCGCGAATTCTTCAAGTCGGGACGTGGTCCCCGCAAGCAAGACCACAAAGCGCGGCAGCTCTGCCGCCAGGCGGCGGCGACCTTGGACCAGGTACTCTCTGGAGAGACGGGCGACGATCGACTGGCCTGCCTGCGGGTCGTCTCGGTGCAGCCAGCACCGGACGCATCGCGGCTGCTGGTCACAGTTGTGGCGACCTGCGCTGCAGTGGACTTCTGTCGAGATGCGACAGCAGCCCACCTGCAAGGGTCCGCAGGGCGATTGAGGACCGCGGTCGCGGCGGCGATCACGCGTCGCAAGGCGCCGACGCTGGCGTTCGTCTTGCTCGGCCCCGATGGAGAGGAGGCCCAACATGGTTGAGCCACAACTCGCGGAACTGCAAACCTGGCTCACCGAACCGCTGACGTCGGCCGTCGCGGAGTCCGTATCAAGACTCCGCGCGGCCGAGGGCGTGAAGAAGGTTTGCCTGATGCCCGACGTGCACCTCGCTGCAGAGGTGTGCGTCGGCGCTGTGGTCGCTACCGAGGGCGCCCTCTACCCACAAGCGGTTGGAGGCGACATAGGTTGTGGCATGGCGGCGCTGCGTTTCGACCTCGAAGCCGAAGCGCTTAGCAACGAGCGGCCGGCCGGCGCCGTGCTGGCCGCCCTGTACCGGTCTGTGCCCAGCAACAAGCACCGCCAGGCGGTCCCTCTCCCTGAGGCGTTACGCCCCGCCGATCTGAGCGAGCAGACACTGGCTAAGCTCGCCACGCGTGACGGCGCTGTGCAACTCGGAACGCTCGGTCGCGGCAACCATTTTCTGGAGTTCCAAGTAGACGAAGCCGGGCAGCTGTGGGTGATGCTGCACAGCGGCTCGCGGGCGATGGGGCAGGCGATCACCGCTCTCCATGTATCAAACGGAGAGCCAAACCGTTTCGGGCTCCGCGGCCTCGACGCCGAAACCCATCTCGGCGCCGCCTATCTTAAGGACGTGGCTTGGGCGAGGAAGTACGCCACGGAGAACCGGTTGGCGATGCTGCGGGCGGTTGAAGAGCTCATGTCTCGGCTCTTCCGAGCCGACGCGGACTGGAAATCACTCATCCACGCCGACCACAACCACGTGCAGAGAGAGGCTTACGGCGGGCGGAGCTATTTCGTCCACCGCAAAGGCGCTCAATCCGCGGCGGACGGCGAATCCGGCGTCGTTCCCGGTTCGATGGGCGCCGCCAGTTTCCACACCGTCGGCCGAGGCTGCGCAGCGTCACTCTCGTCCTGTTCCCACGGGGCCGGAAGGCGCATGAGCCGGACAGAAGCCCGCCAAGAGATCACCAGTAAGTCGTTCCAGCGGCAAGTTGGCGGGCTCTGGTACGATCACCGCCGCGTCGATCGCCTGCGAGACGAGTCGCCCGGCGCCTACAAGAACATCCGTGAGGTGATGCGCGCCCAGCGCGAGCTCGTCAAAATCGTCCGCAAACTCCGGCCCCTGCTGAGCTACAAGGGCGTCTAATTGCTGAGAAGGTGGGAGTCGTTAGCAGCTTATCACCTACGAGGGCGGCACGTGATGGACCTTCGCTTGGATGACTGACCTATATCAACCTATATCAATTGTCAGCTCAAGACCGTCAATAGTCGATCGTGAATGATGGGCCACGGCCGATCGAGATCGATGCTCTTGATGCCGATCGCGTGGCCGAGCAGCGTGAAATCGAGGTCCAGGTGGTGGTTCACCGCGGGGTAGAGCAGGACCCCCGCGACCGACTCCCACCCGGGGTCGCGGGATTTGTTGCTCAGGTAGGCGGTCAACTGGTAGAGGTGCGCCGAGTGCAGGCGGTGGCGGTTGTGGCGGGTCGCCAAGGCTGACTTGTAGAACTTGCAATCGAGGATCGTTTTCTTGGCGGGCCGGTCGAGCGTCACGTCGGTGTGCATCCGCGGCAGCACCTGCTCGACCTCGTCCCCCCATGACCCGTCCCAGTTGATCGCCATGGCCGACACCCTGGCGTCGGGGCAGTGCCGGATCGCGAACTTTCGCACAAACGCCTCGAAAACCCGGTGCATGACCGTTTCCGATTCCAGGATGCTCCGGAACCGCTTGCCGCCCGCTTGCTGCGAGGGCAGGTGCGCCTCGTGCAGCAGCTGGCACACGTGCATCAGCAGACGGTAGTGCCGGTTGTTGCGGTGCAGCTGATAGCGGCGGAAGGTTCTCGAAGTAATCGCCACCGGCTGGATGTCCGACAGCAGCGCGAGCGCGTGCCGCGCCTCCAGCCGGTTTTCCTTGGTGAGCTGGGAGCCGGCGGCCGCGAGCCGCAGGCAGGTGCTCTTGAGGATGCGGTTGGGGAGCGTGTTCGCCGTCAGCTCGTCATACTCGCAGAGCATCCGCCCGGAGACGTGCATCATCCGCCGGCAGCTCGCCAGCACGTCGACGCGACCGCGCAGACGCGGCGTCGCCTCCCGAAACTCATGGTAGCCCTTGTCCATCCCTTGGCTGGCTAGGCAGCGCACCCCGCCGGTCAACAGCATCGCCAGCAGGTTGTGGGCGTCGGGGCACTGCCGCGGGTCGATGTTGACCTCCTCGCCGCTGCGGAAGTGGTCCCACGCGTAGGCGAGCAGGTAGTAGACGTTCTGAACGGGGATCGCACTGATCATTCGACCGGCCCGTCGAGCAGTTCCAGCGCCGCGGCCAGTTGCGTGGCGTCGTCGCAGTAGTACTCTTCCAGCAGCGGCCTGATCTCATAGGCGAGCACCTGATTGAGCCAGGCGGCGTTGGCCGGCTCGCCGTCGGTCGGGCAGAAGAAGCTGTGGCCGATGCGGTAGCCCCGGCCCAGGTTCGACTCGTCCGCGGCGATCATCTCGTTAAGCCGTTTCATGCGACTCGCAATCTCGGCGGTCAGCTCAGCGGGAGCGCCGCGGCTTTGTAACAGGCTCGTGAAGACCGGCGAGTCGAAGCCGGGGGCGAGCTCGACGAACGCAAACCGGCGGCGCAGCGCGTAGTCGACCATCGAGAGCGACCTATCGGCGGTGTTCATGGTGCCAATGAGGTGGACGTTGGGCGGGACGTAGAAGGTCTCTTCGGGGTCGGAGGAGTAGCTCAGCGGGATCGCGAACTCGGACGACCGCTTGTCCGGCTCGATGAGCATCATCAGCTCTCCGAACACCTTGGACATGTTGCCGCGGTTGATCTCGTCGATGATGAACACAAACGGCAGCGTGGGTTTCGCGAGCGCCGCGTCGACGAAGCCGTGGAACGTCCCGTTCTCCAGCTTAAAGCCGCCGTCGCCGCTCGGCTTGAACCCCTGCACAAAATCCTCGTAGGTCAGGGACTGGTGAAACTGCACCATCTGCACGCGGGACTCGTCCTGCTGCCCCATCAGCAGGTAGGCGAGCCGCTTCGCCACGAACGTTTTGCCGGTGCCGGGCGCGCCCTGCAGCACGAGGTTCTTCTTCCGCTTCAGCAGCTCGACGCAGGACTCGACCTGCAGCTGAGGCAAGAACAGGTCGGTCATTGCTTCGGTGATGCCGTAGGCGCGGTGAACGGGCTTGGGCGTAACTTTACGGGCGGGCTCCGGTGGAGGCCCCACCGATTCCAGGCCCGGGACGCCCTGGTACTCCTGGGCCATCTGGGCCAGGAAGCTGGTCTTGGTCGTGACGCGGGTGATCGTCTTGAGCGGCAACTGCGTCCCGGTCGGCATCTTCGCCTCGGTGTCGCCCTGCCAATCGATCTTCCGGACGTTGTAGTACGGGTCGCGGCTCTCGTCGTACTGATAATCGCCGGCGACGACCCCCCAGCCGCAGATCTTGTGCAGGCCCTGCTTCGCGAACACGACGTCGCCCGGCCGCATCTCGCGTGCGAACTCCCACAACATATGGGCGACGTGCAGCGGCCCGGAGTCCTCGTAGACCTTGGGCAGGTACTCCATCATCGCTTCTTTCGAGGGGTACTCGTTGAGGTCCCCCATACCGTTCCAGCCGATCGCCCCAAGCCCTTCGGCAAACCAGGTATCCCACAGCACGGCCCCTCGCCCCGGGGCGAGCAGCCAGTAGTTGCGGTCGGAAGCGGGGGCGGGGCCCACATCTTCGTCATCGTCCGGCACGGGCTTCTCCTCCAGGGTGTTGAGGTGCGCTTGGAGTGAGAATTCGCAGGTTGATTTGTCGGTCTTCTGCCGGACCTCTTCGAGCCACTTCAGGTAGTCCGCCCCGCCGGCGACCTGGCGGGTGACGCCCAGCGAGGAGGCGTACTCGCGATTCTTCTTGTCGACCGCGATCCACAATTCCGGTCGGCTCCAAAACATCCCCATGGTTAGCGACGCGGGGGCGACCTTCCGCAATGCACAGCAGGCGTCGAACAGTTCGGTGTCAAGCTCGCTGGGGGCGTCGATCTCCAGGCAGTGCCGGTAGAAACGCCAGAGAGTCGCCACGTGGTGAGGTTCGCGGCGTTTCTGATACGGCATGAACCAGCTCGATTGCAGGTTCATGATTGGCAAGCCATCAAAATCCTGCGGCAACTCCGCGCCCAGTTTCCACTCGTCTTTGATCGCTGCAATGATGGCCCGGCGGTTGTCGTAGGTCACGCCCCGGTTGAAGTTGGCGAAGAACGAGAAGGGGTCGATCTCCGCCATGGGGACTTCCTTGTCGTTCACGTCCCGATCCACGACGCTCGACACTTTGAGGCCTTGGTCGTGCAGCTTGATCATCAGCGCGACAAGCTGGTCGTGCGAGTGCTCGAACTCGCAAAGCTTCTGGGCAATCTCTGCGTAAATGGGCTTCCATGTGAACATGCTGTGCTCTCGTCCGTCGTCGTGCCTTACGGGTGGATGTAACCATCCGCCGCTCGACGCCCATTATCGCGGATCGGCGACCACCCGCCAGGACCGCCCCCTGCGTTGAGCAAGTCAGTCGCCCCTACCGGGGCTTGCGAGGGATGTGACCCTCACGCGCGAGCAGGTCTTCGTCTACCTTCTCATCGAGAACGGAATGCGGGCTGGGGCGCAGCGGGTCAAGACGGTCCGCCTGCTCAAAACCCCACCTCAAGTAGTCGGCAAGGCGGCTGTCAATCGCCACAACCCCGTCGGGGGCCTTCGCCCAGCACAGCTGGTCCAGGTATTCGCGTAGCACCTCGCTCTGACGCAACGAGTCGGCGTGATGGATCAGCCGCTCGACACAGGCACGCTCCTCGTCCTGGCGCTGCTTTAGAGCGTCGCGCAGACGCTTCAGTTCTGCCTCACGTTCCAGACGGACCCGCTCTGCCTCGGCTCGACGACGCTCTTTTTCCTCGCGTTCACGGCGGGCAATTCGCCCCTCCCCGGCCTCCTTCACGAATCCGATCACCAAGCCCTCCAGCTTGTCTTCAATCTTCTTCGCCTTGCCGTCGATCGCGAGCGGGGAGCGGTAGCTCGACGGCCCATCGTCCAGCAAGAGATTACCGCTGGGCACCAGGTCGAGTTGGTCACGCTCCCATGAATACTGCGCGTCCGGATTCTTGGTGCGGACCTGGTTGTGCTTCTCACGGATCCGCAGCGTCGTCACGGTCTCGCCGGCGAAGCGAACCACCGTCTCGTACTGATTGGCGTTGTAATGCTTCGGCTCGACTTGGACGACTCCCCCGACTTGCTCGATCCGCTTGATGAGGGCGTCCATAATGCGCAGCGCTCTCTTTAGCAAAGAGCCGCCTACCTCCACCGACAAACCACGCGGGGCCTTGTCGCGACAGTCGCTGGAACGCTGCGACCAAGGGAGTCTCTGCTGAGCCGCTTCGCGCTGTAGGCGTTCTTTCGTGGCCAGGATCAGGGGGTGCGGCTTGCGGAGCTTCTCGGGAACCAACACGGCGCCGAGAGACGTCGCCTTGGCGAGCAGCTGGCGAATGTCGTCATCGTACTGGAGTTCGCGTGGCGGTTCGTCGACCGTCGATTCATAGTCTTCGTGCTGATGAAAGACGATCCTGCGTTGGTCCGCCTCTTCGTCCGGCGGCAGCGGCGTCTTCTTGGTCGTTTTGCCGTTGGCCAGCTTGACCCAGTAGCCGGGGTAAGGCTTGGGGATGTTGTACGAACGGCAGGTCTTGCCAATGGTGACGTCCGAGCACCCTAGCTCTTTTGCCAGTCGGGTCGCCGGCGCAGACCACACAAAGTCGTAAAACTCTTGGCGAGTGAACGAACGAGTTTCACATTCTGTTACTGGCAATAGTCCGCTCCCGTATTGATTAAACCTTGAGACGTCCCTGGCAACCTATCAATAGGCAGGATCTCGTGAGTAAGCAAACATGGTGGGGCTCGATCGCTGTTCAGTAAACTGAGGCAGTGCTCCAACCCGGCCGAACTGAGGGCGCTGTTGCCTTGATCTTGCAATACGGTGTGTATTCACCCCTTGATGTTTGTGTCGAGGTCGAAGCGAACTTAGAAAACGCGATGAAGCTCCCAAACCACCATCTCGGATGCGTTGGGGCAAGGGATCAAAACGCCATGTTGGGCAACTCCGTGGATTGTAACAGCTGCGAGGCTTGGCAACCCGGCCGAGGGCTCACTGCATGAATACGCGGCATTGATGCGTGGTCACAAATGCGCGCCCGGCGGGTATCATAGGGGTTTTCATACACGATCGATTCCGCATGCCCGACGAAGAGAAGCACGACCCGCGTCAGCCGCTTCCGTACCATTTTGCGATCCGCGACTACCTCAAGAACGAGGAGTCGCAGATTTGGGAGTGGTACGCGTCGAACCGCGTGCGCGCTGAGCAGAACGAGGCGATCCGCTTCGACCTGCTCAAGTCGACCTACCGCATCGACCGGGACGCCCAGCCGGCCCTATACGACATGGCCGACAAGGTCGCAAAGAGTCTCGGGATGGAGGTCCCGGTGACGCTCTACCAGGCCCAGAACCCGCAGGGCCTGAATGCGTCGCTGGCGTACATCCCCGACGAAGCCCACGTCGTCTTGCACGGCCCCATCGCGTCTCGCCTGACCGAGCCGGAACTGCGGGCGTTGCTGGCCCATGAGTTGGGCCATCTTCTGCTCCACAGCCGGTGGGGCGGGGACCTCCTGGTCGCCGAGCAGGTCCTCGCGGCGATGACCCACGACCGCGACGCCGACACGCCGCACTTCGCCAGCGCCCGGCTGTTCGGGCTTTACACGGAGGTGTTCTGCGACCGGATCGCGCTCGACGTGTCGGGCTCTCCGCTGGAGGTGATCTCGATGCTGGTGAAGATCGCCACCGACCTGGACGAGGTGAACCCGGAGAGCTACCTGAAGCAGGCCGCCGAGATACTCGGGAAAGGCCCGATCAAGACCGCCGGCCTGTCCCACCCCGAAGCGTACATCCGCGCGCACGTGCTGCAGCTGTGGCATGAACAAGCCGTCGAGGCAAACGCGCGGATCGCGGAGCTGATCGAGGGCCCGCCCGCGCTCGACGAGCTTGACCTCACGGCCCAGGTGCGCGTCATGGGCGTCACGCGGCGACTGATCGACGCCATGCTGGCGCCGAAGTGGCTGCAGACCGACGTGATCCTCGCCCACGCCCGCCTCTTCTTCGAGGAATACGCACCGGCCGACAACGACATCGCAATCGAATCGCTCCGCGAAGATATCCAACAGAGCGACCAGCCCCTCCGGGACTACTACTGTTACGTCCTATTGGACTTCGCCTCGGCCGACCGGGAATTGGAGGAAGCGCCTCTGGCGCAGGCGATCGGCGTGGCGGACGCCGTGGGCCTCGATGATGGCTTTCTCAGCATCGCCGCAAAAGAACTCAAACTCCGCAAGAAGCAGGTCGAGAAGATCTCCGCCGACCGAGAACGCATTGTCGCCGCCGCGGCCAAGCTGGAGGCGGCGTCATGACAACACTCGCCGATTTCCTACGCGACCGTTTCGAGGTCGACGGCTTCACGACCGAAGACGCGCTGGCCAGCTTCCTACCCCTGGCGCGGGAGGTCCTCGACGCCCACGCGGCGGGCATGGCCGCGCCATTGGACGGCCTCGACGAACTCCGTGTCGAGGGCGTGCGGATCTGGTTTGAAGAGGCCAAACGACGGGAAGTCCGCCGCGTCAGCAGTGACTTGCAGCGGATCGAACGGGCGGGCCGAGCGGCCGTCGAGATCGTCTCGGAGACGCGCATTACAACCGAACTGGACGACGGCGTCGAAAAGGTCGTCGACCTGGCGATTGGCGACGCCGACGAGACGCCGACGCGGCCGATTTATCTGCCGGGCTATCGCTGCTGGGAGCACCGGCTGGGCGTCCACGACCCGCTGACGGACGTCTTTGCCCTGGGCATGATCCTGGCGAGCCTGGCGTGCGGGCTCGACTTCTTTGACAAAGAGCAACTCGAAGAGTTTGTCGCCCACCGCAAGAACCTCTTCGCGCTCAACTCCGGCCTGCACCCGGTTATTGCGCGCGTGATCGTGCGGATGACCCAGCTCGATCGGCGGGACCGCGCGCAGGACCTCGCGTCGCTGGTCAAGACGCTCCAGAGCTACCGCGACCAGGAAGTCGACTTCGAGTTCGATCTTGCGCACTCCTCGGAATTCGCCAAGGGATCGAAACGCGACCGGCAAACGGTCATCCTCGCCAAGCTCCGCGAGCGGCTCTTCGAGATTTCCCGCCGCAACAAGCTGCTGCATTTTCGGCCGACGATGCAGAGCGTGAACCTCACGCACGCGTCGGTGCCGTTGTCCTTCGACATCCAGAGCATCCGCCCCGGGCAGATCCTGGTCTGGAACGATCGGTTGCATCGCGAGGTGACAGGCGGCAAGCCGATCTCGTTGAACAAGTACCTGAATTTCTCGGAGGTCCTCTACCTGCCAAGCCAGCTGGAGCGGTTGATCGCCGAGGCCCGGCGCGACCAATCCGAATTCGGCTTCGCCCAGCTGCGGCTGGTGATCTGCTTCTTGCACTGGGCCAACCTCAAGGAAAAACCGGTCGAGCAGTACGACTCGCCGCTGGTGCTGCTGCCGGTCCAGCTGCGCAAGAAGAAGGGGATCCGCGACACCTACTACCTGGACGTCGTCTCGACCGAGGCCGAAATCAATCCAGTGATCCGGCACCAATTCAAGCAGCTGTACGACATCTCCCTGCCCGAGTCGATCGACTTGGCCACGTCGTCGCTCGACGGGCTGTTTGAACTGCTGTCGCGCAAGATCGCGGCGTCCGAGTCGGCGGTGAATCTCACCAAGATCGATCGTCCGCGTATTGCGCTGATCCACGAGAAGGCCCGCCGCAAGCTGGACCAGTACCGCCGCCGTGCGCGGCTGGCCGGTCGCGGGGTCCGCAAGTACCTCGATCTCGACTACAGCTACGACCCGGCCAACTACCACCCGCTGGGGATCAAGTTGTTCGGGGCCAAGGTGCGGCCCGCGCAGACCCACCTCCGCGAGATCATCGAAGAGAAGCCCCGGCCCAGGACGTTTGCGACCGCCGAGCCGGACCCGCCCGTTGCCGAGAAGGAGCGACAGTTCTATGCGTTGCAATCGGGCGGCGAGGCGAACCCCTATGACTGGACGTTCGACCTGTGCAGCGTAACGCTCGCGAATTTCAAGTACCGCCGCATGTCCCTGGTGCGGGACTACGAAGCGCTATTGGGCGATGGGCTGACGAACCCCGCGTTCGAGGCGACGTTCTCCCTGGCGCCGCGCCCGATCGACAACCAGCCGCTCGACGCCCGCGCGTTGGCGGACCGCTTCGACGTGGTGCCCTGCGATCCGACGCAGGCCCGCGCGATCGCCGAGGCCGAGCTGGGCAAGAGCTTCATTATCCAGGGCCCGCCGGGCACGGGGAAATCGCAGACGATCACCAACCTGATCGCCGACTACGTCGCGCGGGGCAAACGCGTCCTGTTCGTGTGCGAGAAGCGGGCCGCGATCGACGTGGTCTATGCGCGATTACGGCAGTGCGGCCTGGCCGACCTCTGCTGCCTGATTCACGACTCGCAGACCGACAAGAAAGAGTTCGTGATGGACCTCAAGCAGTCTTACGAGAAGCTGCTTGAATCGCCGCAAACAAAGTCCCAGGCGGCTGGCCGGGGCGAGATGATCCAGCAATTGAGCCGGACAATTACGCCGCTGGATCGATTCAGCGCTGCGATGCAGTCAGATCGCCCGGAGCTTGGGACGTCCGCCCGCGATCTGTTGGACCGCTGCATTGAGCTCCGCCGCGATCTGCCTGAGTTGGATGCCCTCACCCGCGAACAGCTCCCGACGCACGCTGAGTGGCTTGCCAGCCGGTCCGCAGTGGGGCGTTTCGAACGCGCCCTGGCCGACGCGGGGGGCGGAAAGGTGCTCGCCGAGCATCCCATGCGCATCCTGTCACCGCGGCTTGCCTCCGAGGAGCACCCGCTGGAGACGATTTCCCACTGCGTGCGTGAAGCTATCCCGCAGTTGGACCAAGCGGAACAATTGCTCGGCCGGTGCGGCGTGCCTCGTAGCGGGTGGGAACCGTTGGAGCGGGCGGTGCAGCTTACGCAATTCGCGTCTCGACTCAAGGAAGTGGCCGAGGCGGGTCTGGTGCACCTCTTGGATCCCCAGCACGAGCAGGCCAGGTGGCTGGGCGAGCAGGTCAAGGCCCTGCAGAAGTCCAAGCAGGCGGTTACAGTGGCCGAGCAGGTGAACGTCAACTGGGCGGAGAAACTGACCGCCGAGGAGACGGGGCTCGCCCTGGAGCAGGCCCGACAATTCGAGCAAGCGAGGTTCGCTTGGCTCTCGCCCGCTTGGTGGCGGCTGCGCAGCGTTCTGAAGCGTGGTTACCGCTTCGGGGCCCACAAGATTCGGCCGCCTTGGTCGCGAGTCCTTGAGCAACTCGCCAGCGAGCATGAAGCGGTCGCAGCTCGGCGTCGTCTGTTGCAAGAGACGGCCGACCGCTTGGGGGTGGACGTCGAAGCTGCGCCGGGGCTGATCGAAACCATTGGCGAGGTCTCCACGCACGCCCCGAAGCTTCCCCGTTGGCTCTCCGCGGTTCACGCCGCGCTCGTGAAGTCGCCGCGGGCGGGCGAGATCGTCGCGCGGGTGCTCCAAGCGAAGACCGCCGTAGAATCCGCTCACGGGCAGCTGGCGAGGATCTCCGACTCGGCCGCTCAGCTGCCGCTTGCTGAGTTGAAGAGTTCCCTTAAGCACGTTAGCAACAACCTCGAATCTGTTCCCGACTTTCTGGAGTGCATCCGCGAACTGCGGGCGACTCCGCAGGCGGTCGCCGCCGCCCTGCGGACGCTGCCGCATACACCGCGCGAAATCGAAGCGGCCGTAGCGGACCGCGGCCTCGCCGAGCTGTATCGGCAGGACAAGCAGTTCGAACGGTTCACCGCCAGAACCCGCCACGCGCTGGCCTCGCGCCTGGAGGGGAGTTACGACCAATGGCTCGGGCTCAATGCGGCCGAGATCCGTGATCGCGTGCGGCGCCAGTTCCTCAAGAGCCTGCACGTCACTGAGCAGCCGGCGGCAAAGCTGTCGGCGGAAGAGAAGGAGTTCAAGCGACGCTACAACCGGGGCCGCCGGGAACTGGAGCACGAGTTCGGCAAGCAGATGCGCTACAAGGCGATCCGCGACTTGGTCAGCGACGAGTCGGGCGACGTGGTCAACGACCTGAAGCCGGTCTGGCTGATGAGCCCGTTGAGCGTTTCGGACACGCTACCGCTCTCGCCAGACCGGTTCGACGTAGTCATCTTCGACGAGGCGAGTCAGATCACGCTCGAAGAGGCGGTGCCTGCGCTGTTTCGCGCCGCGCAGTCGATCATCGTTGGCGACGAGATGCAGCTGCCGCCGACCGACTTTTTTTCCGCGAAGCAGTCGGCCGAGGAAGAGGAGGAATTGCTCGTCGAGTCGGATGGGGAACTCGTGCAGTACGACCTCGATTCGGGCAGCTTCCTCAGCCACGCTGCGAAGAACCTTCCTTCGACGATGCTCGGTTGGCACTACCGCAGCCGGAGCGAATCGCTGATCAGTTTCTCGAACTGGGCATTTTACGACGGCCGGCTGCTGACGGTCCCGGAGGAGTCGCTCGCCAATGTCCAGCGGGAGCCGATCGTCGCCGAATCGCCGGAGCACGGCGCGGTTGGCGCTCAGGAGGCGTTAGCCCGCCCCATTAGCTTCCACCTCCTGCGGCACGGCGTCTATGACAAGCGTCGCAATCGCGCCGAGGCAGAATACATCGCCGAGATGGTGCGGCAAGTGTTGACCGACTCGCCGCAGCAGACGATCGGGATCGTGGCGTTCTCCGAGGCGCAGCAGGACGAGATCGAGCAAGCGCTCACGCGCCTGGCAGCCGACGACAAGCCTTTTGGCGAAGCCTTGGAGCAGGCCTACGAGCGGGAGGACGACGGGCAGTTCGTCGGACTGCTGGTCAAGAACCTGGAGAACATCCAAGGGGACGAGCGGGACATCATTATCCTCAGCGTTTGCTACGGTCGTCCCCCGACGGGCAAGATGCGGATGAACTTCGGGCCCATAAACAAGAGCGGCGGCGAGAAACGGCTGAACGTCGCCTTCTCCCGCGCCAAGCAGTACATGGCAGTCGTCAGCTCGATTGAGTCGACTGAGATCACTAACGACTACAACGACGGCGCCAACTGCCTGAAGAGCTACCTGCGCTACGCCGAGGCGGTGTCGGCCGGGGATGCGGAGGCGGCCGCAAGGGTTACGAGAAGTCTCTCCCGTTGGACGCACGACGAACAGGACCAGGCGACGCCCGCAAGGGAACTGCTCGCCGAGCAGCTGGCCGAGCGACTCGCGGCCGCGGGCTATCAGGTGGATCACGCCGTGGGGCAGTCCCATTTCCGGTGTGATTTAGCCGTTCATCGCGAGGGAGATTCCGTCTATCGACTTGGCATCCTCATCGACGGCTGCGGTTACTACGAGCAGTCGGATCTGCTCGAACGCGACATGATGCGCCCCCGGCTGCTGCGTGCGTTCGGCTGGCGGATTGTGCATGTCCTGGCGAAGGACTGGTACGCCGACAGTCAGGATGTAATGGATCGACTTGTCGCCATCCTTGAAGGGGGTGAGATTGACGACGACGAAGACGTCGACCTTGAGCTGGATGACCTCGATGTCACCAATGACTCGACTGCGATCGAGGAAGACGCCGACGCATCCGCAGGGGGCGATACGAATCAGCAAGGTGGCGATTCGGACGCGGCTGGCTCAAGCAGCCAAGGCTCGCGCCGATTCGAACTGCGAGATGGCAAGTCGAGCAAGTTCTGGGAAATCTCTCTCGCGGGCGAGCAGCATTCGGTCACGTTCGGACGAATCGGGACGACCGGCCAGACTCGTACAAAGTCGTTCAACGACGAAGCGGCGGCTCGCAGAGACTGCGAGCGACTTATTCGCGAGAAGACGAAGAAGGGCTATGTCGAGGTCGACTAGGTTTCTTCTCTGAGGGGTGTCAAGGTGATGACAGGTAGGTAAGGCACTTCATCAGGCGATCTTTACCACTGCCTGGCACGGTCAAGCTATTCGTTTAGTTGGTGACGCGGGCGACCACCCGCCCAGGACTGCCTCAACCTCAGCCTCGTAGGCGTTCACGCCGCGGTGG
The DNA here is from genome assembly GCA_002702655.1 of Planctomycetaceae bacterium. Lineage (GTDB taxonomy): Bacteria > Planctomycetota > Planctomycetia > Pirellulales > Lacipirellulaceae. Next base: position 30,708 of record PABB01000072.1, read on the forward strand.
ACGACGTTCGGCAGCAGGTCGCCAAAGGCGTTGATTTCAAGCAGGTAGTGCGATCGAAACCCAGGCGTAAAGAGCACGTCTAATCCGAGATGGAGCGACTCTGGGAACAACCGAGCGCACCTCCGGCATGTTTCCCACAATTGACGCTGCTGCTCTTCCGGGATACGGCGCCAGAACTCCTCGATGTCGCCGCGACGGTTGCCAAGGTGAAGGTTCGTAAGCGGAGAGCGACTCGTTCGGACGACGGTATGGCGGGGCTCGCCCGCGATGACCAGCAAACGCAAGTCGCACACCCTCCCGGACAAAGAGGCTTTGGGCAACCACTGCTCCGCGCAGGCTCGATGAGCGGCCAGCGCGTCGATCAGCTGCTGAACTTCCTCCGTGCTCGTGTAGCGTTTGATCTTGAGCGAATTGTACATCTCCACGGCCCGGGCGCCTTGCACGACTTCCACCGACGTCGTCGCCGAGACTTCGCCTCGGCGTCGGTGGAGTGCGACGACGCCGCTGGCGGAGGAGCTGTTGGCCAGCTTCACGAAGACGCGTTCGATGCCCTGATCCGACATCTTCTGGCAGAGCTCATCAAAACCGGAGATGACGCCAAGTGGCGTGGGCGTGGGAATGCCGGCCTGGCGACACCGCGTCTGACAGAGCGGCTTGTCGAACTGCAATGCGAGCGCATCGGCCGTGGTCGTCCACAGCTGCTCGGATGACTCCGAGCAGGTCGCGGCCCAGTCCCTCATCGACGTGACGTACCCCAGGTACCACTGCCGCGGCGCGATGATTCTGCCGTGATCTCGCGGCAGTTGCGAGAGCGTCTGACCGGCATAGATACACGAGTTCTCACGCTTCGCCGCAGACTCGCCCGCTTGCACCAACAGGTGCTCGACGGCTAGGTTCTCCCCGGGGGACTCCACGCGGACAATCGCACTGCGTGGCAGGGATTGCAGGGCCGTACTGTCCGCCAGCAAGTCCTCGTAGCTCAGCACGACCGCCGGCGCCAATCCGCGGCTCTTCAGCGCGTGCTGAAATCCTGCGACCCGTCGGTTCTCCGGGTTGCCGATGATCGCCCACGGGCGCTGGGCCATTATTCGCCGACCGCGACGTAGCGGTGCGGCTCGCCATCCCAGTCATCCGGCTGCTGGACGTCGTCCGCGTTGACTGCAGGAACCACGGACTTGAGTTGCGATACGGCCTCAGCGGACATGTAGTGGAAGTGCATATCGAGAACCTTAAGCTGTCCCAGCCAAGGACAGCCGGAAAGGGCGCTGGCCCCTTCGTCACCCAATGTCCCCAACGACAGGTCGAGGGTCTTCAGGGTCGGCGGGACAGATGTCTCCGCGAGGAGCTTGGCCGTAGCGTCGGCGTTGCAGTCATCCCGCAGGCCGAGATAGGTGAGCCGACTACACGCCCCGCTGGAGAGGAGGCCGCGCAGGTCGTCTTCCGAGACGTCGTTGCCATAGCCATCGTCCCCCAGCCACAGCTCAAGGTGCACGAGCTCGGGAAACTCGCCCGAGGCCACCTCGCGAACGATTGCGCCGCTCATTCCCCCGGTTTCGATCACCAATTTGCGAAGGGCTTTGTGCCGCGGCTTGCCTAGTCGTAGATCGTTGCCTCCTCTGATGCAGAATGTTTCCAGCAACGGAAAGGCTTCGAAGATGGGAGACACATCGCTCTGGGTGATCCAGGAGATTTCGGACTCCTCCATCGTCATCTCGCCAAGGAACAGATGACGAAGGTTGGGCAATCGGTCTCGTGCGCTCACTAGCGCCTCCACGACTGGCCCCGAGTCATTACCCTCGCCAGTGCCGCCCCAGTCGCCTATTAGAAGGGCAAGCACTTCGGCGGACCCGGGCGCATCGAGAAATGCCGCGAAGAGGTCGAGGAAAGACTGGCCCGAATCATGGGCCTCCCAGTCCAGCGCGATGCGGATCGCCTTCGATCCGTCCGACGGTAAAGCGGAATCGCACGAAAAGTCGACTACAGGCAAACCCTGGAACTCATCCAAGTGAGCGTTGATGGTCATGCGGCCCTCGCACAGGACGGGTGTTAGATTGGCTAACCAAGGACCGTAGTGTACAACAAAGCCTACGGTCGTGGTACTAAAGCCCCTGCGTGGAGAGGAGCATAGAATGTGGCGACATGGCGATGTCTTTATCGAGAAAGCTGGCAGCGTTCCGCCGTCGGCAGCGGAACTGCCACACTGTATCCTCGCCAAGGGGGAACTGACGGGGCATGCGCATCGAGTCGAACCTCGCGGCGCCGCAACGCTCTACCGGTCCGGCGATTCGCTTTACCTCCGGGTGACAGCGGACCGAGCTACGCTGATGCACGAGGAGCATGCTCCGATCAACCTCGATAAGGGCGTCTATCGCGCCTGGATTCAACGCGAGTACTCTCCACAAGAGATCCGCCGCGTAGTCGACTGAATGATGGGCGGTGGCATGTTTCGATGGCTCTACGAGCGGATCAAAGACTTTCAGGCGACGAGGGAGCTGGCGCGAGCTTACAAGGACGGCTTCCACTTCGATGCGGACGAACACAAGAGAAAAGAAGTGGGCAAGAAGATGGAACTGGCGAACTCGCTAGCCCCCAACTCGCGGCGCACTTCTCTTGATCTTTCCGAGTCGGACATTGAAGAGCTGCCGGAAGGGCTCACCGTCCAGTTTGGGCTCAACCTCCATGGCTGCCACCGCCTGAAGCGACTGCCCGCCGGCTTGCGAGTCGGTTCGCTGAACGTCAGCGATTGCCCGGCGCTCGAGGCCTTGCCGGAGGGCATTGAGGCGTCGTTCCTGGACATCAGCGATTGCCCGCAACTCGAGGAGTGGCCCATGACAGGCTCGCTGCAAGTAGGTCGGCTGCGAGCGCGCAACTGCCTCGGCATCCGAACGTTGCCACTGTGGCTGGGCAGGCTTTCGCAGCTCGACCTCGCGGGTTGCACGCCGATCGCGGAGCTTCCCGAGGGCCTGGAGGTGACCTCTTGGATCGACCTCGCAGATACCTCGATTCGATCGCTTCCCGCATCACTGACGGGCGTGGGGCTTCGCTGGAGAGGGGTGGCTATCGACCAGCGCATCGCTTTCCGTCCAGTGGAGATCACCGCGAACGAGGTGCTCAGCGAACAGAACGCCGAGCTTCGCCGGGTCAAACTTGAGCGGATGGGGTTTGAACGCTTTCTTGCCGAGTCGAATCCCGAGCTGCTTGACTCCGACGTAGATGCAGGCGGCGAGCGAAAGCTCTTCCGCGTTGAACTCGGAGACGACGAGCCGCTGGTATGCGTCTCGGTGAATTGTCCCTCGACGGGCCGCCACTACCTGCTCCGAGTGCCCCCTGCCACGACGAGCTGCCGACAGGCGGTTGCGTGGACCGCCGGTTTTGACAACCCGGACGACTATCGACCGCTCATTGAGACGTAGAGGGCGGAATGGTCGACTGGGACATGAATCAGATCGTCGGCGGTCGCGACATCTTCGTGATGACCCTCGACACGCTCCGCTACGACGTCGCTCAATCATGCTGGCAACGGGGAGCGACCCCGAATCTGGCCAAGGTGATGCCAGCGACGGGCTGGCAGCGCCGTCACTCGCCCGGCAGCTTCACGTACTCGGCCCACCAAGCGATCTTCGCGGGATTCCTGCCCACCCCGGTCGGGCCCGGCCCGCACCCCCGCTTGTTCGCGGCCAGGTTCGAGGGGAGCGAAACGACCACCTCCGAAACGTTCGTTTTCGATGAAGCCACGTGGATTGAGGGCCTTGCTGCCGTGGGGTACCACACGGTGTGTATTGGCGGCGTGGGCTTCTTCAACAAGCAAACCGCTCTCTGCCGCGTGCTGCCCGGGCTGTTCAGCGAGAGCCATTGGTCGCGGGAGATGGGGGTCGCCAGTGCACAGTCGATGGAGACCCAGGTCCAGTTGGCGGTGGACCGATTGGGCGAGTCCCCGGCGGATCGACGGATTCTGCTGTTTATAAACGCCTCCGCCATTCACCAACCGAATTGCCTCTTCGGCATGCAAACCGAGGACTCCTGCTCGACGCAAGCCGAGGCGCTGCAGTACGTCGATGCGTGCCTGCCTCCGCTGTTCGAGGCGTTGCGTCGCCGAGGTCCGTCGTGCTGCTTGATCTTCTCCGATCATGGGACTGCTTATGGAGAGGATGGCTACCATGGGCACCGTCTTGCCCACCAAGTCGTGTGGGACGTCCCGTACGCTCAGTTCTTGCTCGACGCCGTCGAGGGCGAGGCAGCCAATGTCTAGTCTCAGCGCAGTCATCAACGGCTCGCCTTATGCCGGCTATACCTATTCCTACCCGCACAAGTCGGCCTACCGCACATTCGATCCACCGATTCCGCTGCAGCAGGCCTGGGCCGACGAACCGCGTGACTCGCTGTTTCTCTATCTGCACGTTCCTTTCTGTGAATACCGGTGCGGCTTCTGCAATCTGTTCACAATGGCGAATGCAGAGGGCGGTTGGGTCGGGCGCTACCTGGACCAGATTCGCTGCGAAGCGGACGCCGTTGGCAGGATATTGTCAGATGCGAAGTTCGCTAGTGTGGCGATCGGCGGCGGCACTCCAACGTATCTTGACGAAGCAGGGTTGTCCGAGCTGATGGCAACCGCCAACCTCCTGCTTGGTGAAGAATCGAGAGTCGTGCCAACATCGTGCGAAGCGTCGCCGGCGACGCTCACCATTGGTAAGGCCCGGCTGCTGCGAGACTGGGGCGTCGATCGACTGAGCGTAGGGGTGCAGACGTTCGATGACGGTGAAGCGCGATCGCTGGGCCGGCCTCAGACGACGCTGGAGATCGAGCGCGCCATTGATGTCGTGCGCCAGGCAGGGGTTCCCGTTCTTAACCTTGATTTGATCTACGGTTCGAGCGAGCAAAGCTTCGACTCGTGGCGCCGCACCGTGGATAGCGCCATTCGCCACCAGCCAGAGGAGGTGTACCTCTACCCCTTGTATGTGCGGGAGCTGACAGGGTTGGGTCGAATTGGCGCGGCGCCCCGGGATGACCGACTTGCGCACTATCGGGCCGGTCGCGACGCTCTGCTCGCCGCCGGGTACGAGCAAGTCTCGATGCGGATGTTCCGCAAGCCGGTCCCGGTTGCGGCAGCAGGGCCGATCTACTGCTGCCAATCGGATGGCATGGTCGGGCTCGGCTGCGGGGCCCGTTCCTACACGCGAAGCCTGCACTACTCGTCGGAGTTCGCGGTGGGGCGCGCTGGCGTGCGGTCGATCCTGGAGGGCTATCTCGTACGGAGCCCCGAGTCTTTTCGCTATGCCCACCACGGCTATCGCTTGTGCGACGGGGAACAGAAGCGTCGGTACCTGCTGCAGGGCCTCCTGCAGTCGGCAGGATTGTCGATCTCGGCCTACGAAGGCCGCTTCGGCACACGGGTTGGTGAGGACTTCCCTCAAGTGGCCTCGTTGCAGGAGGCGGGTTTGGCCCGGCGGGACAAGGACGCCTTGCAGCTCACGACAGCGGGGCTGGAGCGTTCGGATGCGATCGGTCCGTGGCTTTACTCGCCGCAGGTCGTCGATTTGATGGAGGCATTCGAGTGCGTTTGAATCTCTCCATCCTCTACCGTGGGACGTTGTCGAGCTGCAACTACGAATGCCCCTACTGTCCGTTCGCCAAGCACTGGGAATCGCCTCAGGAACTGCTCAAGGACAGGCGGGGACTTGAGCGTTTCGTAGACTGGGTCAGCCGACGTGATGGGGATCGGATTTCCGTGTTCTTTACGCCTTGGGGGGAGGCTCTGGTGCGACGCTGGTACCGCGACGCGATCGTTCAGCTCAGCCACCTACCGCACGTGCCCAAGGTCGCGGTGCAAACCAATCTATCGTGCCAACTTGCTTGGCTCGAACAAGCGGACGTCGACAAAATCGGGCTCTGGTGCACGTATCACCCTGGGGAGACGACCCTCGAATCATTCCTCCGCCAGTGCCAGCGACTCGCCAGCCTCGGCGTCGCGCACAGCGTGGGATGCGTCGGCCTGCGTGAGCATCTCGTTGAGATTCAGCGACTGCGTGATGCGTTGTCCCCGTCCACCTACCTCTGGGTCAACGCCTACAAGTCGTCCCCCGACTACTACGATGAGCCGCTGCTGACTTCGCTTGAAGCAGTGGACCCCCTGTTCCCCATCAACAATCAACGCCATGCGAGCCAAAGTCGCGCCTGTCGGACGGGGGTGAGCGTCGTGACCGTCGACAGCGATGGCGACGTTCGCCGCTGTCACTTTGTGAAGGACAAGATAGGAAACCTTTACGACGAGCGCCTTGAGAGCGTGCTTTACGAGCGGCCGTGTCCGAATGAAACCTGCGGCTGTCATATTGGCTATGTCCATCTCGAACATCTTAAGTTGGACGGCCTATTCGAAAGCGGTGTCCTAGAACGAATCCCCAAGGGACTGGCTGCGTCGGAACAGATGTGACAACGCCGCCGCTGGTCCCCTCGCGATCGCAGCGCTACGACGTCACATCCTCACGCGGCGGCCCGCTCATAGTGCTTCAGCACGCCGCCGAGCCACTCGCGACAGACCACCTCCTCGACCTTGCCTGGCGGATCATCTACCTCCGGCCAGACCCCAAGCAGAGGCTTGTTGTCCTTCCGTTGGTGCGGACGCGCCTGGTGATAGTATTCGAGATACCAAGCCACCAGATGATCGAGGTGCCCCAGGCCGAAGGCGATAAACCGATTGAGGCACTCGTTTCGGATTGAGCCGATCCAACGCTCCACGAAGGCATTTTGATTTGGCGCCCGCGGGGCGGTGGGTTCGATCGCCACGCCGGCGGAAGTGAAGACTTGGTCAAACCGCTTGGAGTACTTGAAGTCGAGGTCCCGCACCAAGTAGCTGACTGGGAGGTTCATACCGCGGGCTTGTTCGAGCATCGATTGCGCCTGCGTCGTGACCCACTTGTCATCCGGCTCGATCGTCGCCGGCGAGCAAATCCCCCGCCGCGAATCGACGTGCAGAAAGGCCAGCACATAGGCCTGCCGCTGGCCGCTGCTGGTCATCACTATTTTGGAGAAGAAGTCGCATTGCCAGAGCGTGTCGGCATGGACCTTGATGAACTCGTCCCAGCTGCCCTTGCCTCGCTTGGGACTGGGATGGACTCCCTCGTCTTTGAGGATCGTGCGGACGGTGGTCCGTCCGACGCAGCGGATACGGAGCTTGCGGAGTTCTCCCACAATCCGGCCGTACCCCCAACCGTTCTCGCGGGCGAGCCTGACAACGATCTGCCGAGTCGTTTCGGACGTGCCTTTACGGCCCATCTTCTTGGCGGGCTCTTGTCCCCCGCTTCTCCGCTCCAGCCAGCGACGGTAAGTTCGGGGATGAACGATGGAAACCAACTTCAACACATCTGAGCCGATGCCGTCCCCCAGTTCAAGCAACCTCTGTCGTTCGTCGTTGGTGAGGAAGATGCGCTGCTTCTCGACCCGCTGGCGGGTCATTTCCAACTCGGCCTTGAGGAACAGGAGTTGTCGTCGGAGTTGCTCCTCGCTGGAGCGGGCGAACAGGAAGAATAGCGGCGAGAACCAACTCGACATTGGCGGACAGTCCTGGCAAAAAACGAGGCGCTGGTGTGGTGACAATCTTTCCGCACCCCTGGGGTTGGCCCGATTCTTCGCGGCGGCGCGCGGCCGCCATCGGTTCCTAGTTTGGGATGCTAACGCTTGCTAATCGATGACAATCATCGCTAATGTTTGCAAGCCTCCCAAACTAGGATAGACTCATAAAAACCGCTGTAAATACAGGGTTTCTCAGGGCTGATCGTGGGTCCTCATGACCTCGAGGTCGTCGCGGCAGGTACATTGCTGCCGAACCGGTGTGCATGACAAGTGGGCCTGCCGAGTAGCTCGTGACGATTCGGTCGGCTTCTTCATTCGGCTCGAAGGGTTCTGCTTCGTCTGTCGTGACAGCCTGGTCAGGGGCGTTGATCCCCTCGCACTGCTCGGCATTGAAGACGTTGTAGTGTCGCAGTACCGGGATGCAGATCTCTTCTCCGCTCTCTTTGTCTTTCGTGGCTGCTTGCTTCCAGAACACGACACCCACTTGGCGACCGACCCAGGCGGCTCGGGGGCCACTTTGGCCCGAAGTCTCGGTTGTTTCTGTGTCGCGCCAGGGGGCGGGTTATCAGGACGTTCGGTCCGCTCTTCCGGGCCGGAGCGGACTCCTCCCAATACGAAATACGAAGGGGTGGAGCCAGAGATTCTTTGTCCGCGAAATCGGGCCGTAGGCTGCGCCGTTCCGGACCACCCGCCTGGGACACGTTGCGAATCCCGAACCAATTTGTCGAAGCCTGAATCGGTGGAAGCCCAATCACAAAAGGGGTTGTAGGCCTGTGGCGTCAGGAGGGCCTGAAAACGCTAAAGAAACGGCCCAAACGGAAACGTCTGTGGTTGGTCGACGGATCGTGCTTCCGCCTGCAACGAAAGTATCGCGATCACGTCTGGAGCTACGACTTCGCGCAGGATCGCACGAGCGACGGCCGGGCGTTCCGGATGCTGACGCTGATCGACGAGCACACGCGGGAATGCCTGGCGATCGATGTCGCCCCGTGGTTGTCGACCGAAGGCATGCTCCGGCGGCTGAGCGACCTGTTCATCCGCCGGGGCGTGCCCGGGCGTCTGCAGAGCGACAATGGTTCGCAGTTTACCGCGATGAAGGTTCGCCAGTGGTTGGTGCGTGTCGACGTGAGGGAGTTTGGTCCGCACTCTTTCCGCGCGACTCCGGACGAGCGCCAGCACGCTTCGTGGTGTCGATTTTAGTCTGCGTGCTGGCTCGGCATGTCGGGCTGCGAGGTCGGGGGAAGCAACTCAATGTCGGCGGGCTCGGGCTGATCCTCCTGGGGCGCCCATGATTGCTCCAGCGGATCGGCGTCGCTGGGCTGCACGATCGGCGTCGGCGACCCGACGGAGTCCCCTGGGACCGGGGCCGCGTAGCAACCGCCATCCGGGCAATGACCGCCGTAGCAGTGAGAATCTCGCCATTCCGCCGCCGTTCCGGGCCACGGTCGCCAACACGTCGGTTTCAGCCCGTGGTATGCCTGCGCGGGGCCACAGGGGCACATGAAGATTGCGTCTTCGCCGTAGCACCAGGGGACGGTCTTTCGTACGTCCGTGGGACAACGGACTTCTGATTCCCGCTTCACGAAGGGACCGTGGGCGCGACAGCCCAGCGCGGTCGCGGCGAGCATCAACATGAAACAGATGCGTGAACGTGGCATGGCAGATCTCGGCAAGCCGCGGAAGCGCTTGCCGTCGCGATGGTGGGGAAACGACAGGCGCGTTGTCGTAGTTCCTGGGGAGCGCCGTCGATGAACCTCGTTGTGCTGGTGTATGTCTCTGGGCTGAGCGAGATTTCTAGAATCCGAAACCGCGCGTTGCGGTCTCCTCAAAATAGATGGCCCGTTGTGCCGTCTGCGTGCCGAGCAACGTGACGCCGAATATTCGCTCCAGCGGCGAGAACACCTTGCCCAGCGTGGTGTCGAATGCCACGAGCTTATCCTCGGACACGTAGACACGGTCGCCGGGGAGAACCTGGTAATTCGTCGCCACGTCGCCGCGTTGGGTCACAGCCAGCCAATCCACAGGTAGGATTTGATCGCCGCCGCACTCATTGCCGCCGGGGCGCGCAATCCACATTCGCGTGGACGACGTCGATTCCAGACCTTGCACTTGGCCGATCGCGTCGAGAACTGTCTCATTGCCCCGGGAGGGCAAGATGATGACGCGGTCGCCCAGGCCGGCTCCTTGCGTGATGACGTAGAATACCTTGCTATTGAAACCGACGACATCCAGCGCAATTCTGGGCGACTCGAGATACAGCGACAGGTGCGCTTCGATGGTCGCGCGGGCCTCTTCCATGGTCAGGCCGACGACGCGGACGCGCCCGTAAGCGCCGAGATTGACTTTGCCGTCCGGCGCCACTAGGTGCTCGCCGGCGATCTGCTGCAGTGCGGCGACTTGGGCGAGAGCGACGACGACCTGGGGCTTGTTGTAGGTCTGCTGGAGCTTGGCCAAGAGCTGTTGTTGCAACTCCTCGACCGTGAGGCCGGCGGCCGGAATCGCCCCAAATTCGAAGCCGAGTTGCACCGTCCCATTCGCCTGAACGATAAACTCGCCGCTGAGATTCGCGCTGTCCGGCAACCCCTCGGTCAATATCGTGACCGAATCCAACGGTCCCAAGCGATACGGCTGCTTTGGGACGAGGCTGATCGCTTCGATAGTCAGCACGTCCGGCGGCTCGATAATGTAGTCGGGCAGCGAGACCTTGCAGAGTTCGCGGGCGGTCTGCGGCGGTACGCAGGGCGCCGGACCGTCGAGTTTGCGGCCCGGGTAGACGACGTGGCATCCGCACGCGCACGCAGCCAAGGCGACGTACAAGACGGTCATGTGTAAATTGAGGCGTGCTTTCATGCGTCCGCTAGTCGTTGCGAACTGTCCGCGGGATAACTCGCGACCGATTCGAGGAACTGTGATCGACGACAGGACCCAGCCTGCCGCTGTCGGTAAAATCGGGACAGACGGCAGAATCCTTGAGGGCGTCTGGGGGGCTTGCCGAAAATACGAGAAGCAGCGTCGCGCCGGCGGCGTCGCTCACAGCTCAGTTGAACGGTGAAATCGCAATGCGAATTGCTCATACGGGCTTTACTGCCAGCGCATGCTTGCTAGCACTCGCGCTCGTCGCCGACGCGGCGCACTGTCAGGTTCAGCGGTATCAGCCGTCGACCCCGACAGTCAGCCCGTACCTCAATCTGACGCGCACGAACCTGTCGGGCCTGCCAAATTACTACAGTTTGGTGCGGCCGCAGCTCAATCAGCGGGCGTTCAATCAGCAACAGTTGCAAACACAGGCTCGGCAGGCGCAAACCCTGGATCAATTACGGGCCGATGTGCAGGGGTCGCTGACCCCCACCGGAAAGAATGCGGGCTTCATGACCCTGGGGCAGTCAGGGGCGTTTCTCGACACGACGCGCTACTATCCGTCGCCGCCCGCGATACGTCGTCGCTGACGCGATTCTCGAGAACCGGGACGATTCGCGCGCAGCTCGCGCCCGTCAGCATCGAATCCGTGATGTCGTGAACGCTCCGTCGCCGTCGACGGGCGGACTGAGGGTGCGGCCCCAGGATCAGACGGGCGCCTGCTCGGCCGGGGCGACGCAACCCAGCGGCGGGGTGCGGAGATGCTCCGTGGTTTTCGTCTTGCGACTGAAGTCGCCGTACGCGCGTCGCACCTGCTCCTCGGTCAGGTCGACGACATTCGCTGCGTCGTCGGCGGGGACCTCGTGCTCCCACGCGTACCACAGCAGGTCAAGCATCTCAAACGGCAGGCGGAAGAAGAATTCCTGCTGCGTACTATTGGCACTGTACGTGTCGGAGGTCGGCGGGCGCACCAGAATCTCCTGCGGCACGTCCAGGTACTCGGTCAGTTGATAAATCTGCGACTTGTACAGATGCACGATCGGTCGCAGATCCATGGCGCCGTCGCCGTACTTCACGAAGAATCCCAGGTCGTGCTCGTTCTTAGGGGGCGTGCCGATCACGGCGTAGTCGTTCAATTCCGCATGGTAATAGAGCAATGCGGCGCGGCTCCGCTGTTTGAAATTCGAGGCCGCGACAATCTGCCGCAATTGGTCGGGCTTCAGGCGTTTCTTCTTGATCTCGCCCTCGGGGCTGACGATCGTCGCGCTGTACACGCTGAGCGTATCGCGGGTGAGCAGAGTCTCGGGCAGCGTGATTTTGAGCCGATAGGTGCTGTCGTATTCGGGAAAGAGGGCCCGGACGGCGGCGTCGCGGCGACGGTAGCAGCCAAAACCGATCAACGGCGCCGTCACGTCCTCCACGACGGCGTGGACCCCGAACTGCCGGCACACTTGGCGCGCCAGTCGCGCGCTTTCTGGACTTGATTCCATTTCCGGCAAGATCAAGGCAACGAGCCGCTCGGGGCCCAGGGCGCGCACTGCCATGGCCAGCACCACCGCCGAATCGACGCCGCCGCTCACGCCCATCACGCCGCCGCGTTTGCCGAGCGTCGTCAACACGTCGCGGTGGATCTGGCGAACGATCTGGTTCGTCTCGGCCTCGGCATCAAGCTTCAAGACGTCGCGATGAAAACTCATGATTGGTCGCTCCCGATTGGCGTCGTGGCAACGGATTGCCAGTGCGGCAGACCTGCCTCCGCCGCTCTCGTGTGGCCGTCGCCGCGCAAGACCACCTTCACGCGATCACGACCGTCGATGGGGGCCGGCGGACGGAAGTCGACCACGAATTGTTGCTGAATCAACTGCGTCGACAGCACGCCCGCCAACGCCATTTGTTCCGTTTCGCTCAACTCGCCGCGGCGTTGGAGTTTGTGGACGAGTTTGCCCACGGCGGCAGCATCGAAGCAGCCTGCCGCGTCGAGCGCCCGGGGGTCGAGCATCTCCGCGACCCATTCGAGCGGCTTGCCGCCCGGAAAGAAGCACGCGTGAATGGGGGCCCGATAGGGCTGCTTCGCTCGCTGGCAGACGCCGCGCGGCAAGCGGTCGCGCATGGCTCGTTTGAGAACGTGCTTTTCATTCAGGCCGCACAACTTGAGCCGCGGCTTCATCTGATTGCACAATTGAATGACGCGGTGATCGAGAAACGGGAATCGCCCCTCGACGGAATTCGCCATCGCCATCCGATCCCCCTGGGAGCAGAGCAGGTACTCCGCGAGGAATAACTTCGCCTCCAGGTACTGCGCTTGGGCCAGCGGGCTCCACCGCGAGAAGTCATCTGGCAGCGACAGCGGAGGTCGCTCTCCGGCGATCGCGCTCTCCGATCGTCCTGCTTCGGCGATCCGCGCCTGCAGGTCGGCCGAGAAGAGCCGCCGAGTTCGGCTTGTGTTTGTCCACCGCAGGCGGTGCGAGTAGCAGGGGTCGTCGACTTGCTCGAAGTCCTGCCCGAAGAATTGTTGCAGGCATGCCCGATTGGCGCCCGCGAGCGAACTGATATACGGATACAGCCTCGTCAGCAGCAACGGCCGGCGCGCCGACCCCGGCTGACGAGCCCAGAATCGTCGGACTTTCGCTTCTTTGAAGATGTTGTACCCCGCCAGCGTTTCGTCGGCTCCCTCGCCGGTCAACACGACCTTCAGTCGATTGTCGCGTACCAGCCGTGACAGCAAGAACAGCGGCACGGGGGAGGTGCGCAGAATCGGCGTCTCGGCGTGCCAGACGACTGCAGGAAACGCGGCTCCGATCTCCGCGGCCGTGCATGCGATTAGATGATGGCGTGTTCCGAGCCATCGTGCCATCTCAGCCTGAAACGCCCGCTCGTCGAAGGCCGCGTCCTCAAAGGCAATCGAAAACGTCTGGAGGCATCGCGGCGAGCCGTCCTGCACCAGCGCGGCGATCGTCGACGAGTCGAGGCCGCCGCTCAAGTACGCACCCACTGGCACGTCGGCGCGCAATCGCAATCGCACGGCGTCGGCGAGCAGTTCACGGAGCTGCTCGCACGCCTCTTCAAGTCGGACAAGCGTCTCCCCGCCGCGGGCGGGGAACTCAAAGTCCCAGTATCGAACCACGCGTTCCGGTTGGCCGGGCTCCATGACCGCGTAATGCCCGGGCGGCAGGCTCGCAATGTTGCGGAATGCCGTGTGCGGCGGCAGGGGCGACCAGACCGAGAATACCTCGTCGAGCGCCGTCGGATGCAGTTCCGCGCGGACCCGTCGGCTCGCCAACAGAGCCTTGATCTCCGAGGCGAACGCGATCCCGCCGTCTTGCTGGCAGTAGTATAGCGGCCGAATTCCCACGCGGTCGCGAGCCAAAACCAGCCGCTGCCGCCGCTCATCCCAGATCGCAAAGGCAAACTGCCCGTTCAGTTGCGAGACGGCCTCCGGGCCGTACTGCTCAAACAGGTGGATCACGACCTCGGTGTCAGAATTCGTCGCGAACCGATGCCCTGCCGCTTCGAGCGTTCGCCGCAACTCGAGGTGGTTGTAGATTTCCCCGTTAAAGACGATCCACAGGTCGCCAGATTCGTTGGAGATCGGTTGTTGCCCGCCGACCAAGTCGACGATGCTCAGTCGCGCGCTGCCGAGTCCCATTGAGGACCCGCCGCGATGGTGTAGGTAGACGCCAAACTCGTCGGGACCACGGTGGCGGACGGCGCCCAACATGCAACGTATGTCCGCCTCGCCGACCGGCCGGCGGCCGTCACGCTCCCAGATCCCAACGATGCCGCACATGGAGAGTTTTTACGAAATGGCTTCGGAACGTCGCTGCTGGGCGACGTCCCGTCAGGTCAATGTCGTTTTGCGGATCTTTCCGCTCGTTGTTTTCGGCAGTTCGTCGACGAACTCGACGTACTTGGGCACCATGAAGTCTTCCAGGTGTGCCCGGCAGTGGCGTTGGACGTCGGCCGCGGATAAGGCGCCGTTTTGAGTCACGACGAACGCTTTCACCGCTTGCCCGAGGATCGGATCGGGAACGCCGATGACCGCCGCCTCGGCGACGCCGTCCAGCGCGTATAGTCGGTTCTCGACTTCTTTGGGCGCGACCTTCTCGCCGCGGCTCTTGATGATGTCATCTTGCCGCCCGACGAAGTAGAAGTAGCCCTCTTCGTCCATGCGAAACAGATCGCCTGTGTAGCACAGCGTCTCCCCTGGCAACGAGCCGGGGCGGTACCGTTGGGCCGTCGCCTCGGGTTTCTCCCAGTAGCCGCGCATCACGTGACGACCGCGGACGACCAATTCGCCGATCTGATTCGGCCCGAGCCGTTGGTCACGCTCGTCGACCAGCCACGCCTCCGTTCCCGGAATCGGAATGCCGACCGAATCGGGTCGTCGGGCCAGCTGCTCCGGCGGCAGATACAGCGTGCGCTTGGTCTCAGTCAGACCGTACATCGAGTACAGCCGCGCGTGCGGAACGGCCTGCTGCAACCGAAGGATATGGCTGGGCGGCAACGCCGCGCCGGTGTTCGTCAGATACCGCAAGCTGCTGAGGTCGTAGCCGCTGAGGTCCATCTGCAGCAACAGGGCGAACATCGTCGGCACGCCGGGAAAGCCAGTGGCCCGCTCCGCCACCAGCCGCTGCAGAAACTGCACGGGATAAGCAAAGGACCGCTCCAACACCAACGTGGCGCCCACGCGGACCGACATGATTAGCTGGTACAGACCGTAGTCGAACGACAACGGCAACGCGCTGATGATGACATCCTCGGACGCGTTCTCCAGGTAGGTGCAGATCGACCACGCGGCAAAGACGACATTGGCGTGCGACGACATGACGCCTTTCGGTTCGCCGCTGCTGCCCGAGGTGTAGATCAGACACGCGAGATCCTGATCGATCGCAGCGCTGGCCGGCGGGTTGGCCGAGGCGTTCTGCTGAATGTCGTCGTAACGCAGCACGCCCGCTTGCTGCTCCGCGGATTTCGCATCGGCATCGCCCGTGAGAATGATCAATCGCACGGATTCGGCATCGGCCATGACGGCGGCTGCCGCATCGCCGTAACGGGTTGGCGCGACAATCGCAGCCGCGCGGCAATCGTGGATCATCCGCGTCAGTTTGTCGGGCTTCGTCGAGGTGTTCGCCATAACGAACACGCCGCCGGCCTTCAGCACGGCAAAGATGCCAACGGCGGCTTCAATGTTGTTTGGCAGCCACAATACGACGCGATCGCCACGCACGACGCCTTGCTTCAGCAGCGCATTGGCCAAACGGTTGGCAGCCGCGTCGAGCTCGGCGTAGGTCAATCGCTGCGATTCACTGACGACGGCGACCTTGCACGGGACGCGGCGAGCGCTGTGTTCTAGAAAGTGATGGACCATCAACATGGTTGGCCCTCTTTGATGTGTATATGCGTGCGCATTGCACGCAGCGACAGACTGCGCGGCTTCGGATCCCGCCAGCCTACGACTTCACGGCGCAATCGGCGCCATGCCGCTTCTGCTGAATGAAAGCGGCGATCTTGTCGACCGAGTCGAAATTTCCGGGAACGACGTCGTCGTCGGCCACAGGCACGCCCAGATCGCCCTCGAGAAACTGAATGAGTTCCAGCACGCCGGTGGAATCGACGACACCGTTCTCAAGCAACGAATCGTCGTCAGCCAGATCGAAGCCGTGCGCCGAAAACAGGAAGTTCTCGGCAAGAAAGTCGCGAATTCTCTGCTTGGTGTCCATGATTCGCCTTCCTTGTGTTGAACAGGTCAATTGCACAACCCGGCCCGCCGGACGGCCTGGTTGAGAAACGGCACAAAGGCGGCCGTCGCGCGGCGGTTGCCAGCGGCATTGGGGTGACTATCTTCTCCGCGGCGACCGGTCGGGTACTTCGAGAAATTGGACTCGCCGTTGTCGGTGAGCAGGTCGTATAGGTCAAACACGGCGACGTTGGTCGCGTCGTAGTCAGCCAGCCACCCGTTTTTGGCGTCTGTCAGCCAGTTGTTGAATTCCCGCGCCAACGGTCCGGAGGCGGTCACGTCGCCGCGACGCAGCAGACGCTTTGCGACGGCTTTGTACAGCGGCTCGACGCTGCGCGCGATAGGCGGCGCTGTGACAGCGACGAACAGCGTTTCAGGCCGCTTGCGGAATTCGGGCAGCAGCTCGCGATAGGCGTCCTTGGCATTGGCGACAGTCAGTCGCCAGCCGCCGCCGTTGCCTGACGGCGCGTCGGCAGCCACGAAGAGGCTTTGCGTGAAGCACGATTTGAAAACGACAATGTCATTGCAGCCCGAGTCGCTGTACGGCGTGTCCTGTCTGTCGCATCGCAGGACATCGTCCATCTGCCGCCGGAACTTCTCCGGCCAATCGGGCACGTCGGTCGCGGCGCCAAGGCGACTGCCGTACGACGCTTCGTGCACGCTGTAGCCGGCGCCTGTGAGTGCGTCGCGCAATCCTCCGCCGTTGACGGCCGTCCGATAAATGCAGTTTTCGCCATCATCCGGGCCTGGCGTAGCCAGCCACTGCCCGCCGCAGGAGTGATGGATGAAAAGCAGACGGAGTGGTTGCGACGGCGCCGCGTCCGAAAATGCGTTGAAATTCATCGGTTTGACTTTCGCCCGATCGAGTTGCTCTGGCGGCGGCGACACCGGCAGGGCAAGCACGGCGCCAGCCAGCAATCCGCCAGCGAGCCCTCCAATGACGCGTCGGCGCGTCAGCGTGCGGGGTCGACGAGAATCTTGCAGCGACACCTGTCCGTTGCGGTCAAGAGTCGGCATGGCAGCATTCGGTCCGCTCATGGGCTCAGTAGCTTCGACGACGGCTGGGAGAAGGTTTTTTCGTCGGTGGCCGACAAGGCGACCGCTGCACGGTACGCCCGTTCGGCGTCTCTGATGATCGTCTGAATCTCCGCGTTGACGTACCACGGGTCATCCCGCGGCACGCCGCGGATGTAGGCCGCCGACGCGTCCTGTACCGCTTGGCGAATGTCATCGACGGTCACCCGGCCCTGCTCCACGTCCTCTTTGCGAATCACCGTTGCGCCGCACAGCGCCTTGGCGTGCGATTGCAGCAGGTCGGCGTACGTTCCGTAGGGACGAGCGGGATTGCCCGCCGCGGCCATGCCCGAGCCGATGTCGCGATTGACCAGCGCTCCGGCTGCGATGAGCGCGTCAGGCCCAATCGTGACGCCCGGCATAATGATGGCCCGCTCGCCGATGAAGCTGCCTTCGAGGATCCGCACGGGCGCCAGCCGAGTCGCTCCCAAGTGACGGAACACCGTTGCGTCGTGCGTGAGAATCCGCACTCCTCGGCAGATACGACAGTTGTCGCCAATTTCGATCAAGAAGGGATAGTTGCTGTCGAACTCCACGCCCTCGGTGATGTACACGTTCTTGCCCACGCGCATGCCGCGGCTGATGTAGCGAGCCAGGCGAATGCGATCGAGCCGATGCCGCACCTGCGAGGCCAACCATGCCAGAGGACTTACAAGACGGGCAACAGACATGGGACTTCTCGACTAAACTGCATTGCGCCGCATGCGGCGCCACAGCGCCGCATCGTTGGCTCGGTTTATCAGCCAGTGGACATTGGCCTGGACGACCGGTCGGTCCAAGACACGTCGCAGCCATGGACGCTGCGGCGCCGCCACCACGCCGGCAATCACAGCAATGCGATGCATCGTTTCGCAGAGCAGCAACAGGGCCGCGGGGAACGCCGGCGCCGGGCCCAATCCGGCGAGAAACGCCCGCTGCAGCGCTTGCACGCGCCGCGCACTGTTGGGAATCTCCAGCCCGACAGATTCCAGGTAGACGAGCATCTTCAGGGCGTCGATCGGAACCAGACCGAAGCGATATCCGTAGAAGTCAATGACAGTGACGTTGCCACGATTCACGATGACATTCCACGGGCCGAAGTCGCCATGCCGGCCCGTTTCGAGCAGATCCTCGCCCTGCAGGTTGTCGGCGCAGCGTTGCATGAGCTCCGCGGTTTGGTAGTGCAGCTGTTTCGACCACGCGCGATGTCCCGCTTCTTCAATCATCCGCAATCGCTCGTGACACCTGATCAGCACGTCGCGCAAGGCATCGGGGCCGGCCGGCCGCATGCCGGTAAACTTCTGAAAGCACCGCAGCCACAGCCCGCAGTTGAAATACGCGGTTTTCAACGCGTCCAAGCGACGCCGCCCCCCCAAGTAATGGACCGCCCGAAACCGATCGACGAGCAACTCGCCGTCGACGTGTTCCATGACCACCGTATTCACCGCCGGCAAGCACGCGATCGGGCGCGGCGCCGCACAATGCGGGATCGAGGTAAACTTCCCGTGCAGTAACTGGAGAATCCCAAATTCGACCGACGCCTGATCCGGTTCACGCACCAAAGTTGTGTTGGCGGGGTGGGCCAGTTGTCGTTTGGCAACCAGCCGATGAATTCCGCGCTGCGTGACGGCGGTGAGAAAGGTCGTCTCGGAAAAAGGCTTGCGCAGAACTCGCTGCACTTGCACTCGCAACAGTTGCTCGCCATGCTCTCTTGCAAAATAGGTGCGGAGCGTCTCGTCCAGCGAGTCCGCAGCAGCATTTTGAACAGCGTTCATGTCGTTGTTTGTGCGGCGAGCGAACGCGTGTCGCCGTTGTCGCCAAACGCGACGTGTCCCCGCCACCCTGACGGCGGCTGGAATTGATATCGCCGATATGGCTCGCCGACGCGCACGTCGGCCAAGACCGCGCTGTCCGTCACGATGCCAATGTCCTCGGGCGAGAAGTCTGTCAACGCGAACGAGCGACTCTGAAAAGCTCGAGCGATCAGCGGAATACGGCGATAGTCGAAGCCTGCCAAGGTGGCCGCCACCGCATCGACTGCGGCCGCGTTGACGCCCCCCAGCAGCAGGCCGCAGCGCCGTGTGGTGGGTTCCATGGGGCCTTCTCCGTCACCGGCGATGATGCCGTCGACGACGCTGAAGCACGTCCGCTGCGTCGTCGGTTTCATGCGGCCGTCGCGGTCGCAATAGAGCACAATGCGGTTGAGGTCCAGGACGGTGCGCCATAGCGTGTCATTGCCATACCAACTCCCCTCGCGGTAGGGATCGCGTGAGCAACGGCGACCGGCCCGGTTGGCAATGCGGATGGCAAGCGCCCGTACGCGACTGCCCGCCGAGTGCGGCGCCCGGTCCGCGGCTTCAATTAGCCGCGTCTGAATTCGCTTGAGCCACGAGCGGTGCTCGTACTCGTCGCCGCCCTCAGCGGGCGATTTCACGCGATGGTGGGGAAGCCAGTCCTTGTGACCGTTGACGCCCACCATGTTCTTCAGAGCGGCCGTCAGTCCGACCTTGCGATGGGTCTTCAGCTTGGGGAGATTGATAACGACGTTGGACTCCAACACGGTCCGCGGAATCAGGTATTCGTGCGACTTGAGATTGTGGTGTTCGCGCATCTCCCGCGGGTCGTAGTTCGTCACGCGAAACTGTTGAAAATCGTCCGAAATGGCTGCCAGCAGGCTGTCGTTTCCTAGATCGACGGGACAATAGCCTCGCGAATCGCCCGGCCGTGCCGTGCGCGCTGTCAGCCGGTGATCCGCATCGACGTCTACGGACTCCCGTCGGAAATCTATGAGTTCAACGGGAATTTCCCAACGATGCGCCGCATCGTCACACGCGGCACGAAGGCCCGTGCGAGCGACCGCTTCCTCGAAGTTCGCGCTCTGCACCGGCGCGTCGCCGACAATCAGGCGTCCTCGCCCGCTCAGCGCCAGCGCTGCGTAGTCCAACAGACACCGAACGACTGACGCGTGCGTGACGACCGCTTGGTAGCTTCCGCCGGCCAAGTGATTGTGCCGCACCAGGTTCGGTTTCAGGAGCACTTGGTCCCCAGGCGTGATCAACTCGCCGAGGGGATTCCAGTCACTGCCTCCGAGACGCCTCTCGTCGAGGCTCAGCGTAGCGAGCAACTGCCGAACCGCTGCGTACGCATTATTGCGTTCGGCGCCGGCAGGCGCTCGCCCCGCGAACTCCGGGTATTGTTCGTGCGGAGGGAACGGGGCCGTCGCGGGATAGTCCCAGGGCTGCCCGGCCACTGTCACGCCGACAATTTCAGGATTAAACATTGCTTTGGCTTGATACCAACCGACCAGTGCGAGCGACCTGCGCCAACAGATTCTGCGAGACATGCTGACTTGAATCTGCGCGGGAACGCGACGATACGTCATGGGGCCGCGACGCAGCGGGCGCCGCCGACGCCGCCCTAGCGCCTCGCGCGTCCCGGCATCGCTGGATGGTCAGCGGGAGCATTTGATCCTCGATTCAATCGCACGGCGCGGGTTCGCGAAATACGAATCGAAACTTGCCCGTCGGCGTCTTGACGAAGTGGTCCACCTCTTCGAATCGCAACGTCACGCAGGATGGCAAGTAAGGCCGATATGTGTTGGCGATTCGTCGTCGTAGTGCATCGTCGACCGCGTCTTGACGGCGCGTGCGCAGGACGACTGTCGCGTCCGACGTCTGGACGAACTGGTACTCATTCAGCGGCAGGTCTTTCATCAGGTGGATGAACATCTCGCCGGCAATGCGCGTGCCGTCGACGAAGCGGAACACCTCAGTCGTCCGGCCGATCACCCGCCTGATCAGCGGCAACCCGCGTCCGCAATCGCACGACTCCGCCGAACTGGGGACCCCAATGTCGCCGATCCGATAGCGAATGAAGGGCATCGCGTAGTTGTTGAGGTTGGTCACCAGGATATTGCCGGCGTCGGGATGCCCCGGCAGGGTAATTGGCTCGAACTCGAGATAGTTGTTCTCCGACACCTCGTGCAGCCCGGCGTGAGCAGCGCATTCCATGGCCATCAGGCTTGCTTCGCGCCCGCCGTAAGTGTTGTAGGTGCGGGCCTGAAGAACGCGCTCGACGTAGTCGCGCGACGGCGCGTCGACCGTCTCAGCGCACAGCAAGACGCCCTTCAGCGGTGGAAGGCGAACTTTGTTCTCGTCGATGAACCGGGCGAAATCCTTCACTGCCGTAAAATATCCCCGCAGCAACGTCGGTCGCAGCTTTTGGCAGCGGCGTACGAGGTCCCACTTGCGGTCGTCGCTCAGGTTGAAGGAATTGAGCTTGATCTCCCCGTTCAGCAACAGATCGCTGAGCCGCTCCCAACGGGAGAAGTCGGACTTTAACTCGTGCATGCAGCCCCAGAGCACGGCGCAGCGGTCGCCCGGCACGCAATCGGCGATGCTGTACCACCCGCGCCACCGCGCGGCGCTGGCCCACAACTCGAACCGTCGGTCCTGGAAATATTGCAGTGGTTCGCCAGTCGATCCTCCGGTGGCATTGGGCAAGAACTCGTGTTGGGCGAGATTGCTTGCTTTCAATTCGGATGCGTGAGCGCGAATGTCCTGCTTCGTCAGCACCGGCACCGCGACCAAGTCCTCGAAACGACGAATGTCGTCAGGAGTTGCGCCGATCTGATCGAACTGCCGACGGTAGTAAGGCACGTTGTCAAAGGCATGCCTAAGCAATCGCTTGAGCTTGCCGAACTGGTACTGCCGGATTCGCTCGCGCGACCAGAACTGCGTGGTTAGCAGGAGCCTCAGCACGCGCCACTCGCGGGGACGTCTCAATCGCTGGTAGCACGTCGCAGTGGTCATGCTAGGTCCCTTTTCTCCTTGCTGAGGCGGCGCTGGCAGTCAGCGGCCACAAGTCCGAACGCGGCCAACCACAACCAATTGAATCGGTACAAGTTGTGTCCAAACAGACCCGCGAATAGCAACAAGACGACCGACGCCTGTGCAGCCACGGCAAATTGGCGCAGCGTATCGGAAGTTGCCGAACAATTGCGATTCGCCGCTGCCTTCACGCGTCGATAATTCCCAACCAAAGCCCACAGCAGCCACAGAAAGCCGCCCGCGCCGCAAAGCCCCGTCTCGCCGAGCAACTGTCCCGCCAGGTTGTGCGCCTGCAGCGGGACGCCGTCGACGGCTTTGACGCGATAGTCGACAAAGTTGCCGACGCCGACGCCCGACAACGGAAACCGCCGGAACATCGTCATCCCGGCGTGGAATCCCTCGACGCGCCCCTCGGCGGAGACCTGCGCATTGTGCGGCCCCGCGTCGGGGTCCCAAATCGTCCGCAGGCGACCCTGAATTTCCGCTGGGAGCACGCACCATAGAAGGGCGAGCAACGCTATTGCCCCGACCAGGCAGTAGGCCTTGCCCGCGGCATTGCGACGCTGAAACGCCATCAACAACACAAACACGACGAATCCGAGCATTCCGCTGCGGCTATTGGTCATCGTAAGCGACGTCAACGCCAGGACCACGTACGACCACAGTCCCCACTTGAACCATTTCTCGTAGCGTAGCGGCCATTCGCAGCAGAAGTCGCGCCGCACGCGCTGCAGCAGCACCAGCATTGGCATCGACACGACAATCGACATCGCGAGCGCGTTGGGGCCGCCGAAGGTCGACTCGATTCCCACGAGCCGAATGACCCCCTGGTCATAGCGATGCTGGCCGTGAACAAAGAACTCCCACAGCGACTTGGCCAGGTACAGCCACATGGTCGCTACGTAGCAGGCAACCATGAAAACCAACTCATAGGGCGTCCGCACAATGGCGACCAGCACCATGAAGAACACGACAAGCGTCAAGTACGTGTAGTAGGGCTCCCAGCACAGGCTGGGGTCTTTGGCAAATGCCCAAGACACTGTCAGCGCACCAAGAAAGGCGCCGACAGCAAGAGTCTGAGACGCACCAATGTGCCTGAGACCGCGCGTGCAGAGGACGGTGCCGATCATGGCCACGGCGTAGAGTCGCTCGAAGTGCCAATCGCCCAGCGCCGGCCAAAGCTGCTCCCAGGGACGGGTGATGAACAGCGCCACGTAGATTGCCGCCATCCAGACCGCCACACTTTGCGGCCAGATTCCGTTTCGCACGCGGTCCAGAGGGCCGATCAGGCCGTCGCCGACGTCCGCGGGCGGAGCTTCGCCATACGTCTGACTCCGAGCGATGTCGCTTCGTCTTGCAGATGTTGCTATCGACTGTCGCACGATGAAACCAACGATGCTGCCTGTTGTTTGCCTACCCTGCCTGCACTTGCGAAATCGCAGCAAGCGCTGCCATGAGTGGTCATTTCAGCAGGCTCCGATTCGGGTCCTCAAACTGCTTCGCCAACTCGTGCGAATTGCGGGGCGTCCACGCGCGGCCGACTCGCTCGATCGCGTCTGCGAGCGGCGATAACAGGAACCTGCGTCGCTCCTGCCGGGTCAACCCAATCGACGCGATGAGTCCCACGGCCGCTCCGCCCGCGAGGGCGCCTTGCCAAGCCAACTCCGACCACGACGCGGCGGTGGGGAGCGCAGCCTTCAACAGAGCGACGGCGCCCCCGCACAACGCGGCCACGACGATCGGCCGCACGTACGTTGTCCGAACAAACTCGCTCAGGGGAATTTCAAGCAGCCGACACACGAGCACCGGGTGCACGCACCCCTGGAAAGCGACGGCGGCGCCCGCCACAGCACAGGCAACGCCGGCGAGCCCGAACGGCTCGGCCAACAGGCAGGCCGCCGTGAAGCTGGTCAGGCCCTCGATTGCCGTGAGCTGACCCAACGTCTTCAACCGGCGGGTCGCGTAGAAGACCTGATTGCCAATTGACTGACCGGCGACGAAGATCGAACCGGAGATGAGCACGCAAAACACTCCGGCGATTGACTCGGCGTCCTGGTAAGCGCCGCTGCGAGTTCCAAGCCACAGCGCGTAGAACTCGCCCGCCCACGCAAACGCGATGATCCCGGCCGCAGAGGCCAGCAGCAGCAGGATGCGCGACCCGTGCATGTATACATTGCGCAACTGTTGACGCTCTCCGCGGGCGTCGAGGTCGGTCATCGCCGGGAAGAAGACGTTCCCAATTGGTACGAACAGACGTTCGAAATGCTGGACTAACCCCTGCGCTAACGCAAAGGCGCCGATCGCGGCAATCGGCATCGTCAGGCCCACGATGACGGCATTCGCGTTGTATTTCAGACCGCGCGCTGCAGCGACGAGAAAACTCCACGCCCCGAACGTCACGATCGCGCCCAGGCTGCGGTAGTTCGCCACAGACAACGAGATCTTCAGCTGCGGCAAGATGCGGTACGCCAGGCGCCACCGCACCGCATAGCTCGCGTGGTTTCCCGCGACGGTGATCAAGCTGAGACTGATCAGCCCGAAACCCGCCCGCAGCGCGAGGTAGGTTGCTGTCGCGATGCACAGCGTGCTGCAAATGCCAACCGCATTCGCGAGATCAAACCGCTGCGTGACAGTAAATACGGTAGAGAACGGATACCATAGGAATTGCAGAGCCACCGACGCGCCGATCACCAGCAGGCAGATTTGCGTCTCGCGCACGGCCGTGGCCGGCATGTCGAACCAGCGGGGAGCGAAGGCGGCCAGCAGCAACGTCGCCGGCAGCAAGATCACACTGCAGGTCGCCAACGCAGCGAACCCCGTACTGGCCGTTTCGTTAAGCTTCGCAAAGTCGCGCGCCGCCATGTGCCTTGTCATGTACTGAGCCATCCCGGCCCGGCAGCCCAGGTCGAGCAGTCCGTAGTAGCCAGTCACGCCGACGACCAACGCCCACACGCCATATCGCACTTCGCCCAGACTGGCGACGACGAACGGCGTCAGAAAGAACGTGACAACCGCCTGAACGGCAAACCCGGCCCAGTTGCTCGTGACGTTTCGTAGCAGAGTTTTGTACACGTCAGGCCGTACTTTTTCGCTGGGCAGTTGCCAGAGGTTGATGCCGCCCCCGCAACGGCGACGACCACGGCCGCCCCGCGACGGTCTCTTTCACCAAGCCCCAGCCGAGCCCCAAGTGCGTCGTCGCAATGGCCGCCGCGATCTTCAGCGACGCCAGCAGTCCCTTGTGCTTCGGCGGGGAGGCAATTCCAGTCGCCAGCAAGATTGCCGCGTAGACGGCGAATCCGGTTGCGTAGACGGCGGCCCACAGGGGACGCCACACCCCCAACGCCGCGACAGCCGCCAGGAGGGCGAAGTACAAGAAGATTCCCGCAGGCACGAGCGTTTCGATTGAAAAGGCGTCCCGATGCTTGCCGATCAGGCGGATTCGCCCGACGCCGTACCGCGTCATCTGCCGAAACAGTCCCCGCAACGACGAGCGAGGGAACGAGTAGATCGTGAGTTCCGCCGATGTGTACGCCTGAATGCCCGCCCGCTTCAATCGGTGGTGAAACTCCACGTCCTCGGCTGCGTCGAAACTCTCGTCGAAGTAGCCAACCTGCTCGAAAATCGCGCGGTCGTAGGCAAATCCGCTGCTGACCGGGTCGACGAAACCCTCGTGGTCGCTGTAGATGTACGATACCTGACTGTGCGCCAGCCAAGTCTTGCGGGCCCTGGCGATCCACTCGGCCATCGTTCCTTTGCCATCGGACATGAACAACGGCGCCGGCCGGGCGAGGCAAAGCGCTGCATGTTGCGTCTTTAACCTTTGCATCGACGCAAAGAGCTGCCGCGTGGGGATCTTTACATGGCCGTCGATGACGGCGATCAATTCGCCACGCGCAGCCCGCACGCCAAGGTTACGCGCACAACTCGACAAGCGACCCGGGTTGTCCAACAACCGCACTTGCCGGTCCGAACGCTCGCTGATCACGTGCCGAACGACTTGACTCGTGTTGTCGTCCGAACGCCCGTCGACGACTATCACTTCGTACCGATCCGGCGAATAGTCTTGATCGAGCAATTCCGTCAGCGTCGCTCGAATATTTCGGCCTTCGTTGCGGACCGGTACGACCACAGTGATGTCGATTGGAGACTCCATCTCTCACGCTCCTTCAATCTAGCCGGGCGAGGACGTCCGTGCGGGGCGCCCCGCGCCGTCGGCCAGTCGCAAGATTGCGCGTTTCACGCGGTCGTACCGGGGCATGCCCAAGGCGACCTTGGGAAGTCGCAGCAACTCATAGCGAATCCGATTACGCCAGAGCAGCCGGCGGTCCCGCGCGACGAGCCGATCGATGTCGTACGCCGTGTGATGCGCCTGCACGTGGTTGCGGCGCAGTTCGACCCAGCGCGCGTCAGCCACGGAAAGGCCCGGGACCATTGTTGCAAACGCAACGTAGCCGACTTGCCGGGCGTATCGGCTCATCCAAACCTGGTGATGCCCGCCCACCGGGGCGAACGCGCGGACGCGCAGGCCAAGCTGATGTTCGATTTGCAGCTTGGAGTCGCGCATCTCGCGCATGGCGTCGCGCCGCGGCTTCGTGACGAGATACTCGTGACGGATTCCGTGACTGGCGATTTCCATCCCGGCGTCCGCCATTTGCCGCAGATGGTCCCAGGTCGCGTAGCCCGGGCGTCCGACATTACTCGTGGTGACGAAGAAGGTCCCGCAGAGCCCCGCTTCCGCGAGCATCGGAGCGACCACGTCGAAGTCGCTGAGCAAACCGTCATCGAATGTCAGGACCAACCACGCCCCGGACCGCTGCTCGCTAAACGCTGCCGCACGGCACACCGGAGCAGCAGCACACGTCTCAACCAAATGCGCGAACAGCTCCGTTGCGACTCGATACCGCGCAGCCCCGGCGTCGTTCAGAGCGGTGGAGGCGTTTCCGACGCCGTGAAGCGTCACAACCAGCGCGGTAGCAGGTTCGTTAGGCACCGCTGAACCTTGGAACGGCCGCAAGCAAGCGATCATTGGTACGGCGGCTTTCATCGTCGAGCCGTCCGTTCTCCAGCAGACTCGCGTAGAGCTGGCCGTGTCGCTCTGCACATCGGTCCGAGCGATACGCTTGCAGGACGCGCTGTCGCGCAGAAGCGCCCAGGCGGATCGCCATGCCAGGATCGCCGGTCAGACGGTCGATCGCCTCAGCCAGTGCTGCGGCGTCGCCGGGTCGGGCGAGCAACCCCGTGACCTCGTGCTCGACGATTTCGACGTTGCCTCCAACGGCGGTGGCGACGACCGCGCGGCCGGCCGCCATCGATTCCAAGAGCGCGTTGGACATCCCCTCGGCGTCCGAACACAGGACGCAGATGTGCATCTTGTCCAATACGCTCGGCACGTCGCGAACTGCTCCGAGGAACTCCACGTAACGGTCCACGCCAAGCGACGCGGCAAGCCGCTGCAAGTCGCCCCGCAGCGGGCCGTCGCCCCCGACGACCAGTCGCAGGTTTCGGTTGCGAAGAACGAGCATCCGGATCGCCGAAAGCAGCAAGTCAATTCGTTTGATGCGGCGCAAATTTGCGATCGCGCCAACCACTAGCGGCTCCTGATTGCTGGTCGGCCACTGCAGGGGCCGGATGGTCTCGAACGGTTGGCAGGCAATGGCGTTGGGAATCACGGCGACTGACTCGGGACGCGTGTGTTCGCCGGCTATGCTCGACTCGCGGCAGGCCTGGCTATTCGCAATCGTGGCTGTCGTCATGACGTTGCACAGCCGTCCGAGGACGCGATCTCCTCGAGTCAGGGCGTGCCCCAGGTTGCGCCGCGTGCGGACGACCACAGGCACGCCGCTGAGCCTCGCAACCGGCACGGCAAAGTACGTGCTGTCGGAGAAGAATGTCTGGACGACGTCGATTTGTTCCCGATGCAGGAATCGCGCGAAACGGACCGCGGCGGAGAGCGAGGACACGGATCTCAGCGATTGAAGTCCAAGTCGAATCACCGGACAGTCCTGCGGTTCCAGTCGCTGCCGCCCTCCGCCGGCGCCGTCGAGCAAGCAGAGATACGGCCGGACGACGCGACGATCGAGCGCCCCAAGCAACAATAGCAACTGACCTTCGGTGCCGCCTATGATGTGTCCTTGTTCGTCAGGGCTGAGGTTGTCAATGACGTAGCACACCCGCAAGGGGCGGTGTCCTGCGGAGCGTCGGTGAAACACACTCATTACGTCAACTGCGATTCGGTTTCCACGGAGAACTCGCGAGGCCGGCGTTTTGTGGCGTCGCGGTGGTCCCGCACTCCGATAGCAGTTCGGCAGCCAGTTGCTCGTATTGCCTTGCTTGATGTTCGAAGCTGAACGTCTGCTGGACGTACTCGCTGGCGGCACGTCCCATCGCGGTTCGCCGTGCCGGGGCGTCGACGAGCTGCACGATGCGCTCTGCGAGAGCCGTGGCGTCGTCAGGAGGGACGACGTAGCCTGTGACGCCGTCACGAACGACCTCGGCGTTGCCGCCAACGTCCGTTGCCACGATCGGCACTCGAGCCACGCTGGCTTCGAGCGCGACGTTGGACAGCCCCTCGGTACGCGACGGAATGACACAAAGGTCAAGGTGCGGCATTAGGCAATCCAAATCCGCGGTGAACCCCGCCAACACAAATCGACTGGCGAGTCCTCGCACGCGCGCCCGTGCCACCAACTGGCGACGGCAAGCTCCCTCGCCAAACAGGATAAATCCGACTTGGTCGCGGCGCCGCACCACCTGGGCCGCCGCGTCAATCAGGACGTCGAAGCCCTTTTCCGGGCTGAGTCGCCCAGCCGCCCCCGCCACGATGGCCGGCCGATCTGGGAACAACGACCGCAGGCGGCAGGCGTACTCGGACGCCGCGTTCAGAAACCGCTCCGGACGAATCGCGTTGTGGATCATGCGGACCCGGTCGCCCGCCACGCCAGCCGCCAAGACGCGGCGAGCCTGGGCATGCGCGACGCACACCACGCGATCCATGCGTCGCAGCACCCAGCGGTCAAGCCGCTCGTACTGCGCGACCCGCCAGCTTTCTGCGGTCCAGCCGCGCGACACCGAAGCGATTGGCACGCGATGCCGACGCGCCGCCAGCAGGCCCAGCAGATTGGCTTTGTAGCCATGCGTCACGACAAGATCCGGGGACCAGTCGCCAACGAGTGCGCAGAGGTCGCGCAGGGCGCCAGCCAATCGCGGCGTGTCGCGCCGAAGTTCCGCCGTCTGGAAGCCGTCGGCCTGCACACGGTCGAGGAATTCGCGGCAGCGACCGCCTTCTGAGAACGACACGAATCGCGAATCGCACCTCCCGGCCAGTGTTCGGGCCAGTTCGAGCATCTGCCGTTCCGGCCCGCCGAAAAACCGCGAGGACGTGACATGCACCAGGCGCATTAGGGGGCAGCCTCCTTCGTGCCAGCATGCCATGAGCACTGACAAGTAGCGGCGCCAACGCCATCGCCACGCTGAGGATCCCGCTGAGTTCGCCTGACCGGTCTATTCACAATGTGCGATGCCGATGTCACGGCCGATTCCCAGAGAGTCGTCTTGCAGTCGCCCATTCGTCCTCGGCGCGGGGCGTACGCCGCCATGTCACTGGCCGTTGTATAACGCCGCGCAGCGCAATAGCCGAATACCGCATGATGTTCCACGGGAGTTCCAACAGAAGCCGGCATCGCCGCCAAGTGAGACCAAATGCAATGACCGCGGCCAGGCCGTATGCCAGATAGAGTCCAGCCGCCGCGACGACGCCGCCGATCAGCAGAGTCGACAATGGTCCTGGCGCAACAAAGCGACACAGCGCCGCGGCCGCCGCGGCGAGGATCAGTTCGGCGCACAGCAACGGTCGACTCAACAACAACAAGGTCCACCCGGCATCAAACACTTGCAGCCGCCGCAGGCGGACGCCGTCTCGCAGCAACGGCCACGCCTCCCGTTTGACGACCTGAACGGCGCCGAAGACCCAGCGCGCGCGCTGGACCGACAACGCTGCGACAGCCACCGGACACGACGTGGTGACCGTTGCGCGGCACGTGAAAGTGATCGGAACGCCGGCGCGGAGCAAACGGCAGGAGTACTCCGTGTCCTCCGTCAACGAAGTCGCATGCCAAGGATGGGCAGTGAGAACCGCACGGTCGAACACCATTCCCGTGCCTTGCAGCAGGACTGCCAACCCGAGCGACGACTTTGCTAGGTAGAAGAATCGGTCCTCGACAAACAACGCGAGCCCCTGCAGATACGTCATTCCGGTATCATCCGGATTGGCGACGCGGTAGGCCGCTTGAATGACCTGACGTCCCTGCCGCAGTTCGCCGTCGAATACTCGTAGCGACTGACGGTTCAACTGGCAGTCCGCGTCCAGGACGACAACCGCCGCGTGATCGCGCTCGAGCACCTGCGGCAACGCCCACTGCAGCGCGAATCCTTTGCCAAACTCTCGATCAGTGCGACGCACGAGGAGCCGAGCTCCTCCGGCTGCGGCTATGCGCGCCGTGTCGTCATCGCAGTTGTCGGCGATGACATACACGGCGTACAGCTCATCCGGGTAGTCAATCCGCGCGCACGATTGCAGTGCACTTTGGAGGACGCCGCTCTCGTTGTGCGCCGGGATAACGATCGCGAAATCAGTATACGGCTCACCGGGCGTCGGCGACGCCGTGTTCGGTAGTATGTGCGCCGCGACAGCCGCCGCCACCTGATACAGACACGCTGCCAGCGCCAGCAGGACGAGGGGGCAGGCGACGGCGTAGAGCACAAATGCAATCATTTCCAGAGGCCGATAGCTTGAGAGCGTTGATTCAACGCCGGTCCCCGCAGCATCGGCAAACGTCCGCCGGGAAGCCCCGCCGCATGGTGCGCCACCGAATCGCTAAGCCGCCCGAAACGGAACTCGCTAAGGAGGCAAGCGAAGCGCCGGTAGGTGGCCGTCAAGTTGAAGTAATGCCGCCATCGGCTCAGGCGCGTCCCTGTGGTCAGTCGAGGTTGGCGGGGGTCCAGTTCCCAGGGATGGATGTAGAACACAAACGGACGCCCCGCACGGCGGTTTACGCTCGCCAGCGCCTGCCGCGTTATCTCGTACGGCAGGAAACGAAAGTAGCCGCCGCCGGAAACCGGCACGTTCAACTTCCCCAGCCGCAAGGCGGTCGCGGGAAACTCCGTCACCGTGCCGCCGGGCGTTTCAATGGCAAATGGCGCCCGCGGGGCGTGCGGAATTCCATAACGATCGTGACGAATCGGAAACACGCTGGAGTCAAGCGTGAAGCCTTCGTCAGCAAGAATATCGTACGCCCACAATGACTGCAGCGTGATCGAAAACGAAGGAGCACGGAAAGCGGACACCCGCTTGCCCAAGAGATCTTCCAGTACTCGCCGCGATTGACGTAGGTCTGCTCGGAATTCGTCGGGAGTCAAGCGATACGCCAACCGATGCCAGTAACTGTGGGAACCCGCCTCGTGCCCCGCGGCGTCAATCGCCCGCACCAACTCCGGGAATCGTTCAGCGACCCAGCCGAGAATGAAGAACGTGGCGTGTACGTCGCACTCCGCCAGGAGTTCAAGAACGCGTTCCGTGTTGCCGACAACGCGACTCTCGAACCGTTCCCAATGGTCACGAGGAATGTCGCGCTCGAATCCGGTGACCTGAAAATAGTCTTCCACGTCCACTGTCAATGCGTTGATGACTTCGGCGTCAGGCATCCGAATCAGGTTGATTCCGCGACGGCGTCATTTGTCCGAACAGTCGTTCGATGTTCTGACACTCGCAATCGGGCGGGAGACAATCATCGAAAAGGGTTTGTTGGCACGACTCGGGTGCGTGAGCTCGCTTTGTGCCTGACGCCGATGGCGGCGTGCTTGGCGGGCGTATGCGGAGCGATTCGTGTGCGCCGACAATTCGCGACGGGGCAGCCATGTACGCGGCCGCGGCCGTTCCTTTCAGCCATTGCATATTCATCGTTGAATCCCGATGGGCGCTGCAGCCGCACGACTCGTGCCGCCGTCTCGCGCGGGCATCCCAGGCACTGCAGTAACGTGCCAAGCAGAATTCGACAGTCGATGCCCAAACTCGCGGTCGCAATGTACTCCAGATCGAGCGCGACCTTGTCGCGCACGCTTTCAGCGCCGTCGTTCGCCGGGAGGTTCAGCTGGGCGAGCCCCGTGATGCCCGGCAACACGCGCGTGCGCGCCGAAAACCCAGGCACAATCTCTGTCAGGTGATGACGGGCGACAATCTCCCGGCGTTCCGGACGCGGACCAACTAGGCACATTTCGCCGCGCACGACATTCAGCAGTTGAGGAAGTTCGTCAAGGTGCAGGTTGCGCAAGTAGCGCCCCAACGGCGTAATTCGTGGATCGTCGCGGCAGCAAAACGTCGGGCCCGTGATCCGCTCGGCATCCGCATGCATGGTGCGGATCTTCAGCACGAAGAACTCTCTGCCGTTCTTGCCCAGTCGCCGTTGCCGGTAGAGCGCGGGCCCGCGCGAACTCATGCGCACCGCCAGCATCAGCAACAGCATCACGGGCGACGAAACCGTCAGCAGAAGGAGACCGACGGCCCGCATCAGGGGGCGTTTGCGCGAGAAGTAGCGCGAGGCCCGTTGAGAGCCCATTGGATTGCCGTTGCCGTCAAAACGCGAACCTCGGTGACGTTCGCAACCGTTCCCGTTGTGAAGCGAGTTCATCATCCGACCGTTACACCCGATCGTCGCCAGCCGCAACGAACGTCAGCCGTGACGTGTCGCTGCGGCTGTTCGATCTCTCGTGTCCTTGGCCGACTTCGTGTCGGTGTGCATATCGCGCGGTAGTTGCGCCGCTTCCCGCGTTTGCCCACCCGAATGCGAACGCGAGGCCCCGGCGCGGGGCGCTGCAGACCACGACAGTGCGGTCAACGCTTCAAGAAAGTCGCGACCAGCGTCGCGGGCGCCGCTCTCTGGTAATTGGCAGGCGAGTTGAATCTTCAGCAGCCATGGCGCGCCGGCAAAGCCCAGTCGCGGCGACTCCGACGCCGTCCACAGTTCGCCGCGGCTCCACGCGTAGTAAACTCTTAGCCCGCTGTCGCGGTTGTCGTGCTCGATGAAGTCGACGACCCAGAACGTATGTGACGGATCCGGCAGGTGCGGCAGACGAATGACACGTCGCTCATCACGCAATTCGTAGGCGCGACTGGAGAAACAGATCTCCGGCGTATGCACCGCAATGGGACCGGCCGGACCCACGAGAATCGCCATACTAATGACTTGTCCCGAAACCCGGTTGGAGTAGCGACGATTGATGTAGCCCGCGCACTGCAGCATTTCGACGGTGGCATCGCTAATCGTTTCGTCGGCTTCGAGCCGCCAATCGCCGAACGCCACGGGAAGAGTTGCGAGATGATCGCCGAGTGCCGCCAAGTCGTCGGCCGGCCCCCAACGCTGCGAATAGCGCCCGGCGATCGCGCCCGACGCGAGCACGATCGCCAATCCGCAGACCAATGCAATCGCCAGTCTTCTGCGGTCGCCCAGCGATTCGCGGGACGGACGTTTATTCATTGCTGGCTGCGCCTCCCTGGTCCGCTACTGCCAGGCGCTCGAAGCGTCGCTCCACCTCGGCCAACAAAGTGCGGTCACTGTCCGTGAGCAAAGCGTCGTCTAGGTCGTGCTTCCGAGCGCATTGGTACGCCTCGGCGGCGTCGTCGAGGCGATTCGCCTGACTGTAGGCCGCGGCGAGGTGGAAGTAGTAGCGTGCGTCGTCGGGGCTGCCGGCGGTTGCTTCCTCGAGATTGGCGATCGCATGTTGTGCGTCGCCCATGGCGAGACGGATCGAACCCAACGTGTCAAGCAGTGCGGGTCGCCGACCGCCCGCGTCGATCGCGCGGCTGACGATCTGCAACGCCTCGCCACGGCGGTTGGGCTGCTCCGCGAGTAGCGTCGCCAGGTTGTTCATCGCCAGGACGTTGTCCGGATCCTCTTTCAACAAGGTGCGCAATGCAGCAACCGCCTGCAAATCGTCGCCGCGACCGGCCCGCAACAGAGCCTCCGCTTGGAGCACGCGAACATGCCCTGGGTGAGCTGCAACCGCCTCGTCCCACGCAGCCAACGCTGCAGGCATTTCGATGTCGGCGGCTTGTGCAGCCGTGAGTACGTGCGCCAACGCCAAGGCGTCTTTTACTGCCAACGGACTACTGGCCCGCTTGAGGCACAATTCGGCGGCCTGTTCAAATCGTCTCTCTTCCACAAGGATTTTCACCGTAAGCACATACGCGCGGGGAGCCTTTTCGGTCAGGCGCCGATACCAGACCTCTGCCTGCGACAGATCGCCGACCCGGGCGTAGGCATTGCCAATCGCGTACAACACGCGCGGTTGCGAATCTGCAGTCTCATCGGCAATCGATTGAGCCACGTCCGTGATTGCTTCCGCCGCACTCGGATCTCCCTTCGCCAGGCGCAGACGCCCCAGAAGTTCCGCCGTTGCGAGCCGATCGAAGATATCGGCGCCCGGGCGCCGATCCAAAGCCTGCATGATGATCAGAAGCGAGCGGGCTTCCGCGAGGAACGTCGCGCGTAGCGGCGGATTGTCGGGAGAACGACCGCGAGCGATTGCTGAGTCGGAGACAGGCGTCAGGGAGCCCCGCTCGCTGTGCCGCAATAGGAAGTCGACGTAATTGGCGATGTCTTCCCGCGAAGCGCGTGCTTGAGTCGCCATGCTGCGCAGTTGGTCGCGGGCTGCTAACAGCGGAGCTGCTTCTCCGGTGAGCGCAGTCTCGACTTCGTAGGTATGGCATAGCAATCTGCCTGTGACGCCAGCGGTTGCGTCAACGCCGGATTGCATTCGAGTCTGGAGGAGCCGCGCGGCGGCGCGACAGTTGCTGAGCCGCTCGGCACGATTGCGACCGCGCTTGAGCAACAATATGGCCTGCACGTGATCGTTCGCGGCAGCGCAGGCCGGAGAATCGCCCGCGCGGGGCTCGAGCAACTGCTCGGCTCGAGCCCAATCGTCGGGACGACCAGTCGCAGCCAGCAAAGTTGCCAATTCGGTGCGGGCCTCGCCGTGCCCGGCGTCGATCTGCAAGACGGCTTCCAACTGTTCGGTCGCGGCAGCCGGGTTGTGCCTGCTGAGCAGTTTCGCGAGTCGCATGCGAAGGTCCGTCGCGGCTGGCTGATCGGCGACCGCCGCGGCATACCGCTGTTCGGCGTCCCGGACGTCGCCCAGCAATTCGCAGCCCTCCGCTGCAATCTGCAGGCGGGCGGCCTTGCTCAACATGTCGCTACAGACAAGCCTCTCAAGCACCACCCGCGCGTCCTCAACGCGACCTGTCTTGATCAGCAGGACAAACAGTCCTTTCCAGACGCGGGGATCATCTGGAAAGTTGTTCGCAGCCTGGCTCATGGTCTCGGCGGCTTCCTGAACACGGTTCGCCGCCAGTTGCAGGTTGGCAAGCCAGATCCGTCGCTGCGGTTGGTCCGGATGTTGCTGGACGCCTTGCGCGGCGATTTCGAGTGCGTAGTCGAGACGATTCTGCGTCACAGCAACCTGGATGGCCACCTTGCTGAGAGCCGGCGACCTCTCGTCCGTGGCAACGAGTTCAAGGTATTTCTCAGCATCGGCCAGGTTGCCGTGTCCGTAGTGCAACTCAACAAGTTGTTCAAGCGTTGCCAGTCGACGATCGCCCAGTTTCACGGCCAACTCGTACTCGGCCAGCGCTATTAGCGGGTCGCCAGCGAGCAGCGCATAGCGCGCAGCCAGCGCGACGGCCGGATACCACCGCGGGCGGCCCGCGCGCAATCGCGCAATGTTCCCCGCCAACTGGCGATCCGTGACGGGCGACCGGTCGTCGACCTGGGCCAAGTCTCGCACCGCAGCGAGATAACGCTGCTCCCATTCGTACTCCGGGTGTGTTTCGAGTCGGTCGAGCCAGCGCGCGGCGGCTGCAGCGTCCCGCGTTTGCAGCGCCAACGATGCCCCCAGGATCAGCAATTGCGGATCTTCGGGGCCAGCTGCGAGGGCTTCCCGAAGCAGTCGGTAAGCCGCGGGCAATCGCCCGGAGGCGATCATGGTCTCTATTCGAATTCGCACTATGCGACGCAAATCGTCCCCAGCCAGCCCGGCATGCGCCGCCGCGAGTACTTGGTCGGCTTCGTCGTAGCGGTCGGCCATCGCGAGCAGGTCCGCCTGCAAACGTACGACCGTGGCTGGAGAGCCGCCTGCCTCTTCACACCGGGCGACGGCCCGGCGGGCATCCGCGCTATGGCCCTGTTGCTGGTACAACCGCGCCGCCGCCTCCCAGAATCGAATTCGGTCGGCGAACTGGTCCTCGCCGCGCCGGAGCAGCCGGCGAGCGCTACGACAGGGCTCAGGCTCAGTTGAAGGGGGATCGCCGCTGGTCGGCGTTTCCGCGTCGCACCGCGCCGCCAAGAACCTGACTTCGGCGATCGTCAGCCGCCAGTCGTCGATGCCTCGTTCGCGAGTCGCCGCCAAAGCTCGGGAGAATGCCTCCCAGTTCCGTTCGGCAGGCGGCCGGGCCAGTTGGCAGTCCAGCTGAGCGCACACAACCTGCACGCTGGTTTCCGCTGTCGGCTCGGCAAGTTCGTGAAACCGCTGCAGCACGGCGAGCGCATCCGCAGGGGCCGCGGCCGACACCAGGGCTTGGGCGGCGGCCGCGGCTACGCGTCCCTCGCGCGGATCCGTGGAAACGAGCTCCATCCACAGGCTCGCGGCTCGGTCCCAATGGCCCAATTCCTGTTCAACTTGTGCGAGCAAGGCAATGGCCTCGCGCCGAACCGGAGACTGATTGCCGCCCGGCCACTTTTCCGAGGACTGGCGGACCTGTCTGAGCTTCGCCATGGCCGTTGCCAAGTCGCCGCGCTGGTGAACCAGGCGAGCTTGCAACAGCATACATCGGCTCTCTGCACGAAGTTGCGTGGGCACATCTCGTCCCGCGGCATCTGCCGCGACGCACACCTGCAATCGAACGAGCGCCTCCTCGGCCTCCACCATCTCATCGGCGTCGATGAGGCGCGCGACGAGGGCAAAGCGAATCTCCAGCGACGATGGCGCGTGCTGACGCCCCTCTCGCAATATTGCCAGGGCGCCCGCGGCATCGCCCGACTCCTCCCGAACGCCGGCCAGAGCCAAATACGGCCGTGGGTCGCGGGGCGCCGCCTTGATCGCCCGTTGCAGAAGCCTCTCCGCATCGGCGCCCGATCCGCCCTCGCCGCGCTTTGCGGCCGCCAGCAACAGCAACGCGTCGACGTGGTCGCCGTCGACAGCAAGCGCCGCTTCCAGGTCGTCCGTCGCAGCGTACGCCGTATTGCGAACGCGATGCCGGTATCGAGCGACCAGGCCATCGGCGCGGCTGGTGCTTGTCTCAACAAGCCGATCCATGATCTCGTCGGCCAGCGTCGTGGCATCCTGATCCCACACGAGCGCCGCCGCAGGGTGGTCATGCAACGCGTTGGCGGCCGTCACGGCCAAGACGACATCGCCGGGCAACTCGTTGTGAGCCTTGATCAATTCGGTCACGGCATCGGCTAGCGCCGCGGAGTCATCCTGTTGGGCCGCCGCCCAACGCGATAGAGCTGCGATCCTCAGCGCCTGCGAGCGCTCGGGACACGATGGACCAAGCAGCTTGAGCGCCTGGCGTTCTGCATTGTCATAGTCGCCGGTGCGGGCCAACGTCTCGGCTAAATTCAGTCGCAAGTCCGTGCAGAGCGGCGAGCGACCTACGGCTTGGTAGAGCAGTTGCGTCAGCCGCTCCCCGTCGACCGGACAGGGAACCGTCGAAGCGTAGAGCCGCGCCAAACTGACCAAGGCATCGTCATCGCCCGGGCAGAGCCGCAAGTATCTTTGGTAGTAGGTGGCGGCGCGCTGCGGGGCGTGTTGCCGTTCCAGGCGGCGCCCCTGCTGCAGCAGGGCGGCCGCCGTCCGCTGCGTCTGCCTCTGATGCCAAAAGTAAGCAACTGGACACAGCAAGCTCACCGTCGTCACCGAGACGAGAATCAGTCGCCAGTTGACGCAATGGAAGCGCCGGCCGCATGAATTCCTTTGGGAAACGCTCGGTGTTCTGCCGTTCGACACGGCGAAGGTCACCTCACTCTTGCATCGGGGCGCAACTGCCGGCGGAGTGGCGACGGACGATTTCCATCCTCGGCGTCAAAACGCCTCTCCTGATCCATAGTCCGCGGCAGCCCGCGGTCGATAGTCATATGCGTACGTGTACCGCCGCATGGGCACGCCGCTGAGTACGGCGCCCGCAATGCGCGAGCCTGTCGCATCAAGACATCGCGCGGCGCGGCGAACCTGTTGAGATTGGCTGACGTCGCTCAGAAGACACAAAACTACCGCGTCGGCGGCCCGGGCGAGCACCAATGACTCGCTGGCGGCGAGCACGGGCGGCGTGTCGACCACAATCAAGGCGTAGTCCCGTTGCAGTCGGTCAAAGAGCTCCTTGATTCGTCCGCCCAGCAACAGGTGATGGGGATTATCCTGCGAGCGACCGGCCGGCAGCAAGAACGCCGTGCTGCTCCCCACCTGTGCGATCGTTTCGACAGCTGGGAGGTCGCCGCGCAGCACGTCGGCCAAGCCGGGTTGGTTGGGCAGCCCAAGCATACGTGCGGCCGATGGTGCGCGTAAGTCGGCGTCGATGATCAGCGTCGCGTGTTGAGTCGCTTTCGCGAAACTGACTGCCAACGACGTGGCGACGCTTGTCTTGCCCTCGCCGCTGCCGGCGCTGGCCACGGCCAGCACGCGGACGCCGCCGACGCCCAAACCTTGCGTCAGCATCAATTGCGTTCGCAGACTGTCTATCGACTCGGCAAAGACAATCATCTCTCGATGGTGCCAGGCCGGCAACGATCGCAGTCGCGACGCCACTGGCCGCATGGGAAATCGCGTCACCTCCCCCAACAGATTCAACGCCGTTTCGCGTTCCAAGTCGTCCGCCGTGGCGATCCGCCGAACGGAAACCTCGCGGAGCGCGCCCACGGCAAACGGAGTCGCCAACGATGCCGCGCAGACGACCAATAAAAGTTCGTAGGGGATCGGATTCAGCGGTCGAGCAGGCACGGCGGCGCTTTGTTTCAGAGTGATTCGGTCGGGTGCATCCAACTCAGTCTGCAGGGCCAGCTTGCGAGCCGCGATCAGTTCGAACACCTTTTCTTCACGCGCCAATTCGGCCTTGGCAAATTCCAACTGAGCGCTCTGGGCGCCGCCGGACTTGAGTTCTGCGAGCTGCTCTTCCAGTCGCTCTGCCAGTTTGACGCGCCGCGTGGCGAGCGATTGCAGCTCCTGCTTCTTCTCGACGATGTCGCGGTCTCGTTGGAGTTGTCGCTCAGCGCGGCGTGCTGAGCTTAGCTCTTCTTGAACTTCACGTTTGCGTTCGTTTAGGGCACTCTGGGCGTCATGCACGTCGGCCAACGTCTCGGCGTACTTTTGAGTCCCCTTCCTAATCCGCGTCAGTCTGTCGCGTTGCGCGGCCAATCGGGACTCAAGCTCGCGAATGTCTTCGCGATTGGAGATTTCCAGCGCGAAGAGTCCTGACGACGCCGTCTCGTCGCCGTAAACGATCGGGGCATCGTTCAACGCCTGCAACTCCGCTTTCAGCACCTCTTGATTGACATCAATCTCATTAAGGCTTTGATAGAGCGTGTCGACGGGCGACAACGCACGGTCGAGGTTGAAAACCGCCCCCTGCCCAAACGGATCCGTCCCGGTGACTTCACGCGATAATTCCACGACGCGGCGCCGCAGCTGCTCAAGGCGACTGCTGCGGGCATGACGCTCCTGCTCCAGCAAGTCGATCACCAACTGGGTACGCTGCCGCTCCTGTTGTCCCTGCATCTGCAGATATTCCAATACGACGAGATTGGCGACAGTGGCGGCGTCGCTCGCCGACGGGCTGACGTAGTCGACGGAGTACAACTCCGATTCGCCGATCTGCGCGACGGCGAGATGCTCCTGCAAGTGCTTCAATGGCTCGGGCTCGTTCTGGAACTCTTCCATGGCGCCGATCTCGCTCCGCCCGAGTAGTGGGATGAGCACCACGGTGCCGCGCAGCAACTCGATCTGCGTGTTGAAGTAACGGGCTTCGTCGCGAACCGTCGACGGTTGTTCGAATGCAACGAACGGCACCTTCGACTCAATTTGGATGAGCGCGCTGGCCTGGTACTTCGGGACGTGCAGGTACATAACCGCACAGCCCGCCGCGGCTGCTAATAACAGCCCCAGCGGAATGGCCCACTTCCAAGAATTGCGCAAGACGCGCCGCACGAAATCGGGGGGCATGCCCTCCGAGTCGTCGGCGCGGCGGGACGGGCGGCTCGCCGTCACCGCCTGTCGTGTCCACTCCGTCGGCGGTCGCGGAGCGGGCAACTGATAATCGTGATCTTCTTTGGCAGAATGAGACATGACACTCTAACCGGACTTTGATCTGAACCGCGCTGGCAACGCGGTCAGGCAAGATGGGAGTGCGGCACCTCCTCAACCTCGATAAACATTCGGTCGAAGTACGACAGCAGCAGCCAGAATAGGCCCGCGGCAATGGGAATCATGGCGAACCCCGAGATATCGTGGCTGAAGCGAATTGCAGCTTCCTGCGACACGCCTTGATAGAGCATGCCAGTCGTCACGATGCGGATCGAGTTGGCGAGGATCGCCACCGGGCACGCGGCTGCAAGAACCAAGAGCTTCTTCCACCACGCCCACCGGGAGCACATGGCAAAGGCGCATGCGAGAGCCGCAATCCCTACAAAAATCCGCAACCCTGAGCAGGCTTCTTCGACCAACAGCGTGTTCTCTCCCAGTATGATTGTGTTGCCTTCGGCAATGGCAGGCTGCTGAAGGCAAACCAGGGCTGCTGTGCTGAGCTCTGTCGCCACTGCCTGCAGCGGTACGCTCAACCAGCGTTCAGCCGAATACGGGATTGGCGCCATAAACCATAGGAACGCAATCGACGGCAACATCCACCGCAGCCAGGGCCAACCGCATAGCAACCACACGGCTCCGGCCAGCGTGACGGGAATCGTCCAACTGTCCAGAGGCGTTAGGTAGAAGACGCTTGCGGCGACGCGCGCAATCCCGGCCGCCAGGAGCACCACTCCGCCCCACGCGCTGGGCCGCGGGGCCAGCGCCGGCCGTTGGTCCCGGCGACTCCATAGAAAGAAAACGGAGATCGGCGCCACGAGGAACCCGTGTGAATAGTCCGGCTGTCGAAGCCATAGGTCGACCAGCGCTGCGAAAGTGGGCCAGTACGCCCACGCAATGACCGCCGCCAGCAAAGCGGAAGCGGCGGACCACAGCAAACCAGTCTGGGAGCGAGCGGCTGAGGCTGGCTCTCGGAGCCCGACCGTTGCCGGCGCGGAGTCGTCGATCGACGTTCGCCCAGCACGAGTCATCGTCTTGAGCGGCCCAGGTGGCTCATAGCGTCAGTGCGCCCGGAACGACGCAGGCTGGCTGAACCGCGTTCAGCGCAGACTCCGTCCCCGTCGTTCGCGGCGACGTCGTGTCACGCGCGTTCCAAGCGGCGAAAGAAAGGCGTCCATCCAGATTGACTCGCTTCGACGCACAGCCGCCAAACCATGATTTAGCGACCTGCCGGTTGTCGTCGTTGCGGGGGCATTGCCCCAAAAAAGTCTCGGTTAATAAGGTTCGAGCAAAAATTGGTCAATTTCCAAGGAAACGCCGCCAAGCAGCTTGCTCACATGCAGGAGCAATCGTACCTGCCCGCAGCGTCTCAGTATCGTCCCCCTTTTCCCCTTCAGCGGCCCCGCCTTCACTCGGACCAACTGGCCCGGAACAAGACGTTCCTCCACGCGCAGCGGAACGCCTTGTTGGATCAAGTCGGCCAATTCTCGCAGGCGAATTGCCAGTCCGTCTTCGTCACCAACCACGCGCGTCGTGACAATTCTTCGAGTGCGCAACGCCGTCAGCCGTTCTTCGGGCTGACCCCACAGAAAAAGGTAGCCGCTAAACAACGGCTGCAATGTTGTGTATGACCGTCCGCGCGCATAGGCCGTGGAAGGCGTGGCCGGCAAATAGTGCGCGATCTTGAGAATGCGGAGTTCGCCCGCCAGCCGTTTCTCCTGACGCGGTTTGACGTGGGCCAACCACCAGCGCGGCAACGGGTCGGAGGCCAGCATTCCGTCGATGGATTCGTCCGGGCGGCGGCGGCCCGCAGAAGCAGATCGGCAAGGGACCTGTGATGTCGCGCCGGCGGCGATCTCGAGCAGATCACCAGGAAATAGAAACGGGTTGGCAGCCGAAATGCAGGGTGACGGTTCGTGCGGGACTTCGCCGGCGCTATCCGCAGCGTTCCCGCAGTCCGCATTGGAGCGCCTTCTCAGGTCCGTCCGGCGCGAGCCGGGTTGTGCCGTAGCTCGCGCACCCTCTGGGCGTGCCGCTGACATCTTTCCCTCTTGCCCTATCGAAGCGCAGGCAGCGGCGACCAGCGCAACGACCAAAAGTCAGCTTAGCGTACTCTTCGCACAGGAATTCTCCGACGGCGGCCCGTCCGCCAACCGTCCGCGTCGCAATGCGAATTCGACTGTTTTCCCCTTCTCTGTTGGATCAACGGATCTCATCCGAGACTGGCCCACGCCCCGGAGCATCGCGCATCAAATCGCGCGCAGAACGACTGGACTGCATCATTCGTGCCATTTTCAAAGATCTGCCCGACATACGTGCATGCGACACATCGCAGCATTCGTTCGACTGCGGCAGGTCGCACCAACCTTATGGCACGCCGCATCTTCGGTCGTCCAGGTGGGCTCTGGCGACGCCGTCGTTTAGAATGATAAGAAGGCGAGCGCGCTGTGCTGAAATGACACGTTTCTCGCGTTGCGATTGCGAAACACGCACACGTCACAACAAAGGCAACGAGCAGACAGGACGCCTCGCATGGAGGGGACGCGCATCGGCGGCCCCGAGATCGCACCTCCAACCATACCAACCATAATTGCCGCTGACGACAGTAAAGACCCCGGCCATGGGGTCACTCTCCTTCAAGGCGGGCGCGTGTAGCACTGCAAGGTAAACCAGCCTATGTCACGGAACGTCCTATGGGGCTTTGTCCTTGCAGTCGTCCTGGTCGCCCTGTGGCAACTCCTGGTGCAGGGTCCGTGGGTAGCTCCCTGGGCTTGCGGCGTCGTGTTGCTTGTCGCAGGGTACCTGACAGGGCTGCGAAGCGGAGCGGACTCGCAAGCCAACCTCGTCGACGATCTGGTGCGCCGCAACAAACTGCTCGGCGATCAGAATCGCGATCTGGTAGAAGTCAACCAGGAGCTACTGCGCACGCGCCAGGATTGCGAGAGTGATGCCATTCAGTCGACGCCGACAGAATAGACGCTCGCACGCAGTCGCCCCTGCAGGCGACTGCGTACCGGCAGGGGCAACAAACCTTCATTCCTTGTTCTGATCGTCCAAGCGCAGCCAACCTTCCGGGGCGGACGCGTCATTCAGCGCCACGGATTCGCGCAAGTCGCCGCGCGAGCTCATCGTGCTCGCCTGCGACCGCAAGATCGTCAGCCGGAGCGCCGATCACAGTGCCTCGCCACGCTGCCGTGGACGATACGAGCCGTCGCCAAACGCAACGTCAACCGTCTCGCGCCACAAGCTGTCCGCCTCGACGCGGCTGAATGCAGACTCGCGGAAGGAACGGCGCGTCGTGCGTCTGACCGCACCAGCGGTCGGAGGCGGCGCCAGTTGTTGAAATGCGAGCGTTCGTGCATCGTTGTCGTCCAGCGACTGATCGCTGTCGACCGACTCAACGACCGAATCGGCTGCAACATCGGTTGATGCCGTGGTCGCGACAATCGGTGTCGCAGCATCGTCGGCGCT
The DNA here is from genome assembly GCA_002702655.1 of Planctomycetaceae bacterium. Lineage (GTDB taxonomy): Bacteria > Planctomycetota > Planctomycetia > Pirellulales > Lacipirellulaceae. The sequence continues at coordinate 74,556 of PABB01000072.1, forward strand.
AGCGAGCGTCGCCGTTGTCTGCGTCCAATAGGCTGCGCCGGCGGCGACGAACGCGACAGGTTCGGCCTGGACCGTCCCGACTTGCGTTGATGCCGAAACTGCCGACGCCGCGACCGCCGTCGATTGCACAGCCATGGCCGATTCGTTTCCATACCAGTCGACTGCCGTAATGCCATACGTGCCGCCGGATGCAGGATCGGCCAGCCAATCGAGATAATGGCTCGAGTCGGCCGCCACCGACGCGACGCGCTGCGACTGATGCGCCGCAGGTTGCCCGTCCGCGGAATAGTAGATGTGATAGAGCCGGACCATCGGGTCAGCGGTCGCGTTCCAAGTCAGCAGATTGTGCCCGGCAACCGACTGCGCCTGGACGTTCAATCCCCCGGGCGCCGAGGGCGCTTGAGTCCAGAAATCCGTCTGGCCCTGTTCTTGGACGATTTGACTGGACGTCACGACGCCACTCTCAACCGTGACTTCGAGCACGGCGGACAACTCGTCCGACTCTAACCCCGAATGCTCGCGCGAGGTGATTGCGTAGTACCACGTTCCATCGCCCGGAGCATCCGCAAACGAGAGCTTGTTGGCAGCGCTCACCCAGTCGCCGTTCACAACCGGCCTGAGCGTATTGGTTGTCAGATCGTTGTCGTATTCCGCTGCGACCGAACCGACGGTTGTCCAACCGTTCGTCGGCGAGTCGGATCGCCAGATCTGATATTGCTCGATCTCGCGGGCATACAGCGTCTCGCCGTTGACTTCGTCGATCTTCCCCGTTGCCGGGTCAATCCAGCGGCGATCGGTATAGGTCGGCGGCAAGAACTCCAGATCCACGCCGGCGCCAGACGCCGCCGCCAGATCCGTGGGCGGGTACGGCTTGTAAACAACGGACCAGTACACGTCCACGTTGTCGCGGGCGTTGAGAAATTCGCTGTGCCACGCCACCTTGGTGCCGTCCGGGCTCTGTCCGGGACGGGCCAATGAGTTGTACGCCGTTCCGCCGTCGTAGCGAGAGTAAGTGTTGTTGACGACGATCTGCGAAGTCGGATCGTTGATGTCGCCTGCCAGCAGCAACTGCGCGGCGCGGCCCGTCGGATCGCTCGGACCGCCGGACGACACGACCCAATCAGTGAAGCCGTTCCAGGCATGGTGCTGAGCGCCGCCGCCGAATGAAGGCACGGTCCACTGATGGTTTTCGTAGTCCCAGACGCCGGGTCCAACGGTCTCGTCATAGCTGCCGCCAGGCAAGCCGCTGGAGACATTCGAAAACAATGCGTTGCGCCCCCAACGATCGGGTACAAAGTGCGACCAATACGACGTTGTGCTGGACGTGTACCTATCGGGCGTGACAAAGGGGCTGGGCAGGTTGCCGGCTCTCACGTAGCTGTAACTCTCCGGCGACACTTCGCCGAAATCATCGCTGCCGTTGTTGCCAGTGTAGAGCGGTCCGCCGTCGGGGGCAGAACCGATCGTGTCCAATCGCCACCAGGTGGCCGTGCTCCCCGGATCGTTGGGCATGACGAGAAAATCTTGCCCCGTGCCGGCGATATACTGGTCGTGGAAACTCGAGACCGTACCGCCGTTCATGCCGCCGTAAAGCCCGAAGTTGCGGTCAATCGAATAGCCATCCGTATCGTCAAGCACAGCGGAGCCGTCCGGCAGAATCGAAATCGGCCAGAAGCGATCGCTTTGTTCTAACACGATCCGTCGACCATCGGCTGACAGCAGTTTGTTGATCTTCGCCCCTGCGGCGCCCGGCGGCAGGGTGAGGATTGCTTCGGAAGTCACGACGCCTTGGTCGTCTACTGCGGACCGATACAGCACGTTGCTTTGCCCGCCTGATGCCAGATGGGCTTCGCCGATCTCGTACCATTGGTTGGGCGTCTGCGGATCCCAGTGGAAGTAACCTCGACCGCCGATTCGGCGACTCGCCTCGACAGTCGGTCGCAGCGCGTCGCCGTCCGTATCGGCCGTCATCCAGATATAGCGAAAATCGCTCTGCAACAACTGACTGTACGCTTGCGTGTAGCGATCCCAACCAGTGATTGCAAGTTTGCTGCCGTCAGCGCTCCACGGCGAGACGCCAATGTCTTCGTGATAGTAGGTCTGCAAGCCTGGCGTGTCGCTCACCTTCCACACCTCGTGACCGGTCGTCACGTCGTGGTACATGAAGGTCTCGGCTTGCCACACGTACGTGCTTGGGTCTTCCAGGTACTCCGCGCCCCAGGTCGCCGTGCTGCGCCGTGCCTTCCGCGAGAACATCTCCACAAGATTCTCGGGCACGTCTTGCTGCAGCGGATCGACCGTCACGACCACCCGATCGCCAGCGGTGATGCCATGGTCGGTCACCGTCAACGCGAGTTCGTACGTGCCAGCCGTGGAGAACCCGGCCGTAGTAATGGGAGAGTTTGCGTCTCCGAACGTCACAATCCCTGGCCCTGACAACACGCTCCAGGTCACGACGGGGTCGTCGGCGTAGTTGGCAATCACCTCGCCCTGCAGGCTGGCGACATCGGCCACTCCGATAGTTGAATCTCTGCCCGCGAATACCAGCGGAGTCCAGTTACTCGCCAGCGGCGGCGGATCGTCGAGGGTAATCGGCCCCGGATCCGAATCCGGCAAGATGATGTCGAGTGTCGGCTGCTCGAGCAGCGGCAGGGCGGTGATCGGCGCGACGGAAAACAGTTGACGCAATTCGAGTTGCTCGAACCGCAGGGACGGACGTTTCGCCGGGCGCAATCGGGCCGCGGCGGAGTTCTTTGCGGGCATGGCGGTATTGGATCTCAAGAGGTGCATCGATGCCGATGCCAAGGGGTCGTCGGTTGCCATCGATAGGACCGAGCTGGCGACCGCCAGAAGGGAGGCCGGAAGAACGAAACCTAGCAAGGCGTTACAAAGACTGTTTCGAATAGCCCCCGCAGTGAACTTTAGCATCCGCTTCACCTTACCCCCAAGATCGATCTGGCGGTTGCGCAGGTCGCACCTCACCATCCGTCCCGTAGCAACGCCTTCTTGTCGGCGCTCGCTATTGCGAAGGCGCCAATGCCAGGCACAAGAAGCGACGGCAGATGGGATTGTGCGGAAGACCCGCGTAAGCAAAGCGGCAAAGGCGGTGGCACATTGAACGTGGAAAGGTAACAGATGTTCTCGCTACGCCAATGGTATGTCTACGCTTTGCGCCTCGGGGGGCCGCACAATCTGCGCTAGCGCGCTCACGACTATAGTTTTGCCGCAGAGAAACGGAGAACTGAAGCAACTCGCGAATGTGGCTGTCCGTACGCCATGCGAATTGCGCAGCACGTTGATCGATTGCGTCGTGGATCGCGTTTTCTTCCGGGCTACAGCCCTGTCTGTTGGCTGCGCGAAAGACGCGCGTGCGCACCGAGACGTCGGACGCGCTCAATGGCGCACGCGCCGCCACAGCCCTGCGCTAATTGGACTTGTCGACTCATAGCGAAGTCGAAAAAATGCCGCCTCCTTGCTAGAAACGTGTTTCGTTTTCTATCAAGTCGCGACAACTCTTGTTGCGATCTCTCCCCAGGAACTTGGTCATGGATGATCTTCGTTACAATCCCCGTACGCGCTCCGGCTGCGCAAATCCGATGTTCTCCTGCATTTCCACTCGACAGCAACTCGGCGGGCGCCGCCGAGTTCAACTATCCGCGTCTGTCATCGCGTTCGCTTGTCTTGCCCTTCACGCGGCGGGGGTCGCGCGGGCGCAAGCGCTCTATATAGGCGGCGATGCAATCGGTCCCGATAGCATTAACACAGACAATACTGGCGGATTTACTGCGGTTCGCGAAAGCGGCGCGAATCTGGGACAACCTGCAATTGAAGTCACGCTCGCCGGAGAATTGCAGCCTAGCGAGTTGCGCGTGATCGTGTTCGGCATTCCGTCGGCGGCCGGCAACCTCCGATTTGATGCATTCGACTACCGGCTCGACGTGTGGCCAAGCGCCGACTACTACGCCGGAGAGGCCCCTGCGTACGAGGTTGAACTCGCCGCACCACAGGGCGTGACTCTGGTCTCCAACGGATCCGATCAGATGATACCGGCGACGGAGTTCGGCTCGGCAGGTCTCATCGCCAATGACGCCGCGACGTACGACTTTCGCTTTGACCTCGCCGCGTTGCCTGCTGGCAGTCCGGCGCAAAACCTGTTCGATGCGCCGCTGCCGGCGGGGGACTGGGTGTTCGGGTTCCAGTCGTGGCACTCGGTCGATGCGAGCGGCTCGCTTCGTGTCGCAGGTTCGAGCGCCGCCGCGGGCCCGTTGCCGCTGTTTAGCCGAGATCAAGCGGAGTCGCGCGGCGTCTTGGGCAATCAGGACCCCAGCGACCTCTTCCTGCGCTGGGGCATGTCGCTGCAAGCCGTCACGGCAGCAGCGCCGATCCCAGCGGATTTCAATGAGGATCGCACGGTCGACGGCGCTGACGCTGCGATCTGGGCGTCTTCGTTCGGCATCGACGGCCAAGGCGATGCCAACGGCGATGCCCTCACCACCGGGGGAGATTTCCTCATCTGGCAAAGAAACTTTGGCGTTGCGGCCGGTTCTGCTACGCTAAAAGGCGTACCGGAGCCTGCGACCGCGACCCTCCTCGGCTTGGCGATCTTCGCATGGAGCCAGTGCGGGCGACGTCACAAAAGCTGATTGGCGCCCGCTGATCCACCTGGCCGCAATAGGGGGACGTGGTTGGCGCGCTTGTAGCGCGGCCCGTCGAACCTTGCCTACCACGGGTTCGTCTCCGATTCGTTGGCCTTTCTCCTGGTCGCGGGTCGTTGAAGATGGACGTCGAACGCAAGATCGCGGAGCAGTCCGCGGTCGTCGGAATCATTGGTCTGGGTTATGTCGGCCTGCCGCTCGCCCGAGCGTTTATCAAGGGCGGCTATCGCGTAATGGGGTTCGACGTCGATCACACAAAGGTCGACAAGCTTCTGGCCGGCGAGAGCTACATCGGTCATCTCTCGGCAGGCTGGGTCTCTGGCTGCATCGCCGAAGAGAGGTTCGAACCAACCACCGACATGGACCGGTTGCATGAACCCGACGCGATCCTGATTTGCGTCCCGACGCCGCTTACCGCCAGTCGCGATCCTGACCTCAGCTATGTTGAAGCGACAACCCGCGCAATCGCGAAGCGACTGCGGTGCGGGCAACTTGTGGTCCTCGAGAGCACAACCTATCCTGGCACCACGCGCGACGTGATGCGACCAATCCTTGAGAGCACGGGGTTGACCTGCGGTCGCGACTTCTTCTTGGCCTACAGCCCCGAGCGCGAAGATCCCGGTAACCCTGACTATACCGCCGAAGGGATTCCTAAAGTGGTGGGGGGCTGCGATCCGACCAGTTCGCGAATTGCAGCCAATCTCTACGCGCATGCCGTTTGCCAGGTGGTGCCGGTCTCCTCTTGCGCCGTTGCCGAGGCCTGTAAGATTCTCGAAAACACCTACCGCGCAGTGAACATTGCACTGGTCAATGAATTGAAGAAGATTTTCGCGCGTCTCGAGATCGACGTCTGGGAAGTCATCAGCGCGGCCAAAACCAAACCGTTCGGGTTTCAGGCTTTCTATCCAGGGCCAGGCCTGGGCGGTCATTGCATTCCGATCGACCCGTTCTACCTGAGTTGGATGGCCCGCAAGCACGGCATGACCACGCGGTTCATCGAGTTGGCCGGCGAGGTGAATGCCTGCATGCCGGAGTACGTTGTAGAACGCGTTGCACACGCGCTCAACGACGCGAGCAAGCCCGTCCGTGGCAGCCGGATTTGTCTCCTGGGCATTGCGTACAAGCCCGACATCGACGACCCGCGAGAGAGCCCTTCGTTCCGCCTGCTGGAATTACTCGAGGAGATGGGCGCCTTGCTTTCGTACAACGACCCGCACGTTCCGCGTCTGCCGCGAATGCGCGCCTTCCGCGTCTCCGAACTTGCGAGCACGCCGCTTTCGGCCGAGCATCTTGCCGCCCAGGACTGTGTTCTGCTAGCCACTGACCACTCGGCGTACGATTGGGATTTCATCCTCGCCCACTGCGATCTGGTCGTCGACACCCGTAACGCGACCGCCGGTCATGATTCGCGCCGCGCTGCGGTGGTCAAAGCATAGACATTCGCTTTGCGGAGATTCGAAAAAAATACGCGGATTCTCGAAGCAATTGATTTCCACAACGACGCTTGCCAGCCAGATTTGCTTGCGGCTTGCTGGCAGGAATCGGTATATTGGAGTCAGTTGCCGCCTCCCGTCGTGGCCTGCCGAGCTACGGCAATGCGTGAAGCGGTCATGTTTGCTGGTGCAACAAGACTCTGGCTGACGGCGTTGTCGACCCTGGCCCTCGTTGTGGCCAGTTGCGGCGATGCCATGGGCAGCCTCCAGGTCGAACCGTTGCAGTTCGACTCCAACGAGTTGGTAGACTCCGCTGCCGCCAGCAACCAACCGGTCCGCCCGCGGACTCCGCCGGCTGCGGTCGTCGTCGACTTGCAGTCGGTCTTGGCAGTGGCTTGGGAGCCTGCGCTGGCGGGCATCGGCAGCCTGGCATCCGCGCCGGGCGCTCCGAACTCGCCAGCCGCTCTGTCGGTCGCGACGCCAACTCTCTTCAACATGGGCCCAGAATCGCAGGTTTGCGATCCTCTCGGTCGTCGCATCACCAGTCCTCCGCCGCGAGACCTGCTGAGACCCCCGCAGCAAGTGGGATGTTTGTCGGCCCAGGTATGCGCCGAGTGATTCGGCGCATCCGGATAGAACTACAGACTTGTGTTGATTCGGAGGATTGAGACATGAACGCTTGGCGCCGCAGGAATTCTCACCGGCCACTGCTTTTCTGTTTGGCGATTGCCGCTGGTGTGTTGTTCGCAACTGCTGACACGAGAGCCGCGGTCGAATTCACCCTGGATGATTACGACGTTACCGTCAGCGCGGATCCTGGCTTGGCCATTCTGGCAGCCGACGTCTTGCCAGAACCATTCAGCTTCACTTTCGAGGCCCCCGGTGATTCGATTACCGTTGATCTGTTCGACATCTGGACGGAAGAGCGGTGGGCAAACGCCGACGATGTGGCGGAGAGCCCCATTTCGGTCAGTTTTGCCTTCTCCGCGCCGCCGCCGCTCTACGGAGGCATGTCAACCGGCGTGACCGGAGCTGCACGTTTCCTCTTCTTGCAAGGGGGCACGCTGCAGTGGGACGAACCGCTTGAACTAACCTACGGGCAGGCGGGCGACGGGCTCATCGAAATCGCGTTGAGTGATGAGGTCTTCAACTGGGGCATATTCGGCATGAATCCCGGTCGTGAAAACGGCGCCACCGTCCAGGCAACGGTCACGCTGCGCGACGTGGCAGCCGTCACGCCCGAGCCGATGACTTTCGTCGTCTGGGGCGGGCTGGCCGTTCTTGCGGCTTCGTGGCACGCATGCCGGACGTTACGCAAGAGGAATTGCCTCTGTTGACGCCAATGGCGGGACAACATCGAGCGCGAACTCGCTCTCGTTCCGCGCGCTTTGGAAGATCGATATGCCATGTCAACTGCGATCGCAGCAGGCGGGTCGCAGGCGAGTCACGCTGAACGACGGACGCACCTGCGCGCTCCAAGCCGCGAAGAAATGCGGCTCCGGCGGTCGTGCGAGTTGAGGTTCGCGCGCTAGCGGTTTCTGTAGTACGAAATCGTCCGACGCAGTCCCTCTTCAAAGTCGACGAGTGGTTTGTATCCGAGCACTCGCTGCGCGCTGGTAATGTCGGGCAGGCTATGCCGCACGTCACCGACACGCTCCACCGTGAATTGCGGTTTGATCGCGGCGCCTAAAGATATGATTGACCAAGCCAATGAGATCAAGCAGCGAGTACTGCCGTCCGCACGCCGCATTGAACACGCCCCCAGGCGCATCGGGCGCCGCTGCCGCTGCAAGATTGGCCTGCGCGACGTTGTCCACAAAGGTGAAATCGCGAGACTGTCGACCGTCGCCGTGCACGGTCGGCGATCGGCCGGCTAGCATGGCCGTGACGAACTTGGGAATCACGGCTGCGTCGTCGCCATTCGGGTCTTGCGGGGCCCGAAGGCGTTGAAGTATCGCAACACGACCGTTTCTAAATCGTACGAAGCGTACGCCGCACGGCAATACAACTCGCCGGCGTGCTTCGCGGCTGCGTACGGCGAAAGCGGCGCCGGCAAATCGCACTCTCGCTTCGAAGAATACGGTTGGTTGCCATAGACGCTGCTGGAGCGTGCATAGACCATCCGCCGCACCTCGGCCTGGCGCGATGCGTCCACTCAATTGAGCGTTGCCGTGGCGCAGGAGGCGTGCGTTTGGAGCGGATTGGCTACACTTCGCGGCACCGATGCAAGAGCGGCCTGATGGAACACTACTGTCACGCCATCGACGGCGCGTCGCGCAATATTCGCGTCGACCAAATCTCCGCGAATGAATTCGATTTGCCCCGCCAAGCGGGCGAGATTCTCTTCTCTTCCCGCAGAGAAATTGTCCGCGACTCGCACGTCGTAGCCGCGTTTCACCAATGCTGCGGCCAAATGCGAGCCGATGAATCCTGCCCCGCCCGTCACCAAGGCCTTCCTTTCCGTCATCCGGTCTGTGATTGCCGTCACGTTCAGAAAGGATTTCGAAGGCAGCCGCCTGCAAGTTGGGGCGAAAACCGCCGGCGCTGGGCAGTCTGTAAGGGTCGCCGGTGAACGGCCTGGTCACCCCGCGACACAGATGGCCCGCGTCTCGAAACCGGTTTCCTGGACTCAGCTGCGCAGTGGGCTGCAGTGGAGAGCCGCTCACGCAGGATGTGCAACTCGGGCCGATTTTCTTCATTGACGACCGTAGCCTGCTCGCGTGTTCATCGGGATTTCCAATCCGCCGGTTGGTTGACAGGGGCGAACAGTTGCAGTGGAGCGTCAGATTGGGAACGCGGGACGCAAACCGCAAGCGAGGCCTGTCGCTCCGTGCCGCGCCGAGCATTCTGAAGTTGCAGCAGGCATCGCCCCGCAGATTGCAATCGGCCACGAGAAAGCTCCGCCCTCCACCTGCGCGGCGTTTGCGCCGGCGCTTCTTTGCAACAGCGAGAATCGCGAACTTCCTATGTTGGCTACGGTCAACGCCTTGCGATCACAGCGACCAACGGTACAGCGGCAAAGGCGGCCCTGATTCTGCGCGAACTGGACGCTAACACCCGTCGAAGCGCAACTCAAGTGGCATTGATCGCCAACGATCTCTGATAGCGATTAGCAGGCAAGTTGGTTGTCATCGTAGCATGGCTGGACCACGGGAAGTGCGTTTACAACCGGCTGGAACCGGTGGCGATGCTGCATGGCGACGCAGTCTGCGCTCCCAAGGAATGTTGTGTCGCCCGGTAACGCGGGTATGATAGCGGAGAGTTGGGAATTGCGAAGGCGAGTGGATCTTGAGCCTCGTTGCGGGCGTTCCGCCTAAACGCATTCACTAGGGAATTAACGGTTCTACGCTTTTCAGCTCACTCAGAGTGCGGCTTGTTCCAAACTCGAAGCTCTCGTCGCCGATGATTCTGGCGACTGACTCGCCGTCGGGTTTGCTTCGTTGCCCAGGGGAACCGCGCTCTGTTGCGGCTTTGCTAACTCTTCTAGACGAGTAATTGCTATGAGCGTCGTGATCCTGAAGCTCGCGCCACGTGCGAACGGCTTTGTTGTGCGAGTCGCTCTTGTTGCCCTGCTTGTGCTTTGCACGCGGGCCGAGGCTGAAGCCGTTTTGGTTTACCAACTCGACGATGGGACGGCAATCGGCGCGGCCGGCGGACTCAATTCCACCGTTGCCATGATCAACCAGTTTACGGTCACGGGTGGCAACGAGAAGATCACGGAAATACTGGTCGACTTCGGCGGCGCATTCGGGGGGGTCGACGATACAGTCACCGCCGCCCTCTGGTCGGATCCCAACGGCGACATGAGCCCCTTGGACGCCGTGTTGTTGGCCAGCGTTACTCAGACTTCCGATCAGGCAGGCGGATTCAACACGTTCGACATTCCCGATACTACTGTGGGACCCAACGGAACTTCATTCTTCGTGGGCGTTGTGTGGCGTGACAGCTACCCGCTGGTCGAGGAGTCTCTTGCCGTTTTGAGGGACTTTCCCGCAACGGCCATGCGCTCCTACTGGTATGCGGGTTCTGGGGTCTCTGCGAGCGACCCCACGGGCGGCACGCTTCAGACTCAACCAGGGGACTGGTTCATCCGCGCCACGGCAACCGTGCCTGAGACCTCGGCGTTTCTCTATGGGGCGATAGTATCCGTCATGGCCTGCGGTGCATGTCGCCGCAAGTGGAGACGTGAAGCTTAGTCACAATGCTGGCCCAATGCGGCCCTCCGTTCACGGAAACAATGGCTGCAGTGGGCGAAAGCAGCCTTCGCATTCAGTCTCACTGAAGCGTGCGCGCGTGCGCACATTTCGCGACCGAGGTCTGTCTCGCCTCAGCGTCTGTGAACGAGGTAAAGGTCTGGAAAACACGTTCACTGCTGCCCGGGACTTGAAGGTGAGCGTTCCCGCAACGCGACTATTTCGTTTTCCATCCCGACTCGAATTGGGAGTTGCGCCGATGTTCAGACTCCCGTTTGGCTGCAGGGCGAGACACCAGGGTCGGCACTTTCGTCTTCCGGCCGACGGTCTGAGCGGCCCCGTCGGAATCGCGGCCCAGGCTTTGATCTGCGAAGAACTCGGCTATTTACAGCCAGCGCTCGCCGTGCCGGCGGCGCTCGCCTATGCTGGAAGAGCCGCTGCGTTGTCGAGATGAACTCGCTGCGGAAAGGAATACATCGCATGCCCCGGTATCTGGCCTTCGCCCTGTTTGGCTCAGGGCTATTCTGCGCGGCGGCCCGTGCGGATCTCAGTTTCAACTGGTCCCCCGTCGGCAACGCCGGCAACGCAGCCGACACGACCGGTTTCGGCGCCGTATCCTACAATTACAGGATTTCCCAGACGGAGGTCACCAACGCGCAGTACGCAGAGTTCCTCAACGCCGTCGCCGCCACGGACGCGCACGGACTGTACAGTCCGTACATGAACTCATCGACGCAGGGTGGGATCACGCGCAGCGGCGTGTCTGGCAGCTACACGTATTCGGTGAAACCGGCGGTCGCGGGCCAAGGACCCGGCGGGAGCGAGTACGCGTACGATAATAAGCCGGTGGTCTTCGTATCGTTTTTCGACGCGATGCGATTCGTGAACTGGCTTCACAACGGCCAGGGAAGCGGAAACACCGAGACGGGCGTCTACAGCATTAGCGACGGCGTAAGCGAATCACGCGCGGCGAATGCGAATTATTGGATCCCCAGTGAAGACGAGTGGTACAAGGCGGCATACCACGATGCCGCAGCCGGTACGGCCGGCACATACTTTGACTTTGCCACGGCGTCCAACGCGACGCCCGACAATAATCTCCCGACGAACGACTCGGGGAATTCGGCGAATTTCAACGCGGGCGACTTCTCGACTCCCGTCTACACGACCGGCAGCAGCGACTATCCGATGATCGACGTCGGCGCTTATACCCTCTCGGATAGTGCTTACGGAACATTCGACCAAGCGGGCAACGTGTGGGAGTGGAACGAGGCGGTGATTGACATTTCCAAACGCGGATTGCGGGGCGGCTCGTGGTACTTCGACGCTGACGCCCTGGCCGTTGGTTTCCGGAACGACAACGCCCCCGCGTTCGAGGGCGACGCCTTCGGCTTTCGGGTAGCAACCGCTGCTGCCATCCCCGAGGCAAGTCCACTGTTGTTCGGGGCGTTGGCGAGCATGGGGCTGGCGATCTTGAAGTTGCGAAAACTGTCGCGTGTGGGGACGGCAGCCGGCTGCAAATGACGGGGGCCCGAGGCGCGAGATGCGTCAGCTGCGCAGCTGCAATCTGCCCACGACGACTTCGAGCAGATTTCGAAGGCGACACGGTCGTGCGTGCGTGCGTGCCCGTGACGCGTCCCGCCAGACCACGGCCCCAGACAAGATGGCGGTGCGCTGACCGCCGCCCAACGATTTCCGCTGTCGTTCAATGGCCACGCCGCCTGCCGACCGCTCTCTCTTCTATGATGCTCCCGCAGATGAATTGCCGTTGCCAGCAACATTCTTCTGCCGATCTTGCCAGAATGTGACGAACTGCCTGTGGTCGGCGCGGAACGATTCGCTGAAGACGCATTCAATCAATTCATCATTCTGCTGAACGAAGCGGCTGAGGTCCTTGGGTTAGTCGGGAGCGAACACGGGCGCCGGGCGATCGTAGACAATCGTTGCTCCATTCTCGCCGTCGCTGTGATACTGCGACAGCCCCACGACGCGGTCGCTGACGAACGGGGCTTCATTGAGTTCGTGAGTGACAATAATCGCCGTGTAGGGCGGCACTCGGCCTTGCTCTCTGGCTCGAATGTTCTCGTCGTAGAACTGCAGAAGCATCAACTGCAGATCCTCGCGCGTCGCCTCGTCCAGGACGCCAAACGGTTCGTCCAACAGAAAGACGCCGGGTTGCATGATCAGCGCCTGGGCGATGGCCACCCGCTGCCGCATGCCGCCCGACATTTGGCTGGGGTGCTGGTCGCGCGCTGCCAGCAGCCCCACTTTTTCAGCAGTTCGTCGGCTTGGCATAGGTGTTCGGCGCGCAGCTTGCGCCACTGGAAATACTTGATGATCCGGTAGGGCGCGCTCGCTTGGTCCAGCATCAGGCCAAACGCCACGTTCTCTCACGCAGTGAGAAAGTCGGACAGGCTGTAGAGCTGATAGACGATGCCGACGTCGCGAGCGGGCTGTTCCACCACCTTGCCCGCGACGCGCACCTGCCCTTCCGTCAGCGGGTGAGTCCCGAGGATGGCGCGCAGCAGCGTCGATTTGCCGCAGCCGGGGATTTCAACTCCGACAACGCCGTCGACGAGGCAGATTTACTAAAATGGCAGCGAGATTTCCCGGGGTCGACAGCGGGCGATCTCGCGAACTGGCAGACCAACTTTGGAGCGGCGTTGGCGCCCCCGGTTGTGGGAGCCGTTCCCGAACCGACGGGTCTGGCCCTGACGTTGGCGGCGTTGACGGCAATGACTGCTGCGGCCGCTCGCCTTCGTTGGAGCTGTTCGTTGGGTGCACAGTGCAAACGACCGTGGAACATGGGGGAATGCATTCCTGGGCAAGTTTGCACTGTGCGCTCTTTCCCTCCTCTGTCACGGCGGTCGTGACCCGGTGCGCCGTGCGGGCCGTTACAACATTTTGAAGGCTGACCAAACGTGAATGGGCCTGTGAAGCCTAGTGGACGACGGCTCCCATCTCGCCGTCTCGTTATCACTCGCCCGTTTCGCGACTTCCGTCCTTCCTACCGCTGCGCGGAACCTGTAATACATTCGCTTTGCGATTGACTAGCATGAATCGAGTGCTCGCCAAGCAGAGTAGCGATTCCCGAGGCCGTGTCGCCGAGCGTCTGAATTAATTCTTGGCTGAGCATCGGTCAATTCTTCCTGTCAATCAATCTCGCGACTTCTGATCTGAGTGTCGCTGCATCCCACCGCCCCGGATGCACCACCAGTCGATAGCGTAGCGTGAGCGTTTCTTCGGCTTCGATTTGCATCGCCGCGTGCGTAAGAACCGCCGGATTGAGATAACTCATTCCCGACGCAATCGCGTACCATGACACCGGGTGGCGGGGGTTGTTCGATGCGTCGAGGATCGCAAGACCCATCTCCTGGTTGCCGTTCACGCCGCTGTAGTCGGCCGCAGCACTGGCGGGACGCGCGATCCCGTCGTCGCCAAATGCGATCGGCCCGTCGAGCGTAGCGAGCTGCCGCGAATTCAACCTCTCGGCGAATCGCACCGAGAGCCCTGCAAATCCGCCCCAGGAGGCTCCTTGGGGATGAGGAGGAATCGGCACGCGATCCAAGACGACCGGATCCATCGCGGCTGTAAACCGCGCGTGCCAACTGATTCGATATAAGCCTGTCGCGTCAGGCGCTGAAATCTCAATCTTGCGACGCTCCCGCAGCACCGGCCCCCCGTCCTGCGGTGCGTAGCTCAGTTCCAACATGATTGACGCCGCACCGTCCGGCCGCGTGGCGACCGCCACGTTCGACCAGGACGTTCTACCGGCGGGCCGACTCGATCCTTCGGCATGCTGCCAGTAGTCGACGCAGTTGATTTCTTTCCAGCTAAACCACAACCCGTGATGCCACGCGTGATCAGGCGGTTGATTCCACGTGAGCGAGGCCCCGCCCGGCAGCGCCACGGGGTCGAAAAAGGGAGTATTGAGCGACGCGCCGTAGTTAAATCGCCACACTACTTGATCATCGTGATTGCGATCCACGAGTGCTACCGATTCGCCCTCTTGCAGTCGCCATGCCCAGCGAGAGTTGGCGATGGCGTCAGACGGGCTTTCGACTGCAGCCTGTAGCACCGTTGTGCCGATCGCGCAGATCAGTACAACGACCGCGCAGCGTCTTCGTCGCGGGCTCATGCATATCATGACAGGACGAACTTCTGGTTGATATGATCGAATTTAACGACCTTGCTTTCGCAATGCGAAATGATTCCCATCGACAGCGGGGCCTGGACGCGAACGGCCAGTTCGATGTTGCATTTGGGTTTGTTGCGCGAGCGGACGCACTCGAGCAAGTCAAGCCACAGCTTCCCCGTATCGCCCTGACCTTTCCATGGAATGTGGATTTCCTCGCGTCCCTTTGCGAACGGCACGACCCGGACGCCGTAGTCTTTGCCGCCTTGCAGCATGCCCCATTTGATCACGCCATCGGTGCCGCGAATAAACGTGTCTTGAGGGACGTGGTTCGAGAGACTGTTTGTCATTACGACGCTGGGTCCATCCTTGTAGTCCACGATAATATTGCACTGATCGGGAACTTCGCGATCGAATTCAAAGGTCCCGCCGCCGCCCATCACGCGTTGCGGATAACCAAGCTCCAAGATGCAAAAGATGGGCGTAAACGTGTGGACCAGCAGGTCGGTGGCGGGACCGCCCGCGTAGTCCCAATACATCCGCCACTGGAAAAATCGCGAGACGTCGAAAGGGCGGTGCGGCAGATCGCCCAGGAATCGCTCCCAATTGAGATCCGGTCCCGGTCGGGCGTCGGGGTCGGGAATCGGCATCCGCTCGCCCCAATCGCCCCGACGGAAGAAACTGCACTCCACGTGCACCGGCTTGCCGATGACGCCGTCGCGGATAAGTTCGGAGAGCACGGGATAGTTGTCGTCCGCCATATGTTGCGTGCCGACTTGCACCAGCTTGCCCGTTTCCTGGGAGACCGCCTCGACTTCTCGGGCCAAATCGAATTGATCCCAGTGGGTGAGCGGCTTTTCGCAGAATACATCCTTGCCCGCCCGGAGGGCGTCGATCGTTTGCGGCGCATGGTGCCTGTCAGGCGTCGCGATGCAGACGACGTCCACGTTGGGATCGGCGAGCAGCGCCTCGTGTTCGTCGTACATTTTCACGTCGCCCAAGCGTGCGGCTGCATCCTGCATGCGTGGACGGTAGATGTCGCACACGGCTACGGGCTCGGCAACGCCAAGTTCTTTGAGCTTGAGGATTTCCGCCTGATGGCCGCCGCTGCGAGCGCCCGTGCCAATGAACCCGACGCCAATGCGATCATTCGGCCCGGCAGCCAACGCCGACAGCCGCGAAGCCAGCATGGCCGCTCCCATGCCGCCGGCTGTTTGCATGAAGACTCGTCGATTGGTACCCACGTCGATTCCTCCGAAAAAGCGATCTCCGCACGGAAAGGCGGCGAAGCACGAGTGAAATTAACCAGTTTCCATCAAGCCGCTGAGGAAGGAGTGACTTCGCTCAGCCTGATCCACCGTACCGCACTCGACACTGAGCACGATGTCTCGCGGCGCCGCCCTGCAAATCCGGATCACCGCGGCCCAGTCGACCACGCCGTCGCCGCAGGCGCATCCCACGGGCGTGCCGGTCACCTTGCCGCGTTCCGAATCCGACTGCGTCTTCGAAATGTCTTTGGCATGCAGATGCACCAGCCTGTCCGCCACGCAGTCGAGCCACGCCACGGGGTCTTCGCCGGAGAGGTGGCTGTTGCCCGTGTCGAAGTTCACGCCAATCGCAGGCGAGTTGACGAGCCGGCAAATGCGATCCAGACCGGCCGGGGTCTTGCTATACTGCTGGTGCGGTTCGAGTCCGATCAACACCCCCCGGGGCTCAGCCACGGCCGCCACCTCAGCCAGCACGTATCGCATCAGCACGTGATCTTCGTCTGCGGTCGTCCATCTTGGTTTGGGCCCCTCATCGGTATTGACCACCGGGGCACCCGCCTCGGCGGCGAAGCGGACCGCCTGCTTGAGATACTCCGTACTGACCTCGGGTTTGCAGAGCGGCGTGTGAGCGGATATGCCGGACAGCCGCACGCCGTAATTCTCGCAGGTTCGACTGAGCCGCAACGGGTCGTCGAGCATGGACACGCTATGGAAATAGCCGGCCTCGCTCAATAACTCACGGCCCCAATGAACCATCGGTTCAACGAACCGATAGCCCAGCCGTGCCGCCTGCTCGACGCCCCACTCGAACGGCTTGTCAGCGTGGCGAACAAATTCCAGATTGATGCCCAGATGGATTGCGCTCATACTCATTCCCTTCCTCGACGCGCGAACGGTCTTGGCGGTCGCCCCCTTGGCGAGGTCGGCGGTTTTCTGTCGCATTCGAGACACAACGCGGCGAGTCGCCCACCGGACCCGTTGTGGCGTAAGTTCTCGAATGCATCGTGAATCGCGCTTTGATTATCGTTTTTCCGAAAGCACGATTCGTTCAGAAACCAACGCTGGTGAAAACTGAACAGCCGGTCCCCCGAAAATGTCTGCGTCGCGCCGCGTTCCGATATTCGAGAATTCCGAGCAATCGTATCAAGCCGATACGTGCCGACCGCTGAGGCGTGCGGTGGCCGAGGGATCGCTCGACTTTGCCGCCTGCGTTCACGGGCACTATCCCGGGGCCCCGCTGCCGCCGGATACTCTTCCGGGCTTGAAATCCGTGGGGTACTGGGACGCCAAGCACGAGCAGCAGTGGGGGCTTGACTGGCATCGCAATGAGGGAGTTGAGTTGACCTTTTGCTCGGCCGGTTCGCTCGCTTTCGCGGCCGAGCAGCACGAATTCGAACTTGGGACCGACGACCTGACGATCACGCGCCCCTGGCAGCAGCATCGCGTGGGCGCGCCGTGGGTTGGTCCGAGTCGCTTGCACTGGGTCATTCTTGATGTCGGCGTTCGCCGTCCGGACCAGCCGTGGCGTTGGCCGGCGTGGGTCGTCCTGTCTCGCGAGGATCTGGAGGAATTGACCACTTGCTTGCGACACAATGAGTACCCCGTCCTGCGTTCGGCAACGGCTCTGCGGGAATGCTTTGAAGGTTTGGCCGCCGCCGTGCGAGAGTGCCCGAATCGACAGCCTGAGTCTTCGCTTGCGGTGCTTCTCAATCAACTGCTTCTGCAATTGCTGACCTTGCTGCGAGCGAGCGCGCGACCGCTCGATCGGTCGCTTTCGGAAAGTCGACGGACCGTGCGGTTATTTTTGGACGATTTGCAAATAAGCTTGGAGTTGCTGTCACGCGAATGGTGCGCTAACTCGATGGCCGCGGCCTGCGGACTCGGCGCCACGCAGTTCTCCAAATACTGTCGCGAACTGGTCAATTCGTCGCCCATCCAGTTCCTGCAACACGCGCGGCTGGAGGCTGCCGCAAAGTTACTGAAAGAACGCCCCGATTTGAGCGTCACGCAAGTAGCGCACCGTGTTGGCTTTGCATCGAGCCAATACTTTGCCACGCTCTTTCGTCAGCGGTTCGGTGCCGCTCCCTCAGAACGACGGTGACGACGCCAGCGCAAAGCCGCTCAAGGCAATTGCTTTGACAAACGCTGATCATGGGATTCGAGGGCATGGTAACTGCCGCTAAACCGGGTCCGAGCGTCGTCTCGGCCAATTGCGATCGCATCATCGAAGACAAACGCAGTCGCAGCAATCAATACAAGGATGCGATCAGCGCCATGAACGTGAGGTCCATCATGGTCTGGACTCCGTTTGTGCTGTAAACGTTGCGAGATCGCGAGGGCGCCGCTCGGATGTTCGACTCGCGGAAGATCCCCGAAGAGATTATCGACATGGTGGTCGCCAGCAAGGCGCGACTTGCCGAACCTGGCGGCGACAAGTTCGCCGGGGCCGTGATTGACGCGTTCTGCCAAGTCAACGAAATGCTGGCCGACGACGCCTCCCGATCCGCAACGCTCAAAGCGCTGGGTGAGAAGTTTTCGAGCCTGGGCGTCGAAGACATGGAAATCGTCGTCGAAGAGACGCAGATGTACAAAACGGCCGCCGATGGCATCGAATTGTTCGCGCGCGCGGCGTTTCAAATACGATACGATGCCGATGGTCATCGAGTTCTGCCTGTCCCACGACATTATCGACGAGAAGCCGTCGGTCGGTTTCGGCGACGCCCAGCTAAACTTCAGCACCGAGTACATGAAGCAGGTGAAATCCGGCGAGTGACCTCGCAAGCCGCGCATGCCGCCCTCGCCTGCGTTAGCAGCCTATCCCCACTGCCAGAGCCATCGCTATGATCCGTCGGCCCGTTCGTCAGCAGATTCGAATTGTCCTGGGCATTGCCAGCTTTATCGTGCTCGTGGCTGGCTACTCGTGGATGTCTCACCGAGCGCATGTCGAGAATCCGCGCAACAAGACGCTACCGGATTTCTCTCAGTTGACGGAAGGTTGGCAGCGGATCTCCCACGGCGAGGGAGGCATCGATTTTTCGGCCGACGTCCGCGCGTCGGCGACGTGGCTCGCGGTGGGCGTTCTGGCCGGCGTGACCTTGGCGTTTGTCGTCGACCTGGCCATGGGATGCTTTCCCGTGGTCGAGGCGGTGCTGATGCCGCCGATCGCTTTCTTCGCCAAATCCCGACGACAGCCATGCTGGCGGTCTTCTTTGTGTTCTTCGGCGCGACCGGCATTAAGATCTTCGTCGCGTTGATCGCCTTTGGCATCTTCCCGACGCTGGCTCAGTCCATTACCCAGGCGGCGCAGAAGGACGTCGATGAACACAGGCTCTACAGATCGTACACGCTCGGCGCCTCGGACTTTGAAGTCGTCTGGGAGTTCGTCCTGCGTCAGATCCTGCCGCGGATCATCGAGAATTCGCGGATGCAGATTGGCCCGGCCATGGTCTTTCTGATCGCCGCGGAGTTTGCTCTCGCTGACCGGAGACCTGTGTGGGATCAGGGAAGCCGTCAAGTAACTGAAGGCGTGAGTCGTTGTCCCACCGGCGAAATGCTGCCTGAAAGATCGGAGGTTCGATTCCTCCCTCGCCAACTGAATAACACGGGACTGAGGTGTTAGCGGCAGCATCCCTGGTTCTTACCTAGGCGGGTGAGGGTTCGAGGGTCGGCGTACATTGGCGAGCCAAGCTGGTTGTAACCCAGCGGTCTTCGGACTGTGGCCGTTCGACTCCGTCCCGACGCACGGCGGGCCGAGCTACTTCGTCCACAGCAAGGGCGCTCAATCGGCAGCGGACGGCGAAGCCGGCGTCGTCCCCGGCTTGATGGGCGCAGCCAGTTTCCACACCGTCGGCCGAGGGTTCGCAGCGCCACTGTCGTCCTGTTCCCACGGAGCCGGAAGGCGCATGAGCCGGACAGAAGCCCGCCAAGTGTTCACCGCCAAATCGTTCCAGCGGCAAGTTGGCGGACTCTGGTGCGATCACCGCCGCGTCGATCGCCTGCGAGACGAGTCGCCGGGCGCCTACCAGAACATCCGCGAGGTGATGCGGGCTCAGCGCGAGCTCGTCAGAATCATCCGCGAACTCCGGCCCGTGCTGTGCTGCAAGGGAGTGTAGGCTCCCCGGGGCCGGATTCCCTGGGGAGCCGGGGTTGACGCCGCCGATGTTAGTGTAATAATCACACTAACATTCCGCTTCCGCCGGAGGCCGCCATGAACACGCCAGCGTCGTTAGCCCTGCTCACCGATCTCTACCAGCTCACGATGGCCTTCGGCTGCTGGAAGCTGGGCCGAGCCGAACGGGAGGCGGTGTTTCATCTCTTCTTCCGAAAACCGCCCTTCGCCGGTGGCTATGCGGTCGCAGCCGGATTGGGACCCGCCATCGAGTACCTGCAGGACTTTCGCTTCGACGAATCGGACCTAGCGTACCTCGCCACGCTGACCGGCAACGACGACCGGCCGCTGTTCGAAGAAGGCTTCCTTGCGTACCTCCAGCAGCTCCGCCTCGCGGTGGATATCGACGCGATGCCCGAGGGCACGGTCGCCTTCGCCCAGGAGCCCCTGGTGCGGGTCACCGGGCCGATGCTCCAGTGCCAGATCCTCGAGACGGCGCTCTTGAACATTATCAACTTCCAGACCCTGATCGCGACCAAGGCGGCCCGTATCTGCATGGCTACCGGCGGCGAGCCGGTGCTGGAGTTCGGTCTTCGCCGGGCTCAGGGCGTCGACGGCGGGCTCACCGCCAGCCGCGCCGCGTACCTGGGCGGTTGTGCAGCCACCTCCAACGTGCTGGCCGGCAAGCAGTACGGCATCCCCGTCAAGGGGACGCACGCCCACAGTTGGGTGATGTCGTTCGACGACGAACTGGCGGCGTTCGACGGCTACGCCGAAGCGATGCCCAACAACTGCGTCTTCCTGGTCGACACCTATGACACGCTCGAAGGGGTTCGCAACGCGGTCGAGGTCGGCAGGCGGCTGCGGGATCAAGGCCACGAGATGGTCGGCATCCGGCTCGACTCGGGCGACCTGGCGTACCTCAGCATCGAGGCCCGTAAGATCCTCGACGCCGGCGGCTTCCCCAACGCGACAATCGTCGCCTCGAACGACCTCGACGAGCACATCATCGAAAGCCTCAAATCGCAGGGGGCCAAGATCGCCGTATGGGGCGTCGGCACCAAGCTCGCGACCGCCTACGACCAGCCGGCTTTGGGCGGCGTCTACAAGCTCGGCGCCATGAAGGACAATGCGGGTGAGTGGCGTCCCAAAGTGAAACTGTCGGAGCAAGCGGCCAAGACCACGATTCCCGGCGTGCTGCAGGTGCGACGTTTTCTCAACGGAGATAAGCTCACAGGCGACATGATCTACGACGAGACTCGCGGGATCGACACCCGCGAGATCATTGTCGATGTGAAGGACGGCAACCGGCGCAAGCGAATGCCTGCCGGGGCTGTTGGGGCCGACCTTCTCGTTCCCGTCATGCGTGGCGGCAAGCTGACCAGCTCGTTCGCCGATAGCGATGAGACGCTGGAAGTCGCCCGTAAGCGAGCGACCGACGCACTTGCCGGCCTCGACCCAAGCATTCGCCGGCTGCTCAATCCGCACGAGCATCCCGTGGGCATCGACGTCGGCCTCCACGAGCGCCGCGATCAGATGATCCGCGAGGTGCGGTGGGATTTCGCTGAGCAAGCATGAAGAGCTGAACCATGAGACTTGTTCGCGTCGCCGCCGCCGCTCTGAACCAGACGCCCCTCGACTGGGACGCGAACGCCGGGAACATCCGCCAGGCGATTGCGGAGGCCCGCTCGGCAGGCGCCACGCTGCTCTGCCTGCCGGAACTGTGCATCACCGGTTACGGGTGCGAGGATGCGTTCTATTCGCGCGGCGTGATACGGATGGCCGAGCGTGTGTTGGCCGAGTTGCTCCTGGACACCCAAGGCATGGCCGTGTCGATCGGTCTGCCGGTGTTGCACGCCGGCGCTCTGTTCAACGCGTCGGCGTTGGTGGTTGATGGCGCGCTCGTGGGATTGATTGCCAAGCAGCATCTCGCGGGGGACGGGCTGCACTACGAGCCGCGGTGGTTCAAACCCTGGCCCGACAACGCAATCGCCAGCATTCGTCTGGCCGGATTCGAGGCGCCGATCGGCGACCTGCTGTTTGACATCGACGGGGTCCGTGTGGGATTCGAAATCTGCGAAGACGCCTGGGTCGCCAGCCGCCCCGGCCTCGACCATGCGAAGCTCTCGGCGGACATCCTGCTGAACCCGAGCGCGAGTCACTTCGCGTTCGGCAAGTCGGTCACGCGCCGGCGACTTGTGGAGGAGGCCTCGCGGAGTCTGGCCGTCACGTACGTCTACAGCAACCTGGTCGGCAACGAGGCGGGCCGCGTGATCTACGATGGCCAGACGATCATCGCCACGTGCGGCGAAACGGTCGCCTGCGGGCCGCGGCTCGGTTTCGCCCCGGTCTCGGTCACGGCCGCGACAACCGACGTAGACGCCACACGGATGCGACGCTCGCAGTCGGCGAGCTACGAGCCGGAGGTGGTGATCGATAGCCAGCGGGTTGTGCCCGTGGCGTTCGCATTGCCTGCAGCACGGCCGACCAGCGAAGAGGCCCGAATCGCGGACTGGGAGAAGTCGCCACAGCTCAAGGAAGAAGAATTCACTCGGGCGGTCACCCTGGGCTTGTACGACTACGCCCACAAGAGCCGGTCGCGCGGGTTTGTCGTCTCGCTCAGCGGGGGCGCCGACTCGGCAGCCGTTGCATGCCTCGTGAAAATGACGGCGCAACGGGCGGTCGATGAGTTGGGGATGACGGCCGCCTGCGAGGCCTTTGGGCAAAGTCAGCAGAGCGATGTGCATGAATTGACCGCAGCGGTGCTCACGACGGTGTACCAGGCAACCCGCAACAGCTCTCCCACCACGCGCGACGCGGCCGGCGACGTCGCGGCGGCCATCGGTGCGACGCATATTGAGCTGGACATTGACGACGTTTGCCAAAGCTACACTCTCAAAACAGAAGAAGCACTGGGCCGCGAGCTCACCTGGGAGACCGATGACATTGCGCTGCAGAACATTCAGGCGCGCTCGCGAGCCCCGTCGGTGTGGATGCTGGCCAACGTGAAGAACGCCCTCTTGTTGGCGACCAGCAACCGCAGCGAGGCGGCCGTCGGCTACGCCACCATGGATGGCGACACCTGCGGGGGGCTGAGCCCGATCGCCGGCATCGATAAGGCGTTTCTGCGGCAGTGGCTGCGCTGGCTTGAGACAGATGGTCCCCGTGGCATAGGGCCAATCCCTGAATTGAGCGCCGTCAATCGGCAACAGCCCACCGCTGAACTGCGTCCGCAGGATGCCGGGCAGACCGATGAGGACGACCTGATGCCGTACGACCTGCTCGACGCAATCGAGGACCACGCGATCGGCGAGAAACGCTCGCCGGCGGAGACGCTAGCGGCCGTGTCGGCCAAATTCTCGCAATACGAGCCGGAGCGCCTGGCCGCGTGGGTTCGCCGGTTCTTTGAACTCTGGAGCCGCAATCAGTGGAAGCGGGAGCGGTACGCCCCCTCGCTGCACGTCGATGACAAGAACCTCGACCCCAAGACTTGGTGCCGGTTCCCCATCCTTTCGGGCGGATTTCGACGGGAGCTGAGCGAACTACGGGGTATCGACCTCCAGAACGGCAGCGGCTCTTAGGTGCGAAGAAGCCACGACAGTTCCGGGCTTTTCTGGCTCAAGCTTGACTTAGTGTCTATCCGACACTACTATTGGTGTAGAAATAACACTAAGAGACGTTCCCATGTCACACGCTTATGAATTCGCCCGCCCGGCCCTCACGGTCGACATCGTCGTCTTTGGCTTTGATTCTGAGTATGGCGAGGAAGACCTGAAGGTGATGTTGATCCAGCGGGATCTGGCGCCCTACGAGGGTGGGTGGGCCCTGCCCGGCGGGTTCGTGCGGGTGGAAGAAACCCTCGATGACGCCGCACGGCGAGAGCTGGCCGAGGAGACGGGTCTCAAGGACATCTACCTTGAGCAGCTCTACACGTTTGGAGCGGTCGAGCGTGATCCCCGCGAGCGGGTCGTCACGGTCGCCTACTACGCCCTGGTGAACCTCGAAGGGCACGATATCCAAGCAAACACCGACGCCCGTAACGCGGCGTGGTTCCCAGTGAGCGACCTGCCGGAACTGGCCTTCGACCACCAAGAAATCCTCGACGTCGCTCACGAGCGGCTGCGGGGCAAGGTCCGTTACCAGCCGATCGGCTTCGAGCTGCTGCCCGACCGATTCACGCTGCGGCAGCTCCAGCATCTGTACGAAGTGATTCTTGATCGGGAACTCGACAAGCGAAACTTCCGCAAGAAGGTGCTGGCGATGGAGATTGTCAAAGAGACCAAAGAGATCGAGAAAGACGTCGCCCACCGGGCCGCACGGCTTTACCACTTCGACAAACGCACCTACGACCGCCTGACAAAGCAAGGCTTTAACTTCGAGATCTAGAGCTATGAACGACACCCGCGATGACTTGCAGAACCGTGTGACGGTGGTCGTCGGCGATCTCCTAGATCAGCGGGTTGACGCCATAGTGAACGCTTGGAATCGCAACGTGATTCCTTGGTGGCTGTTGCTTCCGCAAGGAGTCAGCGGTGCAATCAAGAAAAGGGCCGGACTGAAGCCGTTCCGCGAACTGGGCAGGATGGGCCCAATCCCGCTCGGCGGGGCCGTTGTTACATCCGCGGGTCGTCTTTCTTTTAGGGCGATCATCCACGTTGCAGGCATCAATCTGCTGTGGCGGGCGAGTGAGACGTCGATTCGGGCGTCAGTAGCTTCGGCTTTAAGCGTTGCTAATAACGAATCTTTCGGCTCTATCGCGATACCAGCGATCGGGGCCGGAAGTGGCGGTTTCGGTGAAGAGGAATCACTACGGCTCATCGAAGACGAAATCACTCAGCACCCACTGTCAATCGACGTCACGTTGGTGCGATACCGCGGAAGCCGAATATGAAAGCCTTGATACTCGTCGACATCCAGAACGACTTCCTGCCCGGCGGCGCCTTGGCGGTGCCGCATGGAGACGAGGTCGTGCCCGTCGCGAATCGGCTGATACCGGATTACGAACTTGTCGTCGCCACGCAGGACTGGCACCCGTCCGATCATCAGTCGTTTGCAAGCCAGCACGATGGTCACGCGGTCGGCGAGGTCATCACAGTGGAAGGCCTCGATCAGATTCTGTGGCCAGACCACTGCGTCCAGGGGACGCCCGGCGCCGAGTTTGCCCCAGACCTGAACCTCGGAGGCATTGACCACGTCATCCGCAAGGGAACGGATCGGTTGTTCGACAGCTACAGCGGCTTCTACGACAACGGCCACCGCAAAGCCACCGGATTAGGCGACTACCTCGAACAGCGCGGGGTCGCCGCCGTCGACGTGATGGGCCTGGCAACGGACTACTGCGTCAAGTTCACGGCATTAGATGCGGTCCAACTGGGCTTCGAGACGCGTCTGTTGGTCGAGGGCGTCCGAGGTGTTGAGCTAAAGCCAGGCGACTGCGAGAACGCAATCGCCGAAATGCGGCGCCAGGGCGTCGCTGTCGCCTAGGGAGAGCTGTCATGGCAGTCGAATTCTATTCAAAGCTGGAAGCGTACGGCGAATTCTCCAACTTTTCGCCCCACGGGATCCAGATGGATGGCCTCTGGTATCCGACCGTCGAGCACTATTTCCAGGCGATGAAGTTCCCAGGCCACGAACAAGCCGAGAAAATCCGGTGCTCCGCGAATCCGAAACTTGCCAAGCAGCTGGGGCGTACCCGGAAGGTCGCGTTGCGCGACGACTGGGAGGACGTGAAGATCGACATCATGCGGAGCGCGGTGAGGGCGAAGTTCACGACTCACAAAGAGCTAACGCGATTGTTGATCGGCACTGGTGAAGAAGAACTCGTCGAAGCAGCGCCGTCCGACTACTTTTGGGGCTGCGGCAAATCGGGGTCCGGTCAGAACTGGCTGGGTCGACTCTTAATGGAAGTGCGGCAGGAGCTGCGAGACGAAGCCATGGAAAAGGAAGGTAGAGTAATCAGCTAGATCGTGGGCAATGCGAATCAGCCAGTGGAGCAAGGGGTGTAGCTCGGCCTGACGCGATACCTGGCGGCCCAGTACGAGCACTCGGACCGCCTGATCCGCGTCGACGGAGGCGCGGGGCCGAAGTTGCACCTGCACGAAAACTGCCAACAAAAGACATGAAGATGACAGACGCCAATCCAACAACAGTCTACAAGGGCCGACACCTGTCGATGCTCAGTCGTGGCGGATGGGAGTACGCCACGCGTAACACCGCTCGATCGGCGGTGGGCATCGTGGCCGTCACCAATGCCGGAGAGGTCGTTCTCGTCGAGCAGCACCGGCCTCCGGTCAATCAGAACGTGATCGAACTGCCGGCGGGACTGAGCGGAGACATCGCCGGCAAGGAAGACGAATCGCTGCTCGAAGCGGCGCAACGTGAGTTGCTCGAAGAGACCGGCTACGTCGCTGATCGGTGGTCCGAATTGATGACAGGGTATTCGTCGCCGGGGCTCACCGACGAGTCGATCACGCTGTTTCTAGCCGAGGGGCTTGAACTGAAGGGGCCTGGTGGGGGCGATCATAGTGAGGATATCACCATTCACGAAGTGCCTCTCGGCGAAGTGCTGGAATGGCTACAAGACAAGCCTGCGGCAGCAGACTTGAAGCTGCTTGCCGGCTTGTTCGCCGCGCAGATCGCGTTGGCCGACAGGATTGGAGGTGATTGAATGCCGTTGCCCATAGAACTCTGGCTGATCCACCCGGACCAGGACGCCACGGCGGCATTCGAAAATCGTTTCTACGGCCGTCCCGCGGTTCGAGTGATCCAAGCTGCCTACGAGAATCTGGACGCCCACGACTGCTTCGTGACGGCTGCCAACTGCTACGGAATCATGAATGCGGGCATCGATGCGGCCGTCGTGCGGGTGCATGGCGTCGAGTTGTGCACCCGGATACAACATCGAATTCTGGACGAGTTCCTTGGGGAACAGCCCGTCGGCACGGCGATCATCGAAGAGACGCGAAACGCTCGGAATCCGTACGTGTGTCACGCACCAACGATGAGGGTGCCAGGCTCGATTCGCGGGACCGACAATGTCTACCTGGCTACGTTCGCCGCGCTGACGGCGGTCTACCGGTACAATTCCCTCCACGACCATCCGATCTACACGGTTGCGCTGCCAGCGATGGGATGCGGATTCGGCGGCATGGACTATGCGGAGTCCGGGCGTCAGATGGCCGCGGCTTACAGGCACTATTTGAGTCCGCCGCATCACCTTGATTGGGACAACGTCATCGAACGCGAGAGGTCCATCCGATACGACGGCGACGAGCAAGTGGTCGTCCGCTAGGAGTCGAACATGTCAAAAGTCGCCAGTCTTGAAGATCGATTCGTCGGCTGCCTGCTAGGCCTGGCGGTCGGCGACGCTCTTGGCGCCTTCTTTGAGGGGCAGTCGACAGACTACATGACGCGGCACTATCGATCCGCGGCCGATTTGATCAACAATCCGCCGCCAGGCGAGCTGTGGTACACCGACGACACGCAAATGGCGATTGGCGTTGCGCGGACGCTGTCGGTTTGCGGGGCGATCGAAGAGAAATATCTGTGCCGTCAATTCGCTTCCAACTATGATCCAAATCGCGGTTACGGCGGCGGTGCACGCGCCGTCATCGAAGCGATGAGACACGGGCACGATCACAAATACCTCGCAGCGGACTACTTTCCGGGCGGGTCGTTCGGAAACGGCGCGGCAATGCGCGTCGCTCCGGTAGGATTGCTGTTCCGCGACGATCACGACGGCGTTTGGGAACAAGCACGACTGTCGGCGCTGCCCACCCACGTCCACCCGCTGGGAATCGAAGGCGCCCAGATCGTCGCGCTCGCCGTGGCGATGGCTTCTTCGGTCGACCAACTCGACCGAGGCGTCTTCTTCGAGAACCTTGCCTCGCGGTGCGCGTCCCTTGAATACAGCGGACCGCTCGGTCGGGCTCGCCGTTTGGAGCACGTCCGCGATCTGGGGCTGTTCGGCAACGGCATTGAGGCGACCGCGTCGGCGGTCACGGCAATCGCTGCATTCGGTCTCACGCCGGATTCGTACGAAGAGACGATAGGCAACGCCATCCTGCTCGGAGGCGACACCGACACCATCGCGGCGATGGCGGGAGCGATCAGCGGGGCCTACCTCGGCGTGCGAGCGATCCCCAGCCACTTGCTCGGCAAGCTGGAAGATCGCCACCAGGGGAGAACCTATATCGAGCAACTAGCAAAGAACTTATACGAGAAGTATGTGCAAACCGCCGAGTAAACTGAGCGGCGACGAGGAATCAAATCATGGATGCTCAAGCACTCAGGAAAATCAGTAAGCGTCTCAGCTATGTGCTGAGGCATCGCCCCGATTCGGTCGGACTCGTGTTGGGGGAGGGGGGCTGGGTCCGCGTCGACGACCTCCTCGCGGCGCTCGCCGGCAACGGCAAGGCGGTGTCCCAGCCTGTTCTGGTGCGGGTCGTCGTCGAGAACGACAAGCAGCGTTTTGAATTCTCAGAAGACGGGCTGCGGATTCGTGCCCGGCAAGGCCATTCCGCGAAAGTGGACCTCGGCTACCAGCCGGCGACGCCCCCCGACGTTCTCTACCACGGGACCGCCACCCGCCATCTCGACTCAATTCTCCAGCAGGGACTCGTCAAGGGCCGCCGTCATCACGTGCACATGTCGACCAACAAGGAGACGATGCTCCAGGTCGGGATGCGGCATGGAAAACCCGTGCTGCTGTCGGTCGATGCAAAGCGGATGCTGGCTAACGGTCACCAGTTCTTTGTGACGGGCAACCACGTCTGGCTGACCGATCACGTCCCTCCTGAATACCTCAGCACAATTCCTGAGTAGCGCCGCCTTAGCCAACGCAGGCCCCCGCTGGCAGGGATCTACCGACGAGACCGTAAGCGGCCCGACCGCGCTTTTCGGGGAGAACTCCCTGGTGCTCCAGAAGGGGCTTCGTCTGCCGCGACCGAATTGCCTGTTTGGCACGCACGCGGAGGATTCCTGTTCGACGCAAGCCGCCGCGCTGGAATACGTCGATGTGTGCGTGCCTCTGTTGTCTGAGGCGTTGCGCCCCCGAGGTCCGGCTTGTCCTCAGATCTTCTCCGGTCATGAAGCCGCTTATGGAGAGGACATTTGTTATGGGTGCCGTCTCCCGCACCGAGGTGTCCGGGACGTCCCCGATGCACAATTCTTGCCCGATGCCGCCGAGAGCGCGGCAGTAGACGTCTGAACTCACGGCGGCTCAGTGCCGGAAGTGACGCGTAGCATCTCGCGGGCCGACCCACGCGCCACTTTCTGCCGGCGCCCAGTCAGGGGCTGGAGCACTTTCGGTCCGCCGAGGCCAGTCGCTGGCGAGGCGCTGCTCTGTCTCCTCGAGAGTGCGTACGCCGCTGAGCGCATCGGGCGCCTCGACGCAACAGGCGCCCACTGCCACCGCCCTTGCCAGAGCTTCTTCTGGACCTGCCCCGTTTTGAAAAGCCGATAGGAACCCGGCAATCGTACAATCCCCAGCACCGGTCGTGCCCGCCACGTCAACCTGAAAGCAGGGCGCCAGGAGTTCCCGACAACGCCACAGGGGCTGCGGCTCTGGACGTCCGCGAAGTCCTCGTTCGCCCGATCGCAGATAGAGTCCCTGCTCGCCGAGTTTCAGGACGACGACCCGCGTCCCCAGTCCAAGCAGGCATTCAGCAAGGGCTCGAAGCGTCGCCGGATCGAGAACCTGTTCAACGCCGTCATTCGAAGTATCGCCGGATAGGTTTGGCGGCGCAACGTTCACCTGCCGAAGCATGAAAGCAATCTCATCCAGGCTTGGCAAGAACAAATCGACGAACGGCAACACTCGCGCGAGCCATGCGTGCCAGTCGATCCTCCCGGCTGTCGATGACGGGTCCGGCATCGACATATCCAACGACGTCACGATGCCTCGCTGCTGCATCCCGCCAAGAAACTCCGCCAATCCTCGACCTTCGTCAGCATGAATTGCTCGCATCAGTGGCGGGTAGCCGAAGTGCAGGAGGCCGACGTCATCCCATGCGGTCGTGTCGATCTCCGCCGCATGAAAGTCATCATTGGCGCCGGGACAATGAAGAAATGACCGGTCGACGTTTGGCGGGCTGATGACGATCGAGTAGCTCGTATTCGCGCCTTGCGCGACCAACATGTGGTCCGCCAGACCGGCGCCATTCTGGCTGAAGATATCCAACACCGCCCGGCCGAACAGATCGTCCCCAACCTTGCCGACGAGTTTGACCGACGTTCCCAACTTGTGCAGCGCGAGTCCCGTGTTCGAGACGACGCCGCCCGTTGCGCAATGCACTGGCCCCGTCAGGTAGAGTTGTCCGGGCTCGATCTGGCTGGCGCCGTCGGCCAAAGGCGGAATCAGATCCAGACACACATGGCCGGCCACAACGATTGTCGACTGCGAGGTGCTCACAAGCGTCTCGATTGGGGGACTTCCGATATCTCAACTCCGCCATCGATGCACCGAGAGACAAGCGATCCGATGGGGACGCAGCCCGCTACGCGACCCGTGCGAGTCACAGCCTGGGCCGACGGCTCGTCGGGAACGGCCGGATCGACGCTAGGTTGCATCGTAGCTTGACTCCCGTGGCGTGGCCTGAAGGTCTTCTGCCAACGACCTGCGAGGAGAGACTCCGACTGTCGCCAGCTCGTTATGATACGATCGCACCAAATCCGCGGCGTCGTGCGCCGCGCCGTCCGCAAGCCAGCGGAGGTGCTTAATGAACGTGAGCTGATGTTCGCTGTTGTTGATCATGCGGCCGTATAGTGCGGCCCGCGCACCGTACTTCTTGGCTTCCTGCAGTTGCAGAAAGGCGTCGTACGTCGTGCCCGCTGCTCCGCCGAGTATGCCGACAATCAACGATGGGTCGTAACTCGTAAGCGCCTCCATCGCCTCCGGACCATTGTAGGCTATCTTGAGAAAGAGCGGGCGACCGCCGCCGCTGACGCCCGCCAACGCGCGTGCAATCGAATCGTTCACAAACCGACCGATATTGGCAATTGCCTGCATCGGCGCGTTGGGATTGAACACCTCCAGAAAATGGCGAAATCCCTTCCGCTCCGCTTCCCGGCGAAAGTCGCGGTAAGCCGCCAACGTCTCCAGGTCTCGAGTCGGGCAGTTGTTAAGCGTGATCGAATAGAGCCCCAAGTCAGCTCCTCGCCGCCGCTCGTCGGGACCGCAGTCCGCCTTGCCGCACATGGCATGGTTGATGCTCGCGGTGCGAAATGGCCGTGAAGGCTGGTTCGCATACAGGCCGCCCGTCGGCAGCCAAATGTCGGTGGAATCGTTGGCTCGGACAGCAGGGGTGACTGGGCTTCCATCGAAAATGCGTTCGTTGAGCGTCAGAAGGTCATTCGAGCTGGCGCTCATCAACATGATGTCGATGAGCCCCTGGGAGACGTTATCTCGCATCTGCTGCCGATACTCGGCAAGAGTGCGCGCTCGGTCGCCGTTTCGCCCTGTTGCCGCCAGGCCAAACGCCATGTCGGCATCTTTGGCATCAGCGAGAATGAAATCCGTGCAGTTCGAATCGCTGCGAATCCTAGCAATCTTTTCGTCGAGAGATTTCATGCAAACTTCAGATTGCTCTGGCGGATCGATACTCGCGTTACCGCCGCGTGATCAGCATGCTGTCGCCGCGGAACGGCGACAACTAGACTTTCGCAGCTGATTGCAGCTGTTGCGGAGCGGCGCCTTCGAAGACGCGTGCTGACACGCCAAGCAGGTGGCGCAGCGTGTAGGCCTCGAGCTCTTCGTAGTTGCGATCTGCGATCAACTGGTCCTGCAAGGCCGTGTCGGTCGTGCGGACTTTGTCGAGAAGATGGAGGAAGAACTCGCGACTGTTGGCTAAGTGTGCCATCGAGCCGTCCTGCTTCTGCGTGCGCATCAACTTCACGTCCAACCCAATGAACTCGCCACGACGGCCGAAGCCGTTCTGTTCCAAGACTCGTACTTGGTTGTAGGCGGAGCGCAAGTTGGCTGCGCCAAACGACTTGTCCTGGTCGAATTTCAGCCCGTTCTGATCGTTCAAATGAACGCTGGCGAGCTTGTCGTGCGCCAACGCAAATGCCATTTCATCCGACGGATCCAGGCCGGCCAAAACCGCATGGGCGGTCTCGATCAGGCCGCTCACTCGCGACGGATCGGCCGACTGGTACGCGAGAGCAATCGCGTGGCCGATGGTCGGCACGTACGCGTGGTCCATCGGCTCGTTGGGTTTCGGCTCAATCCACACTTGAATCGAGTCGTCGTATTCCAAGAGCAGATTCACGGCGTCCAGAATTCGCGCATAGGCAGTTTTGGCGTTCTTCGACTCTCGCACATACGAGCCCTCGCGGGCCAGCCAGAGCACGATGTTGGGCGTCTCGATTTCGCGGGCAATGTCGATCGCCTTGACAGATCGGTCGAGGGCGTACTGACGCTCTGCCGGGCTGTTCGAGGTGTACCCGCCGTCGATGGTGCGCGGATCGAACCAGAGCCGAGGCGCCACGAATTCGGCGACGAGGCCGTGGTCGCGAAGGGCCTGGCCAACCTCTCGCGCTCGCTTGATGATTTGCAGGTGCTCCAGTCCGTCGAGCCCCTCGACAACGTCATCGTCGTGAAACTGCACCCCCTCAAAACCGAGCGGGCGATACCAGCCGAGCTTCTCTTCGAGCGTGTACGGAGAACGAACCTCGGGCCCGAACGGGTCAGCTCCTTCGCTGATGTTCCACGGCCCGAATGAAAAGCGGTATTGAGTGAGGTCGCTCACGGGTTCGATCCTTACGTGCAATGAAGTTCTGGCTGATAGCAGCGGTAAAACGGGCCCGGGGCTTAGACAAACGCGCCATTCTCGAATTCGCAAACCACGCCGTCATATTGTGCGGTGGCGCCGGTTACGGTGAAGGCAATCGCGTTGTGCCCGATTTCACCAGTACATGACGGCTGCGTTCGGTGACGGACGCAATGGTTAAAGATACGCATCTCGTGGGCGTAGCTGTAGGTTCGCAGCCCCCCGCCGCTGCGATCGGCCTCAGCCGCTTGCAGATCGGCCGTCGGCGACTCGACGCCGGCGATCTCAATATCGCCCAGTCGCTCGATGGGAATCCGAGTTTCTTTTCGATTGCGGTCGTAGAGGAACATCTCCTGTTCCGCCGTGATGCGCAGTGCGGCTTCGCTCCCGAGCAGTAACTCGCCATAGCTCCAACCGTAATTCAGCCCCTGGTGAAAATCCTGCGAGAATCGCACGATCGTGTCATTCTCAAACAGATACTCAGCCGTACAGATGTCGTGCGTTTCACGTTGATCGTCGTACCGAATGGCGCCCATACCGGCAACGCGCTTAGCTTTCATTTCTCCAAGCAGCCAACTCGACGCGTCAAGTTGATGGGTGCCATTCTCGGTGATGAGCCCATGGCCATACTGTCGATAAAGCCGCCAGTTGATCAGATGGTTGAGCGTCGGAAACCCCCACCTGCTGAAGTCCTGCTCAAGTTCCGGCAGCGGCCGAGTCCAATCAGCCCAACGATCCCAGAAAGCGTCGATGCGCAACACCTCGCCGATCAAGCCCTCATCGCGCACCAACCGTTCGGCAAGGTAGTAGAGTGGATTGCTGCGCCGTTGCTGTCCGATCTGCAGCACGCAGTTGTTCTTGTCCCGCGCGGCGATCATGCCGCGAGCCTGCTCCGTGGAGAACGCCATGGGCTTCTCGCAGAACACATCGACTCCGGCGTTCATCGCTGCGATCGATGCCTCGGCGTGAGTGTGCTCAGGCAACGCGACGAGCACGGCTTGCAGGTCGCCTTCCTGAGCTAGCATTTCGTTCCAGTCGTCGTACACGCGAGCGTCCGGCGCCAGTTGCTTTGCCGCGGCAACGCGAGTCGGATTGATCTCGCAAATCGCAGTCAGCTTCGCTCCAGGAGTCTTCAGCAACCAACCGGCATCCCAACAGCCCTGCCCGCCGGCGCCGACAAGCGCGAAGTGGAGTTTCTCGCTCGCAGCGCCCGATTGCGTTGCCGCATTCGCTGAGGTCAAGGCGCCGGCCGCACCAGCAGCAGCCGCTGCCTGCAAGAAGTTGCGTCGATCGATCGTAGACACGGGGGGACCTTTCAGAGGATGAGGCGAGTTTTCCGAGAGGGTAGGGCGGTGCGTTAGTTCTTAAACCTCGCGGCACATCACGAAACGTTCTCTAGGGTTTTGTATCGTGGCCGCGCTGAGCCTCGCGACGGATCTGTCCCGGCGTCTTGCCCAACGCCCGACGCAGCAATGCGGAGAAGTACTGCACGGATGATACGCCCACGAGATTGACGATTTCCTTGATCGGTATCGTGGTGGTCGCCAACAAACGCTGTGCAGCGTCGACCTGAACGCGGCGGATCTCCGCATGAATTGATCGGCCAAGCGCCTCGCGGAATCGCGCTTCCAGGGTGGACCGGGACATCTGCGATGCGTTGAGGACGTCTTTCACAGTGATTGGATCGCAGGCTCGCCGCCGAATGAATCGCAATGCGTCGGCGATGTCGGGATCGTTCACGGCCAAGACGTCCGTCGATTGACGGGTCACGATCCCCACGGGCGGGACGACGAGCGAGCGGCTCGAGGGTTTCTCGCCGCACATCATTCGATCGAGTAGCGCCGCCGCGTCGTAGCCGATTCGCCTCGCGCCTTGCTCGATGCTGGTCAGCCGGGGCTGCGTCAACTCGCACATCACGTCGTCGTTGTCGACTCCGACGATCGCCACGTCCTCCGGAACGCGCCGCCCGGCCGCGCGACAGGCCTGAGCCACGTGCCGCGCACGCGCGTCGTTGCAGGCCATCAACCCCACCGGAGTCTGTAGCGACTCCAGCCAGCGCTGTAGCGCGTCTTGCGATTCGCGCCAACGTCGAGACGGTGCGTAGCGTCCGAAGAAGATCTCGCACGGGTACCCCGTCGATTCGATGTGGGATTGAAATGCCTCTGCTCGTTCGCGAACCCAGCCATTGGCACGATTGGGCGGCTCGCCGCAGTAAGCGAAGCGGCGTAGTCCCAGGTCCTGCAAGTGCGTCGCCGCGAGTTGGGCAATCGCTTTGTTATCGGTTCTCACGTAGGGTATGTCGGCGTCGCCCGCGTAGTAGCCATAGCCGCCGCCGACCCCGACCACGGCAACGTCGATGCGGCCGACTGCTCTGGCAATCTTCCGATCGTCGAAATTGGCGATGATCCCGTCGCCTCCCCAGGCTTTCAGGTCAGGCAGACGCGAGACGGGGTCTTCTTCTGCGTACAGCGACCATGCGAGCCGCTGTTGCTGAACGTACGCGGCCACGCCGCGAACGATTTGGCGATCATACGGTCGAGCAGGATCTACGATCAGAGCGACTTCGCGTCGTTGCATGTGACAAGTTCCCGCCCATTCACAGAAATAACAAGCGGCGAGTGTCGCGAAAACAGAGCAAACGATATATCACAAAAACTTTGCAGGATATCTTAACTTCCCGCGGGTATCCTGGATAGCATGAGGCTTGCCGACTGAACCGCCGCACAATCAAACGGTTGTGCGGCGTGGCATGCCTTGCGACTTGCCGAAACCACTTTTCGTCTTATCGACAACGCACTCCAACTCGCACCGCGGGCCACTGGAGTTGAGATGGTCCGCACTTAGCACTGGCAGTGGAGACGACTGCGCGGCATTCCTGGCGGTCGAGGTGACTCGGCGCCGATTGTCCGGAGCAGCTCACACCTAGGAGGCACGCATGAACGGCATCGAGAGAAGAGTCGACGGTCTGGGATGGAGCATCGGATATCTCGCCGCGTGCGCGGCCTCCATGGCGTTGGCAGGCTTTGGCCACGAAGCGAGTGCTGCGCTGACCGCTGTGAGCACGCGCGGACAGGCGTTTAACGAACTTGACGGCGCAATTTCAAGCACCGACGTGCTGCAGGGATTGATCGCCACGGAACTGCCAGGCGACCAGGGCTGGCATCCGGCGAATCCTGCCGAAGCGGACTCGCTGAATGCGAACGGACTGCCG
Organism: Planctomycetaceae bacterium; assembly: GCA_002702655.1. GTDB lineage: Bacteria > Planctomycetota > Planctomycetia > Pirellulales > Lacipirellulaceae. The sequence continues at coordinate 110,329 of PABB01000072.1, forward strand.
GCGTTCACGGACGGCCTTGGCGGATTTGGCGGGTTGACGGGCTTGCTGAACGACTTTCCCGACGTCGGCTCGCCAACAAAGTTGATTCAGTATGATCTATCAGCGCCAACGAATATCGATCAGATCAACATTCTGACAGGCAACCGCAATAACGCGGACGGGCGGATCTACTCCACGTTCGTCATTCGGTACTCCACTAACAACGGCAGCACGTTTGAGCCCCTTGGCGGATTCGTGCGAGACTTCGAAGGCAATATTTACACGGACACGATGGGCTACTATCAATCCGATCCTTCCGGAGTGATTAACAACGAGACGGGCATCCCCGGCGTGACGGAAGACATGGCCAATCTCGTGGAGATCTTCGACGACGCATCGACGCCAATCGCGACCGGGGTCACGAATCTGCAGTTTGATTTTTACTCAGTTGACAACACACTCGGGGAGAATCGCGATCCGTTCGACGGCACGAATCCGTTCACCGGCTTCGACGACGGGCTGTCCGCTGCATTCGTTTCGCCGCTTGTCTGGGAGATTGACGTCTTCGGCTCCGCGGCGGCGGCGGACAATGCAGACTTTGATGGCAACGGTCGCGTTGATGGCGGCGATTTCCTGCAGTGGCAGGACAACTTTCCAGTGACCGACATGACGGCCGTGTTGGCCGATGGCGATGCCAATGGCGACGGCAACGTCGACGCCGATGATTTGGCCATTTGGCAGACGCAGTATGGCTCGACCGCGTCGCTCACGACCGCGGTCGGCGTTCCTGAACCCGCCAGTCTGATCATGTCGAGCTTACTCGCATCGGCACTCCTCGGGTTGCGTGTTCGCCTGTCATGACCGAGCGTCTTTGAGGCCGCATGGCGCCGCGCGGCGCCGTTCAGCTTCACTTGTCACCTTGTCTGTTCGTTTCTCGATTCCCTTTGGTTCTGGTTGCCTTTTGTTGCAGGGAGAAGTCTCATGAGAAAAGTCCTGATTGTCGCTCTGGCGGCATTGATCACGTCCCCCGCTGCTGCCGCGGTTACGTCGAAAACGCTCCATGGCGCTTTGGGCGGCAGTCTTAATTCCTATCTTGCGGCGAGCGACTATTTGTCCGGCCTCATTCCCACGGAACTTCCCGGCGATAACGGCTGGCACCCAGCCAATCCCGCTGCGTCAAATGGTTCGCTGGATCCCGCCGGTCTGCCGGCTTTCACCAACGACAGCGGCGAATCTGGTCTTGCCGGGTTACTCAACGATTTTCCCGGCGCTGGCCTGCCAACCAAGATTGTCCAGTACGACCTGGCAAATCCCACCGACATTCGCGCCATTCGGATCCTCACTGGCAACGACGGTCTGGACGGGCGCGTGTTTGCGACGACGTTGATCGAGGTCTCCACCGACAACGGCTCCAATTTCACCGACTTAGCCTATGTCGAATCCGATCTGCCCGGCACGATCAATTCGGGACAGTGGGGTTCGACGCTTGTCACTGTGACCGATGACGCCGGCGGCTACCTGGCGACGGGAGCCACCAACCTGATTTTCAACTTTTATGCCGTGGACAACACAGGCGGCGAATACCGCGATCCGTTTGACGGCGTGAATCCCTACACGGGCGTCGACGACGGCCTGACCGCCGCAATCGTAGCGCCTTTGGTTTGGGAAATTGACGTCGTGCCCGAACCGACCGCACTCGGCCTCGCGGGGATCGCGCTGATTGGCCTTGCCGCCGCGCGCCGCCGCGCGTAGCAGGTTGGCTTCGCAGCCAACCGCGACCGCTGCCGGTCGGACTCCGGCTCCGGGCATAACTCGGGTCGGAGTCCGATCTCGGCAGATTCGTGAAGATTGAGGGGACTGCACCAACTGCTCTACGGAACGAGTGGACGAGGCTATGGACAACCGAAGACGAGCGAATCGGATGAAGCGCTGGCGAGGGTTCACGCTCGTTGAACTCCTGGTGGTCATTGCGATCATCGGCATTTTGGTCGCCTTGCTGCTGCCGGCTGTGCAAGCTGCCCGGGAGGCGGCGCGTCGCGCGCAGTGCGCTAACAACCTGAAGCAGTTGTCGCTGGCAATGCTGCAGCACGAATCATCGACGGGGCATCTGCCCGCCGGCGGCTGGGGCGGTGACTGGGTCGGCGATCCGGACGGGGGCGCTGGCCTGGATCAACCGGGCGGCTGGATTTTCAACACCTTGCCGTACATCGAGCAAACCGCGGTGCACGAGATCGGCAAAGGGCTCACGGGGCTCGACAAGAGAAAGGCGCTCGCCACGCGAGACGCAATCGCTCTGGGGTCGTTCAATTGCCCGTCACGCCGCGCAGCCGTTCCGTACCCCAACTCCACGTTCAAGGTGCCGCTGAACAGTCGGTACGCAGCGGAGCACGGCCGGTCGGATTACGCGCAGAACGCCGGCGACGTGCAGGATCTGGAGCACTGGGTCTTTCATTGCTCGCCCCGCACGTATACCGAAGGAGCGAAACCCGACTGGCGTCCGGCACTCGACGATCACTCGGGCGTGGGTTTTGCCGGGGCGCTGATTGAACTGCGTCACATCACCGATGGGACCAGCAACACCTACTCGATCGGCGAGCGGTTCATCGAACCGCAGTTCTACGAAACGGGCCAGGCGCACGCTGACGACTGGCCGATGTATGCCGGATTTCAGGACGATTTGTATCGCTCTGTCTGGTACGACGTCGAAACGCCCAACGGCGAGGCTTATCTACCACTGCTGGATCGCGACGGCATCGACGGGGCGTCAGAGCGATTTGGCAGCGCCCATCCCGGCGGCTGTCACATTGCCATGGTCGACGGTTCCGTCGATCTCGTGTCGTACGACGTCGACGTCGAGGTTCATCGGCAAGCGGGGCATCGTTCCGACGCCGGAGCAATGCGTACGTTCAATCTCGAAGAAAATTGCCGCCAGTAGCTGCGACGGAAATGGGCACGAAGCGCCCGTGGCTCCCAGCATGCCTGTTCGATTGCCGGCTATCGCCCCTTGAACTCGAATCACCTACTGACTGCTTAGCTCTAGCAAGATTCGGTCACCCACCGTATCGCGAGCGATTTCATCCCCCAGTGCGTTGCCTTCTACGTATTTCTCAGGCAAACGCGTCTTCGGGTGCTCGACAGCAATTCGGTAGGTGCCGGCAAAGACGCCGCGCATCCGGGCTTGCCGGAGATCCTCCGGGAGAAACTCCGGGGCGACCGACATCTTCGCGGCTCCTGAGGAATCTGTCTTGCCGGCGGCCGGCTTGGGGCCGTCGCCGAGGTAGGCCTCGGGGATCATTCTCACCTGGGCGCCCGGCAGCGGCCTGTCGTCGAGCAGGACCTCCACGATCAGCGTTCGCAAGCCAACGCCTTGATGCGACCACGATTCGACGCGGGCGGCGATTTCCGCTTCGCTGACGCAACCATCTTTGTCGGCGTCGTACTTCTCTTGATACTTGAGAATACCTGGCACACGGGAAAGCTCGTCTTTGCTGAGGCAATCGTCGCCATCTTGGTCGTAAGCTTCCATTGCCATTTCGCCTGCCGAATCGGCATCGAAATCAACGACCTCAATCGCTGGCGGCGCACTGCTGCATCCCGCGAAGATCATTGCCAGCGCGAGCCAGCGAATGCGCTGCCGCTTCAGCCTGATGCACCGAGCGTGCAGAAGCGTGTTGACCTGCATAGAATCGCCCCGCGACCGGCAAATAACAGTGGTAATTCAATGACCAGTGACGACAGCCGAACGCGACGTGGTTTGCCACCGAGAGAAGTCGCCGTCGCCAAGTGCATGCTAGGAGCGCAAGTCGACAGCGTCAACGCTCGCATCTGCATTCGCATTTCACAATGCTTGCGGATCTTTTCAGAATGCTAACGTCAACATTCTGAGAGCTTCGAAAGTCGTCGCCGACGCCCGTCTTCACTGAACAGCATTTTCCTTCCGGCTCCATGCACGGTAGAGGTTGTCGATTTGGTCGCGCGTGAGTTTGCCGTCCGCCGCCGCTACTCCATAGACGCAGGTCAAAGCACCGTCCGGAGGCAGAACCAATGGCCGTTTATCGAGACCAAGCGTTGCAGCGATATACGCGAACGGCTCGGTCATCGTAAACCACACGGTCCGGCCACGCGGGTTGTCCCGGCGAGCGAATACCGCGACGGTCACGTCGTTGCCATCAATTGAGGATTGATAGGCGCACCAACTGGCTTGAACCAAATTCTCGGCGTCCGGCGCCAATTCAGCGCCGCGATCGTCTGCCAGCAAGTGGGTTCCCGAGTCGTCCATCGGTTCAACGAACCGCAGGCCCAGGCCGAAATACCGCTCGCCGTTGAAGGTCGGGGGCTGATCCGGATTGGCGCCCATCAGTTCGCACCTCCAGGTCAGCAGCGTAGCGTTTGCGTCGTGGGTGCACTCAACATGAATCTCGCGCTGCTCGCGAATGACGCGATTGTCGTTATCGTCGACCCAATCGACGCCTTGTGTCACCGAAACAAGTTGACGACCTGTGCCGTTCCGATCGATCCGACAAACAACTCTATTGCCTTTCTGCCGACCGATCCGCGGGGGCCCTTCGACACCCGGACTCTCATGCCAGAAGTTCACGTCATCGACACCCACGGCAAACATCAAAGCATGGTGGTGCACGTGGTCAGAGGGTGCATCGCGTAGGACCTGAAAGCCTGCTGGCGTGTAAAGTTTTGCGACATACGGCTTGGTCGAATCAGCAGCAGAACGGTATTCGCAGATTGGCGCTGATCCGGCAACGACGACTGTGCCGTCGACCTGTCGCAAGCATCGCAATCCGGCATCTCCGGCGCAAACGGTTCCATTCACCGCCGTCGCGACCCATGCAAATAAAAGTCCGCCTGCCACAAGCGAGACCGAACTGGGCGACATTAGCCGCTGCGCGGTCCGATGGCGGACGCGATGCGCCCTATCACGCCTGGGCGGGCTTGATCTCTCGGGTTGTCTCGTCGAAGACCACCTTTCGCTGCAAGCGATACGAGGTATCGGCCATTGCCACGGCAACGCCTTGGCGGTACCCCATGTCCATGTTCGAGACGGGCTGCGTCCCGCTGCGAATCGCATCGGCCCAATCGCGCACGTGAGCTGCGCCAGGATACGGCGGATCTTCTTCGAGCAGCTTCTGCTCAGGGACTTCATCACTGACGCCTTTGCTGGAATAGACCGGGTTGCCGGGATCGTGGCCAAAACGCGTCTCGACCATTCCCTTCTCGAGCATGAATCGCGTGCTCTCCGTGTCGTAGTTGCTCCCGAAATGACTCTCGAACTGGGTGTAGAATCCCTCACCGTATTCGAGCACCACCGAGACATTGTCCGGAGCGGTCCGCCGTGGATCGCGGCCGGGGACGTAGCTTCCGCCCCACGCAGTGGCCGACTTGGGGCAACCGCTACCGGTGACTGCGTGGACAAAGTTGCTGAAATGCGACATCCATCCGCACATCGGCCCGCTGGAGAAGTCGTAGTATCCCATCCAGGCCGCATGCATGTCCGCGTCAAATGGACGGTCCGGCTTGCCATATAGGAATTGTGTCCAGTCCGTCTCGCCCGCGGACTTTGGGCCATCCGTGTAGAACGTCCAGTAGGGACGGACCAGGCTGACAGACGATTCGATTCGAAACAGCTTGCCGAGCGGTCCCGCGGCAAGAAAATCGCGCAGCGCCGGTCCCTGCGGGCCGCTGACGCCCTGCGTGCCATGCTGAACCACAATACCGGACTTTTGGACGGCGTCGTAGCAACCGTTGAGTTCTTCAAGACTCTCCATGAGCGGCGCAATTGGCTTCTCGACGTACGCATGCTTGCCGGCGGCCGCCGCGTCGCTGAGTTGGCCGCAGTGTTGATGAGCAGGCGTCGCGATGATCACGGCATCGACGTCCGCCTGGTCGAGCAGGTCGCGATAGTCCGCAAACGTTCGCGGCAGATCACCCGTTTGCTGTTTCACCTGATCCGGGTAAGTAGCCATGCGGTGCTTCCAGATATCGTTCACTGCGACGATTTGCAGGTTTGCGTCGGCCGGCGGAATCATGTTCTGCACGATGTACCGCCCGCGAACGCCGCAGCCGATGACGCCCACGCCAATGCGATCATTGGCACCGAGCACGCGTGCGTAGCTTCCCGCGGCGAGCGTTGCCGCCGTTCCTGCGGCGACCGCAGTATGGAGGAACTCGCGTCGACTAGATTGCACTCTCTTCATCTCTGAACCCTTCACACTGAGGTGTCATCAATTCCTAGGCCACTGCATCTTGGACGATCCGACTATTCGATCAACGGTTTCAGATACTCGAAGCTGCGTTGCGCTTGCTCGACCGTTCCGCATTCGACGCTGAGCACAATGTCACGCGGAGCGGATCGGCAAGCCAGGACCACCGCCGGCCAGTCGATGACGCCCTCCCCACAGGCGCAGCCGACTGGCGTGCCGGTTACCATGCCGCGCTGCTTGTCCGACTGGTCAATCGAGATATCTTTGGCGTGCAGATGCACAAGTCGAGCCGCCACGTGTTGCAGCCAACCAACAGGCTCTTCGCCGCAGAGGTAACTGTTGCCCGTGTCGAAATTCACCCCGATAACCGGCGAATCGACCAAGTCCGCAATGCGATCAAGCCCGTCGACAGTTTGGCTGTACTGCTGGTGCGGCTCCAGGCCGATCAATATGCCGCGGGGTTCGGCTACGGTCGCCGCTTCGCGTATCGCGTAACGCATCAGCACGTGATCTTCTTCGGACGTCGTCCATGTCGACTTGGGACCTTCGTCCGTGTTGACCACCGGCGCACCACATTCGGCGGCAAAGCGGATGGCCTGTTTGAGATACTCAACGCTGATTTCAGGCTTGCAAAGAGGGCAGTGGGCGGACAAACCCGAGAGTTTCACGCCCGCATTCTCGCACGCCCTGCGAATGCGCAGCGGATCGTCGAGCATCGAGACACTGTGGAAGTACCCAGCTTCGCTGAGCAACTCGCGTCCCCAGTGGACCATCGGCTCAACGAATGGGTAGCCGATCTCGGCCGCCTTAGCGACGCCCCATTCGAACGTCTTGTCGGCCGATCGAACGAACTCGAGATTGATTCCCAGAGATAGCCGCCCCATTGCCTGAACCTGGACAGATGGGAACTGAAAAGATCTGTATCGCCAGGGTTAGCGTATCAGAAGGCGGTTTGAGAGACCAGCGCCAATAGCCAGGCTTCGCCTACAGAGCATCGTCTAAGCGGCGCCACTGCGTACCAAGAAGGCGCGAAAATACCTCCTCGCGATCCATGACGCCAGCAGCTCCACATCGATCATTGGAAATCCGATCGATAATGTCATGATGACTATCTACGAGGGCCGGCGTAGCGAAAGCGGCACGGTACGGCGGCATTAGGTCGCGAGTCTCAAGCCTTTGCTCCCATCTCTTCCAAAAAGCAGACTCATCGTTTGACGGCGCGCTCCGCGACGTCTGCGTGATGGCATTTTGCCACCAGCCAAGCCAAATCGCGCTTGCCGGCTGGAGTATGGCGGCATTACCCCCGATCGGTTGATTTGGCGCGTCCGCCATTGCCAGGCTCACCGCCACTTGCGTCTCACTGCTTGCGGTGAGAGGAAACGCGATTTGAGATCCGTAGCCATCCTGCCACACTTCCAGATCGGCCGAGTCGACGTCTCCGCTGTAGTTGCCGTCCGCGCCTTCGCCAGCTACAGCAACCGGCATCCCGACCGCACGCTGCCACGCCAGAAAGTCGCGACCGTCCACCCATTCGTCTGGTTGGTAATCACCCATCAGCGGACTACCCGGCGTGCCGCCGTCAACAAGGCTCGCCCGCCAGTTCATTGGATCCGCGGGATCGCCCGACGCGTCAATGATCTCCAAGCTGGGGCCGCCGCCGTCAGCCTCGGTCGGCCACGGAGCGGCGTCATCGTACTCGAACGAGAGGAATTCGACTCCTGCGGCGGTCTCCAGTGCGATGGTCTCTCCCCCGTTGCTGAGATTAGCCGGTCCGAAGCCCGTCGGCGCGATTCTTGGCCCGGTCCCGTAGACCACCTGGAACACGGCCGGCGACCGAGCCACGACAATTCGCTCGCCGGGCGCCAACGACAGCCCGGACTCAAACACGTAAGGAGTTCCTGTGAACTGGGTGATCTGAATTCCGGAGAGATCGACCTGCTGCGAACCAGCGTTGAGCAGCTCGATAAACTCCAAGTCCTCTGAGTCAGCAATCCCCGCATACTCGGCTGGATGGTAATTGATCTCCGTGATCGCGAGCGTCGGCGCCGAATTCGGCGCCGCTGCCAGGAACTCGATCGGGGCCGACCAGCGGCTCCAGTTGCCATCGTCGTCCTGCATCCGCACGCGAGCGCGATAGGTTTTGCCCGACTCCAGGGCTGCGGAGGGAACATCCAATTGCGATGCGAAGGTTGTTATTTCGCCCGACTCCCAAGTGCCCTCAATTTCGTAGATGTACGGATTACCGGCGGAGTAATTGGCAACCGATGTGTTATACACCTCGGCAATTCGCCACTCCATTGCGGCAAATGTCTCGTTTCCCTGTCGATCGACAAAGTCCGACGTGACAAATGCCAGCTCGTCGATGGCGAACTCCGGATCGCCAACGTACGTGATCGTCGGCGTTCCCGGCGCGCCAGCGATGCTTCCCTGTTCCTGCAGCAACTGATAGCCGTATCCGCCCGGACCGACAAAGTCCTGCATGTACTCAACCAGCCCTGCGAACGACTCGGCCGTCAGCAGCGCTGGATTGAAATTCTCATACCAGATGCCCTTCTTCACCTTCTGGGGGTGATAGTCCCACATCGCCTGATTGGCGTCGAGAATGGTCGGATCGTCGCTGCCCAGCGTCAGGATGTCGGCCAACTCTTCAACCACGAGGGCTGCGTCGCCACTTTCCAGGAGCAGGTCGCTGATTTCGCGCAGGCGATTGTTGTAGGCGAGTTGCGCCTGCGGATGGTCAGTCAGCAATGTACGAATATTCTCGCGTGTCGTTACCGGCTGGCTAAAGTGCGGCGCATCCTCAAATGTCAGATCCAGATCCCAAGGAATGACAAACCACTGCCCGGTGGCCTCGTTGCGAAAGTAGTTGACGTTTTCGTTGGGGCGTATGTCTGCGTTGTTCACGACGTGATTGATGATGTTCCAGGCGAAATAGACGTCCCAGTTGAGATTCTCCTCCCACCATTGCAGCGTCTCAAAACCGCCGTCGATGCCGTTCAGAAAAGCAGCAAGGTCGGAACGATCCGTTACAGACTCGGCTCCTTGGTGCCGTTGTGTCGTCGCGCCAAACACGTTGCCGTGCATGTTATAAATATTGCCGTCGGGCAGATCGCGCTCGTCTAAGAAGCTGCCGTCGGGTTGCTCGATGCCGATGTACAGGCCCCAGTAGTCGCCGCCGTACTGGTTGGCGCCGGCTTCCGAAGTGTCGTCGATGATTCGGAAATTGAGATAGGACGTGGCTGGGGCCGGCGCGCCTGCCAACTCGTACAACTTGAACGCAACGGGCTCGAACAGGACAGTCCCGTCGGTCGACACGTCGTTGCGCCACCACGGATTCGTTCCGGGCAGTATATTGATCTCGTCCCACAACTCCCCGTAGGGATTGCCGTAGTTGTCGCGAGCTTGCAGGTAGTGGCCGGCAAGAAAGTCGATCTTCCACTTGTTCTTGCCAACAGCGTACGTCGACGCGACGCCGCGGTTGCGGAATTCGACGTGGTCGTACACGACGCCGTCGTAAATGAGCGTGCCGCGAAACTCCACTTCGTTATACTGCGGATTGTACTGACTATTCTGCACGTCAGCGGCATCAGCAATCAAATGGTAGGTTGCGATGTCGTCGAGCAGGGCGCCATCGTAGACGACTGTCGGCTCGACGCCAGGACGCAAGGACGCAGCGTAATCGGGGACGCCGTCGTAGACAAAGTAAGCAAAATTTGTCTGAGGATCGTCGGCATAAGGCGCCTGCACAGAGGCCCCGAGGGCATCAGTCGCGACAAACCGATACCGCACGAGCCGTCGGTGAGTCTGCAAGGCGGAACTCAGCGTCACCGAGTAGACGTCGTCGCCGGCCACCGCATCTCCGTCAACACCGGCGTCGTTCATGGCCAGCGACGTCCACGACGTCGCGTACTCCGCGTCCGTGATGCGAATGTAGGCGCCGGGGTCGACAAGTTGATACTCCAGCGTAAGCCCCTGCACTCCGTCGGGATCGGTTGCCTTGATTGAAATGACGACGTCCTGGCCAGACGCCGGCTGATCGTGCGATTGAGACAGTTGACGCAACTGAGGGGGAGCGTTATCCACCAGCACCGAGTTTTGCGCACCTGGCGTCGGCTGGGCGATTGTCGCCCCAGGCTTGGATAGTTCGAGGTTGAAAGACGCATCGCTGCTGTTGAGCGTTCCGTTGAGAACGTGCACAGCGACCGTATTCGTGCCGCTGACGAGATGCTCGGCAACGCCGGTCAGCGCAATGTTCTCCCAGATGGCCTCGTGATTCTGGCCAGAGACACTGTCGAAGTGCTTGTCGCCTGCTGTCACGTGGACCCGCGCGACTTCGACGCCGTTCAGATACACGATGGCGCCGTCGTCGACATAGATTCGCAGATCCAGCTCGTCAGGAATCGTCCCAACAAGCTCAAATGACCGGCGTGCGTAGAAGGACGAGTAGTTGAATCGCATATCGCCCAGCACGGTCGCATCGTCGCCGTCGCCAAAACCGATGGATGCCGTGCCGTCTTGCCAGCCGACGACGTCATTGGCCTCGGCGAAACCTGTCTTGCGCCAATCGTCCGCGGGATCAGACAGACTCGCGGGCGGATCAGCCGTCAGCCCCTTTCGATACCGCCACGTCGAGCCGGCGGCCACCAGCGGCTGCCCGTCAGTGGGATCCGACGACAGCCCTGACGAACGCCAGCTTCCCGAGAGATCGTTGTCGAGTCCGGGATTGATCAGTTCCAGCGAACTGCCGTACTCGCCCGTCGTGGGCCACGGGAACCCTGGCTTGTAGCTGACGACATCGATCAGCGAGTTTGAGGCATCGAACAGTTCGATCGTCTCGCCCTCGTTTCTTAGTCGATCGCCGAGTTCCCATTCGCCATCAGGAACGACGCCGTACTTCGCCTGAAAATCGACCGCATTCTGCGCGACAACGAAGTAGCCGCCCGCTGCAATCTCCGCGGCTTCAGGAAAACTGAAATCGACGGCCTCGTCGATTCGCCACCCTGTCAAATCAACTGGGGCGTTCCCGGTGTTGATCAGTTCGATGAACTCGACCTGCTCCGTATTGAGATCCGGATCGTAGTGGATCTCATTGATCACGACGGCCAGGAGGTTGCGTGATTCCAGCGACTCAACGCGAAGTTGGCGGTCGCTGTGACGTTGTCGCGTGATTCTCGTTCCGGGCACCGTGTTACCTTCTCTGCAATGTCAACGTCGTGGCTTCTGGCTGAAGTCGTCCAGCTGCGGTTGGTTGGACCAGTCGCCGGTTCGTGCCCGGCTCGCCAAAACGGGCTCAAAAACACCGTCGCCCATCTCAGCGGTACGCCTGCAATGCCGCAGCAGAAGCAAAGCGCGAGTCGCCGGTCTCTTTCGACCAGTACGCGACAGGCCCTCCCGCATGCCGGCAAGAACGAGTCGGCATGTGGGGCCGCTCGACTCGTCACTCCGTCGTGTGGCGGGCGGCAGCCGCGGCATATGATCGAGATTACGGCGAGTCGGCGAGCGCGCGTCCGTCCTGACGATTGCCGCGGTCCCGATGTACCTGCCAATCTATGGTGAGAGCCACTGTGTGGACGCTGCCGTCACTGAACGCGGCGTTCCAACCGCTTGGGTGCGGCGTGCCAAATCGTCCATTGAAGTCATCGGCGTCATGGACCCAGTCCGAAAGCGGCGTGCTTTCGACAACCTGTCCGCCAACGACTCGACCGGTGCACCGATAATTGTCGTTGTTGAAACCGGTACACCACGTCTCATTGTCGCCTTTGTCGCGTCCAGTTTCGTAATGCTGGATGGGCACGTGCTTCTCGCCGAGCAAATAGGTTTGCGACAGGCCATCGTCTACTTGAATGATCGACACGTTGCTGCGCTCGAACGAGATCCCAGTCATCACCGGTTGGCCCAGCGCCACCTGCAGCGACTCGCCTCCCCAGTAGTGATTCGCCGACCACACTCGCGCTTCGGTATAACTCTTGGGGCCCTGCCCCAGCGCTCTATGGGGCCATTCGCTATACATGTGGCCGGAATTGATCGCGTAGTCGCTGCGCCCCGCGACGCGGGGCGTCACTGAGTTGAAATAGCCATGCGAACCGCCTTCGTTGGCCGACATGGTGAAAACCGTGTTGGGCCGTCTCGACGGACAGTTGATGATCGACAGCGGCGTCCGAATCACACTTGCAGCGCCGCCCCGTTGAGTGCGGGTCAACACGTCCGGATTGCCGTCGGACGATTGGCCGTACAGCGTGTACTGTTCGAAATAAGGGAGCAAGTTGAATATCCAACCGCCCGGCTGATCTTTGCCAAAGCCGCGGTCCGCGTCGCCGACCCAATACCACCCCCAGCCCCCGGACGGGAAGAACCCATGCACGTCGTGATGGTTGTGGCATGCGAGAGCGAGTTGCTTGATATTGTTCTTGCACTCGACCGATCGGGCAGCTTCACGCGCCTTTTGAACAGCCGGTAGTAGCAGGGCAACCATCAAGCCGACAATCGACACGGACACAATCACGTCAACCAGTGTGAAACCACGTGACGTGTCGCAGCGATTCGGAGAATATCGAGAAGAGCCCACGGGGTCCCTCACAGCAACCGCTGAAGAACCAAAGAAGAAAAGATTCACCCTAGTTCTACAATATATTTCCCACGCCTCTCTCTGCCAAGCGTTTGTCGCGGCGTCTCCTGGATCCACCGCCTTGGCTGGCACAGTTTCGTTGCCTGCAAAACGACGGCTCTAGCATTGCGCAGAACCACCGCTCGCCATGTACGAAGCCTGCTGCCAGCCCCCGCGCTGGCGCCCAACGCGTCGACAAGGGCATGTCAATCAGTTCGAGGACGCGGTTTCGTAGCGATCCAAGAGGTAAGAGGAAACCGCGCCCAACGATTGAATATCAAACTCGCCGTCGTAAACGATGACTTCGTACAGACTTCCGAAGAAGAAAGCGTTGTTCTGCAGCTCACCGTGGCTGCCCAAATAGGATGCGTCGCACTGCCGCAATTCGACCGGGGCATCTACCTCTGCACAGGGCGCCCCGTTCAGCCATAGCTGGCAGCGGGACTGCAGCGAATCGTACTGGCAGGCGACGACGCTGATCCGGCGTCCCTCAATCGATGGACTGCGGACACTGGCCACGTTGTTCTCATTGGGCCCCGGCCAGACCCAACTGCGCAGGGTGCGATCCTGCTGTAGTGACAATTCAAGTGACGGCGCCATTCCATACTTAAACAGGATGTCGCCATGGTGATCGTTGGAGAAACTCGTTGGCCCTGGTGCAAACGCGACAAATACGGTCGAACAGCCGGAGTTGTCCATCGGATCGATCTGCAGCGACGTGGCGCCGCCATCGAATCGCACTGCCCGCCGCCCCAATCCATCGTTGACCAGTTTCGGGCAGCGCCGATCGTCAAATTGACGCGCATCGTTGGCAAAACGATTGTCTCCGACGAGAATGTCTCGCCACACCGGAAGAGGCTCGCCGACCGCGATGTCGCGAATCATGTCGGCTGAGTACCACAAACACAAACCCTCGACGCGGGGCAACGGCGGCAACTCGCTCGACGCCACTTGCGGCGTCAGCCGCCGAACAAATCCCGACTCTCGAGCAGCGAAGCGCTCCAATTCTGTCGTTGCTGCGCTAAAACGAATTGCTTCGTTCTCTTTGGCGTGAACAAGGTCGGTCGACGCGGCTTTCACTCGAGACCGCGCGACAACGTCCCCGTCAAACACGTGCAACTCCGTGTCGCCCGAGTCGGACACCGCAACCCCGAACTGAGTGCCGATATCGACTAACTCGGATGTCGGAGTGACGATCGTGTAACCTCGCGCATTGCGGGGCACGGAGGCGACGATCTTGCCGCGCTGCAAGTCCATGGCGAGCAACGACGTGAGTTCGAACTCCACCGGGCCCGCGGCCGTGACCTTTGCTCCGTTGGCCAACAGGATCTCGAGAACTCCGCCGGCTAGGTGAACTAGGCGACCCTCTTCCACGGTGTCGCCGTAGGTCAGTTCCGAGGCTTCCTCCGGCCAGCGTACGTCGTCAAGCCCAATCACGCGGCCAATGCCGGCGCCGCCAATTCGCTTTTTGGCACGGCGATCGGCGGTGGCCGCGTCGTCAACGACAACCTGAACCTCGGCCTGCGTCTCGTTTTGCACGGTCAACTCGTGTAGGCGAGCCACCTTGGACATCATGTTGACGTTGTGGGCAATCAACCCCGCAATCAACAGGGCAGCAGCGGCGGCGATGGCCAAGCCGTGTCGATTGACGTACGACAGAATCCCGCCCTCCGTGAGACGGCGTGACGGCGGCTCCTCGACCTGTTGCCGTCCGGCAAGACGTCGCTCCCGAGGCGACGACGCCGCTTCAATAAGCTTGGAAACGCGCTGCGCGTTATCGATTTCGTCAGCCAGCAGCGATTCGTCGCAAAGAAACACGAACGCTCGCTTCCGCAGTTCCGTCGACGCGGCAATCGCGTCGGCCGCAGTCGCCATGTCGGCTTCGCTTGCCTCGCCGTCAACGATTCGCAAAAGCAACAACTCAAAGTCGTCGCCAGTGAAATCTCTACCGTTCATGTGACGTTCAGCCGGTTATTGCTCGCCATCCGCTGACGCGGCTTGGGGTGACATTTCCTCGGACGCTTCAACGTCATCGCACAGCTGATCCCAATCTCGTTTCTATGCAACTCTGCAGCGTCTTGCGGACTCGAACGAGTGCACACTTGACGGCGTTTTCCGTCCGTTTCATTGACGCCGCAATCTCTGTGGTCGACTGCCCGTCAAAGTACCGCCGACGAAGCATCGCGTAGTGCTGTTTGGGCAACTTGCCAAGGCAATGTTGCAGGGCTTCCTGACGGTCGCTCGGCTCCGGACGCGCATCGAGGGCTATATCGAGCATTAACGCCGCGATATTCTCCGGGAACACGTGCCGATCTCGGCTCTTATCGCGGCAGTAGGCCAGGATCTCGTATCTGGCAATAGTGATCGCCCAAGCTAGGAAATTAGTCCCCGCTTGGTAGTTCTCCGCATTTTTCCACAGTGCCAGATTCGCGCGTTGGAGCACATCGGGCACGTCCGACGCGCGCCCCAGGGACGCTGTAATATACGCCCGCAGCGAGGCCTGCGCAGCGGTCAATTCCTGCACAAAACTTTCCAGTGCCGCGTCGCGACTGTCGCGAGTCGGACCGTGCGAAGCGTCATCTTTATCGCGGAAAGCCATCGATCTCACAGTCCGGTTGCTGCACGTCAGGCAGTTCCGGCCGCGTAATGCCGGAGGGAGCCAGTCCTGGGTTGTTCTGGGGTCAGCGTTGGTTCTGCCTTTTCTGCTTATGGTAGTAGTCCGGCTCGGTAGCAAAAGGTGTCGACAATTCGCCGTTCGCCGCGGTTAGCCCCCTGCCGAGCGGCCGCCCCTGAGTCCGCTCCGAGGGGCGCAATGGGAGAAATCCGCGATTCTCGCGTTTTTTCCGACACTGGCTCGGTCGTTTAGGACTCACTCCATAGATTCCTGACGGTTGGCGACGACTGTCGGACCAATCGCCTTTTCATCCGATTTGGCGGTAGGGCAGGGCCGAAGAGGAGTTGACGGCCCGTTGTGCCCAACAGCCGCGGTCCTCAGCGCATCTGAATTGGGATTCGCGCGCCGTGCCGTGCCGTCAGGTCACAGGCGTTTGAATTCGCGGATTTTTGCGATCTGCGAGCCAGGTTCAACCGCAGTCCGTCTCGCCCCGTGGGGAGTGCTGGCGTCGGGGCAGGCGCCAGACCTTCCTCGGGTGCGAACGGCGAAAATGCACAGAAACAAGATTCGAACAGACAGTGCCCAGCGAATCACGACCAAGCGACCGCAAGCCGACGGTTGAGAGCGGTCTGCCGTGGGCGCGGTGCTTCGTCAAGGAGGCCGTGAGGTGAAGAACTGCATTTTGAGCCCAGGCGGCATCTCTTTTTGCACTCGTCGACGTACGGCAACCCGTCGCGGTCGCGTGGGCTTCACTCTGGTGGAACTGCTGGTTGTGATTGCCATCATCGGCGTACTGGTCGCGCTGTTGCTGCCGGCGATTCAGGCAGCGCGCGAGGCGGCCCGTCGGACGCAGTGCGTGAACAACCTGCGGCAACTCGCCGTGGCGAGTCTCAATCACCATGACGTCTACAAGCATTTTCCGACCGGCGGCTGGGGCTGGTTCTGGGTCGGCGACCCCGACCGCGGCTTCGGCAAAGAGCAGCCGGGCGGCTGGGCCTACAATCTGTTGCCGTTCTTCGAGCAACAGGCACTGCACGATCTGGGCAAGGACGGCGATCCTGACGTGCTATCTCGAGATCAGCGTTCCAGTGCGAGCCAAGTGGTTCAGCAGCCAATTGCGATGATCACGTGTCCGTCTCGGCGGCCGTCGGAAGGCGTGTTTCCCATGTCAACCAACAATGGCGGCAATTCGGGATTGTTCAACTCCCTGACGCCAGACTTTGCCGGCCGTTCCGACTACGCGATCAACTCCGGGCATGTCCAGAATGAGATTGGCCAAGGTCCGCGCAACTACAATGATGCCAAGACCTTCGCATGGCAAAGCGACCAGCGCGCGATGCAAGAACAGTTGACCGGCATTTCCTATGAACGCAGCGAAGTCAACCTGCGCCGCGTTTCGGACGGCACATCAAACACCTACATGATTGGCGAAAAGCACATCTTCTACGAGGACTATCTGACCGGCCGAGACCGCGGCGACAATGAAACCTGGTGCACCGGTTTCAACAACGATAACTTCCGGGTCACCTCGCGCGACAATGGCACATCGGAAGCCGTACCCATCGCGGATAGTCAGCCGATCCCCGCGGGCGAAAACAACATTTATCGTTTCGGCTCGCCGCACTCGGGCGGGGCCAACATGGCGATGTGCGACGGCAGCGTGACCACCATCTCGTTCGACGTCGATTGGCAGATCCATCGCGATCTGGGCAACCGCGAAGACGGCAACCCCGCCAGCTTGGACGGACTGAAGTAGGCGAACGCCAACTCGCCGCATCGCAATACACACTCCACTGACGCAATTGATATGTGCGGAGCCATCCTTATGCAGACTCACAGACTCGACCGCTTTGCGACCCGAGCAGCCGTTGTCGCGCTGGTCGCCACGATGTTCGCGGCAAGCCGATCCGATGCTTTTGACGTTTTTTGGACGGTGGGCACGGGCTCGTGGAACACCGGAAGCAACTGGGATAGCGGATTTCCGCCGGACCAGGCTTTTGAGGAAGTCGGCAACATCAACAACGGCGGCACGGCCACGCTCAATACGGCGGCCGCCTCGGACGCGGCGGGACTTGTGCTCGGTCTGGAAACGGGCGACACCGGCTCGCTGCATATCCAATCCGGCGGTTCGCTGGGGTTAGTGGCGTCGACCGGGGGCACGACGGGCACGCTCAATATCGGTCTGAACGGCGGATCGGGCGTGGTTCAGGTCGACGGCGGCGGGTCGCTGAGCACCACGCTGGTCGACATGAACAATGGCAGCGTCCTGGAGATCGGCGGCGGGACGGGGACCGCGTCAGTCATGTCCACCGGCGGCATGTGGCTTGCCGGACGGACCATCACTCACGGCAGCGGGCATACGTTCTCGGCCGCCACGTTCGTCAACTTCGAGGGCGGCTCCGAGTACGTCCTCGACCTCAAGAGCAACACGCACACCAAACTGACCGCCGGCGGCACGATCGCCAACGTGCAAGGCGCCCTGGTCGTTCAGACCTCGGGCGGATACACGCCCTCGTTGGGCGCGTCATGGGACATCCTCGAAGGGGCGACGATCACCGGCGGCGGGTTCGATATCGATACATCGGCCGTCTCCCTGGCCCCCGGCTCGGGATATCGCACGCGCCTTGTCGACAACGGGGCCAGCCGAACGATGCAACTGTACTACGATTCGCTGGCGACGCTGCTGGTGAACACTTCGACTGGCGCGATGAGTCTGGTCAGCGAAAGCGGCAACGCGATCGACGTCATCGGCTACTCGGTCACGTCCGGCGGCGGGGCGCTCAACCCGACGAACTTCAACGGCCTGGCCAACCAGAGTTTCCCCGGTTGGCAGGTGGCCGGCACGCCCTCGGCCAATGCGTTTGACGAGCTCAACGCCACCGGCAGCTTAGCGCTGGACGGCTCGGCAATCTCGCTGGGCAACGCTTTTGCGGCGCCCACGGAGTTCGGCGTCTCGCCGGACATCAATTTCGAATATGCCGTTGCCGGCGAGCTGCAGCCAACCACCGGAATCGTCAAAATGTCGGGCGTTGCGGCCGTGAACAATCTGCTGCTGAAAGTCGATCCCGCCACCGGCGAAGGGCAACTGAAGAACAGTTCGACGTTTGACATTGAGATTCTTGGTTACTCGATTGTGTCGAACTCCGGCTCGCTGAACGAAACGACTTGGACGAGCCTGGCCGATGACTCGACTCCTGGCTGGGACGAAGCGGCCTCCGATGCGACGGGCCTGAGCGAGTTGGTCCCGACGGGCTCGCCGTTCGTCATGACCGCCGGGCAGTCGTTCTCGATGGGCGATATGTTCACAGTGGGCGGCAGCAAGGACCTGACGATCGACTTCATCTACGCCCCCGCCGGGGTGGGCGAGATCCGTCAGGGCGTCGTGCAATACGGCCCGATTGATCCAATGACGCCCGGCGATTTCAACGGCGACAGCGCCGTCGACGGCGCCGACTTCCTCGCCTGGCAGCGCAACCCGTCGGTCGGGAATCTGGCCGATTGGCAGGCGAACTACGGTACAGGAGCCGCAACCGGCGCCGTGGCCGCCGTGCCCGAACCGACCACGACTTGGCTTGTCGCCTGCGCCGCCCTGGCCCTGGGCGCCTGCCGCACGGCGCGCCGCCGCTGATCCGAGAGACAGATTCAGAGAAGGCACGACGAGTTTCTCATCACCGCTTCGATTGACATTCAAGGAGTGTGCTCATGAACATGTCCGCCTTTCCTCGCACCGCCGCGGTCGTGCTGGCGTTGTGCTGCAGTCCAGCGCTCGCCGTGACGACCCTGATTGACCCGGTGACCAACAATGGCAGCTTTGAATTTGCCGGCGGCGCGCTGAACACAACCAAGATTCAAGTGTGGGACACCGGCGCCCTGGACGTTGACCATTGGGTCGAATGGGCCGGCGTATCCACCGCCGGCAACGACAGCGGCGTCGAAAACACCGGCAACGCCAGCGACGGCACGATGATCGCGTTCCTGCAAGGCGGGAACGCCGTTCACAACATGACCTCGTGGCTCGCCGCCGAGGGCGACGTGTTTGCGTTCAGTTGGGATCACGTGCTTCGCGAAGACCGCAACCACACGGTCTCGCTGGTGTACGACGACGGCGGAACGATCACGACCATTGCCGGGTCGGAAGTTGACAGCACGGGCGTGCTGGAAAAGATCAGCGGCGTGTACCAGATTCCCGCCGGCAGCCCGGCGATCGGCAAGGCGATCGGCCTGGGCGTCGTGTCGCCTGGCTCCTACCCGGAGGTGGACAACTTCGTGCTGCAGGTCGTCCCCGAGCCGAGCACGGTCGCGATGGCCGGCTTGGCCCTGGTCGGCTTGGCAGCGGCCCGCCGGACGCGGACGTAGCTGGAGAAACAACAGCCGCCCGACGGCGCCGACGTGACACGGCGTCGTCGGGCGATACAAACGGAATTGTCAGGCATGGGATGCCGCCCTGCGTGGGCTCTGCGGAAGAGCCCACGCAAGGCGGTGCATCCGACACGAAAGCTCATTAGCGTGATTTACCAATTCGAGGAGGTCTAGATGTCTTACTTCAAAGGTTTGCTTGCCGCGGCCGTTGTGTGTTCTTTGGTTGGTCCGGCGACGGCGGCGACGCTCATTGACCCGCTCACCAATAACGGCAGTTTCGAGTTTGCGGGCGGCGCAATAAACACCACCAAGATTCAGGTGTGGGACACAGGCGCACTGGACGTCGACAACTGGGTCGAGTGGGCGGGCGTCTCGACCGCGGGCGATGATAGCGGCGTCGAGAACACTGGTAACGCCAGCGATGGAACAATGGTCGCGTTCCTGCAGCCCGGCAACGCCGTGCATAACATGACGTCGTACGTGGCCGCGGAAGGCGACGAGTTCTACTTCAGTTGGGACCACGTGCTCCGTGGCGACCGAGATCACACGGTGTCGCTGGTCTATGACAACGGCGGTACTATCACGAGTCTGGTCCCGTCGGAGAAGGCCAGTACCGGCGTCATCGAGACGATCAGCAACACGTACGTCATTCCGTCGGGAAGCCCCGCAATCGGTAAGACGATCGGTTTGGGCATCGTCTCGCCGGGTTCCTATCCCGAGATTGACAATTTTATCTTGACAGTCAATGAGCTCGCACCTGTCGATGGCGACGTCGACGGCGATTTCGACGTCGACTTGGACGACTACGCGATCATCCGCGATAATTTCCGTTTGTCGCCTGCGACCAAGGCGCAGGGCGATATCACCGGCGGCGACATCGTGGATTTGGCCGACTTCTTGTTCTGGCGCAATGCCCACGCCGCGGCGTCCGGCGCTGCGAGCGCTGGCATCCCCGAGCCCGCCAGCGCGGCATTGGCCCTGCTGGGAGCCGTGGCATTCGCAACGCTCAGAAAACGCCGTTAGAATTGGTTTTTACGGGGCCCACGCCTCGAACTCGCTCTTGAGCTGCACCACGGCCGCCCGGATCGGCGGTCGTGGTGTTTGTCTATTCTGGAACTTTCCCGTGACGCCGCAGCACACGTGGTCCAGGAGCGCCCTCGATGTCTCGTCTTGCCGCTCGCCGATTCCGCTCGCGCCGCCTTCGATTGGAGCACCTGGAGGATCGCCGTCTTCTGGCCGTCGTGCCATCCGGCTTCACCGAAACGGTCCTCGCCGGCAGCCTGACCAGCCCCACCACGTTGGACATCGCGCCGGATGGTCGCGTGTGGGTCGCGTACCAGGACGGCCGTATCGAGGTCATCGAAGACGGAACGCCGGGGACGACGCTCGCCTTTCAGCTCGATTGTGACGGCTCGGCGGAACACGGCCTGCAAGGGCTGGAGCTTGATCCCGACTTCGAGACAAACGGCTATATCTACGTCTACTACACGGCCAACTCGCCGTCGCCCCACAACCGCCTGAGCCGGCTGACGGTCAATCCCACGACCGAGAATACCATCCTGCCGGGAAGCGAGGTCGCTCTGCTCGACCTGCCCAATCTGTCCGAGTACGGCAACCCGCCGTGGCATATTGGCGGCGCAGTGCACTTTGGTCTGGATGGTACGCTTTATGTTCAGATTGGCGAGTCGCAGCAGTCGGCGCAGTCACAAGACTTAGACTCGCCGTTGGGCAAGATTCTGCACCTGAACGCCGACGGCACGCCGGCTGCGAACAACCCGTATCTCAATTCGAGCGACGGCATCTCGTGGCGCGATTACGTGTGGGCCTCGGGCCTGCGGAATCCATTCGCCGGCGATCTCAATCCAGTGACTGGGCAGTACTTTGTCGCCGATGTCGGTGCGGGGAGCTGGGAGGAGATCAACGATGCGACGCTGCCGGGCCTCAACTTTGGCTGGCCCACGACGGAGGGCGCCTTCAATCAAGCCAATTTCCCTGACTTCACGCAACCCTTCTATGCGTATTCGCACGCCGACGGATGCGCAATCACCGGCGGAGCGTTCAACAACGGCGGGCTGTTTGCGTTCCCCAACGAGTATCAGGGCAAGTTCTTTTTTGCTGAGTTTTGCGGCAACGAAATCCGGGTGATTGACCCGGCCGATCCGACCGACGTGTCCGTGTTCGCAACCGGCGCCGATTTTCCGATGAACATCGAGTTTGGCCCCGACGGCTCGATGTACTACATCTCCCGCGGCGCGGGCGCCGGCGGGGCGCCGGGGATTGGCACCGGCTCGGTTCGCAAGGTGTCTTTCGTCGCCAACATTCCGCCCAGCATCGCCGTGCCGCCCGCCGATCAACTTGTGTCCGTCGGCTACGATGCCACGTTCGCTGCCGCCGCGTTCGGATCGGCGCCGCTCGTTTATCAATGGCAAGTTTCCACGGGCGGTCCGTTTACCGACATCCCCGGGGCCATCGGAGAAACGCTCGTCGTCGCGGCTGCGCAACTCGGTGACTCGGGTAATCAGTACCGCGTCGTGGCAAGCAATGCCTTCGGCACGGCTGTCAGTAGCACGGCCACGTTGACCGTAACGGCCGACACGCCGCCAACGCCTATGATTTCAATGCCGCCGGCAGGGTCAACCTACCGAGCCGGCGACCTGATCGCATTCAGCGGCGGCGCGACCGATCTGGAAGACGGGCAACTCGCCGCGGCGCAGCTCACATGGCGCGTCGATTTCCACCACAATGTCCACTCGCATCCGTTCCTTCCGCCGACCAGCGGGCTCACCGGAGCGCAATTCACGGTCCCCACGGCGACGGAGACGGATTCGGACGTTTTCTATCGAATCACGCTGACGGCGACCGATTCGGCCGGCTTGGTCACGATAACTCACCGCGACGTGCTGCCGCTCAAGTCGGACTTCGTGGTCGAGACAAACCTGCCCGATGGCGGCGGCAACATCGTCGTCGACGACCACGCAGTCGGCGCGCCGTTCGCAACAACTGGCGTGGAGAACGTCGAACGGACTTTCCAGGCTCCGCAGTTTCTGGCCAGCCCCAGCGGCTCAGTCACCTTCAGCCAATGGCTTGACGGCGAGACGGCTCGCTCACGAACCATCAATACGCCGCAGGACGACACCGCCTACGTTGCTCTGTACACGACGCTTGCGGGATCGGCGGTGTACCTCAGCGATTTGCCGACCGCATCGACTCCAACCAACGGCTGGGGACCGATCGAACGCGACACCAGCAATGGCGAAGATGCTGCGGGCGATGGGAACCCCATTACGCTCGACGGCATCGTTTACGACAAAGGTCTGGGCGTCCACGCACCTTCTGAGATTGTCTACGACCTGAACGGCCAATACGGGCGTTTCTTGGCCGATGTCGGAGTGGACGACGAGAACGACCCTGGCGGCACGGTCGTGTTTCGCGTGCTAGTCGATGGCGTCGAACAGTTTAATAGCGGGGTGATGACCAACGCATCCGCGACGCAGACAGTCGACGTTAACTTGGCCGGAGCCAATGAAGTACGGCTGATTGTCGACAACGCGGGCGACGGCAACGGCAACGACCACGCGGATTGGGCCGACGCCCGACTCATCGCCGCCAGCACGCCGTTGGTTGATGTGAATTTTCAACTGGATGGAACGCCAATTCCCTCGGGTTATCTCGAAGATACAGGACTCGTATTTGCTGATCGCGACAACGGTTGGTCCTATGGCTGGTCGAGCGACCACACCGACGTCAGTCGCGATCGCGACGTCAACTCGGATCAGCGGCTCGATACGCTGGTGCACTTTCATGGCGGCGCCGAGTGGGAAATCTCACTCCCCAACGGCGTCTACGAGGTGACGGCCTCGATCGGCGACGCGGGGTTTCCCAGCGATCACACGCTGAATGTCGAGGGGCTTAGCTACTGGTCCGACACGGCCCTGGCGGCCGACGAATTTGCGACACGCACGGAGCTGGTGTCCGTGACGGACGGACGATTGACTCTCGACCAGGGCGCCGCGGTCGACAAGGCGACCCGGATCAACTACCTGCGGATTGCCGTCCCCGCCGCGGAATCCACGCTCTTGCCGTTCTTGGCGGCCGACATCGACCTCAACACGCGGCTGGATCTCAACGACGTGCTGGCATTTGCGGCCGGTTGGGGCGTCGATGGAACGTCGTTTGATGTGGAGACACAAGTTCGGCACGGCGATCTCGATTTCGATGGCGATACCGATGCCGACGATTTCACCGTGCTCAATGCGCGGTGGATTGCCGAAGGCAACGCACCGCTGAATCTGAACGCCGTGCTGACGCCGCTCGACGGCGACTTCAATCGCACCGGGCTCGTCGCCGCTGCCGATCTGGCAGTCTGGAACTTTGACTACGGATCAACGACTCAGCTGGCGGCCGATGGCGACAGCTCCGCCCAAGTGGACGGCGGCGACTTTCTGCTGTGGCAGCGGAACTTGGGCGCGTCGAACGGCGAGGCGCCGTTGCTCGACAATCTGGTCCTGTCCATCGACCGAACGACCGGCGCGGCCCAACTGCGCAACGAGACGGCCAGCACGATTTCCCTTGTCGGCTATTCGATCGTTTCGTCCAACTCGGCGCTGTTGCCGACGGATGGAAACTGGAACAGCCTGGAAGATCAGGGACTGCCCGGATGGAATGAAGCGGCGCCGTCTTCGTCGGCTTTGTCTGAACTGAATCCAACGATAGCGCTCACGCTGACCAGCGGCGAGAGGCGCAGCCTCGGGCAAGTCGTCGCGATGGGAACCGTCGACTCGGAGTTCTCCCTGGAGTACGCAGTCGACGGCGCCGTGGAGATTCAGGACGGCTTGGTCGTCTTCGCCGAGGTGGCGCCGGCTGCCGAGGTCACAGTGGCCGCGTCCGTTTTCGACCAATCCGAAGCGGGTAGCGTGCCTGCTTCAACGGTCGCGACCTTCGCAGAACCGAACTCGACGCCCTTCGAACTGGCATCGTTGGCGCAAGTGCGCGACATACTGCTCAATGCGCAGCGCGACGATGCGGCTCATCGCGCCGTTTCGCGTCGAAGTGTGCCCATCCGCGTATCGCTGCACGACGTCGACAACGAGACCGCGACGCGGCCAGTCCGCGAAAGCCTGCCATTCGGTCATCCGGACGAGACCATCAACCGACTGGGCCACAGTCATTCAGTCGCGAACCAGAGTCAGGCAACACTGGACGAGTTGGACGCCGCCTTCGAGTCGGTTCCATCGTTTCGTCGTTCGTCGTTGATTTAGCCTGCGACCGCCGACGGGCCCCTCAAACGCGGCTTGCAGGGCGTCAACGCATGCGAATCGCTTTCGGGGCTTTGCCGCGCGCTATATGGCTTTCCTCGCCTCCGTGCCGGGCCCCTCGACCGGCCCCGTGTGCGGCATTACGCTAATGGTGACGGTAGCCGCGTAACGGCGCCCACGACCCGCTCTGAGTCTCGTCGCGACAATCGTGGCGCGTGACAGATCGTGCGGGGGCACCGCGGCGCGCAGGATCGAATGAAAAGCCGAGGGGCGCTCCCTCTGGGGGCGCCAAATAGCATGACGGAATACGGTGGCCCCGCTGGCGTTGCGACGCCGGCGGTATCATTGCTGAGTCAGCAAGGGGGACCGCTTGCTCGTCGCGTCGTTGCCGCAGCGACAGTTGTCGCTGCCGTATTCGGTGCGGCACAGGAAGCGGCGGTCGCAGATTTCGCGACCTCAGATAGCCGCGCCAACTATGTTCATCGCATCGATCTTTACGATGCTCAGAACAGGAAGATCGACGCCGAGAGCGATCAACCTTATTCGCCGACAAAGACGTGCGGGCGGTGTCACGACGTCTCGCAGATTCACGGCGGCTTCCATTTCTCCGTCAACAACGAACTGCAAGCAGCGGGCCGACCGGGTGAACCGTGGATGTGGATGGAACCATCGATCGGCACGCAGTTGCCGCTCTCGTATCGCCGGTGGCGAGGCGCCTATGAGCCGGCGCAGGTTGGCGTGAGCGACTACGAGTTCCTCGCCCGTTTTGGCCAACGAACTTGCGGCGGCTACCCAGGGCTGCCGGAAGCGAAGGCGGCTGACTCCGACGAATCGGAGTCGGCGGAGGAGGGCGGTGCAGACAAGGATCCCTTCCGACTCAGCGGACGCCTCGAGGTCGATTGCATGATTTGCCACGGTCGCGGCTCAAGCTTCGACCTGGAGGAGTGGTCGAATCAGACTGAAGACGAGAATTTCGCCTGGGCGTCGACTGCCGCGTTGGGATTGGGAACGGTCGACGGCGTCGTCAGTCGCTTGCCGGAGGATTTTGATCCCGAGGCCGCCGAGGCTGCGAACTCTCGACGAAAACTTCCGACCGTGGCATACGACCAGCGGCTCTTCGACGCCGAGGGACAGGTTTTCTTCAACATCGTCCGCACGCCAGAGAACAACGCTTGCTATCGGTGCCACACCAACCAAGTCGTCGGCCCGGAGGCTCCGCCGCGCTGGACGCATGACCAAGACGTGCACCTGCGGGCTGGTTTCCAGTGCGTCGACTGCCACCCCAACGGTCTGTCTCACGCGACGGTTCGCGGCTTCGAGGGCGAAGAGCATCCGCAACAAGAGAGCGTCGCGACGCTGTCATGCCGCGGCTGTCACATCGGTCCCGACGAAGATTCCGACGAAGTCGCGTTCTCCGGCGGCGGCCGATTGGGCGCTCCTTTTCCCGAGCATCGCGGGCTTCCGCCGATTCATTTCGAGAAAATGTCGTGCACTGCTTGTCACTCGGGGCCGATCCCTGGGGCAGCTGGGCAACTCGTGCAAACATCGCGCAACCATCTGCTGGGGCACAAGTCGCATCGCCACCCGGAGGACTTGCCTCAAATTGCAGCATCAGTCTTGATGCCCAATGAAGCGGGCGTGCTCGCTCCGCACCGCGTCGTCTGGCCGACGTTCTGGGCAATTCGGTCCGACGACGGACTCCAGCCCGTCGACGTGCCCGTTGCGACCGAGGCGTTGCGGCGAACATTGCGGGTGCGACGCGATTTCTTGGAGGAGATGACCAGTGTGCGGCTTACGCGCTCGCAGAAGGCGGAACTGCTCGGCGAGGAGCGAGCCAAATTGCCGGACGACGAACTGAATGACGATGAGCGGCAGAAGATCGACAAGCTGGCTCAATCCGAGGGCGTGAAGGCGTTCCACGAGAAAATCCAAGCAGGACTCGCTAAGCTCTCCGAGTCGCTCGATGGCGCCGACGTTGTCTACGTCGCCGGGGACAACCTATACGAATTGAATGACGAATCGCAGCTGGAGATTGTCGAAAACCCGGGGCCCGAGCCGTACGCTTGGCCTCTGGCACACGATGTTCGTCCGGCTCGCTGGTCGCTCGGCGCCAACGGTTGTACTGATTGCCACTCAACTGAATCGGCGTTCTTGATCGGCAACGTGACCACGGGGGCGCCCGTGCCGTCTGGCGACTTGTCGCCGCCGCGTACTCGCATGGCGATGTCGGGGATCGACGCTGACCAATGGGACGCCTGGGCGACCTCGTTCCGGTTTCGCTCGTGGTTCAAAGCGGCTTTAATCGGGACCGTCGGCATCGCCGTCCTCACGCTGTTGGTAGCGGGAATCGCGCTGCTCGGGCGCCGCCGTGGTCCAACGCAACACGTCGTTGACAGCAAGGTCACGCCGGAGGACGTGACGTGACGCAACTCTCTCTCACGCTCTTGCAGGAGTCAATGCACGGATTCGCTCCCACACTGGCAACTGCTGGCGAGACGTTCTCCCGCGCGGCAGTCTTTGCGCTCATTGTCGTGGCCGTGCTTGTCGCCGTTGGCATAGGCCGTCGATTGCGACGTGCAGCAAAGACGCCTGACGGCGAAAGACAGTCGCGCGGAGAGAGGCTTGTCGAAGCGGGCTATGTAATCTCAGCCGCAGCATTGGGAGTCACCTCCCTGACAGCGATTCTCTCCCACGGCGGCATGCACAGTTGGTGGCTGTTCGCCCACATGACGGCGGCAGGCGCGTTTCTTGTCTTTCTTACGGCCGCCTGCTTTTTGGGATTGTGGCGACTGCTTGCGACGCACAATCGGTTCCACTCAACGCCGTGCAACCCGTTGGTGCGCAGCGGCATCTTGCTTTGCAGCATTGTCGTGATGGCGACGATCCTGCTGAGCATGCTGCCGTGGGCAGGGACTCCGCACTTGGAACTCCTGATTGCAGTCCATCGATACAGCGGACTCTTTCTCCTGCTTTTGATTGCGGCGGCATTCTCTTCTCGCAGCTCACGGGGATAATACGACCGCTCGAGCTAGGTCTGCGAGGCCCCAACGGGCGAAAACGACATGTGCCGCACATAGCAGTCCATAAACTCAGGCGCGTTGTGCAAATTGACCACTTCCGCTCGCTGACGAATCTCGTCAATTCGGAGGTCAGCTTGGCGTCCAGCGAGCAATGCGATCTTTGCGCCGTGAAGCGCTGAATTCCCAAGCGTTCGCACTGAGCTTTCCGCAACGGGCAGAAGCCCGATGCGGCGGGCATGAGCAACATTCAGATAGTTGCCGAACGCTCCGCATAGGTATGCCGTCTCGACGTCGTCCGGTTTGGCATGAATCTGTCGCAAGAGGATTTCGACCCCCGCGGCGATGGCGCCTTTAGCCAGTTGCAGTTCACGAATGTCGCACTGATGCAGGGCAACCTCGTTGGTGAGTGACAGCCACTCGGCATTCTTCGCGAGTCGCCCGCTGGAATACAGCAGCCCGGCATCCAGAGCGCACGCTGCCGCATCGACCAAGCCGCTGCCGCATACTCCGCGCGATGATTCTCCGCCAATCACATGACAGCACAGGCGTGGCTCCTTTCCGTTGGCGAGCCACACTCGATCGATGGCCCCGGTCGCTGCGCGCATCCCCATGCGGATGCGCGCACCCTCGAATGCCGGGCCGGCGGCCGTGGCTGTACAGAGCATCCGCTGGCCGTCGGTCACGACAATTTCCCCGTTGGTCCCCAGGTCGACCAGAACGCGAACGCCGGAACCTTGGTCAAGCCCGCTTGCCATGATCCCGGCAAGGAGATCGCTCCCAACGAATCCGCCCAAGCAGGGCAAGATGCGCACTTCGCACGCCCTCGGCAAGAGCCAACCCCATTCGGACGCATCCAGAACAGTCTCATCGAGCTGCGTGGGCATGAATGGGCTCACTGCGAGCCCGGCGATATCGTACCCCGCAAGCAAATGATGCATGACTGTGTTTGCAACGACGACGACGTTCAACGGGTGCTCGGGGAGGCCGTTTCCCCGCTGCGCGGCGCCCACGAGCGATCCAGCCAAATCGCCAAGACAGTCCCGAATGACTTTGGTCTGGGTGCGAGCGCCTTCTTCGGACAAGGCAGCGTGAATGCGAGTCATCACGTCGGCGCCGAAGGCCACCTGCGGGTTCGTAGCCGTTTCCACGCCTAGAATCGTACCTGTGGACAGATCGATCAGTTGCGCAGCGATCGTCGTCGTCCCCAGGTCAACCGCAATGCCCCAGCCTGGGCGCGGGACGATATCAATCGGCGCGTCACTTCCGAGCACCGGGGCATCCCACTGCGATAGCCGAAGCCGCACGTCATGAAAAAGACGAGCGCGGCAGGCCAATCGCCAGCCGGTTGCGACGGCCTGCTTACCGAGCACGGCGTAGTCGTCATCTGTCGGGTCGAGTCGGCCCTCGACGACCAAGACGGAGCACTTGCCGCAGTCGCCCGCTCCGCCGCAGGGGAACTCTGCTCCCTGATCAAACAGCACGTCCTGCAACCGCGCGCCCGCCGGCACGGGGCTGCGACGATCGCCAGGGTCCAGATGCAAGTGAACGAGGTCCGTCACGAAATTGGCTCCTTCCAACACAGCAGGCGACCGTCGTAGGCAAGATCGACCTGCATGCCGGCCGGCACTCGCAGAAACTCGTCATCGTCCCAAGGCCCCGCTAGCAGGGCTTCGAGCAATCGCATGGTCCCTCGTTCAACCTGCAGCGAGCATCCTGCCTGGCGTGCTCGCTGCCGCGTCCGATCAATAAGCGCATCCTCCTCGGATACGCCCGACGTGATATACATGTGCTGGCGATACCGCTGGCCATTGAGCACGCTGTTCAGATAGCGTCCGTTGTCTTCGCCGTACCGCTCGATGAGCAGGCTGAGGTCGTTGACGGCCCCCGCGCGGAACCCGCCGGAATCGAGGGAAGCGAGCGGTACGACATCCGCCGCGTCCACCCAGCCCGATGTTTGAAAATACGTTCCCGTTTGATTCTGGCAGAAGCCTTGGTACCGTTCACGATCGCCCAACAGCAAGCCGATGCAATCGTGAACCCGAGGAATCACCAGCGGCAAGTTCCTTGCGACGAGCCCCCGCACGCCGTAATTGCAGAGTCCGTAGCCAACAAGGACGCACTCGTGGATTGACGGATCGGCTGCGTCAACGGCTTGCTGAATCGCAACCCGAGCGACCTCAGCCGACTCGCCGTGAATGCCGAAGGGCAGGAAGCTGACTTCGACGGGGCAATCGATACGCGACAGGCAATCGCGAATCTCCCGCTGGAACACCTGGCAACTGACGAGGAGTCGCCGCTTC
Source organism: Planctomycetaceae bacterium (assembly GCA_002702655.1). Lineage (GTDB taxonomy): Bacteria > Planctomycetota > Planctomycetia > Pirellulales > Lacipirellulaceae. Next base: position 140,675 of record PABB01000072.1, read on the forward strand.
CTGTTCGGTACCGAAGTCAACTGCTTGCCTCTGCTGTGGCGGGCTCATCGATAGCAATGCCAAACGTCCGGCGACCTCCGATGTTTCTCCTGCGCCAAGGCCGTTCTCTAGCCCTCAGTTTACCCTGGCGAATCCGGTTGGTGCGAGGCGCTTTGGCTGGATGGAAGGTCTGACGCGCAGGTCAAATTCAGTGGCGCAAGAAAACCGCCCGCGGCTCCGCGGCTGCCGTTGTTGCGAGGGGGCAAGTCGCAACAACGAGCCACGGAGACACGGGCGCTAGCGTAGGGGGCAGTCAGAATTCGGCGGGCTCAGCGGTTTGCTTGCTGCGCGTGATCAGGTCCGCCGGGTCCGGCGAGCCAGCGCCCCGGCGCCCAGCAGGCACGCGGCGATCACGTTGGCGGCCGGTTCGGGCACGCCCGCCGCCTCCAGGGCGTCGATGTTTTCGGTGTTGACCTTCAGCGTGCCGGCCACGTCGAACGCCGTGTCCCACACGTGTCCGCCGTGCTTCAGAAACTCAGCCGGCTGGCCAAAATCCCACACCCAGATTTCGCCGCCGTCGTACAGCGTCGTTCCCTCGGGCGTCACAATCGGCTCGATGCTAAACATGATCGAATCGCCAGGGCCGAATTCGCCGTCGAACGGGTTGAGCCCTGTGCCGACGTCGCGGACCATCAGTGCGTCAACGTCAATCTGGGGCGTCAAGGCCGTGTTGCCGATCGCGCCGGCAATCTCGCCGGCCGTGACATAGGGCAACAAGAATCCCGGCGCCAGCGTCTGCAGGGTATAGATCGAATTGCCGCCGGGCTCGTTCTCGAACGAGTAGAACCCAGCAGCCGGTCCGTCCTCGGGTCCCCACAGATCCACCGAATCGATATCGCGCAACACGCCGCCGGCGTGGGGGTGATTGACGACCTGCGACCGCGTCGCGAAGGACTGTACCGCGCCTGTGGTCTGCTCCGCCGCGAGTGCAACGTCGGCGCCGAGCATCTGGTCGAAGCTTGTCGAAACAATCAAGGGCGCACGATTCTCGCGTGCGGCGTCAAACAAAACGTCACGGATCTGGCTTTGGGCGTCGACGTTGTATTGATCGGCGAACCCGCCGTAAATGGCCAAGAGCAGATCGTTCTGGGCGCCGCCCAGTCCATCGAACTGCCCAAGCTGCGAAGGCTGAGGTGAATGCGGCGACGGGACGTAGTCCATGTCCAGCGAATCGGTGAATTTCTTGCCCGGTACGCGATCAACCCTCGGGACGATATCCTGAGGCGACGCGGTGACCGGAGAAACCACCGGCGAGTAGATCTCGTTGGCGTCGACGCGAGACGCAAAGCACGAAAAAGCTGTGACACAGGCCATAGCGGCAAACAACGTGCGGCGAATGTTGATGCTGACGGTCATGGTAGGCTCCGGTAGAGGCGGGGAGAGCAAATGGCGGGTGAGGAATCGGAGGGACTGGCGCTGTCGCGGTCGGGGCGGCGGACGACCGAGCGCCATTTGCCGGCAGGCAGAATCCAGGGACATGTTGCACCTCGCGTGAAAGCAGAAAGTCTGCGGCCGAGCCGGCCTTCACGAGGTCAATCAACAACCGCCCGCCCAGCAGGACATGGGCCAGCAGATTTTTTCTGATCGCGAGAACGCGATCGCAGGAGGACGTACGGCAGAAAGGGCCGCGGACCGCGCAGGCCTACTCGCTGAGACCGGCGTCAGGGGCGTCCCAAATCACGCGAATGCGAGCCAGTTTGCGCGACACCGATCGCTCGACGACGCCCAGACGCGCCGCAATCTCCGCGTTGCTGTAGCCTTCCAGCTTCATCAATGCGACTGCGCGCAGCTGCTCGTCCAGCAACGAGAGCAGGCGGTCCGTCTCCTCGGCGACCTCGGCGGCAAATTGGGGCGTTGGCTCCGCGCCGATCAGTTGGCCCATGTCTGGCACCGCTTCTTCGGCCGATGCCGTGCGTTTCTTGGCACGCTGCCGTTTGACCTGATTGATCGTTTTCCGCGCCGTGATGGTAACCAACAACGGCCACAGTCCCGTCCGATCGCGCAACTGAGGAAACCGGCCAGCCTGTTGGGCCCGGAAGAAGCTGTCAAAGACGCTCACCACGACGTCTTCCTCGTCAGCATCCCGTTGGGGAGCGCCGGTGAGCCGCGTCCGCGCCAACGCCGTCAACCGGGCAAAGTACCGATTCCACAACTGCTCTTGCGCCGTCGAGACGCCGGTCCCGTCAAGCTGGTGCAGCCACTGCGTCACCGATTCGTGCGATTGATTATCCATCGACGACACAATTGATGATGCGGAGGGCGCGGGACGAACAACGTGCAATTGGGCAACTTCAGCGGCAGTCGGATATTCTAGCGGTTTGACTCCGCCGGGGGAGAAGTGTCCGCTCGGAGTCGATTTGAGATTGCTGTATAATCGGCGACACCGGGCAAATCTGCAACGAAGTCTCCTGCACGACGCCGCACGCCATGCCTGCAGAATCCCCCAGAGAGTCGCTTTCGCCCGAGCAGATGGAGGCGATTGACGCGATCTGCGATCGCTTTGAGCAGCAATGGCAGACCGGCATGCCGTCGCTGGAGGACTTTCTTTCCGAGGGCCCCCAGGATTGTCGGGACCGATTGCTATGCGAACTCGCGGGGATCGAGTTGCAGTATCGCCGCCGGGACGGCGCCGCGTCGATCAACGAGCTGACAGCGGCGCATCCGGGCCTCGCTGACGAATTGCGGCGTTTCGCCCACCTGATCGACAGCAGTGAGGAGGTGACGGCCGCTGTCGGTCGGGTCAGCGACGTGGTTCTAGCGACAGTTCGCCAGCCCCAAGGGCTTCATATTCGGTGCCCGCATTGTGCCAGCCCCGTGGAACTGCTCGCCGATACGCCGGACGAAGATGTGACCTGCCGGGCGTGTGGCAGCACGTTTTGCCTGGTTGAAAGGGCAGGTGCGGAGTCGACTGCTTCAACGCTCAAATCGATCGGGCGTTTCGAGTTACTATCACGACTCGGCGTGGGAGGATTTGGGACGGTCTGGAAAGCGCGTGACTCGGACCTGGATCGCAAGATCGCTTTGAAGATCCCCCGCCGGGGCCAGTTGGCCGGCGAGGAGATCGACTTTTTCTTCCGCGAAGCGCGCGCCGCAGCCCAGCTGCGTCATCCGCACATTGTGCCTGTCTTCGAGATCGGCCGCGCTGACGACACGGTCTTCATCGTCAGCGAGTTTGTCGAAGGCGTGACGCTGGCCGACTGGCTGAAGGATGTTAAACCAAGCGTCCATGAAGCGGCGGAACTCTGCGCTATCGTGGCCGATGCATTGGATCACGCCCATCAGCAGGGCGTCGTGCATCGTGATCTCAAACCGTCGAACATCATGATCGACCCGGCAGGAACGCCGCGGATCATGGATTTTGGCCTCGCCAAGCGGGAATCGGGCGAAGTGACCATGACGTGCGACGGGCAGATCCTGGGAACCGCCGCGTACATGTCGCCGGAGCAAGCCGCCGGCCGCGCCCACTGGATCGATCGGCGGGCGGACGTGTACTCGCTGGGCGTCATCATGTACCAACTGGCGACCGGCGAGCTGCCGTATCGCGGCAACATGGAAGTGCAACTCGCCAGCAAGCTGTTCGACGACGCTCCCGATCCTCGGCGACTCAATCGCCACATTCCGGCGGACTATGCCACGATCTGCTTGAAGTGTCTGGAGCGCGACCCCAACCGCCGCTACGCCGGCGCCGACGCCCTGGCCGCCGAGCTGCGTCGTTTCCTGGCGGGCGAGCCCATCGTGGCCCGGCCTCTGTCTCGCCTGGCGCGGCTCGCAAGATGGACGCGCCGCAAACCGACGCTGGCCGCCGTCGCGGCGTTGACTGCGATTCTGGCAGTGGGAGGCCCCGTCGCCGCCATTGTGATCAACGGACAACGTCGTCAACTCGACGCCAATGTCCATGAACTCGACCAGCTCGTCATCCAGGAGCAGCAAGCCTTGGCGAATCTGCGTCGCGACAATGCCACGCTGAAAGAGAAGCTCGCTGAAAGCGCCGGCAGCGCGAAGTCTCAAGTCCGGCGGGAGCTGGCCAATTGGCGACAGGCGCTCATCACGGATATTCTGCGTGAACACTACGACGACCAAGCCGGCGGAGTTGGCGGCTCCGACCTCAACGACGTCGATCGCGCTCGATTGCATCTCGCGCTGGGCATGCTCTTGGAGCAAACCAAGCGCCAGCCGGATGCACTGCAGCATTTCTCGGCCGCTCGGGAGCACTTGCGACTGGCACTCAGGCAGACCCCGGAAGATCTGCGGCTCGCAACGGCTTTAGCCGACTGCTGCCACCGCGTGGCGCAACTGCAGGCAGCCGCCGGTGACGCCGACGCCGCGGCCGATGCCTTCCGCGAAACGCGGCAAACGCGGGAACAGATTGCCGAGCAACGGGGTGATGCCGCGGCGCAGTTGCAACTCCTGGCATCGCAAGTTGAGGAGGGGCCTGCAGGCGCCTCAAGCACCATCGACACCGCGTCCCAAAACCTGCAGCGACAGCGGCAATTGGCACGGGCCGTCGTCGCCAACTGGCCCAATGATGCTGCCGATCTTTACGAGGCAGCCTGCCAGCTCACGCGGCAAATCCCCATCCTGAATCGTTCCCTACCGGCAGAAGAGGCAAACGCTCCGAACACGACGGTCAATTGAGCGGCGTGTCCGATTCCCCGCCCGCCCGCGTCGCCAGGGCCCGATAGACATTCAGGTCGATGTCATCGTCTAGAAATTGGACGCTGCCATCGGCCAGCGAAAAGAACGCGCCGCCGGGGTGTCCGCCGCCGAACGCCAGTTCATTGCCAAGCACTTTTCGCAACTCAGGCGGAGCCGTAGGATCACGCACGTAGTACAAGCGGCGGCTTTCTAAGACGTTAATTGGCCACACGACATGCTTGGCCGCAGCGACATGCACGCTGCGCGGTTCGGGGGATCCGCCCTGCGCGTACCATACGGCGCCCAGCGTCCACGGCTCGTTGGTGTCGTAGACGGTTCGCTCGCCGATGGCGAGCGTGTGCGACGTGCCGTCGGTCACGTCGTCCATGCCGACCGCACTGCGGAGATAGAGCACTCCGTCGGTCGCGACCACGCCGAACGCCTTCTCCTCCAGCGGCCACTCTTTGCGCACCTCGCCGGCGCCGGCGACGCCCACGTAGTTGGCCATCTCAAGGTCGCCCGTATCAGCGCTGGGTGGATCGGCCGATGGACAGAAGAATTCAGACACGACTCGATCGCTGCTGTGGCGCAAGGCGCCGCCCTGATCGTCGGGGGATATTTCGTCGTAAAGGGGTCGCTGCTCGATATACGGCAAAATCAGCACGTGCCAGCCGATACTCTTCTTGCCCGACTGCGCATGCATCCGCGCGCCGGGCGGGAGCTGTTTGTGAGCCGCGTGGTAGCTTTGCAGCGCCAAGCCGAGTTGCTTAAGGTTGTTTCGGCAAACAGTCTGGCGGGCGGCTTCGCGTGCTGCCTGAATGGCCGGCAGCAGCAGCGCTGCCATCACGCCGACGATCGCCATAACCACCAGCAACTCCACCAGCGTAAACGCCCGGCCCACGGCAGCGGCCGAACCGGACGCGCTCTCGTTGATGGACAGACGGTCGCTGCGCATCAAGGACACCGGGGGATTCTCTTTGCCTTGACGATCACGACTGCCAGAGCCGTCAGGCTGCCAAGAACCCATGCCGACGGCTCGGGAACAGCTGTCAGAACACGCGTGATGGCAGACAGCGCGGCAGCGGAGCTGCTGCCGGAAGCCTCGACGGCCTGGAGAAACAGCGGGATGTCAGCAAATGTATTGGCGCCATCCAGGTCCATGTCCGCCATGAACGCATCGGCGACAAAACCGTTCAGGTAGTAGTCGAAGAAATACGAATCCTCGTCGCGGATGGCGTAGGCGAATAGTTCCGCGTCCTTCTCGTCGACGACCCCGTCTCCATTCATGTTCCCTCGCAACTGGGAGTAAGCCAGCATTCCATTGCTGAGAAAATCGCCAAACTGCGGGATCCACGAACCTTCGCCAATACTCGATCCGACGATGTTATCAAACGTGCCGAACACCTTGCTAGCGGAGTAGATCTCGAACACCTCCCCCTCGTCGGGCGTAGCGCCAGCCAAGGCCGACAGATCGAGCGTGCCGCCCAACGTCAGCGCGCCCGACACCTGCAGGTTGTCGGTGACGTTTCCGCGCGTCGTCGAAGCAAACTGAATGGCCAGCGAGGCATCTGTCCGCAGCCGCAGATTCCCGTCAATACTCAGCTCGCCAATCCCCGAGCCGATTCCCAACGTCGCTCCCAGGGCGCCGCCGTCGCCAATGGTCACATTTGCGCCAACAGCGCCCACGGCGTCAAACAAACCGCCATTGACCGCCACCTGGGGCACAATGAGGGCGGAGTTGTCGAACGTAACAACGCCATTGTGTTGGACAAACTCGTCGGTCAGTTGGACCAAGCCAAGCGGATTCAGCGTCACGTTTCCGGACGTCAGGACTCGACTCGCCGAGAGCTGGCTCGGCGCCTGGCCGCCGCTAACGCGTAGGTCGCCTCCGCTGGCGACTGTCACGTCGGTGGCGACCTGGAGTATCGCCGGGGAAGTCAGCCCCTGCATGCTCAAGCTGCCAGGGACCCCGGGCAATCCGACCTCGACCGCTAACACGGGCGGGACTGTCACCCCTGTGATCGTCGCCGTGCCATTGATAATCGTCGCCACATCGTCGACGCCGGGGACGTTATTGCCCTGCCAATTGGCCGGCTCGATCCACTCTGAGTTGACGCCGCCGCCGTCCCAGACGATCGCCTCCGCGCGATGCACGCTGTACGCGGCAGCCAGGATTGCCAGTGCCATCACGACGACGCCTTGTTGACGCCCGAGCACAGGACTCGGCACAAACGGCGGTTTTCGGCGCATCTTCATCGCGGACAGCACGTTGCAGCAATCGGAGGAGACGATCGGCCCCGCCCCACGCGAGACCGCCTCAAGGGGTAGATCAACAGGGCTGCGGCTCGCCTGACGCCAATTCTACTGAAAACCGCGAACAATCCCAACAATCCGGCCTGTTTGTCGGTACCGGCGCCATGCAGCAACTGAATTGCCATTTGGCTGGCAGGCGCTACAAGGCAATTTGTCGACGGGCCGACAATTCCGCGATATTCTGTCATCTAGCCCACCGCAGGTCAGGGCCGCCGCTCGTCTCGCCCGCCCCCAGAGCCAACACGTGCGTTCTCGCCTCCCACAGCTCTTGCCGTGTCAACGAGGAGCGCTCGCGATCCTGCTTCTTTTTTCGTGGTTTCCCGCCAGCGGCGCTCAGTCGTACACCACTGTCCATTTCTGGCTCTCCACCGTCGACTCGGGGCCCGAAACGCCAACGCTGTTCGTACTCCCCAGCGCGAGCGGCGAAATCAGCGTTTGGGGACGACCGGCATTTGGATATCGCCTGGACGCTTTTTCGCTTGATCTGGTCGCCGACACGACGGGCGTCATCCAGTTCGATTCCGTCACGGTCAACAACCCCCAGTTGCAGGCCACTCCGCTATTGTTGCGGCATCAGGTTGTGTTCGACTCCGGTAGCGGCTTATTCCCCGCGGCGAACTCGATCACTGACTTTCTCGGCTTCTCATTTCTCGACGGCGGAGTCGGCCTAAGCAATGGCGCCGGTATCGGTCCGCTTTGCGGCCTCGACCCTGATTGTTCAACCGATTCGGGGGCCGACACCTGGCAGCTGGCCACGGCGACGTTTACCGCCGGACCGTCGTTCGGATCGACCGAGTTGTACCTACAGATCGGCGAGCATGGCCTGTGGCAATCGCCTGACGACGCGGTCGCCCTCGATGATCCCACGGACACCAGTGCAGTTTTCGGCCTGCTGGGGGATACGGTGAATCACTGGTCTGTGCCAAGCGTCGGAGGCACAGACCACCGGCATGCCCATCAAGGAGCCGCGGATGCGGTCATCGTCATTGCCGATGCCGATTTCGACGAGAGCGGTCGCGTCGAAGGCGCCGACCTGCTCGCCTGGCAGGCGGGCTACGGCACGGGGACGAGCCACGCTGATGGCGACGCCGACGACGACGGGGATGTCGACGGCACGGATCGCTTGGCTTGGCGACAACAGTACGGTCTGCTTGCAGCCGCCACGCCGATGGGCGCCAACGTGCCGGAACCCTCTGGCCTCGCCGCAATTGCCCTCGGCATCGCAATTGGCGGGGCAGGGGGCGTTCGTGCCAGAAACATGGCGTGGAGAGGACCCGAGGCCGGGAGGCGTCACGCAGGTGTGTTGCCGACGGCCCGAAGAGTCCCGACGCTCGGCAGAAAGATGGCGCCCAAATGTCGCTCGAACTGGTCAATCCGCGGCGGGACTGGCAGAGTCCTCGGAGCGAGGTCGCTTCGGCATACGACCAACAGGCCGCACGCCGCTGCCCTTGCGCTTTGTCAGCGTATCACCCAACTCTGCACGATATTTTTCCGCCTCGGCAGCGAGTTGCGCCACGATGTCCGGGTGGCGGTCGCTCACGTCCGTCGACTCGCTTGGGTCGCTGTCCAGATCAAACAGGGCTGGGCCGATCTCCGCATGGTCGTACGGAATCGGCAACCCGTCATTCCGCCCTACGCGCCCATCAAGCGTGCGATAACGGTGTGTGAAGTGCAGCTTCCAGCGCTCATTGCGAATCGCCTGCAACTGGTTGTTCTCGTAGTAGTAGCAGTACGAGTGATGCGGCGTCGTTGCGTCCGGATCGCCAAAGATCAGTGGGCGAATGTCCTTCCCGTCAATCACGACCTGCGGAAGATCTGCTCCGATGAGCGCGGCGAACGTGGGCAGCAAGTCAATCGTCGCCGCTAGTGCGTCGCAGCTTGTGCCAGCAGGAATACGGTCCGGCCACCGCATGATTGCGGGCACGCGGAACCCGCCCTCAAACGACGTGCCTTTCCCTTCGCGCAGGGGGAGCGCAACGCCCGAGTGCGTGCCGTAGCTTAGCCACGGTCCGTTGTCGGACGTGAATACAACCAACGTGCGATCATCGATGTCTGCCGCTCGCAATGCCTGCAGAATTTGCCCGACGGACCAGTCGATCTCCTGGACCACGTCCCCGAACAGTCCGGCGCCGCTCTTGCCGTCGAAAGCCTCCGAGGCATGCAGCGGCACGTGCACCATGCTGTGCGCGAGGTACAGAAAAAACGGCTCGTCCTGGTGACGCTGGATGAAGTCGACCGCGTGTTCGGTGTATTGTTTCGTCAGTTGCCTTTGATCCTCGCTTGTCACTTCGGAATCAACGATTTCCATCCCGCTGAACAGAGGCAGCGGCGGATAGACCTTGAAACGCTCCTCCATCGGGCGATTGAGCAGATCCGGATGGAACGGCCACATATCATTCGAGTAGGGCAGGCCGAAGTACTCGTCGAACCCCTGTTGGGTCGGCAGAAACGGCGGCAAGTGCCCCAGGTGCCACTTGCCAAAACAGGCAGTCGCGTACCCGCGGCTGCGACAGACCTCTGCGAGCGTGATCTCGTCAGGATTCAGGCCCACCCGCGCGTTGGGGCCGAACGCACCATGAATCCCAAGTCGTGCGTGGTAGCAGCCCGTGAGCAATGCCGCCCGGGACGCTGAACACACTGCCGATGAGACCTGAAAGTCCGTGAAGCTGCGTCCCTCGGCCGCCAACTGGGAGATACTGGGAGTCGCGTAGGCAGGACTGCCAAAAGGCGGTACATCCGCGTAGCCCATATCATCAATGAAGATCACGACCAGATTCGGAGACTCGCTGGCGGCGACATTTTGATCGTCCAAAAGGACCAACAGCCACGCTCCCGCTGCAAGCAGCGTCCATGCCAACCGATGAGCATATTTTCGTGAGTCGTTCATTCCGCCCCCAAAGAGCCTGCAAAAACAAGTGAGTCCACGCGGGGTTTCCGCAGCCTTCGTTCACGCTATCAGAACGATTGCCACAGCACGCCAGAAGTTGCCGCCTTGCCCAACTTCGCGGTGGGCAGGGATTTGCTTGCCGAGTCCCTAGGCCTGCGACCTGCGATCGCGAGACAACGTGCCTGTGTGGCGCGACTCGATCGCTGCTGCACTGAATCTTTTGGCTGTGGCAAATTCCTGGCAATTCACACAAAATCTATCATGGTTACAGGCACAGGGAAATCGGCGCGGTCAAACACGTGATTCCCCGCCATACTGATGGTTATCCGTTGCGCCGCGTGCGTGACAGCCCGTCCGATTGGCATTTGCTCACCTCATTCAACGCTCTCTCTGTCAACGCCCCGCTCGGGACGCGTCGTGGTTCGCACCACTCTCGGCGACGGAAGAAACACCCAAGAAGGTCACGGACTCGTATATGCCCTGGTCCCGGTCGAAGCTTCTTATCGCCTGCGCTGCATTGTCGTTGGGGCTGAATAGCGCCGTAGCTGACAACGATTGGCGCGCACAGTTTCGCAGTCCGCCGATGTCGGCCCGCCCGCACACCTGGTGGCATTGGATGCACGGCCACGTATCGCGCACAGGAATCACAAAAGACCTCGAAGCCATGAAGGAAGCTGGCCTCGGGGGATGTCAGGCGTTTCATATCTCGGCAGGAATTCCACGAGGTCCGGTTGGGTACATGTCGCGCGAATGGCGTGAATTGATGACTCATGCAGTTCGTGAGGCTGATCGGCTCGATTTGGAGATCTGCCTGCATAATTGCGCCGGTTGGTCCAGCAGCGGCGGGCCCTGGGTTACTCCCGAACACTCTATGTTCGAGATCGTATGGACCGAACAAAGCGTCGAAAGCCGCACATGGCGAAATCAGATCGAGCGCCCTCCCGCTCGACTCGACTTTTATCGCGACATCTGCGTCCTGGCGTTTCCAACGCCTTTGGCAGAAGGAGAAGGCGGCCCAGGCTTTCGGTTGGAGCAGTGGCGCGGCAAAGCCGGTTTCGACCGACTGGACGCGCCCAGTCGCGACCAACGTACGCCGCCGCCAGAGTCGACGATTCCGCGCGACGCCATCATCGACCTGACGTCAAAACTCAGCGCAACGGGTACGTTGGATTGGACGGCGCCGGAGGGGAACTGGACGCTCCTCCGCATCGGCTACACGCCGACGTTGCGCACCAATCACCCCGCTCCCGAAGAGGGGCGCGGCTTGGAATGCGATAAGCTCAGTAAGGAAGGCGCGGACCAGCATTGGCGGGGGATCGTGCAGAAGGTCCTCGACGATGCCGGCAATCTGGCGGGCCCGGTGCTCAACAATGTCCTGATCGACAGCTACGAGACAGGCCAGCAGAACTGGACGCACGACTTCCCCGAGCAGTTCCGCCGCCGCCGCGGATACGATCCCACCTTCTACCTGCCGGCTGTAACCGGTCGAGTTGTCGACGATGTTGCTGTCACCGAACGGTTTCTATGGGACTTTCGCCGGACGATCGCCGATCTCTTCTGCGAGAACTACTACGGCCGCTTCGCTGCACTTTGCCACGAGCGCGGACTGCGGCTCTCGATCGAGCCGTACGGCGGGTGGACTGGCAACTTCCATGACCTGGAAGTTGCAGCGCAGGCTGACATTCCCATGGGCGAGTTTTGGGCCGATCGCCGCAACGATTGGTGCGACTGGTCCGTCAAATTGGCCGCCTCCGCGGCGCATGCCGCGGGGACCAGCCTGGTCGGCGCCGAGGCGTTCACGTCCGCCCCCTCCGAAGCACGCTGGCTGAATCACCCCGGAAAGCTGAAGGCGCAGGGCGACTGGGCGTTCTCACAAGGGCTCACTCGGGTGATCTTCCACACCTGCGTCCATCAACCCTGGCCAGATGCAATTCAGCCCGGCATGACGATGAGTGAGTATGGCATGCAGTTGAACCGCAACAACACGTGGTTCCGCGACAGTCGCGCGTGGATGGATTACCTGGCACGCTGCCAGTACCTGCTGCAACAAGGGAAATTCGTCGCCGACCTTTGCTATGTCGCCAGCGAGAACGCCCCCAACCGCATGCGGCGTGCAGATGAGCTGCACCCTGCTCCTCCCGCAGGTTACGACTACGACATGATTTCCACGCAAGCAATGCTGAAGATGCGCGTGGAGCGGGGTCGCGTTGTCTTGCCAAGCGGCATGAGCTATCAGATTCTGGTTCTGCCGAACGAGACTCAAATGCGTCCGAGGGTCTTGCGGAAGGTCGTGCAACTCGCCGAGCAGGGAGCAACCATCATTGGGCCTCAACCGACCGCCTCGCCAAGCCTGGAAGACTACCCCGACTGCGACGACAATATCCGGACGCAAGCTGCTAAGTCCTGGTCCGATGGAACGATTCGCTCCGGCAGCGATGCACTCGCCGAAGCGTTGCAGACTCTGCAAGTACGGCCGGACTTTGAACTCAACTCGCCAACCGCTTCCCGCCCCTTTGCCGTCATTCACCGCCGGACCGACAATCGGGACGTCTACTTCGTCTCGAATCAAGCGCGGCGAAGTATCCGGGCCGAGTGCGTATTTCGACAGCATGGCGCCGAGCCCGAGTTGCTCAAGCCGCAGACCGGCGAGTGCGAGACCGCTGCCTTCTGGCGACACACGGAAGACGACCGCACCGCGATCACCCTACGCTTGGGCATTGGCGAATCGATATTCGTCGTGTTCTCACGCGATGCATCGCCACGCCCCCATGTGATCGCCGCAGACGGCCCCGCAGACGAGTTCACATACACACCACTTCGGCCCAACGTTGAAGTCAAGCGGGCCGTCTATGGAGTGCTCGATGGCGACGCCGCTCAGCAAGTTGATGTGACCGATCCAGTTCGCAAGCTCGTCGCCAACTCTCAAGAAGATGCGGTTGCCGGCAACAGCCTTGCGGGCGACCCCGCCTACGGGCGACTGAAGGAGCTGCGAATCGAATATACTGAGGAAGGCATCGACAATTCAGTTACGGTCGCCGAAGGCGAGACAATTTACTTCCCCGCCGCGGGCGAAGCAGAGCTCGGGCCCCCGCCTGCTGAATTCCAAATCACTGACAACGACCTGAATCTTATCTCCTTTCGACCCGGTGCGTACGAGGCGGCAGTTCCCTCGGTGGGCAGGGTCGATATGCACATCGCTGGACTGCCCGATCCGATTGCCGTGGAAGGCCCGTGGCAGGTTCGGTTGTTTCCACAGGTAAGTTCTGAACGATCACACGCCTTGGCGATCGAACTGCAACAGCTCTGCTCGCTGTCGGATTGCGACGACGATCGTCTTCGTTACTTCGCCGGGAAGGCGACCTACGCAGTACGCTTTGACGTGCCAAACGAGGTGATTCGGCCGGGGTACGTTCAATGCCTCGACCTGGGCGGCGTCGAGGTGATCGCCAAACCACATCTTAACGGAGAGAACCTGGGAACCCTCTGGCACGCGCCATACCAGGTTAACGTCACGGGAGCCTTGCGTCCGGGCGAGAACGAGTTGACCATCGACGTGACGACACTGTGGCCCAATCGCCTGATTGGCGATGAGCGACTGAGTGGGCGCGCCGCGGAACGGAGCCGGGGCCTCCGCGACCAGATTCTGTCCGCGTGGGTTTCCGAAGGCCGACTGCCGGAGTCAAGAGAATCCTACTCCATCTGGCGCCACTGGCTCGCCTCTGACGAGTTGCAGCCGGCGGGGCTACTTGGCCCAGTCCGGATCTACATCGGACAAGTCGTACCAGTCCTTGCGTCATCGAGCATGAGTGCGACGCACGAATGATAGGGCCTCCCGCAATCTGAGACTCAGGAAAGCCTTTCCGCGCGGCAAATGACCGCTCGTGACGCAAGCTGGGCGTCAGATTCTGCAACAACGAGGCGATTCGCGCTGTTTTCGCCCCGTTTTTTGGCTTTTGAACGTCAAGAATTCCTCCGCCGAACCATCCACAACTAGGATGCGGCGGAATCGGCACTCTCGTCCGCAGCCACCGGGGCCCAACGGCGCCCTCGCGTGCTTCAATGCCGCGTCCAAGCGGCTACCGGCGGCCTACGTCAGAACAAGACGCAGTGGACATATGGACACGTCCTTACGCAGGACGGACGATTGCCGCAAGCAGGGGTAGAAATGGGACTTTCAGAGCATTCGACGGAGCGCATGCAAGCCTTCGCTGAACTGCTGCATGAGAACCATCGTGGGCTGTTTTCGTTCATATACTCGTTGGTGCATAATTACGCTGACGCGGAGGACGTTTACCAGCAAGCGGCGCTAATCATGTGGCGAAAATTCGACGACTTCGAGTTGGGAACGAATTTCTCCGCTTGGTCGGCACAAGTCGCACGAAACACAGCTCGCGATTTCCTAAAATCCAAACGTCGACAAGCATTGTGCTTCTCCGACGATTTCATTGAGTCAATTCAAGCCGCCTACCAATCTCGGCATCCGGATTTCTTTGCCGTGCGAGCAGACGCGCTGGAGCAATGCTTAGAAAAGCTTTCGCAGCGCGATCGCGAGTTGCTCAAGATGTTCTACTCGCCGGACCGCGACATGTCGCGCATTTCCTCAGTCACGCGACGATCGATTGCTGCACTCTATCAAGCCATCTCCCGCATTCGTAAGAATCTGTCACGGTGCGTCCAACGAAGCCTGGCAACAGAAGGATAGGTTGCATGTCACTTTCCAAGCATGAAGCCGACGAGTTGTTGGACCTGCTCAACGACGTCTGGGACCACGGCGCCACGGCGGAACGCCTGCAGGCGATCGAAGACTTTGTGCAACGGCATGGGCCCGATGCCGGCGCCAAGTACCTCGAATTGACCGCGTTGAACGCAGACATTGCGTCGTCCGTGTCCTCGGCACGAGCGTTCACTTCAGCGTTGTCTGCCATCCAAGCCGACGACGACGCCCGAGCGCTTTCCGCTGATGATCATCAGCCGGAGGGCATCCGGCCGCACATCAACCGTCGCGTCTGGCATTCGCGGCTGATTCCAGTTGGGGCTTCAATCGCGGCTGCGATCGTCATTGCCGCGGGTTGGTTTCTGATGTGGCGAGGTGACGCGAATCAACCGGCAAGGGAGATTGCGAGCACGAAGACAAGGCCGCCTCTTGCAGGACAACTCATTATCGAACGTCCCCTGCAGCCTGTGGCGTGCATTGTCGGCGAAACCGATGCCATCTGGTCTCGCGAGTACAGCGACAAGACCCTCAAGCAAGGCCAACGGCTGCAACTCGTTTCGGGTGTTGCGCAGCTGAGCCTGGCATGCGGTGCTGATATCGTCTTGCAGGCGCCCTGCCAAGTCACCTTGGTGGCCGACAACCGCGTCGAGCTCACCGAGGGCGCGCTCACCGCGCAGGTCGCGGATTGGGCGACCGGTTTTGTTGTCGAGACGAAGGGCCTCCGAGTCACCGATCTGGGCGCTCGTTTTACCGTCGCGGCAGACCCAACAGGAGTGACCGAATCCCACATTCTCGAAGGTTCGGTGCTGGCCGAGCCGACGAAGATCGTGCGGCCGAATAGCGAGTCAACGCTCCTTTCGAAGGGGCAAGCGATCCGCGTCAATTTGCCCGAGTCAACAATCGATCTGATCGCCGCCAAGGAAACTCGGCTCGTCGAGCATCTGTCATCCTTTCGGCCGTTGCGTCCCATCGAGATCTGGAATACCGGCCTAGGCCAATCCGTCGGAAGCGAAGACCCCAGATGGATGGTTGTTGGCGGGCCCCCCGCAAATGGACCGTACCCACGCCCCGCCATTGTGACTGCCGGCGACCCTGTGTATCTGGACAACATGCCCGACGCGTCGCAGTGGATCTCCGTCTCAAAGGACCACATGGCGGGGCCCGACTCGACCTATACCTTCGAAACCCGATTTGATCTCACGGGTTACGACCTGTCGACGGTGCGACTCGTTGGCCTGTTTCTTGTCGACGACGCCATCAACTCTTTGGAACTCAATGGGAACGCTGTTCCGTTTGAACGTTGGCAGTCGACATGGGACTATCAGGATTTTCAACGATTCCGGGCGATTGAGTTTAACGAGGGCTTTATTCCTGGCGAGAATACGGTCCGCGTCGAACTCTACAACTCGCCGTCCCGCCCAGAGATTCCGCATGTGCCGAATCCCGTTGGCATGCGCGTCGAATGGCAAGCATTCGGCTGCGAGGATCCCTCGCCCGTCTACTGATCGCCGCCAGCGTTGATGCGACGGTCGCGATCTCGGTCGGCACGAATTCATACCGGAACGCCAACGAAGCGGACTCACCGCCTTTCGCGCTTGCCACTCACGGCGTCTCCTTGACCAGCTTCGAAAACCCCGCGTCGATGTACTGACCGCCGGTCGTTTGCTGACAATGCACGGCAAGCACGTTCTTGCCCTTCTTGAACGCACGCAGCGCCTCGGGCCGCAAATTGTACTGCTCGTAGTCGCCGCTGTACCCTTGGATGTGTCGGATGAGAACGCCGTTGAGATAGACGTCCGCCTCTTCGTCATGGTGAATGTGCAACCGCAGGGAATCGTCGACCTCGGTTTCCGAGTCAAACGTGCGACGGATCCAGATGTCCGACGTATTCCATCGGGTGCCAATTCGCGCACCGGGAGTGCTGGGAGTGCCAAAGCCGCTACGCCCCTCACGCCAGCCACTGTCGTCGTAGCCTGGCTCGAACCAATTGTTCTCGGGTTTGTCTGTTGTGAATCGCCAGATCGAAGCCTGAGAGTCGGCGGCAGGCACGACCACCTCGTAGTGCGGCGGAGTGGGCATTGGTGCATAGTCGCCGGTCTCCGTCACATTGCGCGAAGACCACTGTTCCCAGACGGCATCGTCGTACAGCAGCCGCAGAAACACGCCGCCTACGACAGGCCGCGCGGTAAAGCCGCGTTTCCGTCCGGAATCGGTGAAGTACCAATCTGTCATGGGGCTGCGGTCCGGAGTATCGCGCAGGAACTGACGCACAGGCGCAACAACGGCGGCAAAGTCACTCGCGTCCTCTGTCAGCGCGGCAGTCCACAGGACCCAGTCAAGCTTGGTGTACGTCGATCGGTTGTCGAGCGGCAGACCATACTTGTTTTGCACGCGCAGGTAGTACGCCATCTCCTTCTGCACCACGGACTCGGGAAAGAGGTTCAGCCCGAGAATGCCATCCCACACCAAATTATATTTCTGACTCCAAGTGCCCGATTTGTCGAATGCCAGACGGAAATGGTCGCCGTCGTCCGCTTCGGTGACCCAACGTTTGGCAAACTCCTCGGCTGTGCGGCGATACTCTTCGGCCAGCCTGTCCTCCCCGCGCAGCTCGCATAGTTGAGCGAACGCCGCCAGACCGCAAATCGCCTTGGCCGAGAGATTCACGTTGTGTGCAAGATGCCCGGCGAAGTCGTCCGTGCAGAGTTGGTTCGCCGGGTCAAAGCCCTCGTTCTTGAGGTACGCCGCCCACTGTTCCAACTGCGGCCAATAGCGGCCTGCAAAGTCGGCATTGCCGTCGATCTTGGCAATCGCGGCCATGAGAATCAACATATTGCCGCTCTCCTCGACCGGCATCTGGTTCTCCTCGCTCCGCTCGCCGCCGCCGTACACCTGGCCGTTGGCTTTGGGATACGTGCCCAAGTCGTGCGGGGCAAACGGGAACGTCCAACGATCGCTTGCGGCATATTCCATGAACGGCACGACAAACGATTTCGCCAGCGCGGGTCCAAACAGCAGAAACTGCGGCGACATGGGATAAAACACGTCGGACGTGGCGATGCAACCGTTGGAATGATTCTCCTTGCAGAACTGAATCGGCTGGCCGTTGGCGTCTGCAACAAACTTGCCCGCAGCGAAGCATTGCCGGTAGGCAAGCGTTCCGATGGCGGCGTAGTCGTCGCCGCCGGCCTGCGTCAGGTCCGCCGTCAGTTGCTGGTCGAATTCGCCGCATGCCGCCGTCAATGACTCGCGATCGCGGAACGCCTGCTCAAGCAAGCCCATTGCATCAAGCCCGTTCCGACGCCAATACGGCTTGAGGGCCGTCCCCATGAATTCGATTGACTCAAGGTCGTCGTAGGCGAGCACGAGCCAGCAGTTCGATGATTCGCCGGCGGCGACACTGCAGTCCTGCACAATTGCGCCGGACAGGTCAGCAGCAGCGACTGGTTTCATCGCTTCCGCCGCGGGCAATCGCTGGCTGTTGATGAAGCTGGAGCGCAAGTCGCCGGATGGCGCCAAGGCAAACTGAGACGATTCGGCATCCGGCGCCGCTGCGTAGAAGTATCCCCAGTCTATCCGCAAATCGTCGCCCGCCGCCTCCAACACAGGTTGATCGCGCGACCCAATCTTGAGCGACGTCAATCCGTCAGGCCGGACGACTTCGCCCACAACTAGCTGATCCGGCGTATTCACGGCAAGTTCGGCCGAGGCCTCGAAGTAGATCTTTACATCATGCTCTTGTCCGTCTGTCGACTTGGCGTCAAAAGAAAGGTAAGTGATCGGGCGCGCGAGAATGTCGACATCGTAAGGCAAAGCAGGCGTCGTAAACGTCAGAGTCAGGTCGATGCCATGCCCCGCGAATTCATAGGCCGTTTGAGTTGGCGTTATCGACGAACCGATTTGTTTCAAGGCAGGCACATCGTCCGGCTCGGCGCCCATCAGCCGTACGCACTGACCGTCAATCGTCGCCAGCGCGGTGAGCCGGTGCGGCTTGCCCGTCCAATGGGTCGTGTCAACGTCTGTGAGTTGCTTGCCCGTGGACCAAATGCTGAAATAGGGATCACAGGCGACCAACGGCGTTGCCGGGACCTCGGACGATTCAACTGCCCCGTGGACTTTGCCGCCAGCACAGACAAGCACCATGGCTGCGCACGCTGCCACCCGCCACTTGCCGCCGCAATCCCGCATACACCCCAACGCTATTCTCGCCATCGAATCGCATCCTCAATTGAGTTCCGAGCCACCTTTGAACAGGCATGCACAGATAAGGCATTCCGCATGTGCACTACAGTCAATTGAAGACTACCGCGACTCTCCTATCAATGGGGGCCATGGCAGCGCACTTCAACGGCAAACGAATCTCAACGAGCGGCGAGAATGTTTTCACGGCAAGTCGTTCCGCGATCGAGCCAGCGTTGCAACCAGATAGCCGCCGGTATTCGCCGCATGCAGTGCAACTACGCAGCGGCGAGAAGCGCACCGCGACTGCGACATGCTCACTTTCTTCGAGACTCGGGCCTGCTTGACGAAAAAGAGCCGGAATCAACTGCTGAAGCTCTCGCCCGCTTCAATCGCCGCCCGTTGGAGAGCAAAATCCGCGTCACCGAGACGAGCGACAGGTACGACGCGAACGTACCAACCTGCAGTCGCCCCGTTGTCGACCCACAGAACCTGCGGCAAGCGGAGCGAGCAACAACCGTGGAGAGCATGAGCTCGCTCCGAAGCGCGTTCGGGCTGTGCGCGTCCCCCTTATGGCAGCTTGTGCAAACGGTGGAGAACTTCCTTCACGAGGGCGTTGGATGGATCACTTGAACAAGTAATACGCATTCCAATTTGAATTAGCGCGCCTCCTCTTGCGCCCTCCTATTTTGCCTATCATACTGCGACGGTCCCCAAATCCGGGAGGTCGCGATGGA
>PABB01000073.1 GCA_002702655.1 Planctomycetaceae bacterium
ATGGTCTGGGTTGTTTCCCTCTCGACCGCGAAGCTTATCCCTCGCGGACTGACTCCCGAGATAATCACATCGGTATTCGGAGTTTGGTTCAGTGGGGTACCCCGGGAAGGGCCCCCATCCAATTCAGTGTCTCTACCCCCGATGTGTAGTGGCTCGAGGCTATCCCAAAAGATATTTCGGAGAGAACGAGCTATCTCCAGGTTTGATTAGACTTTCACTCCTCCCCACAAGTCATCCCCTCGGTTTTCAACCCAAGTGGGTTCGGTCCTCCACGCAGTATAACCCGCGCTTCAACCTGCTCATGGGTAGTTCACCCGGTTTCGCGTCTACCGCCAACGACAAAAACGCCCTATTAAGACTCGGTTTCCCTGAGGCTTCGGCCCGTAAGGCCTTAACCGAGCCGCAGACGGTAACTCGCCGGATCATTATGCAAAAGGCACGCCGTCACCCATTCCTAAAAGGCATAGGGCTCCGACCGCTTGTAAGCGTATGGTTTCAGGTTCACATTCCTCCCCTAGCAGGGGTTCTTCTCATCTTTCAGTCGCCATACTGAGTTCACTATCGGTCATCAGGTAGTATTTAGCCTTACGGGATGGTCCCCGTAGATTCAGTCGGGATTCCACGTGGCCCGACCTACTCAGGTATCCTCCGAGAGATTGCCGACTTTCGCGTACGGGACTGTCACCCCCTGTGGTCGCCCTTTCCAAAGCGTTCCGCTAGTCAGCAATTTTGTGACTCTCATGTGGAAGACCCTACAACCCCGCGGGGGAAACCCCCACGGTTTGGGCTCTTTCGCGTTCGCTCGCCGCTACTGACGAAATCGATTTTTCTTTCTCTTCCTGTGGTTACTGAGATGTTTCAGTTCACCACGTTAGCTAGGGAATCTCGGGATCAATACTTGTTTGTCAGCTCCCCCGAGCTTTTCGCAGACTTCCACGCCCATTAATGCCTCCTGATGCCAAGACATCCCCCATACGCCCTTCGTAACTTGGCCACATTTATTCAAAGCTCTCGCCCTCTGCAGGAACAAGTGCGATGAATAATCGTTGCTACGAAGCGAAGCCTGTGCTGCCGCAGCAAATCGCCTTGGCTGCCGCCGGGTTGCAACTCCCGCCGACTCACACGCTTCTTTGAGTAACGCTTGATCCTCATCTAAGACAAAGGAGATTCACGCTTTCAGTCGCCCTGAACAAAGGCCCGCCGAAGCGAACCCTGCCCGAGACGCCATCTGCGTGAAAATCAGATGCCACTCTTGCTATACTCACCAAATTGTCAAAGATCGCTGGCCGCACTGCCGCCGCCTGCCAAAGCAGACGACCGCCGCATTGCCTGAGTCCGCTGAGGGACCCGTCTCCCCTGGAGGAGACTTCCACCCGAAAACGGGAAGAGGCTTATCGAGTACCGGCGGGCGCCGGAGATCAACTCGATAGGCCTGCTCTCGCTTACAGGCGGGAATCCTAGATCTTAGCGATCGATCAGATTCTGTCAAAGGGTCGTTGGCGTGTTTTTCGCCAACTTTTCACCGGCACGTTGCCGGCCGCTGCGGGTGCTCGCCGCTAGCGTTCCCCTCGTATCGGCACGAATTGTAGGAAGAGTTGAGCCGGCCACAAGGGGCCTGTTTGTGCGGAGTACAGAAAACTGCGGGACGTCCCCAGCGGCGCGGTCATGCCGTCGGGTGGAGCGCGGCAGCTTGGGCAAGTCGGGGATCAGATGCGAATCACTCCGGCGGCCCCTGATGCCACCGACGAGCCCGCACGCACAGCCAGCCGTTACCGGCCGCCGCCGCGGCGACCAGGGCCAACTGCAACCAGGGCGTCAGCGACGATCCCAGTTCGAACAATCCCAGCGGCCGCAGCAGAACGCGCACGCCTTCGAGCATCTGGCCGCCCGATTGAGTCCACATACTGGCGACCACGATGAGGCCGCCCAGGCAAAACGCCTGGCGGTCGCCGCGGGCGAACAAGACGCCCGTGGCCAGCCACCCGCTGCCGGCAATCCACAAAGCGCCGGTGATCATCAGGGCGAAAGGCCGCGGCAAGGCCGTGGTCACGGCGCACGCGATCGCCACAGCAGTCATGAGCGCCAGGAGCGACCGCATGCTGAACCGCAACGGCTGGCGCGGCGCGGCGGCCGCAGCCTGAACGTTTCGCGGCTCCACGGGCGGCGGCGGGGGAATGGGAGCGCTCATGCGACTCGGCGAGGTGATGGGCGGAGATTCGTGACCGCTCGCGCACGCCGTGCGCACGGCCCTCACCGCAACCTAACGCATGACGCCTGCGCCGCCCACCACAACGGGGTGCGCGGCGACGCGGTGGTTGCCGCCTCACACGGCGACCGGTTCGGCCGGTGCGTAGCGCTGCTTGGCCCGGTCCAACATGTCGCCGGCCGTGTCGTTGGGTTGCGAGTCAGCCGCCCCCAATTCGACAGCCAATCGCAGTTCCTTGCCGCCCATCGGCAACGGGGCCGAGGCGAGCGCCGACTGCACGCGGAGTCCGGCCCGCAGGGCGTCTTCGCACTTCGTGCCGGGCAGCAACATGACCAGTTCGCCGCGTCCAAGGCGCGCCAACAGGTCCATTTCTCGCAATCCGGCCCGGGTAAAACTGACCACCGAATCGAGCACCAGGTCGCCGACGGCCTCGCCGTAGGTTTGCTCCAGTTGCTCGAATTCGGCCACGTGCAGCCGGACGATCGACACGGGGACGCCATAGCGGTGGCCTTCGGAAATCCGCCTCGTCAGCTCGTCGACCAGCACGCGCTTGTCGGGCAGCTTGCGATAGCGGGCTCCACTGGTCTCGGGGGCCTTGGGAGCGGGTTCCGGCTTCGGTTCGGGGGCCTTGGGGACCACGTCGTCCATGTCCAGCGGCAAGCACTTCACGCCGGTGTGCCACTGCCCCGTGTTGCGGCCGGCCTTTTTCGAGGCGTAGACGCCGTCGTCGGCGCGGCGGATCAACGCGGGGGCCTCCTCGCTCGACAGCACCTGGGCGACGCCGATGCTGGCCGTCACCTTCAGCGGCTTGCCTTCGAACGTGACGGTCATATCCTCGATCGCCTGACGGACGCGTTCGGCGGCGACGCGGGCGTCGGCTACGCGGGTGCCCGGCATGATCACGGCGAACTCCTCGCCGCCGTAGCGACAGGGGACGTCGCCGGATTTGACGACGCGTTTGAGGGTGGTTCCGACGCTGCGCAGGACTTCGTCACCCGCCTGATGGCCGTGCGTGTCGTTGAATTTCTTGAAGTGGTCGACGTCGAAGAGCATCAGCGAGAACTGCCGGCCCTCGGACTGGAACGCCTTGAGGTTCCTGCCGACTTCGTCATCGAAGGCGCGGCGGTTTGCCAACTGGGTTAGCGAGTCGGTGCGGGCTTCGGACTGCTGGGTGCGAATCTCTTCGGCCTGGGCGGCAATCTTGCGTTCGGCCTCTTCCAGCCGTTTCTGCAGATCGGCGTTGGCGCTGACGATCTTCGACACGGCGTTCGCGACAGCTTTGCCGTCGTCGGCGTCGGCCGGCAGCGATCCCAGTTCGTTAGAGATGCCGCTGACCATCCGGCAATGAGCGCCGACGTCGCTGGCCATGTTCTCGGCCAGATCGCGCAAATTCTGGGCCGCCATGGCGGCTCGTTCGTTTTGATAGACCTGCTGCAATTGCGCATCGTCGTCGGCACGATCGGTCTTCTGTGCAGCTCCCGTTTGCCGGACATACAGCAGCGTTCCCGCGACGCCCAGCAACAGTGCGGTGATCCCCAGGGCAATATCAATCAGCAGGTAGTTCATTGTGAGCAGAAACAAAGTTGTCAGGGGGCGGCTCGCCGGGCGACCAAACTCCCGGCCAAGCTGTTCACGACGCCGGCGCCGCGCGTCGCAAGCCGCAACCAATTTCGGACCTGCGCACGCCGATCTGCTGGCATGGAACGCGCAAAGGTAGGTTGCGTCCATGGCGAGTCAAACGCAGGGGCTCCGAATCCGCATTCGGAAGACCGCAGTGCCGTGTTCGAGCCGCTCGGCGCGCGGCTCCGCACACCGCTCACGGTGGCGTCGGCCGGCGCAAACGTCACGGCCCGCGCAGCCCGCACCGGACACCGCGTCGCCAGAAGGCGAAACCGCAGCTCCGCGGCCGTCACAAAATGCGCGATCGAGTCGATCGGGCGAAGCAGCACCGTGTGCCGCGGCCGTACGTCACACGCGGATTTCGTAGCCGCTGCGCTGCGTGCGCTCGACGAAGCCGTTGGCCTGCGCGTCGTCGACGAACTGCTCGGCAGCCGTGTCGTAAACCAACGTACGGCCCAGGCGCATGGCGATATTCACCGCGTGGCACACCGACAAAATGCGGTGGTGAGAGGCGGCGTCGGAGACCGGCGTCTCGCGGGTGCGGACGCACTGCACAAAGTCGCCCATCTGCGACTGCGGCGGCTCCTTGCCGTAGAGTTGGCGGTGCGCGTCGGCGGGCAGCGGGTTCTGGGCCAACTCCTCCACGGGCTTGCCGGTCAGTTTGCCGCGATTCACGAACAAACGGCCGCCGGAGCCCTCGAACATGATGCCGTTGACGAACCCCAAATCGCGGGCCGTGTCGCGGACGTCGAGCACCATGCCGTCGTCGAACGTGCACCGCACGTGAAACGCCGTGGCCGCATTGAACTGGTTATCGACGGTCGGCATGCCGGCCGCATCGAAGGGCACGGGGTGGGTCACGCTGATCGGCTCGATCGTGATGTTGCCGACCGGCCCGCGGTCCTTCTGAGTCGCCCACATGGCAATGTCGACATGGTGGGCGCCCCAGTCGGTGAGCTTGCCGCCGGAATATTCGTACCACCAGCGGAAATAGTTGTGCGTGCGGCTGAGGCGATGCCCGGCGCCGTAGCCCTCGCCTTGAATTTCGTCGTTGGAGCAGTAGGGCAATTCGCGAGCCTGCCCTTGCCAGACGTCCCAGTTGAGCTCCTTGGGCGGATCACGATAGGGCAACGGCGGCGAGGTCATGGACCCGCCAATCGCCACGGTGATCTTCTGCACGTCGCCCACACGGTCGTTGCGGACCAGAGCGGCGGCGTCGACAAACCGCTTGTCGAACTCCGATCGCTGCTGCGTGCCGACTTGCAGAATGCGGCCCGTCTGCTTGATCGCCTGGAGGATCTGCTGCCCTTCGCGAATGGTCAGCGTCAGCGGCTTCTCGCAGTACACGTCCTTGCCGGCCTGCATGGCTTCGATGGCGATCTTGGTGTGCCAGTGGTCGGGCGTGGCAATCACCACCACGTCGACGTCGTCCCGCTCCAAAAGGCGGCGATAGTCCTCGTAGTCGTAGATCGCCTGCGAGTAGCCCCGCCCGCGATGGACGCGCAGCGCCGATTCGAGTCCCCGGCCCCGTTGCACGGCGTCGACATCGCACACCGCGACCGCCGGGCCATGGGCTCCGCCTGCGCTCACTAGCTCGTGAAAGCGAATGCCCGTGCCGACGTAGCCAAACCGGAGCGGCTCGCGTTGGGCCGGCGGGAGCAGAACGTCCGCCCCCGCCGTGCTGCCGGCGGCTCCCCCGTCGGCGGCGAGAGCGACTTGGGCCAGCAGCCCTCCGGCGAGTCCCGTGGTGGCATCCTGAAAGAAACGACGGCGCGAGCGGGGCGTGGACATAGGAGATTCGGCACGAGTTGGCGGGCGACAAGACCGGCCACGGCGGCCGGGAACCACGATGGCATTGTAGCTGCCATGGTCGACGCTCGCACCTTGGGGACAGACCCGGTGCGCCCGCCGCAAGCGGCGGGGCTCAATCGAATTGGCCGCGGCAGCGACAGCCTAACCGGCAAAGTCGCTTGCGGCGCAGCGCCGGTTGGTGGGCGTTGCGGAGCTGCTGGCGCGCTGCGCATGCCCGCGAATGCAGCGAATTGGGCGTGCCGGGCCCCGCTGTCGACCGCCGACTGTGCCGCCTTCGCACACTAGCAACCGATGTTGTCAATCCCGCGGTTCCAATGGCCTCGCTTGTTCGGCGGACCCGATAACCAGAGAAATCGGCGCGCCGCGCCCCGCGGGGGCTCGGCGTGCGCATGGAAGTCCGATCGCTCCGCCAGCAGGCGGATCGACTTCCGCGTGACACTTGCCCCTGCTGCGGTCCGTCCACGACAGCCCTTCATGCCCACCTTCCTGGCCACCCTAGCAACCCTCGGAGCCGTGGCGGCGACGCTGCTGTGCTTCTTGCTGGGATGCCAGTCGTGGGAGCACCGTCGTCGCACGCGCAATCGTCTCCGCGAGCCGGTCCGCGAGAATCCGGCACGGGTGGCGCTGATCGCCCCCTGCAAGGGGATCGAACCGGGGCTGCGCGACAACCTGCGGCGGCTGTTTCGGCAGACGCATGACAATTACGAAATCGTCTTCGTCGTTGAATCCGAACACGATCCGGCGTGCCAGGTGATTCTCTCGCTGATCGCCGAACACGCGCAGCCGCGCGCCAAGCTCGTCGTGGCGGGGCTGGCCGAGTTGGGTTGTCAGAAAGTACACAATCTCGAAGCGGGCGTGGCGGCCGCCGGCGACGCCGCGGAGGTGCTGGCGTTCGTCGACTCCGACGCCCGCCCCCACGCCGGCTGGCTCAGCCAACTGGTTCAACGGCTCGACGACCCGGGCGTCGGGGTGTCGACCGGCTACCGCTGGTTTCTGCCCAGCACGCCGACAGCCGCGGCCGCCGTGTTGTGCAACATCAACGCCACCGCGGCGTCGCTCTATACGCCCAAGACGTTCCAGCCCGTGTGGGGCGGCTCGTGGGCCATGCGGCGCGAGGTTTACGAGCAGATCGATCTTGAGGGTCAGTGGCGCGGCCGACTGACTGACGATCTCGTGGCCACCAACGTGGTGCTCGCCGCGGGGTTGCGGGTCGAGTTTGAGCCGGGCTGCATGGTCGCCTCGCCACTGGAAGCCACCTGGTCAACGATGTTCGCCTTCCTGCGGCGGCAGTACATCATCGGCCGACTCTACGCGCGGCAATGGTGGTCGCTCGCGCTGCTGGCGACCACCGTCAATGTTCTCGGCTTTTGGGGCGGTGCGCTCGCGGCTGCGGTCGGCGTACTTTCGGAGGCCGACTGGGCTTGGGCGCCCGCCGCGGCCTGCCTGGCTTGGTACGCGGTCAGCGCGGGCCGGGCGTGGATTCGCCGCGACTTGGCCCGACTGTACCTCCCGCCCCTGCTGGAGGTGCGCATGGCGCGTGTGTACCGGATCGACGTCTGGGCGGCGCCGGTGATTGCGGC
The DNA here is from genome assembly GCA_002702655.1 of Planctomycetaceae bacterium. Lineage (GTDB taxonomy): Bacteria > Planctomycetota > Planctomycetia > Pirellulales > Lacipirellulaceae. The sequence goes on from PABB01000073.1 coordinate 7,219, forward strand.
GATCAACTGGGTCGCGATCGTCACCACCGTCGCCAGCCGACAAATGCAGTGGCGCGACATCCAATACGAATTGCTGCCCGGCGGGATCGCGCGGGTGATCCGCCCCGCGGCCTCCAGCGAGCAACAGCAACCGCGAATTGCCCGCGCCGCCTGACGCCGCGCCGACAACGCAAATCAACCAACTCACCCCCGGTGTTGTGAGGGAACATAACGCCATGTATGTCGTACTGTGGGACACGCACGAGCGGTTCGTCACCAAGGAATTTGGCGCCGGCTTCGGCATGGGCGCCTATCACGGCCGCGGCGGCTGGCGGGGACGCATGATCCGCCGCTGGTACACCCGCGATCGCCGGCCGGTCACGCTGCCGTTTGCGTACATGGCGGCCATCTTTCGCCAGTTGGGGCACACGGTCGAGTACGCCGTCGACGACCTGCCGGCCAACGCCGACGTGTATGTCTTTCACCCGGCGCTGGGGACGATCGATCAAGAAATCGCGGCCATGCGCCAGCTGCGCGCCCGCCACCCGCGGGCGCACATCCTGGTCACGGGCGTGGTCGCGTACGCCATGCCGCAGGCGTTCGCCGAGGCGAACGTGACGGTGGTGCGGGGCGAGCCGGAGCAACTGCTGTGGAAGCTCGACGAAGTGCTGGCCGCCGGCCCCGGCATCGTGAACGTGGGCAGCGTCAAGGACCTGGACGCCCTGCCCTGCCCCGACTGGTCGCCGTTCGCGCCGCGCAATTTCCGCATGAACTACGACTTCACCCGCTTCCCCACGGCGCTGGTGCAGAGCAGCCGCGGCTGTGCCTTCTCGTGCAACTATTGCCCCTACATTCTCGTGGAGAACAAGGTGCGATTCCGCGAGCCGGCCGCGGTGCTCGAGGAAATCCAATACGGCCGGCAGGTGCACGGGTTCCGCTCGTTCAAATTTCGCGACCCGTTGTTCGGGGCCAATCGCCGCCGGCTGCCGGAGCTGATCGAGCACCTGGGGCGGCTGGATCGCAAGGTGCAGTTCTCGATCGAAACGCGAATCGACCTGATGCCGCGCGAGACGCTGGCCGCGCTGCGCGACGTGGGGCTGACCAGCATCACGGTCGGCATCGAAACGCCCGCGGAGGACACGCTGCGGAACTACCGCCGCCGGCCGATTGCCGACGATCAGCAGGCCGAGTTCATCGCCGCCTGCCGCGAACTGGGTATTCGCACGGCCGCGGGATTCATGATCGGGTTTCCCGAAGACACGCCCGAGTCGATCCTGGCGGTGCTGCGGTACGCCAAACAGCTCAACCCCACCTACGCCAACTTCAACATCGTGACCCCCTACCCCGGCACGGAGTTCTACACGCTGATCTCCGGCGACGTCGGCCCGACCGGCGCGGGTGGCGTGCCCTGGTCGCACTACGACATGTACACGCCGGTGCTGCAGTATCAGCACCTGACCCACGAGCAGGTGCACGACCTGCACGCCAAGTGCTTCACCAGCTACTACACGCGGTGGCCATACCTGTTTGCCAACGCGCATCTGCTGTGGCCAATGCTGCGGCGGCTGGGCTTGGGGCCGAAGCGGCAAACGGCGTCACCGACGCCCGCCCCGGCCGCGGACGCCCCGCCTGCGCGTCGCGCTGCGTGAGCTGCGCAATTCTCGTCGAGCCTGCCGCCCTGTGCGTGTTGCCAATTGGCAATGCAGCCAACTAGGCTGGTGCGCATCAACGTCTACCGCATGAAAGTGCGGCCGCAGCGCTCGAACTCGCTCCCTCTAGCCGGACGGCTATGCCCGTCCGTAGTGCGGCGGCAAGGGTCGACGCCTCGGCGGCCCGCGTAGCGGCCCGGCTAGGAGCGTGATTATGCAGCGTCAGCGCGCGTTCGTTTTTGTTCGTTTCGTTATTCTCGCGATTGCCAGTTGGATTGCCGTCGACTCGGCCGCGTGCCGCGCCACGGCCGCCGAGCTGGCCGAAGCGCTCGACGCGGTGCTCGACGCCACCCCGGCCGCGCAGCGGTCGACGATCACGCTGAAAGTGGTCGATCTGCAATCGGGCGGCACGCTGTACGACCGCGGCGGGGCCAAGCTGTTGGTGCCCGCGTCGAACCTGAAAATGTACACCGCCGCATGCGCGCTCGACCTGTTTGGTCCCGAGCATCAGTTCGAAACCAAGTTGCAAGCCCGCGGCAAGTTCGCCGACGGCGTACTGACAGGCGACATCGTGTTGGTGGGCGGCGGCGATGCAATGTTCACGCATGAAGATCTTGCGGCGCTGGTCCAACAGGCCGTGAAGCGGTGGGACCTGCGCGAGTTGCACGGTCGCGTGCGGGTCGACAACTCCCGCTACGGTTCGCCGCTGAAGGGCCCCGGGTGGATGTGGGACGATGATCCCGACTACTACAACATGTCGGTGACGCCATTGATGGTCGACTTCAACGTGCTGACGGCGCGGCTGGCGCCGAAGCCCGGCGGGGCGGCGACGCTGCAATTCCAGCCGCCGTCCGTGGCCCCTCCGGTGCGGATCGAGGAGGTCACCAGCGGCGTTCAGGTTGATATCACGCGGCTGCCGTTCACCGAAACGATCGTCGGCCGCGCCCCCGCGGGCGAGTTCGAGGCGGTCGAAAAGCAGCTCACGATGCACGATCCCGGGCCGTGGGCGGCCGGGTTGGTCCGCACGGCTCTGGAGGGCGCCGGCGTGCGGGTCGCTAAGCTGCCAGCGGCGGGGACGGAGGGCGACAAAGATGGTGGCGGCGAGTCGCTACCGATCGTCGACGAAATTCGACACCCCGCACTGCCGTTGATCGTGACGCTCAAACACTTTTTGAACGTCAGCGAAAACGCGGTGGGCGAGGTGCTGCTGCATGAAATCGCGATCCGCCGCGGCGTCGAACGGCCGCGGTGGCGCGACGGCGCCGGGGCGATCACCGATTGGCTGCTGAACACCGCCGGCTTGGAGGAAGGTTCGTTCCGGTTGGTCGACGGGTCGGGCCTGTCGCGCTACAACCTCATCACCGGCGACTCGGCCGTCGCGCTGCTCGCGTTTATGCGAGGGCACAAGTACGCCGACGAATTCTTCGCCGCGCTGACGAAGTACGCCCTCGATGACGTCACCGACGCCGACGAGGGCGTGGTGATCGCCGCCAAGAGCGGCGGCATGACGAGCGTGTCGACCATCTCCGGCTACGTCTACACCCGCGGGGGGCGAATGGTCGCCTTCTCGCTGCTGGCCAACGGGTTCATCGGCAGCAACAAGCCGATCCTCGCGCTGCGGCAAAAAGTGTGGCGCACGCTGGCGGAGTGGGCGCCAAACGAGGGGTAGCCTCGGTTCTCGAACCGGGGCCGCCGCAGGCGGCGAGAGGCTACGTGCGCGCGTCGGTGCTTGTGAGAGTGGAGCGATCGCTGTGGCGCCTCGTGCGGCTGCGCCGTCCAGGTTCGAGAACCTGGAGGACCCGCGGCCGCTACTGGCGATTCGCCGCGACTTGGCGAGCCTCGTCGCGGCCCCCAGCGAGCCCGCCCGCATCGGCTGGCCGCAGGAACTCAATGGTCAACTCGCCTTGAGCGCAGGTGACGGATTGGACTCTCGGCGATTTCGGATCATTATCGGCCAGCTTCACCAGGAAGCGGGGCGACGAGCCGCTGAGGTCCAGCTCCACGTCGCCCTCGGCCAGCCGGGCGTCGCGCGGCAGCCAGCCCAGCACGGTCTTGATCGGCAACGGCAGGCGACCAACGCGCATCGCGACGAGGTCAAGTTGCAGACGGCGCTGCGGCGTGACCGTCGGCTTCAACTGGGCCGACAGGACGCAGGTGACTTTGGGCGTGACGATCTCCACGCCGAACTCGATGCTGTCCTGAGCGATGTGAATCCGCGGGTTCTGCCAATCGCCGCGGGAGTTGCCCTTCACTGCAGCCAACTGCGCGTTGAGTTGCGATTGGGTGATCGTGACCGACATCGTGTCGGAGTCGGGAGCGTCCTGCAGGGCCGCGGCTTTGGCGCTCCAACGCCGCACCTCCTGCTCTTGCAACCGCAGTGACGCTTCGGCCGCCTTCTGCTGGGGCAGTGTGAATTCTTGGGCACGCAGCTCCGTATAGAACTCCGGCTGTTGCGTGGCCAGGTACGCCGCCACGACGGCCGCCAGCACCAGGCAGCCCGTGATCGCAATGGAAAACAGCAGCAGGCGGGTAAAGAATTTGCGGATCATCGCCGAGGAACCTGGGGGCATGGGGTTCGGTGCGCGCAGATACGCAAAGGATAGCTCGCGCAGGGCGAATGACCCGCCGATCGGGGCGCGGCACGCCGGTCCGATCGCGTCGCTTCGACGTGATGTGACGCTTGCGCAGGGGATGGCCCCTATTCTGCCCTAATCGGCGACGAGAAATGTCACGAGTGAGAAGTGGCGGTCGGTAGCGCCGCCCCTTTGGAATGCACGGATGTACGCGCGACCGGAACCCAATCCGGCGCAAATTGTGCGATGTCGTTCGCCTCTCCCTTGGGGCAATGCGCTAGCTTCCGTCAAACCGCTGCCCGACTTGTGGGTCGTAAAGAGGGCATCCGAATTCGGCAGCAACATCGATGATGCTATTCATGTCCTCACCATCCATTCCGTAGCAATCGACGCGGAAGAACTGAGGCGTTGTGAACACTTCAAACGAGCCACTATCTCCCTGCCAAAATCTCTCGTCGACTTGTTGCCACGAGGCGAACACCTCTTTCAGGCGTGCGAGCATGAGGTCTATTGGCAACTCCTCGAGACCATCAACGAACTGCCCGTCAGATAATCTCTCGTAGGTTTCTTGATCGTCCAACGATACGTCCTTGCGGTATTTCCAAAAGTCGAGGTCGTAACTCATCGATACTTAATCCGCTCGTGTCGGGTTACATGTAGTCGTAGCGCCGGCCTTTCAGGCCTGAAAATAGCGCACCTCTAGACCACGGCCGGTTCGACGATTTCGCTCGCCGCGGACCAGGCCATTTCGGCGATCACGCGGATGGCGGCCGGGTCGGTGTGGTAACCGGTTTGTTTGGTCGTGTGTTGGCGGATGACGATCACGTCGACGTCTTTTTCGCTCTTCGACTCGATCGTCAGTTGGCCTGACTCTTTGGTGATGCCCAGGAATTGGAGCAGGCCGGTGGGTTTGGTGATTTTCTTCGCGCGGCGGCGGACGTCCTCCAGGGGGCCCTGGCGCAGCTTGAACGATTTCTGCGCGACCAGCACCGCGTACAAGTACGGATACTTCGTGCCCTGCACGTCGTTGATCGCGACCTGGAATTGCACGCCCAGGAAGTCTTCGGGGCCGTCGGGAAAACGGACGAACACCCGCGCGTTGGTCGGCGTCTTAGCGTCCTGCTTGCCGGCGACCTGGAACATGGGCTGGATTTGACAGGGCGGGTGCTCGTGCCGATCGATCACGGCGAGCACCGTGTCGAGCGCGTCGATCTGTTGACGCAGCGATACCGGGCGCCAGCCGCGACGGGTGCCGGTGACCCAGTGCGGCAACAGCAGTACCGCGGCGTCGACGGCGAACAGCGGCGCCCACAACTCGCCGCGATCGGTGTCGATCATCGCCGCGGCGGCCACCGCCACGATCACCACGCCGACCACCAGCAGCACGATCCCGGGGGCGCAAGTGATGTCGGCAAACGTATTGTCCCAGCGGTCGATTTCGCTCTGCAGCGTGCGGACCTCCTGGAATCGATCGCGGGTGGTTTTTTCCCACTTCCCGCGAGCCAAGTTGTACGTGGGCTTCAGGTTGTAACCTTGCACCAGCAGCAATCCGTTGCCGGCAATCAGCAGCGGCAGTGTGACCAGCAGCAGCGGCGCGAGGTGGTCGGGCGTCCACACGAGTTGAATCGCCAACCCAATCGCAATCAGCCCCCCCGCCCAAATGAGCCGCGTGACGTAGCCGATCTTCGGTGCGAAATAAAACTGCAGCAAATGCCGGCGTTCGCGATCAGGAAGCACGCCGATCATTGTCCTATTCCCTTCATGTGCTCTTGCTCCCCCGTGCATCAGACAACGGAAACGTCGCTGCTACTGTTTATGAACCGCCAAGGACGCCAGGTACGCCAAGGGAAGACTAACCGCGGATGAACGCGGATTGGATTGCTCCAACATCTGCGTGCATCAGCGTTCATCTGCGGTTCCAATTGGAATGGCCGAAATCGCCGTGGCGAGCTTGGAGTCCTTGGCGGTTCAAACTTGCCCCTTAGATTGCGTTGACATTCATTCTCCATTACGACCACAGCCCCTTCACGCGATCGACCAGCCGCCGGCGGTTGGCGGCGTACAGTTCGCCGTAGCCCATGCCGCTCCAGTACAGCGTGCAGGCGCCCTGGCACAGCTGGAAGTGTTCGCACGTGCGGCAGATGGGATGCGCCTGCCGCTTCTGTTTGTAGTACTGGGCGTCTTTGCCGAACCAGACTTTCTCCAGCCCGTCGTCCAGCACGTTGCCCACGCCGCGGGCGAAGCTGCTGCAGGGCAGGACCTCGCCGGACGGCGACACGTGCACCAGCCCGTCGCACGCCGCGCAGCCCTTGTTGCCCAGCCCGTGGGCGATGGGGTTGAAGATGCAAAACGGCGTCGGCGAGTACCAGTGGAACTCGATCCCCACGCGGTCGGCGTGCTCCTTGGCCCGCATGACGAACTCGCCGACGCGGGTGTAGGAGACCTTGATCTGCTCGTTGCGGGCGAGGTTCGGCGTGCCGGTGGGGATGATGTGGTTCATCGACACGTGCGGCAGCTCAAGCGACTTGGCCAGGTCGATGATCCCCGCCAGGTGGTCGGCGTTCTCTTCGCAAATGGTCGTGTTGGTGTGTACGTGCAGGCCCGCGTCGCGCAGGTTCTGGATGCCGCGCACGGTTTTGGCGAACGAGCCGGGCCGCTGCGTCAGCGCTTCGTGGACCTCGGCGGTGGGGCCCTCCAAGCTGACCTGAGCACTGGTTAGGCCCGCGGAGACCAGCTTGTCGACGTAGGTCCGCGATGAGCTGGTGATGCCGTTGGTGATGATGTTGACCCGCATGTTGTTGTCGCGGGCGCGGCGGATGAAGTCCGGCAGCTCCGGCCGCAGCGTGCACTCGCCGCCGGTGAAGCTGACGCTGGGCACCTGGCCGACCTGCGCGATCTGGTCGATCACGCGCAGCACCTCCTCCGCGGTCATTTCCTCGCCGACGGGGTCGCGTTTGCCGTGGCGGTCTTTCCACCAGCGGGTGCGCTGCCACAGCTTCCACCAGTTGCGGTGCTTCTCGGCGGCTTCGTTGCCGGGGGTGGCGTCGGGCGTGCCGCAGCCGGCGTAGCAAAACGTGCAGGCCAGATTGCAGCGATACGTGACCGCGATCTCGCTGAGCACCGGGTACCGCGTGAAGCTCCCCTCGTACGGCGTGCTGTTGGTTGCGGGGCGGCCGCTGCCGTCGCCCAGCTTGTTGGCCAGCAGATCGCGCACGTCGCAGAAGAACGTGTGGATCTGATAAATCCGCTCCGGGTGGTTCAGCACGCCGGCCGACAGCGCGACTTGGCGGGCCGTTTCGCCCTCCAGGCAGCGGCTCAGCAGCGTGAGCCCCGAGCGATTGAGCTGGAACACCTCGGTCGGCATCTTAATCAACACGCCGTCGTCCGGCCGCACGCGAACATACGAGCGGACATTGGCGACGAACTCGTCGATCCAGTCGAGGTGCTCCAACCGCGTGCCGAACTCCTCGCCGGGCTCGGGATACCAGGCGGGGCGTTCCTCGGGCGCGGACGGCTTTTCCACAATGGGCAGCGCTGAAACAGCTGCGACCGGCGCCGCATTGTCGGCGGCGGGGGGGGTCGTTTGCGCCAGCAGGCGCTCCATTTCCACGTCCTCGCGGCTGAGGATCGGCAACTCGAGCGAACTGCTCATCAATGGGCTCCTCCGCTGACGCACGCGCTGTGGCAAGCACTGTGGCAAGCGCTGTGACACGCACTGTGGCAGGCCGAATGGCACGCGCTGTGGCAAGCACTGTGGCACGCGCTGTGGCACGCGGACGCCGCGTACTGGCTGCCCAAATCCATGCCGCCCTGCAAGAAATACGAGTAGCTGTGTTGGGCCAAGCCCTCGCTGTCGGCCACGGCGTTGGCCAGCCCGGTGACGCTGCGCCCCGTGCTGCTGGGCCAGGCCCCGTCGTAATGATGATAGACGTGGTAGTACGGATAGTAGACGCGGGTGCGATCGACGGGCCGCCGACGCGGCGGCGGCTCGGGCTGGTGCGGCGGCCCCGGCTCGGCGCGTTCCGCTTCGCTGCGGGCGACTGATTTTTCGGCGGCGCGCCAGAATTCTTCGCTCTCGGTCGCGGCCGTGCCGAACTGCTTTTCGATCTCCTTGAGGTAGTGCTCCTTGGTGGCGGTGAGATCGCAGTCCCACGCCTTTTCCTGAATCCCTTCGGTGATCTCCCGCACCAGCCGCGCCGGCGCATCGTCGGCGACCACGCCGTTTTCCTCCAGGCAATCCAGCAGCGTCAGGTGGTAGCGGGTCAGATCGTCGGTCACGGGCCCGATCTTTTTGAGCCGCAGCGGCTGATCCGACACGACGCGGACGATCCCCAATTGGTCGCACTCCATGATCATCAGCGCGATCAGCGTCTTGAGCGGCACATCGCACAGGTAGCCGACTTCGATTGCGTTGAGCTTGGCGACCTTGCCGTTGCGGCGGAAGCTTTTCAGCTCGATCCGCGGCACGAGCCAGTCGTCGCGATCCCACCGCACCTCGTCGAGTTGCTCGGCCGCGGTGATCAGCGACCGGTGTTTGAGCATCACCAGCACGAACCCGCCGCCGGCCAGCGCCAGCAGCAGCACAACCAGCGGGGTCCGCGAGGGGCTGGGGGGCTCGCCAAATCGTTGCGGCGGTCGATACTGTCCCGGCGGCGGCACGGGCATTTCCACCGGCGGCCCCGTATCCGCCAGTCCGATCGCGGGACCCGAGTCGATTGGGCCGGCGCCCGGCGGCGAATCGGCCGGCGCCGTCGCTGGGCTCTCGTCGCGCGGTTCGGTTGTGTCGGCCGCCGCGAACACGCGGGCCGGCACATAATACGTCAGCAAGAACTTCTCTTGGGTTTGCAGGTCGTCTTTGTACGCTCGCACGACCAAGTACCGCGGCCCTTCGGTCGGCTCCACCGGAGGCGTGACGGCCGTGCCGCGGCGGCCCAGGTACGACAGCTTGTACTGACGGTTGACGAACGGCTCGGTGCGCAAACCCAGCTCGGTGGCTTCCTCGAGCGACAGCTCCGGCTTGTCGACTTCCACCGGGAACCGCACCAGGACTGTTTCATGCTCCAGCGGTTCGTCCCACTGGACCGGCGCCCAGCCAAACACGCACAGCTCGCCCAGATCGGGCGACGTGGTGCGCGCCAGGTGGTTCGACGCGGCCATGTCCGTGAAGTAGGTCAGGACAAACGTGATCTCGCCGGGGCCGAACCGCTGCCCCCGCGCAATCAGCACGTCCCACTTGTCGCCGAGGTCTTTCAGTTCCAGTTCGTACTTGCGGCCGCTGCCGTCGACGATGGCGCCGCACCCGGGGCGATGCCAGTCGATCCGCCCCCGCTCGCCCTGGAAGTAGAAGCCGCCCATCGTGCCGCGGCGGACGTCCCAACGCACCTTGTACTGCACCATCGCCTTGCGGTCGGGCGACAGTGCGACTTCGACCTCGACCCACTTGAGATCAGCGGCAACGGCCTGCGCGGCGACCGGCGCCGACTCGCGATGCCAAATGACAGCCGTGAGCAGCAGGAGTGTGAGAAGGCGAGGTAAGCTGCGAAACATGCGGGTGTCCTTGCACACTGCGCGCGAGTTGCTCGCACGGTGACTGCGTCGCCGCAAATCCGATTGGAGCACTTGCGGCAGCGCAAATCAAGCATGTTCGCGACGCCTGCCAATGCGGAGCCCCATTTGGAAACGACTTTCGGGGAACTTCTGCGACCCCGCAGGCATCTAATATCGCACTGAACTCGCTGGCCTCTCAATCCGTACCGGTCGCTGGCGGTTCAGCCTTCGTCTGCCTTGAAGCGCCAAGGCGCACAAGATTTTGTTGAATTCCCCCAGCCGCTCGGAAATAATGCGCAGCGGCTAGCGAACTGCTCTCAGCGACGATTAATACTTTCACCGCAGTCGTCGATGGCGACATTGGCGACTTGCCGTCGTTCGCAACGCCATCGGAACAACGCCGCAAACCTCTCCCCACGCGAGAACGAGGCCCATGTCGCAAACACTTGACGGCGTCGGTGCGCACCAACTTTCCGACGACGACGTGCAGGCCATCGACCGGCTGCGCGACGCGTACGACCAACTTCGCAACGAACTGGGTCGCGTGATCGTGGGCCAGCAGGACGTGATCGAACGGCTGGCGATTTGTTTGTTCGCGCGCGGCCATGCCCTGCTGATGGGCGTGCCGGGGTTGGCCAAAACGCTGCTGGTGAGCAAGCTGGCCGAAACGCTGTCGCTGAAGTTCAGCCGCATCCAATTCACGCCAGATCTGATGCCGATGGACATCACCGGCACGGACATTCTGCAAGACGGCGGCGGGCGGCGCGAGTTCGAGTTCGTGCACGGTCCGATCTTTGCGAACATCGTGCTGGCCGACGAGATCAATCGGGCGCCCCCCAAGACGCAATCGGCGCTGCTGGAGGCAATGCAGGAGTATCGCGTCACCGCGGTCGGCAAACCGTTCCAGCTCGACCCGCCGTTTCTGGTGCTGGCCACGCAGAACCCCGTCGAGCAGGAGGGCACTTACCCGCTGCCCGAAGCGCAGCTCGATCGGTTCATGTTTCTGATCGAGATCGACTATCCGTCGGAGGCCGAAGAGATCGAAATCGCCCGCTCGACGACCGGCGATTCGTTGCCGGACTTGAGCCATGTGCTGCACGCCGAGGACATCCTGGCGCACCAGCATCTGGTGCGGCGGGTGCCGGCGCCCGACCACATTTATACGTTCGCGGCCAAACTGGTGCGGATGACGCGACCGACCGACCCGTCGGCCCCCGAGTGGCTCAAACCGTTGGTCGCCTGGGGCGCCGGGCCGCGGGCGGTGCAGAATCTGATCCTCGGCGGCCGCGCCCGCGCGGCGCTGCTGGGTAGCTACATGGTGCGGCAAGAAGACCTGGAAGAAGTGGCCCTGCCGGTGCTGACGCACCGGCTGATCACGACCTTCGCCGCCCAAGCCGAAGGGATCGACGCCAAACAAATCGTCCGCCGGTTGCTGGAGGAGATGAAAGAGGAAGCGTGAGCAATTGGTGGTTCATTGAGGAACCGCGAAACGCGCGAAAGCACACGAAAAGCAGATCGAGACCAAGCGGCGGAGCCACGCCAATGCGATCGCTGAACGTCACCTGGTTGCTGTGGTACATGAGCGGGATGTTCGTGTTGCTTGCGATCATGGCGTCGGCGATCACGTATCACCCCGATGCTCAATGGGAGGGTCACATCCTGTCGCTGGCGTTTGCGATTTGCTCGCTGGTGGGCTGCGCGTTGGCGGTGACATGCGGTCGTTTGCCCCCGTCGCATTGGGTTCACAAGTCGCAGCCAGTGAAGGTCGGAATAGCTTCTGTGGTCGTGCTGGTGTCGGTGTTGGCGATCCTGCTGGGGTAGCAACACGCCTCGCCGCAGATTCCGACGCACGACCGCCCCAAACAACTCGGTTCAATTCCCACGCAACGATTCCCACAACGGCACGCACCCGTTCACCTTCGCGTCCTTTCGCGTCTTTCGCGGTTCCAAAATCAAGCTTGCCGCACGAGTGAGGGCGGCGCCGGATGGCTTTTCAGCGTAAGCAACGCGAATTCTTGCAGCCGGAGATTCTGGCCAAGCTGGCCAGCGCGCCGCTGCTGGCGCGGCGGCCGATGCACGGCAACGTCTCCGGCCGGCATGCCAGCCCGCACCGCGGGGCCAGCGTCGAGTTCGCCGAGTATCGCAAGTACGTCCCCGGCGACGATCTGCGGCGGCTCGACTGGCGGGCGTACGGGCGGACCGATCGCCATTACGTGAAAGAGTTCGACGCCGACACCAACCTGCGGCTGTGCCTGATCGTCGACGCCAGCGGCTCGATGCGGTTCGGCTCGGGCGATGTCACGAAGGTCGATTTCGCGCGGCAAGCGGCCGGGGCGATCGCCTATCTCGCCTCGCAACAGGGCGACGCGGTGGGGCTGACCTGCCTGGGCGAAGGCCCGCCGCAGGTGATTCCCGCGCGGCGCAGCCCGGCGCATCTGTCGCACGTGTTCGACCAGTTGGAGCAGCTCCAACCTGCCGGAGAAACGCGGTTGGTCGAAGGCCTGCACGAGTTGGCCGAGACGATCCGCGAACGCGCGCTGATCATCATCCTGTCCGACCTGTTCGCCGACCCTGCGGAGCTGCGCGAGTGCTTCGAGCATTTCCGCTTTCGCAAACACGATCTGGCGGCGTTTCATTTGATTGACCCGCAGGAAGTGAAGTTCGAGTTTCACCGCCCGATGCGGTTTCTCGACATGGAAGGCGGCACGCCCGTGTTTGCCGAGCCGAACGAGATCGTCGACCGCTACCACGCGGCCATCAACCGCTACCTGGCCGAGATGAAACAGGCGGCCACCGAGACGGCGGTCGACTACCACCGCGTGAACATCGCCGAGGACTACGAGCGGCTGCTGATGCAGTTTCTGGTGCGGCGCACCCGCGGCGGGGGGGTGCGATGAGCTTCCTGCAGCCGTGGCTGTTGGCCGCCCTGCCGCTGGCGGCGCTGCCGGTGATCATTCACCTGATCAACCAGCGGCGGTTTCAGAACATCGAGTGGGGGGCGATGCGGTTTCTGCTGGAAGCCAACCGCATGTCGCGCGGCTACGCGCGGATTCGCCAGTGGTTGATTCTGCTGTTTCGCGTGCTGGCGATTGCGGCGCTGGTATTTGCGATCACCCGCCCGCTGGCCCGCGGGTGGCTGGGCCGCACCGGCGGGGGCAGCGCCGAGCTGACGCTGATCCTGCTGGACCGCTCCGCGAGCATGTCGTCGCAAGGCGCCGCCGCCGAGTCGACCAAGCTGGCCACCGGCGTGCGGCAACTGGCTGGGACGCTGGAGACGATCGGCTCGAACCGCTGGGTGCTGATCGACTGCGTCACGCTCGAGCCGCAGGCGTTGGGCTCGCCGCGCGAGCTGCTGCGCTCGCCGCACGCCGGCCCGTCGAGCGCGTCGGCCGACGTGCCCGCGCTGATGCAAGCGGCTCACGACTACATCCGCGACAATCGCCCCGGGCAAACCGAGGTGTGGATCTGCAGCGACCTGCAGGCGCACGACTGGAATGCCGCCAGCGGCCAGTGGCAGACGCTGCGCGACGCGTTTGGCAAATTTGACCAGGGCGTGCGGTTTCACCTGCTGGCCTACCCGGACGCGACGCCCGGCAACGCGGCGTTGCGCGTGACCGGAGTGGAGCGCGTGGCCGACGAGGACGCCGCGGCGCTGTTGGTGTCGCTAGCAATCCATCGCGAGGGCGACGCGGGCGACGCAACCATCCCGGTGCGGTTCGAGATCGATGGCGCCCGCTCGGAAACGACCGTCGATTTCGTTGGCGAGGAAGCGGAGCTGTCCAACTATCGCATCGCCCTGCCCGCAGGGCGCGAGGAGGGTTGGGGCCGGGTGTCGATCCCCGCCGACGCCGACCCGGCCGACAACGAATTCTACTTTGTCTTCGCCGAACCGCCGCGGCGGCGCACGGTGGTCGTGGCCGATGACTCGGCGGCCGTGAATGCACTGCGGCTGGCGGCAACGATCTCGCCCGACGGCTCGGCCGACGACGCCGCGACGGAGGTAACGCGCGAGCAACTCGCGGCTCAACCGTGGGAGCAAATCGCGCTGGTCGTGTGGCAGACGGCGCTGCCGGAGGGCGATGAGCGGAAGCTGCTGACCGAGTTTGTCGACCGCGGCGGCAGCGTGCTGTTTCTCCCGCCCGCGACGCCCGACGCGACCGCGTTCGCCGGCGTGCGATGGCAGGCGTGGCAGACGCCCGCCGAGCCTGCGACGATCGACTCGTGGCGGGGCGATCAGGATCTGCTCGCCCGCGCGGCCAGCGGGGCGGCGTTGCCGGTGGGCGAGTTGGCGATCCGCCGCCACTGCACGATCGAGGGCGACGCCACGCCGTTGGCGTCGCTGGCCGGCGGCGCGGTGCTGCTGGCCCGGGCGCCCACCGACCGTGGTCACGTTTACTTTTTGGGGACCTCGCCGGCGCGGGTCGACTCGTCGCTGGCCGGCAACGGTATTGTGCTGTATGCCATGGTGCAGCGAGCGCTGGCCGCGGGCGCCGAGCAACTGGCCGCCGCGCAGCAACTCGACGCCCGCGCACTCGGCGAGGAGGACCAAGCGGCGTGGGAGCGGATCGCGGGCGCCGGTGACGCGCTCTCCACCGAATACCCGGCCCAGGCCGGCGTTTACCGCGCGGACAAACAACTGCTGGCGGTCAATCGCAGCGCCGGCGAGGACCGGCCGGCGGGACTCGACAACGAGCGGCTGCAGGGATTGTTCGCGGGGCTCGATTTCGACCGCGTCGACGACCGCGCGGGCAACGTCGCGTCGCTGACCCGCGAGATCTCGCGCGTATTCCTGGTGGGCATGGTCGCCGCGTTGGTGCTCGAGGCGGCGTTGAGCCTGCCGAAGATTCGCTCCGGCGTCGCCGCCGGGGAGGCGCCGCGATGAACTCGACCGCGTCGCTGGCGTTCATGGGCTCGGCTTGGACGATCGCACTGGCGGTCGTCGCTGTGCTGGTCACCACCGTGTTGAGCTTTATTGCGTGGCGGCGGAGCGGTTACCGGTCGTCGATTGCGGCGCTCGAGTTGTTGCGCCTCGCGCTGGTGGCCGCGGCGGGGGTGCTGCTGAACCAGCCCGAGTGGGTCGAGACATTCCGCCCAGCCGAAAAACCGACGATTGCCGTGCTGTGGGACGACTCGGTCAGCATGGGCACCCGCGACGCGGATCGCGCCGCCGGCGAGTCGACCGACGAAGCGCCCGGCCTACAAACGCGGCGGGAGGCGATCGGCCCGCTGGCCAGCGAGTCAACCTGGGCAAGCGTCGCCGAGCGGTACCAGGTCGTCACCCAACCGTTTTCCAGCGAGGAGGGCGGCGGCGTGACCAATCTGCACGACCCGCTGGCCGCGGCGGCCGAGCGGTTCCCACGACTGCGGGTCATCGTGCTGGCCAGCGACGGCGACTGGAACGACGGCGCCCCGCCGGTCGAGGCGGCCGCGCGGCTGCGGATGCAAAACGTGCCGGTGATCGCCGTGCCCGCGGGCCGCCGCGAGCCGCTGCCCGACATCCAACTGGCCAGTCTCGATGCGCCCACCTTCGGCGTGGCGAACAAAAGCGTGCGGATCCCCTTCTCCATCGAAAGCACGCTGCCGCGGGCTCACACGGTCACCGTCACCATGAAGGCGACCGACGGGTTCGAGACGTCCAAGGAAGTGACAATCGCTCCGCAGGGTCGCACCAGCGATTGGGTCGTATGGAAGCCCGCGGAGGTGGGCGACTATGAAATCACGCTCGACGTGCCGCAGCAGCCTGGCGAGGAGATTCAGGACAACAACCAACTCACCGCGCCGATTTCGATCCGCGAAGAGAAACTGCGCGTGCTGCTGGTCGAGTCCGTGCCGCGGTGGGAGTACCGCTACCTGCGCAACGCCCTGTCGCGCGATCCGGGGGTCGAGGTCGCGTGCCTGCTGTATCACCCGGGGCTCACGAAGGTTGGCGGGGGCAATCGCGACTACATCCAGAAGTTCCCCGAAGGCCGCGACGAGCTGGCCAAGTTCGACGTGGTGTTCTTGGGCGACGTGGGCATCGACGACGGGCAGCTGACCCCCGAGGATTGCCACCTGCTCCGCGGACTGATTGAGCAGCAAGCGAGCGGGTTGGTGTTTTTGCCCGGCATGTACGGACGGCAGTTTTCGCTGCTGGATACCGAGCTGGCCGATCTCTACCCCGTCGTGCTCAACGACGCCCAGCCGAGCGGCTGGGGCGCGCGGCTGCCCAGCCAGTTCCAACTGACCGCCGCCGGGCAACGCAGCTTGCTCACCAAGTTGGCCGACACCGTGGACGAGAACATCGACGTGTGGGACGGCCTGCCGGGCTTCCAATGGTACGCTCCCGTCGAGCGGGCCAAGGCGGGGACCGAGGTGTTGTGCGTGCATCAAGAAGCTTCGAACCAATACGGCCGGCTGCCGCTGCTGGTCACGCAAACGTTCGGCGCCGGCAAGGTGCTGTTCATGGGCACCGACGCCGCGTGGCGGTGGCGCAAGGGGGTCGAGGACAAATACCACTACCGCTTTTGGGCGCAGGTGGTCCGCTGGATGGCGTACCGTCGGCACATGGCGGCGGGCGAGTCGATGCGGCTGTACTACACGCCCGACCAGCCGGGCATGCGGCAAACGGTCGCGCTGACGGCCAACGTGATGGCGCCCAGCGGCGAACCGCTCTCCGAGGGGGAAGTCGTCGCGCGAATCGTCGCGCCCTCGGGCCGCAGCGAAACGATCCGCCTGACCGCCGTGGGCGACGAGTGGGGCGCCTTTGCCGGCAGCTACACGACCCGCGAGCCGGGCGCCCACGCCGTCACGCTCTCCTCGCCAACCACCGGCGGCACGCTGGAAACATCGCTGTTTGTGCAGGGCGCCGCGCAAGAGCCGGTCGGCCGACCGGCGCGGCCTGAGGTGCTCGAAGAAATCGCCCGCATCACCCATGGCGCGGTGTTGCCCGCGGGCGACGTGGAGCAGATGGTTCAGTTCGTCAGCCAGTTACCGGAGTCGCCGCCGGCGGTGCGTCGCCTGCGGCTATGGGCCGACCCCCGCGTCGCCGGCACGCTTGTGACGCTGCTGGGAGTGTTCTGGATAGGTCGTAAAGCAGTGGGATTGATATAGTGAGCTGTCAGCGATCGGCTGTCGGCTCTCAGCCAGAGGAAAAGAAAGTAGACCACGGATGACACGGATTGCGCGGATGTGCGCGGCCGGGAGGGCGACGCTCTGCTGAGCCCGTGCTTCGCACTCAAGATGAAACAAAGTTACCGCCTCAGTGACCGCGAAAGGTAAGAGCTGGTTTCGAATCCCCCTCCCTCGAAGGGAGGGGCAAGGGGAGGGATTCCAAGCGTTGGAATCTTCGCCCCTCTCACAGCCTCTCACCTCAGGGGAGAGGCGCGCCGAAACTGCCTCGAGAGACAACGACACAACTCCCGTTTTGTAAATTCTGTGCCTTCTGTGGCTATTGCCCATCCGTGACATCTGCGTGATCCGTGGTTCCCTAAGTCAACTCCGCAGAGGAGTCCGAAAATGTCCCGAGTCGAAACGGATTTGTCGCTGCATGTACCAGCGTCGCTCGAAACGCAGTTGCGCGCGTATCGCGGGCGGGTGTGGACGATCAAAATGACCGAGGCGCTCGCCGCGGCGGCGGCGGGCTTTCTGGCGGTGTACCTGCTGGTGTTCCTGTCGGACCGGCTCGGCGACACGCCGTGGTGGATTCGCTTGGGGGCCATCGGCGTCGCCACGCTGATCCTGGGCGTCGTGCCGTGGTTCTTTTACCGCTGGGTCTGGCGGCGGCGGCGTCTGGAGGAGCTGGCCCGGTTGCTGCGGCACAAGCAGCCGCGCGTCGGCGATCACCTGCTGGGCGTCATCGAGTTGGCCAAGAACCCGGCCGAGCAGGCCCGCTCGCGCACGCTGTGCCAGGCGGCGATCCGCCAGGTGGCCGAGGACGCCCGGCGCCGCGATCTGCTGGCCGCGCTGCCCGATGGGCACATGCAAGGCTGGGCGACCGCGGCGCTGGCCGCGGCGGGCATCGTGTTCGGGCTGGTTTGCTTCGCCCCCGAAGCGGCCGGCAACGCCTGGGCCCGGCTGACCGCCCCCTGGCGCGACACGCCGCGGTACACCTTCGCCGCGGTCGAACCGTTGCCCAAGGAAATGATCGTGGCCCACGGCGAACCGTTCGCCCTGACCGCCCGGCTGCAAGATCAAACGCGTTGGCGGCCGGACTCGGCGAGCTTGCAGATGGGCGGGCAGCAGCCGCTGCACGCGGCGCTCGCCGAACAACTCTACGAATTCAGCGCCCCGCCGATCCTCGAACCGGCGACCGCGGAGGTGAGCATCGGCGACTGGCGGCAATCGGTGGCCGTCACGCCCAAGCTGCGACCCGAACTGGCCTCGATCGAAGCGGTCGCGACGCTGCCGGAGTATCTGGGCCGGCCCGAAACCGTCTCCCGCGACGCCCGCGGCGGCTCGGCCGCGTTTGTCAAAGGCAGCCACGTCCATCTGGTGGCCGCGGCGAATCGGCCGCTCACCACCGCCACAGTCGACGGGGCCCCGCTCGTCCCCGCCGGCGCTTCGCTGGCCACCCGCGACGCCCTACTGGAAGAAGCCCGCCAGGTCACGATCGATTGGACCGACGAGTACGGGTTGTCGTCGAAAAAACCGTTCGCGGTCACGATCACCGCGGCCGAGGACGCCCCGCCGACGCTGGCGTGCGAAGATTTGCCGCGGCGCAAGGTGGTGCTCGACAGCGAGCAACTCGACTTCCGCGTCACGGCGCGCGACGACTTTGGCGTCCGCGAGGTCGGGCTCGCGTGGTCGTGCCTCAACCCCGACTATATCGAACACCCTGCCGAGGGCGAACGCCTGCTGGGCGCCGGTGGTCACGCCGCCGAGCAGGTCGGCCTGCAGGGGACGTTCTCCGCCAAGTCGCAGGGGATCGAGCCGCAGGTGCTCGAGCTACACGTGTTCGCCACCGACTACTTCCCGGATCGCGAGCGGGTCTACTCGCCACCGTACATTCTGTTTGTGCTGAACGCCGAGCAGCACGCGATCTGGATCACCGAGCAGATGTCGCGGTGGCATCGGCAGGCGCTGGAGGTGCGCGACCGCGAGTTGCGGCTGTACGAGAAAAACAAGCAGTTGCGGGCCCTCGACCCGGCCGAGTTCGATCGGGCCGACATTCGCCGCGAGGTCGAACAACAGGCGGCCGCGGAGAGCGCCAACGGCCGGCGGCTGGCCGCGCTCACTCAGGGCGGCGAGGAATTGCTGCGGCAGGCGTCGCGCAACCCGGAGATCGGCGTCGGCCACCTGGAGCGCTGGGCCGAGATGATGGGCGTGCTGGAGGACATCTCGGCCAACCGAATGCCGTCGGTCGCCGACCTGCTGAAAGAGGCGTCCAAAGCGACGGCCAAACGCTCGGCGGCGCCAACTGAGAGCGGCCCGGCCGCGGGGCAGGTGCGCGCGACTGCCGGCGGCGGACCGCCGACCGAAACGCCCGAAGGCGTCAAACCGCCGCCGCAGCCCCCCGCGGTGGTCGACATCGAATCGAACCAACAGCCGCGCGACCCGAACGCCCAGCCCGGCGAGACGCAGAAGAAGAATCCCTCGTCGCCCAAGTTCACGCTTCCCTCGACCGTGCTCACCGACCAAAGCGGCAAGCCGGCCACGCCGCCCGGCGAGGCGCCGCCGCCCATGGACCAGGCGGTCCAGGAGCAACGCGACTTGCTCGCGGAGTTCGAGAAGGTGGCGGACGAACTGAACGAGGTGCTGGCCAACCTGGAAGGCAGCACGCTGGTCAAACGGCTGAAGGCCGCCTCCCGCAAGCAGTACCGGTTGGCCGGGCAAATCGGCGACGGGATCGAAGGCTGGTTCGGGCGCGACGCGGGCCACGACGACGGCGAGGCGATCTCGGTGCGCGAGCTGTCCACGCTGCAGGAGCAAAGCGGCGTCGAGGTGTCGATCATCATGGACGACATGCAGGCGTACTTCGAGCGACGCCGCTTGGTGCGGTTCAAAACGATCCTCGACGAGATGCGCAGCGAGGACATTTTGGGGTCGCTGCGGGACCTGGCCGAGGGGATCAAAAGCGAGCAAGGCACGTCGATCGCGCTGTGCGAGTTCTGGTCCGACACGCTCGATCGCTGGGCGGAGGATCTGGTCGACCCGGCGTGCTCGGGCGCGTGCCCGGGTTGCCGCGCCAAGGGGTGCCTGCCGCCGTCGATCGTGTTGGAGGTGCTAAAGATCCTGGAAGGCGAAATGAATCTGCGCGAGCAAACTCGCGTCGCCGAGCAGGCGCGCCCGGCCGTGGACTCTGACGAGCACCTGGCCGAGGGCGAACGGCTCAGCCGCGTGCAGGACGAACTGACCGAGCGGATCGCCAAGGTCATCGAGCGGATTCTTGAACTGCCCGACGCCGAGGCGGACTTTGCCAAGGAACTCAAGCTGCTCTCCACAGTGGGGCCGGTGATGGACGAAGCGTCCGAGATCCTGCGCCGGCCGGACACCGGTTCCCCGGCGATCGCGGCCGAGACCGAAGCGATCGAACTGCTGCTGCAGGCGCGGCGGATGAAGCCGGGCGGCGGGGGCGGCGGCGGTTCCAACCCGGGAGGCGGGGGCGGCGGCGACACCCAGGATGCGGCGATCGCGCTAGTGGGCCGGGGGCTCAACCCCAAGGAAGTCCGCCAGCACCACCGGACCGAACAGGCCATCGGCGACGCCGGCACGGCCTTGCCCGCGGAGTTCCGCGCGGGGCTGGATCGCTACTTCAACGAATTGGAACGCGGCAGCCAGGGCGGGTAAGTCGCAACCGCGGCGAGCATGTTTTGAGGTCGAAACCGATGAGACAATCGAACACCATCTTCGCAGCGGTGGCCGCGGCCTGCTTCGTGGCCGCGACATGTTGGCCGTCGTCGGCGCCGGCCGAAGACGGCCACGCCGCAGCCACGCAAGGCGCGCTGAGCGAGGCGGAAATGGCGGCGGCGCTGCACGAGTGGGCCGCGATTTGGCAGGCCGAGGCGCCGCTGGGGTTGGTCGTTTCGGCCGCAGCGGAAGAGTCGGCCATGGACGCAAATCTTGCCGCTAAGGAGGCCGAGGCCCAGGTGGCGATCGCTGAAGCCGTAGTCGTCGCCGTGGCGCCGGCTACGCAAGCTGCCCCGGCCGCAGAAGCCGAAATCGCCGAGGAAGCCGACGAACAACCGATGGCCGACGCCGAAGACCAACTGGTCGTCGAGACAGCCCCCGAAGCGCCTGTCCAGATCGACGTCGCGATCGCCCCGCAAGCAGTCGAGGCCGACCTCGACCCGGCGCTGGTCGGCCCCAATCGGGAGTTCCTGCAGGTGGAACTTTCGTTCGCCCACCGTGTTTGCCAGTTCAGCGACGAGCAACGTTCCGCCGTCGTCGCCGCCGCGATCGAAGGCGTGCGCGAACACGCCCAGCAGCACCCGGGCAACCAGCAGCAACTCAACGGCTTCGTCGTCTTCGCCGGTCGCGTCGGCAACAACAACCAGGAGGGCATGGACGAGAAGATCGCCGAAATTGTCGCCGCGGCGGTCGCCCAACACGCCACGCCCGAGCAGCAGCGCGCGTACCAGCGCGAGCTGACGCTCCGCACCGAGTTCCGCCGCCAAGCCACGGCCGCTTCAGCGACCGCCATCGTTGACCGCTTTGTGCTGCTTTCCTCGGAGCAGAAACAGGAAATCGCCGCCAGCCTGGCGAAGAAATGGGAGCCAAGTTGGGACGCCCAAATCATGTTCGCCATGAACAACACCAACTACTTCCCCGGCGTTTTTCCCGACGACTGCATCACGCCTCACTTGAAGCCCGATCAGAAGAAGCGCTGGAACGGCGTCCAGAAGATCAACTTCGGCGGCCAAATGCAGCGGATCACCGAGATGATCGGCGTAGCGATGACTGTCATCGACGACGTGCCGCTGGAGGAGCAACAGGAGCCAGATCAGCAACAGGAGTCAACGCAGGAACAACAGCCCGAGCAGCCGCAGGAGGAACAACCGTGAGGGCGTCCACGCCAATGCACCGCCGATTCCCCACGCTGCCGTCGATTGCCATCTGGACGGCTCTGGTTGTCGTCGCGCAGGTCGCGTCGCGGTGCGCTGCGCAAAACGAGTGGGAACTGGATGAACGGCAGTTCAACCAATGGATCTGTCAAAGCAATGTCTCGCCCGAGGAACGGGTGCAAGACGACCTGCAGCGGCAGCTCAATCTGCTGGACGGCACGCTGCAGTTAACGCCTACGCAACGGCAGAAACTGGAGCTGGCCGGCCGTTTGGACATCCAACGGTTCACCGATCGCGTGCAGGAGCTGCGCGACGAATTGGTCGGCCGCACCTACGACAACGACACGATCAACGACATCTGGCAGCGGATCTCGCCGCTGCAAACAGAAATGCAGCGCGGGATTATCGACGACGGTTCGTTGTTCGTGAAGGTCAAGTACTCGACGCTGCGCCCCGTGCAGCGGGCGCAGCTGGCGCGATACGAGTACGCCGCGGCCAAGGAGGCGTACCACGCGGCGCTGCAGCAATTCGTGGCGGTGCTGGACCGTTCGCTGGCCATGACCGAGGACCAGCGGCAGGGATTGCTGACGGCGCTGATGAAGCACACCAAACCGCCGGCGCGGATGGGCGAGTATCAGATTTACTACGTCCTGTGGCAGGCGTCGGAGACGCCCGAGTCGACCGTCAATGAGATTCTCGACCCGCCGCAGCGGAAGCTTTTCAGGCAGATCGTCGAGCAGGGGGCCGGCTATCAGTACATGGTCGAACAGCAGGGCATGCGGCCGTTGGACGAACCGCCGCCGGTCGACGAGGAGGTTGCCGATGACGAGTAACATGCACCGCGGCAGCCTTGTCCTGTTGCTGGCTCTGACTCCGATTCTGTGCGGAGTCGATCGCGCCGCGGCCCAATTGCCCGAGCTGCGCTCCGGCGAGGTCGTGCCCCGCGATATCCGCGAGATGTACGAACGCGGCCTCAAGTATCTCGCCCTGCAGCAATCGCCCGAGGGGGGCTGGCAAGGCAGTCAGGGCGGCCCGGGCGTCGACGGCCTGTGCGTGATGTGCTTCTTGGCGTGCGGCGAAGACCCCAACTACGGAATCTACGCCGACAATGTGCAGAAGGGCGTGCAGGCGGTCCTCCGCGCCCAGAACAAGTCGACCGGCTACTACGGCAACAGCATGTACCACCATGGGTTCGCCATGCTGGCGATGGCCGAGGCGTACGGCGCGGTGGACGATCGGCAGTGGAGCGGCCACGGCGAGCAGTTGCCCTCGATTGGCGCCTCGCTGGAGCTGGCCGTCCGCTCGGCGGTGACCTCGCAGAAGAAAAACCAACTGGGCGCGTGGCGGTACTCGCCTGACTCCAACGACGCCGACACGTCGGTGTCCGGCGCCGTGTTGGTGGGGCTGCTGGCGGCCCGCAACGCGGGGATCGAAGTGCCGGACGAGTCGATCGACCGCGCGATCGCCTACTACAAGTCGATGACCTCCGACTCGGGGCAGGTCGCCTACGCCGGCATGGGGGGCTTCGACAACTCGCCGGCGCGAATTTCGATCGGCTCGCTCGTGTACGCCATCGCCCGCCGCAAGGACATTCCGCAGTACGAAGCCACCGTGCGGAATCTCTCGGAGAATCTCGAGGCGCCGGCAAATGGCTACACCGAGTACACCCGCTACTATCGCGCCCAGGCGCTCTTCCAAGGCGACTACGAGGCGTGGCAGAAGTGGAACCGGCTGCTGGTCCGCACGCTCAAGGAGTCGCAAAACCCCGATGGCAGCTTCCAGGGCGATTTCGGGCCCGAGTTGGGCACGTCGATGTCGCTGCTGTCGTTGGCGTTGAACTACCGTTTCTTGCCGATCTACGAGCGCTAACATGCCGCATTCGCAACAACAACGTCGTTTGTCTCGCGCGACACTGCTGGCGTGCCTGTTGGCGGCGTGGACCACCGAAGCGGTACGGGGGCAAATCTTCCAGTTGCAGGTCGCACAACCGGCGGTCGTTGCGCCCGCTCAGCCCGTCGAGCTGCCTGAGCAGACTGAGGGTCAGGCCGACACCACGCGCCCCCGGCTGGAATTGCAGACCGGCGACTATTTTTCCGGCTCGCTCGCCCCCTACGACCAGCCCGGCAAGATCGCCTGGCAAGCCGATGCGCTCTCCGAGCCGCTGGTCTTTCCGTTGGGCGCGGCCGCCGCGGTGCAGTTCCCGCTGGTCCCCACGAACGTGCCCACGCAGGGCGAATTCGGCGTCGAGCTCCTCGCAGGCGACGTGCTGTTCGGCGCCGTCGAAGAGCTGACCGCCGACACGCTCACCCTGGCCACCGAGCAATTCGGCACGCTGCACATCAACCGCAGCGAGGTCCGCGGCATCGAACGCTGGGGCGCCCTGAACCGGGTCATCTACATGGGCCCCGCCGGCATGCAGGACTGGCTGTGGCAAGGCGGCAAGCAAGCATTCAAATCGCGGGGCGGGCGGCTCGAGGCCGAACTGCCCGGAACCATCGCGCTGACCGGCCATCCCGTGCCCGGCAATTGCCTGATCGAGCTGGAGCTGTCATGGCGGCGGAAGGCCGACTTTTCCGTGCGACTGGCCAGCAGCGGACGCATGTGGCAGGACATGGCCAACGCCGTTCAGGGACTTTGGAGGCAACAACCAGCGAACCAGAATGACCAGCAAGACGCCGGCGCCGCGTTCGAGCTGACGACCGTCCGCGACTACGTGGTGCTGGTCAGCGAAGGCGCCGACGCGGCCGACGTGGCGGTCGTCGGCAGCCTGAGCGACAAGCGCCGCAAGCTGCATCTGCAAATCCGCGTCAACCCGGCCGCCGGGACGATCGCGGTCTACTCGCCGACTGGCAATCGCCTGGCTGAGATCGCCTGCCCGCTGGATGCGATTCCGCTGGCTGGCGGCGTGATCGAATTGACCAATCGCCGCGGCGACGTGCGGCTCGACCGGCTGGTGATTCGCGACACGATCGCAGGGCCGCCGATTGATCTCTCGCAACCGGGGATCCACGTGCAGCCGTCGGGAGGCGATCCACTGGTTGTCGAAGAGCTGACGATCGAGCGTGACGGCGACGCGGCCGTCGTACGGATGCCGCAGCAGGACGAGCCGCTCCCGTTGGCGCAGCTCGCGCGGATCGATTTTTCACGCCGGGAGAGTGCGTCCGACGACGACGAGGCTGAGCAGAAGAACGAACCCGTGGCGGGCGACGACCCCGTCCCCGGCGACATAGCCGCTGACGATCCCGCCGCACGGTTCGACGTGCGCGTTGCGACCCAATCGGGGCTGCGGCTCCACGGCGATTGGAATAGCGTGTCGGAGGACGCCGTCACGCTGTCACGCGCGGGTATCGCCGAGTCGTTTTCCATCCCCCTGGTGGATTTGCAGGCCGTTGAGGTCCTCGGCGGCGACTCGCCGGCTTCGCACCGCATGCAGCCGCGCGGCGAATTGGTCGGCGGCGGCGTGGAATGCCGCGGCGCCCTGGTCGGCGCCAAGGAGGACCCGCGGGCCGCAGCCGGTCAGTTGGTGTGGCGTCCGCTGCGCAGCCAGACGGCCAGCCCGCTGCGCTCCGACTTCTCGGGGCGGATCACGTACGTCGTGAAACAAACGCCGGAGATCCCAGAGCGCCCCGGCGCGCGTCGTCGGCCCAACCCGGTGATTGACTTTTTGCGGTCGCTGTCGAGCGTCGCTCCGGCCGGCGCCGCGGCGCCCGCGAAGCAGCCCGTCGGCGATCAACTGTTGTGGCTCAAGACGGGCGACCGCATTTCCTGTCGCGTCACCAGCATCGACGAGTCAGGCGTGCACTTCACCTCGTCGATGGTCGAAGCCAAGTTCGTCCCCCACGAGTTGGTGAAGGCGTGGGACCGTGCCCCCGGCGTCGCCCCGGCGCCGTTGGACGAGCGAAAGATGGCTCGGCTGCTCACCCTGCCCCGCATGCAGCGCAACAACCCGCCGCGGCACGTGCTGCAGTCCACCGACGGCGATTATCTGCGCGCGCGGCTGCTGTCGGCCACCGACGAGACCGTCGAGGTTGAGCAACGGCTGGAGACTCGCCGGATCCCCGTCGATCGCGTCGCCAGAATCATCTGGCTGGACAAGCCCGAGGATCGACAAGCGGACAGAGACGATGAAGCAGACCCCGGTGACAACGGTGACGCTGCAGTCGCCGATGCCGCGGATCAGCCCGGGGACTCGACAGCGGAGGACGAACCGGACGATGCCGAGCCCGGCGTCGGGCCGTTGATTCAAGCGGTTCGCTCCGATGGCGTGCGGCTGACGCTGCGTTTCGAGCAATTGGTCGACGGCGTCATCGGCGGCCGTCGCGAGGCGCTCGGCGCCGCCCATGTCGATCTGAAGCAAGTCGACGAATTGCTGCTGGGCGACGCCATTGCCGACGCCGCCGCGGAGAACCCCTTCGGCCAATGGCAACTTACCTCGGCGCCCAATCCGCGGTACCTGACCGAATCCGGCGAGCCGGCGGCCGCGGCCGGACAAGAGGCCGGGTTGGTCGGGCAACCGGCGCCCGACTTCCGGTTGAAGCTGCTCGCCGGCGGCGAGTTCCAGCTGGAGAAAACCCGCGGCAAGGTCGTCGTGTTGGAGTTTTGGGCCACGTGGTGCGGGTTCTGCATGCAGGCCATGCCGCGGGTGGCGGAGATCGTCGACTCGTACCCCGAGGGCGACGTCGTGTCGATTGCGGTGAACCTGCGCGAAGACGCCGACACGATCACGCCCGTCCTGGAGCGGATGGGGCTGGAGCCCACCGTGGCGTTGGACATCGACGGCGCGACGGCTGAGAAGTTCCAAGTGACCGGCCTGCCGCAAACGGTGATCGTGGGCGCCGACGGCAACGTGGCCAACGTGTTCGTCGGTGCCGGCTTGCGCTTTGACGAGCAACTGCGCGCAGGAATCGATGCTGCGTTGGCCGCCGCGCGTGGCGAGTCTGCGCCGGCGGATGAAGCTTCTGCGCAGTAGCCGCTGCACGCGGCGCGGCGGGCGACTATCATGGCTGGTCGTAAGTGCTTCGCCCCCATGTGGGGCGACCTGCCCTGCCGTCGTCGGCTGCTACTTGGCCCCCTCGCGTGTCGCCATGACTTTGTTGCGCCTGTTCGTGTTGCTGATTCTCGTCCTCGGTCCGACAACCGCCTGGGGACAGCGCCCCCCGGCGCCGCGCGGCATGTCGCCGCGGATGATTCGGCTGGTGCGGCAGATCGAACCGGACCGCCAGGGTCGCGTCGACCGGCTGCCGCAGTATGTCGAGTTCTTCCGCGCCCAACTGGCCAACGACACCCGGCTGTTCGCGTTTGACGTGCAGGCCAAACAGGTCGACGGCCGCGTGCAGCTGACCGGCTACGTGGAGTTTCCCGAAACGCGGTTCGGCGTGGAGGAATTTCTGTACACGCTGGGCTTTGCGGACGTCGACAATCAGTTGCAGGTGCTGCCGGCCGACGACCTGGGCGAGCGCATCTTCGGGTTGGTCAAGGCGACGCACACGATCAGCTTCGCCACCCCCGGCGGTCGGGAGGCCGTGACCGACTGCCTGCTCGGCGAGCCGCTGTACCTGCTACGGCAAGAGGGCGATTGGTTGCTGGCTCACAGCGCCGAAGGCTACCTGGGCTACGTCGCCGCGGCTGACGTGCTGCGCGTCGACGAGGATCAATTCAATCGCTATCAACTGACGCCGCACGTGCGGCTGGTAGCCGACCACAAGACCGATGGCGGACAGACGCTGCCGGTCGGCGCCGCTCTGCCGACAGTCGACGGCGGGGGCGACGGCGGCTTACGTTGTCTGCTGCCGGGGGGCGAAGAAGTCGACGTGCCAGCCGACAAGTGCGATCGAATCCAATCCCACCACGACGCCATCGAGCAAGTCGTGGCCGCGGGCCGCGAGTTGCTCGGCACGCCCTACCTGTGGGGCGGCAAGACGACCGCGGGCGTCGATTGCTCGGGCCTGGTGCAAGTCTCCTTCGCAGCCGTGGGCGCCAGCCTGTCGCGCGACGCCAACCAGCAGTTCTTCACCGGCAAGCTGGCCGGCACGCGGTGGCATCGCAGCGGCCTGCGGCGGGGCGACACGCTGTACTTCATCGGCTCATGGGGCCGCATTCGTCACACGGCGCTGTACCTGGGCAACGGTCGGTTTCTGCACGCCGAGGAGCCGGTCGTGACGATCGCCAGCCTCAACCCCGACGACGAGGATTACGACGCCGGCCGGGCCGCCTCGTTCGCGTTCGCCAAACGACTGTGGGACTGGGCGCCGGCCGACCAACCGGCGCCGTAAGTTAGCTCGAACACCCTTTTGCCTTGCGATACTGCTCACCACAGAGAGCACGGAGGACACGGAGAGAATTGAAGGGGGGATGAGTGGCAGCGGAAGCACCTCGCCCAGGGTTGGATTGGCGTCAAATGCCTCCGGCCGTCCTCTGTGTTCTCCGTGCCCTCTGTGGTGACGATCCGAAGCAATCCTCGTGCAGTCCCTAAGACACCCACCAGCACAGCAGCGCCGTGCCGTACCCGGCGAAGTTGCCCACTGCGTAACCCAGCAGCCCCATCAGCACGGCCGCGGGCACCAAGCTTTCTTCGTGGTGCATGGCCACGATCGACGCCGAGGCCGGCCCGCCGATGTTGGCCGCGCTGGCGATGGCGGCCGTGTGGATGTCGACCTTCAGCAGCTTGGCGCCCAGCAGGCAGAAGGCGCCGTGGATGGCGATCCAGACGCTCGCCCCGGCGAGGAACGGCAGCGTCTGCCCCACGTTGTCCAGCTTGGTCATCGCGCCCATCCGCGCGACGAACAGGTACACCAGCGCCATGCCCAGTTCGTGACTGCCGGGCAGTTGCCGTGCGGGGGTGAAGGACAACGCCAACCCAATCGTGGTGATCAGCAGCACGTTGATCGTTGAGGCGGACAGCACGACCTTCAGTTGCTCGGGCAGGTGCGACTCAACCCCCGCAGCCAACGGCGCCGAGACCGCCTCGGCAATCCACGCCGCCGCGAACGCCAGCGCCAGTAGCGCCAAGTAATCGGCCGATTTGGGCGCCACGCGCTGCGAGGCCTGCAGCTCGGCCGCCGCTTTCATCTGGTCCAGCCGATCAGGCGCCACGCCGCTGAATCGCGCAAACCGGTCGGCATAGTTCTTCGACGCCAACAGCAACGGCAGCCACGCCAGGTAGATCGTCGAGTCGCCAATCACCGCCAATCCCACCGCGGCGCCGTCGGCCTCGATCATTTTGCTGATCGCCGCCATGTTGCCGGTGCCGCCGATCCAACTGCCGGCCAACGTGCCGAACGCCTTCCACGCGTCGGGCCCCAGCCACGACTTGACCAGCAGAAAGCCGATCGGCGCGCCGATCATCACGCCCAGCGTGCCGATGAGCATCACCGCGACGCCGGGCCCGAGGACGCGCACGGCGCCACGGACGTCGACGTTCACCAGCAAGAGCACCAGCATCATCGGCAACACGATGTCGCCAATCACGCCGTACACGGGCGACTCGGTCGTCAGCAGCCCCGTCTGCGCGGCAATCACCGGGATCAGGTAGATGAAAATCAGCGGCGGGGCGTATTGGAAGAACCGCTGAAACGCGCGCTTCTCCAGCCAAAAAAACACCGCGCTCACCCCGGCCAGCGCCGTCAGCACTCCAATGGGGCTGTCGATCATTCCGGCTGACTCCGTGATTGATTCGGCAGCGTCAGGGAGCGAGTCGGCAAGCAGCGGCAGGTTCATCAACGACTCGCACGGCGAGATAGGATCGGCACAATGCCGGCAACCGGCAGCTTTGTAAGCTAGTAGGGACCGCCGCGCGTTGCTAGGGCGGTTCAAGGTTTGAAGTTGCGTCTTTCTGTTAATTGCACTCATGCAGGGCTGTCGGCGATCGGCTGTCAGCTCTCAGCCAGAAGGAATCGGCAGCGCATTGGCCGCGTTGGGTTCGACAGCACCGAGTTGGTTGCGATTCCTGAAGGAGAAGCAGCCGTCTGCGACCCTTGCAGGGTCGACGGGTCGTTTCGCGATCGGTTCCCCGGGTAGCCGCTGACCGCGGCAACCCGGGGCTGAAGGCTGCAACGCCTGCGGCGTTGATGACGAAAAACCCCGAAGCAGCGCAATTCCCAGTTGTCGCGGCGGATTTCGCTGCGGTTTCCGAAAGTTGACGACCACTTGTTGAGAATTGCGTGGCCAACGAGCCTCTGACTCATCTGGCTGATAGCTGACGGCCGATAGCTAACAGCCCTGCCTGGGTTCACTGACGGCGCAATTCTCAGTCGCCACGCCCCCACGAACTTGGCTCCGCCATGCCCGTCTTCGACTACAGATTCACCGTCGCGGCGCCGCTGGCGGCGGTGCGGGACTTTCACCGCGACACGTCGGCGCTCAAGCGGCTCACGCCGCCGCCAACCATCGTGCAGCTGCACGAGATCGAGCCGCTGGGCGAGGGCTCCGTCTCGCGGTTCACGCTGTGGGTCGGCCCGCTGCCGCTGCATTGGACGGCGGTCCACCGCGACGTGAGCGACCGGGGGTTCACCGACGTGCAGACCGCCGGCCCCGCGGCCAAGTGGGAGCACACGCACCGCTTCACCCCGCTGAGCGACGAGCTGACCGAAATCCACGAGCACGTCGAGTACGAGCACCGCCGCGGGGCGTGGGGCGTGGTCACGCGCACCCTGTTTGCCCGGCCCAACCTGCGGCTGATGTTCGCGTACCGCAAATTCGTCACCCGGCGGGCGCTGCAGTCGCGCCGCAACCGCTCCGCAAATGCCTGACGCGAGAATCACTTCGGGATTCTTTACCACAAAGGTCACGGAGGACACAGAGAATCGCGACATGACGCCGCGCAGTGGCACATTCTGCTTGAGACTTGCGGCCGGCGGGATCTGCATCGCCCTTAGATTCTGCGAAGGACGGTAGCTGACGACGCCCATTGTCTTTGAACACTGCACAACACGGTCCCAAAGCCGAGGACAGTTAAGCGTCAACTGCCCCCCGGCTTCTCCGTGCTCTCTGTGACCTCTCTGGTGAGGAAAACCACTGCCCTGTGCGCCCATGAGCGACCGACCTGCGCAAGCGTCGATTGTGGCTGCTGCGGTTGCGGATTAGCATGGCGGGTTTCGCGGTGCGAATCTTCACGCAGGTGCAGGACGATGACTTCAATTGCTGTGGTGGCGGCGCTGGGCAATGACGCGGGCGACTGCGCGCTGGCAACCTCGTGGCAAGCTCTCGCCGACAATCCGTTGGCCGGACCGCTGGCGATAGCCGCGTCGGCCGGCGCGGTGGGCGTCGACGCGGTTCGGTTGGAGGCCGCGTCGCTCCGCTCGGCCGCCGACGTGGCGACCGCGCTGCGGTGGTTCGCCTCGACCGACGCCACGCACTTGCTGTGGGCGCTTACGCCGCGGCTGGAACTGACCGCCGCAGGCTTGCAGCGGCTCGCCCAGACGGCCGCCGACACGCAGGCCGCCCTGCTGTACGCCGACTTCTACGACCTGGCTGCCGACGGCTCGGCCGCGCTGCACCCGCTGGTTGACTACCAGTTGGGCAGCATCCGCGACGATTTCGATTTTGGCCACGCAGTGCTGCTCAGCCGCGCGGCCGTCGACGGCCTGGCCGAAGCCATTGAGCAGGACGGCATCGCCGGGCCGTTTGGCGGCTGGTACGACCTGCGGCTCCGCGCGACCCAGCGCGGCCCGGTGGTCCGGCTGGCCGAGCCGGTTTACTCCGCCCACGCCGTCGAGGAATCGGCCGCGGGCGAAGCGCACTTCAACTACGTCGACCCCCGCAACCGCGACTACCAGATCGAAATGGAACGCGTCGCCACGGCGCACCTCCAGCGGATCGGCGCGTGGCTCGCCCCGCCGACGACGCCGCTGGTCGAGGCGGGCGAGTTCCCCGTGACCGCCAGCGTGGTGATTCCGGTCCGCAACCGCCAGCGCACCGTCGGCGACGCCGTGGCCAGTGCGCTGGCGCAGCAGGCTGATTTTCCCTTCAACGTGATCGTGGTCGACAACCACTCGACCGACGGCACGACCGCGGCGCTGCGCGAGCTGGCCGCCGGCGATGCGCGGCTGATTCACGTGATCCCCGACCGCACCGACCTGGGCATCGGCGGCTGTTGGAATGCGGCGGTCCATCATCCGCAATGCGGACAGTACGCCGTGCAACTCGACAGCGACGACATTTACAGCGGAACGGACGTACTGGCCCGCGTCGTCGCCACGTTTGCCGCGGGCGGCTACGCGATGGTCGTCGGCTCGTACACGATCTGCAACTTCGACCTGCAGCCGATTCCCCCCGGGCTGATCGACCACCGCGAGTGGACCGACGACAACGGCCACAACAACGCGCTGCGGATCGCCGGGCTGGGCGCCCCGCGGGCGTTTCACGTGCCGACGCTGCGGACCATCGGGTTCCCCAACGTCAGCTTTGGCGAGGACTACGCCGTGGCGCTGCGGATCAGCCGCGACTACCGCATTGGACGGATTTACGATTCGCTGTACTGGTGCCGGCGGTGGGAGGGCAACTCCGACCACGCCCTGCCGTTGGAAACGCAGAACCGCTACGCCGCGTACAAGGATCGCATCCGCTCGATCGAACTGGCCGCGCGCCTCCACGAGCGGCGCGGTTGAGTTCGGCTCGCTTGCTGTTTGGGAACCGCCAAGGACGCCAAGATCGCCAAGTAATCCACTGTCGGGAATGCCTGACGCGGAGACGCAGAGTTGCAGAGCTTCGCGATGAATAGAACAACGCGTTGGAGAATCGACACGACGGCGTGGTAGGGAAAAGAAGCGTTTGGACTTCTCGGTCAAGGATTTCCATCCGATCGCTTTGCCTCGGGACTGCTGCGCGTCTCTGCGTGAATAGGATTTCTCGTTTCTTGGCGCTCTTGGCGTCCTTGGCGGTTCAATAAAGTGCAAGACTCTGGGACACGCCCCATGACGTGGGACGACATTCTGGCGATCGACACGGACGACGCCGCGCCGCTGGGGGAGCGCGTGAACGCATTGTTCGAGCAACAGCGTCGCACGTGGCCCCTGTTGCGCGACGGCGAGGCGGCGCTGACGCACCTGCAGAAGCGCACGCTCACGGCCGACGACGGCACGATCGTGGTGCAGATGAACCCGGCGCGGCGGCGGTCGACGCAAGCGAAGACCGACGCGGCGGCGGTGGCGCAGCGGCCCTGCTTTTTGTGCCCGCAAAACATGCCGGCCGAGGAACGCGGCGTGGCGTTTGAAGATCTCGTGGTCATGCCCAACCCGTTCCCGATCCTGCCCGGGCACTGCACGATCGCCAGCCGCGAGCACGAGCCGCAGCAGTTCGCCCCGCGTGTCGAGCAATTCCTGCGACTGACCGGCGCGATCGGCCCTGACTTGGCCGCGTTGTACAACGGCCCGCGGTGCGGCGCGTCCGCCCCGGACCATTTGCACTTTCAGGCGGCGCGGGCCGACGAGATTCCCGCGTTTGGGCAACTGCCAGCGCCCGCGGGTGCAACTTCGCCCGAGCCCGTGGAGAGTTTCGGCCGCAGGTTTTTCGTTCTCCGCGGCGACGAAATCGAGCCCTTAGCCGCCGGGTTGCAAAGCGTGCTCGCCGCGCTGAGCGCCGGGATGGCTGACAGCGCCGACGGCGAACCGCTGGTCAACGTCGCCGCCCGCTGCGTCGCCGGCGAGTGGACCGTGGCGATCTTCCCGCGGATCGCCCACCGCCCGGCGCGGTACTTTGCCGACGGCCCCGAGCGGCTGCTGGTCAGTCCGGCCGTGCTGGAAATGGGCGGCATCCTCGTGGCGACCGAGCCGGACGATTTCGCGCGGCTCGACGCGGCACTAGCCCGAGAAATTTACGACGAAGTGAGCATCTCGGCCGCCGACTTTGCGCTCGTGCGCGGACAAATCACGCGTTAGGGAGGGCGAGGCTCCTGCCGAACCAATGCGGCACGTCCCCGCCGGCTCGGCAGGAGCCTCGCCCCACAACGCCGACCGCGATTACCTCGCGTCCAGCACCGCGCGGAACTTGGCGATGTGCTCGGGGGTGCTGCCGCAGCAGGCCCCGACGATCCGCACGCCGGCCTCCAGCAGATCGGGCAACTGAGCCGCCATCTCGTCGGCACTCTGGCGATAAACGACTTGGCCATCGACCAACTCCGGCCGCCCGGCGTTGGGTTGGGCCATCGTCGGCAGGTCGCACGCCTGGCTGTAGGCCCGCACGACGTCGGCGGCGCGGCTGGCGTCGATCCCCGACCCGCAGTTCATCGCCACGATGTCGACGCCAAGTTCCTGCATGAACTGTGCAGCCTGCTCGGGCCCGACGCCCATCATGGTTCGCACCGCGTCCCGCCCCGGCGCGGCGTCGTAAGCCATCGAGCCAATCACGCACGTCGCCCCTGCAGCACGGGCCGCTTCGACGCCGGCCCGCAATTCGTCGAGCGCGGTCTGCGTCTCGACGATCACGGCGTCGACCCCCGCCGCGACCAGCGCGTCCGCCTGCTGGCGAAAGGCGTCGCGCACCTCCTGCTCCGTCACGTCGCCAAACGGCTCCATCAAACCGCCGAACGGGCCGATGTCGCCCAGCACGAATCCGTCACGATCGCCAAACGCCTCGCGAGCAATGCGGGCCGCGGCGGCGTTGATCTCGGCGGTTGCCTCGGCCTGGCCGTGTCGGGCGAGCATGATCGGCGAGCCGCCGAACGTGTTGGTGATCAGGCAATCGGAGCCCGCTTCGACGTAGCGGCGCTGGACCGCCAGCACGCGCTCGGGGTGAGTCAGATTCCACGCCTCGCCGCACTCGCCCGGCTGCAGGCCAGCCTGCTGAAGCTGCGTGCCCATGCCGCCGTCGCCCAGCAGCACGCGCTCGCGAATCGCCGCCAACAATCGATTGCTCATGTTCGTGCCATTTTGATCGGACGCGGCGGGACCACGCGCGCCCGCCGCAGGGGCGGCAGCGATTGGTCGCCGCCTACTCTGGTTGTTCTACGCCCAAACACCGCGCGACGACGCCCACCGCCCCGGCGGCCGTGTCGGCGTACCCGTCGGCGCCAATCTCGTCGGCGTACTTCTGCGTGACCGGCGCCCCGCCGATGATCACCGGCGTCGCCAGCCCCTTGTCGCGCAGCACGGCGACCACGTTCTTCATGGCCGGCATCGTGGTGGTCAGCAGCGCGCTGACGCAGACCGCTTGCGCACCCGCTTCGACCGCGGCGACGTATTTGTCTTCCTGGCAATCGACGCCCAGATCGTCGACCTCGTACCCGGCGCCGCGCAGCATCATCGCGACCAGATTCTTGCCAATATCGTGCATGTCGCCGCGCACGGTGCCGATGCAGACCCGCCCCCGCGGCTGAACGCCCGAGGCCACCAGCAGCGGGCTGATGATCTGCAGCACCGCATCCATGGCGCGGGCCGAGATGAGCATCTCCGGCACGAACGCCTCGCCGCTTTCGAACAGATCGCCCACGTGCCGCATGGCGGGTATGAGCGACTCGTTCATCAGCGAGTCAACCGACGCGCCCGCATCGAGCGCCGCCTGGGCCGCGGCCTGCGCCCCCGGCCGATCGCCGGCGCAAATTGCGGCGAACAGTGCTTCGTCCCTGGCCACCGAGTAGTCCTCGCCTGTTCGTTCTGCGATAATCGCGGGCTGCGCCTTGCAGCCGCCTGCGGCGCTCGTCAATGTGACGGGCCGCTCGTGGATTATCGCCCACTCTCTTTGACAACGCCAGACGTGCAGGACGTCGCCGCCGATGTGGAAACAGAATTGGCAAGAAACGGAACAACGTTTTCGCAAATGGTGGAATCGACAGGGCGTGCTGGTCGGCATGTGGGGGGCGCCGACGGCCCAGGGGTGTCTGCACGCCGATGTTCCCCAGCCCCCCGCGCCCGACTCGATCGACGAGCGGTGGTGCGACCCCGGCTACCGGGCCGCGGACAATCATGCCCGACTCGCCCGGTCGCTATTCCCCGCGGACGTGCTGCCGCTGGCCAAGGCGGGGCTGGGTCCCGGTTCGCTCGCGCTATTCTGCGGTTCGCGGCCGGAATTCAGCGAGGAAACCGTGTGGTTTCATCCCGCGCTGACGCCCGATCAGGCGCCCGAAGAATTGCCGACGGTCGCCTTCGACCCCGCCAACCCCTGGTGGCAGTTGACCGAAGACATGCTGCGCCGCTGCGTCGCACTAGCCGGCAACGACTACCTAGTCGCCTGCCCCGACCTGGTCGAGAACCTCGACACATTGTCCTCGCTGTGCGGGCCGGACTCGGTTTGCATGAGCCTGATCGAACGGCCCGAATGGGTTGAGCAGAAGATCGCCGAGATCAACGAGCTGTGGCTGGCCGCGTACGAGCGGATCTACGACATCATCAAGCGCCCCGACGGCAGCGCCGCGTTTGGGGCGTTTTACCTGTGGGCCCCGGGCAAGGTCGCCAAGGTGCAGTGCGACGGGTCGGCGATGATCTCCCCCGCGATGTTCCGGCGGTTTGTCGTGCCGGCGCTGACCGCGCAGTGCGAGTGGCTCGACTACTCGCTGTACCACCTGGACGGCACGCAGGCGATGCGGCATCTGGATGCGCTGCTGGAAATCGACGCGATCGATGCGATCGAATGGACGCCGCAGGCCGGGATCGAAAGCGGCGGTGACCCGCGCTGGTACGATCTGTACCGCAAGATTCTCGACGCCGGCAAATCGGTGCAGGCCGTGAACGTGGAGCACCACGAAGTGGGCCCGCTGCTGGACGCCATCGGCCGCGACGGGGTGTACATCATGACGACGTTTGAGGGCGAGGAAGATGCCGCGCGGGTGATGGAAGAAGTGCACGGATAACGGCGGGCGGTTGACGAGTAGCCGCTTCGCGTGCCACGGCTCTGTGAGCCGCGGCACACGCTTTCGAATGGGGTGCCATGCCCACGGCGGTCCTCCGCCGTGGGCATGCTGAAGTTCCACCGCCGCATGCCCATGCCTGCGGACAGGCGTGGGCATGGCACCTGACCGCTGCTACGTCGTCGGCGCCGTCAACTGCGGGCTCCACCGATCAGTCCGCGCCGGGGCCAACGTCCGGGCCAGCGGCGTGGCGAGGCGACGGTCTTCGCCGTAGGGGGGCACGTGAAACAGCGCCCCGGCGGCCAGTTGCTCCTTCAACGCGTTCCAATAGGCCGGATCGAACAGCTCGCCGTGCCGCTCAACCAGCAAATCCCGCAGTTGCGGGGGGAGCCCCAGGAAATGGACGAACTCCTCGGGAAACACGTCGGCCGGCCCCACGCCAAACCACGGCTCGGCCGCCATCTCGTCGTCGATACTGCGCGCCGGCGGGATGCGGCGAAAGTTGCAGTCGGTCAGCAGGCACACCTCGTCGTAGTCGTAAAACACAACCCGCTCGTTGCGCGTGACGCCGAAGTTCTTCAGCAGCAGATCGCCGGGAAACAGGTTGGTCATGGCCAAGTCCTTGATCGCCTGGCCGTAGTCGAGCACGGCCCGCTGCGCGTCGGCCTGGTCGGCCTCCTGCAGGTAGACGTTCAGCGGCGTCACCCGGCGTTCGGCGTAGCAGTGCTTGATGACCACCCGGTCGTCGACGTAACTGATGCCGCTGCCGGCTTTGTCGTGCAACTCGTCCAACAGCTCGTCGGAAAACCGTCGGCGGTCGAGTACCAGAAAGTCGTATTCCTGGGCGTCCATCAGCCGCCCGGCCCGGTCGTGCTCGAACACCAGCCGGTAGCGATCGATCACGCTCGCCCGCGTGCAATCTTTGGGATAGTCGAACTCGTCGCGGATCACCTTGAACACGACCGGATACGACGGCATGGTGAATACGACCATCACCATGCCGCGCTGACCGGGGGCGAGTTGGTACTCGTCGGTCGAGTCGGCCAGGTGCCGCAGGGCGTTGCGGTACAGCTCGGTCTTGCCGTGCTTGTTGTAGCCCAGCGAAATGTAGATTTCCGCGATGCGTTTGCGGGGGATCAGCGTCAGCAGAAACTCCGCCACGTCGGAGGGCCGCTCGATGTCGGCCAGGAAATACGAGCGGGTGTAGCTGAACAGCAGACTCACGTCGTCCTCGTCCAGCAGCACCGCGTCGACGCGCGGTCCGCGGCGGTCGTGAGCCATGCACAGCACCAACGGCACGGTACGATCGCAAATGCGAAAGCGGCCCACCAGATAAGCATGCTCGCCACGGTAGAAAATGCACTTGGCGAACTCCGCAGCGCGCACTGGCTCGGGGCAGCGGCTCACGACCGGATCGGCGGCGATGCGCTCGGCCACGCTGGCGGCCCCGCGAACCAGCGCCGCCGCGTTGAGCCCCAACTCCTGGTGGTCGGTCAGCGCGGCGCGCACCAGCGCGGCGGTCGACTCCGCTTCGTAGCGGCGAAACGGCACGTCGGGCGCCGGCGTCGGCGAGGACGGATAGTCGGTGTGGACGAACTCGATCTCCGCGTCGACGCCCACCGTGGCGAACACTCGTCGCGTGACCGAGTTGTAAAACGTCTCGGCAATCTCCCAATCGTCGCGCTGTTGGATCATGCCGGAGAAGACTGCCTTCACCCCCGCCCACGCCAACCGCGAGTGCAGCCGCGGGCCCAACGTGCCGCGAACCTGCACCAGCAGCGTCTGCAGCACCGACTCGCGGACGTGCATCCGCTCGCGGGCGTCGTCGTGCAAGCCGTGCCAGTCGCGCTCGCGAAACCGCTCGCCGGCCCTCCGCGTGATGCGGCGAAACGTATCGTGAAACTCGGCAAAGCCGTCGTGGATCAGCCGGGCGACGTCGTTCGCCAGCCGGCTGGTCGAAATGGGGCAAGAATCGCTCATGGTTGTCAGCCACTGTGAAGAGAAGAGAATGCCAGGCGGCTGGGTGCAGGTGCGGTCCGGCGGTCGACACGCAGCAACCCGCATCGCACCAACCGGAAACTCGCACCGTACGTCCCTAGCCGTCCTGGCAGTCAGAAATCGACAAGCTCGTTGAGGGCTGCGCCGTCAATGAACCCTGGCAGGGCTGTCAGCTACCGGCTGTCAGCGACCAGCCAGAAATACAAGCGGCTCATCGATTGCGCAGCGATCATTCATCTCGAAGCAGGGTGCTTCGCCAACGACAAGTCCCCCCGTCCCCGAGGGGAGAGGCTGGGTGAGGGGCGACCAGACCGGCTTCC
Organism: Planctomycetaceae bacterium; assembly: GCA_002702655.1. Taxonomy (GTDB): domain Bacteria; phylum Planctomycetota; class Planctomycetia; order Pirellulales; family Lacipirellulaceae. The sequence continues at coordinate 46,039 of PABB01000073.1, forward strand.
GTTGTCCCTCCCCTGGCCCCTCTCTTCAAGGGAGGGGGAACTGTTGGCAACCTACACCGCCGCTTCCTCAAACTGTTCTTCTTCGGTCGAACCGTCCAGCGCCGTCACCGACGTGCGGCCGCTGCTGATCGTGGTCAGCAGCTTGTCGAAGAAGCCCGTGCCGACGAACTTCTGGTGCTTCACCGCGCGGTAGCCGTGGTGCGACTCGGCCGCGAACTCTTCGTCTTGCAGTCGCGAGTAGGCCGCCATTCCCTCGTCGCGGTACGTGCGAGCCAGTTCGAACATGCTCAGGTTCAACGCGTGGAATCCCGCGAGCGTGACGAACTGGTACTTGTACCCCATGGCGCCCAATTCGCGCTGGAAGGCGGCGATCGTGGCGTCGTCCAGGTTGCGCCGCCAGTTGAACGACGGCGAGCAGTTGTACGCCAGCAGTTGATTGGGGTACTGGCGCCGAATCGCCTCGGCGAACTGCTTGGCCTCGTCCAGGTCGGGGTGCGATGTTTCGCACCAGATCAAATCGGCGTACGGGGCGTAGGCCAACCCGCGGGCGATCGCGCAGTCGATGCCGCCGCGAATCCGGAAGAAGCCTTCCTCGGTCCGCTCGCCGGTGAGGAACTCGTGATCGCGGGGATCGATGTCATTGGTCAGCAGCCCCGCGCTGTCGGCGTCGGTCCGCGCGCACAACACGGTCGGCACGCCGCACACGTCCGCCGCCATGCGGGCGGCGACCAGCTTGGTGATAAACTCGCGCGTGGGCACCAGCACCTTGCCGCCCATGTGGCCGCACTTCTTGGCCGAGGAGAGCTGGTCCTCGAAGTGCACCCCCGCGGCGCCGGCTTCGATCATCTCGCGCATCAGTTCGTACGCGTTGAGCGGCCCGCCGAAGCCCGCCTCGGCGTCAGCCATGATGGGGGCGTACCAGTCGATGCGGTTGGGCTCGTCCTCCAACAGCGCGATCTGGTCGGCCCGGTGCAAGGCCGCGTTGATGCTGCGGACCAGCGTCGGCACGCTGTTGACGGGGTACAAGCTTTGGTCGGGGTACATCTGCCCCGCTACGTTCGCATCGGCGGCGACTTGCCAGCCGCTGACATAAATCGACCGCAGGCCCGCGGCGACTTGCTGCACCGCCTGGTTGCCGGTCATGGCGCCCAGCGCGTGCACGTAGTCGTCGTTGTGCAGTTGCGACCACAGCCGCTCGGACGTACGGCGGGCGATGGAATGTTCGATTGTGAGCGAGCCGCGGTACCGCACGACCTCCTCGGCCGTGTAGGGCCGCTCGACCCCCTGCCAGCGGTCGTCCTGGGCCCAGTGGCGTTTCAGTGCGTCGACCGATTGCTTGCGCAGGCCCTCGGGCGAGTCGGCGTCGAGCATGTGATGGCGATGGCTATTTTGCATGGCGAAAAGATCCTGTCACAGGGACTTGCGAGTTGAGCAAATTGAGTTGAAAGCGTGAGTCGCGCGTGCCACGGCTCTGCGAGCCGTGCTTGGAGCGGGCTGGTCCCCGAGGGCGCACCGCTCGGAGAGCCGTGGCGCGCCGGGTCGGTCGACTCTCGGAGAGAGTCGACCACGGGCCACGAACTGGAGCGTCAGTCCAGATACTGATAGGCGCGGAGCGTCAGAAAATCCTGCAGCTCATCGTCCAGGATGATGTCGCGGAACAGCATCGCGGCCAGGGCAAACTTGCCGTTGTCGTACCGCTGGCGGCCGATTTCCTCGGCAATGCGTTCCAGTTCCTCGGCAAACACCTGCAGGAACAGCGGGCGATCGATCACGCGACCGTCGTCCAGTTGCGAGCCGTTGTGCAGCCACTGCCAGACCTGAGTGCGCGAGATTTCCGCCGTGGCGGCGTCTTCCATCAGGTTGTACAGCGGCACGCAGCCGTTGCCGGCCAGCCAGGCCTCCATATACTGCACGCCGACGCGGATGTTCAGCCGCAGCCCGTCCTCGGTGATGGTTCCCTTGGGCAGTCTCAGCAGGTCTTCGGCCGTCACCTGCACGTCGTCGCGCAGCCGGTCGATTTGATTGGGCATTGGCATCGCGGCGTCGAACTCCTGCCGCGCGATCGCCACCAACCCCGGGTGCGCCACCCAAGTGCCGTCGTGCCCGTCGGTCGCTTCGCGCCGCTTGTCGGCGACCACCTTGGCCAGCGCCGCTTCGTTCGCCTCGGGGTTGTCGCGAATGGGGATCTGCGCGGCCATGCCCCCGATCGCCGCGGCGCCGCGCCGGTGGCAGGTGCGAATCGCCAGCAGCGAGTAGCTGTGCATGAAATGCGTGGTCATCGTCACCTGCGCCCGATCCGGCAGCACCATTTCGGGGCGGGTGCGGAACGACTTGATATAGCTGAAAATGTAATCCCAGCGCCCGCAGTTCAGCCCGGCGATATGGTCGCGCAGCTCGTACAAGATCTCGTCCATCTCGAACGCGGCGAGGATCGTCTCGATGAGCACCGTCGCGCGGATCGTGCCGCGGGGCAGGCCCAATTCATCCTGCGCTTCGCAGAACACGTCGTTCCAAAGCCGGGCTTCCAGATGGCTTTGCAGTTTGGGCAGGTAGAAATAAGGTCCCGTGCCCCGCTCCACCAGCCGCTGGGCGTTGTGGAACAGATACAACGCAAAATCCCACAGCGAGGCCGACATCAGCTCGCCGTCGACCAGCACGTGCCGCTCCGGCAGATGCCAGCCGCGGGGGCGGACCATCAGCACGGCGGTCTTGGGCTGCAGGCTGTAACGCTTCTTGGTGTCGGGGGCGACATATTCGATCACGCCGTCCACCGCGTCGCGCAGATTGAGCTGCCCCTGGATCGTCCCCCGCCACGTAGGCGAGTGCGAATCCTCGAAGTCTGCCATGAAGCAGTTCGCGCCGGAGTTCAGCGCGTTGATCACCATCTTGCGATCGACCGGTCCGGTAATCTCGACGCGGCGGTCTTGCAGGTCGGCGGGGATCGGCGCGACGCGCCATTCGCCCTGGCGAATGTGCGCCGTCTCAGGCAGAAAGTCAGGCAACTCGCCCGCATCGAGACTCTCCTGCCGCGTTTGTCGCGCGGTGAGCAGTTCGTGCCGCCGGCCGTTGAATCGCCGCTGCAGAGTGGCAGCGAAGCGAACCGCCTCGGGCGTGACGATCTCGGACAGGGCGCCGTCGATGGGCCCGAGAATTTGAATCCCCTCGTCGGCCAACGAGGCCAGCGCGGTCGCCAGGGGCGTGGTCGCGCGGGTCGCGGAGGGGTGATGCAAGCCGGTCGCAGTCACAGCGCATTCCTTTCTGCCAAAGCGGCATCGTGAAAAGTCGTGACGACGAGGCCGGCTCTCGTCGCAGCGGCGTGCGGCAAGCTTCGGCAAAGCTCGTCGGCCGCGATACTTCAACCATACCAGCGAACGAAGGATTGGTTAGCTCAACTAATTTCAAACCCGAGCATTAGCGATGTTTATTGCTTGCATTGCCCCGATGCGGGACAATGCATTGAAGACGGCAATGCTTGAGCCGCTGGCATGTGCCCCGTGTCATCACGGAGGTGTCCCATGCCGACCGTCACGCCGTACAAGCAGAATCGACTCCAACAGCTGCGCGGGTTTTGCTACGCGGCCCGCCGACTCAGCATCTCCAAAGCGGCCGAGATGATGTATCTCAGCCAGCCATCGGTCTCGCTGCAGATCAAGGCGCTGGAGCAAGAGTTGGGCGTCAAGCTGTTCAATCGCCGCGGGCCTCAACTCTCGCTTACTTACGATGGGCGCCAACTGCTGGAGCTGGCCAACCCGCTGGTCGAAGGCATCGACCGCCTGGACGAAGCGTTCGCCGCACGGCGCGAAACGCCCGACCGCGGCCAGGTGACCGTCGCCGCGGGCGGATCGACATTGCAGTACATCCTGCCGCCGTTCATCGAGAAGTTCATGCAGCAGCATCCGCATGTCGACGTGCGCCTTCACAACGTCACGGGCAAGGGCGGGCTGCAGCAGCTTCGCGACGGCGCCGTCGACATGGCCGTTGGTCCGCTGTTGGAAACGACGCATGACATCGACTTTCACCCCATGGTCACGCACGAGCCGATGCTGATCATGCGCCGCGATCACCCGCTCGCCACGCGCAAGCGGATCAGCCTGAAAGACATCTGCAAGTACCCGCTGATCCTGCCGCCCAAGGAGCAAAGCACCTACCGGTTCGTCGAGCGCGTGTTCACCGACCACTCGCTCGACTACGAGGTGCGTCTGGAAGTCGGCGGCTACGACGTGATCAAGAGCTACGTGCGGCTGGGCATGGGCATCTCGGTGGTGATGAGCCACTGCATCGGCGCGGACGACGACGATCTCAGCACCATGCCGATGGGGCGCTACTTTCCCAAACGGGCGTACGGAGTGATTCTGATCAAGAAGCGACCGCTGCCGGCGCCGGCCCAGGAATTGGTGAAGACGCTGCTGGGACGCGATCGCGCGTAACGCCAGTCTGACTCCGCCTGTGCGGAATCTCTCCTGCCATTGCGGATGAGAAACTGCAACGCGGCGACTATCATGGAAAGTTCTCCTCCCTTGCCGGGAGGGGCCAGGGGAGGGACGACCGTCGATGCCTCCCACCGCAGCGATTGTCAATACACTGCCTCGCCCGGCGCGCACATGCCCGACGATCCCGAACTGATTCTCTCCGTCCCGCCGCACATGTGCGCTGCACTCGCCGAGTGCGAGCCGCGCGTGGCGGCCCGCGCGTTTGCCGTGTTCGACCCGCCGGCGACGCAACTGGGCTCCGGCGGCGGCACGGCCCACGCGCTGCATGCCGCGTGGCGCCACAGCGGCGCCGACTCGTTCGCGGCGTGGCTCGCCGGCCGGCGGCGGATCCTGATTCACGGCGGCGGCGAGAGTCGGCGCCTGCCCGCGTACGCGCCCGCCGGCAAACTATTTCTGCCGATGCCGGCGTTGCGCTGGGCCCGCGGACAGCGACTGGGGCAATCGCTGCTGGAACTCAACGAGCCGTTTCTTCACGACACGCTCGCCAGCGGCGGCCCCGGCGCCAGACTGCTCATTGCCAGCGGCGACGTGCTGCTGCGCACCGACGCGCCGCTGCCCGCGATGCCGGACGCCGACGTCGTGATCCTGGGCATGTGGACCTCGCCCGAGGAAGCCCAACGGTACGGCGTGCTGTTCGTCGACCCGCACCAGCCCGAGCGGCTGGTCACGTTCCTGCAAAAGCCCACGCCCGACGAGATCCGCGGCCGTTCGCGCGAGTTGGCGTTTCTGATCGACGTGGGCGCGTGGCTGCTGAGCGAGCGCGCCGTCGCGTGCCTGATGGCCAAGTGCGGTTGGGACCCGCAGCGGCAGCAGTTTGCCGGCGGCGACACGCCGGACTCCTACGATCTGTACGGCCAGTGGGCGCTCAGCCTGGGCGAGCAGCCGGCCGACGCCGATCCGGACATCGCCGCGCTGTCGGTGGCCGTGGTGCCCGTGCCCGAGGGGCAGTTCTACCACTTCGGCTCGACCGCGCACTTGATCGATGCGGCGTATCAACTGCAGAACGTGGTGCGCGACCAGACCTCGCTGGGGGCCGTGCCGTCGCTGGCCCAGCCGCGGCAGTTCATCCAGGACGCCGACTTCGGGGCCCCGGTGCGGTTGGAGCAGAACCACTCGCTGTGGGTGGAAAACAGCACGGTGCCGGCCAGTTGGACGCTCGCTTCGCGGCACGTGCTCTCCGGCGTGCCGGCGAACGACTGGCGATTGGCGTTGCCCGCCGGGGCGTGTCTGGACTTTGTGCCGCTGGCAGAGGGGCGATGGGGCGTGCGCTGCTACGGTTACGACGACTCGTTCCGCGGCCCGATCGGCGACGCAGCGACGCAGTGGCACGAGCGGCCCGCGGGCGAGTGGTTCCGGCGGCGGGGAATCACGGTAGAGGAGGCCGGCATCGACCCGGCGACCGACCTGCAGCAGGCGCCGCTGTTCCCCGAACTGACGCGTGCGGAGTTGACCGAGCAGTTCATTGCGTGGCTGATCGCCGAAGAACCGGCCGACGACCAACGGTTGCGTGGAGCGTGGCTGACGGCGCCGCGGCGGTCGGCCCGCGAGTTGGCCCAGCAGGCGAACATCCCGCGGCTCTACGCCCAGCGTCTGCAACTACGACAGCAGGCGCTGCCGAAGATGATCGCCCACGGCGGCAAGAGCGTCTTCTACAAACTCGACCTGGCCGACGCGGCGCACGTGTATGCCGAGTCGGACGCCCCGCTGCCCAGCGAGTCGGGCGGCGGCGACGATGTGATGCAGGGCGTGCATCATCGCATGTTCCGCGCCGAGGTCCGCCGGCTGCGCGACGACGCCGATTGGCAACAGGACGAAGCGCGGTCGTTCGAGCTGCTGGCCGATGCGATCGTCGACCGCTATCGCCAGCAGCCCGTGCTGCCGGAGTTCCGCCTGGCCGACGACCAGATCGTGTGGGGCCGCAGCCCGGTGCGGATTGACCTGGCCGGCGGCTGGACCGACACGCCCCCCTACTGCCTGGAGCAGGGCGGCAGCGTGGTCAACCTGGCCGTGGAACTGAACGGCCAGGCGCCGATTCAGGCCTTCGCCCGCCGCTGCGACGAGCCGACGATCACGATTCGCTCGATCGATCTGGGCCTCAGCGAAACGCTCGTCGACTACGACCAGGTGGGCGGCTACCGCGGCATCGGCAGCGGGTTCGCCGTGGCCAAGGCAGCGCTTGCGCTGTGCGGTTTCCACCCCATGTTCAACGGTGGCCGGTTTCCCGCGCTCGCTGCCCAGTTGGACGACTTCGGCGGCGGTGTCGATTTGTCGATGCTTTCGGCGATCCCCAAGGGATCGGGAATGGGGGCCAGCAGCATTCTGGCCGCCACGGTGCTAGGCGCCCTGAGCGACCTGTGCGGTCACGGCTGGGACGCCCAGGCCATCGCCGCTCGCGTGAGCGCCATCGAGCAGATGCTCGGCAGCGGCGGCGGCTGGCAGGATCAGTTCGGCGGGCTGCTCCCGGGCGCCAAGCTCGTCGAAAGCCAACCGGGGCTGCGACAGCCAACCGTCGTGCGGCATCTGCCGACCGCGTTCTTCGACTCGCCCGAGTACCAGTCGCGGGCCCTGCTGTACTACACCGGCATCACCCGCGTGGCTCACAACGTGCTGCGCGAGATCGTCCGCGGCTTGTTCCTGAACGAGCGGAGTCGACTGGACACGATTGCCGCGATCGGCCGCAACAGCCGCGACTGCTTCGACGCGATCCAACGCGAAGATCTCGACGGTTACGTGGCGTCGATCGATCGCAGTTGGCGGCTGAACCAGCAGCTGGACAGCGGCACGAATCCGCCCGAGGTGGCGGCGCTGGTCGACCGGGTGACGCCGCATGCGTCGGCGCTCAAACTGGCCGGGGCCGGCGGCGGCGGGTTTCTGTACGTGCTGTGCCGCGACGCCGCGGCCGCCCGCGCGCTGCGGATCGAGTTGGAAAGCGATCCGCCAAACCCGCGGGCGCGGATTTTCGACATGAGCGTGTCGACCAACGGCCTGCGCGTGACGCGGAGTTGAGTCGCCGGCAGGGGCGTTTGAGGCGACGATGCGGGTGGCCCGCCGTGACCCTCACTTTCAAATCTCCCGGAGGGAGAATCCGACAATAGCCCAGCGATTCATCGCTGGGTTTAGCGGCGAGGTCACCCGTAGTCCCGTCAGGGACGGCTTATCGGCCCACAGAGGGTCGCTTGGCGTTTCGTTTCAGTCGTCCCTGACGGGACTGGCGCTTCCTGTTGTCATCGCATTCCCAGCGATGAATCGCTGGGCTATTGTCATTTCGTCCCTCCGGGACGAGCCTTCAGGCAACCAGGATGTGGGGTATGATATGACGCCAACCCGGGCTACCCAAGATTGATTGCGCTGGTTCGCCGCACGATGCACTCGACGGCGGCTTGAACCAACTCGCACGTCGCGGCGGTCATCGGCTTGCCCACGGTCGCGTCGTTGACCGTCGCCGCGACCAGCCGCACTTCCGCCGGCAGCCAGCCGAGCGTGCGGGCCATCTCTAATTCGTCGGGGAGCGACAGGCCGTGGGTGCTCAGCGCCACATCGTGCAGCAGCCGGACGTCGGCGGCAAAGAAATCGACGTCGACCAATTCGCCCGCCGCGATGCCGCCCGTCGTCTCCGCCGCGTCGACCACGACCAGCGCCGCCCGGCCGGGGAGCCGCTCGCACAACGCGAACGGCCGCATGCCCAGATCAACGCACTCGACGCCCGGCAGCCGCCGCCGCTGCAACTCGGCAATCACCGCCGGCCCGAAAGCGTCGTCGCCCGCCAGCTTGTTGCCGCAACCGACCACCAGCACGGGCGCGACAGCGGCATGGCCCCCCTCCCTTGCAGGGAGGGTCTGGGGGAGGGTCGCGCGGGCCGACTCATTGCGGCACATGGTTCAGCTTCCAGTGGGATGAGTGCGGCGATTCAACTCCAACTGCGCGTGAACTTCAACCAATGCACCGAGCAACTGATGCACGGGTCGTAGTTGCGGATCAGGTGCTCGCACCGCAGGGCGGCTTGCTCGTCGGGCATGTCGACGACCTGGGCGCCCAGGGCCCGCAGGTCTTGCTCGATGACGCCCTGGTTCTGACTGGTCGGCGGAATGATGCGCGCCGAGCGGATCATGCCCTCGTCGTCCGTTTCGTAGCGGTGCCAGCACAGGCCGCGCGGCGCCTCGGTGCCGTGCCCCCCTGCCCCGCGGCGCGGGGTGAGCGGAATCCGCGACCGCTCGGGCCGGCGGTACGCCTTCAACAGGTCGAGCGCCAACGCCAGCGCGTGCACCGTTTCGACGCCGCGGGCATGCAGGCTCAAGAACGTGTTGCGCCAGGGCAACGGCCGGTCGATGGTCCGGCACACCTGCTCCAGCACCTCGGCCGCGCGCGGGTGGAGCTGCTCGCTACACAGGTTCAGCCGCGCCAGCGGACCGACCAGATAGAACCCCCGGCCCAGCACGCGCGCCCGCAGCGCCGTGGAGTGCTCGGTTTGCTCCTCCTCGACGGCGTCCAGGAACTCGTCCTGGTCGATGTCCAGCCCCTTGTTGCTTTTGATGCGGCCCAGGTTCATCGGGTACTGATCGTCGGGGCAGACGGACAGGAACTCGTAGTCCTGTTCCAGGTCCGGCACGTCAACCAACTCGGCCAGCGCGGTCGTCAGCGCGCACATGTCCTCCAAGCACGCCTCGGTTTCGGGGATGAGCGCGTGCGCGGCGGCCGTCTCGGGCGCCCGGTAGAACCCGCCGACGCAGGCCCCGATCGGATGCACGGCCCGCCCGCCCAACAGTTCGATCAGATCGTTGCCGTATTTTTTGATCCGCAGGGCCCGCTGCACCGTTTCGCCATGCTGCTGGGCCATGGTCAGGGCGCTTTCAAACCCGAGGAAATCGGGCAGATGCAGCATGAACATGTGCAACACGTGGCTTTCGATCCACTCGCCGCAGTACAGCAGGTCGCGCATCCGCCGGATCGCCGGGTCGACGTCGTCAAAAGCGCCAAATGCTTTCTCCAGGGCGTGGCAGGCGCCCATCTGGTATGCCACCGGGCAGATGCCGCAGATCCGCGCGGTAATGTCGGGGACCTCCTGGTAGCTGCGCCCGCGGAGAAACGCTTCGAAGAACCGCGGCGGTTCGTAAATCTCCAGCCGCGCTTCGCGGACCATGTCGCCGTCCATTTCCAGGTGCAGGGCGCCTTCGCCCTCCACGCGGGCCAGCGCGCCGACGCGAATCGTGCGCAGGGTCCGACTTTCAGTCTTGTTGGGCTGCTTGACGCTCATAGTGATCGCTGGCCTGTTTGAACGGCTCGAGATAACCGTTGAACGAGCGGATCATCCGCATGATTTCCGCGGGGGGACGCTGCTGCGCTTGGGCGAACCGCTCGCCGAGCGCCCCGATGCGCGGCTGCTCCATCGGTCCGAAGCACCCGTAGCACGCCCGACCGACCGCGGGGCACAGGGCGCCGCAGCCGGCTTGCGTAATCGGCCCCAGGCACGGCTCGCCGTGAGCCGACAGCACGCACGGCAACCCGCGTCGCTTGCATTCGATGCACAGGCAGTGCGTAGGAATGTTCGGCCGGCGATGGTTCAGCAGCGCGCTGACCAACTCCAGCAACTGCCGAGGATTGACCGGGCAGCCGTGCAGTTCAAAGTCGACGAACACGTGCGCCGCGATCGGCGTGGCGGTCTCCAGCGACTTGATCCACTGCGGCCGGGCGTACACATGGCGGGTGAATTCTTCGACGTTGGCCCAGTTGCGCAGCGATTGGATGCCGCCGGAGGTCGCGCACGCGCCGATCGCGACGAGAAACTTGCAGTTGCGACGGACCGTCTGGATCCGCTCTTCCTCTTCGGGCGTCGAGATGCTCCCCTCAACCAGTCCCACGTCGTAAGGCGGCGGCAGTTCCTGGCGGCGGGCCTCCAGGAAGTACGCGATCTCCACCGCGTCGGCCAGCGCCAGCAGTTCGTCCTCCAGGTTGAGCAACTGCAGTTGGCAGCCGTCGCAGCTGGAGAACTTGTACACGGCCAGCCGGGGACGCCGCCGCGGCTCGGGCGCCGGTTGGGCGGCGGGTTCCGCGGCAGGTTCGGCGGTTGGGGCTTCGGCCATCGCTAAATCTCCTCCTTCGCAAACACGTCGGCGATGTCCGCAAAACAAAACACCGGGCCGTCGCGGCAGACGAAGAACTTGTCGTACTGGCAATGCCCGCACCGACCAAAGCCGCAGTTCATGTTGCGTTCGAGACTGACATAGACGCGACTGGGCGGCACGTGCAGTTGCAGGAACTTCCACGCCGCGACGCGGTTGAGGATCTTCGGCCCGCAGACCAGCACGATCGTTTCCTGGGCGCTCACGCGCAACCGCTTCAGCAAGTTGGTCACCACGCCCACCGGACCGGTCCAGGCGGCGGTGGCGTTGTCGACCGTGACCAGCACCTGGATCGCGCCGCGGTCTTCCCACTGCTCCAACTCGTGGGCGTACAGGCGATCCTCCGGCGTGCGGCAACCGTACAGCAGCACGACGCGGCGATAGCGGTCGCGCTCGTTCAGGATCGAGTAGATCACCGGCCGCAGCGGCGCCAAACCGATGCCGCCCGCGACGATGACCAGGTTGTGGCCTTCCATCTGCTTCATCGGCCACGGCTTGCCGAACGGCCCCCGCAAGCCGACCAGCCCGCCGGGGCCCGCGGCGTCGACCGCTCGCGTGACCGAACCGACCACTCGGATCGTGTGGTCGATCACCCCGGGCCGCGCGGGGTCGGAACTGATCGAAATGGCCGCCTCGCCCACCCCCGGGGCGTACAGCATGTTGAATTGTCCGGGGGCGAAGCGAAATTGTTCGCGGAGCACCGGGTCGACAAACTGCAGCCGGAACGTGCGGGTGTTGAAGTTCTCGGTCTGGACCGCCAGAATCCGCGCCGGGGCGGGCATCCACTGATCCATGCCGCAAATGGGTTCCGGCCGACCGTCGACGTCGACATGGGCAATCATGGCGGACTTCCCTCGCTGGAAAACGCACAAGCGGGCGCAATCGGCGCCGGCAACGACGTCGAATCGTTCCGCAGCGCTTGCACTTCTTGCGTGATATCGATGCCCACCGGGCACCATGTGATGCAACGGCCGCAACCGACGCAGCCGCTCACCCCGAACTGGTCCTGCCAGGTGCACAGTTTGTGGCGCAGCCAGTGCCGATAACGACTGCGCAGCGAGTCCCGGCCCGGCCCGGCCACCGTGTAGCTGAACTGGTGCGTGAAGCACGACTCCCACGACCGCACCCGGGTGGTTTCCTCGCCCGAGAGGTCGGTCACGTCGGTCACGGTCGAGCAGAAGCACGTGGGGCAGACCATCGTGCAATTCCCGCACGAGAGGCACCTCTGGGCCACTTCGTCCCAGTGCGAGTCTTCGCGCTTCTGCTCGAGCAACTCCTTCACGCTGGCCGTGTCCAGCGCCCGGCCCATGTGCTCGCAGGCGCGGTTCATCAACAGCTCGGCCAGATCGAGTTCCGTGCGCGTCGGTTCGCGCAGCGGCAGCTTGGCCGCCAACTCCTTGCCGCGCGGCGAGCCGGCGCGGCAGATAAAACCGTCGCGCAATTCGGTGAGCGACAGGTCGAAGCCCTCGTGCGCCTCGGGCCCCGTGCCCCACGACACGCAAAAGCAGTTGCCGCCCGGGGAGGTGCAATTGACCGCCACCAGCAGCGTCTGCTCGCGGGCCTGTTCGTACCACGGTTCCGATTCACAGCGGAACGTCGCCGGATCGTCCTGGCCGAACACGCGATCCTGCACGCGGATGGCCGCCAAGTCGCAGGGGCGCACGCCCAACAGCGCGATCTTGGGCACGTCGGGCGGACCGGCGGTGACCTCGAATCCCTCGCCCTGCACGCGAAACTGCATCAACTGCTGCTGCGGCGGGAAGAGAAACCGCTTGGGGCTGTCGGGCCCCGAGGCGAATTCGAACGTCAGCTCGGGATCGCCCTCGGCCAGGCGGTACGTGCCACGCTGCTGCACGTCGTTGACGCCGTGAGGCAGATCGTCGGGCGAGTCGATCGGGCGGTACATGACCACGCCGTCGACCACGGTGGGTCCGACGACGGTGAATCCCTCGTCTTGCAGCAGAGTGACGAGGTCGGCCAGAGCAGCCCGAGGCAGAAACCGGGGCGCGCCGGGAGAGGCATGGGAGACAACCATGGCGGTGGTCCCTTTCATCGCAGCGTCGCGGTTGGGAAGCGACGCGGCTGCGCGCTGGCGCCGGCGGGCGACTGCACGCAGCATTGTCGCCGGCCCTTCACGGTGCAAACGGCATGCCGCCCGCCGAAAACGATGAGAAATGCCGCAGCAAACGCGTGGCGCCCTGCTGAGGGTTCCACGCCAACGCGTGCAATTCGCACAATTTCGTGCTGATTCGCACGGGAAAACCGCTTGCGGACGACTACTCGTGCCGCAGCGCTTCGATCGGGTCGAGCCGTGCCGCGCGGATCGCCGGGTACACGCCGAACAGCACCCCCACCACCGCCGAAATGGCGAACGCCAGCGGGAACGACCAGGGGACCAGCAGCGGCTCGACGTTGCGAACCAACTCGGGCAGCGTTGACATCTGCTCGGGGAACCACGCCTCGAGCCGGTTGCGGGCCAGCGCGGTGATGGGGCGGCACATCAAACCGCCCAGCACGCCCAGCAGCCCGCCCACCACCGACAGCACGACCGCCTCAGACAGGAACTGCTGGGTGATGTCGCGGCGCTTGGCGCCCAGGGCGCGGCGGATGCCGATCTCGCGGGTCCGCTCGGTGACGGTCGCCAACATGATGTTCATGATGCCGATGCCGCCCACCACCAGCGACACCGCGGCGATCAGGCCCAGAAACAGCATGAACATCAGCCGCGTCGTCTGCGCCTGCTGCAGCAGTTCCAGCGGCGCGGTGACGCGAAAATCTTCCAGCGTGTGGTACGGAGCAATCGTGTTGATCACCAGGTCGCGGGTCGGCAACACCATGTCACGATCGGCAACTTGTAGCGTCACCTGCGTCACTTCGGAGATGTCCCGCTGAAAAGAGCCCGGCTTGGTGATGATGATCATGTCGCCGATGCGACGCCAGAACGTTTCGATCGGAATGTACACGTCGCCGGAAAAATCCTCGGCCGCGTACGAACCGCCGATGCCCGCGGAGGCGGCTCGCGGCTTCATGACCCCCACGACCGTGTAGAAATCCTCGCCGATCATCAGTTCCTGGCCGATCGGGGTGCCCAGCGGAAACAGTTCCTGAGCGTTCTCGGCCGACAGCACGCAATAGTTGCGCTCCTCAGCGGCGTCGGCGGCGGTCAGGAACCGACCTTCGGCCACCTGCAGCCGCGTGACGTCGGCGTACTGCGGCGTGCAGCCCACCAGGCGGCCTTCCTTGGCGCGGGTGCGGTTGCGGAACTCCTCGGTGATGATCCGAATCGGCAGTGCGCCGCCCGGTTCAATCGTCGGGATCGTGTCGCGCAGACGCTCGTAGTCAGCGCGGGTGAGCCCATAGCCCGAGTCGGTCGCCTCGTCGTTATTCGGCTTGACCGTGCGGACGATGATGTTGCGGGCGCCCAGGTCGGCGATCTGGTCTTCGGCCGCGCGGCCAATGCCCTCGCCAATCGCCAATAGCCAAATGACGCCGCACACGCCGATAAAAATGCCCAGCACCGTCAGCGCAGAACGCAACGGGTGCAAGAGCAAGCTCTTGACGCTCAAGCGAAATGTTCGCCACGTGCGGGACATGCGAGTGGGAAAGGCGGAAGGGGGACTGGGGAAGGCGGAAGGGACGTTGCAGACGGGTTTTCCCGGGCGAGTTGCTCTTAGCGGCGGACGCCAGTCCGCATTGCCCTGAGGGCGGTCGGTTGTCAGCTGTCAGTTGTCCGTTGTCCGTGGAATTGGCAAAGCAAGCTGCACCTGCTGACTCTTGGGATGAACTGACCGAACGCTGACAGCCAAGAGCCGACAGCCCGTCTGTCATTTCCTTTCATCTGTCATAATCTCCCCATCGCGCAGCCAAATCGTCCGACACGTGCGCGCGGCGACTTCGTTTTCGTGCGTCACGAGGATAATCGTGCGGCCTTCGTCGTTCAGCCGCGCGAGCAGGTCCAGGATCTCTTCTGTCGTCGACGAGTCGAGGTTGCCGGTCGGTTCGTCGGCCAGCATGAACCGCGGGTCGTTGACCAGGCTGCGGGCGATCGCGACGCGCTGCTGCTGACCGCCGGAGAGCTGCATGGGGCGATGATCGAGCCGATCGCCCAGGCCGACCAGCTCGGCCAGTTCGATACACTTCTGCTGCGACTCGCGGGTCAGTCGGCCGCTGTAATACAGCGGCACTTCGATATTCTCCACCACGGTCAGCGCAGGCAGCAGGTTGTACGACTGAAATACGAAGCCGATGCGGGTTGCGCGCGTCTCGGCCAGTTGGTCGTCGGTCATCCGGGCCACGTCGTCGGGCCCCAGCAGAAAGTTGCCGGCCGTAGGTCGGTCGAGGCAGCCCAGCAGGTTCAGCAGCGTGCTCTTGCCGGAGCCCGAGGGGCCCATGATCGAGATGTAGTCGCCCTCGGGCACGTCGAACGACACGCCGCGCAGCGCATGCACCGTCTCGCCGCTGAGCACGTAGTCTTTGCGAAGTTCGCGAATACTGGCGGCGAGCTGCATGGGTTGGAAATTGCAAATTGAGAATTGCGAACTGCAAATTGCAAATTGCAAATTGGCGCGACACTCGGGCTGGTCGTCGCGGGACCTAGCGAGTTTCAAATTGCAATTTGCATTTTTCAATTTGCAATTTGCAATGTCTCCCCGCGTCTTGCGGTGGCTGCGGCGCCTCCTACGCGGCCGGCGCGGCGGCGGCGACCGGTGGGCCACCGCCCGGCGGACCGGGCGGGCCTTCGCCGGGCGCCTGTTGCGGTCGCTCGGGCGGGATCTCGGGCAACTCGACCTGGTCGAGATACTGCCGCGGGTTCATCGCCACTTGCTCGCCCACCTCAAGCCCTTCCTTCACGACAAAATACTTGTCGTTGGTCGGCCCGGTGGCCACGGGCCGGGCTTCCCAGGAGCCGCCGTTGTAAATCAGGCAATACATCTTGGGCCCGTGGGGAAACACCGCCTGCACGGGCGCTTGCACCGCGTCGGGGATCGATTCGCACTTGATGGTCACCGCGGCCGTCATGCCCGAACGCAGTTCCGAGCCCGGGTTGTCGATCGACACGAACGCCTTGTACTCCTTGACGTTGGCCCGTCGCCAGCCGCTGGGTTCGGCGTATTGATTCACATTGACCACCTCGCCGCGGAACTTGCTTTTGATCCCCACCGGGGCCACCGTGGCCGGCAAGCCGGGCGCCACGTACTGCACCAGCGATTCGTTGATCGTGATCTCCACCCGCATCGACGACGGGTCGGGCAGGCGGATGATCACCTGCCGTTCGCGCACCTCGGCGCCCTCTTGGACGATGAACTCGCTGTTGTTGCCGAAGCCCTGCCGCTCGTGGGCGTACGTGACCACCCCCTCCTTGGGCGAGGTGATCGTGCACTTGGCAATCTGGTCTTCGATGTCCTGCAGCTTGCCCAGTTCAAGTTCCAGGCTGTTCTTCTCGGCTTCCCACTTGGCCTTGTAGATGAGGATGTCGCTCTGCAGCTGCTTGAGCATTTTCGGCTTCGTGAATTCGTCGAGCACCGTGAGCTTCGTCTTGGCCGCGTCGAGTTCCTTCTGCGACTTCTCCACGGCGAATTTGTCGGCCTGCAATTGCAGATCGTTCACGTACCCCTTGGCCGCCAGCCGGGTGCTGTACGCGAGATATTCCTTGGCCCGGTTGAGATTCTCCTCGGCGACGAACACCTCGCTCTCGATCGTCTGGCGTTCCTGCACGTAAGTGCCCTGCAGGTACTCCTGCTCGGCGATCACGGCCGTTTCGTACACGTTGTTGGCTTCGACCACCAGCGCCTGGGCGTTGTTCACCGCGATCTTCTGCGTGGTGCGTTCCTCCTCCAAGGCGGACGAGTCGAGCTGCACCAGAAAATCGCCGGCCTCGACTTTGGTTCCCTCGGGCACGATATCCAGAATCGCCAAGCCGGCCGTGTTTTTGGTTTTGACCTCCGAGCGGACCTCGGTGACGCCGCCCGATTCGATCTCGCCCCGTTCGGTCACGGCCAGCAGGAAATCGCTCCGCTCGACGGTGTGGCGAATGATGTTCGCGTCCTCGTCCGCGGCGGGTTGCGAGGCCCACCAGATGGCGCCCCCCGCGGCGGCCAACGCCAATAGCGCCACCAGCACGTAGAGCACGAAGCCAGCCTGACGCGGGCGGGCAGAAGCGGAACGATGTTGGCGGACGCCCATGAGTGTCTCGAATTGGAAGAAGTAGCGCCACGGCCCGCCTCACGGCGGGCGTGCGGCCATCCATTATACGCTGGGACGGGGGCGTCCTGGAACGTGGGCCGATCCGCACATGTGGTCCCCGGTACAGAACCGGTCATCCACACCGGCGATTCACGCAGCCACAGCTGGCTACCGCGCGACTGGCGGCAGCGGCTGCACCGACTGCGGCAGCGCAAGGGCCGGTTGGGCGGGCGAGTTGGCCACGTCGTTCAGCGGCAGCATGGCCGCCGCCGCTTCGATCGACTCGTCGCGCAGCCTCCGCGATTCCAAGCGAATCCGCAGCGGCCCTCCGCCCGGTTCCTCGGGACCCAGCGGACGGGCCGGCAGTGGCGTCCCCTCCGGCAACACGCCCGGCGGGAACTGCAGCGGCTCGGCCGCCGGCCCCCCGGGCACGATTTCCCCGTCCAGCGTGGACTCCAACGGAGCCAAGTCGGCATTCGGATCGCCAAAGTCCGGCAAACCAAGCCCGTCCTCGTCGACGCCGGCGACCGGAACGACGTAGTCGCTCGGCCGGCAGCGACGGGCCTCTTCGACCTCGGGGCACGACAAGTACGAACGCAGCGGCATCGAGTTCTCCGCCCGCAGACCGTTGGGGTCGAGTTGCATGACGCCCAAGTCCAGCTCCAGGTTCAGCCGCTGCACCTCGTAGTTGACCCACACGCTCAAGAAGTCGTTCTGCACGTTCAGCAGATCCGAGAGCGACTGCACCAGGTCCCGGGCCGTGGTGTTGGACAGTTGCTGCTCCTCGCCCGGCTGGGGCGGTTCGGAGAGCCGCAACTGGGTCAGGTCCACCTGCGAGATCGCCACCAGCACGGCGGCCCGGCGCAACTCGAAATTGATTTCGTTAAGCCGCACTTGCCGCAGCGTGCTGCGCAGGCTTTGGGCAATGCGGTCGCGGAATTGGTAGTAGGTCCGCCGCGCCTGCTGGTACTCGATGAGCGATTGCCGGTAGACGTTTCGCTCGGCGAGCCGCGTGAGCGGGGCGTCGAACTCCACGCCCACCCGTAGCCGCCCGGTGGTGTCGCGAATGTTGAACGGATTATCGCCCAGGTTGCCAATATCGCCGCTGAACACGATATCCAAGCCGCTCCGCAGGTCGTTGGCGTTGAAGTAGATCAGCCGCCAGGTGTCGACCAACTGCATGCGGGCGTTCTGCCAGTCGCGCCGGAACGCCGCAGCAATCAGCATGGAATCTTCGAATGACAAATCGATGGGGTCGACCGAAATGGCGTCCAGCCGCGCCCCGGCTTGCAGTAGCGACGCTTCCAACAACTGGCCCGAAAGATTCGAGAGCGTCTCGACCAGCGGCCCCAATACGTCGCGGGCCTGCAGATCGTCGCGCTGGGCCAACTGGCCAATGCGATCCCACTCGGCGGTCAGCCGCTCGTTGAGCCGGGCGAATTCCTCGCGGCGAGCCACGGCCCGCTGCTCCAACTCAGCGGCGTCGAACAGCTTGGGCGACAACTCGGCCGACTGCGCTTCGGGCCGCTCCCTGAGCGCGGCCAACTGCTCGCGCCGGGCGGGGAGCGTCGCGTCCAGCTTGTCGATGTCGGCCGCCACCGCGGCCATCCGCTCGGTGATCGCCGACTCGACCGTCAGCGCCCCAGCCAGCAGCGGCTCCAACCGCGTGGCAATGTCCGGCGAGTCAGGCACGTCGGCGCCCGGCTGCTGCTGGGCGTCGGCCTCGCGACGCAACTCACGCAGCGCCGCCAACACGTCGGTCACCTGGGCCTGCACGCGTTCCAGTTCGGGATCGAGCAGATTGAACTGGTCCAGCGCATCGTCGCGAATCCGCACCGGCACTTCCGGCGGCAGGCCGAGCGTGCCAACCTTGAACTCGTCGAGCGTGCCCGCGTATTGGTTCTCGGCAGTGAGCAGCTGACTCTGCGCGTTGTAGAGCGCCTGCCGGGCCAGGTCGACCTGGAACCGGTCGATGCGACCCGCCTCGTAGGTTTCCTGCAACTGCTCCACGCTGTCGCGCAGCGCCGCCACGTTGGCGCGTTGGTTGCGAATCTGCTGAGCGTTCTGCAGCAGGCCCAGATAGCCGCCCGCGCCGGCCGCGCCCGCGCCGCCGGTGAATCCCGCCCCGCCGCCGCCGGCCCCGCCACCGCCGAAGAAACCGACGCCGCCAAAGCCGCCGCCGCCCACGCCGGCAAAGCCTTCCAAACCGGCGCCACCGAAGAAACCGCCGCGCCGCGACGGCCCGCCGCTCAGATTGCGACCCGTGACCACGTTGACGTAAAAATTGCGGCGGTAGCGCTCCATGCTGCGGACGTTGCCCAGCAGCGTGCGTTCCGCCAGCGTCAGCCGCTCCAGCACGCGGACCCGCCCTGCCCCGCGCAACAGCGGTTGCACCAGCGAAAAGTCCAGCAGCGTGTTGCTCGTGTAGTTGTCGGGGCCAGCGAACTGCCACACCAGCGAGTTGGCCATGCCCGCCACCAGCGTGCCGCCGGTCGCGTTGAGTTTGGAGATCCGCAATCGATTGCCGGGATCGAACGGGCTGACTTCAAACGTGCTGGACGAGTTGCCGGCGCCGCTGCGATCGCGCCCGTCGGCAGTGTAAAAAATCTGCGAGCCGCCGAAGAATTGCGTGTCGAACCGGAAGCGCTCGAAGCTCACGTCGAGCGCCGACAGGTACAGGTCCTCCAGCTCGTTCTGGTAGCCGGGATTTTCCAGCAGCGCCAGCCGCACGGATTGCTCCATGTCGAGCTGCACCTCGCCGCGGGCGTTGCGCGGCAGATGCTGCTGCCACGTGGGGTTGTCCACAAACGGCGTCTTGGGCAGGTGTCGCCAGCACTTCGAGCCTTTCTTGCAGTCGACGCACTCCATGTAGCGATGCGCCGCCGGGTCATCGGGCGGCTGCGGTTCGCAGTCGGGGTTGTAGGGATCGGCCATCCGCGAACGGGGATCGATCTCAATGCGGAACTCGTCGGGGTCCGCGCACACGACGCCCGACTTCTGATTGATCAGCGCGTACGCGTCGGCGTCGGCCTGCCGGCGGTAGTGAGGCGTCTTGCAACCGGCCAGCGCAACGCCCAGCCAAGCAGCGCAGGCCAAGCGAGCCGCCAGAAAAACGGCGCCGGACCGCGGGGTCCGCGCACGGAACACGAGTAGCTGCAAACTGGCCAACGTCGTCGGCGCCGCGAGCGGCGCGATCTGAAGAAAAGGTGCGTCAGACGAGTCCGAAACCCACCGGGCGTTCGGCGAGACGGCGCGCTGCGCGCAGGGCCAGAGCGCGTCTCTACGGCAAGGGTCGGCACGCAGCGAGCAGCGTCTTCACTCGTTCGCCCCGAAAGCCGGCGTCTACGCGCGACGCCGTACAGAAATCGGCGCCGGCGCCGCTAGCAGAGAATCAGCGCAGGGTGGCTGGGGACGACCAACGGGAGCCCCAGGAAGACTCACTGGGGGCTTCGCTGCGCTGCGTCCCCAGCCACCCCCGAAACCTCCGGCCGGCGCCCGACGAGAAACACGATCGCGACCAGGGCTGCGGCTTGCAGGGCCAGCATCACCGGCAGGGGAGCGCCCCACCCGGCCGGCAACGTACCGCCCAGGATCGCCACCGCGGCCACCGTCAGGGCGTAAGGCATCTGCGTCAGCACGTGCGCAATGTGGTCGCAGCCGCTGGATTGCGAGGACAGGATCGTCGTGTCGGAAATCGGCGAGCAGTGGTCGCCGAACACGGCGCCCGCCAACACGGCGCCCACCGACGCGAGCATCAGCGCATTGCTCCCGTCGACCGTCTGCCCGGTCGTCTGCAGCATGGCCGCCGCCAGCGTGACGACCATGGGGGTCAGCATGCCCATGGTGCCGAAACTGGTGCCGGTGCAAAACGACACCACCGCGGCCAACAGAAACACGATGGTCGGCAGTAGCTTGGCCGACAGCGGCAACTGGCCCGACTGTTGGTCGCCGGACTCGGCCTCGGCGTCGGCCAGCACCTGCTTCAGAAACACGCCGGTGTAGAGCCGGTGATCGCGGAACTCGTAGGTCTGCACGCCGTTGACCTCTGACGACACGCCCTCGACCGACTTGTCGCCGGTCATTTTCGACAGCGCGGCGGCGCACCACAGGATGGCGATCGCCGGCAAGACGACGCGGGCGCCCCGCTCGGCCGCCACGCAAATCTGCTCAGCCGACAACAGCCGCTGCGTCCAGCACAGCCCGGCGGCCAGCACCAATCCGCACAGCGCGCCGTACTGCAGGGCGAACGTCGAGTCGGCCTTGCCGAAGATCTCGCGCAGCGGCGGAGCGAAATCGGCCGGAACCTGCCCGTCGTCAGCCGCCGCGGCAACCTCGGCCGCCACGTTTTCGTAGCCAGTGTGATGCAACAGCGCCAGCACCACGCCCAGCGTCGTCAGAATCGGCAGCACCGCGTTGATCGCCCGCGCGGGACGCGGCGACTTCTTCGGCGCCTGGGCGCCGTCGGCCGCCGCGTGTTTCTCCTCGGCCGGCTCCTTGCGCGGTTCGCGCAGGGACCGCTCTTCGGCGCGCAACATCGGTCCGTAGTCCCGCCCGGTCACCGCCAAGAGCGGAATCAGCAGCAGCGAGCCCAGCACGTAGAACCGGTAAGGAATGCTCGCCACGAACAAATCGAAGGCCGAAGCGTCGACGCCGGTGAGCGTGTCGAGCCCCTCTTGCAGGTACTCCAGTTCCACGGCGACCCACGTGCTGAGAATCGAAATCCCCGCCACGGGCGCCGCGGTCGAATCGACCAGGTACGACAGCTTTTCGCGCGACAGCTTCAGTCGGTCCGCGACCGGTTGCATGGTGTTGCCCAGCAACATGGTATTGGCGTAGTCGTCGAAGAAAATGGCCATCCCCATGGCCCAGGTGACCAACTGCCCGCCGCGTCGCGTATGAGCCAGCGGCGTGAGCAATCGCACGAACCCCTGCATGCCGCCCCCGGCCGTGATGATGCCGATCATGGCGCCCATCAGCACCGTGAACGAAAACACGCGCAGCCGATCGCTGTCGGCAAACGTGGGCCACAGGTGGATCTCAAAGAAATCGTGCACGGCCGTCACCACGCTGTAGTCGGCCGTGATCAACGCCCCCACGAAGATGCCGGCCAGCAGCGACGTGACGGCGCGGCGGGTAACGATCGCCAACGCAATCGCGACAATCGGCGGGGCCAGACTGAGCCAACCGTAGGGGTGCGGCATGGGAAATTCCTGAATTCCTCACCACAAAGGACACGGAGAGCACAGAGTGCTAGTCGAATGACCAATGTTCAAGCACCAATGACCAATGCAAGCGGCGTGATATTCAATTGGCCAACAAGCAGTTTCTCTGTGTGCTCTGTGTCCTCTGTGGTGAACGAACGGCAATAGGTGTCAGGCGGGCGGCAACTTCGCCAGGGCAAGCTGTATGCGATTGACCGCGCGGTCGCGGCCCAGGATCTCCAGCGTTTCAAACATCCCAAAGCCCACCGCCTTGCCAGTGGTTGCGACGCGCAGGGCGTGGATGATGTCGCCGATTTTGATCCCCTCCGCTTCGACAAATGACTTCAGCGCCGCCTCCACGGTCGCCGCGTCAAACGGATCGACCGCGGCCAATCGCTCGGCGAACTTCCTCAGCAGTTCCGCGGCCGCCGGCGGTTTGACAAGCCGTTTCTCAAACGCCTTGTCGTCGTACTGCAGTTGGTCGTCGGCGCGGAAGAAATCGTCGTAGTCCAGCACGTCGCCGGCCATCTTCACGCGATCGCCCGCGGCCGCGAGGATCTTGGTCAGCTGCGGCCCCGTGTCGCAATCGGGCGGCGTGGCGACCAGCCCGGCCGCCTGCAGGTAGGGGACGCAACGGGCCGTCTTCTGCTTGGCCGGCAACTGCTGCATCGCGCGATCTTGAAACGCCAACAGCTTCTGCGGATCGAAGCTCGCCGGAGCGCGGTTCACCCGCTCTAACGAAAACAGCTCGATCATCTCCTCGCGGGTGAACTCCTCCCGTTCGCCGTCCAGCGACCACCCCAGCAGCAGCAGGTAGTTCAGCAGCGCGTCGGGCAGGAAGCCGATCTGCTCGTAGAAGTCGACGATCACCGGGTTGAACACATCGGTGTCGACGGTGAGGTTCATCCGCGCGGCGATCGATTCGCCATGCTGAACAAGCGCCGCAAATTCGCGATTTTTCAGATACTTGTCGAGCTTGCGCTTGCTGAGCTTGTTCTTGCTGCCCGGTTCGGCGACATACGGTAGGTGCGCAAACGCCGGCAGTTCGTAGCCCAGCGACTGCATGATGAACACCTGCCGCGGGGTGTTGGGCAGGTGCTCCTCGGCGCGGATCACGTGCGTGATGCCCATCGCGTGGTCGTCAACCACCGTGGCCAGGTGATACAGGCACGAGCCGTCGGCGCGCTGGATCACGTGGTCCTGCTCGCTCGCCCAGGCGACGCGCACCTCGCCGCGGATCAGGTCGTTGATGACCAGTTCGCCCTCGCGCGGCATCTTCAGTCGCACCACGCCCGCGCGGCCCTCAGCGGCAAACCGTTGGGCGTCGGCGTCCGTCTCGGCGGCCCAGCGGCGACTGTAGACAAACGACTTGCCGGCCTCCTTCGCGGCGTCGCGTTCGGCTTGCAGTTCCTCGGTCGTCGCAAAGTCGCGGTACGCGGCGCCGCTGGCCAGCAATTGCTCGACCGCCGCCTGGTACAACTCGCTCCGCTGCGATTGGTAGTACGGACCGCGGTCGCCGCCGACCTCGGGGCCTTCGTCCCAATCGAGCCCCAGCCAACGGAAGCCGTGCAGGATTGGCGCCAGCGCCGACTCGACGTTGCGCTGCTGATCGGTGTCGTCGACCCGCAGCAGAAACTGCCCGTCGTGCTGACGAGCAAAGAGCCAATTGAACAGCGCGGTGCGGACCCCGCCGATGTGCAGATACCCGGTGGGGCTGGGAGCGAAACGAGTGCGGACGGACATCGCGGCAAAGCCTGAGCGGCAGGGCTGGAGCGTCGGGGCGGGAAAGCTCGTAGCCTAGCAGCCGCCGAGCCGCATGCAACGCCCATTTGCCCATGTGCCGCAGCTCGCGGCTACGCGGCCCGGCGATTCTGGTTCTGATTGCGGAGCCGTTTGCGCTCAGCCTTGGAAAGTTTGCGCGGTTGGTTGTCGCGGCGGTCGGAGTCGTTGCCGCTGTGAGCCCACTTGAGCTGGCCCGCCAGGCTGTCGGCGTCAGCGGCCGCATCGTCGTCTCGCTGCTTGTCTGAGGAGCGATTCGACGAGCGGGAGTCATTGCGTTGGGCAACTTGGTTGTCGGCTTGGTCGTCTTGCTGCGGCTTGCTCTCAGACGATTTGGCGGAGCGCGACGCCTTGGCCGGTTTGGCCTTCTTCTCGCGCCGTCGCCGCTCGACAGCCGGAGCGTGATCGACAAGCCCCTGCACGTCGAGCACCACGTACCGCGCGAACCCAGTCAGCCCGGTCAGTGCAATGACGTGCCCCACCAACGGCAGCGTGCGGACCATGCTGCTGGACCACGGCTCCCAGACCGCCAGGATCCAGCCGCCCGAGGCGACCGCGGCGAAAGAGTAACACGCCAGCGCGATCAGCAGCAGCGCGGCAGCGCCCTGCGACTCCTTCATCTCGCCCAACAGGCGGTAGCCAATCCAAGCGCTCACCAACAGCGCGGGCGCCAGCCACCACTCGGCCGCGCCGGCGGTGAGTTGCCATCCGGTCGCCGCAGCCGCGGCGCGACCGCCCACGGCATGCAACTGCGTCGCCGCGCACAGCGGCCACACGACGCAGGCCCACGCGGCCACCCGCCACACGCGGTAGCTGCCGCGGCGATCATCAACGCGATGGCGCCGCAGAGAATAGATGAATCGACACAGCAAGCAGCCAACCAGGCCGGTCAGCGCCGTGGTCCACAAAATCAAACCGTACCCGACGGCATGCAGGTCGGCGGTTGCCACGCCGGGCAACCCGGTCGGTGCATCGGGGCGAATCTGCAGCAGTGCCTCGGCGCCCGCCGCAACGCCCAGCAGGCAGACGGCCAGCGCCAACACCGATCGCTTGCGGCGCGGCACGAGGTCGGACACCAGCGGATGATGATCCACGAGAGCCCGCTCGCCGTAACGCGGCGGGGTGGACGATTCCTCGTCGTCGCCATCGCGGACGATGCCCAGGGTCGAACCGAGTCGCGATTCGTCATTCAGGACGCGACGCCGACGGCTGTCGCGCGTGCCGGAAGCCATAGCTGTGCTCGCCTCATGCGAAGATCGTGCGAATCCTTTCGCCACAGCCGCGATAGCGCGACTGCACTCACAGTAAAGCATCGGCGCCCGCGGCGCAGCGTCTGGCGGCTGGCAGCGGCGCTGCGCGTCAGGCAAGCGGGGCAAAGTTTGCGGGCTGCCGTCTTGGCAACCGCAGCGGTGCTAGCTCGCGTTCGGCGAGCGCTCCGCATCGTGATCCGCGAAAATCCTGCGCACGTCGGCAATGCGCTGCTGGCGGCGTTGGGCGCCATCCTCGTCCACGGCGACGGCAACCAGCAGTTTGCCGTCTTGCACGGCCTGGTCGTAGAAGTCGGCCGCGTCGGCGGTTAGCCCGCGTTCGACCATGGCGCCGGTCAGCCCGCCCATCACGCCGCCGGCCAGTACGCTCGCCAACCCGCCGGCCACGACCACGGGCAACCCGCCCAGCGTGGCCAAGCCGGTCACGCCGACAATCGCGCCCAGCGATCCGCCGAACAGAGCCCCCAGCACCCCGCCGGTTTTCGACGGGCCGGGCAACTCGGCGTGCAGATCAGGGAACCGCTTGCGAACCTCGTCGTCGGAGCAGAACACCGATATGTCGTCCCCCACGAACCCCGCGGCCAGCAAGTCGTCGACGCACGCCTTGGCCGAAGCGACCGAGTCAAAGGCGGCAGCTTCCAGCAACGCGTGAGTCGCGGTATCAGGATGCACATTCATGAATATTTCTCCAGCAAGGATGGCGATGGTTTGGATTCGTCACGGACGCGCAAGCGGCGCTTGCACCGTCGCTCTGGTTATGGTTCACAAACCGTACCGGACGAATCCTGCTCACCAAACGCCCCGCTGAAGCCCTCCAGCAGCGCTCGCATTGCGTGCACGGCGACCGGGTTGGCTCGATGACGACCAACCGTCACGCCCAGGATTCGCTGGCGCCGCGGATGGAGTTTTGCTTTGCCAAGCCAACGGAAATCTCCCAGCAAAACGCCCCGCCGTGCCAGCGACTCGTCCCGCCATACCTCCTGGCTGGCTTCGACTTGCGCGGCGGAGCGTCCCGATCTGAACGGGACTTTTGCAGGCAAAACCCGACTTTTGCTCAACGACGGCCGGAGTTGCGGCTGCACGCGCGTCGCGCGACCGGGGCCACGGTCCTGCCCAATCGATCCGCCCCGCCGGCACGCGTCAGCGCGTGCGGCCTTCACTCTACGCGGCGCAGTGGCTCATTTTCTACGAGAATCTCCCGGGAATAGAACGCGCGGAGAATTCGCTCCCGCCACAAACCATCGACGTAAGACGCGGGGCCCTCGCGGCATCCAACGGAAAGACCATTCCTATCCCCCTGTCCGTTGAGGTCAACCGATGCCCCGCCTTGCCCCCGTCAACACCCAGGACGCGCCCGCCGCCACGGCGGATCTGCTTGCCAACGTCAAAAAGAAAATGGGCGCCGTGCCCAACATCATCGCCACGATGGCCCAATCACCGGCCGTGGCCCAAGCGTACCTCGCCTTCAGCCAGGCGCTCTCCGCCGGTTCGCTGCCGGCCCGATTGCGGGAGCAAATCGCCTTGACCGTCGGCGAGAGCAATAGGTGCGCGTACTGCGTCTCGGCCCACACGGCGCTCGGCAAGATGGCCGGGCTGTCCGAACAAGAGACTTGCGACGCCCGACGGGCGACCGCGTCGACCGACAGCGAAACGCAGGCCTTGCGGTTCGCGCAGCAGATCGTGACCGACCGCGGCCTCGTCGCCGACGAAGACGTCGAACGCCTGCGGCAGGCGGGATACAATGACGGCGCCATTGCCGAAATCGTCGCCAACGTGGCCCTGAATCTGTTCACCAACTACTTCAACCACGTGGCCGGCACCGAGGTCGACTTTCCCGCCGTGCCCGAACTCGCGGCGAACTAAGCGTCGGCGACCGCTCGATCCGGCTCTTGCGGGCCGATCGAGCGGTCTGCTTGCCTGCGCCCATTTCCCCCGGCGGGATGCATGAATCGGGACAACGCAACTTGGCGGCAGCAACTCGCGCAGCACGACGCCGGCGCACTGGCCGACCTGCGCGCGACGTTGATGCGCAACCTGCGTCGCGGCCTCGCGGGCCGTCCGCGTGCGGACGACTCGTTCTTGGAGGATTGCGCGCAGGAATCGTTGTTGCGCGTGTTGGACAAACTGGATCAGTTCCACGGCCGCAGTCAATTCACGACCTGGGCGACGGCCCTTGCCATGCGCGTGGCGTTCGGCGAATTGCGCCGCAGCCGGTGGAAGGACGTGTCGCTGAGCGACTTGACGGCCGACGACGACCAGGCCGCCCCCGACGTGGCCGGCGATGGCGCGGCCCCCGACGTGCAGCTTCAGCAACGCGACCTAGCGGCGGCGCTGCTGGCGTCCATTCAGCATGACCTGACGGCGCGCCAACGCACGGCCCTGGTCGCGGAACTGAAGGGCATGCCGCAGGACGAGATCGCCCGGCAACTCGGCAGCACCCGCAACGCGCTGTACAAGTTGACCCACGACGCCCGCAAGAAGCTGCGCGAGCGTCTCGAGGCGGCCGGCTTCACGGCCGACGACTTGGTTTCCGACGCAGGCAAGTGAGAACCAGCCCATGCCACTCTCCCCAACCGAACTCGCCAAGCTGCTGGAGCTGCTCGCGCAGACCCAGAACCACGAACTGAATTGCGAGCAGTGTCTGGCGCTGGTCGCGGAGTTTGCCGAGTCGCAGCTGGCGGGCCAATCGGTCGCCGCGAACTTGCAGGCCGTCCAGCAGCATCTGGCCGTGTGCGGGGAGTGCCGCGAAGAGTACGAAGCCTTGCGTGAAGCGTTGATCTCGATGCGCGAGAACGGCCCTGACGAGTGACGCCAGGGCGTCGACCGTCCGGCGCGGCAGGCGAGGTGCGCTGCGGGAACGAGGCGATGGCGGCGGTCGACCGACGCCAATTTCTTCCGGCACGTTCGCCAGCCGCGACACGTAAGACTCTGGCGTCTTGCGGCGTCTCAACAATGCCGCCCCCGCGGCGACGCTCACGTTGAGTCTGTTTCCCCTGCCCCGCCGGGCACGCCCAGGAGCCATTGCCATGAACCCTCGCTTTGTGACCAAGACCATGCACGCGTATCTCGACTACCCCGTCGCCGCGAGTCTGATGGCCGCGCCCTTTGTGCTCGAATTGGGTCATTCACACCCCATGGCCCGCTGGCTGTCGGTCGGCGCCGGCGTGGCGGCGCTGATCCTGACGCTGTTGACCGACCACCAGCTGGGCGTGCTGCGCGTGTTGCCGTACGGCGTGCATCTGGCCGTCGATTTTCTGGTCGGCGCGACGTTCATGATCGCGCCGCTCGCCCTGGGGTTCGCCGGCCGGGATGCGTGGTACTACTGGGCCAACAGCGCGGCCGTGCTGCTGGTCGTGGGATTCCACAAGCCGGAGGTCGAGCCGACGACCGTGGAACCCGCCTGCGCTTAGCCGGGCCAGCGAATCGCTAACCGCGGCGGAGCCGCAGCGCGAGGCAGGAAAAAATGGCCAGCGCCGCCGCGGCCGGTTCGGGCACGGCCGCGGAGTTGGCGGCCGGTTGGGCGCTCCAGCCGTAGTTGGCCTGCCACTGGGCCAGATCGGCGGCGCTGTGCGGGTCGGGCGAGTCGCCGCGCTGCCAGGCGAGCAGGTCGCCGCCGTCGACGACGAAGTCCCCGTTGTAGTCGCCGGGCGGCCCCGCCGCGGTGACGGTCAGCAGCGTGTACCCGGCCAGGTCGCCGGCGGTGAGATACTCCAGCGTGTAATCGTCGCCATACGTGGCGGCGGTGAGCAGCGCCATCGCGCCGGCGTCGGCGTCCCAATAACGAATCGCGTCGGTGCCGCTGACCAGAGCAAGGAAATGGGAGAGGGAACTTTCTGCGTAGCCGTTCATGGCGAGCATGCCGCCGGTGGCCATGTTGATGAAGCTATCGCCATCGCCGTCGAAGTCGATCGTCAATTTATCGCCAACGCTGACCAATCCGCCATGAGCGATCGCCAGCGTGCCATTGCCGTAGCGACCGACGTAGAGGCTGCGGTTGATCGTCCAGGTCGATCCGGCGCCGCTGACCGTTACCGCCCCTACAGAACCTTCCTCGTCCCCCACAATGCTGCGCTGAGCGAAATCGCCATACAAGGTGCTGACAGTCCCGCCGCCGGTGACCACCAACGACCCCATGCCTCCGCGGCCAATGGTGAAGGCGTCGCTAATGGTCCAGGTCGAGCCGGCGCCGTCAACCGTCACGCCCCCTTTTGAACTACTGTAGGTACCGATCGTGGCTTGTCGACTGCTGACAGCCCCGCCGGCGGCGATGTCGAGCACGCCGCTGCCTCGGTTGCCGACATAGATTCGGGCGTCATCGGTCCAGACCGAGCCCGCGCCGTCAACCGTGACCGCCCCTGTCGATCCGACCGAAGAGCCGATGATGCAAACACGCGAACTCACTGCCCCGCCGTCGGTGATCGCGAGCCTGCCGCTGCCGGAGTCACCGACGAACAGATCGCCGTCATTGGCCCAGGTCGAGCCGGCGCCATCGACGGTCACGGCGCCCGTTGAGCCAGCTTTGAAACCGACGTAGCCCGCTGTCGACTCGACTACGACTCCATCGGCGATGCTCATCGACCCCGCGCCGCGATGGCCGACGCCCATGGCTCGTGAGCCGTCCACGTCCAGATGCAGCGTGATATCCTGCCCGGGCAGTTGATCGAGCATGACGGTTTGAGTCAGCCCGCGGGTGGCGTCAAACGCCAGATCGATGTCGGTGACCAGGCCGTGCGCGTGGATCGTTCCGGTCCCAGTCAGATCGGCGGCCGCGGCCAGCAATCCGCCCGTGGACAGCGTGCCGTTATCGAAGTCGATTCTGCTGGATGATGTGAATTCGCGTGCAACCCAGGTGTCATTGGCGACCTGCACCATTCCGCCGCCACTAATTGCGAGCGTGCCGCTTCCGAGAATACCAACGGTGAGATCGGTTGTACTCGTCCATTTCGACCCGGCTCCGCTGACTGTAACCGCTCCCGACGAACCAGATCGGTATCCGATGAGACCTTGAGTCGACGGAACAACGACCCCCTCGGAGATGCTCATGGTCCCGGCGCCGCCCCACCCCGCCCCCATTGGTCCCGAGCCGTCGATGTCGAGGTTCAGCGTAATACTCTGGCCGGGCAGTTCATTGAGCGTGACGGATTGAGTGAGCCCGCGCGTCGCGTCAAACGTCAGATCGACGTCGGTGACCACGCCGTGCGCGTGGACCGTACCCGTCCCGGTCAGATCGGCGGCGGCACTCAAAAGCCCGCCTGCCGAAAGGGTCCCATTGTCAAAGTGAATTCCGCTTGCCGACATGGGATTGCCAGAGACCCAGACGTCTTCGGCCACATCCACGGTCCCGCCGCCGGTGATTGCCAGCGTGCCACTGCCGAGATTCCCAACGAAAAGGAAACTGTCGTTGGTCCAGGTCGAGCCGGTTCCGTCGACCGCCACGGCGCCTGATGAGTCGAAATAGGGCCCGCCGATATAGGCCGTGAGGGAGTTGCTAACGGTCGCCCCGCCGGTGATCGCGAGCGTGCCGCTGCCCTGGAAGCCAACATTTAGACCGCCGCTTTTGGTCCACGTCGAGCCGACGCCGTCGACCGTGACGGCCCCCGTCGAGCCCCTGTCAAATCCAATGTAGCCCCCGTAATCGCTTACGGTCCCGCCATTGGTGATCGCGAGCGTGCCATTGCCCGACACACCGACCGTAATGCCACCGGGAGCCCAGGTTGAACCGATGCCATCGACCGTCACGGTCCCCGTCGAGCCGGGGTCGTGGGCGATGAATGCAACCTGGGAGTTCAAGTCGCTGGCCCCATCGATCGTGAGCGTCCCTTCAGCCGTCTTGCCGATGTAGCCCGTCGTGGCGTCGGTCCACGTGGTCGGATCGCTGGGGTCGACGTCGCCGGTCCAGGTGATGGCGGCGAGCGCGGGGTGGGCGATGAGGCTGAGGATCGCCGTTGCTGCGAGGACGGCGAAGGGGCGTGCGCGAAGCGCTCGATGCGTGCGACACAGCGGCTGCGGGCGAGAGGAGAGATTCATATCAAGCCTGGCGCGGGCGACCCGCGCCGATGAGGCTGCCTGTCGGATTGCTGTCGAGACGTGAGTGGGCAGGATGCCACTTGCGTCGGGGGCGCGGACGGGTGGAGAGGTTCCATCTCCCGCCGCCGGGTGGGGCAGATCACACTGGCCATTGTAGCAGGCGTTGCGACGGCTGCCGATGGAATGGAGATTGCCGAGGCGCCGTTGGGTTGCGCAGAAGCCGGCGGGCGGGGGGGCGTGATGGCACTATGGCCGCGGGTGCTCCAGGTTCTTGAACCTGGACGGTGAAGCCGCGGGAGGCGTTGTTGCGATGGTTGGGGTGGTCGCGGCGCAGACTTGCGGCGACGCCTCTTGCCGCCTGCGGCGGCCCGGGTTCGAGAACCCGGGCTACCTTTTTCGCCCTCCCCTTGACCAGCGACAGCTATTTGTCGCCGAGGCAGGTGCCCAGGCGTCTGGCTGTTTTCACCCAGGGGTGGTCCGGCTCGACGAGTTTCTTTTTCCCCGCAACCTCGGCCAGGGGGACTGGCACGGCGTGGTCGCCGCGGGCGGCGACCATCACGCCGTACTGTTTGTCGGCCACCAGCGCCGCACAACGGGCGCCCAGCCGCGAGGCAAGCACGCGGTCGGCGGCCGAGGGGGTGCCGCCGCGTTGCAGGTGCCCCAGGATCGTCAGCCGCGACTCCAGCCCGGTCAGTTCCTCCAACTGCTGGGTCAGCCGCACGGTGTGGTCGACGTGCGCCTGGTGAAAGGCGTTCAGGTCCTCCGACACCTTCTTCTTTTCCTCGCGCGTGCTGGCGGCGTCTTTGGCGGCGACCAGCTTGGCGACCGTTTCGGATTCCTCGACGGTCATCGCGCCCTCGGCGACCGCGACGATGCTGAACCGCTTGCCTTTGCGAGCGCGATTTTTGATGGCATCGGCGACCGCTTCGACATGGTAAGGCATCTCGGGCAGCAGAATCACGTCGGCCCCGCCGGCGATGCCCGCGCCCAGCGCGAGCCAACCTGCGCGGTGCCCCATGGTTTCCAGCACGATGACCCGGTCGTGGCTGGTGGCGGTCGAGTGGAGCCGGTCGATCGCTTCGGTGGCGATCTGCAGCGCGGTGTCGAAGCCGAACGACACGTCGGTGCCGAAAATGTCGTTGTCGATCGTCTTGGGGAGCGTGACCACGTTGAGCCCCGCCTCGACCAGCCGCATGGCGTTCTTTTGCGTGCCGCCGCCGCCGATGCAAACCACCGCGTCGAGCCCGTGGCGCTTGTAGGTGTCGACGGCGGCGTCGGTCATGTCGACCATTTTGCCGCCGATGGGCATCTTGTGCGGTTTGTCGCGGCTGGTGCCCAGGATGGTGCCGCCGTCGGTGAGAATGCCCGAGAGCGTGTCGCTGTCGATCGGCAGCGAGCGGTCCTGCACGAGTCCGCGAAAGCCGTCGCGGAAGCCGATCAGTTCCATGCCCAGCGTGTCCATGCCCGCTTTGCCGACGCCGCGAATGGCCGCGTTCAGCCCGGGGCAATCGCCGCCGCTGGTGAGAATGCCAATATATTGAGTCACGCTGATCGCTCCTGCGGGGAGTGGCACGGTGCGCGACGCGAGGGGAAAGCGAGCGCCGGCAAGGGGTGGCTTGGCCGCTGTTATTTTGCCAAACCAGCGAGCCGCGACAACCAGTGGCGGCGAAGAGGCGGCGCTGGGGCCGCGGGGACAAGATCGGATTGTCCCGAGACGGCAGGATGAGCGGGTGCTGGGGAGGGCGAGGCTCCTGCCGAGCCAATGCGGCATGCCCCCGCCGGCTCGGCAGGAGCCTCGCCCTCCCTCCGCGTACATCCTGCGCGGACATCAGAATCGGCGAGCGCAAACAAAAAAGGCGACAGCCGGCGGATCCTCCCCTCCGCCGGCGTCGCCATCGCAGCGGCCGCCTCACTTGGCGCGACTGCGTACGTGCCGCCCAGCACGTGTTGTGCGTCTCTCGCTGCGGCGTCCGTTGTCGCCGCTCGTGTCATCCGTCAGCCTTCCGCCAGTCGTCAAAACCGTCGGTCCCGCGTCGCCGCTTACCGCATGGCCAAATGCGCGGGGATCGCGTCGGCTTCGGTCAGTTCCATCAGCACTCGCAGCGTGCGGACGGCTTCGACGCGTTGCAGGAAGTTGACCGACGTGTCGGCCGCGATGCGGGTTTCCAGCACGCCCAGTTCCGTGGCCAACGCCGAGCGGAACGACGTGTCCATCGGGCCGTCCCAGTTTCGCAGCAGCGATTCGATCATCGTCTTCGAACCGGCGTACTTGGGCAGTTGCAGCGCTTCGGGCCAGACCGGCATGCCGTCGCGAATGTCTTGCAGCAAGACCTGGGCGGTGGCGGTGCGGACGTCCTCTTCGGCCCGTTGCCGCGAGCGGCGGGCTTCGGCCTTGGCTTCGACGCGGCGTTGGCGATCGAGCCGATCCTGTTGGCGCCACTCTTCCATCTCGTAGCGGAACGCTTCGCGGCCGCGGTCGACTTCCAGCCAGGTGACGGCCGCGGCGGCTTCGTCCTTCAGGAAGGCGCCCTGGGCGCGAACCAGCTCGCCGGCGCCGGCGTACCAGTCTCCCAACGCGGTGCTGCGGTGGTGGTAGCCGTAGTAAGTTCCGTAGCTGTCCTGGGCTTGGGCGGCGGACGCGGCGATCAAGGCGACGACGACGGCAGTTGTGCATGCAGTCTTCATTGTGAGGCTCCTTGGCAAGGGGTTGGTGAGTGCGACCCCGTTGGGCGACGGGGCCGCCGGGTCGGTTCTGCCGGTTATAAGGAGCAACGGGGGCGCCAAACCTGTTGGGCAATTCTGCAACACTCGCGCAACTCGCCTGCTGGCAACAGGTTGCGGGAAGTCGCAACGGCCCGCGGCCGTGCCAACGGCCAATCGCGGCCCCAATGCGCGCTCGATTCGACGGCGCTGCGAATCAAGCCGAGATGCAGTCGCGGTGATTCGCCCCGCCTGCGTCGCTGCAGTACGATCGTGGGCGCCGCTGCGGATCGCGCCGCGTCGGCCGCCGCACCAGTTCACCCGGAACAAGAGAGCGAGTCCCCGCCATGAACACGCCCGACGCGATCAACGCCGCCGCTGGCATGAGCACGATGGTCCTGAGCAAATACCTGGAAGACCTGGACGACGCCGACCTGCTTCGCCGCCCCGGGCCCGGCTGCAATCACCTGGCGTGGCAGCTGGGGCATCTCATCTCCTCGGAAGCGGCCCTGCTGAACTCGGTGGCCCCCGGCGCCGCGGCTGAGTTGCCCGACGGATTCGCCGAGCAGCACGGCAAAGACGCGACCAACGCGGACGATCCGGCCAAATTCTGTTCGAAGGCCCAGTACCTGGAACTGTTTGAGCAGGCTCGCGCCGCAACGAAAGCGGCGCTGGAAGGCTTGTCGGCCGAGGTCCTCGACGCCCCCGCCCCCGAACACATGCGGTCATTTTTCCCGACCGTGGGGCACATGTTCATGCTGATGGCAATGCACCCCATGATGCACGCCGGGCAGTTCGTCCCCGTGCGTCGCGAGTTGGGCAAGCCCGTGGCGATTTGAGCGTCTGGCGGAGGTCCGGCTAGGTTCCTTCACCACAGAGGACACGGAGAGCACAGAGGAATCCAGCAAGTGATGAAACCCGACGTCAATCGGGATTCGGCCAACGACTGGAGGGCTGAAGGCAGCGGTCGCTGCCAAACGAGACACTGTCATTCATCTCTGTGCTCTCCGTGTCCTCTGTGGTGAGTCTCTGCGGAAGATCTCAAGGAGGAGCGAGCTGGGTGCGCCGCGAGGACGCGTCAGCTGACCTTCTTGCCTACCAGCGCCAGCGACACGCGGCCGGCGACGGGGTCGAGGATCTTGCGCACCGTCTCGGGCTTCAGGAAGCTGAGATTGGCGATGATCATGGCCGTGCCGAAGGTGATCATGCCCATGAACAGCGCGATGCCGCCGTGCACGCAAAACGCCATGCCCAGCACCAGCGGCTTGGTGAAGCGGTTCCACACCAGGCAGCAGTAGAAGATCTCCCAGAACACGGTCGCGTGCGTCAGCAGTGCGGCAAATTTCGGCCAATCGGCCAGCCACAGCAGGCTGACCGAGCGGTACTCGGTGATCGACGCGCCCCACCACAACGCCGTGCCCAGTTGCCACGTGCTGCCGTCGAGCTTGGGCAGTCCCGAGAACAGATAGAAGATGCACAGATGCACCTGCAGCAGGCGGACCGCCAGGTTGGCCGAGACGCTGGGCTCGGGATCGGTCGCGTCGCCGCGGCGCAGCCGCCACAAGCGGTCGAGCGAGTACCGCGCCCCGCACGGCCCCAGCAGCAGGTATAAGGCCAGCATGCAATTGACTTTGTCGAGCCCGAAGAACGCGCCGGGCGTGACGCGGTAGGCGTAGCTCACCGCCAGCGGAAACGCCAGCAGCGCCGCGGTCCGCGAGAAGAAGCCGACCGTCAGGCAGGCGAACACCACCAGCGCCAGCACGTGCACGACCCACAGCAGCCAGGTCGACTTGATCCAGAAGAACACGCTCCACGCCGACCATGCCGGGAAGTCGGGCCCCTGCGGGGCGCGGAGCACCGACACGGGCACGTAGCCGTCCGGGCCGATGAAACCGCTCAGATCGAGCGACCAGATCAGGTGCGTGTACAGCAACATCCCCCCGGCCAACAGCCGCAGCATCGACAGCGTCGCCGGGTCGGTGGGCGAGAACCAAAACGTGTTCCACGCGCCCCAGGCGTCGGACAGGTAACCGCGGATCGCCGCGAGCAGGCCTTTCATGGGCTCACCCCCGGAATCGCGGTGTTGGGCGGCGGGATGGTTTCCGCCGCGGCGTTGGGCTCAGGCACGTCGCCCTTGCGATGCACGAACGAGCCGAACTCTTCGTAGGTCGACGGATCGTCGGTCGCCATGCCGTCGCGCACTTGCTTGGGCGTGAGCAGGTGATGAATCCGCAGGGTCATGCGGACGCTTTCGCCGCCGTATTTGGTCAGCAGCCACTCGCCCGCGGTGTCGGCCACGTCGCGCAGCGGCGGCGGCACGTCCGGCGTTTGCGTTTGTTCGACCAGCATCATGTGCCGGTGATAAAACAGCCGCGGCCACTGATCGCGCAAATCGGGCAGCCGCCCTTCGGCAATGGTCTGCCCGGCGTCGTCCATGACCTCGTAGTCGACGACATGCGCGACGCTGGGGTTGGGCGAGAAGAATTCGTACCCGTTGTTGATGTACAGCAGGTTGGCGTAGTGGAACACGATGTCGTTGAGCCAGCTCACCAGCGGCGGCCATTGCCTGGCGACGCCGACCGACTCCCACCGCTCGGGCGGCACGTCGTTGCCCTGGGCGTCGCGCACCAGTTCGCCTGGAGGCGTGTTGGGCGTGGCCTTGTGGTCGGGCGCGATCCACAGAAACCACGGCGGCACGAACACGGCGGTCAGGTGCCACAGGATCGCCGCGCTGACCAGCGCGCGCAACCACGGTCCCCACGGCATGGAGGGGTCGCGGGGGCGCTTCTCGCGCGGCGACTTGGGCTGCTTGGCCGGCTTTTCGCGCGCCGCCTGCTCCTCGCCGCTCTGTCTGTTGCCCGATTGCTTGGCCATGCCGCCTGAGGGTTGGTCGTAGGAGATTGCAGCGCGGGTGGCTGCGTACGAGCTTTGTCGCCCGTAGCAAACGAAAAACCCCCGTACCGGTCAACGCCGATACGGGGGCAAGATTATCGTAGGTCAGGCTTTCGGGCCTGACGCGAGCCGCGATCTGGATGCTGTCATGTCAGGCTGGAACGCCTGACCTACGGCAAGTTAGTCGAGAGCGGCGACCCGCTGCCCGGCTTCGTCGAACTGGAAGGCCAGCTCGTAGGTCTCCCCGCCGGTGATGGTCAGGGTTTCCTCTTTGACCAGGGTTTCGCCGTCGCGGTTCAGTTCGACGCGAACCACGTAGCCGTCCCAGCTCTGACCGGCGGCCAGGCCGTCGGTGGCAAAGGTGCGGCTCTCGCCGGTTTGGCTGGTCTTGGCGCCGGCCAGGAAGACCTTGGCGTCAGCCGGCACGGCCAGCTTCAGCTCAGTCTTGACCGGCTCGGCGGCCAGCGTGGGCTCGCCCGAGCCGAACGCCAAATCGGTGGTCTGACCGGCCTGCAGGCGGACGGTCTTGTTCTCGACGACCATTTCGCCGTCGCGGCGGAACTCGACTCGCAGCTGGTACGAGTAGCTCATCCCCGCGTCGAGGCCGCGCGACACGTAGCGTCGATCGACGCCGGTGCTGGTGGTCAGGTTGTCGTTGACGAACACGCGGGCGTCGGCCGG
The DNA here is from genome assembly GCA_002702655.1 of Planctomycetaceae bacterium. Lineage (GTDB taxonomy): Bacteria > Planctomycetota > Planctomycetia > Pirellulales > Lacipirellulaceae. Next base: position 83,376 of record PABB01000073.1, read on the forward strand.
CACGGAGACGCGGATCGCGGCTTCGCCGGCGGCGGCCAACTCGGTGCTGGTCGAGACCGAAGCCTCGCCCACGCAGTCGGCACAGTAGGGCTCGACGGGGACGCTGTAGGTTTCCACCGGGGTGCTGTACGAACCGTAGCTGCCGCTGCTGGCATAGCTACCGGACGAGGCGTAACTGCCCGAGGAGGCATAGCTGCCGCTGGAGGCGTAGCTGCCGGACGAACCATAGGAAGCTTTGCGAGCGGCCTTGCGGGCGTGCCAGCGGGCGAACAGACCGGGCCGACCCGAGCTGCCGGCCGAACCGTAGCTGCCGCTGCTGGCGTAGCTACCGGACGAGGCGTAACTGCCCGAAGAGGCATAGCTGCCGCTGGACGCGTAGCTGCCCGACGAGGCATAGCTGCCGCTCGAACCATAGGAGGCGTAGCTGCCATAGCTTCCGCCCGAACCGTAGCTGCCGTAGGATCCGCCGCGATGGCGGAAGGCCGAGGCATCGGTGGCACTCATTGCCAACACGGCGCAGGCAAGAGCAGCAATGTGCCATTTGCCGGCAGTAGCTTGAAATCGCATTTCGCAAAACCCCCTCAGAAATCGAAATAAACCGCCGAGATCGTGCGGATCCGGCACAGACGCTGGGCGATTGCGCATCACGGCAGGGTCGCTGACAGGATACCAGCGCCGGGGGTTAATTCAAGCAAACTGGGCTAAAATGCCGGATTTTGGCGATTATGCAGTCCAGGGGCTATTGCGAGGCACTTGCCGCGGGCGCCAGTGTCACCCGTGTGACATCCAGCACGCCCACGCCGCCGTGCATTCCCAGCCGCAGCACCGCCTCGCGCGTGGCCAGCGGGACCGCGATTTCACGAGATTCCGTGCGCCAGTCGAAGCTCCCCTGCCATGGCCCCAGCACGGCCGTGTCGATCGCCGCCCGACGGGCATCGTAGAACGTGATCATCACTGCCGCTTGCTCTCCGGAGGCCAGCCCCTGGCCCAAACGCTCGCCGCGGACTCGCGCCGACAGCTCCAGGCGGCTGATCTTGCGCCCGTCGATCGCCGTGCCCTGCAGCGCTCGCGTCGGTAGCCCCGGGGCGTCGTTCTCGAATCGCAGGAACGTCGACGGGCCGCCGCCGTCACTTGCTGATCTGTCGTCGCTCATCACGCGCGCGGAGCGCAGATAATGCCACCCCGCCGGCAGATCGCTCTCGGCGATCCGCTCGGAGAAGTCGCCGTTGACGACCTCCGGACGCGTGGGATCGGGCAGCTTCTGCCGCGCGTCTTCCGCGGCGCCGGTCATGGGCACGAACAGCGTCGCCTTGAGCGGTTCGCGGGTGAGCTGCCCCTGGCGCTTTGTCACGCGGTAGAGATTCTGCTGGTACCGCTCGCCCACGGGAATGATCATCTCGCCGCCTTCGGCCAGTTGGTCGACCAGCGGTTGCGGGATCTCCTCAGGCGAGCAGGTGACGATGATCTTGTCGAAGGGGGCGTGCTCGGGCCAACCCTGGTAGCCGTCGCCGATGCGCACGTGGACGTTGTCGTACTTCAGTCGCGTGAGCGTGCGCTCGGCCCGCTTGCCCAACTCCGGGACGATCTCGATTGTGTAGACGTCGGCGACCAGTGGGCTGAGCACGGCCGCCTGATAACCGCTGCCGGCGCCGATTTCCAGCACGCGGTCCTCGGGTTGCGGTCGGAGTTGCTCGGTCATGTACGCCACCACGTATGGCGGCGAGATCGTTTGCCGCTGGCCGATCGGCAGCGCCGCGTCGGCGTAGGCGTAGCGGCGGAACCCGGCCGGCATGAATTCGTGCCGCGGGGTGGAGCGCATCGCCTCCAGCACGCGCTCGTCGGCGACGCCGGCGGCGGCGATTTCCTCGGCGACCATCTTGTTGCGTGCCGCGGCGTAGCGATCGTCGCCGATCGGCGCGGCGCCGGCGGCCCCGCAAACCCCGGCGACGGCCATGCAGAAACCGAGAAATGCCGGTATTCGGCCGCGGTGCGTCATCCGTGTGGGTCCTCGCGACTTTTGCGTGCTTCCGTCACGTGGCGGCGTGCGCACCTGAATATTTAGCCGCGGGGCTTGCCCCGCGCGGGATGCGCTGCGCGGGGCAAGCCCCGCGGCGAAATGATATGCGGACAATTCGCTGTTTGACTATTGGTCGTCGGCGCCGTCGGGGAGCGGGCCGCGGTAGATTTTCTGCCCCATCGGGTTGCGATTGCCCGTGAGCGGGCCCTCGGTCGTGTCCTCGGCGAGGATGTTGACCATCATTTGCATCTTGGCGTCGATGTCGTCGGCGTAGTGCACCAGCAGCGCCTCGGGGGTCATCGGCGGTTTGGGGGCGCCCCACTCGGGCAACCGCTGGTGGGCCACGATCACGTGCTCCAGCCGCAGCAGCTTGTCCGGGTCGATCGGGTGCTCAGCCGCGACCTCGCGCAGGATGTCGCGGCCCTGCAGGATGTGGCCGATGAGCGTGCCGGCGGGGGTGTACTCGGCCCCCGTGGCGGTTGTTTGCAGCTCGCGCAGCTTGCCAATGTCGTGCAGCACGCCGCCGGCGACGACCAGGTCCTTATCCAACGGCGGCTGCAAATCCGGGAACAGCTCCGTGTACTTGTCGGCGAGATAGACGCAGGTGCGAGTGACGCTGAGCACGTGCTCCAAAAACCCGCTGCGATGGGCGTGGTGATTGCGCGTGGCCGCGGGAATCGCCAGGATCAGTTCACGATTGTCGTCGAGCACGGCCGCGACCAGTTCCCGGACGGCCTCGTCGGCGACGTGCTCCTGGACGATCTCGGCGAGTTGCGCGAACATCTCCTCGGGGTCGAACCGCGAGGCAGGCACCAGCGCCGCCGGGTCGAAGCCGTCGTCGCGGTCCTCGTCGGTCGCCGGACGGATGCGGCGAATGTCCAGTTGGGGGCCGTAGTTCGTCTCGCGGTACAGCGCCCGCAGCTTGTAGAACGCGCCCACTTGCCACTCGTCCCGGCAGGCGGCGGCCAGCGGGGCGTCGCTCCAGATCGGAAAGCTGACCTCCCGCTGGGCGTCGCGGAACGTGACCCGGTCGTACGGCTTGCCGTCTTTGGTGGTCAGCGTCGTCTTGGCTGACAGCACGGCGAACAGGTCCGCCTCCTGCCCGTCGGTCAGCTCGTGCAGCGGGATCGCGGCGGCGGCGATGGGCAGCGTGCGCTGCTTTTCGGCGGCGGTCTTGGTCTTGGGCATGCGGCGTGTCGGGCGGAGCGGGTCAGTGGGGACGAGCGAGCGCGGCCAGATGCGCCCTCTGCCGTCAATTCTAGCGATGCCGGCAGGGGGTCTCGACGGCCTCTGGCGAAATCGGCCGCGGCGTGTAGACCCAATCCCCCCATTCCGCCCCGTCTCTGCACAGGCGCGGCAGAATCGGCTCGCCTTGACCAGTTTTCCTGGTCGCAATAAACTTTTTGCTGCGAAAGCGTTGCGCCAATTCTGCGCGTTTTCGGCGCAGCAGCGCGACGCCCCCATTGCCACCACCTCCTTCACGAGCGCGGCCTGTCCCGGCCGCACGACTCGGCCGAAGTTGATCACGATACGCACCGCCGTGGAGCACCGGCCCCAGGCCGCGGCGAACTCTGGTTCCCGGGCGCCGCGTTTTGGCCGCAGGCGCCAAGGCCCCGCGGCACGCCGCCGCCGTCCGCGCTGCGGCGAATCTGCACACACCAGCTAGACGACAAACTGAGCAAACGATGGAAGTTCTGGAACGCATTTGGGAAATCCTGGCCGGCATCGGCAATGGGATTCTGGGTCGCTTCGAGCGCGGCATCACGGCCCTGTTCGGCTCGGCCAACGCCCGCTACCTGAAGAAGTTGCAGCCGAAGGTCGATGCGATCAACGCGCTGGCCCCCAAGTACGAGGGCATGAGCGACGACGAGCTGCGCGAGCAGACCGACATCTTCCGGCGCCGGCTCGACGCGGGCGAGTCGCTCGACGACATCCTGGTCGAAGCGTTCGCCGTGGCGCGCGAATCGGGCCGCCGCTTCCTGAATATGCGGCATTACGACGTGCAGTTGGTCGGCGGCATGATCCTGCATAGCGGCGCCATCGCCGAAATGGTCACCGGCGAAGGCAAGACGCTGGTCGCCACGCTGCCGGCGTATCTCAACGCGCTCACCGGCAAAGGCGTCCACATCATCACGGTGAACGACTACCTGGCCCGCCGCGACATGGAGTGGATGGGCCCGCTGTTCACCAACCTGGGGCTGACCGTCGGCGCCATCCAAAGCGGCATGGACAGCGGCGAACGGCAACGCTGCTACGCCTGCGACATCACCTACGGCACGAACAACGAGTTCGGCTTCGACTACTTGCGCGACAACATGCGCCGTGCGGCCCGCGGCGACGACCGCTACGACAAGCGCGATCAGCAGGCCCAGGGCCGACTGAACTACGCGATCGTCGACGAAGTCGACAACATCCTGATCGACGAAGCCCGCACGCCGCTGATCATCTCGGGCCCGGCCCGCGACGATATCACCAAGTATCAAAAAGCCGACAAGATCGCCCGGCAGCTGACCGCCGACACGCACTTCGAGGTCAAAGAGAAGGAGCACTCCGCGGCGTTGACCGACGAGGGCGTCCGCGCCGCCGAGAAGCTGGCCGGCGTGGAGAGCTTCTACACGGCCGGCAACATGCAATGGCCGCATCTGATCGACAACGCGCTGAAAGCCCACTACCTGTACAAGCGCGACGTCAACTACGTCGTGCAGCAGGGCCGCGTGATCATCGTCGACGAGCACACCGGCCGCCTGATGGAAGGCCGGCAGTGGAGCGACGGCTTGCACCAGGCCGTCGAAGCCAAAGAAGGCGTGCAGATCAAGGAAGAAAACCAGACGCTCGCCACGATCACGCTGCAGAACTTCTTCAAGCTGTACAACAAGCTGGCCGGTATGACCGGCACCGCCCTGACCGAAGCGGGCGAGTTCTGGAAGATCTACAAGCTGGACGTTATCGGCGTGCCGACCAACCGGCCGATGCAGCGGCTCGAGCACCCCGACGTGATCTTCCGCAGCGAGAAGGAAAAGTATCACGCGGTCGCCGACGAGATCGAGCGGCTCAACCGGCACACGACCGTCGAGCTGAAAAACGGCGATTGGCACATTGGCAAGCTGGTGAGCGAAGACGACGCCACGGTGGTGATCGAGGATTACGAGACGCGCAAGAAAGAAGCGATCGACCGCTCCAAGATCAAGCACATTCAACCGCCGGGGCGGCCGATCCTGGTCGGCACGGTGTCGATTGAGAAGAGCGAACGGCTCAGCGCGCACCTCGACCGCCGCGGCGTGAAGCACGAGGTGCTCAACGCCAAGCATCACAAACGCGAGGCGGAGATTGTCGCCCAGGCCGGTCGGCTGGGCGCGGTCACGATCGCCACGAACATGGCCGGCCGCGGTACCGACATCATCCTGGGCGGCAATCCCGAGACGATGGCTTGGGCTCAACTGCAGGACAAGTACCCCACGCGGCTGGAGGTGCCCCACGAAGAGTGGGACGAACTGGTCACGCAAATCGACCGCCGCGAGAAGATGAAGGAGCAAGGCGCCGAGGTCAAAGCCCTGGGCGGCCTGCACATCCTCGGCACCGAGCGGCACGAATCACGGCGGATCGACCTGCAGCTCCGCGGTCGTTGCGGTCGTCAGGGCGACCCCGGCAGCAGCCGGTTCTACCTGTCGCTGGAAGACGACCTGATGCGGATCTTCGCCGGCGAGTGGGTCAAAAACATCCTCACCCGCCTGGGCATGAAGGAAGGCGAAGCGATCGAGAGCAAGCTGGTCACCCGCCGCGTCGAGGGCGCCCAGAAGAAGGTCGAAGAACGCAACTTCGAGATTCGCAAGAACCTGCTCGAATACGACGAGGTGATGGACGAGCAGCGCAAGCGCGTCTACGGCTATCGCCAGCGAATTCTCGACGGCGACAACTGCCGCGAATTGATGCTCGAGCTGATCGACGAACAGATCGACCACGCGCTCGACACGCTGCTGGACCCCGACTACGGCGCAGAGTCGTTCGCGGCCGCCGCCGGATCGGCGCTGGGCGTGCAGTTGGAGGCCCGCGACTACCGCAACACCAGCTACGACGACGCCGCCCGGTTGGCCACCAGCGAAGCGCTGCGTCAGGCCGAGTCGCAGGTGTACGACGCCATCGACGAAAACTTGCCCGACGACGGCGACGAGGACGAGTGGAACTGGAGCGCCATGGCGCACTGGGCCAACGCCCGCTGGGGCACGAACCATCGCGACCGCGATCTGAAGAAGATCGGCCGCGACATGCTCGACGAGATGCTGGTCAAGGAAGCCCGCCACGCAATCGAAGCGATCGATCTGGAAAGCTGCGCTCGCTACCTGGAGCCCGACTACGGCGTGAAGACCGCCTGCAGTTGGCTGCACGACAAGTTCGGCGTGGAGCTGGCGCCCGACGAGATGGCCACGGTCGAAGCGCCGGAGTTTTTGCGGATCGCCCACGAGAAGGCCCGCCAGGCGTACGACGATCGCGAGTCGGAGTTCCCCGTGCTAGCCGGCATGCTGCGGTACACGCAGCGCGACTCCTCGGGGCAGAAGCAGGGCTTCAACCGCGAGCAACTGGTCGCCTGGGCCAAGCAGCGGTTCGGCGCCGAGTTGTCGATCGACGACCTGAAGAACAAGCAGCGCGACGAAATCCGCCAGGTGCTCGTCGAGTACAGCAAGCAAAGCAACGAGCGCGCCAACCAACTGGCCGACGAAGCCCAGCAGCGGGTCAACGCCTTGTTCGCCGAGGGCGGCGCCCAGGTCACGCTGGGCCAGGCGACCGGCCACAACGGCAAGCTCGACGATCTGGCGGGCTGGCTCAGCGAAGCGTGCCAGTGCGAGGTCGATCAGCAAGAACTGGCCAAGCTCGACCAGGCCGAAGCCCGTCGCCGCGTGATGCAGGCGATCGAAGACCGCTACCGGCCGGAGATGCGGCGTCTGGAACGCGAGATCCTGCTGCAGATCCTCGACCAAGGGTGGAAAGAGCACCTGTTGACCATGGACCACCTGCGCAGCAGCGTCGGTTTGCGCGGCTACGCCCAGGTCGATCCCAAGGTCGAGTACAAGCGCGAAGGCATGCGGCTGTTCGACGACATGTGGCGGTCAGTCGGAAACTACGTCACCGACCTGATCTTCAAGATGGAGCAGCTGGACGAGAATTTCGTCGGCAGCACCTGGAAGGAATCGGCCGCCATCCACGAAGAGGCCCCCGGCACGAGCGACATCGCCCAGCAACAGCAGCAGGCGATCGACAGCAGCCAGGGCCCGGTCAAAGCGGAGCCAATCCGAAACCGCGGCGAAAAGATCGCCCGCAACGCCCCCTGCCCCTGCGGCAGCGGCAAGAAGTACAAGAACTGCTGCATGCGGAATTGACGTTCGAGAGATTCACCACGGAGGCACAGAGGGCACGGAGAGAAGACCATTTAGCCGCCGGCCTTGGCCGGCGGCGCCATTGCGAGGGCCCCATGAGCACAGTCGATCCCCCCACGCCCCGCGACCAGATGATCGCGATCCTCAACCAGCAGCCGGCCGACAGCACGTACGACGACCTGCTCCGCGAGCTAGCATGTCGCCGCGCAATCCAGCGCGGTCTGGACGATGTGGACGCCGGTCGGATCGTCAGCCATTAAGAGGCGCTCGACCGGATTCGATCATGGCGAAAGTGATCTGGACCGAGGAAGCGCTCGAGTGGCTCGCCGAAATTGACCGGTTCCTGGCGAAGGACTCGCCGACCGCGGCCGTCAGGGTCGTGGAAGGTCTCGTTGGTAGGATTGAATTGCTTGCTAGCTACCCGCGCGTCGGCGTTTTAGTACACGGTATCGAAGCCCGCGAGGTTCGAGAAATACTCGAAAGTAACTATATCGTATCGTCTACGAATATGCGGAAGCGACGGATTCCGTGTATTTGCTGGCCATTATCCACAGCGCGATGGACATTGAGCGATTTCGGTTCTGAATACCCCCGACTTGCCAACGACAGAGACCATTGAGCCGCCGGCCCACCGCCGGAGGCGCCGTGGTGACACTCATGGGTGAACCCGACAACGCAACCAAAAGTGCTGCCAAGGAGAGTCGAACGCCGAAACCGCTCGCCCCATGGCAATTGCCGTCGCTCTACTGGCTCTTTGTGCTGTTCACGGCCGGAACGTGCATTGATGTTGCGACTCGACTCATTGCGAGAACCGGGTTGGACAACCAAATGGAAACGCTGCAAACCGAAATCACGGAACTTGAAGCTCGCGTCAACCAGATCTGCGAAAAGCAGAAGTCGCGTGAAGTGACTCGTCCTGAGTGAAGCCGTCACTCAGGACCTCCGTGGTGATTCCTTCCGTCAAATGGCAACTCAGATCTCCGCGAGAACGATTCCGGCACATGAAGTTTCTTTCCTTTGCAATCGTCACGGGCTTCGTTCTCGGCGGGCTTGGCATCGTGCTGGGGGTGACGGGGCCCAACGGAGAGATGGTTCTGTGTGGGTGCGTCCTGTGGGGCGCCAGTACGATCGCCAAAGCAATCGTTGAGAGCCGCAGTTCCTAACCAACAACTACGCGCCCCGGGAAAGGATTCCCATGTCACGCCTGTTCGCCTGGCTGCTGAATGGCTGCTACGCGGCGGTCATTGCCGTCGCGTCGCCGGTGATTCTGTGGCGGGCCGTGCGGCACGGGAAGTACCGCGACGGTTGGGGGGCGAAGCTGCTGGGCCGCGTGCCCGTGCGCACCGGCGACGCGCCCTGCGTGTGGCTGCATGCGGTGAGCGTCGGCGAGGTGAATCTGCTGGCGACGACAATCACCGAGCTCGCGCGGCAACGGCCCGATTGGCAGGTCGTCGTCTCCACGACGACGCGCACGGGGTGGGAGCTGGCCTGCAAAAAATACGCCCAGCACACGGTATTCTACTGCCCGCTGGATTTCTCGTGGGCCTGCGCCGCGGCGGTGCGACGCCTGCGGCCGTCGTTATTGGTGCTCGCCGAGTTGGAGCTGTGGCCGAACTTGATTGCCGCGGCGAAGCGCGGCGGAGCGCGGGTGGCGATCATCAACGGCCGGCTCAGCGACAACAGCTTTCGCGGGTACCGGCGGGTGCGGCCGTTGGTGGCGCGGGTGCTGGGGCAACTGGATTTGATCGCGGCTCAAGACGAGGAAACGGCGGCGCGGTTTGAGCGGTTGGGCGCTAAGCCGCAAGCAGTGCGGGTGACCGGGTCGTTGAAGTTCGACGGGGCCGAGACCGATCGTGACAATCCGCGGACGGTGGAGCTGAAGCGACTGGCGGGCATCGGCGCCGAGGATCGCGTGCTATTGGTCGGCAGCACCCAGGCGCCGGAGGAGCTGTATGCGATCGACGTGCTGCGGAGCGTCAGCGGCGACGCGCGGGCGCCGCTGCGGCTGATTGTCGTGCCGCGGCATCCGGAGCGGTTCGAGGAGGTCGCCCAGTTGATCGCGTCAACGGGAATCCCCTGGGCACGGCGGTCGCAACTCACTGGGGTGGCTGGGGACGAAGCGCAGCGCAGCCCCCAGGACGCAGCATCCTCGGCGAAAGGCACTGGGGGCTCCGCCTCCGGCTCCGTCCCCAGCCACCCCGCCTGGCAAATCCTGCTGGTCGACGTCATCGGCGAGCTGGGCGCCTGGTGGGGCGCGGCCGACGTGGGGTTCGTCGGCGGCAGCTTCGGCAGCCGCGGCGGGCAGAATATGCTCGAGCCGGCGGCCTACGGCGTGCCGACTTGCTTCGGGCCCAACACCCGCAACTTCCGCGATATTGTTCGCCGCCTGTTGGCCGTCGACGGGGCGAAAGTCGTCGCCGATGCGGCCGAGTTGCAGCAGTTCGTCCGTCGGGCGCTGGACGACCGTGCGTGGTCCGCGGACCTGGGCGAGCGCGCTCGAGCGCTGGTGCTGAGCCAGCAGGGCGCCACGCAGCGGACGGTCGAGCGACTGGCGGGACTGCTGGCTGGAGAAACTGTGAACGACGCCGGCAATCAAGCCGCGTGACCGGGAGGGCGAGGCTCCTGCCGAGCCTGAAGCGCACTCAGTCGCCGGCTCGGCAGTGGCCTCGCCCTCCCGTCCATTTCTCACTCGCTGCCGCTCAGCTCTTCGCCGCGGCGTCTTCGGTCACATGCTCGTGATCGCGAATGTGATCGGGGCAATAGCAGACCTGGCCCGAACACTGCGAGCAGTAGCGGAACAGCGTCCGCGGCGAGTCGTCGCTGTTGAGCCCGCAGACGCGGCACTCGTGTCGGGCCTTCTTCGTCGCTTTGGCCGCCTTGGCCTGAAATGCATGCTTGCGTTGTTTGTGTTTCCACTGACGCACGTGCCCCGGGCCGAAGAACAGCAGGTAATTGGCCAACGACGCGATGACCAGCATGGCAATCATCCAGCCGCCGCGGAAAATCAGGTAGAACGCTCCGGCCCAGGTGATCATTGCCAGCCAGCGAATGCGAATCGGCAGGACGAAGAACAGGTTGAGAATAAAATCGGGATACAGCCGCGCGAATGCCAGAAACAGACTGCCGTACAGAAAGTAGTTGGGCGCCGTGATCGACGCGAAGCGCATTTGGCCGCCCAGCCCCAGCGCCGCCGGGACCGCGGCCGAGGCGACAAACGCCGCAACCACGCTGGCGATCCACCCTGTGAGCAGAAATACGTTGTAACGGAACGTGCCCAGGTATGCCTCGACCGCCGTGCCGAACAGGTGGAACAGGATGAAATAGAAGATCACCAAGATGCCGCGCTGCTCCGGCGGACTGAAGAGAAACGTCAGCACCCGCCACCACTCGCCGTCCATCACCTTCGCCGGATCGAGCGCAAGACGCGAGATGTCGGGCCCATCGCTCAAGCGAGACATGACCCACGCGCAGGCCTGCCCGATCACGAGCACCAGCGTGAGATTGGGAATCGCGTAGCGGCCCAACCGGGCTTCCAAACGCTTCAGAAACGACATCAGTGGGGCAACTTTCCGCCTCGAAAGTGGGCCGCTACGGGCAGCCGACGGTCAGCCATCGCGGCAAGCTCGACGGTGAACGGCCGCCGGGTCGGCACGGTCAATATGGCAACTGCAGCAGTCGCTCAATTATTGAGGCTTGCCGCCGCGTTGACTACCGCAACTGGCGTGGGGCCCCGGTTCTTAGACCCCGCCGCAAGCGGCGGGGCTAAATTCGACGCTCCGCGCACATTGCAGAAGCGACTTTGCGAATTGCCGCCGCGCTGTCCTTTCCTCCGCGGGGCCCGTATAATCGCCGCCGACCATGAGCGCCATTCAGATCCGCAACCTGCAGAAGTCGTACCGCGTCTACCAGAAGAAGGAGGGCCTGGCGGCTTCGTTGGCCGGGCTGTTCCGCCGCGAGTACCGCACGGTCGAAGCGGTCAAAGGGATCGATCTGGACGTCGAGGGGGGCGAGTTTGTGGCCTTTCTGGGGCCCAACGGCGCCGGCAAGACGACCACGCTCAAGCTGCTCTCGGGCGTGATCAGCCCCACCGGCGGCGAGGCGACCGTGCTGGGCCACGTGCCCTGGCGCCGCGAGAACGACTACCGCCGCCGCTTCGCCCTGGTTATGGGTCAGAAGAATCAACTGTGGTGGGACCTGCCGGCGCAGGAATCGTTCAAGCTGCACCAGAAGATCTACCGCATCGACCCGGCCGACTTTGCCCGCACGCGCGACGAACTGTGCGAGTTGCTCGACATCACCCGCTTGCTGCAGCAACCGGTCCGCGAGCTGTCGCTGGGCGAGCGGATGAAGATGGAGCTGACGGCCGCGCTGTTGCACTCGCCCGACGTGCTGTTTCTGGACGAGCCCACCATCGGGCTCGACGTGGTCGCGCAGCACAACATCCAGAAGTTCCTGAAGCATTATCAGGAAATCCGCGGCATCACGATCCTGCTGACCAGCCACTACATGAAAGACGTGGCGGCGCTCTGCAAGCGCGTGGTCGTGATTGCTCGCGGCGAGATTATCTACGACGGGTCGCTGTCGGGGATCGTCGACGCGTTCAGCGGCCACAAGGTGCTCTCTGTGCAGTTCGCCGGCGAGCGGATGCCGGGCGACCTGGCCCGCTACGGCGAGGTGCTGGAAGAGGTGGCCCCCAAAGCGAAACTGCGCGTCGATCGCACAGCGATCGCCAAGGTGTTGTCGTCCGTGCTCGCCGAACACGCGGTCGAGGACGTCAGCGTGGAAGACCCGCCGTTGGAAGAAGTGATTGCCGAGATGTTTGCACGCAATCAAGCGACCGAAGTCGCCGACGCGGCGGCCAAGCCTGTCGCGGCGCCGCCAGCGACGTAGCCACGTCGCGGCTATCGCCGTACTGAACTCTCACCTCCGACTTCTGACCTCTCTCCGATGCTTGCCCGCGTACAAACCTGGTGGATCATCTTCCGCATTTGCGTGGAAGAGCGATTGGTGTACCGCGGCGACTTTGCGCTGGGGACGCTGATGCGGTTTCTGCCGCTGGTGACGCAGATTTTCCTGTGGACGGCCGTGTTCGCCGGGGCCGGCAAGGGGTCGATCGTCGGCTACGGCCGCAACGACATCATCGCGTATTACCTGCTGACCACGATCACCCGCGCGTTCGCCAGCATGCCGGGGTTGGCCTCGGGCATCGGCCGGCAGGTCCGCGAGGGCGAAATCAAGAAGTTCATGATCCAGCCGATCGATGCGGTCGGCTTTCTGCTGCTGGCGCGGATTGCCCACAAGCTGGTCTATTACGCGGTCGCGCTGGGGCCGTTTTTTCTCGTGTTTTGGATTTGCCGCGACTACTTCCCCGGCTGGCCGGAGCCGCCGGTGCTGGCCGCCTACTTCGCGTCGCTGGTCATGTCGTTCCTGCTGGGCTTCTTCCTGGAAGCCACGATCGGCATGATCTCGTTCTGGTTCCTGGAAGTCTCTTCGCTGCTGTTCGTGTACATGCTGTTTAACTTCTTCTGCAGCGGGCACATGTTCCCGCTGGAGATCCTGCCGCAGCCGTGGCAGGGGATCGTGGAGTTTTTGCCGTTGAAGTACCTGGCCTACTACCCCGCGGCGATCTTCCTGGGCAAGGTGCCGCCGGAAGACTTGGTGCAGGGTTTGCTCGTGCAAGCCGGCTGGGTCCTGTTCTTCGTGATCGCCTGCCGAGCCATGCTCAACGCCGGCTACAACCGCTACAGCGGGTATGGAGGGTGACGTAAAGCGATGAATTGCGAGCGATGATCGATGAACAAGAAGAACCTCCAGACTCGGCACAAGTGCCAAGCCTCCGCTTATTCGTCGCTCCCATGAACTCATAGTTCATCATTCATAGCTCATCATTCCCCATGTCTTACCTCGGCGTTTTTCTGACCTTCGCCCGTAACAGTCTCATTCGGGACATGACGTTTCGGGCAAACTTTCTCATTGAGTTCATCTCGTCCACGGCCTGGATGCTGATGAACCTGGGATTCTACGCGCTGGTCTATCGGTACACGGGCAACATCGCCGGGTGGAGCAAGTACGAGTTCTTCGTATTCATCTCCACGACCATGTTCGTCAACAGCCTGGTGCAGGCGTTCTTTATGCCCAACGCGCAGGAACTGAGCGAGATGGTCCGCACGGGGGGGCTTGATTTCGCGCTGCTCAAGCCGATCGACACGCAATTCTTGGTATCGTTGCACCGCGTGAACTGGTCGTCGCTGGGCAACTTTGTGATCGCTTGCCTGCTGTTGGGGTACGCGCTGCCGCGGATCGAGGGGTACCAGCTGTCGCCGCTGGCGGTGGTGCTGTACCCGCTGTTCGTGGTTGCGGGGGTGCTGATTTTGTACAGCGTGATGATCGCCCTGGCGGCGACCAGCATCTGGCTGGGGCGCAATCAGTCGCTGTATGATTTTTGGTTTTACATCACCAATTTCTCGCGCTACCCGATGGAGATTTACGACGGCGCCTACGGCCTGCCGTTGCGGTGGGCGTTTACGTTTATCGTGCCGATCCTGGTCGTGATCAACGTGCCCGCGGGGATCATGGCCAAGCCGATTCTGGCGGACAATCCGTACGGCCCGTGGCTGGCGGTGTTCGCGGTGGCGGCAACCGTCGGGTCGCTGGCGTTCAGCCGGTGGGTGTTCCAGCGGGCGCTGGCGAGTTACCGTAGTGCGAGTAGTTAGCTCGTGGTTCGTTTTTCACCACAGAGGACACAGAGAGCACGGAGACTATACGAGAAATCCTGTTATTCCGGCAACCACGACCAATTGCAGGGCAAACGCTCCATTGACCGTTTGCCCTTCATCACCTTGTGATTGCTCCGTGCTCTCTGTGACCTCCGTGGTGAGGATTCATCGCCTGAACGTTGAAGTTGTCGAAGGAGCCGTCGCGTGTATCGAATCGCATCCGTTGTCGTCGCCATGAGCATCATCGCTGGGGCGGGCGTCGGCTTCGCCAAGGAGGGCCCGTTGACCTACCCCGACACCCGCCGCGTCGACCAGGTCGACGAGTTTCACGGCCAGCAGGTGCCCGATCCGTATCGCTGGCTGGAAGCCGACGTGCGCGAGTCGGACGAAGTCGCCGAGTGGGTGGCCGCCGAAAACGACGTGGCCCGGGCGTATCTCGACGCGATCCCGCAGCGCGACGCGATTCGCGAGCGGCTCACCAAGCTGTGGGATTACCAACGGTACTCGGCGCCCTCGGAAGAAGGCGGCCGCTACTTCTACTGGAAGAACGACGGCCTGCAGGACCAGGCCGTGCTGTACTGGGCCGACAGCTACGACGGCGACGGCCAGGTGCTGATCGACCCCAACGGACGGGCCGAAGACGGCACGGTGTCGATCGGCCAAACGGCCGTCAGCGAGAACGGCCGGCTGATCGCGTATTGCGTGAAAGAGGCCGGCAGCGACTGGTCGGTCATCGAAGTGAAACGCGTCGACGACGGCGAGAAACTGCCCGACCGCCTGCAGTGGGTCCGCTGGGGCAACATCGTGTGGAACTCCGCGGGGACGGGCTTCTACTACTCCCGCTACCCCGAGCCGCCGCCCGGCGAGCAGTACCAGGCGTCCACCGTGGATCAGAAGATCCACTTCCACCGCCTGGGCCAGCCGCAGGAGGACGACGAGCTGGTGTTCGAGTTGCCCGAGGAGCCGACGCACAGCTTCTGGATCGCCCGCACCGACGATGACAAATACCTGGTGCTGTCGATCGGCCGCAGCACCGATCCGCAAAACAAAGTCTACGTGCGCGAGGTCGGCGCCACGGGCGACTGGACGCGGCTGATCGACGATTTCGACAACGAGTTTTCGTTCGTGGGGAACATTGGCGATCGGCTGTACTTCGTCACCGATCTCGACGCGCCGACCAAACGGCTGATTACGCTGCCGGCCGACCAGCCGGGCCGCGAGCATGCCGAGGAAATCGTCGGCGCGGTGGAGGCGACTCTCGAAAGCGTCAGCCTGCTGGACGGCAAGCTGATCTGCCAGTACCTGCAGGACGTGGCGTCGCGGGTCGAGTTGTTCACCACCGAGGGCGACCCGCTGGGCGATGTGGATTTGCCGGGGCTGGGCAGCGCCAACGGGTTCGGCGGCGAGCAGGACGCCACGGAGACGTTCTACTCGTTCACCGGCTACGTGACGCCGCCGTCGATCTACCGCTACGACCTGCGAACCGGCGAGTCGCAGCTCATCCGCGCGCCGCAAGTCGATTTCGATCCCGAGCAATACGAATCGACGCAGGCGTTCTACAACAGCGCCGACGGCACCCGGGTGCCGATCATCGTGTCGCATCGCAAGGGCTTGGTGCGCGACGGGCAGAATCCGACCGTGCTGTACGGCTACGGCGGATTCAATATCTCGCTGACGCCGCAGTTTTCGGTGACCAACGCGGTGTGGATGGACATGGGTGGCGTGCTGGCCGTGCCCAACCTGCGCGGCGGCGGCGAATACGGCGAGTCCTGGCACACCGCCGGCAAGCAGGTCAACAAACAGAACGTGTTCGACGACTTCATCGCCGCGGCCGAGTGGCTGATCGCCGAGAAGTACACCTCCACGCCCAAACTGGCGATCTCCGGCGGCAGCAACGGCGGCCTGCTGGTGGGGGCCGTCGAGGTGCAGCGGCCCGACCTGTTTGGCGCTTGCCTGCCGGCGGTCGGCGTGCTGGACATGCTGCGATATCACCAGTTCACGGCCGGGCACTTCTGGCGCGACGAGTACGGCGTGCCCGAGGACGCCGCACAGTTCGCAGCGTTAATCGCCTATTCGCCCTACCACAACGCGAAGCCGGGCGTGGCCTACCCGCCCACCATGATCACCACGGCCGACACCGACGACCGGGTGGTGCCGATGCACAGTTTCAAGTTCGCCGCGGCGTTGCAGGCAGCTCAGGCGGGCGACGCGCCGATCCTATTGCGGGTGGAAACCCGCGCGGGCCACGGCGCCGGCACGCCCACCAGCAAGCTGATCGACCAGACCGCGGACAAGTACGCGTTTTTGTGGAAGGTGTTGGGGATGGGGGAGTAGGGACTATCAGCTGTCGGCCGTCGGCTGTCGGCTTGAAATGGGCCCCTAGCTGGCGGCCCACGGCCGCCGGGACGGTGCAAGTGTCCCAGCCGCGCTGCTCTCCCGGCGGCAAGTGTGCCGCCGGCTAAGCCGCCAAGCGTTGGCGGGGCCGCTGTTTTCGTGTCCCTCCATTTCAATCTGAATTGCTGACCGCTGACAGCTCCTAGAAATCCGAGTCTCACGCATGACCGATGCGACCACCTCCTCCCTCGCCGACACGCGCCGCCGCTTTCGCGAGCAGATGGCGATTCACCCGAAGTGGGCGTACTTCGATCACGCGGCCGTGTCGCCCATGCCGCGCCCCACCCGGGCGGCGATCGAGGCGTGGATGGACGAAGCGGGCGGCGACGGCGGACCGGCGTGGATGAACTGGGCCCGCGGGGTCGAGCAAACCCGCCGCTCGTGTGCGCAGCTGCTGGGCGCCACGCCCGAAGAGATCGCCTTCACCCCGCACACGACCGCCGGCATCAGCCTGGTGGCGCAGGGACTCTCCTGGCAGTCGGGCGACAACGTCGTGACGCTGGAGGACGAGTTCCCGGCCAACGTTTATCCCTGGCTCAGCCTGGGCGACCTGGGCGTCGAAACGCGATTTGTTCCGACCGATCACGGTCGCGTGGATCTCGACGACGTGCGCGCTCGCTGCGACGAGCGGACCCGCGTGGTCAGCGTCAGTTGGGTGGCGTTTCTGTCGGGGCATCGGCGCGATCTGGTCGCGCTCGGGGACCTGGCCCGTGAGATCGGCGCGTGGTTCGTCGTCGACGCGATCCAGGGCGTGGGCGCGTTGCCCTTCGACGTGGCCGCCACGCCGGCGGATGTCGTGGCGGTGAATGGGCAGAAGTGGCAGATGGGCCCCGAGGGCGGCGCTTACGCCTACGTCCGCCGCGAACGACTCGACGACCTGCGCGTCGCCGGATTGGGATGGAACAGCATGGACGACCCGTTCAACTTCGACCGCCTCGAGATCCGCCTGCGCGATACGGCGGCGCGGTTCGAGGCGGGCACGCGCAACATGAGCGGGCTGATTGGCCTGGGCGCCAGTCAGGCGATGCTGCTTGAGCTGGGCATCGAAAACATCGCCGCGGCGATCCTCGACACGACCGACGAGGCGTGCCGCCGGCTCGGCGAGCTGGGCGCCGAGGTGCTCTCGCGGCGCGCGGGCGACGAGCGCTCCGGGATCGTGCAGTTTCAACTCCCCGGCGCTGACAGCGACGCCGTGCGGTCGCACTGCATGAAGCACGGCGTCGCGCTGGCCTGCCGCTCGGGCACGCTGCGGATCAGCCCGCACGGCTACACCAACTCCGAGGATCTCGATCGGTTGATGGACGCCTTGGGCAGCTTTTGACGCCCGGCGGGTACCATCTCTCAGTCACAAACGGTAGCCTAGCGGGCGACGACCCCGCGTGCCACGGCTCTGCGAGCCGTGCTGGCGGCGAAGTCCGTGCGTGCCACTGCTGGCTTGCCCAGCAGTGGGCGCCTGAGACCCGCTTCACACTACTGGACGAGCCAGCAGTGGCACGCAAGTATTGGCTCCGCAGCTTTTTTGCACGCCGAGCGTCTGCGACCGCACTTTTCAGGATGACCGCCATGACTCGTCGCGCCGTCTACACCGGTTCGTTCGATCCGATCACGCTGGGACACCTGAACGTCATCGAGCGAGGCGCCGGGCTCGTTGACGAGTTGGTCGTGGGCGTCGGCATCAACATCGAGAAGCAATCGCTGTTCACGGCCGAGGAGCGCGTCGACCTGATCCGCGGAGCGACCAGTCATATTCCCAACGTGCGGGTGGAAACTTTCACGGGCCTCGCCGTGCAGTTTGTCCGCGACACGCACGCTCGGGTGATCGTTCGCGGCGTGCGATCGCTGACTGACATCGAAGCCGAATTCACAATGACCCTGGCCAATCGCAAGCTCGACCCGGGGATCGAGACGGTCTTTCTGATGGCCGACGAAGAGTACTCGCACGTCTCCAGCTCGCTGATCAAGCAGATCGCCCCGCTGGCGACCGACGAGGCGCTGGTGAAGTTCATCCCGGCGTCGATTCTGCCGAAGCTGCGCGAGCGACTGGCGACGAAGTGAGTTGGCTGCTGGCCGTCGGCTGTCAGCTCTCGGCCAGAAACTCGTTGGCGCGCTATAGAACCCAGCCAAGCTGCGTTGGGCGCGGAACTCATCGCGCCAGCTTCAACAGTTGTACGGCAATCGCGATCACGCCCACCGCGGCCAGCAGGCTTTTCACCGTGTCGAGCCACCCGTCGCGCGTCGGGGCCTGCGGCCAGATCGCGGGCGAGTTGTCCGCCGACGGCGAAGCCGCACCAGCAGGGGCTGGCGCCCATGTTGGCTCTGCTCCGCGGGCAACGTCAGCGGTCGGCGCTGCAGGGGCGCTGGCGGCCGCAGCGGACGCGGCGCTCAGCGTTGCACTTGCCTGGCGTTGCGGCGGGGACGGGGTGGTCGTCGTGGCCTGCGACGCGACCGCCACCGAAGCAGCGGGCTCTGCGGGCGCCGCGCCGTGAGTGGACGCCGTCAGTGCGAACCGCGGCTCGGCCGCCTCGCGACTGTCCTGCGCTCCGCCGATATCGGGCGCCAGCGACGCGAGGAAATTCTCCACGCGTCCGCCGAAGCTGCCCAGCGTGGTCCCTTCGCCGGCCCCAAACAGCACGCCGGCCAGCTCGCCGCGGTCATTGAAGATCGGCCCGCCGGAGTCGCCCTGTCGGGCCTGCACGTCCAGCTCGACCATGTGCTGCGGCAAGTCGGCCCGGGGCGCGTAATACTGCGTGCAGCGCCCGGTGGCAGCGCGGTAGATTCCCGGACCGTAGCCGCAGATGGTGAGCTGATCCCCCGGTTGCGGCGCGCGCGTGGCGATCGTCACCGGTTCGGCGGGCGGGCGCCAAATGACCAGCGCCGCCAGGTCCCAGTCGGAATCGACCTTCAGCGGGCGCGCCTTGGACGTGAACCCGCCCGGCATGATGACCTCCACCGGCCCGGTGGCGTCGCGCACCACGTGCCAGTTGGTGATGACCAACCCAAAGTCGTCGCGGACGTCGATCAGCACGCCGCTGCCCAGCGACGTGGCGCCATTCTCGGGCACGACGATCCGCGCCACCGCCGGGTGGGGCGCGTCGGATCGCAGGTGTTGCGTCGGCGAGTACGCGGTCGCGACAGGAGCCGCAATGACAGCAAGAAGGGCCGCCAAGCGCGCCAGCGCCGAGGAAGTCGCGCGGCGACAGCGCGGGCGGCTCGCGCGTGGACCGACGGACAGATGCTTGGCAGATCGGCTGAGCACGGCGGGCGCGGCGAGCACGGCTACTTGGATTTCGGGGCGTCGCTGCGACGCGTCTTCTCGTTGGTCACGATCAACTTGAGCAGGCGCTTGCGCAACTCGGCCAGCGACTCGCGATCGGTCGGCTTGTCGGTGCGGTCGCTGGACCGCGCGGACGAATCGTCGTCGCGCGAGCTGGTCACAATGTGCGACCATCGCGTCGAGATCGACGGCACGGACGAATCCGCAGGGCCGAGGGGCATAATCGGGTCGCCTTATGCAGCAATGGGCCGGCCGCCGCGCAGGTCTTCGTCGCGGGGCGGAAAATCGCGGCCTTGGTTGTAAAGGTGTTTGAGCCGCGCGAGTTCCGCCCGCAGGGCGTTCTCGGCCAGCTTGGTCAGGGTCAGCCGCGCCGGGTTGCCCGCCAGGTGAACGGCGGCGTTGCGGGCCTCGTCCAACACGTCGGCCGGCAGATACAACGTGGCGCGAACTTTCGGCGCGGGGCGGTGCGGCATGGCGGTGACAACGCGAGTCAATACGAAACGGACGAAACGCTCGTTCGGCGCGCAATCCATGTTGCGCGTCGTTGTTGTGTATCGAACGTCACGGCGCGACGACTGCAAACGTCAGACGTTTCGCGGCAGAGTCGGCCCAATCGGCACAGATTGCCAGACGCCAGAGCGCGAGAATCCCGCGGGCTGATTAGAAGAGCCGCCTGCTAGCAACTCGATATGCCGCGGCCGCGACGCCGCACAGCAGCAGCGTGGCGGCCAGCGGTTCGGGAACCGCAGTCGCTGCGCCGCCACTCGCCAATGCCGCGTTGCGTTGCCAGATCAGAAAGTCGCCGCCGTCGACGCGTGCGTTGCCGTCGCCGTCGGCGCCGTGGAACTCGGTGGTCGCGACGCCGTATTGGCCGGCCCACATGGCCAGGTCGGCGCCGTCGGTCAGCAGGTCGCCCGTGAAGTCGCCCCAGGACGAGAACCACGGCTCGACGACCAGCAGCGTCTGGTTGACCGCCACGTCGTGCAGTTGTTGCACGTAGCCGCTGGGCCATTGGATGGTGACCACATCGACGGAGCCGGCGTGCTCGCCGAGGCCAAAGTGGGCAGTGCGCTCGTTCTGGCTGAGAAAGCTGCTGCCCCCGTCGACCTCCCACACTTGCTTCGCGGCCGGCTCGCTCGCGTCGGGCGTGACCTCAATCCACGCGCCGATGCCGTCGCGATTGCTGGCGGTTCCCTGCAGGTCGATCCGCAGATAGCGCCCGGGCGCCGAGTCGTTGCGGTACAGCACGGGCGCCGCCTCGTTGTTGACGACCACCACGTCCAGGTCGCCGTCCGCGTCGTAGTCCAGGTGCAGCAGTCCGCGTCCCTGCAGCGTGTCGGTCACGCCCTCGGCCTCGGACACGTCGGTATAGACGCCGCCGTCATTGCGCCACAAGGTGGTGCGGTCGTCCTCCCAGCCGATGCCGTTCCAGCCGTTGGTGGCAATCAGGTCCAGATCGCCGTCGTTGTCGTAGTCGAAGAACGACGTGCCCCACGACCAGCGGGAGTCGCGCACGCCCGCCGCGAGCGTCACGTCCGTGAACTGGCGATTCCCGTCGTTGCGGTAAAGTCGATTGAATCCGCCGGTGGCGCCGGGGTTGTCCGGCGAGGGGGTGATGTTGGTGATGAACCAATCGAGATCGCCGTCGCCGTCGTAGTCGCCGAAGGTCGAGCCCATGCCGTTCAGATCGGTGCCCACCCCCGCGGGGATCGTCCCGTCGATGAAGGTGCCGTCGCCGTTACTCCAGAACAACTGGCTGGTTACAAAGTCCGACGCCACAGCCAAATCGAGATGCCCGTCGCGATTCAGGTCAATCAACCGCGGCGAGAACCGCCACGCCCGATTGCTGCGGTAGACGTCGATGCCTGCCGCGACGGTCACGTCCTCGAACGCTCCGACTTCCCCGCCGCCCAAATTGCGCAACAGCCGCGCCTGATTGTCGTCGAGAAAGTTGCGCCAGTCGGCGGTCACGATGTCGAGATAGCCGTCCCGGTCGTAGTCGCCGAACGAGACGCCCTGCCCCATTCGCGTGACGGTGTTGGCCAGCGCGGCGACGTTGGTCGTACCCGCATCCGTGAAGTACCCCTGGCCGTCATTCAGATACAGATAGTTTCGCGTGTCGTTGGTCGACGTCATATACAGGTCGAGGTCGCCGTCGTTGTCGATGTCGGCGGACGCCACGCCGTTGGTCTGCGTGGCGACGGCGAACCCGGCGGTCGCGGTGCGCGGCTCGAACGTGCCGTCGCCCTGGTTGCGGTACAGGATGTCGGCCTCGCCCATCCGCGTGAACACGAGGTCGACCAGGCCGTCGCCGTCGAAATCGCCGGCCGCCGCGCCGCCCGTCATGAAGGCCGGCGAGGGCAAGCCTTCAGCCACGTTGGCGGTCATCTGCACGTGATCGATACCGGCGGCGGCGGTCACGTCGACAAACGTTTGGGCGCGTGCGCGAACGCCCAGCGTGTCCGCGCACGCCAACCCCGCCAAAGCGGCCAGCCCGCAGACGCCAGTCAGTAACTTGCGTGACTTGCTGTGAGCTCGCATCGCCGTGACGTCGGCTGAAGTGGGACCAGGAGAGTGAAGTCGGTCGTTGGACGGCGCAGGCGCGCTATCGCCGCAATCGTCAAGCGCTCGTACAGCCGAGCAATCCCGATCGGCAGTTCGTCTGGTGGCATGAAAAAGCGTTCGCCCAACCCGACGTTGGACGAACGCTTGATAGTCATCGCAGCGGATCCTGATTCAGCGAGCGCGACGGCGCAGGCCAATCAGCCCCAAGGCGGCCATGCCGGCCATCGCCAGGGTGGCCGGTTCGGGCACGCCGGCGATGTTGAAGTTGACGTCGTCGACATAGACGGTCTGACTCAGCGCGCCGCCGAAGCTTTGGATCGCGTAGACGACGCGAGCCAGGTTGGCGCCAGCCGGGACGGTGTCGGCGAGGACGAACTCTTCGTAGTCGCTACCAACGGGCGAATCGGTGATCTGCGTACGCGAGATTTCGACGTTGGCAACCGAGTCGCGCCACTCGATGCGAATCTCGCTGCCGCCGGTGTCGCCAACCAGTTTGTGCCAACCGCTGAACCACACGGCGGTCCCAGCTGCGACCGAGGCGGGGATCGTTTGGTCCTGGAAGGCGCCTGCGAACTGATTGCCCGAGTTGAAGATGTCAAGTTGCATCGACGACGCGCCGTTGCGCGGCATCGACGTCGACAAAGCCGAGGAGGCGTCGGAGCCGGAGGAGAACGCCTCCCACGAGCCGAGGAACGGAGGCCCGTCCATCGTGAACCGCGACGGATCCTCGAAGCCGGGATCTTCCAGCAAGTTGGGGTTGTCCAGGTGGGCGCCAATTGCGGACGTGCAGTTGACGGCGACTGCAACCGCGGTGAGAAGCAGACTGAGCGATTTGATCTTCATTACACCCTCGTTCAAAGCAGATAGAAACATGTGGTCTACGAGAACACCAACTGAGGCCCCGCTCAAGCAGAAAAGACAAGCAAGGAGCGGTTACGTTTGACAGCGGGCCGGGTCGAGTTCCGCCACGCCATAGTGCTGATTATAGACGCGACTGACAATCCGCCTCAAATAAAAAACCGCATTCGCCGACGAGTTTCGCAGGCGCGCACAGGACAAAGAACAGGCACAACATGTTGGTTCTTTGCACCCTCGTCGTGACTGGCCGGGCAAAACCCAACGCCAGCAAACTCAGTAACTGTTTCATAGCGAGCGGGCAGCCCAAGGCGCACAACAACTTACGATGACACGACGCTGCCGCTCGCGCCGCCGAGCAACTGCCAGTTGCGCGGCGACGTTTACTCAGCCGCAGCGGACGCAGCCAGCGCTTCGATCAGCCCGTCGCTGGTGTACTGCTCGGCCACGGCGGCGACGTCCAGGCCCGCGTCGGTCAGAACGCCCGCGGTCAGCGGGCTGATAGCGGCCAGTTTCGTGCGGTGCAAGCTGTCGCCAAACAGCGCGACTAACGAGCGAGCGATCGCCGAACTGGTCGCCGTCACCCAGTCGATCTCGCCCGCGGCGAGTTGCTCGGCAATCGTCGGCTCGGCCGCAGTCACGTCGCGGCTTTCGTAGGCCACCGCTTGCGTCACGGAGCCCCCAGCGGCCGTCAGGTCGTCGTGCAGCGTTTCCCGCCCCCGGCTGGCGCGGACCAGCAGAAAGTGCTCGCCCGCCGCGGCCGCCGGCTCCAGCGCGGTCGCCAACTGCTCGGCGCGGTACTCGTCGGGCTGCACGTCGGCGGCCAGTCCGCGCTGGGCAAGCGCCGCGACGGTCGCGGGTCCAATCGCGGCCAGCTTCACTCCGCCGAGGGCGCGCAGGTCGCGGCCGCTCGCCTGCAGGGCGTCGAGAAAGTAAGCCACGCCGTTGGCGCTGGAAAAGACCACCCAGTGGAAATCGCCCAACCGCTCGATCGCGGCGTGCAGTGGCGCCGGGTCGGCGGGCGGTCCGATCTCGATCGCCGGTTGCACCAGCGCCCGCGCGCCCAACTCTTCAAGTTGGGCCACCATCCCGGCCGCTTGATGCGCGGGCCGGGTGACCAGGACGGTTTGCCCCAGCAAGGGCCGGCGGGCGAACCACCGGCTGGCGCCGCTGGCGGCCACCGCGTCGCCCACGACAATGATCGCCGGCGGGCGCACTTTGCCGGGAGCCAACTCGTTGGCCAACTCGCCCAGCGTGGTCTGCTTGATCCACTGCTGCGGCAGGCTGGCGTGCCGGACGATCGCCGCGGGCGTGGCGGCCGACTTGCCGTGAGTGATGAGCTCTGGCGCCCACCGTGGCGCCCCCGTCACGCCCATGTAAAACACCAACGTGCCGGGAAACCGCGCCAGCGCCGCCAGGTCGAGCGGCGCGCCGGTTTTTGCGTCGCTCTGTTGGCCGGTGACGAAGGCCACGCACGAGGCCGCGTCGCGATGTGTGAGCGGCACGCCGGCATACGCACTGGCGGCCGCCGCGGCCGTGACGCCGGGGACCACTTCGTACGGAATGCCGGCGGCCTCCAGCGCGGCGACCTCTTCGGCCAACCGGCCGAAGATCGTGCAGTCGCCCCCCTTAAGTCGCGCGACGGTCCGCCCGCTGCGCGCCGCCGCGATCATGGCCGCGTTGACCTCGTCCTGCCCCAAGAGTCTGCCCTGGCCGTGCCGACCCAGGCAGGTCAATTCCGCGTCGGCGCGGGCGTGCTCCAGCAGCCGGGGGTTGGCCAGATAGTCGTACAGCACCACATCGGCCCGGGCTAACAAATCCCGACCGCGCAGCGTCAGCAGCCCGGGATCGCCCGGACCGGCGCCAATCAGGTACACTGGAGATGGCGGGGGGGACGACATGGCAAGCGGCGGGGAAATCGGTCTGGCAAGGTGGCCGCAGCGCTGCGGCGAAACCCGGACCAGCGGAAACTGTTAGAATAACCGGACGCCCGGTTGCTGCGTAGGCAAGCAGCGGCGGCCGGCAAACTCCTCCGCCCGCAAGACGCACGGAACTGGCGCATCATGGCGACTGAAAACCTCTCGGCTGCAGCGGCTCCCCACGCAGCCCGCCCGCTGCCGACCGCGGTCCGACAACGCCTGCAAAAGGTGTTCGACCACGCCCAACGCTGCCTGGAACGGCAGGACTACGACTACGCCATCCAACTGCTCACCCAGTGCGTGGCCGAAGACCCGGGCAACCTGATCTACGTGCAGACGTTTCTGGGAACGCTGCAAAAAAAATTCGGCGACAAGCGCAAACCGTCGGCCGTCGGGGCGTTGAAGCTCAAGAGCCTCCGCTCATCGCTGCACAAGGCGATTGCCAAGGGTGCGTGGGAATCGGCGTTTCAAACCGGCTGCGCAGCGATGGCGATCAGCCCGTGGGACGGCGCGACGCTGCTGCAGATGGCGGACGCCTGTCGGCAGCTCAGCGCGCCGGAAGCGGAGTTGTATTACCTGCGGTGGGCGCTCAGCGCTGCGCCCAAGGACCCCGTGATCAATCGGGCCGCCGGGCTCACGCTGCAACGGATGGGGCAGTTCGAGCAAGCCATCGCATGCTGGCGGCGGGTGAAAGAGGCCAAGCCTGAGGACGAAGAGGCCAGCCTGGCGGTCTCGCGGCTGAGCGTGGAGAAGACCATTCACGACGGGGGCTACGACCCCGAACTGCTGGGCAGCGGCCGTCGCGAAACGGAGGCCGCCTTCCCGGGAACGGAGGACGCCCCTGCCGAGGACGGCCAGCCGCAGCAATCGCCCGAGGAGCGACTGCGGCAGATCATCGCCAACGACCCGGCCGACATCGCCGCGAATCTGCGGCTGGCGGATCTACTCGCCCAGCAGGGCGACATCGACGCGGCGCTGGCGGTGCTCGAGACGGCCAATCAGGCGACCGGCGGCGGGGAGATCGTGCTGCGCGACCGCATCGAGGACGTCCACATTCGCCAGGCCCGCCGGCAGGTGCAGATCGCCGAGCAACACCACGGGCACGAGCAGAGCGAGGATTCGGCGCGCGTGCTGGCCCAGGCCCGCAACCATGCCAATCAGGTCGAGTTGGAGGTCTACACGGCCCGCTCGGACCGCGACCCGCAGGTCCCGTGGCTGAAGTACGAGCTGGGCCTGCGGCTGCGGCGGGCCGGGAAGTACAAGGAAGCGATCACCGCCCTGCAGGCCGCCCGCAGCGATGCCAAGCGCAAAGCCATGGTGCTGCTGGAGTTAGGCGAATGCTTCCAGAAAATCGAGCAGTACAAGCTGGCGATGTCGAACTACGAGGCCGCCATCGAGGCGTCCGAAGACCCCGAGAGCGACGTGCACAAGCTGTCGCTGTACCGCGCCGGCGTGCTGGCAACCGGGCTGCGGGAGCTCGACCTGGCCGAGCGGCACCTGACCGCCCTGGCGGGGATCGATTTTGGCTTCCGAGATGTCGCGGAGCGGCTGGACAATCTCAACAAACTTCGCGATAGTGGTTGATTCGCCAGCCGTCGCGGACCGCGACTACCGCTGCTGGCCGCCTGCGAACTCAGCAGTTCGCCGTTCGCCCCGGATTCTCGTGAGCCCCGTTTAGCCAACCGCTATGCCCAATTCAGTTAACGCCAAGAAGCGCCTTCGTCAGAGCCTCGACCGCCGCGATCGGCATCGCGCCACGCGCAGCACGCTGCGGACCCAGATTCGCAAGCTCCGCAAAGCCGTCGCCGACGGCGACAAGGACGCCGCCCAGACCGAGCTGAAGGTCACGGTGAAAGCCCTCGACCGGGCGGCCGCCAAGGGCATCATTCACAAGAACGCCGCCGCGCGGACCAAGTCGCGGTTGAACAAGGCGGTCAAAGAGATCGCGGCTTAAAGCGGCCTTGGAGGTGCCATGCCCACGCTCGCGTGGGCATGCGAACGCCGTGCGAGCCACGCGCCGAACTTCGCACGGCTCACAGAGCCGTGGCACGCTGGATTGAAGCCCTGCTCACCACACGATCTTCTCGGCGTCGAACACGGGGCCTTCGACGCACGTGCGTTTGTAGTCCCAGTCGCCTTCCGGCTGGCGGACCTTCACGACGCAACTGAAGCACGCGCCGATGCCGCACGCCATCGGCGTTTCCAGCGAGACCTGGCAGGCGACTTGTCGCGCGGCCGCCAACTCGGCGACGGCTTCCATCATCGGCTCGGGGCCGCAGCACACGAGCCGCACGCTGTGCCCCGCGGCAGCCGCTTCGTCCAACACGGCATCGACTTCGGCCGTGACCAAACCCTGCCGACCGACGCTGCCGTCGTTACTGGTGACCCGCACCTCGACGCCCGCGGCAGCAAAGTCTTGCTCGCCCGCCAGGTAGTCGACCGTCCGCACGCCGTAGCACAGCGTCACCGCTTTCGCCGGAACAACCGATCGCGGCGGATTGCCGTACCGCCGTCGCCCCGCATATTCGCGGCCCAGCGCCAGAAATGGCGTCTGCCCGATTCCCCCGGCCACCATCACGAGGTGATCGACCGGCTCGGCGGCAAAGCCGTTGCCCAGCGGGCCCCACACGTCTAACTCGTCGCCGGCGCGCAGCTCGCTGAGCCGCGCGGTCATCTTGCCCACGACCAGGTACGCGACGTCGACGCCGGTCGGCTGGCCCTTGGCGTCGAGCACCGTGTCGTACAGGGCCAGCGGCCGAGCCAGCAACGGATCGTTGCCCGCGGGCAGACGCAGCATGAGGAACTGCCCCGGCACGACGGTCCGCGCGATCGCGGGGCACTCGAATCGCACCCGCCATGTATCGCGGGCTAGCGGCACGTTTTCGGTGATCGTCACGCGGTGCTGCCGGGCGGCGTCGGCATAGAACGACGCCGCTAATTCGCCCGGGCCGGTGGTCGAACAATTGCTCACGATCGCTTGCCCTTCTTCCCTGGCTTGCCGGTCGGTTTGCCCGCCGATTTGCGGCCGCCGCCCTGGGCGAACTTGCCGGGCGATTTCTTGCCGGTCGGCTTAGTGCCGGCGGGCTTCTTTCCTGCTGCTTTTTTCCCTGCGGCGCCGCGTAGCGGTTTGCCCGCGGACTTGGCGGGGCGACGCGGCGGAGCGGCGCTTTCGCCATCGTCGCCGCCAATCACCGCGCGTCCCGAGGAGGCGGACTTCTTTGGCGCCGTCGGCTTGCCCGCCGGCTTGCGACCGCCGGGTTTCTTGCCGCCGCGGCGGGGGCGCCTGGTCGGTACGTCGCTGGCCGCGTCTTCCAGCTTGCGCACCTCGTCGCGGGTCAGCTCCCGGACCGCGCCGGGGGGCATGTCGCCCAAGCGGATCGGCCCCACCGCTACGCGGGTCAGCTTCTGCACCTTGTGCCCCACCCGCGCCAGCAGTCGGCGGATCTCGCGGTTGCGGCCTTCGTCCAGAGTCATCTCCAGCACGGTCGACTTTTTCACGTGCGACTTCACGCGCACGTCGACCGGCTTCACGTACGCCTCGGCCAGCCGCACGCCCTTGCGCATCTGGGTCAGCACGTCCGGCTCGACGATGCCGGCGACCTGCACGTGGTAGATCTTCTCGACCCCGTGGCTGGGGTGGGTGAGGCGGTTGGCCAGCTCGCCGTCGTTGGTCGCCAGGATCAGCCCTTCGCTCTCCATGTCGAGCCGGCCGACGTTGAACACCCGCCCCGCGTCGGGCGGCAACAGGTCGATCACCCGCGGGCGACCAGCCGGGTCGCGAGTCGTGGAGACCACGCCGCGCGGCTTGTTCACGGCAAAGTAGAGCCGCCGCTTGCGGCGCAGCACTTCGCCATCGACGCGGATTTCCTGCCGCTCGGCATTCACCTTCGAGCCCAGCTCGTCGACGACCACGCCGTCGACTTCCACGCGGCCTTCGACGATCAGTTCCTCGCACTCGCGGCGGCTGGCGACGCCCAGCGCGGCGAGCACCTTCTGCAGGCGCTCGACGCCGGGGGGCGATTTGGAGTTGGAAGCCGACGACTCGGCCGAGCCGCGACGCCCGCCCGGTTTGCCGGCCGGGCGCGGACGCCCCGCGGACTTGGCGCCGCGGCGACCGCCGGGGCCGCTGCCGGAGGGCTGGTTCTTCTTGGGGGGGCGAGGCATGGATCGACCGAGGCTGGCGCAGAGTGATGAATCGCCGCGAATGGCGAACCCATCATCCTAGTGCCCCGAGCAGGCAAAACCCAGGGGCGCGAGCCAGGGGAGTGCGACGCTCCGCGGAGCCCGTGCGGCCCCGTAGCATGGCCGCTTCGGCCGTGCGCCGCGCGGTGACCGGTGACCGCACCGGTCAGAGTTGGTCGGCTGGGACGACCGCAGGGAGCCCCCAGTGAGATATCTGGCCGCTGCGCTCCGCCTCATCGCTCGCCAAGCCAATGCCAGTTCAGCTCGCACGGCCGGAGCGGCCATGCTACGAGCTCGCCCCGCGCTCAATATCGCGGCGCCGCCATCACCGGCTGATTCGGATACGACCCAAACGTCTGGGGCGCCAACGGCGGGCCCATCGGCAGGGGCGTGCCAATCGCGGCCGCCCGCGACTCGTTGTATTGGTTGGCCCGCGTCACCGGCGGCACCGGCACGGCATACTCCCGCGGCCGACCGCCCACCACCTCGGGCCCCAGATCGGGCAGCGGGTAGGGATCGGAGATCTCCGCCTCGGCCCGCTGCAACGGCGCCGGCCCCGGCCCGATCAACTGCGGCCAGCGAATCGTGGAGGAACAACCGGCCACCGCCGCCAAACCGACCACGACGCCCAGGATTTGCCGAGACATGCACACGCTCCGCGAAAAGAGGATCGGCCGGCGCGCAGCATGGCCCCACAGCGGGGGCGCCAGCGGCGGGGAGAATAGGAAACGGCGACAAGCGCCGCAAGAGCGACTTGGGGGCGGCGGACTGGCGTGAGCTTACAGAAGGGCGTAGCATCCGCGACCGCGACCGCGACCGCGATTTGACTCGGTCGTACTTCTGACGCGAAAGGACTCGCATGTCAGCTTTCTTGCCAACATTGCTGCTGAGCATCGGCGTATCCGCCACGTCCCTAGATGTGGCTCAGCCAGCCGTTCGATCTGAAACGGCGGAAACCAAGCAGTCGCTCACGGAAATCGTGACGGTCCCGTGGCGTTTGTTGGCCGCCGTCGATTGGGCCGACTGGTCACAGCACCGGCGCCTGGAACAAATGGGCCACGACGGCATCGTCTACTTCGATGCGCCGACAACCAAAGCACAGCGGCGGATGCTCCGGTAGATTGCCGCCGGTCAGCAGCGACGCTTGTCCGGGCCGCTCGTGTATAATTTCCATGTATTGCGTGACCGCTGCGACGCATCTCGCCGACACTGCGGTTCCCCGGAAGGGTTCGCCATGGACGCCGCCGGCTGTCTTCTCATTGTCGTTGGGGTGCTTTGCGCTTGCGGACTCCTCTGGCTCGTCGCGTCTGGAGTATTCCCGCTTGCGCTCGCCGCCGCCATCCGTCATCCCGTGAGCATCGATGGCGCGATTCTCGCCACCCTCCTCATCGGAGCGTGCGTCTGCTTGCCCATTGGCACCAAGATCATTCGCCGCGGACTTCCCCGTTAGTGCGTCGAGTGGGGGGTTCTGCCGGAACATGGCGTTGCCACCATTTCCTAGTCGCCGCCGGCAAGTTCACCCACCTCTTCTTCCGTACGACCGATGGTCGGTGAACCCGCCCGCGGGGTCTTTCTCACCGAGCGGGAACCCGTCGTCCGCCGACGGAACCACCCGCCCTATCGACTCAACCAGCGCCCTTTCGACCATCATCACCGAACCCGCACGCGACCAACGCCGCACTCTGCCGCGCCAATCGGATGCAGGTCTGGTCGACGAAGAACGACATATCGAAACATCTGGCTTTCGACTCGTACACGAATCGGAATCGCTCTTGCGACTCGTTCTTCGCGTCCTGCCTGGGCTCGCCGCAAATCCAGATCGAGACGGCGTCCACGGCGGACAAATCGACCGAGAATTCCTGCGACGGGTCGCGTTCCCAGGCCGCCAGAACGCGGGCCAACTCGTGCCACTTTTCCGTCGCAAGCAGTTGATTGCTTATGATGCAAGTCACTTCGTCCGTGAGGCACCACTCCCGCGGTGACAGCACCGTATAGCCGGCACGGTCCCACGACTGTGCCGTGATCAGAACGCTGCAGCCAATCATCTGCTGTTCGGCAAAGCAGGCGTCCGGTCGCAGCACGAACGACGAATAGCCGTCGGATGAAACAAAACGGCAATCAACGTACGGATCGCCAGATGCCTTGCCGCTTCCAGGTTCGTCGCCAGAACAATGCTTCCAATTGCCCGTCATCGATCTCGTTCCGATTCTGGCCGCTGCCCTGCCCTGCCCTGAGCGCGCCCCTTACTGCCCCCAAAAGCCGCCGCCGGTGATGTCGGCCACGGTCCGCAAGAACGTCGACGTATTTTGTTCGAAGTAGTCGCCGAGACCGATCGAGTTCACCGGGCTGCCAGAGACTTGCTTTAACCCCAGTTTTGTTATTCGCGAGCGACCGCGTTAGAATCAGAGCGGCGCATGATTTCACGTCCTCGCGCCTGTTCAGTTTCCAGGTATTCGCGGAGTCATACTATAACCCGCCTCCACCGAATCCTCAGCGTCACTCTGCTTTTGTCGGGCGCCGCGATCGCTTTCGCACCAGACAGGCCGATCGGCAGTCGCGAAAGCAAACTGACGGCCGTGCGCATAGAAAGGTGTTCAGCATGTCCGATCATCGGGAACGCGTCGCCGAAGCTGCCGCGACGGCCAAGCACCGCGTCGACGCCAAACTGGGGGAAATCTGGTGGGCCATCCTGCTGCGAGGGCTGCTGGCTCTGGCGCTGGCCGTATGCGCGTTCGTCTGGCCAGATCAAACAATTGATATCTTCGTCAAGCTGCTCGGGGCCTACTTTCTGATCGACGGCGCCATCGGCGCCATCAATGCGTACCGCAGCGGTGACAAAGCCGCGCCGCTCATGCAAGCGATTGTCAGCCTGGCTCTCGGGCTGGTGCTGCTGCTGTGGACCGACGTCGGCGAGCGGCTGTTCTTGATTCTCGTGGGAATTTGGCTGGTCCTGCAGGGAATCAGTCTGCTCATGGCAGCGTGGCGCATGGATGCGGTCGACGAGCAGCGGGGACTCGCCCTGGGGATCGGCGGCGTGATGGCCTTAATCGGCATCCTCTTCATTTTCTGGCCCGATACCAGCGTCGTTGCCATCTCGTGGCTGATCGGCGTCGGCGCCGGGGTCATCGGTGCGCTGCTCGTTTATCTCGCCACGCGCGTGAAGCGGGTCAGAGGCAGACTCGACGAGATTGGCCAGGGGGCCTGACGCGCGTGGTGCGAATGCGTCGAGGACGTACGCGGTGAGCCTCCGCCTCGTGGCCAACATTAACGTCAATTCGGGGAGTTCCTCAGAGAAGTCGCACGGCCAATCGTCGTGTTACGAGGGATAGGCCGCCGCAGCACGAAAACACGTCTGGCGTAACGTCAGACGCTCGACCTCTTGGGCTTCGATTCCGCCAAACCGCCGACTCACTGCCCCCGGAACCCGCCGCCGGTGATGTTGGCGACGGTCCGTAGGAACGTCGACGTGTTCTGGTCGAAGTAGTTGCCCAGGCCGATCGTGTTGACCGGGATGTCGGCGTGGGCCTGGCACAGGCGGTAGATTTCTTGGGCGAGTTGCTCGTCGTAGCGGCCGGTCGACGCCCGGCTGGGGGCGCCGTCGGACAGCAGCAAAATGGTGTCGACGTCGTACTGGTAGGCTTTTTGCAGCGCGGCGAGCGTGTTGGTATTGCCGCCCGGCTCGATGCGGCGGACCTGGTTCAGCAGCGACTCGCGGCGCTGGGCGCCGGCGTCGCCGCGGAGGTCGGCCAGTTCGCCCGTGTCGGGGAAGGCGCGCACGTCGGCGGCGAACACGATCAGCAGACCTTCCTGCACGTTGAGATGCCGCAGCCACATGCCGGCGATGCTCTGGGCCTCGGCCCAGCGGTCGGCCCCGCGGGCGCCCGGTTCGCGCATGCTGCCGGAGGCGTCGAACAGAATCGCGACGCGGCGCATCGGCCCGCGCAACCCGACCAGCAGCTTGTTGTTTTCAGCCTCGGCCAACAGCTCGGCCTGGCGTTGCCGTTCGGCATCGCTCAGTTCGGCTTCGAGCTGCTGCTTCTCGCCCTCCAAGCTCTTCAGCAGCGTCGTGGCCGAGCGGAGTTGGGCCAGATAATCCTCGGCGCGCGAATCAGCGGCGGCGATCTTTTCCTGCAGGGCACGGTCCGACTCTTCGGACGCGACGCGCATCGCCTGGGCGTCGTCGCGAGCGGCCACCAGATCGATGTGCATCTCCTTAAGCCGCGCTTTGAGCGACGCCACGATCGATCCCAGTTCGTCGGCCTGCCGCTTGAGCCGTTCGCGCTGCTCTTCGATTTCCGCCAGCGCCGCGACCTTGCGTTCCAGGTCCGAGGTCAACGCTTCGAGCCGTTCGCGGAGCGTGAGATTGCTGGAGGTCAATTCACCGCGGGCGGCGACCAGCTGGGCCTTTTCCTCAAGCAGCGCGTCGCGGGCGGTGACCAGCGACTGCCGCTCGGTCTCCAGCGCCGATTTTTCCGATAGCAGGTTTTCCAGCTTGGTGTTCAGTTGGGCCAGCGCCGCGAGCTTTTCGACCAACTGGGCCTGCAGCGCGTCGCGCTCTTCTTGCGTGAGTTGCAGCGTCGCGTTGGTCTGATCGATCAGGTCGCGGACCGAGTCAAGCTGCAGCTGCACGTCGTCCAACGTGGCGGAGAGCGCCGCTTTTTGCGACGAGAGTTCGTCCTGTCGCCGCACGCCGCTGACCACGCGCGACTCCAAAAACACGGCGATGGCCATGATCAACACGACCGTGAACAGCGTCACGTCGTTGCTGGCAATCCAGCCGGCCAGGCCCGCTTCGCTGGAGCGCGTTGTCACCTTTTCGAGATGCATAAGAGCCTCTCAAACCACCGGGGAGTTGTCGTCGGATCGAGTGCCACGGCGCTGTGAGCCGTGAGCAGCTGAGAAACCATTGGCAATTCGCACGGCTCACAGAGCCGTGGCACGCATTCTCAACGGGGCTTGGAGCCGTTGCCCGCGGCCGACAATGGCGCGGGCGGCGCCGGCGGGGCGTGATCTTCGGCCCCGTGCAGTCGCTGAGTGGCTTCGCTGATGTCGGCGACCGCGGCCGCCAGGACTTTGCTGGCCTGCAGTTGCAGCCGGGCGGCGTCGTGGAATTCGTGGTCAATCGTCGTGCGGAACGCGGCGACCGACACGTCGAGATTCGACACGCTGCGCGTCGCGGCGGGCGCCAGGTCTTCTAGCAGATGGGCGGACGCTTTGAGCGCATCGCGGGCGTCGCGCAATGCGCGGGGCACGCCTTCCAAATCATGCTGAAACGTGGCGACCGCTTGTTCCAACTGTGCGGCGACCGCGGCAAACGACCGCGCGACCTTTTGCTGATCGACCAGCGCCGCGGCCGTGGCCGGTTGAGCCCGGCCGGCGTGGCGCCAGATCGCGGCGTCGAACCACGTGCGGGCCGTGATCCGCAGCCGCTCCAACCGGCCGCTCGCCAGGTGCAGCAGGATCTGGTTGATCAGCGCCAGCACGGCGCCCGTGCCCACCCCGCTGACCAGCGGGGTGACCGCGGCCAGGATGGTTCCCAGCGACCGCTCGCCCTCGCCGTTGACTTCCAACCAGTAGAAGCCCA
This sequence comes from Planctomycetaceae bacterium, assembly GCA_002702655.1. Lineage (GTDB taxonomy): Bacteria > Planctomycetota > Planctomycetia > Pirellulales > Lacipirellulaceae. The sequence goes on from PABB01000073.1 coordinate 118,251, forward strand.
GCACGGTCAGCACCACGCCCAGCAGCGGCGCCATGACGCTCATCCGCTGAAGCATCAGGTACGCCGGTTCGCTGGCGATCCGCACGTCCAGCTCGTGCAGCGCCTCGTCGCGCGTGAACCGGCCGGTTGGCGCCTTTTCTTCGGGAGTCGCATTGGGAGCCGGCGCGGGAAACTCCGCCAGCACCCACCGCAGCCAGCCGAACCGTCGCGGGGCCTCGGCGACCTCGCACCGGCCGTCGCTGCCCCAGGAGAGTTCCTGGTTCAGGTCCTTGAGCGTGCGGCGCTGCGAGCCCGCGCGCCAGAACACGCGCCAGCTCAATAGGATTTGGACAACGAAGAACGAGATTCCGACGACGGCGACGATCGCCTCGTGTCCGGAGAGCTGCCGGACCCAGTCGAGAAACTGCGTGATCACGCGAGCACCTGTGGCGGGGCACCTGGGGCGGGAGAGGGGCGGGGACCGATCATTTTAGCAATTGGCCAGGCGCCGGGTGCGGGAATTCCCGCGGCGATCCCCGCCGGCGGGCGGCGATCGCGACCGCCGGGCCCGCAAAAACGGGAGATATTCGCGCGACAGTCCGGCGGAGGCGCGGCGGAGGGACCGCACGCGAGAGGCCCGCTGCCGTCATTGCTCGCGGTGCCGTCAGGAGATGTGGCCGCCTCTTGCCGCTGCGCGGCCCAGGTAGGCTCGCGCGCCAACCTGGGCTACCCAATCTGGTCGCCAAGTAGCGGCTCGCTATGGAAGGCGCATCGTCAGCAGCACGGTTTTGCCCGCGGGCGTGATCGTCCGCGCGTCGGACGCCGCGGGGATGAGGGCCGATTGGCCAGCCGCGAGCGGCTGGCCCGCGGGGTCGCCGGCGAGCGTGGCGGCGCCCTCGATCACCAGCACGATGTGGAATTGATCGCCGCCGCCGATTTCCGTTGGCTCGTCGAGCGTCCACCGCTCGAGCACGAACTTGTCGCAGCGGACCAGTTCCTCGCGCCACGGGGCAATCGCCTGGGGCGTCTGCGGGGCGACCGGGCCGCGTTGGTAGTCGGTCACCTCCAGCGATTGCTCGATGTGCAACGGGCGCGGCTGGCCGTCGGCGCCGACGCGGTTCCAATCGAACAGGCGAAAGGTCGTGTCGCTCGCCTGCTGGATCTCCGCGATGACCAGCCCGGCGCCCAGCGCGTGGACCGTGCCCGCGGGGATGAACACGCAGTCGCCCGGCTTGGCTTCGATTTGGTGCAGGCAGCGGTCGCTCTCGCCGGCCTCGACCGCGGCGGCGAGCTCGTCGCGGTCGACGCCCGCTTTGAGGCCCGCGTAAATGATGCTGCCCGGGTCGGCGGCCACGACGACCCACGCTTCGGTCTTGCCCAGATCGGGCGGGTCGAGCTCGGCGCCCTGGGCGTCGTTGGGGTGAACCTGCACCGACAGCGTGCGATTGCAGTCGAGCAGCTTCAGTAGCAGCGGGAACCGGTCGACGCCGGCGTGGCGGCCCAGCAGTTCGTCTTCGCGCAGGCGGACCAACTCGCCCAGCGACGTGCCGGCCAGCGGGCCGTGGGCGACCACGCTCTGATCCTCGCCGTGGTCGACGACTTCCCAGCTCTCGGCGTAGTCGTCGCCATCGCCAATGGGCTTGCCGAACAGCTCGCCCAGCCGGCGGCCCCCCCACAAGTATTGGCGAAACAGCGGCTGAAAACGGAGCGGATAATCGCAGGAAGCGGACACGGGAGGCGGATTCCTGAAGGCTGGACGCGACGGGCGGGGCGCGACAGGCGCCCGTTGGGCGGCGTCGCTTTGCAAGCTAGAATAGCAATCTTCACGCCAGCCATCGAGCCACCCCCTGCCCTGCGACCGCCCTCATGCCGACGCCCGACGACGAAGCCCGGCTCGAACAGACGAAAATGTCGTTCGGCGAGCACCTGGAGGAGCTGCGGTCGGCGCTGGTCAAATCGCTGATGGCCTGGGCCGTGGGCACGGCCATCGGGCTGCTGGTGGGCTACGACATTGTCGAGTACATCCAGAAGCCGCTGAAAAAGGGGCTGAAGAATCACTACGAGGGGATCGTCGAACGGCAGACGCTGGCCGAGTTGCAAGCGCTGGCCGACGCAGGCGAGCCCGTGCCCGACGACCTGAAGGCGGCCGCTAAGGAGTTCGCGGCACAAGGCTTGGCGCCGCACGTGATGTACGTCGACCCGCAGGCGCTGCTGGAGGCCGTGCGGGCGCAGTGGCCCGAGCAATTCGGCGACGGGCGTCTGCCCGAGTCGACAGGGCCGCCCGAGTTGAACCCGGACAAGATGCTGCGGCTGAAGGTGTACCAGCCGTTGGACGAGGACCCGCGGCTGCGCGTGATCGGCCTGGGCGTCGAAGAGCCGTTCATGGTGTACATCAAGACGTCGCTGGTGGCGGGGCTCGTCTTTGCGTCGCCGTTCATCTTCTACTACATGTGGCAATTCGTCGCGGCCGGGCTGTACAGCCGCGAGCGCAACTACGTGTACACCTACCTGCCGATGAGCATCGGATTGTTCGCGGCGGGGGCGGCGTTGGCGTTTTTCGTGGCGTTCGAGTTCATGCTGAAGTTCCTGTTCTGGTTCTTCGAAATCACCGGCGTCGATCCCGATCCGCGGCTGAGCTACTGGGTGACGGTCGTGTTGCTGATGCCGCTGGGATTCGGGATCAGCTTTCAATTGCCGCTGGTCATGCTGGCGATCGAGCGGATGGGAATCATCAGCATCGAGTCGTATGTGAAAAAGTGGCGGATCGCCGTGCTGGTCATCTGTACGATCAGCGTGTTTCTTACCCCCGCCGATTTGGGCAGCATGGTCGTGATGGCCACGCCGTTGGTGGGGCTGTATTTCGGCGGGATCATGCTATGCAAGTACATGCCCCGCGGCGGAGCGGATAGGGTGGCAGCCGCAAGCGATGCGGCCGATTGACCAGGGGAGCGGGACGAAGCTCCAGCGTGCCACGGCTCTGTGAGCGTGCGCAACGGAGAATCGGTCGGCGCTGCACACGGCCCACAGAGCCGTGGCACGCACTTGGAGCATATCCACAGCGCCTGCGGTGCGTCGTGCGATTCTCTAGCCCGGCGCCGACTGACCGGCGGCTTCAGTGCGCGGGATGTCGGTCGGCTCGTCGGGGCGGCCCGTGTTGCGGCCGGCGAGGCGCTCGAAATCATTGATCAAGACATTCAGCAAGCCAATCGTCGCCACGGCGTAGCCGAGCACGCCCAGGAAATACGCGGTGGTCATTTCCGCTTCGACGGAACTGTACCCAAAGTCCGTGACGGAGTCTCGGTAGAACATGGCCGGGCAGAACAGCAGAAACGGCATGCAGGGAGCGAGCCCCAGCATCATTTCATCGCCGCCGCCAGAGTTCACCGCGATCGCGCAGCAGCAGAACAGATACCCGCCGCCGGTGATCACGGCCACGGCCAGCGTGGCGCCCGTGGCGCGGAGCGTGGTGGCCGAGCGCAGCGAAAACCACAGTCCCAGGACCGTCACAAAGGCGGCGAGGTCCAATAGCGTGCCCAGCGCGATCACGGCGGCGACCAGCACGCCAAGATCAAACAGGACGCCGGCGAACCAGGCGCCGGCCAACAGGAAGAGCCCCCACTTCAACGCCCACAGGTTCCCCAGCAATTTGCCGTAAATCACCTCGGCCCCAGAGAGCGGCGTGGCCATCAGCGACAGCCAGCAGTCGCGTTCTTTTTCGGAGGTCACCAGCCCCGCCGCCCGCGATGCGGCCAACAGCAGCAGCCCCGTGCCCAACAAGCCCGACAGGCCGGCGAGGTACTCGGCGTACATCGACGCGGCGCCGGAGCGGAAGGTCGCCCGCCGCGAGCCAGCTTCGACAAGCGCGAAGATCGTGAAACCGATGACCGCCACGGCGATGATCGCGGCCGCGGCCGCGCCGGCGATTCCCAGTCGCGTCTTCGCCACGCCCGCGAACGCCTCTTTCCACAGCATCGGCCGCTTGCCCAACGGCGGCCGCCAAGTGAGTCGGCCCGCGGCGGTTTGCAGCTTGGCCCGCGTCCCGACGGCGGCGGTGCGGACGATCTCGCGGAGATGGACCCGCCGCACGGCAGCCACGGCCACGCCCGTCAGCGCAATCGCCAGGGCCGCATGCCAGCCGACGACGCGCCACACCTCGGCCATATCCAGGTCGACGCCCCCCAGCGTGACGGCCTCAGCGAGCGTCATCACGGGATTGAGCCGCGCCAGCCACATGACGGCCGCCGCTGCCGGCGAGTTGGCCATTCCCAGCGCGCCGAACAGTCCGAAAACCAGCGTCGGCACAAACAGCACCGCGATCATCACCAGATAGACGCGCATTGCCGCGTCGCGCGAGCGTTTGGACCACACGGAAATGCACGTCGCCAGCGCCGTGAGCAACAATGCCGTGCTGGCGGCCAGCAGAAACGACGCCGCGAGCGACTGCACGGGAATGCCGCCCAACAGCCGAAATAACAGCAGCATCGGCAAACCGGCCAGAAACAATTGTCCGGCCAACAACAGGCGCGACGCCACTTTGCCGACGACGATTTCCGCGTTGGACAGATCGGTGACGAACAGATACTCGATCGTGCGCCGCTCGCGTTCGGTGGCGATCGTCCCTGTGGCCAGCGCCGGGGTGATCGCCATCACGGCCAGCAGTTGGACCCAACTGTACGATTCGAACACGGCCCGGGCGACCGCGGCCGACGAGCGGATCGACACGCGACCTCCGCTCTGCCATTGCTGATACTCCCGCCGCTGCTCATAGGTCATCCACATGACCAACAGCAAAATGACGCAGTACGCGACCCGCACCAGGAAGTAGCGGCGCCGGCGCCCCGCGGCAGTCAGCTCGTAGCGAAAGATCGGCCCGGTCAGCATGGACGCTCCGCGCGGCGAGGGGGCGAGACCAACAACGGCCGCGATCCTACCACGCGAGGCACGCCAACTCCAGGAAACACACGGCGTCGACATTGAGAGCTGCGAACCCCGCGTCTTCCCCAGCTGGCTTGCCCAGCGGGGGGCGCCTTGTAGCCAATTCTCACTGCTGGACAAGCCAGCAGCGGCACGCGGCGCGCCCGTAGGTCAGGCTTTCCAGCCTGACAACGCACCAACGTACCAAGCGGCGCCGACACGGAACCCGAGTTCGCTCCTGCAGAGCCACCGTATCGTGACCGCAGTGCGTGCTGATTGCCCAACCGGCTGGCGGCGCCAAGTCAGGCTGGAAAGCCTGACCTACGAGTGCGCCTTTAGACCTGGTAGTTGACTTCCGGGCGCAGCTCGTCGGGATCTTCCGAGTGCATTCGCAGCTGGGGCTTCTCCAGTACCACGGTGGTGGCCGGCTTGACGCTGTGGGTGAGCCATACGCTGGAACCGATGACCGAGTCGCGACCGATGACCGTGCGGCCGCCCAGCACCGTCGCGTTGGCGTAGATGACCACGTTGTCCTCGAGCGTCGGGTGGCGTTTCTGGCCGCGAACCAGGTTGCCGTCGCCGTCGGTGGGGAAGCTCAACGCCCCCAGCGTGACGCCCTGGTAGATCTTCACATGCTCGCCGATCTCGCAGGTTTCGCCGATCACCACGCCCGTGCCGTGATCGATGAAAAAGTAATCGCCGATTGTGGCCCCCGGGTGGATGTCGATGCCGGTGCGACTGTGCGCCCACTCGGTCATCATCCGCGGGATGAAGGGGATCTCCAGCCGAAACAGCAGGTTGGCCAATCGGTACACGGTCACCGCGAACAGACCGGGGTAGCAGAAGATGACTTCATCGGTCGTGCGGCAAGCGGGGTCGCCGTCGTAGGACGCTTGGACGTCGGTGGCCAGGTGGGCGCGCAGTTCCGGCAACGTGTCCAGGAATTGCAGCGTCTTGGCCTGACCCAGCGCTTCGTAGTCTTGCTGTTCGTCGCAATCGCTGGTGGCGCCCGCCTCGTGCCGCAGGGCGCGGCCAATCTGCCGCGTGAGAGTGTCGTGCAGTCGGTCGACCAACTCGCCGACGAAGTAGCCGACATTGCCGAAGTGCAGCCCTTCGCGTCGCCGGTACCCCGGGTACATCAGCTCGATCAAGTCGCAGGTCGCCGCGATCACTTCGTCATAGTTCGGCAGCGGGCAATGATCCAAGTGGTTGATCTTGCCCAAGCGGCGGTAGGTCTCCACCATCCGTTCGGTGATGCTGGGCAATTGGTCTTTGAGTCGAAAATCGGTCGCCATCGTGAGAGTCCTTTCGCGCGCCAGCTCGCTGGGCGTGAGCGGCGGCGCTGCGGGTAGCTGTCCGGGGAGATCGCGTCGCGCGCGAAATACGCGGCGGCGCACAGGGCGGCGGGTCCCGGCTAGAGAGCCGGGTTGGTACACAGGCAGCAAACGGCGGCGGGAATCATGGCTGCGTCGGGCGCTGGAGCGGCGGGACGGCGATGCGGGCCGCGGCCCGCGGGCGAATCAAGCGGGGACAATCCGCACTGCTGTTCTCGGCGGATCGAACTTGCCGACTTTAGGCATTCTACGGCCTTTGCGGCGTCAAGGAAGTGGCCCGGGGGCTCCGCGCCCCAAGCCGGACGCCGAACGGAGCCGCCACGTTCGCAAAAACTGGGGCGAAAATGCAGCGCCAATCCAATCCAACGGGCGGTCTGAAAGCCCTCGGGACGGGAAACTTGGCAACAAATGTCCACAGAGCCGCTGCGGCTCGCCGCCGTATGCTAATGTTTTCAATAGGGCGTCAAAGGACCGCTGTTTCACCGACCGTCCGAATAGTGCGAGAGGGCGATCGTGTTGCAACTGCTGCGCGAAATTCATCCGGGCTGGGCGCTGCTGCTCGGCATCCCCGCCGCTGCCGCCATTTCGGCCTGGGCCCTGCAGATCGCCTGCGAGTTCTGCACCGTCCAGCGGCCGAAATTCTGGCACGCGGTGGCCATCGTCGTCGTCGGCGCCTTGACCAACGTGTCGCTGCGCTACTTCCTGCCGCTGATGGGTTTCCAGTCGGCGTTCGCCACCGAAACCATCGCCGGGCTGATCACCACCGCCATGGTCATTGTCGTGGGCGTCGGCACCGGCCCGTTCACGGCCGTGACGATCGTCGTCGTACAAATGACGCTGTGCGCCGTCATCTACACGGGCCTCGCCTGGTTGGCGAATCCGAATTGAGCGGAATTGCGAGCACGTCCCGCCGCCGCTGGGATCAGTCCTCTTCCTCTTTGAGCTTCGCGTTGGCGATGATGTCCTGCTGGACGTTGCCCGGGACGACTTCGTAGTTGGAGAATTCCATCGTGAAGCTCCCCTGCCCGCCCGTCATCGACGAGAGCGTGCGGGCGTAGGTCGCCACCTCGGCCAGCGGGGCCTTGGCCTCCACGGTGGTCAAGCCGCCGGGGGCGTTGTCCATGCCCATCATCTGGCCGCGGCGGCCCGACAGGTCGCTGGACACGTCGCCCACGTTGTCGGCCGGCACGGTGATGTGCAGGTTGACCATCGGCTCCAGCAGCGACGGCTTGCATTTCTTGAACACCTCGGCGAACGCCTTGCTGGCGGCGATCTTGAACGCCGTTTCGTTGCTGTCGACCGCGTGGCTTTTGCCGAAGTGCACTTCGACGCAGACGTTCTGGATCGGGTAGCCGGCCACGACGCCCTGCTTCATCCGCTCCAGCAAGCCCTTTTCGACCGCCGGCATGAAGTTGCCGGGAATCGAGCCGCCCACGATCGAATCGATCCACAAGAAGTTGCTGTCCTCGAAGTAGTGCGAGTTCTTCAGCTGCGGGAAGCGGTCCTTGGTGGCGTAAGTTTCCGGGTCGATGTCCGCCGGCAGCGGGTACATCCGCAAATGCACCTCGCCGAACTGCCCGGCGCCGCCAGACTGCTTCTTGTGCCGGTACATGCCGTCGCCGTTGGACTGGACCGTCTCGCGGTAGGGGATCTTCGGCTCGTGGGTTTCGATTTCCACGTGGTCGCGCCGCTTGAGCCGCTCCTGCACCAACTGCAGTTGCAGCTCGCTCATGCCGGTGAGCACCATTTCCTTGGTCTCGGCGTCGTGCTCCAAGTGGATCGTGGGATCTTCCTCGGTGAGCTTGTGCAGGGCGCCCGAGAGCTTGGCTTCGTCGCCGCGCGCCTTGGGCGAGACGGCCAGGCCGATCATCGGCGTGGGGAACTTTAGCGGCGGCAGTTCCACGTCGCCCAGCGAGGTGCCGGTGTGCATGTCCTCGCACTTGGCGACCGCGGCGATGTCGCCGGCGCCAACTTCGTCGATGGAGGTGGTCTCGCTGGCCTGCACTTCCAGCAGGCCGCCGATCTTCACGTCCTTGCGGACGCCCGACACGTGCACCATGTCGTCCTTGTGCAGCGTGCCGGCGTACACCCGCACGAAGCTCAACCGTTGCACGAACGGGTCAATGCGCGTCTTGAACACCTGGGCGGCCAGCGGGGCGCCCGGGTCCTGCTTCAGCGTAACCTCGTCGCCGTCCTTCTTGGCTTTGCGCTCCACCGCGTCGGGCGGCAGCGCGGCCATCGTGATCACATCGAGCAGCTCGTCGACGCCCACGTCTTTCTTGGTCGACAAGCAGACAATCGGCGTCAGCGTCCCTGCCGCGATGGCCTGCGACATGAGCTTGCCCAGCTCTTCGTTGGACGGCATTTCGCCTTCGAAGTACCGCTCCATGAGCGCTTCGTCCGATTCGATAATCGACTCGACCAGCGCCTCGTGGATTTCCTGCGGATCGATGGCCGCGTCGGCCGCCTCCTTGGGGGGCGACAGCGTGCTGGCCACGCCGTGCAGGTCGTCGCCCATGCCCAGCGGCACGTTCAACAGCGCACAGCCCTGGCCAAACACCTCTTTGATCTCCGAGACCAATTGCCCCAGGTCGTTGTTGCCCGTGTCGAGCTTGGTGAGCACGATGATTCGTCCGCAACCGGCCTTGCCCGCTTCGTCCCAGGCGCGGCGGGTGTTGACCTTGATGCCCGAGTGGGCGTCGATGGCGATCAGCGCGTTCTCGGCGGCGCGCAGCGAGCCGATCATCTGCCCCACCAACTCGGGGTAGCCGGGGGTGTCGATCAGATTGACGCGTTTGCCGGCGTGGTCGAAGTGTGCGACGGTCGCTTCGATCGAATGCTTGTGGTGCTTTTCTTCTTCGTCGAAGTCGCAGATGCTGGTGCCCGCGTCAACGCTGGGGTTGGCCTGCACGGCCCCCGTCTTGACCAACAGCGCGTCGACCAACGTCGTCTTTCCCGCACTGCCATGCCCGCAAATGACAAGGTTGCGAATATCGGCGATGTTACGTGCCATGACGTGCTCCGTGGGAAAAGGCTCCGCCCGAACGGGCGTTGTGTGTCACTGGCGGTCGGCTCTCGGGGATCGGTTGTCGGCCGGACGTGACTTGCCCGGCCGAGTGCCGACAGCCGAAAGCTGACAGCCCTCCAATAAAAAACGCCGCGAGCTCCCGCTTCAGGAGCGCGCGGCGCTGCCGCCGGCCGCCGCTAGAGCGCCCGGCAACGTGATCGTTTCCTCGTACAGTGCGCGGCCGATGATTGCGCCGGCCAGCCCCGCGGCGGCCAGCGCTTCCACGTCCGCGACAGTCGTCACTCCCCCCGATGCCACCACGGGCACGTCGACCGCCGCCTGCATGTCGCGCATGGCGGGCAGGTTCGGGCCCTGCAGCATGCCGTCGGTCGCGATGTCGGTGTAAACAATCGCGGCCAGCGGCGCATCGGCGAACTGAGCCGCCAGCTCCGGCGCGGCCACGCTGCTGGTCTCCAGCCAGCCGTCGGTGGCGACCAGCCCCTCCTTGGCGTCGATGCCCAACACGAGCCGGTCGGGGAACTTCCGGCACATGTCGCGGAACCAGTCGGGCCGTTTCAGGGCCGAGGTGCCCAGCACCAGCCGGGACAGGCCCACGTCCAGCAGCGACTCGATTGTCGCCTCGTCGCGGACGCCGCCGCCCAGCTCGCACTGCAGATCCACCGCGGCAAGAATCGCCCGGACGGCGTCCAGATTCACAGGGCGGCCTTCTTTGGCGCCGTCCAGGTCGACGATGTGCAGGTGCGCGGCGCCAGCCTCCTGAAACTGCTTGGCCACCGCCGCCGGATCGTCCGCGTAGACCGTGTCCCGCTGGTAGTCGCCCTGCTGGAGCCGCACGCAACGGCCGCCCAACAGATCAATCGCCGGCCAAATTTGCATGACCGCCCACCGCGGAATTCGGGACGCAAAAAAGAGAGAATGCCATTCTGGCGGTCACGCAGCGGCAACCCCCAGAAGGGCAAATATCGCACAGCATCGCGGCTAGTACAAGCGTGCGGGATCGCCCACTCACCACACCGGTTCGCGGCTCTCGGAGTGACGCCAGCAGGAAATCTGGCAACAGGTCGGGTAGACTTCAGCTATGACCAGAAGCGATTTCCTCTTGGCCGCCCTGTTCCTTTTGCCGGTGCTCCTGTTTCCAGGGGCGTTGATGTTGTCCACGGGCGCACTTGCGGCATCGGTGGCCGTCTTCGTGCTTGCGACGGCAGTCGTGTTCTGCTTCTTGCCTTCCGCAAGCCCAGCAAACAAGAAATCCGCAGCGGAAGCAAAGAAACGGAATTAGCCGGGCGCCATGCTCACGGCGGTCTTCCGCTGTGGGCATGCTGATTTACTGACGCAGCATGCCCACGCCTGCGGACAGGCGTGGGCATGGCGCCAAGTCGGGGTCGCTCACATCTCCGCGAAGTTCTTCAACACCGCCAGGCCCATGGCCTGGCTTTTTTCCGGATGAAACTGCGTGGCGAACAGATTGTCGCGCCAGATCATCGCGCAGAACGGGTCGGGATAGTCGGCCGTGCCTGAGACGACGGACTTGTCGGCCGGCGCCACGTAGTACGAGTGAACGAAATAGAAATACGACCCATCGGGGATGCCGGCGAACAGCGGCGGCTGGCGAACATAGTTCACGCGGTTCCAACCCATGTGCGGCACTTTGTACTGGGGCGGGACGTCGAACCGGCGGACCTCGCCGGGGATCACGCCCAGCCCCTCATGCTCGCCGTCTTCGTAGCTCACGTCGAACAGCATCTGCAGCCCCAGGCAGACGCCCAGCACCGGTTTGCCCGCGTCGATCGCGTCTTTGATCAGCGGCACCAACTCGCGACGACGCAGCTCGGCAATCGCATCGGCAAACGCCCCCACGCCCGGCAGCACCAACTTGTCGGCCTGGGCCAGCGTGTGCAGGTCGGAGGAAATCGCCGCGGCATGTCCCACCCGCTCGAACCCCTTCTGCACGCTGCGAAGGTTGCCCATTTGGTAGTCGATGATGGCGATCATTGCTGGCGGAGAGGTGAGAGGCGGGAGGTCGGAGGTCAGGGCCCGCGCAGGGCCGCCGCCAGAGAGACGCGCAGCGGCGGCGCAGGTTCACGCCCATGGTACCCCCGTTGGCGGCGGCTGCGAAGCCGCCCGCACGCGAAGACCGTCCGCCAACAGAAAGGGGCTCGCAGATGACGATCCGGCCGAGTGACGCGGCAACGTGCGACGCGGGCCGACCTGGGGGCTTCGCTACGCTGCGTCCCCAGCCACCCCAACGAGCTACTTCATCGCGATCCGCTCGGGATACACCACAAACTCGACCCGGCGATTGCGGGCCCGGCCTTCTTCGCTGGCGTTGGACACGACCGGATGGTTCGCGCCGTGGCCGATCACAAACAGCTGCCCTTCGGGCATTGTCCCGCCCTGCACCAGCAGGTTGTAGACAGTCAGCGCCTGGGCGGCCGACAGGTGGTGGTGCGTGGGGAATTGCTGCGAGTGCGTCGGCGCGTTGTCGGTGTGACCTTCGATGCCGATGATGTGGTCGGGGAAGTTGCGCCGCAGGTCGGCCGCAATCGCGGTGAGCAACTGCTCGGCGCCGTTCTGCAGGTACGGGCTGCCCGGCATGAACACGCGATCGCCGGGCGCCTCGATCCGCACGACGTCGCCGTCCTGGCGAACTTCCACCCCGGGCAGGTTTTTGATCGACAGATTCTTCAGTAGCGAGTTGTTCGCGCGAATTTCCGCGCCCGCGTGCTGCTTCTGAGTGCTCGCCAGTTGCGTCGTCTGCGTTTGCAGCTGCTCGTGGTCGGTCCGCAGCGCGAGCAACTGATCAGTTGTCGTGCGCAATTGATCGCGGGTGGCGCCCAACTCGCCATTGAGCAGTTGAATCTGCTGCCGCGATTGGGCCAGCAACGACTCGAGTTCCTGGTTGTCGCGGTCGAGCGCCTCGGCACGGGCCTGGTATTCCTGGCTCTGCTGGGCGACTTGCTGCATTTGCTGCGTCGCCGCCGCGGTGGCCTGCGGATTTTGGTTCGGCTTGAACACAATCCGCCCGCACCCGCTCGCGGCGAGCGAAACCAAAACCGTCAGTAACGTGGCAGTCCGCGACATGGATCTTGCGCGAGGGGGAAATGTGCGCACCGCTCGGACCCGCAGCCCGACCGATCGCGGCGGACGGTAGCAATCGCCGCGGGGGCGAGCAAGATCAACCGCTGCGCGGTGCTAGCAGGGAGCGTGGCCGACTCTCGGAGAGAGTCGGCCAAACCAGCATCCCCGGCGCAGATCTCCTGGGCCATTCAAGCCCCTGGGCAAGGGCCGGCCAATTCTCGGAGAGAATTGCCCACGATGCGCAAGGCGGCCGCCGGATACTCGCCATAGAACCGTTTGATGAAGTTGCGATGCCAGCGGGACGCGGCATGCGGCTCCCACCCCAGTCGGGCGAGCAAACGATCGCTGATGCGGCGGTTTTGCACGTCGCAGACCAGCGCGTCGGATCCCTTGATCGCGGCGACGGCGTCGAGCGTTTCCACCGCCGCCAGGAATGTGGCGTAGGACGTGCCAGCCGTGGTTTCGATGTACTTGAGCGCCAGAAAGTTGCCGTGCCCCAACGGCTGGTTGTAGTACAGTCGGCAGCGATCGGCCGGGCCGCGGACATGGTAGTCGTCGCCCACTGGCCACAGTTCGCGTAGCGAGAGCAGCTTGGGCCAGGGCCGCAGATGCACCGCCGCGAGCTGGCCAGCGGACGTTTCGATCACGCCGTACCGCCGCCGGCGCAGCGCGTCGGCGTCGGCCGTCCAGTCGGTCACGGTCTGCAGCCATCGGCCCGTCATCGCAGGTCCTCCTCGAGGGGTCCGAAGATGGCCTCTTTGATGTTGCGCCACAGCACCAGCATCGCGCCCAGCACCGGCAGGCAAATCCCCAGCGCCGCGGGCACGAGCCACGGGATCTCGAACATGACCGCAAACCGGCTCCAAATTGCCGCCCACGCGGCCACCACGGCGACCGTGGCCAGGCACAGAAACGGGCCGTAGGGAATCTCGTCGCCGCGCCGCAGCACAAGCTGCACCACTCCGACCAGCAACCCGGCCAGCGGGGCCGCGAAGAAGATGAACACGCAGGCCTGCCAGCCGACAAAGGCGCCGATCATCATCATGAGCGTCACGTCGCCGAAGCCCATGGCCTCGCGCTGCAGGGCCCAGGAGCCGACGATCCGCACGCCCCACACCAGCGCGCCGCCGCCCAGCATGCCGATCAGCGCCGAGTACAAGCCGGCCCACCCTGGTCCGCCGCGAAGCCAGGCGGCGACGATCATCGCGGCGCCGCCCAGTTCCAACCACAACAGCGGCGGGCGGAGCAGCTCGCGCCGCACGCGGGCCAGCAGCACGGCCAATCCGCGTCGCCAGCCATGCCGGCGCCGGAAGATCCGCGGGGTGAGAGCAAAGCACCACACGGCGTAACATGCCAAGGCGACCGCCAAGTCGCGAGGTGACTTGTTTTTGATCCGGTCTTCCGAAAGCGGAGCGGGCGCAGCGTGACCAGAAGGTTCGACATCGCCGCCGCGGTGTTGCCACTGACCGCGGAGGTTCAGCAGAATCGGCTCGCCCCTCTCCGCGGGCGCCTGGCGATCGGTCACCTGCGGCAGCAGAACAAACGGCGTCCACGCGGCCAGCGCCAAGCCGATCAGCGTGCCGTAGACGGTGATCTCATCAGGAATCAACTTCTCGTCAATATCGATCAGGCTGGCCGCCGCCATCAGCGTGAGCAGCACCACATGGGCGATCACAGCGGGCCACAACGCCGAGCTAGCCACTTTCATCGCGGCGACCGGCGGCCACGCGCCTGCCAGGTGCGCAAACTGCCCGCGGATCAGCCCCAGCCGATCCACCTCCCACCACACGAGCGCAGCGACGCCGACGGCCATCATCAGTTCCACCGCAATCGGACGCACCCAAAAGCCGCGGCCATGCACGGGGTGCTCGCGGCGCAACCCCCACCACCCCAACAGCGGGATGCGATCGCTCGCACGGCGCGGCGGGGCCTGCTCGTGCGGCGGCGACCAAGGCGACACGTGCCGCCGATTCCACGCCAGCCAATACGCGGCCCAATTGACGGCCGCGCCTAGCAGCAGACCAACAAGCGCCGCGAGGGCGAGCGTGGCGGGCAGCGGCAGCGCGGCGAGGGGCATGGGACCTTCGTGGCGTCAGAACGATGTGTGCCACGGCGCATTTAGCCCCCGGTCAGTGACCGGGGGCTAAGTGGGACCGGGGGCCAAGTGGGCCGCGATTTCCGCGGCGATCGCCTCGGGGGCCTTATCATCGGTATCGACCACAAGGGTAGCACACGCCGCGTAAATCGGCGTCCGCTCGCCCAGCAGCCGGTCGATCTCCTGCCGGCCACCCGTATTAGTCAGATTAGGACGGCGTCCGGCGGTGGTCGGGTCGCCGGAGAGCCGCCGCTCAATCTCCGCGGCCGACGCCCGCAGCCAGACGGTCGCATCGCACGCGGCGATGGCCGCGCGGTTGTCCTCCCGCAGCACGGCCCCTCCGCCCAGGGCCGCGACAAGCCCCCCGCGGCCGCACAAATCGGCCACGACTGCCGCTTCCAGATCGCGAAACGCGCCCTCGCCCTCGTCGGCAAAGATCGCGGCAATCGATTTGCCGGCGCGGCGTTCCAACTCGACGTCGGCGTCGATCCACTTGCACTGCAGCAATTCGGCCAAGTGCCGCGCGACGGTCGTCTTGCCCGTGCCGCGGTAACCGATCAAAGCAATCCGATGCGGGGACATTAAGAATTCACCACGGAGGCACTGAGGGCACGGAGTAAGAACTTGACAGGATAACAGGATGAGCAGGATTGACAGGATCCTCGGGAAGAAGGAATACAGCTGCCGTCAAGGCGACGTCAGTTTGAGCGCCATGCCAACGAACTGCGAAGAGTTGCCATCGTTGGGCAGGTTGAAGACAAGTATCCTGTTCATCCAGCCGATCCTGTTATCCTGTCCCTGGATTGGCAAGTCCGCCATCGCGGCCCATCACGCTCACGCCGGCTCGTCGTCGTTGCTCCAGTCGCGCACCGGGCCGATGGTGCGGCGGACGACTTTGTGCATGCGGGAGCGCGACGCTTCCTGCTTGGTGAACAAGAAGAACTGCAGCTGCGCCTGGCGGATGAACATCTCCACGCCGGTGACCACGTTGCAGGGCCGCGAGCGGGCTTCCTTGATCAGCAGCGTCGTCTCGGGGTTGTAGACCGTGTCGAACACCAGCATCGACGGCTTGAGAAACGTCTTGGACACGGGCGATTCGTCGACGTTGGGATGCATGCCGATCGGCGTGCAGTTGATCAGGATGTCGCAGTGCACGCGGTGGCGAGCTTCCCACTCGACCGCCTTCGCCTCGAACGCGTCGGCCAACTTCTCGGACCGTTTCAGCGTCCGCGACGCGATCGTGACCAGCGCCCCGCGCTTGCGCAGGCCGAACACGACCGGCCGGGCCACGCCCCCCGCGCCCAACACCAACACGCGCTTGCCTTCGACGGGGCTCGGCTTGGCGCCCACCTCGCCCATGGCATGCTCCAGGCAGTCCATCGCGGCGTTGTAGTCGGTGTTGTAGCCGATCCGCTCGGCGCCATCGATCACGACGGTGTTGACCGCCGCGATGCTCTTGACCGCCGGGTCGACTTTGGTCAGGTGGCGAGCGATCTGTTCCTTGTGGGGGATCGTCACGCTCAGCCCCCGCACGCCCAGTCGCGGCGCGTCCTGCATGAATTGGTCCAAATCGTCCGCCGGCACGCGGAACGGGCAGTACACCGCGTCGATGCCCAGCGCGCCGAACTCTTCGTTGTGAATATGCGGGCTGAGCGAGTGCCCCACCGGGTCGGCCACCACTCCGAACACTTTCGTGTCGGGACCAATCCGCTCGTAGCGATAGGTCTCGACCATGTGCTTGAAGCTGAGCTGCCCCGGCGCCAGCGACCGCTCGTGATGGAACGTGGCGTAGGTCCACGGGGCCCCGAACTTGCCGGCGAGAATGCGCGAAGGCGTGCCGATGTCGCCCATGCACATGCCGACCGTGGGAACTTCGCTTTCCTGCATCATCTCCAACATCCGCAGATTGTCGTGCGGCGAGTTGGCCATAGTCGCCAGCTTGACCACGTCGGGGTCGTGCTGGCACATCTCGGTGTGCAGTTCGCGCAAGTTGTCGGGCGTCTTGCGGAAGTTGTGATAGCTGATGATCCGCTTCGTCTTGCCGAACCGGGGGATCTGCGAAGCGACGTCTTCCTCCAGATCGACGTAGTCGACGCCCTCGGCGATCGCTTCGCGCAACAGCAGCACGCGGGCTTCTTCGGTGCCCGACCATTTGCCGCCGTCTTCTTTGCGGCGACAGGTGATGATCACCTGCGTCCCCTCCGGCCGATCGGCCAGCAGGCGGCGGATGCTCACCTTGCCGGTGACGTAGTCGAGCCGCAGCTCGACCATCTTGGCGCCCTGCTCGGCAAGGTGCTTGTGCTCGGCCATCATGTGTTTATGACGGCTACGACCAATGGCGACGCAAATCATGGAGAGAAGTCGGCAGGGGATAGGGGGTAGTCGGTAGTCAGTTGTCAGTGGTCCGTAGTCAGTTGCGTCTCATCGACAACCACTGACAACGGACTACTGACCACCGACAGCACTCAATTCTGACTGACGCTCGCCCCGTGATCAAATCCTCTTGAACTGGCGATCGAGCTGTTCGCGGGTGAACACCAGGGCCGTCGGCCGGCCGTGGGGGCAGTGATGATGGTCGGCCGCCAGGTGCCGCTGGGCCAGCAGGGCGTCGATTTCCTCCGGGGTGAGCCGGTCGCCGTATTTCACGGCCGCTTTGCAGGCAATCATGTGCAGCAGTTCGTCCAGCAGGTCGCGGACTTCCACCTTTTTGCCCTCGGTCATCAGCTGCTCCACCACGCTGCGGAGCACCTCGGCGGGCGCCAGGTTCGCGAGCATGGCCGGGTAGGCGGAAATCAGCACCGTCTCGCCGCCGAACTCCTCGATCTGCATGCCCAGTTTGCCCAGCAGGTCCTGATGCTCGAGGGCCGCGGCCGCCTCGCTGGCCGCCAAGTCGACCGGCTCGGGGACCAGCAGCTTTTGGCTTTCCAGGGCCCCCGCGAGCACCTTCTCGCGAATCGCTTCGTACAGGATCCGCTCGTGCAGGGCGTGCTGGTCGATGACCTCCAACCCCTCGGCCGTCTCGGCCACGAGGTAGCGGTCGTGAATCTGCAAAGCGCGGCTGGCCGCGCCCATCGGCGTGGGGGCGCCGGCGCGGGCGGGGGCGACGCGCCGCGAACCCTCATAGCCCGCGACGGCAGCCGAGGGTCCATTGGCGGTCGGCGGAGCGGACGCAAACGCCCCCGGCGGGGGCGATCCCAGCGGCGGCACGCGGTGCATTTCCAGCGGGCCCCGCGCCGCGTCGCCCGGCGGCGCGTCGGCAAAGGCCGTGCGGCCCTCGTCGGCTGGCCCGGGGGCGAAGGTCTGTTGCCGCTGCGCCCAAGCGACCAGTTCGCTCATCTGCTGATTGTCGTCGCTGTCGTCGCCGGGGTGCGGCGTCCCGCTGGCCGCCGCGGCCAGATTGCCGCGGGCGACCAAGTCGGTCGACAAGAACTTCGTCCGCAGCGTGCCCAGCAATTGGCTGTAGACGCGGCCGCCGTCCTGGAACCGCACCTCCAGCTTCGTGGGGTGCACGTTGACGTCGATCGCCGCGGGAGGCATGTCGAGCCGCAGAAAGCAGATCGGATACCGCCCAGTGAGCAGCAGCCCGCGATACGCCTCGCCCAGAGCGTGTTGCAGCGAGCGGTCGCGAATCGGCCGGCCGTTGAGAAACAGATATTGCATCCGGTTGTTGGGCCGGCTTTGCGAGGGGTTCGCCACGAACCCGGCCAGGTGCAGTTCGGGCTCGACGCTTTCCACGGCGATCAACGACTCGGCCAGCTCAGCCCCAAACAGTGCAGCAATCCGCTGCGGCAGGTCGCTGGGCGGCAGGTCCTGCAACTGCCGGCCGTTGTGGCTCAGCGTGAAGTGGACCCGCGGGTAGGCCAGCGCGGCGCGGGTGATCGCTTCGGAAATGTGGCTCATTTCCGTCTGGGCGGTCCGCATAAACTTCTGCCGCACCGGCGTGTTGAAAAACAGCTGCCGCACTTCGATGCACGTGCCCGGCGGACCGGCCGCGGGGCGGACGCCGTCGTTGCGGCCGCCGACGACTTCGATTTCCGCGGCGCTCTCCGCCTCGGCCACGCGGCTGCGTATGCAGAGCCGACTGACCGACGCGATGGACGCGACCGCCTCGCCGCGGAATCCCAGCGTGGCCACGCGGAACAAATCGTCGGCGTCGGCGATCTTGCTCGTGGCGTGACTCGCCACCGCCAGCGGCAACTGCTCGGCCTCGATCCCGCAGCCGTCGTCAGTGATGCGGATCAGCTCCGTGCCGCCCTTTTCGATCGTCACGTCAATCCGCGTGGCGCCGGCGTCGAGAGAATTCTCGACCAGTTCCTTCACGACGCTCGCCGGCCGCTCGATCACCTCGCCCGCGGCAATCTTGTTGACGACCAGCGGCGAGAGTTGACGGATGACGGGCATTGCAAATTGCAAATTGAAAAATGCAAATTGAGAATTGTCGAGGCGTTGGTAGGGATGCAACGCGGCAAACAGCGGCAATCGAATTCAGCAATTTGAAATTTGCAATTCGCAATTCTCAATTTGCAATTCCGACTTCAGTTCAGTCCGTACTCTTTAATCTTCCGATACAACGTCCGCTCGCCGATGCCCAGCATCTTGGCGGCGTCTTCGCGGTTGCCGCCGGTCACTTGCAGCGTTTCGGCGATGAACAGCCCTTCGATTTCCGACAGCGGCTTGCCGACCAGGTCCGCCAGGCCCTCGCCGCCGACCGCGGGCAGCGACGGCGTGGTTTCGCCGTCGGTCAACTCGGGCGGCAGATCGTCCAGATCGAGCACGCCGTCGTAGTCGACCACCACCATGCTTTCGATCGCGTTTTTCAGCTGCCGCACGTTGCCCGGCCAGGGGAACGCCATCAACCGCCGCCGCGCAGCCGTGCTGATGCTGTTGATCTCCTTGTGGTGCCGGCTGGCGTGCATGCGGATGAAGTGATCGATCAGCAGCGGGATGTCGCCGGACCGCTCGGCCAGTCGCGGCAGCTTGACCGTGAGCACCTTGAGCCGGTGGTACAGGTCCTCGCGGAACGTCCCCGCGGCGATGCCGTCTTCCAGGTCGCGGTTGGTCGCCGACAGGATCCGCACGTTCACCTCGATCGGTTCGTTGGAACCGACGCGGGTGATCTCGCGGCTTTCCAGCACGCGCAGCAGCTTGATCTGCGTGGGTAGCGGCATGTCGCCCACTTCGTCCAAGAACAGCGTGCCGCCGTTGGCGTATTCAAACTTACCCACGCGATCGGCGCTGGCGTCGGTGAACGCCCCGCGGATGTGGCCGAACAGTTCGCTTTCGAGAATGTTCTCGCTGAGCGCCGCGCAGTTGAGCGCGACGAACGGACGATTCTTGCGGGGACTGTTTTGGTGAATCGCCTGGGCGATCAGTTCCTTGCCCGTGCCGGTGTCGCCCTGGATCAGCACCGTGGCGTCGGTGGGGGCGATCCGCTGCAGCCGGTTGACCACCTCGTGCATCTGCGGGCTGTTGCCGATGACGCCCTCGAAGCCGAACTTTTCATCCAGCCGGCGATTCAGCTCCGCGTTGGCCCGCCGCAAATGCTGGTTGCGGGCCGCGTTATCGACCACCGCGCGCAGTTGCTTCAGGTCCAGCGGCTTGAGCAGATAGTTGAACGCCCCCTGCTGCATCGCCTCGACGGCCGATTCGACCGTGCCGTGACCGGTGACCATGATCACCTCGGCGTCGGGCAGCACCTCGTTGGCCTTGGCCAGCACGTCCAGCCCCGTGGAATCTTTCATCCGCAGGTCGGTCACGATCACCTCGAAGGCGTCGCGGTCGAGCATCTCCAGCCCCAGCGCCCCGCTGTCGGCGACCGTGCAGTCGTACCCGACGCTGGCCAGGCTGTCGGCCACCGTCTCGGCATGCGCATCGTCGTCGTCGATCACCAACACCTTGATCGGCGGTCCGGCTTTGGCAGTTGTCTTGGCCATGGGAGCGATGATACGGGGACGATCGGAGTGGAAAAAGGGGCCCGGAGTAGTTGGACAATCAAGAGAACAGGATTGCAGGATTTGCCGGATGAACAGGATGCACGCGCGATGGCGGCAAGTCTGCTAGTCGTAGAATCGAGCCGAGTTCTGCCACGTGATTGGGAAATGGCGCGACGCAAACGGCGGCGCCAGCTCCAGCATCCTATTCTTCCATCCTGTCAATCCTGCACATCTCGTCGATCCTGTTCTCTTGATTGAGCTACTCGCGTCCCAGCCGCGGGGCGACCGGCAGTTCGATCGTGAACTGCGTACCCTGGCCCAGTTCGCTTTGCACCTGGATCATGCCGCCGTGGGCTTCGATGATCTTGGCGGCGGTGGGCAGGCCCAGGCCGCTGCCGCCCGGCTTGGTCGAGTAGAACGCCTCGAACATGTGCGCGGCGGTGTGGTCGTCGATGCCGCAGCCGGTGTCGATGATCTGCAGCACGGCCCGATCGCCGGCGGTGCGGGTCCGCAGCACGATCTGCCCGCCGCCGGGCATCGCCTGCTTGGCGTTGATCAGCAGGTTGAGCAGCGAGCCGCGAAACACTTCGCGATCCAACTGCACCGTGGGCAAATCGGGGTCGAAGTAGCGGACCACTTCGATCCCGCCCTCGGCCGCCTCGGGAGCGAAGAAATCAAGCGTCTCCTGCAACTCGCGATTCAGGTCGGTCGGCTTTAGGCTCAACCGCCGCACTTTGGCGAAGTCGAGGAAGTTGTCGAGCAGATCCTGCAACCGGCTGCATTCGCGCTGCACGGTGTCGATCCGCTTGAGGGCGCGCCGCTGCGCCGGCGTTTGGGCCTCGTCGAGATCTTCGGCCAGCAACTCCATGTTGAGCCGAATCGTGGAGAGCGGGTTTTTGATTTCGTGAGCCAACGCCCCGGCTAGTTGCGCAATCTCGGCGTACTGCGCGATCAGGCGCTGCTGGACGTCGGCGGAGGTAGGAGGCGTGGCGGAACTCATGGACAATTCGTCGCGAAGCACGCGGCTGGCTACCGGGAGGACGGGGCTCCTGCCGAGCCTGGCATCACAGGCCGGCGTTTGGCTCGGCGGGAGCCTCGCCCTCCCCAAGCATCTGTAGTCGCTGCAACAGCGCAAAGCGGCGGGGTCCCGAAGGACCCCGCCGATCGCAATCTCGATGCCGTGCAGGCGGCGCTAGGCGGGGGCGCCCGCCGGGGCGTCATCGGCCTCGGCTTCCTGCATAGCGGCCTTGCGGCTCAGCTTCACGCGATCCTGCTCGTCGACCGCGATCACCTTCACATCCATCTTGTCGCCCACCTTGCAGACGTCCCCAACGCTGGAGACGTACTCGTTGGACAACTCGCTGATGTGGCACAGGCCGTCGCGACCCGGCAGGATTTCGACAAAGGCGCCGAAGTCCTTCACGCTGGTCACGGTGCCGTGGTAGATGCGACCCACCTGCACGCTGGCGGTGAGGGCCTCGACCCGGGCCAGACCGCCCGCCGCGGCCGCCTCGTTGGCGCCCGCGATGGTGACGGTGCCGTCCTCGTCGACATCGATCGTGACGCCTTCCTCTTCCTGGATCGAACGAATCATCTTGCCGCCAGGACCGATCAGCAGGCCAATCTTGTCGGGATTGATCTTGGTGCGGACCAAACGCGGCGCGCTCTCGGCCGTGGCAGTGCGGGGCCGCGGGATGGCGGTCAACATGTTGCGGAGGATCTCGATCCGCGCCTCGCGGCTTTGGGCCAGGGTGGCGCGAATGATCTCTTCGCTAATGCCGTCGATCTTCAGGTCCAGCTGAATGCCGGTGATGCCGTTTTGCGTGCCGGCGATCTTGAAGTCCATGTCGCCGAAGTGGTCTTCGTCGCCGATGATGTCGGTGAGCAGTTCCCACTTGTCGCCTTCCTTGACCAGACCAGTCGAGATGCCGGCCACCGGGTTGGTGATCGGCACGCCCGCGGCCATCATGCCCAGCGTGCCGCCGCACACCGAAGCCATCGAGCTGGAACCGTTCGACTCGAAGATGTCGGAGATCACGCGAATCGTGTAGGGGAAATCGTCGTGATCGGGGAGCACGGGGTTCAGGCTCCGCTCGGCCAGGGCGCCGTGACCGATTTCACGCCGACCGGGACCGCGGATCGGGCGGCACTCGCCGACCGAGAAGGAGGGGAAGTTGTAGTCGAGCATGAACCGCTTGGTGTATTCGTCGAACAACCCGTCGACGCGTTGCTCGTCGCGACCGGTGCCCAGGGTGACGGTGACCATGGCCTGCGTCTCGCCCCGCTGGAACATGGCCGATCCGTGCACGCGCGGCAGCAGGTCGACTTCGCACTCGATCGCCCGCAGATCCTTGCCGCCGCGTCCGTCGGGCCGGCGGCCTTCCAGGATGCTGTCGCGAATCACCCGGGCTTCCAGATCGTGCCACGCCTTGCCGAACGCCTGCGGCGTGAACGCGCCCTCGGCTTCGGGATCGGGAATGATCGCAGCGAGAGCTTCCTTCTTCAGGCTGCTGCACGCCTCGGCACGTTCCTGCTTGCCCTCGGTCTGCTTGGCGGTTTTCAGCGCGTCGTAGTACTTGCTCTTGAGCGTGTCGAGCAGACCGCCGTCGTCGGGGGCGGGGACTTCGATCTTCTGCGGATTGATCTTGGCGATCAACTCTTCCTGCAGTTCGCACAATTGACGCACCACGTTGTGGGCTTCCAACAACGCTTCGGTCATTTCGTCTTCGGGCATTTCGCGAGCGAAGCCCTCGATCATCAGCACGGCGTCCTTGGTGCCCGAGACGATCAGGTCGAGCGAGCTGAACTCCAACTCGTCCTGCGTGGGGAACGGCACGAACTCGCCATCCACCTTGGCCAACCGCACCGAACCGAGCGGGCCCATGAACGGCAACGGCGAAATTCCCAGCGCGGCCGCGGCGGCGTTCATCGCCAACACGTCGCCGTCGGTCTGGCGATCGCTGGCCATAACGAAGGCCTGAATCTGCACTTCGTCGTTAAAGTTCTCGGGGAACAGCGGACGGATCGGGCGATCCATCAACCGGGCCGAGAGAATTTCCTTGGTCGTGGGGCGACCTTCGCGCTTCATGAAACCGCCGGGGAACTTGCCGGCCGCGGCAGTCCGCTCGCGGTAGTCGCACGTGAGCGGAAAGAAGTCGATACCCGGACGCGGGGCCGATGTGGCCACGGCGCCGAACACCACGGTGTCGCCGTACTGCACCAACACGGCGCCAGCCGCCTGTTTTGCGAGCACGCCGGTTTCGATCGACAGCGTGCCTTTGCCAATTTGCTTCTCAACACGAACTTTGTTCAATTTTCTGCTTCCTACCTACATGGTTTGGCGAGTCGCGGCAGCGCGGGCCCGCTGGTCGGCGTTGGCGGGCTCAGGCGATGCAGAACTGCGGCGCACTGGCGCCGGAGTCGACGATCGCCCCAGCCGGGGAACAACATCCGCAGCGGGATGACGCGCAACGATGACGCCGCTCAGTCAGACGAGCGGCCGCGCCGGGCGGCGAAAACGACGATACGCGCGACTCGCACTCCAGCGGCATACAACCTGCCGCCTCGCGAGAGGCCGTAAATGAAAGAGAGGCTCGCAACGAAGCCGATGCCCGCAATTACTTGCGGATATCAAGCCGGCGAAGCAAATCGAGATACAGTTCTGGATTGTGCCGCTTCACGTAATCCAACAACCGCCGTCGACGGCTCACCATGCCGAGCAAGCCGCGGCGGCTTGCGTAGTCCTTCTTGTTCGCCTGCAGATGTTCAGTCATCGCGGCGATACGCTTGGTCAGGTTCGCAATCTGCACTTCGGGCGAACCGGTGTCGGTCCCCGTACGTCCAAACTGCTTGACCGACTCGCTCTTTTGCTCTTTCGTGACTGACATCGTGTGGCCTTGCGTGTCTCTCCGTCGCACTGCGTCCGGGCGTTTGACCGTCGAAGAACGCCTCGCCACCGCGCATTGCGGCCCAGCGGGCGGTCCTCGACGCCTCGTGGCGTCCTTCTGCAACGACTCCTACATTAACACTGTGAAAAATCAACAATCCCCGAATCCAGCCAATGTACACTTCGGCGCGCGGCTTGCAACCGCAAATTCCACGCCTCGCGTGCCGGGGCACGCCTCGTGCGCCGGGGCGAGCGGCGGGCGTCAACCCGCTGTGGGCTGGAACTGACGACGCGGACCGCGTGCCGTAGCGGGCTGCGTTTAGGTCGAGGCAGCCACGAAGGACGGGCTCATGGACCGCCGGCCGCCCCTGGCCAACTGGGGGCGGACGCCCCCCGCTCGCCATGTTGGCTTCGGCTTAGCGGGTCGGCAGCGTCTTGGGGATGTCTTTCAGACGCACCACGTCCCATGCCAGGCCGACTTTCTCCATCACCCAGATCGCGTACCAGGTGATGTCGAACTCCCACCACCGATGGCCCTGCTTGGCGACGCGCTGGTAGGCGTGGTGGTTGTTGTGCCAGCCCTCGCCGAAGGCGAGCAGGCCGACCCACCAGTTGTTGCGGCTCTCGTCGGTGGTTTCGTAATTGCGATAGCCCCACATGTGGCTCGCGGAGTTCACAAACCAAGTGACATGCAGCACGTACACCATCCGCACGCCCAGGCCCCACAGGATCATTGACCAGCCGGCCCAGTTGCTGCCCAGGCCCCAACTCTCGGGACCGAAGTAGCCAATCAGCCACAGCACGCCCGCGCAGATGAAGTGCGACGGCAGAAACAGATAGTGCAGCGCGACAATCACTTTGTCCTTGAGCATGTCGGGAGCGTAGCGCTCGTACAACTCAGTGCGCCACTTGCGGCCGAAATTGGGCATGAACCACAGCAGGTGGCTCCACCAGGGGCCGTGCGTCGGCGAGTGCGGATCGCCCTCGTGATCGCTGAAGGCGTGATGCTTGCGGTGATTGGCGACCCAGGTCAGGGCCGAACCCTCGCCCGACAGTCCGCCCAAGAAGGCCAACAGCCAGCGGATTGGCTTGTAGGTTTGAAAACTCTTGTGCGTCAGCAGGCGGTGATACCCCATGCACACGCCAAAGCTACCGGTCACAAAGGCCAGCACAATGCACGTGACCAGCGCCGGCCAGGTGAAGAAGAACGGCGCCGCCAACGCGAAGGCGTGGACCAACACGATCCACGACACGATCGGCCACGAGACGCCCCATTCCTTGAAGGCCTGCTTGGCCATCTTGCAGGCGTTCGAGACCGCCTCGGACGCCGATTCCATCGCATGGTGCATGCCAGTGGACTCGTTCTGGGGGTGAATTTCAGTATTCGGCTCGCGTTGAGCCTCCAAGCGCGACCGCCCGCGGCGGTTCGTGGGGGGAGCGGTGGTAGCCACTTCGTCCTGGTACCTCGTTCACGCAGCGTGCGATGATAACGGACTGGACCGCGAGGTAGGGGCGCCGGGCGACAACTCCCGGCAAAGTGCGGCCAGCCTGATCCATTTGAGAGTCGGCTAAGAATACGGGATTGCCGATTTCGTTGCTAGCCCATGCTGGGAGATTATTGAGATTCCGTCTCGATTGCGGACTTCCACCGGGCGATCTGAGACTGGAATTCGGAAACTCTGACGGTCGGGAAAGCCGTGACGCCTGTCGCGGCGATCGCAAACCGGACCGCGCCGGCCTCGGCGGTGTGAAACACCTCAGCCCCCGCGGCTCTGTACGACTCGTCGGCCGCTATTGTTCGCTCCGCCTCGCCGCCGCTCAGCACGACCCACTCCGGCGAGCACCACGCGGCAAACCCGGGCGGGTCGCTCCGCGTGCTGCCATGGTGCGGCGCCAGCAGGATGTCGCAGTCTGTCGGCGGGTCGGCCATCACCGCGTCGATGCCCGGCGACTCCAGGTCTCCCGGCAACAAGATCCGCCGGCCGTGGACGGTGATTTCCAACAGCAGACTGTTGGCGTTGTCGCGGCCGAGGACCCCCTCGCGCGGCGGAAACAGCACCTCGATCTGTGTCGACTCGTCGGCCAGCCGCAAGCGGTCGCCCATCCAAATCTCGCGCATCGGGATCCCGCGGCGGTTGAGTTGTTCGCGCAGATACTCGGGGGCGCGCATGTGGCCGTCGGTCGCCACGGGGTCGAACATCATCGGCGAGATGTACGCCACGCCCACCGGCAGATAGTCCGCCAGCGTCGGCACGGCGTTGTAATGGTCCACGTCGGCGTGCGACAGCACGATCGCGTCGATCCGCCGGATGCGGCGTTGCCACAAGAAGCTGGCGATCGTTCGGGCGGCCCCCTCGGGCGAGCCGAGGCTGCCGGCGTCGTACAGAATCGTTTCCCCCGCGGGCGTTTCCAGCACCACGCACGTGCCGTGGCCCACCGAGAGAAACGTGCACTGCAGCGAGTCGTCGCGCCGGGCGGGCCACGCGGCGACGACGATGCCGCAAATTCCCCACACGGCCGCGGCGGTCGCCAGCTTGTTGGGCCGCGGCAGCCACCGCGGCAACAACAGCGCCAACGCGCCGGCGCCGTACCAACCCAGCAGCCACCAGGGGGCGGGCCCCGGCGTGTAAAAGTGCCCCGCCTCCCACGAGTCGGCCAGCGTCACGGCGCCTTCGGTCAGGCCGAGACACCCGCCGCAAATCGCGCCGCCCGCGGCAGCCAGCGGCGGCACGAGCCAACCGACCGCCACGCTGGCCAAGCCGGCGGCTAGCGCCACTCCTACCAGCGGCATGATCAACGGCGTGAGCACGATGCCGATTGGCGTGACGATGTGGAACTCGGCCGCCACCAACGGCCCGGCGACGATCCAGATCGCGGTGGAGGAAATCACTCCCAGCACGAAGCCGTCTCGCAGGCGCTTTACCAAGCGCGAGGGCCAGCTGCGGGTGTCGTTGATCAGCCGCTCAAGCGGGGTGGGCTGCCGCCCCCGGGCCAGCCACTCGCCCAAGCCCGCGAACACCGCCGCCGAAACGAAGCTGAGCTGCGTCCCGCCGCGGAACAACTCGGCCGGGTTGAACGCCGCCACGGCCAACCCCGCGGCGGCCAGCACGTTGGCGGCCGTGGGTCGCCGGCCGGTGGCCGTGGCCGCCAGCCAGGCGGCGATCAACACGCTCGCGCGCACCACCGGCGGCCGCGGCCCGACCGCCGCCACGTAACAGCCGAGCGCAAAGAGCGTTCCCAGCGTCCGCCACCCGCGACTGACGCCCAGCAACCGCAGCGCTCCCCAAGCCAGTCCAGCCAGCATGCCCACGTGCAGCCCGGAGACCACCATCAGATGGATGGTGCCGGTGCGCAGGAAGGCGTCGGTCGTGTCGTCGGGCAGCCGCTCGCGAGCGCCCAGCAGCACCGCCGCGGCCAGATCGGCTTGCCCCGTTCCCACGGCGGCGCGGAGTGCGCTCTCGCAGTGGCGCCGCAGCGTCGCCGCCCAGCCGCTGAGCGAGCCGGCCCCCGCCGGGGCGAGCACCTGCACGCACGCGGGGTCTTTGCAGTAAGCCTCGCTCAGCCGGCCGGCGATCCGCTCGGCGTTGGCCCAATCGTACTGCCCCGGGTTGAGCGGCGTGCCGGGCTTGCCGATGTTGGCGAACACGAGCACGCGGTCGCCGGCGTCGGCGTGCAGCAACTCGCCCGCGACCCGCAGCCGGCAGCGACCGCTGGCGGAGCGCCAGTTCACGCCGTCGCGGATGGCGGTCACCTCGATCGTGGCTTGGGAAATCGGCCCCAACGGCACGCCCCGCAGGGGCGAGTTGGCCGGCGGCGGCGACGTGCGGGGGGACTCCAACAGCCGGGCCTGCAGGCACGCTGGCTGCGACTCCTGCCGCGCAAATCGCCCCAGATCATCGGTCCGCATGAGCGACCAACCAATCGCATGCCGCGCGGCGCCGACGCTTGCCAGCGCCGCCAACAAGCAGACGACGGCCAGATTGCCGAGGCGCCCTCGACGGGCTGCAGCGAAGACCGCCAATGACCCCGCGGCCGCCAGCGGCGGCGCCCACCGCCACGCGCCCGCCAAAGCCCCGCCCCAGGCGTGATCGACGACAATCCCCACGCCCACAGCCGCCGCGGCCACGGCCAGCGGACGGTACTGTCCCCCGGGCGAGAGTTCTGCGGCGGCGATCGGCGTCGGCGGGTTCGACATGGCGGCAAGCCGAGAATTGGGCTCGTCCCACCATAGCCGCCCCGCCGCCGGGGAACAATTCTGCGGTTGTCGGGGCGGGTTCGCGGCGGAAGAATGGGCGAAGTTTGCGGCTCGCGCGCGACCGCTGGCAGCGGGCGCCGCGTAACGGAACGAGGCGGACGGCGCGGACTTGGCGCCCCGGCGAGCGCAACGAATCTTCCCAAACTCACCTGTGGAGCCAACCTCCCTATGACACGCTTTTCCTCGCAACCGGCGCGGTGCATTCTGTGCGCGATC
This sequence comes from Planctomycetaceae bacterium, assembly GCA_002702655.1. Classification (GTDB taxonomy): domain Bacteria; phylum Planctomycetota; class Planctomycetia; order Pirellulales; family Lacipirellulaceae. The sequence continues at coordinate 146,969 of PABB01000073.1, forward strand.
ATCGGCGGCTTGTCGCTGGCGGCCATCCTTGGCGCTCTTGCTCCTCAATCCTCTCACGCCCAGGAGGCGAAATTGATTCCCCGCAGCGTCCTGTTTGGCAACCCGCAGCGGGCCTCCGCCCGGGTCAGCCCCAACGGCAAATGGCTCAGCTACCTCGCCCCGGTCGATGGCATCCTCAACGTGTTCGTGGCGCCGATCGACGACCTGGACGCCGCCAAGCAGGTGACTGACGACAAGACCCGCGACATCCGCGGCTACAGTTGGGCGTTCACCGGCGAGCACATTCTGTACACGCAGGACAAGGCGGGCGACGAAAACTGGCACGTGTACGCCACCAACGTGGCCACGATCGAAACGACCGACCTGACGCCCGTGGACGGCGTGCATGCTCGCATCGAAGGCGCCAGCGAGAAGTTTCCGACCGAAATCCTGGTGGGGCTCAACGATCGCAACCCGCAACTGCACGACATCTACAAGGTCAACATTCTCACCGGCAAGCGCGAGTTGCTGCAGGAAAACCCCGGCGTAGTCGGCTTTGTCACCGACGACGACTTCGACGTGCGATTCGCCGTCACGTTCACGCCGCAGGCCGAGCAGGTGATGCTCAAGCCGACCACCGGCGACGACGGCGAGCAGGGTTGGGACGAGTTCCTGAAAATCGGCCCCGACGATTCCACGACCACCGGCCCCGCGGGCTTCGACAAGAGCGGCGACGTGCTCTATTTCTTGGACAGCCGCGACCGCAACACCGGCGCCCTGTACGCCTGGAACCTGAAGACCAACGAGAAGACGTTGCTGGCCGAGGACGACAAGGCCGACGTCGGCGAGATCATCGCCCATCCCACCAAGCACACGATCCAGGCGGTCGGCTTCACCTACTCGCGGCGCGAGTGGCAGATCCTGGACGACGACATTCGCGCGGACTTGGAGTACCTCGAGACCGTCGAGGACGGCGAGTTGATCGTCACCAGCCGCACGCTGGCCGACGACAAGTGGACCGTGGCGTACATCCTGGACGACGGGCCGCTGAAGTTCTACCTGTATGACCGCCCCGCGAAGCAGGCCAAGTTCCTGTTCAACAGCCGCGACGACATGCAGGGGTATGACTTCGTCAAGATGCACACGCCGGTGATCACCAGCCGCGACGGTCTGCCGCTGGTGAGTTACCTGTCGCTGCCCCCGGGGAGCGACCCCGACGGCGACGGCGTCCCCGACGCCGCCGTGCCGATGGTGCTCGACGTGCACGGCGGTCCCTGGGCCCGCGACGATTGGGGCTACAACCCCTATCACCAATGGCTCGCCAACCGCGGCTACGCCGTGCTGAGCGTCAACTACCGCGGCTCGACCGGTTTTGGCAAGGACTTCGTCAACGCCGCCAACGGCGAGTGGGCCGGCAAGATGCACGACGATTTGCTCGACGCGGTCAACTGGGCCGTGGATCAGGGGATCGCCCAGCGCGACAAGGTCTGCATCATGGGCGGCAGCTACGGCGGCTACGCCACCCTGGTTGGCATGACGTTCACCCCCGACACGTTCGCCTGCGGCGTGGACATCGTCGGCCCGTCGAGCCTGGTCACGCTGCTGCAGAATATCCCGCCCTACTGGATGCCGATCATGCCGCTGATGAACCTGCGGATGGGCGACGTATCCACCGAGGAAGGCCGCGCGGAGTTGCTGAAGCGCTCGCCGCTCACCTTGGTCGACAAGATCCAGCGCCCGCTGCTCATCGGCCAAGGCGCCAACGACCCGCGGGTCACGCAGTTGGAAGCCGACCAGATCGTCGAAGCGATGCAGGCCAAGAAGATCCCCGTGACCTACGTGCTGTACCCCGACGAAGGGCACGGCTTCGCGCTGGAGGAGAACCGCATGAGCTTCAACGCGGTGACCGAAGCGTTCCTGGCCGAGCACCTGGGCGGCCGGTTCGAGCCGGTGGGCGCCGCGTTCGAGGACAGCAGCATTCACGTCCCCGCGGGGGCCGACGGCGTCCCTGGCGTCGCCGAAGCGCTGCCCGCCGATCGGTTAGAAATGCCGGCCGAGGAGCTCGCCGACCCGGCGGCGACGAATTGATGCCCGACAAATCCTCAAACTTTCTCTTGCGTGATCGGCCATTCCAGCCGACAATGAGCCGTATGACTCGCACTTATTGGCGCTACTTCTGGTTTAGCTTTACCTGCCTGGGCGGCAGGGCCGGAGGTTGTGCGTAACGCTTGCGAGCAAAACTACCAACCACCAAGCCCCGGGCGCCCAGACGGCTCCCGGGGCTTTTTTTGTCGCTGTCAGCAACGCCCGACAGCTCTCAGCCAGGCAAGAGAAACAGCGGTCACCGCCGCGGGAGAACAGATCAAATGATCGTCGTCATGAAGCGTTCGGCAACGCAACAGGACATTGATTCCATGGTTGAACATGTCGAGGAACTCGGCCTCAAACCGGTCGTGCTGACCGGTACCGAACGAACAGTTGTCGCCCTGATCGGCGACGAACGCAGCGCCAACGTCAACGCGTTGGAAAGCAGCCCCGGCGTGGACGAGGTGCATCCGATCCTCGCCCCGTACAAGCTGGCCAGCCGCGAATTGAAGCAGGAAAGCACCACCGTCCGCGCCGGCAGCTTGGCCGTGGGCAACGGCCACGTGGGCATGATCGCCGGGCCCTGCTCGGTGGAAAACGAGGAGCAAATCGTCTCCACGGCCCGCGCGGTCAAAGCGGCCGGCGCCTCGGCGCTACGCGGCGGGGCGTTCAAACCGCGGACCAGCCCGTACAGCTTCCAGGGCCTCAAGGAAGAGGGCCTGAAACTGCTGGCCACGGCGCGTGACGAGACGGGCCTGGCCGTGGTGACCGAGGTGGTCGCCACCGAGGACGTGGACGTCGTGGTCGAGTACGCCGACGTGCTGCAGATCGGCGCCCGCAACATGCAGAACTACCGCCTGCTGGAGGCGGTCGGCCAGACGCGCCGCCCCGTGCTGCTGAAACGGGGTCCCAGCGCCACGATCGACGAATGGCTGCTGGCGGCGGAGTACATCCTGGACGGCGGCAACCCCGACGTCATGCTCTGCGAGCGCGGCATTCGCACGTTCGAGACGCACACGCGGTTCACGCTGCCGCTGGCTTCGATCCCCTACGTGCAACAGCGGACGCACTTGCCGGTGGTCGCCGACCCGAGTCACGGCACGGGTCACACGGCGCTGGTGCCGGCAATGGCCCGCGCGTCGATCGCCGCGGGCGCCGACGGGGTGATCGTCGAAGTGCATCCGAATCCCGATCATGCCATGAGCGACGGCTACCAGTCGATGGACTTCGCGCAGTTTGAAGAGATGATGCGCGAGTGCCGCCCGATCGCCGCTGCGATGGGCCGCACGCTGGGCAGCGACGAGTAGGTCAGGCTTTCCAGCCTGACACAGCCGCCGCGACGCGCGCTGTCTCGAATATTCTTCCGCGTCAGGCTAGAAAGCCTGACGTACGGGGCGTTCCCCCCGGAATTTGCATTCTGCCGTGAGCATCGGCAAGACTGTCGGCATGCGCGAATACCGTCGCCACCTGCCGCATCAGATCCCGCCGGATCGGCCTATTTTCCTGACATGGAACCTCAAAGGCGCGATCCCGCGCCGCGTCGCGAATCGACTACAGAAATATCGAGAGGAGCTGCAATCTCAACCGCCGCGCCCCAACGAGACGCCACGCAATCGCGCTGTGCGTGAAGGAAAGATGACTTTCGCCCGCGTCGATCGCTACCTGGACGCTGCCAAGTCAGGTCCGCTGCACCTCAGCCTTCCCAAATGCGCCGCCACGGTGGACAGGGCAATTCGCTGGCACGCGCGAGATCGCTATTCCCTGCTGGCATGGTGCGTCATGCCGAACCATGCGCATGTGCTGCTCACGCCGCACCTGGAGTTGTGGAAGATCACCAAGGGCATCAAAGGCTTCACTGCGCGCAAGATCAACCGGGAACTCCATCGTACTGGCAATCCGCTATGGCAAGACGAATCATATGACCATTGGATTCGTGACGAGGAGGAACTGCTGCGCGTAGTTCACTACATCGAGATGAATCCGGTGAAAGCCGGGCTGTGCGCGCAGGCGGCAGATTGGGAGTTTTCGTCAGCGCGCCTTCGCCAGAATTGGAATGCCGGAGAGCCCATCCCTGCGGAGTTCATTCCCACTCCCAAGTCGATCGCCGGACTGACAGAGGAACCGTAGGTCAGGCTTTCCAGCCTGAAACAGACCTCGAGCCGCGGGCTGCCTCGACTATTCTTCCGAGTCAGGCTGGAAAGCCTGACCTACGCCCGCCGGCGCGAGTTGTTTGAGCGTGAGCCCCGCCGCCAACAGCAAGCCGACGACGGCCACGACAAAGCCGACGCCGAGGGTCGCTTTGTCGCCCAACGTGGTCGCCAGTCCGATCGCGAAGAACACGCCCACCACCACGTGCGCCGCTAACAGCGCCGCGGCTGGTATCGACGTGACGCGCAACTCGTTCAGCGCACCGATCGCCGCCGCCACGGCCGAGACGGTCGCCAGCAGCCAGATCGGCAGCTTCACGCCGACGCCCAGACTGCCGTTGAACCCGTTGGCGGAAAGGGTCATCCCGCCGATGCTTGGCAGTTGGAGACGCGGCCCGCCGTCGCCGAACGGCCCGCCGCTCACCTCGAGTTGCGCATCGCGAATGGTGACCCAGGTCAGCGGCAGCGAACCAGCCAGCAACGCCGCGGCGATGACGAAGAGAACGACTCGATTGTTGGCGGCGGTCGACATACTGGCTCCTCTGCGATTGCGCGGAGTAAAAGTTGCTGCAGCGCGACTCTCGCACTTTGACCGCGATCGGTCAACAGAGCATGCTGGGCGATGCGACGGGTGCGAAGAGTTGCGAGATTCGTCAGCAATTCGCTCGGCAACCGACGACCTTGCGGAAAAACTGCTCAGAGCGTCACGATAGGATCGGAAGCACGCAGCTTGGCGAACGAGAAACGCTGGACGCCGCCCCGCTCAATTGGCGCCCTGCAGCTCCGCCGCCAGTTGCCGCTGAACGGGCGCCGTGGCGCGACTGATCCAGACGCCGTCGCCGACCGCCAAAACCGTCAATCGCGTGCGCGCATCCGCTGAGAGTCGCTGCCGTGCGGCGTCGAGCGCGGCCGCACTGACGCCCGAGAGAACGATGCTCTGCGGGTCCGCCTGGATGCTGTCGAGCGTCGTGATCTGGATCGTCCGCCCGTCGACCGCGCGCCAGCCCAAGTCCAACGGCCCAAGCACCGCGTCCATGGCTTCGCCCCAGGGGACGCCGTGCTGGCTGCACGCGATGCGCGTCGGGGGCCACAGGCCGGCGAGACTCAGCGCCGGCCAATCGACCAGCACGGCCACTTCGGTTTCTTCCTGCCAGTGGCGGAAGATCGCCCGCAGCGGGGCGTAGTCGGTGAAGGTGAACGTCGCCGGCGCGCCCAGCCGCTCGGCAAGCGCCGCGTAAGGCGACTCGCCCGCGACCAGCCGCGCGGGGTAGCGACTTTTCAGCGGCAGCTTGCGGGCTTGCCGAATCCGCTCCAGCAGCAGCAGCGTTTCGTACTGCACCGGCTCGGGGGCGTCGATCGACAACTTGTCGCCCGCGGGGGTGATCCGCGCGTCGCCGCCGGCCGACTCCCACGCCTCCGGGGCCGCGAATTGCTCGATCCACTCGGCCACGTTCGCGGGCGTCACGCCGCCGGTCGCCAAGTCGCCGACGGGGTAGTCAATCGTGCGGCGCTTCGGCAGCTTGTGACGCTGCAGAATGATTTGGTCCTCGGCCGCAAGGGGCGCCAACCGCAGCGGTTTGAGCGCTTCGGCGAGCACGTCTTCGAGCTTGGCGTCCTGCAACTCGACGCTCACCGGATCGCCGCTGGCGACAGCTGCCAATTGCAGTTGCTCCGGCGACACGCTCACCGGCGCCGCGGAGAGTTTCGTGATGAAATCCAGAAATCGGCACAGCGGCATTTTCTTGACTTCCACCGCTGGCAGGCGAATTTCTAGCGCGGCAGCCACGTTGGCCGGGGCGCCCGGCGGGCTGCCGCCGGGATCGCGCCGCACGACCTGAGTGGCCGGATCAACGCGCAGCGCCCGGGGCACCGGCTGCTCGCGCGGCTGGTCGGGGGCCGGCTCGTCCGCCGCGGCGACTGCCTCGTCCTCGCGCGGCGTCAGCGGCGCCGGGCCGCTCAGCAACGCGGACAGGCTGAGCCCTTCGGGGTCGACGGACAACGGATCCAACTCGCCCGGCCGCCCGCCGCCAATAATCATCCGCGGCTGGTCGTCGGCGGGTTCCGCGTCCCCGCCGGCAGCCGGAATCGGCGCCGTCGGCTCGGCCGCGGGAGCGTCGACAGGCGGCTCGTCGCGGAGCGTTTCGTTGGCAAACGGATCGTCCGGCAATTCAGCGGCCGGTTCGTCAATTTCAGCGAGCGGGTCGTCTTGAACCAATTCCGCCGCCGCATCGTCTTCGACCACCGGCGCGTCGCGATCCGAGTTAGGTGGTTCAGACTGGGGAGCCACATCACTCGTCGGCGGCACGTCCGGCGGTGGATCGAGGGTCGCGTCGGGGGACGTCGCCGGCGCCGCGGCCGTGTTGGCCGCCACGGGATCGTCGCCGCCGCCGGTCAGCAGCAGCATCGCACCAGCCACCACCGCAGCGCCCAGCGTGGCCCCGCCGATGATCCACAGCAGCGAGCGGCTGGCCGTCTCGGCAGCGGTCGCCTCGGCGGGGGCTGCAGTCGAAGCGACATCGACGCCTGTGTTGTTTGTAAGTGCGCTCGCAGCGTCGACGCCTTCGTCGAGCGCCGTGGGCAAGTCGTCGAACCCGCCCGCATCGCCGCCGGTCTGGACCACGGGGGTAGCGACGGGCGTCTCGGCGGCTTTCTCAACGGCGGGCGTTGCCGCGGGCGCCGCTGGCGTGACGGGCGACGACTGCTCGACAGCCGGCGTCGGTTTCGCGGCGGCGCCGGAGGTCGGTTCGGTCGGCGGCGCGTCGGCGCCACCGGTCGCTGCGCCGGGCGGCTCGACCAGCACCATGCTGCCGCACTTAGGGCATGCCAAAATCTGCCCGATCAGCGCTTGATTGCGCACCGCCAGCCGGGCCATGCATGTGACGCAGGTGATGCGGAAAGGAACCAAGGCGATGACCGATTGCGGAATGTTGAATGCGGAATGCGAAGCGAGCGCGTCGAATCGCCAATTTCGATCAACACGACCTCAGCGGCGGCGGCCACGCCGCTGCGCTCACAACGCCGGCCTGCACGCCAAGCGCACGTGCACGCCCAATCAACGCGCCGACGCCCAGCAGAACTCCCCCCGAGCCCCGCTGAACTAGTATAAGCCCTCGCAGCCCGTCAGTCGCCAAAAACGTCCGGCAGCTTCTCGCCGCGCCCGGCGGCCGCGGCGCGGGTGGTGACGACAATCCGGGCCGGTTGGCCGTCTGTCGCCGGGCGAATCACATAGACGAGCTTCTGTTTGGGGTCGCTCGGCCCCTTGGCCCCGCGATCGGGATTGGCCAGCAGGAGGATCTCCAGCAGGATCTCCGCCGCGGGTCGATCGTGCAAATCGATCGCAAACGATTGATTCTTGGTGATCCCGTCCACCTGCAGGTCGCCGCCGGCGATTTCAATCGGCACGCCCATATCGTCAGCCAGGACTTCCAGCGACCGCTGCAACGTCTCTTTGCCAAAGGAAAGCGAAGTCGTCGCGGCGAGCCGCTGCTCGATTGTGGCGCCGGCCGAATCCCCGTCGCGAGTCGCGCCGCCGGTCGCGCCGGCAAGCGCCGCCTCAGTCCGCGGCAGCGTGAGCAGCAACTCGCTGGCCAGGATCAAGTTGTGGCCCGCCGCCGCGGGCAAGTAGCACCGCAGCACCGTTTGCCCGTCGTCGACTCCGTAACGCACATACCGCGCCAGCGCCCGCAGCATCGCCGGCAGGCGGAACAACACTTTGCGGCCATGCGGATGCCAGGGCGTCGCGGCGATGAGTTCCTCGATCGGATTGGCCGCGGCGGCCAGTTGCCGATCGAGTTCCACCGCGTAGCGCTGCGGCGGCGAGTTCTGCACCGGCGTCGCCCGCAGTTCCACGAAGAAATCGTCGTCCCAATGCATGCCCAGCGCGAGCGCGGTGGCGCGATCGTCGGTGAGCCACCGCAACGCGGCACGCAACGGCCGGGCGTCGGCGGTCAGCAGCTTGCCTCCGCTCGCCTGCAAGAATCGCGGTTGTAGGATGACCGTCACGGCCCGATCGGCGTCGCTTGTGGCGACCAAGTGCTCCAGGTCAGTGGCCAGCGGCGGAGGCGCGGACTGCTCGCGCAGCTCTGGCGCCAACTCGCGCGGACAAGCCACGAGGGTGCGCCCGGTCGCCCCGCCTTCTCCCTCGGCGCCGATGAAAAATGCGTCGTAGCCAGCGACCTCCGTTTCCGGTACTGGCATGGATTCGCTGTCCGGCAATCGCGCCCGCAACGCCAGGAGCAACCGATCGTCCGCCGCGGTTGTCACGCTGATCAGCAGCTGGTCGATCGATTCCAGCGGGCGGCCCAAGATGCTCTCAGCACGCGACTTGGCATGTTCGCCCCAGGGCCCCAGCGCCGCCAGCAATTTGGCGCCCTCGGGGTGCGCGGCGATCATCGCGGGCCGCAGATGCACCAGCACCTGCGTCCCCGCCGGCACGCCGGCGAGCGAAATGGGCGGCCCCGCCGTCGGCGCCTGCCACAACAGCCGGCCGTCGTCGCGGACGACCACCTCGGCCGGCGGGCTGTTGTCGAGGTCGCCCTGCCCCGCCGCTGCCGACTTGGCGACTTCCTCTCCAAACAAATCGTCGCCAGAGGGTCCGTTCGCTATCGCGACGCCCTGATCGCTGGGCTGACTCTCCGGCGGCGCTGACGGCCGCGTCGCCAGAAACACAACGACGGCAATCACGCTGGCGGCCGTCAACACGGCAACCATGGGGATCGACCTGCGCGATCGACTGTCGGGCTGCTGCCGGCGATGCGCACCGCGACGCGGCTCTTCGCTGACCCGAATTCGCAGCGGATCATCCGTCATGTCCCGGCCTCGCCCCGCTGTCAATCGGTCCTTCGCCTGCTCTCCGCCGCATCACAACGCGACCCGGCGCGGTAGACTTTCTCTGTCAGCCGACCGCGAACTGCCTTATTATTCACGGAAGTTCGTTTGGGGCCAGCGGTCATTGCGGCCCTGCTTGTCACCTGCTTTGCCGAGAATCGTATGAAAGCCTTCGAGGCGACCCAAAGCTACTTTCACCGTGCCGCTGATCTGCTGGACATGCCGGACAACATGCGCCGGCTGGCCCTGACCGCCAAGCGCGAGGTGCAGGTGCAGGTGCCCATCGAGCGCGACAACGGCGACGTGGCCACCTACATCGGCTACCGCGTTCAGCACAACAACGCCCGGGGGCCCATGAAAGGCGGCCTGCGGTTCCACCATGAGGTCGACCTGGACGAGGTCCGCTCGCTGGCAATGCTTATGACGCTGAAAACGGCCGTGGTCAACATCCCCTACGGCGGCGCCAAGGGCGGCATTGCCGTGCGCGTCCGCGATCTGAGCCGCCGCGAGTTGCAGCGACTGACCCGCAAGTTCGTCGACGCGATCCACGACATCATCGGCCCGGACATCGACATCCCGGCGCCCGACATGGGCACCGGCGCCGAGCACATGGCGTGGATTATGAACCAATACGGCAAGTACCACGGCTTCAGCCCGGGGATCGTCACCGGCAAGCCGGTCGAGTTGTACGGCATACCGGGGCGCGAAGAAGCGACCGGCCGCGGCGTCGGCATCATGACGCTCAAAACGCTGAGCCGCCTGGGTCGCAAGCCGCAAGACACTACGGTCGCCATTCAGGGCTTCGGCAACGTCGGCTCGCACGCGGCCAAGTTCCTGCAAGAGGCCGACTGCCGGGTGGTCGCCGTCAGCGATCACACGGGCGCCTGCTACAACCCCGCCGGCATCGGCGTGATGGACGCCATTCGCCACGCCAATGCCAACGAAAAACTGCTCACCGGGTTTTGCGGCGCCGAGCGGATCTCCAACGACGAACTGCTCGCCTTGGACGTCGACGTGCTGATCCCCGCGGCGATCGGCGGGGTGATCACCGCCGAGAACGTCGACTCGATCAAAGCGCCCGTCATCATCGAAGCGGCCAACGAACCGATTCGGCCCGAGGCGGACGCGATCCTCGACGACCGCGGCGTGATCATCCTGCCCGACGTGCTGGCCAACGCGGGCGGCGTGACGGTCAGTTACTTCGAGTGGGCCCAGAACCGCCAGTACTACACCTGGAACCTCGACCGGGTGCGCCAGGAACTCGACCGCGTGCTGAGCCAGGCGTTCGAAGCAGTATGGGATCTCAGCCGCGAGCGCGACACGCCCCTCCGCACCGCGGCGTTCATGCTGGGCATCCAACGCGTGGCGAAAGCGACAATGCTGGCCGGGCTCGTGTGATTCGCGAGGCGGAGCTGATCGGCCGGCCCCGGCTGCCGTTCAGGCTACCGGGGCGGCGCAGCCGCAAGAGGCGCCAGATTGCCGAATCGCATCGCAATCGCTCCGCAACCCGCTCGACAACCCCGCTAGAGCCTTTCAGCCACCCGCGATTCGCGGGCGGCGGTGATTTTTTGACTCCCAGGAACGAAATCCCTTAATCTGAAGCGGTTCCGCTCGCACACGGACTGCTCTTGGGGATCTGGGAGATGTCTTCTCTTGCCGACCGCGGCCGCGCGCGCTGGGCGCGGGCCGCACTTGTCGTTGCTGCGCTGCTCGCGCCTGCCGCCCGGGGATTTGTGATTCCGATTGACGAGTTGGTCCACGTCAACGGCCAATTGCATTTTGATCCGGGGCTGCAGGGACTCACGGGCACGTCGACGGCCACGTTCTACAGCTTCGAGGCGCCGCTGATCGCGCCCGGCGGATTGATGCTGTATCGGGCTCTGATGACGACCGACGACCCGACCACTGCGGTCATCTTCGACACGTTCGACAGCCTGTGGACGACCAGCCCCGGCCCCGCCATTCCGACGGAGCTGCGGCTCCGCTGGGGGACGCCGGCGCCGCTGACCGGTTGGAACGGCGCCGGGTTGCCGTTCGACGCGCCCGACCCGCTGTTCGACGGCAAGGGAACGGCCGAGCGACGGATGGAGCCGTTCGGCGTCGACGATTCCGGCTTGTTCTATTTTCAGTCACGCCGCTTCGGCGAATCGCAGTCCACCACGAACGTTTACTTCCAGAACGACGACGACGTCCTGTGGCACGGCACGACCACCGGAACGCTCGGGCAAGAGTTGGACGCCGGCGTCGGCCAGCCCGCTACGCCAGTGATCCCGATCGACACGGAACACTTCGACATGCGGCTGGCGACGTACGCCGCCGTCGTGGAAAAAACCGGCGCCACGGGGCATCAACTCATCTTCAAAAGCCCGGGCGACATCTTTCCCACGCGCGTCGATCAGAACGCGGTCGCCAACGGCGTGCAGGACTGGTTTGCCGAGGGGTTTGGCAAGCAGGGCGGTTATGCATTCACGCCCTCGCTGGACCTGTACTTTCAAACCGTCATCAGCGACAGCGACGGATTCACCAACGCTCGCGACAGCATCTGGGTCGCCGGCCGGATGGGCGACACGTCGGTCACGCCGCTGCCAGTGATCGAGGAGGGCGACATCGTCCCCAACGCCAGCGTGATTACCACGTTGAAGCCGACGACCAGCAACGGCTATTCGATCCAGACAACGTCGGACGGTCAGGTCGGCTTCCTGGCCAACGGGGGCCTGTATATCGGCGGCGCCAAGATCGGCACGACGGTCACCGTGCAGAACATCGTGCCCGAGGGGACGCAAATCTCCGCGATCATCGGCGGCGCAACGAAGAACGTGATCATGAGCAATTTCGACGACCTGCTGATCGGTCCCGAGGGGTCGGTGTTCTTCGAAGCCGACGCGGAAATCCGCGAGCTTCCGTTGCCGTTCGCAGACAAGTCGTTCATCTGGCGGCTGACCGCGGGGAACGTGCCCGAGGCGATCGCCATCAGCGGCGAGCAAGCCGACCCGCTCGACGCGGCCAACGGGGTCTTCGAAGGCGAGTTCTCGCTGCGCGACGTTAACATCCACGGCGAGTTGCTGTTCACGGCCGACCTGGAGCGGACCGGCGGGGTGAGCGGCGCCAACGACGATACGCTGTTTCTGTACCGGCCGTCGATCGTCGGCGCCATGCCGCAAAAGCGCGTGCTGATCGCTCGCGAGTCGGGCGGCGTCGGCCCCACAGCCCGCCGCGGCGCCTCGCTGACCGACGCCTCGGACGTCGCTTATCTGTACGCCGACGGCAATCCGTCCTACAACCCGGCCGACAACTCGGTGCACATCACCTCCTTCGTCGACATCCTGGGGTCCGACTTTACGATCGACGGCAAGGTCGACGGCGACGATCTGAACGTGTGGAAGTCGAATTACGGACTCGGCAGCGGCGCTACGCAAATGGAGGGCGACGCCGACGGCGACGGCAAAGTCACCGGCAGCGATTTTATGGAGTGGCAGAAGGACGCCACGCCGCCGAGCGGCAATCTGCAAGCCGTGCCGGAACCGAACACGGTCGCGCTGCTGATAGCGGCAATCGTCCCGGCGGCTGTCAGAGCTCGCCGTCGGCGCAAGGTGGTGCCGACCGATGCGCGAAACGACGCGACTCGTCGTCTGCGGGATGCGTGCTGAAGGTCGGCAGATTGCACGGGGCAGCTCCCCCTCAACGACTGACGACAACGACCGTCAGCCGCGCGGGGCGCGGCTGACGGCTCGCTGTCGTAATACCGGTCACAACGCTTTCATCGAGCTACGCCAGCCACGAGCCGCTGACCGGCGTCGGCGGGATGACCGGCTCCGTCTCTTCGTCGTCGAACGAAATCATGGCCACGTACCCGCCGGTGACGTCGGTGGGGCGCGTCGCGGTATCATCGTCGCCGCTGTCGCTGGCGTCATCCTCGGCCAGCCATGAGCCGGTCACCGGCGTCGGCGGAATGATCGGTTCCAGTTCGTCGTCCTCGTCGCCGAACAAAACCACGGCCAGATAGCCGCCGGCAATTCGCGTCGGGGGGGAGGGGGGCGGATCCGACGGCGCGGCGTCATTGTCAGCCAGCCACGAGCCGGTCACCGGCGTCGGCGGAATGATCGGCTCCATTTCGTCGTCGTCGCCGAACGCAATCGCGGCCAGGTAGCCGCCGCCGACCATCACGGGCTCATCGACCGTTTCGGCGCCGGACGGCTCGTCGGGATCAAAGCCCGCCAACTCCGTCGTCAGGCCGTCCGCCAACAGCGGGGGCGCGACGTACGGCTTATCGCGATTGACCTCGTCTTCCGTCCGCAATCCGTCGACGTAACCGCCGCGGGCGGAGATCGAGTCCAAGTGGTCCGCCAGCGACGCATCGGCCTGCACAGCCGCCAGCGCCAACCCGCAAGCCCATCCCGCCGCGGCCTTCTTAAGCATTTCCATGATCATCGTTTCTCTCCCTAATTCGCTCTGCGTTTCGCAAGTTGCAACCGGCGCCGTGCCAGTCGCGATACTTAGCCAAACGAGCGCGGAGAAGAGAAGCGGACAGAGAAAACTAAAAGAATCTGGCGTCAGCGAGTTCGCACAGGCCGGAGACGCCCCGCCCTGGCGCCGAGATCGCGGTCGCCTCACGCGTCAAGACAGCTCAGCAAGGCAATGATCTTCAACACCGCGGCAATCCGCCCCGGCGACGCAAACGCTTGCGCGCTCAGCATGCGGCGGATGCGATGGGCGTAGTCCAGGTAATGCCATTGCGAACTGCGCAGGGCTTCCGGGCCCAACTCGGCGACGGCGTCTTTCCACGCCTGTTCGGCCGCCGCCACGGCCGCCGGGCTGCCGTCCAGGGCCGAGTAAACCACATCGTCGAGCGCATCGAGCCGCTGCGCGCAGGGATCGTCGATATCCAAGGAAACAAATTCGGTGTCATTGGCGAAGTCGTGGTCCATCGTCTGTTCGCCTCCAATTTGGCAGGGAGAGAAGACGCCGAGGCAAGTCGGCGCAGGAATCAAAACACAATGCGTGCGAACCGGCGGAACAATCTGCGTCGTGCTCCGCCACAAGAAGGCCACGGCGAGGACGCCGATTGGAACATCGCTGTGAAGCGCTGCTGCCAATCGAGTCCGTCCGCCAGGCGGCAAAAACGGTGCGCTAAATATTCAAACGCACGCCACTTGCTACGAGCGAGCGAGCGGAAGCGGCGGGGCTCGCCGCAGCGGAAACCTCGCGCCGCTGCGTCGGCCAGCAACGCGATTCGACGGACCAAGCGCCATAGGAAGTCGGCCCCTCGTTGGCGCCGTCGTTCGTTTCGTCAGGCGCGAGCAGAGGGTCGACCCACGCTTGCGGCGCAGCTCCCGCTGGCGCCGCTGTCACATGGGCAACATCGTTGGCAGCCCGCCCTGAATCGGCGGGCGC
>PABB01000074.1 GCA_002702655.1 Planctomycetaceae bacterium
CACGTCAGCAGACGGAAGCTCCGGCCGTCGCACAGCCGATCAGCCATGAAGTCCATGCTCCAACTTGCATTGACGGCCATGGCCGGAGGACGTTCGCGGCGCGACCGGCAGCTCTTATGGCGACGCGGCGACTTGGTTCGCATCTGCAGTCCTTCCTCGACATACAGTCGGTAAACCAGCTTGTGGTTGACCTGCCAACCTTCTCGCTGCAGCAGGATGTGCAGACGGCGATAGCCGTACCTCACCCGACTGGCAGCCAGGTCGCGAAGGCGAATGCGGAGTTCGGCCCGCTGGTCGCGGCGGCTCTGGTCACGGTGCGATGAACGCGGCGCTCCGATGGCTCGGCACGCTCGTCGCTCGCTAACTTGGTAAGCGGCTTGCAGCCGCTTGATCACCTGCCGACGACGAGCGGGCCTCAGACCTTTCCCTACACGACGTCCTGCAGCATCTCTTTGTCCAAGGCCAAATCGGCGAGCAACTGCTTGAGCTTCTTATTCTCTTCTTCCAAGCTCTTCAGCTTCCGGACCTCAGCGACGCCCATCCCGGCGAACTTCTTCTTCCAGCGATAGAACGTCTGCTCCGAAATCCCCAGCTTCCGGATGATCTCGGCGACTGCCGTCCCTGATTCATGCTGCCGCAAGGCAAACGCGATCTGCTCTTCCGTAAAACGTCTCCGAGGCATGATTCCAGCCCTCCTTCAAAGTGCAAGATAACCAAAAAACTCGCACTCCGCTTGGGCCAGCAATCGGGGGGAAGGTCAATCGGGCGGGATTCTCTCATTCAGACTGTGATTAATTTGAGGAGTGAAGACCAGACTGACCATCCGAATCCTCCGACACAGTCGCTGCCTTTTTCTTTCTGGTCTTTTCCCTATTGCATCTTTTGCAGACTACGACCGCCAGACGCTTTGCCTCCTCGGTTGCGAAGAACGCGACATGACTGCAGTTGCTGTCCCTTGGCTCGACGTGCGCCACGTCCACCTTTGTGACTTTGACCGCGTACATAGCTGGGGGCCGCAGTATTGAACACACTGTATGCAGAAAGTGCGTACCCCACCTTCCGTGTGCTCCGAAGCCCTCGAAAATAGCCAGAATGCACGCGATGGCCAGAATCACCGCGCCCACTACGCACCATAGTCCGCGCGAATTCGCCACACCCAACGTCACGCAAATGCCGCCCACCAGCCCAAAGAAACTCGACTTCCAGAACGTGTCGTTCGCAGTCGCTTCCGTCTCGCTCCGGATGACATTGACATCCCATGCCAGCAGCAATGCATAAAATGTCAAAAAATAGACGCCCGTTCCAATGCCTCGTCCGCTCGGAGTGAACACCTTCAAAGACACTACCAAGATAATCAGAAACCTTAGCGCCTGTTCGTACCGCACGCGCCAGCCAGCGAGTCCCCGAAGGTATTTCGCGTACTCCGCTGAACTAACGTCCTCGAGAAGTTCAAGTATAAGATACACCCGAGCGAGATGTAGTGCGAACGCGCCAACCAGCAACCACACCGCCGCTCTGACAAAAAACTCATCGCCGCGGAACTCATCGGGTAGAAGGCTCGCAAAGACACCCGTTTTTGCGAGTACTTCGCTTGACGCTTTAACCGCCGACACAATAAAGAGGACAAAATAGGCATGTTTGAACGGCGAGTACGCGTCACTCGTTGAGAATACTGACGATTCGCTCATGTGAACCTTGTCTCCAGTCAGATGCGACACTCGATTCGGTCAATGAACTCTCTCACTCGTGTATTGGCTGTTGTGTCCAGAACGTCATGTACGGACCCCGATGCACTCACGGCGCCTCGGTCCAGGAAAACGATCTCATTTGCCACGGCCCGCGCAAAGCCAATGTGGTGCGTAACGAGAAGGACAGCCACGCCTTGATCGACAACACGGTTGATCACGTCTCGAATCAATGACACGTTTTCAGGGTCTAGCGCTGATGTGATCTCGTCTAGGCAAAGCACCTCGGGCTCCAAAGCCATCGCGCGAGCTATTGCCGCGCGTTGTCGTTCACCGCCCGAAATCTCGCTTGGATAGCGCTTGCCAAGGCCTTCAATTTGGACCCGTTTGAGCCACTCGATTCCTCTGTCCGCGGCCTCTTCACGGCTCAGGCTGCCCGCAAGCCTCAATGGCAATGACACGTTTTCGCACACTGTCAGGTGCGGCCACAGGTTTAGGTGCTGAAAAACTAAGCCGACGCGTCTGCGAAACTCTCGCTGCTGCGTATTCCCGCCTGACAAACACGGCCACACCTCGGCTTCTCGAAAAACTATTCGTCCGCTGTCTGGCGAATCAAGAAGCGAAAGGCATCTTAGCAACGTCGTCTTCCCTGCGCCACTAGGGCCAATAACAACGGTAACCGCACCGGAAGGCACCTCAAGTGACACATCCACAAGCACTTGCTTTCCGTCGAATCCTTTCGCCAATTGCGTTGCCTCGAGTATTGCCACTTACGCCAACCTCCACCGCGCCAACGATTCGACTCGTCTTACAAGCAGCATCAACGGCATTAGTATGACGACGTAGAAGAGGGCTAGCACGGTGAACACCTCAAGCGGTCGAAAAGTACTCGCAACAATTCCGCGCCCCGTATGAACCAATTCGTAAACCGCAATCACCGACGCCAACGACGTCAACTTTATCGTGCTTACGTACAGCGTGAGTATTGCGGGGAGCGACACGCGAAATGCCTGCGGAAGTATTATGTGTAGGTAAGCCTGCGTGCGCGACAATCCGACGGCCGCAGCTGCATCATATTGACCCTCGGGCACTGATAGCAGCCCCCCGCGAACAGCTTCCGCGAAAAACGCAGAGAGGCTTAGAGATAACGCGGTAATCGCCGTTGCTGGACCAGAAGGGGCCACGCCTAGCACAATCGGCAAGCAGTAGTACAGCCAGATCAGCAGCACCAGAATCGGTATACAAAGCAGCACTTCCACGTAAACCGCCGCGGCAGCGCGCAAGAGTGGTCGACTTGATGACCGACACAGCCCGACGGCAAGCCCAGCCACGGAACCGATGACGATCGACCCCAGGCTAATCAGGATTGTCATCACCGCGCCGCTGGCCAACGCCCGCCAATTGGCAAGTACTGTGGAGAAATCCCAATCGTAGTCCATTTTCTCCTCTACTACCTCGGTGACTGAAGTAGGGGAACCTCGTACTTCGCGTTCACAGTGTCAATAAAGCCAGTCGCGTCGAGGTGCTCTAGCGATGCATTGATGAAATGCAGCAACGGCCCATCTTCTTGCCGAACTGCCCACGCAACAGCCGTGACATTATAGGGACGGTCAGCCAAGAGATCACGAGCCCCGTCGTGCTGCTCCACGAATTGCGCGACGAACCAAGCGTCGCCAAGGGCCACATCTGCGCGGTTCGCCAGTACTTCCGCAAAAGTCAAGGCCTGTTCGCCAGCGGAGATTACGCGAATCGTGGCATTTCTTAGCGATCGTTTCGCGTACTCCTGCCCCTGCTCGCCTTGCGTGACGGCGACGACAACTCCTTCTTGATCTATGTCCTCCAATTGTTGGAAGCGATCGTCAGATTTGCGAACAACAGCGCTATTGCCAAAGTAGCCCTGCGGGGATGTAAACGCGACGGAAAGACTGCGCTCGATAGTTGCAAATGTAGGCGCAATTGACACGTCAAACCGATAGCTTTGGAGCCCCGCCACAAAGGTGTCCCATGTCGCTTCTTCAAATTGCACTTCGAGATCGCCCAGTTCCGCAATCCTCCTAATCGCATCTACGGAGCTGCCTGAAAGCTCGCCGCTATCGGGCTCTCGAATAATCCATGGCGGCGCCACGATGTAGCCGACGCGAAGCACTCGCTCGGCCCGAATCTGCTCCATCGCCGACCGCTCCGGCACCCGTTCATCCGACGCGAGCCTCTTCAGGCTAATTGCGAGCGCCACAACTGCAAGCAAAAGTGCAGCAATCGACGCCGCGTGTAGGCACGTAGAATTGCGTTTGACTTCATAGCTCTTCGCTCCCATAACACGTCCCCGTTCTTCCAGTGCCACCATGCGACATGGCTGCCCCAGCATCGCGGCCAGAGCCCGATCCACGCTCCTACCATGGTATCATCAGCAAGCAACTGCGAATTGCCCGGAACTTAAATACGTCCCCTTTCGGGGCGGCATGCCGGATTATGGGCAAGCAACTCAATGCTAACCACATCACGCACGCCAGTTCCAAGATATCTCTCGATCGCCAAGTCTCCCGCTGTCCGCAAGGCATGGGATCCGGACGAAGTTCTCGGCCCCGGAACGCACGGGGACTTTCTCATCGCGGCGGTTGCCAAAGGCCGCAAACTACGCGAAAACCGCGTCTAGGTGACGCCCGGCGAGTACCCATTCCTGCAGGTCGACGCATATATCCCTATTGCGACGGGCAACCCGCAGATCGCTGCTCGTCGTCGACGATTCGGGTATCAGGCCTGGCAGGAAGTCCCTCTCACGATCCCGAGATTGACCCAAGCATCTTGCTTAGTGTAAAAGGTTTTTTCAACTGAACGCAATAGCTGAGCTCACGGAGCAAGTTGAATGAAACACACAACCTCCCTGGCCGACTTTCTCACTTCGTGGGATGCTGCCCTGTCCGCAGCCTATGCGGACATCGAGCTCTTTTCAGCTCACCGAGTGCTCACCTCGGCTCAGGCGCGCCATTTCGTTCGTGTCTTTTACCATGTTCGGGGGCGTTTTTGCCAATTCCTCTGGACTCTGGGAAATCTCGCGCCGCACGATGAATTCAAGCTTCTGGTAGTGCGTAACATCCAGGAAGAATTCGGCATTCCCGGAGGCCGATCTCATGAGCAGCTGTATCTTGAATTTGCACGAAGTCTAGGCGTTGACCTCACCCACGAACTTGCCTCTGAAAGTAGTTACACCGACTATGCTCGAGAATTCAACGTCGGCCACATTGAGTGGCTAGCATCCCAGCCATGGCCAGCGCAATTTGCTGCGTTCGCTGCCTACGAGCGACTCGACAATCTTGACTATCCAATACTCCATCGCCTAGCCGCCAAATTTGCGGACGAAGTTCTATTCTTTTCCGTTCATTGCGAAGTCGGGCACTTCGATGCACTGCAGGTCCACCTCAGTAGGTTCTGGCAACAGAGCGCCAAAACCGTCGTGGAGGCGTTCGAGTTCATTTCGCGACATCAGATTAAGATGTGGCGAGCCCTCAGTTCAGATATATTGGCGCTCAACAACGACGTTGCCCAATATCCAGAGATGTTGAGCTGATGGAATCGGATGTCCGAGCTCGCTTTGCTACTCGGTCGCCTTTTCCCTGCGGAAGCTTCGAGCCTCGGAGAGAATGTGGCGGATCTCGATTCGGTTTCGCGTATCTACATGCGAAGTAGCCAGTCGTCGAGGCCAGATGTGGATTCGATTGACAGCGGCGGCGATTTCCGGCCTGACTTTTGTTCCGGCGGCTCAGATTCGACAGCGTGTGGGTCGATCGTACAGGCATCGATAAACTCCTCAATCCACTCCTCCCGAAACAGGATGGGCGACTTCCTTGATACCTGCATGAATTTGATAACGGGACCCCGTGTGCTGCGGCCCTGCGCTCGGGCGCGGGACCGTTCGACGATGTTCCGCAAGCCCTTGACCGTGTAGCCAAGGCGTTCGGCGGCTTCGGCGATGGTGAGCATTCTCGTCACGACGGGGCACGTCAAGCGGTTGTCGCCGCGGATGTCGCGGCGAGTCAATTGGAAAAACGGGTTCCTCTTCTCTGTTCCTATTTGGTCGGCGGGTCGATTCCCAGTTGACGGCAGAGTTCGCGAGCCGCCTCGTACACAGTCAGGCCGAACAAAGCGGCCGCCAGGTCGAGTTGGTTGCCTTTGGCCCCGCAACTGAAACATTGGAACACGTTGCGCTCCAGGTTGATGGAGAGACTGCGGCTACCGGGGCTCGTCGCGTTGTGAATCGGGCAGGGACCGCGCCACTGAGCGCCGCAAGTAGTCGACGGTTTGTAGCCGACAAGCGCGAGCACTTGCTCCATCGACGCCTCGCGACGAAGCTGTTCAAAGTCGATATACTGACTGGTACGGTTGTGCATTGAAAACATCATTCCACGCTACTACGATTTGCGGGCCTACTCAAAGCTAACCGACTTGGCCGACACGGGACTGACCGCCATTCTGACCATACCCCCTGATCCTCGATTGACTGATTCGCCGGCAGTCCCTCAGTACGATGACTTTGCTCCGAACACATCACGAAGACCTGCTTGACGCGTTGACGCAACGGGTCCGCGTCGTGACCTGCGATCAAGCAGCCAGATTATTGGGCGTGGATTCCGAAGAAGCTCGTTCGATTCTCGAATCACTTGAGAGGTCGTCGCTGATCTCGCTTGAAGCGCGACTGATTGATTTCGCGGGTCCGGCTGCGGAACCGCTCTTTTCCTGGCGGGCAGGGGAGCACGACCCTGACTTTCGAATCTGTGCCTATCAGCTGCGCAATCGATCCGTGTCGCAGCAGGAAGTGCTCCTCGCACTTCCTGCTGCCAAGGCGTGCCGGCAGTTCGGCGGCACCCGGGTGCGACCCAGACAGTCTGAGTGGTCGCACGACGTGCGGATGAGCGACGTGTGGCTGCGGTATCGGGACGCGTTGGCTGACTCATCGGACCTGACCTGGCAATCGGGAGACGGGATTCGGAGCGACGGCGATGCAAGGCTATTCTGCGGCCGGGTGCCTGATGCGTGCCTTCGCAACACGGCTGGCCGCATTGTTCGCATCATTGAAGGCGGGGGGCGGGGATACAGTCGGTCGAAGCTGGAAGCGATGCATCGGGATTTTGGAGCTGTTGCGGCTTGGGAATTGTGGTAGTCACAGTTCGAGTTGCTCTTCTCGGTCCAGCCGGTTCAGCAGCGCTGCGAGGCGCTGCAAACGCTCGCGGTGAATCTTCGGCTTGTTGGCTTCGATGTGCGCTACGTGCCACGCCGGACCGGCCGGGCGTTGCGTTCGGTTGGTTGCGGCGGCAGCGACGCGCCGTTCGACAAGCGGCAACGGGGTTGCCAGAGAGTCGAGGTATTCTGCGTGGGAGACCGCGTAAGCCCCCACGGCGGGGATCGGCTCGCGGTGGCCGCGACCGTCCCTGATCACGGCGAAAAAAGCGCCCTCGGTTCCCGCGACGTCCAGAATGTCGTCTTTCGATAGTTGCGGCGTGACGCTTTCCGATTCCGATTCGCCGCCCAGCGCCCGATAAGCGCCGAAGCGGATGCTCGTTTCGAGCGAACGACTCCGCAGCGGCCGCGTCGTTTCGCGGGAGAACGTTTGCAGCTCTTCGATGTCGCGACGACCCGTCACGGTGAACAGCATCTGCAGCACGGAGTTATCCCGCACCACGGGGACCAAATCGACGTTCTTGTCTTTTTGAAGTGACTCGGAACTCTGGTAGGCCATGGTGATGCTGATGGAATATTTTCTGGCGCCGATCAGATAGTTCTCAAACGAGGCCCCGGCCAGATTGACCATCTCGTCCACGAAACAGTGCAGGTGCCGCTGCGGACGTGCAGAACCTTGACGCTCCTCGTAGATCTTCATCGCCGAGGCAATCGCAATCTGCAAGAACAAGCCGGCAATCTGCCGGGCCGTCGTCGCCTCGGAAATCGCGGGGAGGTACGCGTAGATCACCTCGCCGTCTTCAATGGCGCGCTTGAGGTCGATGAGATCGGGTTCGCCCGGTTCGGGCTGCAGTTGGTCGTACTCCAGGAGAAACCGAAAGATGCCGCGGATCTGTTCGGCGTCTTTCACGTCGGCGCACTTGGAGCTCTGCAGGTAGCGATCGACTTCTTTGAGCGTGATCTCGCGGCCGCTCCGCTTGCTTTCGACCATCTCCTCGCAGATTTTCAGCAGCATGAGCAAGTTTCTTTGACTGTACCAACTACCGCCGTAGATGATTCCATGATCGAGACTGAAAGCCTCCAGAAACAGGTTGCAGAGCCGAATGATCCGCTGCCCGTCAGCGCCGATGCTTTGAAACGGATCAAACCGGTGGCTGCGGGCGCTATCGAGCGAAAAGCAGCGAAACGTCCTGCCGAGTTGCAGGGCGCGTTTTTGCGTGGCGTGAAACATCTGCTTGTCGCCGCCCAGATCGACGACCAGAATCGCGTCCCTCTCATGGGCCGTTTCCAGCGTGCCGTTTTTAGCGGGCCAAGACAGCTGGTACGGTTCCATCAACTTGAGGATCAACGGGAGCATGCCCTTGCTCGTCTTTCCCGAGCCGGTCATCCCGCGGATGATCGTGTGACCGCTCTTGAGCAGCTCCCGCTCTACGGTCACCGGATCGCCCGCTTTGGCCAATCGCCGCGGCGACCGGCCGTTTCGCCGTACGCCCCGGCGGGCGAGGTCCGGTTCCGGCTGCTCATCGTGCAGCCACTTGCCGATTTGAATGGTATCGCGGGGGCGAATGCGGGGCGTCATTTCCAGACCTCACTCACATGGTGCTTGATGGCTTTGGAGAACGTGTCGAGCGTCGGGACGACCTCGACGACGAATCGGGCCTGCTGATTAAGCGGCGCTTTCCCGCCGTGGCTGCGGGAGAGCATCTGCTCGATCTCCTTGCGTTTCTGCTCGGAATGCACGAGCACGGCGACGCCGTAACAACCGGCGTCGATCCAATGCCGAAAGCACTTGGCCTTCTGACCGATGTGCGAGGCCAGTTGCTCGCGGGCGTGCTTTTTCTCCGCCAGGCACAGATAGAGCCGCAGCAGCACCGGGCCGCCCGGGAGATCAGCGATGCAGTGCGAGTAGTTGTGATACGGGGCCTTGAGCTGTTCGGCTTCAAAGAGCGGACAGACCTCCGGGTACGTGGCGAGATGGCGCCGTACCCGATTCATGTAGCAGAACCACAGTCTGGCGAGATCAGCCTCTTCGTTGATCCGATGCCCGGGCGCAAGGTACGCGTGCCCCGCAAACTCGCTCTCGCCCCGCACCCGTTCGAGCCGGCCCTCGACGACAAGGGCGTCCAGAGCGGCTTTGGCCAGCCGAAGCGCTTCGTCGTGATCTGGGAACTCGTAGGCCGGAAAAAACAGCCGCTTGACGACGTACGTGAGCGTGATCCTGCACCGCGCCACATGGGCGAGAATCTTCTCAACTCGCTCTCGCTCAGCCGCGGCGGAGCGGCGTTCCAATCGCACGATCATCGCCGGTTTTCGCCTCAATTGATCGCCCGCGGGCGAGTGGTGGTTTGAAAAAAACCCCGGCTCAATGAGCTGGGGTCGGCCGCCTTCTGCAGAACGCGGCCTAGCCGAACACAAGTCCGTAGACGCCGAGCAGCACGAGACAGGCGCACGCCGCTTGCAGTGCCATGAAAAAGCTCATGACAATCAGCGCGTTGACCGTCTCCTGCCATTCCCGCAAGTCGTCCGCCAAAGAGCGTAGACGTGCGACAATCCTCGACTGGGGCTTGCGTTTCGACCCAGAAGTCCATTCCTGATTCATAGGTCCCTCCTCAAAAATGACTCCGCTCGCATGCCGATGGCATCGCTCGCAGAATCCAATAGCGAATCAATATGCGTTTCAGCGTCCGCTACTCGGCGGCAAATCCCTCCAGCGGTCCGCTGCGTTGAATGGGGAGGTTTCGAACGACGTCGTTCGCCAAATCTGCGTCGTATAGTCTTCGCAGTAATTGCTGGCGGTCTCCGATGTCGCCAAACCCGGAAAGAGGGGTGGACGCAAGCGGCGTTCGTCGGCGCGTCGCATACCAACCGCCGGTCGCCTCGCTTATTGCATCGAAGGCGTAGGTCGAGCGCGCAAGTCGTACGCGCTCGTCATGCACCGATCCGGAAATGACGCGCACGATGCGGATATCCTGCAACGGATAGTAGTAAACCAGTTGGAAGTCTTGCCCGTTGGAATGCGTTGCAATCCCCACACAACTTGGGAAGACGCAGATCTCAGCTTTTCGAAACCATTGACCCGCTTCACTCACGGCGATGCAGCGATATTTGCCGAGACTCGCGTCGTAGGACAACACGTTGTTCTTGGCGATGAACAAGAGATCGCCTTGCGGACGGGGCGCGATGCCATAGTTGGAGCGCATCAAGTCGCTCCGATACTTGGCGAGTACTTCCCAATCAGGCGAGGCGTCCAAGTCGTAGGCAAACTCACGAAACCGCCGGTGCGGCGGTTCCACGGGCGGCGGTGCCGGTTGCGGCGGGCACTGGGCAGCCGCCGCGGGAGGCGGCTCAAGCGTTCGTGTCCGGAGAGTTGGAACCCGCTCCTGCGCAGGGCGTTGCGGTTCCGCTGCGGGCGCTTGCGAGGGCGATGGCGCTGCCGCACGCGCCTGACTTGGCTGCCGGGATTCGTTGGCGGAACCTGCTACAGGGTCCGTCGTAGGACGCACTCTTGTTTCCGGCGCCAAGCGACGAGTCGGTGTGCTCGCTGCCCTGGGAGCGGTTGGTCGCTGCGGGGCGGCGGCCGACGTGGCGGCGGATTCCCGTTCCCTAATCTCGGCGATGCGCGCCGCTTCCGTTTCCGCGCGTCGGTCGCGGAGGACTCGTCTTGCCGCTTGCTGCTCGGCAAATCGCAGGATTCCGGCGACGGCCATGACGGCGATGATGAGCCCGAACAGCCGACGCACCCGACGCGAATTGCCGCGAGCAGGCTTCGCACTCGGTGATGGCGCCGATTTCCCGAGTGCGGCCGCCCATGCCGCTACGGCGTAGGCCGCCGCCTCGGGCGAGCCCACCCGCAGGCGCGAAAGCAAGGCCTGCTGCAGACGCGTGACGTCCGACGGCGTGAGCTTCGTTCGTTTGATCTGCACCAAGTCTCCAACCAGGCCGTGCTTGAGGGCTTGCAACAGCAACTCCGTTTCCGGCTCGTCGCCCACGCCCGCATCGCGAAGCGCCGCTTCGATGAGGCGGCGAGTGACGAGTTGCACCTTGGAGAGCTTGCCGGCCAGGTGCTTCAGTTCGGCAGCCGGTCGCGGATCAAGTCGCACTGTCATGATCGCCTCCCGGCGGCAAAGTCGCTCCGAATCAACAGGCCGATCGTCGTGTCGTCGAACAGGCTGCCTTGTTCGTCTTGCAAGTGCCGCGCAAGCTCCTTAGCAAACCCGCCGACGCCCTGGTCTCGCATCAGTCCGTGAAACACCTTCACGCGCCGCAAGAATTCCTGCACGCCGCCGACAGCGTCCGGATACCCGTCAGAGGCCAGGGCGACAAACGCCGGCGGCGGGTCGCTGCCGTAGGACACAAGGCGCACCTCAATGAGATCCACGGCGTTGGGGAGCGAGAGCGATGCGGTTTGCGGGCCTTGCTTTTCGGCCTCTTGGAAGGGCAGCTGGGTCTCCCCGGCGTCGTTGCAGCAGGCGATCACCCCGTCGCCAATCCGCACCAACAACCCGAATCGCGCCCCGAAGGACGCCGCCAACATCGTCGACCCGTAGGCGACCTGGGGGAACCTCTCGACCAAGCTCCGCTCGCCTTCGGTCAGCTTGCCAAGTCGTCGTTCAGGAAACGGTTCGCAGGCGGCGTGCCGGGCGACGATCTCTTGCCAACGGTCGTAGATCTCGCGGGCGAGTTTGGCGCGAAACACCGGGAGCATCGATTCACGGACCTCGGTACGAGCTAACTGCTTCATCAGGGCCGACAAGCTCTCCACCGCTGCGGTTGCGGCCACTTTCGAGCCAATTCCCGAACGAAAGTGTTTCGCGTGGCCGTGGCCGTCGCAGACCGCCACGGTCGCCAACTCAGCCGGCCCGCCTCCTGCGGGCCGGCTGAGGATAGCGTCTTGCATCGGCTTTGCCGCGTGCGCAGCACTTGGCGCTGCGAATCCGCGGCAAACCCAGGTCGTCGTTCTTGTAGCGACAGACGGATTCATCACGCGCTTTCCCTCAATTCGCCAGGATCAATCCCCGCATCGCGCAGCGCCTGCACGTCCTGCGGGCTGAGCCCTCCGGCGATGATCGACGGCAGCGACGCCCCCCCGGTCGCCGGGAGACCCGGGGCCGTCAGGCGGGTTGCAGGCGTGATCGACTGCTGAATCGAGGCCATCGTGGCCTTGACGATGGCGTCAGCGATGTCCTCGGGATTGTCGGCCTCGCGCAGCGGTTGACCCTCGCTCAGGAATTGCGTCAGCGTCGCCCGATCGGCGTCATTCCCGATCGCGACGGCCGAGCGAACACCGTGCTTCGCACGCGGATTGGCCAGCAGCCGACGCAGCGCCGTTTGCGGGCAATCGTGCGAATGGCCGTCGGAGGCGAGAATGATGCACGGCGCCAGGGTCATGTTCCGCAGCGAACGCAGTTGCGAGTCGAGTTCGTCAAACGGTGCGATGAAGCTGGTGCCGCCGTCTGCGACAAGCGGTGCATGGTGCCATTGCTCCAGGCTGATCGGTTCTGGAAACGCCGCGGTCGCTGTATGCGTGAAACTGATCACTTGCACCTGCACCGTCAATCCCGCCAGGGTCGTTTGCAGTCGGTTCAGGAGAATCGCCGGCAATTCCCCCATCACATAATTGAGTTGCGTGATCTTCGGCCCGGCCATCGAGCCCGACTTGTCAAGCAGCAGGTAGAGCATGACCACCTGCTTGGCAAACGAGCCGAGCCGAGAGCATTTGGCTGGGGCGACCACCGGCTGGTCATTGAGAAACGTGAGTTGGTGGGTCATCGAATCGACTCCAAGCGTTACAGGGAAGGTTTCACGACGCCGACGGTCGGCGTCGCATCAAAATGAATTTCCGTCTCCGGGTCGAGAACGACAGCACGGCTGGGCAAGAGCGGCCGGGACCGGCGGTCCTTCTTTTGCAGCGTCCACGGCGCGTTGCTCGTGTTACGGAGCGCAAGCCGCCGCTTGCCCATGCCGACCGCCGCGACCGTGGCAATCGTGCAGTCTGTTCCTCGATGCAGCGTGTCAGCCTTCAGCTGCGACGAGCGGATCGTGACGCCCGGGCGCAGCACGATCTCCGACCCGGTCGACGCGACCAGTCGCGCACCGACTGCGAACTCGGTTTGACATTGCCGACAAAGTGCCGACTTGGAGCCCGCCTTCGAGCCGTTCGGCTCGACGAACCGCTCTTCGCCGCACTGGGGGCACGCATCAATGAGGCCGCGAAGCGTTAGCAGGGCGGTCAGCCACGTGCTCTCGCGGATGCGCTGCTCAGGGTGGACGATTCCCGCTGTGAACGCTCTGGTGAAGAGCTGCTGCATGAAATGCGGAAGCCCCGTCCAACAGTAGATGAGGCGTCCGTGCGCAACTTCGTCCGGTCGATTCGCGTCGCAAGCGGGATCGAACACAAAAACTGGCCGATGGGCCTCCATAAACAGCCGCGTCTTCTCGCCGTCCACCTGAAACCGCAGATGGTTGCGGCCGTAAAGCGGATGCATCCCGCCCATCAGCAGTTGAAACAACAGCACCGCAACGCCGTAGAGGTCCGTCAACTGCGACGGCGGGGCGCCCTTGGTGATGATCTCGGGCGCCAGGCAGCCGAGCGTGCCCCGGATGCCGATCGGGTACTCGGCGCCGTCGGGCGTGATGTTGTCGGGATCAAGGAACACGACCCACACGCGTCGCTTGAAATCGAATCGCACGTTGGCAAGCGAAAGATCACGATAGGCCAAGCCCCGGGCGTGCAACCGGCGAAGCGACAGGACCAATAGGATCGCCAGATCGACTAAGTGGCTCATCGGCGGAAGGGGCGTGTACGCCAACAGCCCTTCAATGCCTTCCACCTGCGAGAGGTCGACCAGCTCCATCGCGTAGCCTACCGGCGCGCCGCCGTCCTGACTCGGAACAACGTCGAGCACCTTCACGAAGGTTGTGGTCGGTCTTCCTTGTGCTGCGTAGCGGACGAGGTGCGACCGTTGCTGCGGCGTGGTGGCGCCATTGCCCTTCCAGATCTTGAGGCAGACGCGATCGCCGTCGAGGACCGCGCGATAAACGTGGCCTTGCGTACCTTCGGCGAGCCAATCAAGAATGAGGCAGGCCCTGCCCGATTTAAACGCGACTTTCGTCCCGGGTGGCAACTTGTCGCCCATGATTTTGACCTTCGCGGGGATAGCGGCACTGGTGGGAGTGGGTTGGCGCTTGCGTTGAAAGATCCGGCAGAGTCTTGAAATCCAGCGGCACTTCATGGCGTGTGTTCCAAAAAGCGGGCCCCGGGGTGCAATGCACCCCGGAAGCCCTGGTTGTGTGCGCGTCCTATCGAGAGCCGGCAAACGGCGAAGCCGACTTGCCGTTCGCACCGGCCTTGCGGGCCTCGTGCGAAAGCGCCTGACGGATCACAGCATTCGCCACGTCGCTCGCGATCTCGGCGTACTGCTGTTGTTCCGTCTCGGTGATGGTCGGATCCTCAGACCGCTTCTCAGCGATCATTGCGTGAGCCAGCAGCGACCCAAAGAAGTCGCTTTTTAGGCGCAGCAGTTTGAACCGCTCGCCATTGGCTCCGACCCGTCGAATGTCGAAGTAGACGTCTCCCGCGTTCTTCGACTTCTCGTCCGCAACGAAGATGCCCGCTTCGACGTGGGGGAACCCAGGCGTCGTGATGCGGGAGTTTGGTTTGCGGAAACCACCGTTTGCTCTCTGATTTCTGGCAGCCTTGTCAGTTGACGCGGCTTCCAGGATCGCTTGCTCTTCTTCATTTAGTAAAGTCGTCATAACTTTACCTCCGTTGAAAACGACCGGCATACTCCGAAGGCGAAATCCTTCGCAGAGGCAAAGCCAGTCGAAGTTGATTGCCTCGGCCAGTTCTCCAAGAGAACTCGCCGTCGCAACCCACATGCAAGCAAGAACACACACACAACAAATCATGATTTGGCAGCCTCTTTAGGCTCTTCGTTCGACTCGGCTTTTGACGGCGTACGACGCAAACGCTCGGCAATCACCTTCAAACGAAATCGCCGGCGGCCCGTCGACTTATCGTCCCAGGTTTCCGACGACAGTCGGCCCTCGCAGTAGACGCCGGAACCGACAGGCAGCTCCTTCACCGCGTCCGCCAACGTGCCGAAACACGTGATATCGATGTAACTCGTGGTTTCAATCCACTCGTCGCCGCGTTTGAAGGAGTCGTTGACGGCCACCGTGAAGTCCGCGACCGGACGATCACCGCGTACGAAGCGGTGCTTAACCGGCGCCGTCGTATGCCCGTGGATGAGCGATTTGCTGAAAGTCACCATGTTGGCACTCCTGGACTTGGGGTTAGTGCAAATGTTTGCGCAGCACTTGAGCGCCGCGTACGATTGGGTCAAGAAGACTCTGGGCGACGGGACCCAGGAAGAACCACACCCGACGTGCGAGCCACAAGCCAAGCGACAGGCCGATGTATGCAAATACGGCCATCAGTAAGACGTAAGCGACGGGTATCGGCGTCAGGCAATCCACGACAACGCCTGCGATGACCGCCCACGGCAACACAAACCGCAGGCGATCGTCATCAGTACCTGGAAGGACTTCCTGGCCCCAGCCCCAGCCCGGATGCCACATCCCTTCCTGATCGGGAAATGCGTCAGGATCGTAGTAGCCGGCGCCGACGCAGTCGCCGTGCTCGAACAGGTAGATCCAACCGCTTCCCGGTTGTCGCACGAGTCGCAGTCCGGCCGGACCGGTTACGTCGATGGCCTCGCCAGCAACGAACATGTGCGTATTGAGAAAGCAAACCTGCCCATCGAGGAACAACTCCAACACGCCCAGCACGGTCACCGACAGCGTGCCTTTCGAGCCATCCAGAATCCACGGCGCCACCACCTCGCTTCCTCCCGTCGCGATGCGGAGCCACTGGCCATCGGCGCCCGAATAACGTTCGTGGAAATTGAGATTCGCGTCGAGGACGAGTAGATAGCCGTCGCAGCGGTGAACGGCGCGGCATCCGCCTGGCAATTCGACCGTCCAGGGTCTGGAACGACGAACCGACAAGGTGAATGGCGCGGGCGAGGCGGCGAAACTCACCTTGCCGCCAGGCAGGTAGGTGACGCCAAACTCGTCCGTTTCGCCCTCGGCGATCCGATACCCCGTCGCAAACCTGTAAAAGGCGCCGTTGTCGGCGTCGTACTCGAATCGTTCACCGTGACGCTCGCCGATTCGGCGCAGATCGATGCGGTGCTCGTCGATGGCGATTAACTCCCATCGACCGGCAACTCCGTGAAGGGATACCTCTGTGCTGCCGACATCGCCAATCCGCTCCTGACCGGTCGTGCCGTCCGGACCGACGAACCGGATGCAGCCGTCGGCGAGAAACTCCAGCGAGTCGGAAAGGGCATAGGGGCCCGTCGGGTGGTGCAGCCAGGCGCCCAGGCGATAGTAGCGATTCAAATTCCGCACCCACCACCGCCGTACCGCCTGCAAAAGCAGCATCAACACGGCTGCGAGCCCCGCGGGTCCTCGGGCTGCGGCGAGTCGATGCGCTTGCCACCTCCGTCGCACTGCGTCATAGAGGTAGGCGGCTCGCCGAATGCGCCCCGACGAACAAAACACCACGCCAGCGTGCGGAACCTTCGCGAGTGTTTTGTCGCCCTGCACGTCAACAAAGCCCGTATCGTCGCCGAAGGTCTGGGCGCCTTGCAGCACGGCGCCGTCCGACCGCAACGTGAAGTGCGAAAGGCGAAGTGTTCCGCCCCGCGGCTTTCTGGAGCGAGTTCGTACTGTGGACAAAGGTTGAACCATGACGTGTCTCATGCACCGGTGGCGGCAGATCGATTTGGACCGCGATTCGCGATTCGCGATTTGCTTCGAATACTCAGTTGGGACGGACGCAATCCTCACGTGCTTGGGGAAGTTCCTGGCTTCAATCCCTTCGACGCGTCAAGTAACGACTTGAAAAAGGGCCTTGGGAATGACCTGTGGTCAGTCCCAAGAGCCCGTGAGTTAGGTCCCCGCTGGCCTGGGCCCGAACGGCTTGTTCGCCGCGTCGGACGCCGTTCGTGCAATCGTCGGCAGCAGCAACGCTGCCATCCCGATGGCCAGTTGCAACAGCTCCTCTTGCAGCCACTCCTCGACCGCTTCGTGCCGCGAGAATTCATCGGCCAGGATCGCGAGCCCGGCGACATTGGCGATCAGATCCGCAAACCGAAGCGGGCCCTGTCGCTTGTCCCCTTGAAGCCGCGCGACGGCGTAGGCCAGCGAACGTTCGCCGGTCTCCTCGTCGTTGGCTTCCCATGCTCTGACGTGAACGTCGCCGCCGACCACAAACTGCAAGTCGAACGCGTTGGGGTCGGATACGTCCCTTGCGACACTTCCGTTGTCTGCTGACTGCACGACCTTTTGCCTCAGTACTCGAATGATGTCCATATCTCCTCCACCGAATGTGCCATGCCTGACGACACCAAAGGTGACGCGGGGCGGCTTGGCGTTTCCTTCCCGTTGAGAGCTGCGATGCAGCTCTAAACGCGACGCAAACGCCTGCGGCAGAGATCGAGATACCTTCGAGCAACCCAACTCAGAATGACTCCTGTTGTTGAGGGAGATTTCGGTCTCGGCAGATCGCCGACGATTCGTTTCATGCGTCTGAGCGGATTGGACCCCGTAAAACAGCTGCTTGTCGCCGCTCAGATCGATGACTTGAAGCGAGTCTTTTTTCGCAGCGCCTTGAACTGCTGCCATGCGGCGTGACGGAGCCAGCTGTCCGCGTTGCTGGTTGCGCACCGTGCGATTGAGCTCGATTGCTGCCTGATGGTCGATCATCGCTGAGGCCTGTGATTTCTTGAAATTTCTTCGCTGTCCATATTTGCTACGTGCGGCGCTAGGCGACGTGTTTGCCGGTGGGCTTCTCGTCCCCCTTGTTTGTGCAGCGGGTCAGCTTGGACTTCCGACGCCGCCTTTTCTGTAGCTCGACGGCGCGCAAGAGCCTTTTGATTACGGTGTCGAAGGTGATTCCGAAGCGATCAGATACGCCGTTCGGCAGGAAGGCCCGGTTGCGTTGCTCAATCGACGCCGTGTCGAGCCATGCCTCGAGTCGCGCGATGTACTCACGGAGCTCCAGATAAGTCGACTCACTCACCCTGATCGTCCTGCTTGGCTTCATCGCTCACCTCCCGCGCTTCGAGCAACGAGGCGCATCGAGTTGGCGAGCGCGAGGAGATGCGCGCCGCGATCAAGTGCGAGTGGAAGATGGCCGACGCGGCGTCGCGTCCATCGGCGACGCCGCGGGGGCGACGCTCGTCGCGGCAGCCAGAACGGCTGCCTAAGAAATCCGCTCAGTTCAAAAACAAAAAAACCCATCGCTGGAAATCTCCAGGGCGACAGGTCTTTTTCAAAGCACTCAAACTGTCCAGCCGTTGGTGAGGCGGCTGGGTTGATGCGTCATTCGCATCAACCGAGTGTCATCGTAGCGTGGCCTCACATCATCGCAATAGGTTCAGCTCAAAAAACTTCGGAGAATCTCCTCAGCGCTTTCAATCCGAGAGTCGTGCTGCTCGTTACCCAACACAACGATAGTGCAAACGCTTCTCATACCGTGTTGAATCCAGCAGCGCTCACAAGCACGCGATGCTCGCCAAGCACGCCCTTGAAGTACTCAACGACCTCAAAGAACTTCTCCAGCGTATTCCATGCGCCAAAGCCTGCCTCCTCTAGCATCTGAGGAAAACGAGTTCGTTTCGTGCGGAGCCCGTGCTTACTCCCGTCGCCCAGCAAGTAGTGATCGCAGATGATCCGGTCGCCCGCCTCGTCCAGGGCATTCGCAAACGCTGGGAGGTCTTCAATGGGACACATCGGGCTGCAGGTTGCCTGCGTTGGGACGCCTGAACTGCGAAACGTCTTGAGGGCCTCAATCCTGTCGGCCGGCGAACTCGAATGCGGCGGTAATCCAGGCAGTCGCTCGTAGTCAGTCTCGACGGTGATTGAGACCCACACGGTCGTCCGGGCGGCGAGTTCGGCAATAAGTCCCAAGTCCCGCAAAACCAGGGGGCTGCGCGTTTGCAGGACCAGCGCGTCCGGGGGGCGATCGAGCATTTCTTCGAGCAGGGCTCGGGTCGCACCTGTTGACTTTTCTTGTGGCGTGTACGGATCTGTGCTGCTTGAGCAGTAGATCCTGAGACGCTTGGGGTGCCCTCGTCGAGGAGATTTGAGGCGGTCGTAGTCGCGTCGGTAGGCGTCGCGGATGTTTGTCTTGACGCCGTAGAATCCCCACGGGTTGCCCTTGGTCAGCCACACATTGTGCTGCACGTAGCAGTACTCGCCGCAACATGGCCCCGCATACCCGCACCCCGAATAGGGGTTCACGGAGTGGGTGAATCCGCTGCCGAGAAACCCGCCGGTGGGCGTGAGAATCGTCTTGTTGTCGATAACCGGCAGGGAGTTCATGAGGAGAGGTCCACGATGCGGGAGAATTGGTCCGACCGGTTCACGAACTCCTCGGCTATGAGCTTGCGGTGACAATCCTCGTGCTTCGCACAAGCGCAGAGCAAGCAGATGACGGCGCCGTCAGCGGCGACCATATCCTCCAGCAGATCGAGGCCACGATTGACCGGCCAGTTGCGCTCGCCCGAGGCGATGTGCTCGCGGAGGGCGGTCATCTTCTCGTCGGTTTTCTGCGGGTTGCCGAGTTCAACGAGCCAGCGGTAGGTGATGCCCTCGGCCGCGAGCGTAGCGGCAATGCCGGCATTGCCTGGTTGGAGGTGCCACGGCTTGGGCCAGTAATTCGTCGATCCCTTCGGTGGGAGTCCGGAAGAACATGGCGCGTGACGAACATCAACAAGCATGGTCACTTCCGCCGCCTTCAAAGCCGATACGAGGCGTTCGATTCGCACTCCTGTCGACCAACGGCCATAGCCAATCGTGTAGAGAATCTCGCTTGCCATCTGTGAGTCTCCCATACTTCTTGATGTCGAATTGTCTGAACTGTGTGACGTGCAGCTTTCCGAATTCCGGCGCATCCACAAATGCTCCTTCACGTAACGCAGCATCCGCAATAGTCCTTGAAATGGCAGCGGGAGCGCGGTTATCTCCTCTTCCGTGAACGTCCCGCCGTAATGAGAGAGATCCGCCCCCGGTTCGTCGCTCAGCAGGCGTGGCTGCGAATACGAGTGAAAAGAATATCGCTGACCGGCAACAACGAGCCGGTGCTCGTACAGGGTGCGTTCCCAATAGATGCCAGTCCCGTCGCATCGTTCGCACTCTCCGGTACCGTAGCAACGGTTGCACTCCCTTCCGTGCCACCACCCGTCATCGCAGTTGCAATAACCGGACCCGCCGCAGCCCCAGCAGTCGTCCACTTCGTGACGGGTAACGTGGCCGCTGACCAAATCCTCGGAGTGAAGTCGAAGCCAGTCGTCCTTGAGCGAATAGAATTCGCGCCGCTCTTCGCGAGGCTCGAGTTTTGCAAGTCGATTCGCGACCCAAATCGCATGTGCGATTGCCGCTTCCGTCGACTCGAAACCGCGGCTCCATTCACTCAGCAGTTGCTCGGCGTCGAGATCTTGCCAGCGGTCAGCTGCAGGCATCATTTTTCCCCCCGAAATTCAGCAATCGACACAGCAAAACATCGAGTTACACCGCAGACACTTGGCGGCTAGCTCCGCCTTGCCGACCCGCACAATTTGCGGGGGATCACACGCGCAAATCCATTTCGCGAGTGTAGACTTGCCCTTCTTGCGGGCGTAGCGTTTTGGCTCGGGTATTGGTGGGAATGGGATGCCCTCGCGTTCCAGAACGTCAAAGAAAGGGGAGCCGGGGTCGTATTGCGTACACCCTTGCTCATCGACCAGGAGGCCCTGCTCGGCCGCTCGCATGCGGAACTGGACATTGTGGTAGGGGGCCTTACTCGGATTGCCATGGACTTCCTGCCATGCGTGATCCAGCTCGTGAAGCAGCGTTCCGAAAACCCGCCACTCTTCGCCAGCGTCGACACAACGGCGAATGTGTTGCTCCGAAATGATGATTTCGGCTTTCAGCCCCAAGGCGTTGGTGCCGGGCCGGTACTGGCCGAGACGATTCTCCGCCAGCCTGGCGATTCCGATTGCATACTCATCCACTCTCAGATTGAAATCCCGAACGAAAATCGCCGCCAATCGTGTAAGTTCGGCGCGCAGTTCGTGCCAGGGCACGTCGTCGCCTGCCTGATGCTCGCGAAGGCGGTCGTAGATTGGCGCGGCCATAGCGAATTTTCCGCTTTAAAACCGAAATCTGCACGTTACGATCAACGACAGATAGGTGGCCGCCACCGCCGGTGACCAACCGGCCCGCAAGACTCTGTCAGAGAACGGGCTATCGCGGTGGCGGCCACGCTTCGTCACGCGTCGTCCATTCCCGTTGCGGTCTCGGCTTCCGGCACCTCGTGCCGCTGATGTCGGCGAATTGCCTCGTAGACCTCGTTGCGATGGACCGGCACTTCGCGCGGCGCCTGGATTCCTAGGCGTACCTTGTCGCCGCGGATCTCGACGACCACGATCGTGATGTCATCGTTGATGACAACGCTCTCGTTCCTCTTGCGGGAAAGGACTAGCATCGCGTCTCCTTTCGACAGGGTTGGGGCGTACCGATAGCGCAGTTGAACGCGATCGGCGATTTGCGGCCGAAGAACTGGACCGCGCGAGAACAAGACGCGCGCCTATAAGTGTCTTACGCTTCTGCGTCTTCGCACGCGTGAAGTCCAGCCAAGGCTTCGCTAGCCTGCGAGGCCTTGGCTTCTTCCATGGACAATAATATCCGGATGCGAATGTTATTCAAGGGTCGTCTGGTGATTTTTTTTGGGGCCGCCCGATCGGCTTGACGTTTTTTTTGAAGGCCACAACTTCGGCTCGTGTAAAAATGTACTGCCCATCTATCCACGCCCCGAAATTTCCGTCGCTTTCGCGGGCATAGCGCCTCACTGTGCCATCGGCGACGCCGAGTATTTTTGAAGCACTAGACACGGAGATATATTCGTCCGCGTATTGCCGCAAACACTCTCGCGCCAAGTCAACGTCGTCATGAGCTGCCTTCTTGCCTTGCCTCTCGCTTCTTGCCACAACCTCTGCAGTTCCACCTTGGGAATGCCTGTCACGAGCAGAATGCCTTACGGACATGGGCGGCGCAAGTAGCTCATCTAGAGTGACGCCGCGTTCCATGAGCGTTGCGGCGGCGTCGACATCAAGAACGCGCCGAAACCGTTGGGTTTTGAACCATGTGGACAACTCCCCTAGTTGGTGCAATTGTTCGTCGCTCGGAGGCGATTCGGCGTTGCCTTTAGGATTTCGGCTGCGTCTCAGAGCTTGCACGTCAAAGGATAGTCCACCGGCCACTTCTTTCCCCAGCACTCGCTCAAACAGACTCTCTGTCGATTCGCGTGCGTAGTTGTTGAGCCGGATGCGTCTCTTTTCATCCGGACTCAGCGGTGCCTTCTTTCTTGCCATAAATTGACTCCTACGACATTCTCCGGTTGCCGCCGGTGATGCGTCTAAACAACGTGGAATCGAAGAACTGCTGGGCCGTGTCCCAGAGACCTAGCCTCTCCGCATGAGTCGCACTCAGGTACGAGATCGGCTGCTGAGTTGCTGACGTCCATTGACGACGTGGCACACTCGCCAATTCCGGGAA
Organism: Planctomycetaceae bacterium; assembly: GCA_002702655.1. Taxonomy (GTDB): domain Bacteria; phylum Planctomycetota; class Planctomycetia; order Pirellulales; family Lacipirellulaceae. The sequence goes on from PABB01000074.1 coordinate 22,464, forward strand.
AAGAGAATAGGCCGCCGATACCAGCAACTCGTCGTGGTAGGCGTCGATCGACGGAAGGAGGCGAAGAAGAGGTCGGTTGACTGGCAGCTCGCACCTGCAGCGATTGACGAGCCCAGCCATGGAACTCAGAGCCTCCGCATTGAGCCCCGGCCATGAGTCTTTGTTGACGTGGTCAAGGTAACTTAGCCGAATCATCGCATCGCCCTGAACGAACAGGTGGCTCGGCGACGACTGGTGAAACGCAAAGTGCTGCAACGCCAACACCCAAAAAGCCGCATGCTTGGCGCGATGAGGCGGCAGGTGCCTGCTCAACTCGCGAAACGCGAAGTCGTCGGCCTCCAATTCCCAGCTTAGAAGGTCGTCGCGTGTCGGCTCTTCGCCGACCTCTTGCATGTCACGCAGGGCGTCGACGTGTCCACACTCAATGTGCCCGAATTCATGAGCAATGATGAAGTGTCGCATGGCCGCCACTTCATCGTTGAACAACCGTCCACAGTCTGCTTGCTCGAACATATTCGAAAGCTCGAGCACGTCGAATTTCCTGTGCTCCGGCTCACAGGGCATCTGAACAATGTAGCGAGCTACGTCGGGCATGCATCCGATGTAGACGTCAGCCATGCCATTATTCTTGTTGCTGAAATGCTCTCCAATCAACGTTTGCCACACGTTCCAATGCCATACTCCGTCAAATGCGCCACTTACAATGATTGCCTGACCGCCTCCAGGCGTCGGCACGACGGCCCCCGTACTAGCGGCGTCGATTCTGCGTGCAATTGGCGTGTTGCGACATCTTTCGGATCGGACGAGATCCCTTGCGATTCCAATCACGTTGCGTAGATCGGGATGACCGCCAAGTAGCACGGGCCAGTCTTCCGAATCGTCTAGGAACGACGCGAACGAGTCGTATTTGCCACTCGTGATTTCGGCAACCAGCATCTCGCCGTACACTAAGAGTAGCTTGTCATTCGGATGATCGTCGGCCGTGTGCGGCTCCGCAGCATCACTCCAAGTGATCTCGGGTACGCTGCGGCTGTCCCCATGCTGCCGCAGCAGTTCATTCGCCTTTTTGGCGACGGCGGGGTAGCACGCTGCTGCGCGGACTTTGCAGTCTCGACTTAGAGCAAGCTGGATGAATTCAGCTGGATCGTCCAAGTCGTCATGGTAGTTCCAGCAATACCTCAACTCCGGGAAAGCTAACGCCATCGTATGCAAGGCTCCGTAGGCTCGCGTAATCTGCCTCCGGCCTTCAGTCTAATTGTTATTGGCTGACGACGGAATCGCACGTGGCCGAGCGACGAGCAAGAGAAGGAGGCTTCTCGACGAGCTTGCGGCTCGTGCCGTATGAGAAGCAACGCCCAGAATTCTCGCGTCAGGGGGTGGGCTCGAGCCGCTCTCTCTGCCCCATGAGCCGGTGCCAAGAGGCCAACTAGAAGGCAAAGCCAGCGAGGGTGTCACGACACTCTCGCTGCAGCTTGCCGTGCAGTTTTCCAGACGTTCACCGCTTCCCGACCGACGGCCTGTCATTGGCCAGGCCGATTTCCGCGGGGTCTTGCCACGCTTCGCGGCGTAGCCGTTCCATCTGCGTGGCGATCCGCTAGTAAGGCGGTGGGACGATGCGTCTTCAACCCCAACGTCAGGCGACGGTGCATTCATAAGGCGTGGCTGCGATTTATACACCCCCATCGCAATACGGCAACAACTAGAGCTTCGAAGCCCACAAGACCAACGAGAAGGAATACTTAGCTCGTTTCCAACGCACACTGACAATCCGGCCGGCACCGCGAGCCGCTAGCCATGTCACCCGCTTTTCAGCGGCAGTCAGGTAGTCGCCCTATCATACGGCCCCAACCACATTTGAGTTGCAGCGTTGAGCAGTTTGCAAGCGTCTGGACGCCCGACCCTCGCGCCCTATAATCCAGTCATCAACTGCTAGGTCTTCTCCTTCAAATCAAATCCATCCGTAGCGTTCAGTCCTTGGCCAAGCGCATCGCGTTTGGCGAGGGACCGGACATGCAACCGCCGCCCTCGGTGATTCTGGTTGCGACTGTGGATGGAAAACATGAATGAGAAGAAAATGCGTGGCCTGAAAGTCCTCCGATCCGGAGACCCAAGGTCTCAATTCAATACCCTGTCAGCAAAGGAGGTGCTTGCCCGATTGGGAAGGCCGAAAACCCTGTTAAGCAGTTCCAGCAAGATCCGCAAAGGCGAAGCCGTCGGCATCCTGAGCAAGGTGTTGTACCTGACCTCAGGTTTGTTCTGCCCGGCGGCCAGCAAGGGCTGTCTTGCCAGCTGCTTGGGGCACTCCAGCGGGTTCATGAAAGAGCAACGTGCCACGAGCGCGCGGGACCGCAGGTCGGCACTCTTCATTGAGGACCGGGAAGCGTTCATCGAGTTGCTCAAGCACGAGATACATGAACACGTTTACGAGGCCGAGACTCTGGGGATGCGACCGGCAATCCGTCTCAATGGCACGAGCGACATCGAGTGGGAGTCAGAACACGGCGAGCTGTTTTTTCAGTTCCCAACGGTGCAGTTTTACGACTACACAAAGCTCCCGCAACGCATGGGATCGTTCCTGCAAAGGCGTACCAGCGAGGGCCGGCCGTGGCCGAGTAACTACCACCTGACGTTCAGTCTGAGCGAGCGGAATTCGCATCATGCGGAAGCCGTTCTCAATGCAGGCGGCAACGTCGCCGTGGTGTTCGATGGCCCGCTCCCCGAGGATCACTTGGGATTCCCAGTCATTGACGGTGACAAGTACGATGCCCGGTTTCTCGATCCGAGCCCGGTCGTTGTCGGGCTGTCAGCGAAAGGGTTCATCGCCCAAGACGATGACAGAACGGGATTTGTCGTTCGGACTGGTGGACCTTCCCAGCAACCGCCGACGTGGTATTCGAACAACGCCGCCTAGCAAATCGCAGGGGAGCAGCATCGCTGCTCCCCTGTTTTTTGTTGGTCGGCTTCTATGTCCCGCTGCAGGCTCTTGAGACCTCGCTGTCGCCGTCGGAGAGAACCACATCTGTGATGGCCAGATTGGATATCAGTTGGGCGAAGAGAACTTGCGCACGAGAACCTTTCATGTGAAGATCGGTGTATGGCACACGTAGCTATACGAATGAAGCTCCAAGACAATGGTCTCGCGCTCCAAGAAGAACTTGCGCTTCGGAACGAACTGGCAGACCGTATCGAGGATGCAGGAATCGGTTCTGTAATCGGAAGTGGTTCCGGTCGTGGAGAGATGGATATTGGAGTGGAACTCGCGAACGCCACAATGGGCGTTGCGGCCATCCTGGAAATCGCTGAGGAGCTCGGGATCGCCGAAATCGAGATTGACCAAGAGGATTAGTCCGCAATCCGGACTTCCGGACCTACCAACATCGGTGATGGTCAGATTGGCGGTCAGTAGGGCGAGGGGAACGAGGCTCTGTGCGGCCCGCTGACGCGTTCCGCTGAAAAGCGGGTCAGAACCCGGCGGTCCTTGCTTGCGGCGAATCTGAGAGGGGCATGTTACATGGCCGCGCCAGAATGGCTTCGCGAGCGCTGACCCGAGATCAAGGACGCTGAATCCGCGCGGGCGTTAGCGAGCCGCTCCGGCGTTTCTGCAGGAGGTCGATCGAAGGTGATTTGACGCTCTAGCGACGCTCATTGGCACATCCTGCCGCCAATTGCGGAACGGGCAAGGCGCCTGCGTTTGGGAATCTAATTCATCGCCTGAGTTTCAGGCTGCACCTGCATCGGTAGGCGTCCGATGGTCCCGAGGGAACCGACGGCGAGGATGATTGTGGCTGACGTGAGCAGGTGCCGGTTGGCGTCGTCAATCTGCCAGCGGTCAAGCGTGCTTGCGATTGCCGCTCGGTTTACCGCCGCTCCGGCGGCAGAGGGCGCCAAAAGATCGCACCGTCGCTCGAACCACGGCTCGTATTGCGGACTGCAGAAAAGGCTGAGGAGATTGTGAGGATTCTGGAGCAGTTCGTCGGCAACTGCCAAGAGACAGCGGCTGAGAATGCATGCCAGATCCGCTGGTTGTTCGTAGATGTCGTCGGCGCCGGCTGAGGCGAGCACCCGGGAAAACTGCTGGGCCGCCTCTCGGGTATCGTCGGTGGTGAGACGCGGCAACCTGAGCATCACCTCAACGGTCACGGGTTCCAGGTGGTCGATGTCGAACGGTTCAAGGGGCGGGATCTCCATGAGATCACCTTGCCATAAATCGACCGGCAAAAGCAAGGATTTCAACGGACCCGCCGCTACTCGGCATCACTTGGTTTTTCCAAGCGTTCGAGCAATCCTACAGGCGTGACCACAAGCAGATCGCACCCGAGCTGCGCAAGTGCTTCGCGTTCCGGCGTCCCTGGATCGTTCAGCGCCAACAAATCCTTGTCGCGACTGACGACCAAGTTGGCCGAGACTGCCACGGCGAGATCGACGTAGTGGGCGTCTTTCGGGTCGCGCGGATAGTGGAAGACTTGTTGCACGTTTTCAACGAGCGTGCCGGCGCCTTCGATCAACTCCGTGAATATTTCCACGGCCTCGTCGGTCACGCCGAATCGCTGCACGATCTTGGGCCGTCGCGCCACGTCCGTGAGTTCGGCGAGGACCTCTTGCGAGTAGAAGAGCGCGACGCGACCGGATTGGGCGGCTTCAAAGCACCGTGCCGCCGGGCCCTGTGCGGAAATCAACGCCTGCAAAAAGACGTTGCAGTCAAAGACGACGCGCTCGGGGCCGGCCAAGCTATTCTCCGCGCCTCAGGGCGTGTTTCTCGTCTTCGAGCAGGTCGCTGAGCGCGTCATCATTCAGGCCGGAGTCGGCATAGGCGGTGCGCACCGGGCCGAGCACGCGGTCAAGCCGATCGGCCTCGGCGAGCGACCGCTCGACGGCCTTCAAGACATAGGCGGTCGGCTCCGTGCCGGACTTCGCGGCCTGATCGGCGAGCTTGCGGGCGATCTCTTCGGGAATGTCGATATTGAGCGTCATGCCTCAATTATACCCCGATTTTCGGGAGCGACGCAAAGACTCATTTCCGCAGCGGCGAGCGACGGCTCCTGCGTCAGGAAAGGCGTCGGTGGCGAGCAAGCTCCGTTGGGGCCCGATTCGCCGCGACCGCTGCCCCGCTCGGCGGGTGCGAAAAAGCGGGGGAAGGGGAGTCGCCTCGCGGCGACCGAAGTTCGTGCTTTTCCACAACCCTTCCGGCCGCGGCGAAACCCAACGGGTCGTGCTCGGATTACACTGCAAGCATGAAGTTCGACGAGGTCTATCCTGACGCCACGCCGGGCGTTCCGCCCGCTCCGAACGTCGTGCCTGTGTTGCGCGAGGAGCAGGTGCGGCCGTGCTCCGTCTGTGGCGAGCCGACCCGTTGGTTTCACCGCGCGTTTATCTTGCACGTTTGCTCCGAGGAATGCGTGCAGCAACTCCTTGAGTGCAACTGAGTATTCCTCCGGTTGCTTCGCTTCTGATCAGACTGGCCCCTGTTGGCGCCACGATCCCGGTATTGGTGTAATTAGGGTGGACCTCGGCGCGCGCCTGTGGCATGGTTGCCCCATGGACGACGCATACGCCCGGATTCATCAACCGCTTCTTGATGAGGCGGCAGTGCTCATCACATCGATGGACGCGAATTTAGAGCTGCTGACGTTTCTCGTGAAAGATCTTCTCAAGGGCGATGAGGATGACCTGATTCCCGACTTTGAACAGCTTGCGGCAGCAATTGACGAAGTCCTCTACCGTACGGGCATCATGGCCGCCGAGACGCTCGAAGCACTCAATCGTTACGCCCCGGGGTTGCCTGTGGCACAGGTGGAGCAATTTGCTGCGCTCACCCGGCGCTATTGCGAGACAACCGATCGCTGGGAGCAAGTCTGCGAAGCAGTTCACGGCGTCTGGAAGATGAGGATGCCGCCCCACTGACGCGATGGCGAGGAGTCATCTTCCAGGATCGCGAGAAGTCTTTGCTTGCTTTTTGTCGCCGCCTGTGCCATTGATGATTCATGACCATGAAATCCGATGACATCGCCGCACTCAAGGAGATCTTTGCGACCAAAGAAGACCTCGCTCAATTTCGGGATGAGGTGAACGGGGGCTTCTCTGCCGTCATGGAACGCATGGAGGAGGTTCAGGACCAGATGCTGCGAGCGTTCGCGATGACCGAAGAGAGCATCCGTCGCGACTTCGCGCTGCGCGAGGAGCTTGACGCAGTTGATGTGCGCATCGCCCGTCTTGAACGCCGCCTCGACGCTCCGCACCGCTGACAACATGGTCGCCCTATGCGACCCGGCGCTGCCGAGGTCGCAAGCCCAGCCGTCTCGTGACCGGGCTATTCTCTCTTCTCTTGTTGATTGAGAGGTGGCGCTGGCTCCTTATCGGAATCTGCCAAGGGCAGTTCGACTTCGCTTCGATGCTCGGCAGGTCGCGACTCAGCGGGCTCGCCCATGAACTCATGGTCGCGTTCCACAGCCCGTTTCGAGGCGCCGTAATGTCCGCCGTTGGTCATGATTGTCTTCCTGCTATCAGAATCTGGTGTCGTGCTCCCCGCGGCCGGTCCGCGGAGATAGCACTTTTCGAGCGTGTCGCGCGATGCCGCAAAGCAAACAGCGAGCGCTGCCAGCAGCGACAAGCGGCCGATCGGTGTGGTTGTCAGCTTGCCGAGTTCGTCGCTCGGCGGAACAAGCATCAAGCCAGCCAGCGTGACAAAGGTGCTGCCGTAGAACTGGTAGTATCGGTAGTGGAAATCGACGGTGATTCGGTAGGCCGCCAGCTCGGCCGATGTCAGCGAAGGCGTGCGCCCCCTCTGAGCCAAGCCGGTCACATTGTGAATCCTGTCGAGTACGGCCCAGCGCACGGTGCTGAGGGCCAATCCGGCGCCGATCGCCGCGAGCGTCGCGAATAAAAATCCGCCAACCGTCGGGGCTTTGGCGACATCCGCTGCCAACCAGGCGGCAACCGGTGGAAGGCGACGGCCCCAGATCCATAGCGCGGCAAATCCGGGAAGGAGGTAAGCGATGAGTAGCCCGAAGCCCCGATCCGTGGTCGGCGTCACCAGGCCATCCTCTCGGATTCGGCATCGCGGCGTGCGGCGGCCGGACTGTCATAGCAGCGGTGATTGACTGAAAGGAAGTGGGAATAATAGTCCATTTTGGAATAATCCAAAACAGAATATAGCATGCCGCGACCACCCCGATCAAGTCGTCGCCCATGGAAAAAAGCCCGTTCACACGCGAGCACAGGGTCCTCGTCGGGCTCCTCCGCACGCGGCGGGAAGAGGCGGGGCTTACGCAGGAAGAACTCGCACGGCGGCTCAAGGTGAGTCAATCGTCCCTCAGCAAGTGGGAGCGCGGCGACCGGCGCATTGACCTGGTGCAATTGAGGTCGTGGTGCCAGGCGACCGGCTGTTCGCTGGCAGAATTCATCAACCAGTTTGAGAAGCGGCTGGCCCGGCGATAGAGTTCGGCCTCAGCAGATAGGGCCACGGCCGCGACATTTGCCCCTGCGTGTCAAATTGGGACGTCGTGACTTGCCGAGTCCTTTGCCGTTCGTCGCCTCTTATCGTAGACCTGTGTCGTCGTGACGTGGCGGTGGCCAAGGAGAGCTTGCACTTTGACGATATCGACGCCGGCGTCAAGCAACAGCGTTGCGGTTGTCGCGCGGAGGGAGTGCGGCGTGTAGATGCAATGCGTTGCGCCGCCTTCATCCTTACGCATGGAGTGGGGGAGGCGTTGTAGGTACCTTTGTAGTAGCCGGTACATCGCGTGGACGCTCAGATGGCGGTTAGCGAGCGTCTTGCTGCGCGGGCCGGAGCGGGGGCGGAAGAGGGGGCCGGAATCGATTCCTGCGTACTTCATGTACTCGGAGATCGCATCAGCCGCTGCGAAGTGCAGGCCGATCGTTCTACGTTTCTGGCCTTTTTCGTTGAGGCGGATCGTGGCTTCTTCGGCTTCAAAGTGAAAATCCTGCACGCGCAGCCGGCAACCCGTAGCCAGTCTGGCGCCCGAGTACAGGTAGAATCGGATGATCGCCCGGTCGCGGTACGCCACCACGTCATCACCGGCAGGGAGGCCCATCAATTGGCGAGCGCGAGTCGCGGTGAGAGCTTTGGTTTCTTCGAGCGGGTCGCGGGAACTGCGGCCGATGAATTGGGCGTGAGCCGGATTGGGGACGACGATCGGCAACCGCATCTCGGCGGCGACAGCTTGCAGGTATTTGTAGAAGCTTGAGACTGAGGCGATGCGGCGGTTGATCGTTTTTGGCGCCGCACCGGATGAAACGAGCGAGTCGCGCCACGCCATCACGTCATCGACTGAAACCGTCAGCAACTCTGTCGCCCGCTTCGGCCAGTCGATTCTGAGATGCTTGACGAAGGCTTGCACGTCCTGCCGGTAGGCCCGTTGTGTGTGCGGGCTTGGGCGTCGTTTGACCCAGGCTTCGAAGATGGCGCCGACTGAGAAGTAGAACCGCTCAACGCGACGCACTGTCGCTTCGGTTGAGTGCCCGGCGAGAATCGCCGGCATGCGATTGGCGTCGAACGCCGTTTCGCAGGCAACCCAATCTCCGGCCTCAATCTGGCGAACGATGTCTCGGTTCGATTCGTCCGCCATCTACGCCTTGTTCCCGGCGAAAGAGACGACGAGTCCATGATCCTCAGCCAGCATCGCAACCAGCGTGTCGCGATGACCTGCGGGAGCCTTGGCGAATGCAACCGCGATTTCGCGAGCCAGATCGCGACACTCAAGCTCCTCTTCAGTGCCATCCCACCGCTTGCAGACAATTGCATCGTCGGATACCTCGCCGATCAATACGTCGCCTTCAGCGAGACCCAGCCGAGTGCGGACTTTTGCCGGGATAATAACGCGACCGCCTTCTGCAAGCCGAACGCGGTACGCGGTCGCTACTTCATCCTGCGTTGCTTGGTTGTCATCATCTTCCATGGCGCCTCATTCCGGGCCCGATGCGGCGATTCCCCTACCGCCAACTCCGGCCCCTATTGGAATTGATAACAGATTTTATCTGTATCAAGCAAGATGGCGAATCGAGTAGCTGAAGCGCCCGAACATGAGATACAAACACAGCAGTGCAATGCCAACTGTCCCGGGGTCTGGAATACTGCTGCCGTCTGTTTCAGCAGCCGTGATGCACTGCGCCCATTGCCAGATAAGGAAATCGCTGCTGTCAATCAGTCGCTTGAAACTCTCGTCGGCGGCAAGGAAGGAGATTGAATCGCTGAAAGCTGCCTGCCAAGCAGCAAGGTCGGCTTCGCTGACGTCGCCATCAAACTGATAGTCGCCTGCAGAACATGCATTCGACGCTTTCTGTGAACCCGTCGCCCCTCCTCCGTTCCCCCACCCTGCCGACGCGTACTTCCAAATGACGTTTGATTTGCCGGCAAACGTGTCCACACAGAAAGTGCCCCGGTCGGCAATGCCATAGAGCTGCCGCTCGTCGAGCGGGTCCGTCCATAGATTCGCGAATCGTGGCCGGACGAACCACCGGCGGCCGCTGCCTGCAAACGCGGGCGTTGCCAGGCGTTGCCACCGAGGCGTGACCGTATCATACTTGCAGCGAGAAAACCGTTGGAGCATGGAAACGATGACTCAGCCAGCCGACTCCACTGTCAGTCTGCGCTCTTCGCGATCGCCCTGGCCGCGCACGGTGGCAATCCTTGTGGCAATGCTGCTCCTTGCGTCAGCGTTGCTCAAGACGTACAGCCCGACAGAAGTGGCAACGCTTGCGACCGCCTATCAGATTCCAATCTGGCTGACAGCCGCCGTTATCCAGCTTGAACTCATCATGGCGATTGTACTACTGGCGGGCGTCTGGCCCAGGCCAGCGCTTCATGCTGTCACGGCGCTGTTTCTGCTGTTCTCGCTGTTTTCCGGCTATCGAGCCTGGCTAGGTGCTGAGTCATGCGGATGCTTTGGTCCGGTGAAGGTTCCGCCGCTTGTGACGACAATTCTCGATATTCTTGTGGCAGCCGCAGCCGCCTTTGCCAGTCGGTTCTCAATCAGCGAGCAAGGCGGCGAAGCCCGTCTTAAGGCGGCTGGCATCACGTATGCCGTGGCTGGCATGCTCGCTGCGGTGATCTTCATCTCTCGCGCGCCATCCACCGCGAATTCGCTGTCGTCTCAGACTGCCGGCGGACTTGTGATTTTGGAGCCGGAAACCTGGGTGGGAGAAGCGTTTCCTCTTGATGGAAATCTCGTTCCGCCTGTAGACATGTCCGCGGGCGATTGGACGGTGCTGTTCTTTCACCACGATTGTCCTGATTGCCAGGCAGCTATCCCAGAGTACGATGCCCTCGCGTCGAACAGCGGGGGATCCGTGTTGCTGGTGGAAGTCCCGCCCTGCGGCTCAAGCCCTCCGGCAGTGCGGTCGGCGACCGTGGCTCGGCTCGCAGACGACAAGGAATGGTTCGTACAGGCGCCCGTCGAGGTGACGATAGCCCGGGGAAAGGTGACAGGCGCCTCACTTGAGCTTCCTGCGATCTCGCAACCCCTGGACGCGGATGATGATTGACGCCAAAGACAGTCCTTCGGAAGATGGCGGGCCGACTGAAGAGCCGCCCCCCACGTTTGCCGAACTGGCCCCGGCGCTGGAGTTCTGCTTCTGGGTTGTCGTTGGGCTTGCGCCGTTTTTGCGATGGGTGAACGGAGCGGCCGTCACGACCGATCAGTTCGTGATTCAGGTGACGCTCACGTCGCTAGCAGTCAGCGGAGCGGTTGCCCTGCGAGTCTACAACTGGCGATGGGGAAAAGGAGCTCGCGAAACACGTTCGATCAAATCACGCCCATGCAAACCGCCCCCCACAGGAACTCAGGATTATCAGCGCCAGCACTGACGCGCCGCTGTCCGAAAGTCCTGGGCTATCGCAAACCCCAATACCTGAGCAGCTTGATAAGGTGGTGAATCCCCACTTTGGCGTGGCGTCCATCAGGAGGTCAGGATTGTGTCGAGGTGGCGACGGACGTTCTCAGCGGCATTCAAGGCGAAGGTGGCTTTGGCGGCGAGTCGGGGGGGGACAAGACGACGGCCCAGTTGACGGGCGAGTACGAGGCGCACGTGGGCCAGGCGACGGCTTGGAAGAAGCAGTTGCTGGCCGCGGCGGCGGGCTTGTTCGAGGACCAGACCAGCGGGGCCGAGCGCTGGACAACTTGTTCATCGAGCGACCGTGGCCGAGCGTCAAGCACGAAGAGGTCTACCTGCACGACTACGCCGACGGCTGGTAGGCCGAGGTGCGACTGGCTGCGTACTTTCGGCTTTAAGCGCATGAACGACCTCGCCAGGCCCTCGGCTACCGCACCCGGGCGGCCATCGACGCCGAGCGAAACTGAAGGCGAGCAACGGTTCGCGACGGGGACGCTCAACGACAAATCGCGAGAGTGGATTTGAGAGTCACACGGAAGTCAACGGTTGAACCAAGGGTTACGGCCGCGCGTCACCATTGGGGGCTATCGCAGACCGCTCTCCCACCTTACTCAACCCCAGAACCTGTCCAACGATTGAGGTCCGCCTGACGCTTTCTCCACGTAACTCGCTCTAAGAAAAATGGTGACAGCCCTTCATCCGGTATGGCCCCCTCCCCAATCCCGTCCGTCAGCGGGAAAGAGACGAAGGCAACTTGAGTTCCAGCAAACGCCTGCCTATCGTCTTCAGCTGCAAAGCGAATCACGCGATTTGCTCCCTGTTGAACGACGGACTGTCGATTCAGGAATGTTATTCCGATTTTGGCTTGAATGGAATTCCACTGTGTCTGGGACGGAGACATGCCTGGAGCGGCGGCAATCTGAAGCTCGATGAATGAAGGATCCTGGACGAATAGCATCACAACCGATTTCGTGCGTCCGCCTTCCGTCCACCCGAGTCCGTTGAAAGGAATGCCAGCCAGATCATCTTGGAACTCGCGGTCCTTGATATCGCACACGATGTAGGAACTGGGTATCACGACTTCTGCATTGTTGCGTTCCCCCGCCTGCAGGGCGACCTCCTGCGTCCATACGGGGGAGGCTGGATAGTAGTTTTTGCAGCGGTCCAGCTCCATCCCCCACCAGCCAAGCCACGCAACCAGACTGAATTTTAGGAGAATTCTAGAATGGCGCGATATAGGCTGAGCGAATGCAACTAGTTCGTCGTGCCTACTGATGCACGCCAGGGAGGCCGCGGCGAACGCTGGCGAATAGTCCAGAATGTAACGGGACGAAATGCAATGGAAGTTCAGATAGAACATGGACAACACGGCGAAACTGACCGTCGACCAAATCGCAGCAACGACCGCCGGAGACTGGAGCTTTTCCACGTGCCTCGCCATTGCCTTTCGGAAACTGGCGGCTGCAATTGCAATCCCACCAGCCAACATTGCCAAATGCGAGAAATCAAAAGTCGACTCGTAGAAATGTCGCCAGCGGGTAGTCGGCGACTGCCAGCGCAGAATATCGCCGGCATAGGCTTCCCCAAGCTCGTTGAATCGATCAACGGCAAACAGTGCGGAGAATAGCTCTTTCAGAGCAGGCCAAAGCGGTTCGTTGACATAGGGTGCGTGAAACCGAGAGAAGAGGAGCATGTCCATGCCGGTCAGGTTCAGACGATGACCGAATTCACCAAAGGCGCCGAATCGCACCCAATTCGTGAATCCCAGTAACGCTCCGCCCAACGCAAACAGGATGGGTCCGATCAGCAGGTGCCGCCAGCTCCAACGAGCGGACAGGCCGCAGAGGCCGATCGTTAGCATCGTTGCCCCGCCATACGCAAGCGATGTCGGTCGGACAAACCCCGCCGCCCCGGCAATCAACGAAATAACCAGGTAAGCGAGGAAGGTCGGCCGTCGATTGAAGTAAATTGCCGCCGCCAACAACCCAACCGACAGGTAGTAGCTGTAGAGAACGGGTTCCTCGTAGACGTTCATCGGCCCTCGACAGAGCATCAGCGCTTGCGGGAAGAATGTCACGACTAAGGCCGCGATAATCGCGCCCGGCTTCTTGAAGACAGAATCTCCCCACGCCGAAATCTGTGCGATCCCTGGCGGCACGGCGACCGCTTTGAGTATCCAGTACGCGGAAATCATGATGGCCAGGGCCAGCGCGATTCGGTCAGGAAACGCAGCTTGCCCGAATGCCCGCGCCACGACTTCGAAGGGAAAACGCCATAAGGGGACGCCGAGCCCCCAGACTTGCTGAACGCTCCCGTTCGTCCAGACCATGTCAAAATCGATGGTCCCCGGATTCTCTGAGAGAGCGAGGCGACCGTCAAAGAAGGCGTCGGTCTGGCGGCGGTACGGAACGCTCGTGCCGTACCACTGCCCCCAGTCGCGAATCAGACCGGAGTCCAGCACGGTAATTGCCGTCGTATCGATGGCCAACAACAACAGACAGAGTCGCAGCTTCCACGACATTATATGGATAGACTCGTCGGCGACGGCTGAAGCACTAACATCGGAATTCAAGTCGCATCAGCTCCAATACGACGTGGAATGGCGCGCCCAGCCTGGGGGGCGGGTGCGCCCTCATGGTACTCGGCGTCAGTGTTGACCCTCCAAGGATCACGCGTGCCGCCTGACAATCTTTCTGCCGCAAGCATGCCAGTCAGCATGGCATGGTCTTGATTGTTGTACTTGTGCATCCCGTTGCGGCCAATCATCTGGAGGTTGGCGAATTGTACAAGCTCTCCCCGAACAGTTGCGACATGGGTCTCGTAGTCGCCGTCGTACACGGGATAGGTCTTCTCCATGCGTGCTACGGTGCCGTCTTCGACCGAATCGGGCGATGCGAGGCCGAGTTGGGCAATCTCGTTGGTTGCCAATTGAATGAGTTCTGCGTCAGATTGCGCCCACAAGTTGTCACCGACATTGCAGAAATACTCTAAACCTAAACATGTGACCCCGGGAACCGGCACCAGATCCGGGCTCCAGTTGTTGAAGATCTGGATACGGCCAACACGAACCTGCGGGTCATGGACGTAAATCCACGTGTCGTCGGCGATGCGCTCGCCACGCACGACCAAAAGGACCGTGATGAAGTCCCTGTACTTAAGCTCCCGAGCGGCAGTGAGCGCCTCCATCTTTATTCTGGGTCGTATCGCGAGAGCGGCGTCCCTGAGCGGCATTGACAGCAAGAACTCTGCTGCCGCCCAATCCTCACGCTTGCCTTGTGCGTCACGAGTCGAGACAGAGACAACCCGGGATTGATCCGTGACGATCTTCTGAACCGTTCGGCCCATCGCTATGTTGGCGCCGGCGGCAAGAAGGTCATCGCGAGTTTGCTCCCACATCATCCCCGGCCCGAGGCGAGGATACTGAAACTCGTCAATCAGCGTCTTGATGACCGCCGAGCCATTGCGAGCCCCAACCAATGCCTGTCGCGCAGCAGTCCAGAGCGACAACCCGTGAATTCGCTGAGCAGCCCAGTCAGCACTGATTTCATTGCAGGGTATGCCCCAGACCTTCTCTGTATATGTACGGAAGAAGATGTCGAACAGGCGGGAGCCGAACCGATTTGAGACCCAATCCTCGAAGCTTCGTTCCGGTCGGTGCGGCCGCAATCGACGCCAGGCATAACTTAGAATGCAGGCCGTGCTGTTGAGAACGCCAAGATTCCGAAATGCGTTTGCCGGCCGGAGCGGATAGTCGAAGTATTTGCCTCCGTAGAGAATCCGCGATCGGCGTGGAACGGTTAAAAAGTCATTTGGCAACCGGCGCCGCCACCACGATACGATGTCCGGGTTCTTGCTAAAAAATCGATGGCCGCCGATGTCAAAACGGAAGTCCTTATAACGGACAGTCCGCGAAATCCCCCCGACGTACTCGGGGTCTTGCTCCAGGACGGTAACTCGATGACCTGCGTCCACAAGCTCGGCCGCCGCTGTGAGTCCAGCAGGACCGGCTCCAACAATCACGACGGACTGGTCGGTGCGAGGAAGGTCGGGCATACCGCGTTCGTCGTTCTCAACGTGGATGGGAAGCACAGCGTATTAGCATGGTGCTGGAACGAGACCTGTCTCGTCAATCCGACACGCCTCTTGATACTCTTCGAAGTCGGAGTTCACCTGCCAGAGATCGTGTGCGGTACCTGCAGCGACATTCTCTGCCGCCAATATGCCCATCAAGATCGAGTGATCCTGATTGTTGTATTTGAAGGCCCCGTAGCGACCGATCGCTTGCAGGCCCTCGACACTCCGCAGGACTTCCTGGATCGGTCGGAGAATGTCTTTGTAGCCGCGTTGATAAACAGGATAGCTCTTGGGAATCCGCACGACGTGCGAGCGAAGGACGTCAGCCGCGTCACTCGCCAGACGACTGGCACGAAACTCGTCCGCTCCGAGGCGTCCCAATTCGCCGTCACTGCGGCGCCACAATTCATCGTCTGAATTGCACCAGTATTCCAGGGCCAGAATCGTGTTGGGGCTGTTGCCGTAGAGGCTCGGCGACCAATTCCGAAAGTTGGTGATGCGCCCGACAGTCAAACCAGGGTCTTGGACGTAAACCCAATTGTCTCTTGAGTCGAGTTCGCCCGCGATTTCCAGATAAACGAGAATCGTGTTGCGGTACGACAGTCGCCGGGCCATCTCTCGGATGCGTTCGGGGACGCCATTCAGTCGGGCAATTAGACTTGTCAGCGGCATCGACGAGATAACGGCGTCACAGGGAACAAATTCGTCGGAATAGAGTTCAATTCCGCGTACGCGCCCGGCTGACGCGACTACTCGTTTGATGTGCGCCCCGAGATGAACGCGTCCGCCGCGTTCTTGGACCATTTCTGCCATCCGCTCGTAAACTTGTCCGGTACCGCCATTGGGGTATGCGAATCGGTCAACCAAGGTTCGGTGTTCGTTGTTTTTCCGGCGAACCGCAAGCTGCTTTAATGCGGCGCCCAGCGAGAGTTTGCGAATCCGTTGGGCTGCAAAATCCGAATCGAGCTCAGAACAGGGTATTCCCCACAGTTTCTCGCTGTAGGTACGAAAGAAAATCTCGTAGAGGCGCCTGCCGAATCGTGCAGTCACCCACGATTCAAATGATTCGCAATAGTCCTTCGGCTGCTTGAATCGTGCGGCGCCGTAGCTGGCAACGCACCGAGTCGCTTCCAGCGGCCCCAAACGCTGCAATGCGTCCATCGCCTGCAACGGGTACTGAAAGTACCTTCCCTGGTAGAGGATTCTCGTGAGTCGGGGGACCATGACGTAGTCGCGACCGACGACTTCAAGCCAGAGCGAATTGACGCGTCGGTCGCGGCTGAAGAAACGATGAGGCCCCAGATCGACGATCTGATTCCACAGACGCAAGGATCGCGAAAGTCCGCCAACTTGTTCACTGGCCTCGTAGACGTTGACGTCAAGGTTGGCCGGCGACTTCGTCAACACATAGGCGGCGGTCATGCCGGCTGGGCCAGCCCCGATTACGGCAACTCGTTTCGACATAGGAACACAGCACCAACCGATAGCTCTTAAGATCGACCAACTAACACGGGGTTAATGAAGTATTCATCGAATGCCGTCAAATCGATTGCCTGACTCATTGTGCGTCGCCGGGGCGATCTCGTAACTGACAAACTGCACCGAGCCGTCGCAGAACGCCATATTGAACCCGTCTGGATGGGCGCTCCCAAACGGCATGCCCATGTTCCAACTGAACTCCGGCGGGTCACATCGAGGCGGGAACTGAGTCGAGGCCATCAGGTCCATGTCGTCACCCTGCCAGACCGATTGATCGTCGTTCATAGGGACGCCAGTTTTGTAGTCCGGCTTGAAAATCGGCTTCTCCCCGACGAAATACGTGCGACTCAAGCCGTCTTCAATCTGCCGAAGTTTCAACGGACGCCGCTGGATTAAAACACCGGACACGTCACCTGCGTCAACGGGCGTCCCGCCTACGTCGTGCAACCGCAAGAAGTTCTGGCCCATCGCAGCCTCCGCTGGAGTTGGCCCGATCCCCCAGTAGACCCAGCGGTCGCCGATGTTGCCGACGTAGTCGGATTTTGCCAGTTTGTCCGATCGATTCGCGTTGTACCAGAAAGATTCGCTGCCCTGGGTTCCGGAAACGCCGCCCTTGACGTTCGGCAAGGGGCGGGCGAGACGGCGCGACGGACAGTAAAACATCTCCTGCGGAGTCGCGGCAAGCAGAGCGAGCGCCTTGGCTTTATCGCGTGGCGGCAAGCCGCGTCCTAAATCGTGGAGAGGTTGCCCTTCCAGATAAGGCAGTAACTGGTAACACCAACTTCCAGGTTGATTCTTGCCAACACCCCGGTCTGGGTCGCCCATCCAGCCCCACCCCCATCCGGCAGCTGGCAGAGTTTCTTGAGCTGCTTCATGCCCAAGCGCAGCAAGTCCGATCTGCCGTAGGTTGTTCTGGCAGGCCGTGCGTCTCGCCGCTTCCCGAGCGTTCTCGACTGCCGGCAACGCCAGTTGCAGAAGCAAGGACAAAATGGCGATCACGATGAGCAGTTCAACAAGCGTGGCGCCTCTAGCTGTGCCTGTCGTGCCACGCGTTGAACGCGATTCCATGAGATGACGCATTTTCACGGCTGCAACTCCTCGTCGTAAGACACAAATCGGACAGCTCCGTCGGCCGCAGCCACGTTGCACCCGGAGGGGTGGGCGCTGCCATAGCCACTTCCTCCGCTGGAATCCGGCGTTGGCTGCCCGCTGACATCTCGACCGATGTCATCGCAATCCCCCGCGTACATGGCAAGGCCGTCGCCAGGACTTCCACCGTCTTGATACTTCGCCTGAGCAACCGACTTCTCGCCGACGAGCACCGTCTTGCTCAAGCCTCGCCGCAGTTGGATTTCGCTAACGATGATTTCTGATTTGAGCGATGACACCTGCTTGTTGATGACGTAGTCGCTCTTAGCGACTCTTTCGGGGGGGATGACGTTCTCAAGAGACGGGGGGCCTGCGTAGACGTACAAGCGATCCAGTCGCCGCGAGGGGCAGTTGAAGACCTCCAGCGGCGTTTCGAGCAGCTTGACCAAAGCGGCCTTCTTCGGGACCTCAGACTGCCCCTTGCCAATCTCGCGCAACGACCCCTGTTCGATGTACGGCAAGACGTTGTAGATCCAGCCGCCGGGCTGCTTTGGGCCGAAGCCCCGGTCAGGGTCCCCGATCCACTCGGCACCCCAGCCACCGGTTGGATAGATCTTGTGCGCCTCTTCATGCAGCTTGACAGCCACCGCCTGCTGATGGAGGTGATTCGCACACGAACTTCGTCGGGCTGATTCGCGAGCCATTTCCACCGCAGGCAGAAGAAGGCCAACCAGCGCCCCAATGATGGCAATCACCACCAGGAGTTCGATCAACGTGACGCCCCTCAGCGCCGCAAGATGCGAGCGACGGAGGGCGTCTTGAGCGTCGCTAAGTCGAAGCGTATGAGGACGGTTCATAAATTTCTTTGCAGGCTTAATAACAACAACTGTATCCTAATAGATTCGCCTTCGCCTGGCATTCTTGACTCGCTGCAAGGCTTCCCGCTGTTCCCTCAGCTCCTGACTTTTCTTGGCAGTTTCACGCTCCCTGTTGAGCCGCTGCCGCCGCTCGCGCCACTCAGCCGTGAAGCCCGGAGAAGAACGAATCGCGACGAGCAGCATCAGAACCGCAACGTTCAAACACAACCAGGCTGCCCTGGGCCAGTACCGAATGTCGACTAATGCAACCAGGTCTCCAACCGATCCAGGGAAGAGTTGTAGAACCAATGCCGCGACAGCAAGTACAAGCCAAAGCTCTAGTCGGACAAATTTTGATCGGACAAACTGCATGAATGAAGCCGTTGCAATGGACACGCGCTGCCAGCGCACTTCAATGCCCTGCTTATCCCGCCATGAGGGTACTGGGCAGGCAAGAACGCTGCTGTTCTGGAGCACGACCGAAGGCCGGCCGGAAGAATAGCAGCGGGCGGCGAACTCGGGTGGAGTGACATAACCCAGCGAACAGTGCGGTCCTTAGCTGTGGCAATTGTCGTGCGACATGAAGTGGGGTGACCGGCCGAAAGACGGCAGCAGCCAGAAGACCACCCCATAAGCGACGGTGCAGACTCTCGTCGCACATGAAAATCACCTCGACGAACTGCGGATCTGGATTCACTTGGCTATCGAAATGACACATTGTTAAAACAGGCCTTAGGATTCCCGCAGTACACGGGGCTCGACGTCGTCCAATCCTATAGTGCGTCGCCATTAGGTGATTCTCAGGAATGGCACATCATGCGCCAGCCAATCGCAAATCACCATAATACGTTCAGCGGCACATGTAGAACCTTCTGCTGCGGATGATCTACTCCAACCGCGACAATTGTCTTGACAGCCGTTGATTCAATGGAGTTCGATTCAACACTGATTTCAACGAATTGCACCTTCGCAGGTTCGGTTGCCTTAGCTGTTGCTACGACATTTCGATCTGCGCATGCTAGAGACGTTATCGCAAATGGCTCAGCCGACGTTAAGCAAATCTCTGCATGGGAACCATCTCCCCCGTTTTTCGCGTTGATAAAGGGATTGCGTGGCGAGAACTCGATGAAAGGTACATGGCGCCACACTACAGGTCTATCCAATAGACGGGAACCATGGCTAATTCGAATAGACCCTTCCACAAGAAATGGATCAGCAGTCGTTGGACCTTCCCCTTGAACCTGCCTTGCAGATTCGCCATTGTGAAACTCTAGCAGCAACTCCCGCGAGAGCCGTAGAGTTTCGCCTTGAGTCATACTCGACACGTCACCTAGCTCTACAATTGAGACGCCCGGACAGTCAACCTTAACCTCCAGCGATTCGTCCTTCTCGCCTCGCGGAGCGTAGGACAAAACCTTCACTGACTTTCTTGACGTTTCACCTGACCGTAATTCGACCGTCCCAAGGGTATATGGATCGACGAAGATCCGTGGAAATACGTCTGCTGTGAGTCTCAGAACTCGCGAGGCCTCTTCGTCTCCGTCAAACGATATGACTGCGCCTTCCGTACGCCGGCCACGCTGATATCGCAGGGCAAACCCAAGCTTTACTCTTGCGACCCCACCTGGATCGACACTTGTGTCAAGGAAATCACAGGTAGCGCAGCCGCAACTCAGGTTGGACAGAACAAGGGAGCGTGAAGGGCCTGACGAAGGCCCAGCGATTTCAAAGACTCTCTCGGCGCTTGGGAGGCTACTCGGCGGAGGGTCGAGATAGAACTCGCCAGCGAAATAGTCTTCGACGATTGGTCCATCTGGACTGCGAACGAAGGACTCTCTTTGGCATCCAGCTAACGCATTTGCGAATAACAGTACTACGACGACTCGACGCACCTTTCGGCCCATTGCTGTGCTAGGCATTGCTCCGTCTCCCTCTGGCTATGGCCAAGAGCAACATTATCACAACTACAGAAGAGATCAAAATGCCGGCGATTCGAAAAGCACTCATGGAACTAGAGTTCATGGGTTGCCTTGAGTGTGACTCAACCCGACCCGAGGTTTGCCGGACATCATCTATGCTCAATCCAATAAGTCCGAGTTCCGCGGGACCATCTTGGGTCGATGGAGGACTGGCGAGCCCCTCAATCACAGTGCCCTCTGGGACCGTCACTACGAAATCTTTGTCGGTAATATCGGACGAAATCTCTCCTGCCAGCCAAATCGTTGCTAGATACTTCGGGGGATTCTCTGGGGCTTGGGGAAGCTTAGTAATGCTCACTATGCGCGACGCCAAATACCCACCTACGCATTTCACAAAACCCTCGGCTCTGGTGACGGATCTTGTTTCGAGCTTCCTACGCTCGTCCACGTAGTGGTCGTCGACCTGCTGAACAACTGGCAACGACGGTTCCGTCCAAAAAATAACCGTGCGGTCGAATGTCATTCCGTTGCCGTCGCTCCGCGACAACTGAACTACACACTGGTCGGCTTCATTTGACACAACCCTCTGTGCGTAGGAATCATTCTCTCCTACGATGTCTTGGAATTCACGAATTGGTCCACCGGATACGCCTCCGCCAAAGGAAAACGAGGAAACAATGGCATTCGATGACTGAACTCCCTTGAGCGATGCCCGGACATCTTCCTTCCGAACAGTAAAGACAGCTTGATTACCGAAATTGTCATACTTCGGAGTGTAGCTCAAGCACAGATCTCTGTTGAGGACTTCGTCAAAAGAGACATTTGTGAGGAGGTTTCCAGTCTTGGCTAGAGACGCATCCACCGGCGCTTTACCATAATCGACCGACAATCGATACAGCCTGTCGCCCTTGGCAATGAAACCCGTTAACGCAGGCTTCTCTTCTTGCCCCTTGCCAAACGAGAGAAACTCGTCGGGGTCTAATCCCTCTGCGTACCTATGGTAATAGCGATACGCTGCCTTGAACCTCAAGGCTTCAGCCCAGTTGTCAATTGCGGCATTCAAAGTCGAGATCACGATCTCGTCTTGTTTGTCACCTCCGTCCGGTTCCGCTTTCGACAGACGTGGATTCAAGACTACGGATAGTACGATGAAAGATCCAGCGGCAATATCCGTCACTGAGCGCCTACTAAGTACACTGTTACAGCATATGCGCATTTTGTTGCCTTTCCTATTGCAGGGCCCGATTCAAGTTCATTCGGCGGCTGCCATAGCTCTCGGCCTCGTTGCAGCGGTCAAGCGTCGATTCTCTCACCTCCAACGCCTGCCGCCCCCCCCCGCCAAGCACTTCCCGGCGTTCAGTATTACATCCGCGTCTCGCAACTTCCGAGCAACCTGCTCTGCCGAATGACGCCAACAGCGCATCGTGCTCATTCTTCTTGCCTCATAGACCTACGGGCGGGTGAGGCCTCCGTAACACGTGGATCAGAAAGCCATAGGCCAGTGGGCTGTGGGTACAATTTGTCGCATAAGGCATAAGCGAGTTTGTACTGCAGATGTGCGATAGCCCAGGGCATTCGGACAGCGGCGGAGGCCGGATAATGGTCCCTGAAGGAGTTCCAAAGCATGGACGAAAGGCACGAGGAATCGGAAGTGGTCGGCGGCGGAAGTCGTATGACGAGGCGTTCAAGCGGGACGCGGTGCGGTTGGTCGCGGAGGAGAAGCAATCTTTTGGAGCGGCCGCAGCGGCGGTCGGCGTGAGCGAGCAGTGCCTGCGCATCTGGCACGCCAAGTTCGCTCCGGCAGTTCCGCCGTGCGGCGAGAACTCCTCGTTGCAAGAGCTGCGCGACGAGGTCGCCCGGCTCCGCAAGCAGCTCAAGCGCGCTGAAATGGAGCGAGAAATCCAAAAAGAAGCGACGGCGTATTTCGCGAAGGAGTCGCTGTGAAGTACGCATGGATTCATGCTCAACGCAACTTGTTTCTGATCGCCGTCATGTGCGAGGTGCTCGCCGTGTCGCGGTTGGGCTACTACGACTCGATCGACCGCGAGCCAAGCCCCCGCGCCCAGCGGCGCGAGCGAATCAAGGCCGCCGTGCAAGGGGTCCACGCGGCTTCGTACGGCGTCTAAGGCAGTGCGAAGATTGCCGAGAGATCGGCCGGACGCGACAAACTGGCAACGGCCTGCCGGAACACGGTTGCCTCGGCGATGCGGGAATTGGGCGTGAAAAGCCGTGTGGCAAGACGCTTCACGCCGACGACCACCCAGGCCGATCCGACCAAGTCGCCGGCACCCAACGCGCTCGATCGGGACTTCGCGGCCGAGCAGCTGAATCGGAAGTGGGTCGCCGATATCACTTACCTGCCAACACACGCCGGATTGGCGTACCTGGCGGTCGTCGTCGACCTCTTCAGCCGCAAGGTCGTCGGCTGGGCCTTGAGCGATTAGCTGGCGACGCCGCTGATCGCCAAGGCGCTCCGACGAGCGATCGAGTCGCGGCGGCCAGTCGGCAAGGAGCTGCGTCATCACAGCGACCGCGGCTGCCAGTACACGAGCGACTCCTACCAGCAGACCCTCGCGACGCCGGGGATCGCCTGCTCGATGAGCCGCACCGGCGAGTGCTACGACAACGCGGTCGCCCAACGGTTCTACTGGTCGCTCAAGCACTAGTGGACCAAGCATGAAACATACGCCGACCTCCAAGCCGAGCGGCTGGGCGTGTTCAAGTACGTCGAGACGTTTTACAATCCTGCGAGACTGCATCAATCGTTGGGCTAAAAAAGCCTGGACAGGTTCGAAGCCGAATGCGCCCCCGATCTGGCGGCGTGAACTCAACCCCCGCCGCTGTACGAAAGTCCTGAGCTATCGCAATGTTGTCGGGTGAAGGCCGAAGGGATCATGCCGCCGAAGTTCATTGATGTGTTCTTCAACAGCGAGGCGATGCGACGGCGTTCCTTCAGCTATCTGACCAGACGCTCGATGATGTTGCGGGGCTCACCGAGGTGACGCCCGGACTGGTCTTTCTAATCGGCCCGGTACAATTGTCGCCGCCCAGTGCGAGGTCCGGCGGATGCACTGGCCGTGTATTTATCCAGTAACTGCTCGCCAGCCGCCTCGGTTTGGCAGGCTGTGAGGCCAAAGCTCAGCGGCAGGCCGTTGCCGTCGCGCAGGATGCTGATTCGACCCAAAGCCCCGCGCGATTGATCCCATGCATCCTCGTCGGGCTCCCATAGTGCCCCTTTCTTGCCGCCGTCCGTTGCACAGCGGACCGCCCGGACATCGTACCATAGATGCATCACAGCTTCGCGGCGATTGCTCTCGCGGCGACAGACGCCACTCTTGGTTAATGGAATATCTCCGTTAGCGTCCCGTTGGCATTGCGCGTGTCGAACAATCGCCAGAACGCCACTTACGTTCTGCCGGAACCGCACGACGTATCCCGACCGAGCCGGCGTGTCCGGGGCCCTCGTCCTACGCAAACGTCGGACTGTCTGGCCACAGAAACACGAGCACCACGGACGGCTTCCCGATCGACATTTCACCACCTGCTGTGCCCGACAATCGACGCCTAACGGCCACTTGGCCTCATCATTCACAACAACTGGCATATGGCTGCCGGAGGCCGGAATCCGGTCAAGCCACAAGCCCGCAACGGATTCGGTTCAGCGGGGGGCACCTCGCCCACCTCACGCGATCGAGTACGAATCGCAAAAGAGACACGTAGAACAGGCCGAACAACTGTCGACAAATTCGCGTCCTCACGTCGCGTTGGTGTCCAATGCTTCAAAATGACGTTGAACAATCGATTGTCACTTCCACAAGCGTACAACTCGGCGGAGCGCAGGCGGCCGAAGTGTAGTAGGCCGTGGCCGTAACACAGCTGTTCGTGCTGGTCTCTGATATGTTGCAGGTCGCTTCCGGAGTTGTGGTACAGTACTCTGCTCTTCCCGTCGTTGCATTGTCACAACTCAACGCAGTGTGTGCTTCCGTCAAATCGCCAATATTCACATAGCAGGTTCCGGTGCATGGAGCAGAGCTTATACAATCGGTTGCAACATCCAGTGCGCAGGGCCAATTAGCGTCACCCCCGTAGGATACAAAGCACGCTTTGCCGGCAAAAGCTACCGACACTATCGACAGGAGGATCACCGGGGCTGCAACCCACGGCTCGTGACACATTGCTGACCAGAGTCGAATTGCAGATCGCTTTAACATGGTGCTAACCCGTTTAAAAAAGGAAAAGGATGCATTTACCCATAATTGCTAGGCCACGGCGCGCCGCGATTTCCACATCCCCATTGACAGGGCATCTTTGGCTGGCGGCATCCCTGCCCTCTCTATAACCCGTTTGGCACCTGTCTCTCCTCGCGCACACGACAACTCGCCATCGCCGGGCCTCAGCGAGCGATGGCACCACTGGTCGAATCCCTGCTCCCAGACGGCTTTCGGGCGAGTGATCGTCCAGGCCGGCAGGTCTTGCGCGTCGGGACCGTTCAGCGCGGCCAGCGCCTCGCTGAAGTGGCCCAAACTGACTCCTTCAAGGTGTAGCCAGGGAAGCATCTCTTCCAGGCTCCGGCTCTTGGGGAGGTAGGGCGGCAGGATCTTTGACGTGAAGACTCGCCCTCGGCGCTCCTGCATTCGCGGTTGGGCAACTTCGACCGGGCCGATCCCCGTCAGGATCGAACGCTTCGGCAAGTAGCCGTTGCGGACGCCCTGACGGCGTCCTGCTGCGTCGGTCTCGTGAACGTGCGTTCGATCCACTCTCGGACCTCGGCCTCGACCGCCTCGGCCAGCAACCGCTGAGCGCCGCTACGAAGAACCTCCGTCAGCGCGTCCGGGGCCGTCGCCGATGGAAACGACAGCGTCGTTGTGTTACTTTCAGCCGTGGTGGCGTTCCTTCCGGGGATGAATGGGGTCGTCAAGCAACCAGATTCAAGCCCAATGACACCACCACTTTCAACGACTTTGTACACAACTTCCGGTCATATCTCTGTGACTGCTGCTTTCTTGAATAGAAATAACCAACTCTGACGACCCCGCGGTCTCTTAATAAGATCAATTGAACAATTATTGCACCACAGGTTTGACTGCGCCCACCAGAGGAAACCAACGTCAGTTGTAGTCAATGCCGCCACTGGCGGGGCGTCACCGCCCACCAGCGTCCATGCGTTGACCTGTCAGTCGCTACCAAACTGCGGCCAAAAAACTAGGAAGCACCCGTACGTCACGAAGACGCGAGGTTGATCGCTCGCCAAAAAGGCAGCGACTTCCTTCGCATCAAACTCGTGCAGTGCTACTGCTCGAATTTCATGGGAAGGGTACATTTGACTGGCGATCTTCAGATATCTTCCATCCTGCCCCCAGTCTACGTTACTTCCAAGTAGGTGATTCGGTCCGTTAAGCGGTCCGCCGATGGATTCGTTGAAGTAACTGAGACTATGCGGGAAAATCCAAAAACTGCTCGCCGCGGCCCACCCCAAAAGGAAAGGCAACAGAGAGGAAAGCTGTAAACTACGGACAGCCTGCATCAGATTGGCGGTGTAACACAGGTTGCCGCAACTTGTCAAACAAATTCTGCGGCTTGCGGGCAAAAAACTTCTCGACGTTCCGCAAGCCGCAATAAATACCCCAGGCAGCGCCGGCAGCGCATAGCGAAAATGCTCGTTGATTCCAGTTTTCGCACTCACGACCGTGAAAATCACGGTGGGCGGGAACAATAAGACGAAGAGATCGAGTGACGACGGCGCGGAATGTAGGCGTGGCGCCGTACGATGGTCGCCATGTCGAAGGCGTCGGGCGCGAATCGCCAGTATCGCTGCCACGCCGAACAAGAGCAAAAGCGCAAATGGCAGCTTGATTGCTGCAGCGTAGAGGTAGTAGTACCACCAGCCGCTGTCGCGCCATTCGCCGCGCAAATAGGCGGGACGACCGTGGTGTTCGAAGTCCCGCTGCTGGGTGTCAATGCCCCGCACGTAGTTGGCTGGCAAGGGGACGGGCAGTGCAGCGAATATCGTGTCGGCGAAGCGGTTGTGGCGATTGGGCATAACCGTGCCGCGGGCGTCCGGTGAATCCGGTGTGTTAGCGTGCCCTGGCTCGTCCCCGGCGTCGCGTCCGGTCAACAAATCGCTCACAAATCGGAACTCGCCCAGAGGACGCAGCGTCTGCTCGAAGCCGTAGCCGAGGTTCAGCACATACAAGCCAATCGCCATTCTCGCAAACAGCATGCCAGCCTCGCGGGTCCACCGGCAGGGCGTCATCTCGCGGCGCTCGGGCCAGCGGTAAATCAGCCACATCAGCGGCCACAGGGGATAAAGCAAGATGAGCGTTGTTTTAGCCAGTTCGGCTAGGCCCAGCACCGCGCCCGTCAGGGCCGCCTGGCCCCAGGTCGGCCGGCACAACCACTTCCAGAATGTGTAACAGGCGGCGACTCCCAGGGCCGAGGCGTGGGCGTCGGGGGTGATCAGCGACGCGTGGGCAAGAATATTAGGCTCGAAACACCAAATGGCGCAGGCCATCACGCCGGCCGGGCGGCCGAACAGGTCGCGGGCCCACAGGTAGCAGGTCAGTGCGCCGATCCAACTTAAGGGGACGCAGGCCCAGCGAGCGATCATGGTGAGAAAGAAGGTTCGCTCACCGTTGGCGGCCACGAAATCCTTGCCCATTCCGAACACGGGCATGGCACCGGGACCCTCGTAGAACCGGGACCAGTCCTCCTTGTAACCGACGGCCATGACCGGCAGAGCGGCGACCATGCGGACCAGGGGCGGGTTGATGCGGTAGAGTTCAAACCGGCCAAACTTCCAGTGGCTCAGGCCGGCGACCAAATGCCCCGGTTCATTCAGCGTCGGGCTATGGACATAGGCGCTGTACATCAGCAAGCCCGTATGAATAGCCAGCAGAGCCAATACTGCTATTCGCGCAGCGCGGGGCCGCTCCAACAGACGCCGCCAAGCAGCGAAACTTGTCGCAAGCGAGCCGATCTCCGCCCGTCCGATTTGCCTGCCATCTACACACATGAAAAGTCGATCCCGGATGCCCGAGCGTTGCCCGCAGTAGCGATCACTGGAATTAATCTAGCAGTGGAACGCAAGTCCAATTCGCAGGTCGTCGCTGGCTTTCCGACAGACCCGGTTGCTGGACCGGCGATGGCGTCTTTGAGTCGGCCGTTTTGCGCGTCCAGATAGTCCAGATAACCGAAGCCAACGCCGCAAGTGTGCCGAAGATTTTGGCAGACACCTGGCGAAGGTATCGCCGTTCCACCGGCCCGAGCGTGACATCTGAAATTCCGCGGATCAGTTACGGCAGTCGCCAGAGGTGGTCCCGCTGCTCGCGAACAGAGCAGGGCTAACCGCTACACTCTCGCACCTGGAAACGGCATAACTCCTCGCTTTCACCGCGGCGGCTGGACATTCATTGAAAGATCTCGGTGTATCCTGCCGACTTTGAATGCGTCTCGCTTTGCACGGTAGCAATGGAGCCGCACGCATCCTGTCCATGCCAGCGGCGCTCTCTTTTCATGGCCCGATCGCTGTGCAATCGTACCGGTACGGTCGCAAGCCATCACAATAACGATCAATTCGCAAAAAGAGTCCTCAAGTCCGCAGCTCGTGCCGCGGAATTGTCTCGTCCATGAGTGGCGGTCGCTGGGCCGTAGAAACAACCATTTGACCAGTGCGGGAAGCTGTGTTTGCACTCTGCTGCCGCCCACGCGATTGATGACCAATTATCGTCGCTCCAGAGGACATCGCCACACTCAACGGTAGCTTCGCCGCCAAAGGAGACCACGCTGAGGTCGTTGACCAATTTACGGGAAGACATGCACATCGGAGCTTCTGCAATCATGCCCCGGACAGAAGAGATTCACGACCTGGTGTTGCGAGCGTTTGCGATGGCCGAGCTGAACAGCCGTAGTGAAGTGCCCAAAGCGACGAAGTCAACTCAATCGAAAAGCACTTTGTCCGTCTTGCCTGTGCCTCACAGCGCATCACCGCTCGCATTACTCCCCGGCTAGTCCAATAATCTACGGAGAATGCTGGCGTGCGACTCCCGCGCCGGTTTCATGTCGCGCCGCGTGCGCAGAAGTCAGGAACGCGTGGTACGACTTGGCCGCCAGCGTCAACTCGCGCTCGGCCAGATCCTTTTCAAAGAAGATGCACAATCGCGGCGAGCCATCTTCGTGAGCGCAGCAAATGAGAAATCGACTCTATGAGGCCACAAGTTCCTGTTCGTTGACCGTTGAAGATTCCATGTCGTCGTCAAACGGAAATTGGTCGTTGATGGCGCGAAAGTCCGTTGTTCCGCCGAACAGAAACGCACTGAGCCGGGGGAATCGCCCGTCGTCAAGGAGCCGGAGCGTCAGTTCCGCCCGCGCCAGCCGTCTCTCAATCGCCTCCGCCTCTATTGCTTCCATGCCATAGCAGTACCACGGTCCGGCGGATCGTCGCAAGACACCCCCAAAGCGAACGCACATCCCGGTCCGCGCGTCGAGCTCACGAAACGATACGAAATGCTGACATCGACCTGTCGATGAATCGTTGCACGCCGCTCCCCGCAGGCGATTGGCACGACCCCCGGCATGGGGCGAGGGGCCGCACCAATCATCCACGGGGAGCAATTGCCATGAACGAGTCGAACGAACATCCAGCCGAAAGCCAGCACCGAAGTGATCAGCAGCACGAAGTCACTCGTGCAGAAGCTGAACAGCGCGAACTCTACGATCGCTACCTGGAGCAGCAACGACGAATGTCGTGCCCTGGTTGCGGTGAATCCGAGCAGTATTTCTGAGTTCGCGGCAGTCCCCTTTCCGCCCCATGGCGCTTTCTTCTGCGGCCGCCGCTTGGCGTTTCCCTGGCTACCGTGGGCGCAGCCTGCCTTTTCGCGATCTACTCCGGCTCCGTTCCATGCCACCTACTCCGCGGACGACCGGACTCGCATGCAATGCGACATGAATGATCCGCAGCGTCATAACCAGTATCAGGGAGTAACACACATGCACGTTCAACGAACACTCGACTTCGACGCACCGGCCGCACACAGGCCCGAAAGCCGTCCGCAACCTGAACCCGAGCAGGTCGCAACCGACACGTCGTTGCCGCCGCCCCTTGTCCGCCCCGACCGGCAGATTGTCTACGCGGACGCCCGCACCCACTACGACTGGCATCCGGCAGCCGACCTTCACGACCGCGACACGATCACTGTCGACCGTGTCACCGACGATATCGACGGACCCGCCCATCGGTTTATCATCAAGCGAGGAGATACGGTCGAAGCGTACATGGGGCACAATCGGTTCCATGTCGGCGAGGTGATCGGCATCAGTCACGCGCGACAGGAAGTCCGCGTCGCCTGGGACGACACGCTCAAGAAGGGCGGCTGGTTCAAGGTCGGGGCCATCTACCCTGCTACCATTCGAGACCCCAAGCCAACGCCGCCTGGCAAGTCGCTCTTGGCCATCATCGAACAGGCCAATGCCGAGAACGCTCCTCCCAACGGCTGGGCGGACGCCGATCTTGTCCCGACTGCGGTCGCATCGCTGACGACCTTGTCCACTACCAACGGCTCCAGCGCGCGAGCATTGGCGACATTCACGAGTTGCGGGTGGCACTACGCGAGTATCTCCCGCACAAGGCGTCAGTTCGCGGCGATGATCCGGCGCTGATTGCCGAGCGGGAACTGATCGGCAAGAAGTTGCCGGGCTTTTTCCCAACGCCTTCGCCCGTCATCGAACAGATGCTAGAACTGGCCCAGATCGAACCCGGCCACACCGTGCTGGAGCCGTCCTGCGGCAAGGGCGACATCGTGCTCACCGTAAGGCGATCGCATCCGCAGTCGCTAGTGACGGCGATTGAGCTGAATCGCACGCTGGCAGACGTACTGGCTGCCAAAGGCATCGACGCCGAGTTCACGGACTTCCTCGCGCACCGCGGCTTCTACGACCGCATTCTGCAAAATCCCCCGTTTGAAAATCTAGCCGACGTCGATCACGTCCGGCACGCGTTCGACTGTCTGGCGCCGGGCGGCAGGCTCGTTTCGGTGATGAGCGAGTCGGCGTTTTTTCGCAGCGATAAGAAATCCGTGGAGTTTCAGCGGTGGCTCGGGAGCCTTGGCGGCTACTCCCTCCAGCTCCCGAAGAATGCCTTTGCAGGCGCCGATGCGTTTCGCCAAACCGGGGTGAGAACGCGGCTGGTTGTGGTTGATCGAACCGGCTAGCCGATACGCCAGGGGCCATTCCACGATCACCACTATCAAGACGCGGCCCGGCTAGTTCCATCCGTCTTTGCCGCGACCTCGCTTGCGTTTCTCGCTGGCGGTCAGCTTGTCGTCGACTTTCGAAATGCGGTGCTTGATCGCGATGCGGGCGAGCAGAACCGATTTACCGACTC
This sequence comes from Planctomycetaceae bacterium, assembly GCA_002702655.1. GTDB lineage: Bacteria > Planctomycetota > Planctomycetia > Pirellulales > Lacipirellulaceae. Next base: position 53,108 of record PABB01000074.1, read on the forward strand.
CGAGCCGTTGCATGATGGCACTGCGATGGTTGTCAACCGTCGAGTGGGCCAGCCCCAGGATGTCGGCGATCTCGGCAACGCTGCACCCAAGGCTGATCAGCCGCAAAACCTGTCGATGCCGCGGCGTCAGCGTAGCAATGCGGGATTTCAAGTCGTTGGCGGCCATGACGGATGTACCTGTGGCTGATCTGGTTCAGCCAGTATGCTCGGCAGGCCGTCGTGGTGCAATACGCTCAGCCACTGTACCTGACCGTGCAGCTCAGGTAGACAATTACGTCTTTTCGGAGTTCCTCGCTCGAATCGGCCAGTATCTCATTGACGACGTACTGCAGGTCGCCACGAGCCCTCGCGGCCAGCGATTCGTCAGCATGAAGTACTGATTCGACAGTCTGCAGCGCTATAAGGTACTGGAGGCCGTAGTCGGTCAGCTGGCATTCGTCGTTGTAAACCATGCATCGAGAGTCTCACACCTCGCGGTAAACGGCAACGACCGCAGCGCCGCATCGCGTTGTGCAGCGGCGACCTCGATTTGATTAGCGATTCGATGTTGCGGTATTCTGGCTGCTGTAACAGTCACAGGAGGCAAGCCGTATGACCACCGCAACGAAAAAGAAACCCGCCAGCCGCGACCAGCGCGTACTCACGATCCCCGACGCCGAACAAGCCGAAATCGTCGCCGAGGTCTGGAAGAGCCGTACCACCGGCGACCCGCAGATCCCCTACCACTATTTCAAGGTGGTCAGGCAGTACCCAATGGGTAAGAAGACAATTCAGACCGACAAGTTTCTGCCCAAGCACCACGGTGCGGCAGCTCGTGTTGCTGAGCGTGCGTACCGGGAATCGCTCCGCCGCGACCAGGAACTGCTCGCTGGCGCTGACTTCAAGAACGCCGCATGACGGCCGAGCTTGAAGGCCGGCTCGTCTTCTTTGACCTCGAAACGGGCGGACTGGACCCCAATCGGCACCCCATCTGCGAGATCGGGGCCGTGAGCGTCTCAGCGTCGACTGGCGCCACGCTGGAGACGTTTCACATGCTCGTGCAGTTTGACCCGAAAGAGGCCGACCCCAGGTCGCTCTCGCTCAAAAAGTACGACCCCGCACTGTGGGCGACTGCGGCGATGTCGCCGTCGCTGGTGGCTGAGTATTTTGCGCAGTTTCTGAGGCGACATGCGACCTGCATCCGCCATCGCGCTGACGGCAGCACGTATCGAGTCGCGAAACTTGCCGGCCACAACGCAGAGTCCTTTGACGGCCCGTTCTTGAGAGCCTGGTACGGGCGGCTCGGCAAGTACTTGCCAGCCGCCATGTCGGTGCTTGATACCAAGCAGCGAGCGATGTGGCTGTTTGAAGAACAAACGCAACTGCCGCGGCCGGAGAATCTCAAACTTGAAACGCTGGCGAAATATTTTGGCGTGACGACGAGGCCGGATCACACTGCGCTCAACGACATTCTGGCGACCGCCCAGGTCTATCAGGCCATTCGGAGGCAATCGGTGCCGGTCACCGAATCGCAGCAACTCTACCTGGAAGTGCTCGCTGAGCGCACCGGGATCACAGAACTGAAGCTACTGAATCAGGCAATCAATTCGCTCGTTCGCGACCTGGATTTGGCGGCATAGGGTGGCAGTTTGCTTAGCGCCGCGATCTGCCCCATCATGGACGCCTCAACCATGACAAGGAGGTCACGATGAAACAGAACAGGCAACCCCTCGGTCAGCCAGTCGATGTGGCTGGCGGCTACGGCTACCAACTTTACGCGCGAGTCTACAACGGCACGCTACGATTCAGCGCCCGCGTCGGCAAGCTCTGGATCAACCGGCAAACGAATGAGCCGACGATCATTCCGGAGCTTGATCTCTACTCGGCCGAACACTTTCGCAAGTCGGTCACGGCCGCCAAAAAGCACCTCGGGCAGGTGAAAGCCGAGGCGTTCGCCGATCAATTCAATCGCGCCGGGGCCAATCAACTTGCCGGTACTGGCCCTGACGTTGCAGCGGGTGAATCGGCGCAAACTCCTGCACCCCGCTGGAGCAAATAACGTGCTCCTCGCCCGGTTGTCCCCCACCCCGCAGCGGCTGGCAGTCAGCCTGCTGCTGCTTCCCATCTGGCTACCCGCAACCAGACTCGGCCGCATCCTGCTCGGCATGGTTTTGATTGCCTATGGGTTGACCAGGTTGACTCAATAGCAAATCTGCTCGACGTACCGGTGATGCAGCGGGCGGTGGGGTCTATTTACCCCCTGATGATTGGTTGCCCTCGCCAACCCTACTTTCGGAACCCAAGTCTCTCTCATCCCCAGCATGGCTGGCAGGGACAGCTCCGCCTGTCGCCGTGTAGGCAGGCGTATCAATCCGCTTCCACCGGATAATGCTCGTCGGCAGTTGCTCCATACCGCGAGCGTGTAATATCTTATTGACCTTCCTGAGGATGGCTTTTTGCTGCTCGTAGATGGGCCGGTACGGCGTGAATTCAAACGCAAAAAACCACGCCGCGACCTGGTGTCGTTTGGCCTTCCGAGCCAGTTTGACGGCCTCGATTTCCAGGCCCTCTCGGGCATTGTGTTCGAGCCGGACGCTTGCGACTTTCCGCTCGCGCTGCTTCGGTGGCGACGGTTTCGGCGCCGACGTCCCCGCTGATTTGGCCTGCTTGTAAGCCTGCCATTGCTCGTTGGCCACGGTGCGTTCCTCGCGGCTTCGCCGCTCGTACCCGCCACGTTTGAGGCTGATCGAATAGCCATCGACCTTGATCGGAACGTCACGGACATGGTGGACGGCGTTGCGTTCTTCCATGGCGGAGCGGTCGCCAGCGCTGGCGAACAGCCACCACCGCATCCCGAACCGGACGTACTTGTACCGGGCAAGGCCTGCTTGTTTCATCCGCCAGGTGTCCCACTTGGGGGCGTCGGTTTGGAACCGACGAATCATGCGGCGGTCAAGTTCCGCAGGGTCGGCGGCAAACCGCCCTGACACGACGCCGGTGGCGTACCACGGTTTGTAGTGGATCGTCTTTTCAATGACCCGCACCAGGCCCGGTAGGTCCTCAATAAGATATCGGTAGTCCTCTCGTATCACGTCGCCGTTACTCCCGTTGTAAAAAGATGCAGCGGTTTGATTTGGGCTCAAACCACTGCGAAAAGCCATCTCCTTCGTAGTGAAAACCCTCGGCATGCATCGCCCATTGCAGGACGTACAAGCCTTGTGTGACGAACGACCAAAAAACCCAGTGCGGAAAACCTCCTTTCCAGAAACCGCACGTGAAACCTCTCTGTGGTCGTCACAGCCTCATTTTCGAGACCGTCTTGCCGGGCAGGTCTACTTCCTAGACACTGCCCGGCAGTAATGACGGGTCGTATCAATTTGCAAAACAAAACCTCAGGCTTGAGACTTGCCACGCACAAGGCGCAACTCGGCTGTCAGCCTCCGGATCACTGTCTAAACGCTGCCGCGG
>PABB01000075.1 GCA_002702655.1 Planctomycetaceae bacterium
AAAACCGACGCGCCCGGCACAAGCCCGCCCAAGATCCGCAAAGCAACCAAACAACAGGTCAGAATCGCTCAGGAAATCAAAGGGTTAACGGCGTAGGGTAGCACCGGTTCTCGAACCGGTGCGGCGCAGCCGCAAGAGGCGCCGGAATGGTGATTCCACGCGCCCCGCATCCTGCGACTGCCTGCCTCCTGTCGCGTGCCGCGACGCGGGTTCGAGAACCCGTGCTACCCCTCTCCGACTCACGCCGGCGCCAGCAGCAACCGGCCCGGGTTCGCCAGGTAGCCCTTCACGTCGTTCAGGAACCGCGCCGCGGCGGCGCCGTCGACGATGCGGTGATCGTACGTGATCGACAGCGGCATCATCAGTCGCGGCACGAACGTGCCGTCGACGAACTGCGGCATCGTGCGGCTGCGGCCCACCAGCAGGATCGCGGCCTCGGGCGGGTTGATGATCGGCGTGGAGTAAATGCCTCCCACGGCGCCCAGGTTGCTGATCGTGAAGGTGCCGCCGCGCAAGTCGTCGATCCCGAACGTGCCGTCGCGGGCCGCGGTGGCCAGTTCGATCATCTCGCGCGCGACCTGCGGGATGCTCTTGCGGTCGGCGTCGCGCAGCACCGGCACGACCAGCCCCTTGGGCGTGTCGACCGCGATGCCCAGGTTGACGTATTCCTTGTAAATGATTTCGTCGCCCGATTCGCTGACCGAGGCGTTGACGATCGGGTGATGCTTCAGCGCCACGGCGATCGCTTTGACCAAAAACGGCATCGTCGTGAGCTTGACGCCTTGAGCGGCGTAGTCGGCCTGGCTGTCTTTGCGCAGCCGCTCAAGTTCGGAGATGTCGACATCGTCGAAGTTGGTCAACTGCGGGATGGTCGTGTACGACGCGACCATGTTGCGGGCGATGGTCTGCCGCATCCGCGACATTTTCTCGCGCCGCACGGCGCCATAGCCGTCGGAGTCGGGGGCCCCCGGCGGGGTGACGCCCTTGGGCACGCTGGCGGCGGCGGCCTGCTGGGCATTGCGCACATGGTTGCGAACGTCGTCTTCGGTGATGCGACCGCCCGAGCCGCTGGGCCGCACGCGACGCAAGTCGACGCCCAATTCGCGCGCCAAGCGGCGCACCGTGGGACCCGCGGCCGCCGAGGCATGGCCGTCGCCGGGTATGTCTTCCAGAGGCTTGTCGGTGGCGGGCGCCGAGGCACGCGAGCCGTTGCTCGCCGGGGCGGGAGCGGGGGCTGCGGCTGCCGGCGTCGGCGCGGGGGCGGGAGTCGCCGGAGCGGGCTTCGGCGCGGCGGCCGGCGGCTCGGGTTCGGGCTCCGCCTCGGCTTGCGGCGGCTCCTCGGCCGGCGGTGCGGGGGCGGCGGGTTCCGGCGCTTTCTCGGCAGGTTCTTCAGCGGCGGCGCCGGCTTCGATCTCCGCAATCGGGGCGCCCACGTTGATCGTGTCGCCTTCGCTCACCAGAATCTTCACGATCTTGCCGGCCGACGGGCTGGGGACCGGCATCGTCGCCTTGTCGGTCTCGATCTCGATCAGATCCTGATCCGCCGCGACCACGTCGCCCTCGCTCACGAGGATCGACAGCACGTCGCCCGATTCAATGTTCTCGCCGAGCGAAGGAAGTTTGATTTGAGTTGGCATGGGACGAAAGTGACTGGTGATCGGTGACTAGTTGTGGGTGATCAGTGACCAGTTACCTGTTACCAGTGATCGGTGACTGCTGGATTCGCACGCCACTGGTCACTGATCACCGGTCACTGATCACCACGCCGTCAGGCGTACAACGCCGATGGCTTGTTCGGGTCGATGCCGAACTCCTTGATCGCCTCGGCGACGACTTTCTTGTCGATCTGGCCTTCCTTGGACAGCTTGTACAGCGTGGCCACCGTGACGCAGGCGGCGTCGACTTCAAAGTGCCGGCGGAGCGCCTGGCGGCTCTCGCTGCGGCCCATGCCGTCGGTGCCCAGGGCGTACATTCGCCCGCCGAGCCAGGGGCCCAGCTGGTCGGCCAGCATCTGCATGTAATCGCTGGCGGCGATGATCGGGCCGTCGGTTCCCCCCAGCTGCTCTTCGATGTAGCTGACGCGCGCCGGCTTGTCGGGGTTAAGCATGTTCCACCGCTCGCACTCCTGGGCGTCGCGGCGTAGCTGGTTGAAGCTGGTCACGCTCCACACGTCGCTGCCGATGCCGTATTTCTCGGCCAGCAGTTCCTGGGCCTTGAGCACTTCGTTCAGGATCGGCCCGGCGCCCAGCAGCTGCACGCGCTGCTTGTCCTTGGCCCCCTGGACGCTCTTGTATTTGTAGAGGCCGCGGATGATGCCTTCCTCGCAACCCTCGGGCATCTCGGGCATCAGGTAGTTTTCGTTTTCCAGCGTAATGTAGTAAATCGCCGTTTCGTTGTCCTCGTACATCCGCTTCAGGCCGTCGAAGATGATCACGGCCGTCTCGTAGGAGAACGCCGGGTCGTACGCCCGCACGGTGGGGAACGCCGCCGCGTTGATCAGGCTGTGACCGTCCTGGTGCTGCAGGCCTTCGCCGTTGAGCGTGGTGCGGCCCGCGGTGCCGCCCAACATGAAGCCCTTGGCCCGCGCGTCGGCGGCGGCCCACACCAGGTCGCCGATGCGCTGGAAGCCGAACATGCTGTAGTAAATGAACATGGGGATCATGTTCACGCCGTGGGACGAGTAGCTGGTGCCCGCGGCGACAAAGCTGCTCATGGCGCCCGCTTCGGTGATGCCCTCTTCCAGCAGTTGGCCGTCGCGAGCCTCCTTGTAGTACGCGATCTGGTCGGCGTCGACCGGCTCGTACAGCTGCCCGGCGTGGGCGTAGATGCCCACCTGGCGGAACAGGCCTTCCATGCCGAACGTGCGCGACTCGTCGGGGACGATCGGCACGATCTGCTTGCCGATTTTCTTGTCGCGAAGCATGTCGGTCAGCAGCCGCACGAAACCCATCGTGGTCGACATTTCCTTGCCGGGGCCGGCGCTGACCAGTTTGGCCAGCGACTTTTGGTAATCGACCAGCCGCGGCACTTCCATCGTGACGGGCGCGTTGTTGCGGGCCGGGACCGAGCCGCCAAGCTTGGCGCGCTGCTCGCGCAGGTACTTCATCTCCGGGCTGCTCTCCGGCGGGCGGTAGAACGGCGCCTCGGCCACTCGTTCGTCGGAAATGGGAATGCCGAACCGCGTGCGGAACTCGCGCAGCTCCTCTTCGTTCAGCTTCTTCTGGTTATGGGTCACGTTGCGACCTTCGCCGCCTTCGCCCAGGCCATAGCCTTTGATCGTTTGGGCGAGGATGACCGACGGGCGGCCCTTGCACTCGGTGGCGGCCTTGAATGCGGCGTACACTTTTTCGGGGTCGTGGCCGCCGCGACGCAGTTTGCGGAGTTTTTCGTCGGAGTAGTTCTTCACCAGCGGCAGCAGTTCGGGGTACTTGCCGAAGAAATGCTCGCGGACGTACGAACCGTCGGAGACGACGTACTTCTGCGACTGGCCGTCGACGATTTCCATCATCCGCAGCGCGAGCAGCCCGGACTCGTCGGCGTCCAGCAGCGGATCCCAGTCGCTGCCCCAGATGACCTTGATGACGTTCCAGCCGGCGCCGCGGAACGCGCCTTCCAGTTCCTGGATGATCTTGCCATTGCCGCGCACGGGACCGTCGAGCCGCTGCAAGTTGCAGTTGATCACGAAGGTGAGATTGTCGAGGTGCTCGCGCGAGGCGAGATTGATCGCGCCGAGGGTCTCCGGCTCGTCGGTTTCGCCGTCGCCCAAGAACGCCCACACCCGCTTGCCGCTGAGGTCCTTGATCCCCCGGTCGGTCAGGTACTCGTTGAACCGCGCCTGGTAGATCGCCATGATCGGCGCCAACCCCATCGACACCGTGGGGAACTCCCAGAACTCAGGCATCAGCCACGGGTGCGGGTACGAGGACAGCCCGCCCCCCTCGCTCAGCTCGCGGCGGAAATTGACCAGGTTTTGCTCGGTGAGCCGGCCCTCCAGAAACGCTCGGGCGTACATGCCGGGAGCGGCGTGGCCCTGGAAATAGATCTGGTCGCCGCTGTAGCCGTCGTCGCCGCGGCCGCGGAAGAAGTGGTTCATGCCCACCTCGTACAGCGTGGCCGAGCTGGCGAACGTGGAGATGTGGCCGCCCGGCGCAGCGGGGTCGCGGTTGGCGCGGGTGACCATCGCCATGGCGTTCCAGCGGACGAAGCTCTTGATCCGCCGTTCCAGCTCGCGATTGCCCGGGTAGGCCGGCTGCTTTTCGACGGGGATCGTGTTGATGTACGGCGTGGTGGCGGTGAAAGGCAGCTCGACGCCGTTGCGATAGGCCGCTTCGTCGAGCGCGGTGAGTAGCTGGCTCACCCGCTCGGGACCCTTGCTTTCCAGCACGTAGTCCAACGACTCGAGCCACTCGGCGGTTTCCGCCGGGTCGACGTCATTCGGCAAGGGAGAACGCGGCGTGTTCTTGGTTTGTGCCATGGCGGCGAGTCCTGGGGGCGAAGCTCGTGCCGGTGCGAGCCGGCATTCGAGCCGATGTCTTGTGTGGGAAAGGACTGCAAAAGCGGCGATTGAAAAATGCAAATCTTCAATTGCAAATTTCAAATTGCCGAACGGGGCAAGATTCTCTTATCCAGCAATTTTCAATTTGCAATTCTCAATTCTCAATTTGCCATGTCGCAGTCGGCGGCCTTAGCCGCCGGAATGCGACTTGCGTTTCGGTCGGTACACTTCGGTTGCAGCGCCCAGGTGCACCTCGCCGGCAAAGGCGACGGTCTCGCTGAGCGTCGGGTGCGGGTGGATGCTCTCGGCCACGTCGCGGATGTTGCAGCCCATTTCGATGGCGACCACCGCCTCGGCGATTAACTCCCCGGCGCCCGAGCCGACGATGCCGCAGCCGAGCACGCGGTCGGTGTCCGGGTCGATCAGCCACTTGGTCATGCCATCGGTCTTGCCGATCGCGATCGCGCGGCCGCTGGCCTGCCACGGGTACTGGGCCACCTCGACCTTGCGGTTTTCCCGTTTGGCTTCTTCCACCGTGAGACCGGCCCAGGCGATTTCCGGGTCGGTGAAGACCACCGCGGGGATGGCCGCCACGTCGAACGCGGCCGGTTCGCCGGCGAGCACCTCGGCAGCCACCTTGCCCTCGTGCGAGGCCTTGTGAGCCAGCATCGGCTCGCCCGCCACGTCGCCGATGGCCAGGATGTGCGGGTCGCTGGTGCGCTGCTGATCGTCGACGCGGACGAACCCCTTGTCGTCGACCGTGACCTGCGTGTTCTCCAGACCGATGCCGCTGGAGCGCGGCCGCCGGCCGACCGACACCAGCACGCGGTCAAAGTCCAGCGTGCCGTTGACCTCGGGCCCCTCGACGGACGCTTCGATCTGCTCGCCCTTGGCCTTCAGCCCCGTGACCTTCGTGCCCAGGTGAATCTTCTCAAACCGCTCGGTGAGCGACTTGTGCAGCGGCTTGACCAGGTCGCGGTCGGCGCCGGGGAGCAGGCCGTCGGTGAACTCGACGACGGTGACCTTCGAGCCCAGCTCGGCGTAGACGCTGCCCATTTCCAGGCCAATGTAACCGCCGCCCACCACCAGCAGGGACTCGGGCACATCGGGGAGGCTCAGCGCGCCGGTCGAATCCATCACGCGGTCGCTGCCGATGGCGAACATCTTGGGCATGGCCGGCGTGCTGCCGGTGGCCAGGATGCAGTGATCGAACGTCAGCCGCGCTTCTTCGTAGGTGTCGGGATCGCCGCCTTCGAGCTGCAAGGTTTGGGAGTCGACGAAAATGCCCGTGGCGTGGATTCGCTTCACCTTGCGCCGCTTGGCCAATTGGGCGAGGCCCCCCGAGAGCGTCTCGATGACCTTCTCTTTGCGGGCCCGCATCTTGTCGATGGCCAGTCGGGGGGCGCCAAACTCGACGCCCCATTCGACCATCTCGCGAGCCTCGGTGATCACCTTGGCCACGTGCAATAGCGCCTTGGACGGGATACAGCCGCGCAACAGACAGGTGCCGCCCAGGCGGGGATCAGATTCGACCAGGGCGACCTCCATGCCCAGATCCGCGGCGAGGAACGCGGCGGCATAGCCACCGGGACCGCCCCCCAACACGACCACTTGTGAATGCATAAATCTCTCGAAGGCGGGCGACGCGACGGACGGTGAGGGCGGCGCGAGATGGGCCGCGGCGGGCGGGAAGGTCCCGCGGCCCGGAGGCCGCGGTCGGCTCGGCACGGCGGCAAATCGGGACCGGCTCGTGCCGAGTTTGACCGAACCGCTCAGTTTACCGGCTCCGGGGCGAGTCTCAAAGGGCCGGGCTGGGTCCTCACAGGGGTGGCTGGGGACGACCGCAGGGAGTCCCAGGAATCCACTGAGGGCTCTGCTTCGCGCCGTCCCTAGCCGCCCCAAGGGCCCATTTAGCCCCCGGTCACCGACCGGGGGCTAAGTTTGGTCCGCGGGCTAGCTCTTCCCCAGCAAATGCCGCAGGGCCGGCTCGAGCTGGCGGTGCTGAAACTCAAATCCGGCCGCTTCCAGCGCCGTGGGCGCCACGCGGGTGCTGGCCAGCAGCAGCGCCTCGGCCATCTCGCCGAAGGCCAGCTTGGCGGCAAACGCGGGCACGGGAAAGATCGTCGGCCGCCCCAGCACCCGACCCAGCGTCTTGGTGAACTCGCGATTGGTCACGGGATTGGGCGCCACCAGGTTGACCGGGCCGGACAGTCCCGGCGTTTCGACGGCGAATTGCAGCCCCCGGGCGACATCCTCCAGGGCGATCCAGCTGATGTACTGCTCGCCGCTGCCCAGCACGCCGCCGGCGCCCAGTTTGAACGGGGTGAGCATCTTGGCCAGGGCGCCCCCCTTGGGGCTTTGCACCACGCCGATCCGCGTGTTGACCGTGCGGATGCCCGCATCGCGGGCCGGCTGGCAGGCCGCCTCCCACTGCACGCAAACGTCAGCCAGAAAGTCATCGTCCGGCGGCGACGCTTCGGTCATCACCTCATCGCCCCGGTCTCCGTAGTAGCCGATGGCCGAGGCGCACACCAGCACCTCGGGCTTGGCGTCCAGCGCGGCGAGCGTTTCGGCGATCAGCAGCGTGCCCTGCGTGCGGCTGTGCAGGATCTTCTGCTTGAAGGACTCGCTCCAGCGGCTGTCGGCGATGTTCTCGCCCGCCAGGTGCACCACCGCCGCGGCGCCCTCGAACCCGGCTTTGTCGATGTCGCCCGTTTGCGGATTCCACATCACCTCGTCGGGCGATTGCGCTGGGCGGCGCACGGCGCGGATCACCTGCCAACCGCTGTCGGCAAGGTTGTTGCAGAGCACGGTCCCCACCAGCCCCGAAGCGCCGGTGACGATGACTTTGCGAGCGTTGGGCGTATCTGACATATCTAGCAATCCGGACTGAAGGCGGGACTGATTTCAACTGGGATCGGCGGGTCCTGCGGCGGCGGTGATCGGTTCCTCGGCCGCGGCGATCAATCTCATGGCGAGTGGCGACGCGACCGCTCCGTACGCTGCCAGCACGAGCAGCGCGACCGCCAGCGGCCACGCCACCAGGATGGCTCCCACGCCGTCGGCCAGCAGGGCAGTCGCCACGGCGACCGCGGCCCCCATGGGGGCTGCCAGTCGCAGCGGCACTCTCTTTGCCAGCACGCCCTGCATGAACACGGCCGCGTTGAGCCACATGGCCGTAATCCACAGCGGGCACAGCAAGCTGCCGCGCATGGCCCCCGCCGGGGCGTACAGCCCCGCGGCGATCCACGCACTCTCGGCCGCCGTGCCAGCCACGGCAATCACAAACAGCGGTCGCAACTGCCGCAGCGGGTTGCGGAGCGTCCACACATGCCCGACCAGCACGATCGCCGCCACGGCCGGCCCGACCAGCGGCTGCCCCCACGCGGCCCCCAGCAATCCGGCGGCGGCGGCGAGCAGAAAGGCGGCGGTGCGAGCGAGCAGCGAGGCGTTCATCAACCAATCGGGCAGCTTACGACGAGCAACGGGCCAACGTGGCGAATTCCGCCATGCTAGCCCGCCGCCGGTCGTCGCCCGAGAGCAAAACCGCAGGAACGGGCTCATGATTCACCGGCGGGCGGTAGCATGGCCGCTCCGGCCGTGCGAATCATCTGGAGTGTGCCACGGCTCGGCGAGCCGTGTGCAGCGGAGATCGTCCCAGCGCCTCGCACATCAGGGCGCCTGGGAATGAGCACAGCGAACCCCAACGACGCCGAGCATCGGTTTGCCGCACCGGGGGCGGCGCTTCGTTTCGTCCGCAGCAACCTGAGAACTCGCACGGCCGGAGCGGCCATGCTACGACGGCCGCCGTTATCGGCGGTTCTCGCGGTACTTCCGGCTGGCCTGCTCAAGGGTCCGCCGCTCGCGCCAGGTGAGACTGTCCTGACCCTGGGTGTTGATCTTCTCCAGGATGCGATCGACCTGCGCTTGCAGATCTTCGTGGCCGGCGTCGGGATCATGCACCCGCAGGTTGGGCCGGCCGACTTTCGGCAGCTTGCCGCTGAGGTTGCCCAGCCACCGCAGGGGCAGCCACTGGGTGTAGAAGTAGAGGGCCCCGAATGCCGCGCCGCCCAAGTGCGCTGCGTAGGCAACGTTCTGCGCTCCGAACCGCCCGCTGGCTCCGCCGATATCGAACGACAACATTAGCACGCCGGCGATCCACATGGGGACGGGGATAAAGAAGTTGAGGTAAACTGTTCGCCGCGGGAAGTTCAACGCGAACAGCGCCACCGTCGCCGCGACTGCGCCCGAAGCGCCGTAGACGATTCCCGAGGTCTGTTGCGCCGCGAGCGTCTTGCCAAATGCAATCTCCCACCCCGTCCAGAACAGCCCGGCCATGACGATCGCGGTCAAGTAGAACCGCAGGAATTCGTGCTGGCCATAGCGACGCTCGATCTCGCGGCCGAACATCCACAACACGAACATATTGCCGAGGATGTGCAACACGTCGTGCGGCGAGTGGAGAAATCCGTACGTCAACAACTGAAACACGCGCCACGGCGTGCGAAACCAATCGGACCACAGCGCCAGTTGCAGTGTGAATGCTTCGCTGCCGAAATACTGAATCAGGTACACCACGCCCGTGATCAAAATCAGCCGATTGACCATCGAAGCAGGCAGGCCGAGCTGCAGGCCCTGCTGGGGCTCGCGGGCGTAGTCGCGGTCGTAGATTCCCATATCAGCATTCCGCCGGTGCGGCGGGCGAGTCGATTCGAAGGTGCAGCGGAGCGCGTGGCCGCCGTGGCGAAATCGCGCGGCTCGATATTGTACGCCGTGGCGACCGCGCGGGCGCGATTCGCACGTCAATCCGGCAGGAGAGCTGCTAGGTCCGTGTGTGCCACTGCTGGCTCGTCCAGCAGTGCGAAGCGGGTACACGGCGCCCACTGCTGGGCAAGCCAGCCGTGGCACACGAACGCAGACTTGCAGCCCTCCTACCGAATCGGGGAGCATAACGCCCCGACACGATGCCGGTAAGAGAAGATTCACGCTGCTTGGCCGGCGCTGGCAGGCGCACGGGCGACGACGGAGCACGACGCAGAAAACGGGGCGCACGGCTCGCAGAGCCGTGGCACTCGACACGCGCGAGGCGTTTACTGCTCCGAGCCGCTGAGAATTGCTAGCTGCCGACGGGTCAGTTCGGCCGCCAACTGGGCGTTGGCCTGCAGGCCGTTTTGCAGCAGCTCTTTCGTCACCGCCAGTCGCTGGGTGATCGTCTCGCTGAGATCGCGAATGACGGCCAGATCGCGAAGCATGTGATCCTTATCGATATTGAGCAGCCGTTTCTCCTCCTGCCGCTCGGCCTGCAGCTGCTGGCCTTCGTCGATCGCCGTCTTCAGCTTCTTAGCGTCCTCGGCGGCGGCGGCCAGGCGGGCGATCAGCGTCGCCTTCTCGGCAGCCAGGTTGTTGAACACGATCTCGTACGCCCGCAGCGGCCGATCGTAACGCTCGTAGGCCACCGGCTTGTCCGACTCGGGGCCGATCGGCAGAAACTCGTCGTCAAACGCCTGCCGGTGATACTCGTCGTCGTCGCGGGTCAGCTCGGCGCTGCCGTGGCGGAGATACTCCTCGACCGTCGCGGCCGGCAGCATTTGCCGCAGCTCTTCCTCGGTGTAGTCCGAAACCCACGTGTCGTTGTCGTAGTGGCCGAACAGCTCGTGGCGATCGGGGGGCATTGTTTCGTAAATGCTCAAGGGAGCCTGCGAGTTGGCCAACCGCTGAGAAGTCCGCTCGTCCAGCGGCAGCACCGGCGCGAGCGTCGCGCTGTCGGGCGCCGCGGCGGTCACGCGGAACTCGCCCAGGTACTGGGCGCCCTGCGAGGGGTTGTTCGCGTTCGGCTCGCCCATCTGGAACACGTAGACCACCGAATCTTGTTCCAGGCCGTGGGGCCGCGGCATGGGAATCGCAATTTGCACCGTGCCCGAGTCGTCAGGGCCCGCCGTCTTGACCGCTCCGCGCCACACGCGACCGCGTTGCCGGGCGAGGGCTTGATTCTGTTGATCCCACGTATCCAGACTCGGCAGCTTGCCCGATTCCGTCAGGCGGTCCAGCAGCGAATCGAGCTGCTCTTTGGCCATTTCATTCGTGCCCAGCCATTGCAGTTGCTGAGCCAGTTGTTCCTGGCCTTCTTGCCCCGCGAGTTCGCTGGCGATGGCCTCAGGGTTGCGCAAGTCGTTGACCACCGCGGTGATGGTGCCCGGCACGCGAGAGCCGGACTGCAGCGCAGCGTTCTTCTCCTCGACCTGCTCCAGCTTGGCCTCGACCTTCGGCAGGTTCATCCGCAGCAGCTTGTGGATGCGGTACACCTCGGCGCCCAACACAAGCACGCCGACGGACGCCAAGTACACGCCCAGCATCAGCAGCATTTGGCCCCAATGCCAATGCTTGATGGTCAAAAAGGTCGCGATCAGACCGACCAGGACCAGCAGCCCGATCAGGATGGTGAAGACCAGAGACAACGCGTCGATTCCTTGCGCAGGCGCGGGAGCGGGCGTGCCGCGAGGCGGGGGTGGCGATAACCAGCGGCGGAGACGGAACCCGGCCGGGTTTGGCAATCTGGGGAAAGTATTCAATCTCGATGGTAAGTAGCCCCCCCAGGGGCGTCAAGTTTTTGCGGCGTGACGACTTGCGCTTCGCCCGCCCCGCCGGGGCTGGCCCGCACGACCGCGCCAGACGGACCGCTGCGGGCGAAACTGCCCCGCGTGCCACGGCTCTGTGAGCCGTGCGAGGCGCCGCAGTGGGCGCCCAAGGGCACGGCTCGCAGAGCCGTCCCGCGCCGGCTAGGGGGCGTGTTTGGCAAGCGTTTCGGTCAGGAGCTGCAGCATTTCGGGCGTGTGCCCGGCGGTCAGGCTGATCCGCAGCAGTGATTCGCCCTCGGGGACCGCGGGGGGGCGGATCGCCGGGACCCACAGGCCGGCCTCGCGCAGCGCGGTCGCCAGCCGGACCGCCGCGGCCGGCTCGCCGACGATCACCGGCACGATTTGGCTCACGCCGGGGGGGACCCGCCAGCCTTGCTCTGTGAGCTGGGTGCGCAGCTGGGCCGCCATGGCCAGCAGCCGCTCGCGCCGCTGCGGCTCGCTTGCCACAATGTCCAACGCCGCCAGACCGGCCGCCGCCGCGGCCGCGGGCTGGGCCGTAGAGAACATGTAGCTGCGGGCTTTGTTGGCGAGCCACTCGATCAGCTCCGCCGAGCCGGCGACAAATCCGCCGGCCGTGCCGAGCGCTTTGCTGAGCGTGCCGACGCGCACGTGAATGGCCTGCTCGATCAGCTCCCCTTGCGGGGGATGAGCGTCGGCGGCCAGCTCGACCCCGCCTCGTCCCCCTCGGCCGAACACGCCGGTCGCGTGGGCTTCGTCCACCATCAGCATCGCGTCGTACCGCTCGGCCAATTCGGCCAACTCCGCCAGCGGCGCCAAGTCGCCGTCCATGCTGAACAGCGTGTCGGTCACGATCAGCCGCCGGCGAAACCCGGTCCGCTGTTGCAGCAGCCGCTCCAGCGCGGCCGCGTCGTTGTGGGGATAAGCGATGTAGCGGGCCCGCGCCAGCCGGCAGCCGTCGATGATGCTGGCGTGGTTCCGCGCGTCGCTGAACACGGCGTCGCGCGGCCCGACGAGCGCGGGGATCGTCCCCGCGTTGGCGGCGAAGCCGCTGGGGAACAGCAGGGCGGCCTCGACCCCCTCGAACTCGGCCAGCCGCTGCTCCAACTCCGCGTGGACGTCGGCCCGGCCGCTGACCAGCGGGCTGGCTCCCCGACCGACGCCGGTCGCCTGGCACGCCTCGACCGCCGCGGCCACCAGCCGCGGGTCGTCGGCAATCCCCAGGTAATCGTTCGAGGCAAAGTTGACCAGCTCGCGCCCGCCGTGCTCGACCACCGCCCCCTGCCGCGACAGCCCCGGCGGCAGCGAGCGGCGCAGGCCCACGCGCCCCAGCGCGGCGAGTTCGTCAGTAAGCCAATCGAGAGACATGCGGAAAGTGGAAAGGCGGAATGGGAAGGCGGAAGGCGATTGCCCCTTAGCGGTCGCGGTCACGCGACCCAGCCTTGCGATCATGCAATGCTGGGAAGGCCCTGCCTATCGAGTATCGACTTTACTCTGCACTGCTGGCCGGCGGGCACTGAATACCTTGGATAGCTCGTTCGATGCGGTCGCCATGATCCGTATAGCACGGATGGTCCCCGACCAGCCGCAACGTCGCCACCAGCGCGTCTCGTTGCCGTTTTGTCAGCAACGCCTGCCAGCCGCGTGGACCTCCTCGGCTCGGCAGGATCAGCACGTCGATAAACCCGAATTCGTATTGGTCGTTGAGCTCCGCAATGAGAAACGCCGGCAGGTGGAATACAAAGCCGCGAGCGTCGAGAAACGATGGCGCCGCGTAGCATTTGCTGAGCGTCTCCGGAGCGATTCGCTGCCAATCGAGCTTTTCATCCCGCCGCCTAATCTCCGCTCGTTCCTCGTCGCCAGCGTAGTCGTCGACGGCCTGGGCCTCCAGCAGCCCCATGCCGTCGCCTAGCACAACGCCCGTAAACGCCTCCGTGATCTGGGCAACGACGCGGTCGAGTTCCGGGGCCCGCAAAGCCCAGGCGGCGTATTGCTCAATAAGCCACTCGGCCTCGCCGCGATCCCGCAGGTCTTCGACGTCGTCAGGCGTGTATCGGAAGTTGGGCTCAGTATCGCTCATTTTGCATGCTCGCCGAGAAGGCACCCCCATGATAGCGGCTCGGCCGTAGGCATCCCCAGCGTTCGGGTTTGACACGGCGACCCGCAAGCGAAAAAAATGCCTCAGCGGCGGCGCGCTCGCTGCGGGCCTTTCGGCCGCCGCCGGCCCCGTTTTTCCGCTGATTTTGCAGTTCCCACCGCGTGCGGGAACTTTTCTGAACCCCCGCGCATCCAAACCCGCAGAGCCGACCGCGTGAACGACGACGCCCTGCTGGTCGAGCGAGCACAAACGGGCGACCGGCAGGCCTTCGGCCAGTTGGTCGAGCGCTACCAGGATCGCGTGTTCAACGCGCTGGTCGGGCTGCTGGGCTGCCGCGAGGAGGCTCGCGACGCGGCCCAGGACGCCTTTGTGCAAGCGTGGCGGAAGCTCGACGCGTTTCGCGGCGAGGCGAAGTTCTACACATGGCTGTATCGGATCGCGATGAACCAGGGGCTCAGCCGGCGGCGACGCAAGCGGCCGGTCGCCTCGCTGGACCAGCAGAAGGAAACGGTCGGCGCCGAGCCGGTCGACCCCGCGGGGGACCCGACCGACACGCTCGCCGCTGCGGAGAATGTGGCGCAGGTCCGCGCCGCCCTGGCGGAGTTGGCCGACGATCACCGACAAATCCTGGTGCTCCGCGAGATCGAGGGACTCGCCTACGAAGACATCGCCGAAACATTGGAGCTGCCGGTGGGCACGGTCCGCAGCCGGTTGTTCCGCGCCCGATCACAATTGAAAGAAGTGCTTGAAGCGAAACTTAGCGAATGAGTTATCGGTTACCAGTTACCGGTAAACAGTGCAGAACATTCTGTCGCCGATCACTGGTCACTGGTAACCGATCACTGATCACTCCCTCCCCAGTCACCAATCACCAGTAACCCCACCCCCGTGTCTTCCTCCGACTTCAACGCCGAACTGCTCAGCGCTTACCTCGACGGCGAGGTGACCGACGCCGAGCGTGCGCAGGTCGAGGCCCGGCTGGCCGACGACCCGGCTGCCGCCGAGTTGCTGGCCGAGCTGCGCGGCGCGTCCGAGTCGATCCGCGCGTTGCCGCGGGACACGGTCGACGGCAACTTCACCGCCGACGTGCTGGCGGCGCTCGATGGCGATTCGGCGGCCGCGGCTGCGGCGTCGATCACGCCGGCTAGTCGTACCGAGTCTTTCTGGCAGCGGCCGGGGGTGCGGCGGGGCGTCGGTTGGGCCTGCCTGGCCGCCGCGGCCAGTTTCATGTTGGTGGTGTTTCAGCCGCCGGGCGAGGACGCAGGCGAACCGCGCGTCGCCCAGGCGCCGGCGCGGAGCAACGAGTCACAACCTGCCGCGGACGCCGCCGACGCCGAGGAAAATGTCGACGAGAAGATTGCCGCGGACGAGCCGCCGCAACTGATGGCCGCCGCCGAGTCGCGTCCGGACGCAGCGGTCGAAGCTCCAGCGAGTGCGCCGAGCCCGGCTGACAGTTATTTCCAAGACACCGATAAAGGGCGAATCGCCGAGCAGGCGCCGCAACTGGGCCGCTCGCTGGAGCCCGCCGCGCCGCCGGTGCGGGCGTTCGGCGGTGCGGGCGCAGGAGCAGGCGGCAGCAACCGTGGCTACGCCGGCGGCGACTTGGCCGACGCCGCGCCGCAACCCGGCCGCGCCGTGGCCGACGCGCCCTCGCCCACGCAAAACGAAACGGCCCGCGCCCAATCCACGGCCAAGACCCGCTCGCCCGCCGAGCGCAGCGCCGGCCGCGCGGCCGACGCCCCCGGCGAGCCCGCCGTCGTGGTGCACCGCTTTGCCCTGACGGGTGATGCCGAGTCGGCGCAAGTCGCGCTGCAAAACGCGCTGGTCGAAGCGGGCATTCAGCTTCGCGATGCCGACACGCTTGCCGAGGAACAGGCCATCGCGGACCAAGCCCTGCTGGCCGGCCGGGCTGGCGTTGAAGAGTTGCGGCGGGGTCGATCGTCGGTTGAATCGCTCGACAACGACGTCAGCGCCGACGGTGGCGGGACTGAACCGGCGGCTGTCGAGCGCGAAGCCGATGACGCCGACAAAGATGCAGAGACCGCCGGCACGCTTGACACCGCCGCGCCGCCGGCCGCTCGCCGCTATCTGGTCGCGGTCCCCGCCGAGCGCCTCGACGCGCTGTTGGCCAGCGTGCGCCGCAGCGTGACGCGCGGGGCCGCGCCGCCGCTTCCGTCGCCTGTTGGCGAGGTTGCCGACGACGTCGCCTCGGCCGAGGGCAGCGGCCAGCAGAACGGCGAACGATTCGCGCCGTCCACGGCAGCGCCGCAGCCGATCGTCGGCTGGGCGGTCGCCTTGCCCGACGCGCGGACATTGTCCACGGAAGCGGCCACGGCCAGCGAATCGGCGCCGCTGACGCAGTACCGCGCCTCCGCCGTCCGCGGCGATCCTCGCGAGCTCGTGCGGATCCTGCTGGTGCTCGAACCGGCGGCAGAATCGCCGCCGCCCGCCGCAGGCGCCCCCGGCGACGACGAGTCTCCGTAGTGCGCGCCGCGCTGCAGTGACCCCATTAAGCCCCGCCGCTCGCGGCGGGCGCGGAGCAAGCCCCGCGGCGAAATCTGCCATAGGTTCGCGGCGATCGTTGAATTGCCATCGCCCCCTGCGGTTTCTCGCCCCGCCGGGCCCCGTTCGCTACACTGTCGCGGGGCCGGCCCCACCGGCAATGTCCAACGCACTTTCCACTCACCCTCCCGCCACGAGGTTTTTCATGGCCGACGTCACCATCCGCATGCGTCCCAACGGTCCGTTCTTGGTCGAAGGCAAGTTCGAACTGCTCGATTCCGACGGCAACGCGTTTCCGCTCGACCCGGCCAAGCCGGCGTACGCCCTGTGCCGCTGCGGCGCCTCGGCTAACAAGCCATTCTGCGATGGCGCCCACAAGAACTGCGATTACGAGTCCGACGAAAAAGCGCCGTCGGCCTAGCAGCCGACGATTCTCACCGGCGCGCCATCTTCAGGCGCGCCGTGCCTCAACGCACACCCCCAGCCGGATCGCCACGCGATCCGGGACCATGCGGTCCGCCCTCGCCATTGGCGGTCGACTCGCGCGTCCCGGACGGCGTGGCCGTCCGGCTGTTTTTTTTTGGGGGCGAGGGCGGAGAGCAGCGTGGCGCCGTTCTTCCCGCGCGACCGCAGCGCGTCGGCGTTGTCGACGCGTTTTCCACCGTCGGTGCGATCGACTCCAGCGTCACAACGCGCCGCTCCTGCGCGAAACTCTGCGAGCATTGCCGACTGCGCCGCTGGTGACGCGCGGGCGTCGGCCGCTTTTCGCGACTCGGCCGCCGGCGGTCGTGGTGCTGCTAGCAGCGCCCGTGCTAGAATCCGCCCCCGCTCGCCGCGGCGCCCCCATCGGCGCCCATTCTTATCGCGAGCGTCAGGCGCCATTCAACGCGTAGCACGGAGCACCCTCGCGCATGTCTCACACCCAGTCCGCCGATACCACGCCCGCCGCCGACTCGACCGCCGCTGAAGCCGGTCAGCAATTCGTCGGCCAGTGGAACACGCTCATCAGCACCACCAACTGGGAGAAGGGCCGCATCATCTGCCAGTGGCGCGAGGCGCTGCAGGCCGAGGGCGCCGCCGTGACCGAGTACAGCGACGAAGCGTGGGCCAACCTCGTGGGCGGGGTGACCAGTCAGCACGTCGGCCGGCTGCGGCGGGTGTCGCAGCGGTTCGGCGACAGCATCGAGCAGTACGACGGGCTGTACTGGAGCCACTTCCAGGCCGCCATCGACTGGGACGACGCCGAGATGTGGCTCGAGGGCGCCATCCACAACGGCTGGAGCGTCTCGCAAATGCGCGGCAAGCGGTGGGAGACGACCGGCGCCGCGGGCGAAGCGCCTCCCGAGGACGACGCCGCGGTCGCCAACGGTTTTGCCGCCGAGGGGATCACGCTGGACGAACCCCGCGACGCGGGCGCCGACGACGAAGCGGCCACGTCCACGGTGCAAGAAATCGACTCCCCCGAAGCCGGCTCCGCCGCCAAGAGCAAGGACAAGCCGGCCGCCAGCGACGAGGACGACGACGAAGCCCCGTTCGACGACGGCACAACCGCCGAAGCCGGCCCCGAGTCGGCCCCCGCCACGGCCAAGGAAAAGCGGACCCGGTTGCCGGTGGAAGTCGACGAACTGCCCGACGACCTGGCCGAAGCGTTCGAGCAATTCAAACTGGCAATCATCGCCCACCGCCGCGAGGGCTGGAGCGAAACCACGCCTGAGCTGGTGGTGGAGTGCCTCGACGCGCTGAAGCAGTTGGCCGAGGCGCCGTTAGATTGATCGGCGGGCGGTTCTTGCTGAGATTTGCGCGGGAGGGCGAGGCTCCTGCCGAGCCTGTAGTTGCCAACTAACGCAAGCGTCCAAGCAATGCATATCGAGCCGTTGATTCGACGCCCCGCAGTTGAAGCGCAGGCTCAGCTAGATAAACTTTTCGCCATTGGTGAACCCGCCTCCGGGAGTGCTCTTGATCAAGCAGGTTTGCGAAACGGCCTGGAAATCATTGACGATTTCTTGAAGAACGGCGAACCGGGGTTGGCTCTGGAGCATCTTGTCTACATGGTGACGGAGCCCCGGCTCAGCCTATCTATGGAGGCTCGTCAGGATATTGAAACCGCGGCCAAAAAAATGGGAATGCTTGAGGCGATTCGCCCCTTCGAGCCCTAACGAGGGATTGTCCGATGCCCTACGTCATGGTTGACATCGAATCTGACGGCCCGATACCTGGCGACTATTCGATGGTCTGCTTCGGGGCGGTCATCGTCGAGCCGGAACTGAGCCGGACCTTCTACGGTAAGCTGAAGCCGATCTCCGAAGCGTTCATTCCGGAGGCCCTGGCCGTAAGCGGGCTTTCGCGAGAGGAATGCTTGGAGTTCGACGATCCAAAATACGTCATGGAGGCGTTTGGAAGTTGGCTGGCGGAAAACTGCAAAGGCCGGATGATGTTCGTCTCGGACAACAACGGCTTCGACTGGCAGTTCATCAACTGGTACTTTCACCACTTCCTGGGCAAGAATCCATTCGGGTTCAGTTCCACCAACCTGGGATCGCTCTACAAAGGGCTGCAAAAGGACACGTTCGTCAATTTCAAGCACCTGCGCAAAACCAAGCACACTCACAATCCCGTCGACGACGCCCGCGGCAACGCCGAGGCGCTATTGCAGATGAAAGAGATGGGATTGAAGATCAGCTTCGCGTAGCCGCGAACCCGATTTTCTTCGAATCGCACCGGCTCGGCGGAGCCTCGCCCTCCCGCCGCGCGTCTCTGAGGGGCGCGGCTACGTGACGTCATGCCACAGCGATTCCGGCGGGGTGACGCCCTGCAGCGCGCGGGCGAGCATCGCTGTGCGGCTTAGCGCGTCGGCGAGCGCCGCCGCCCACGCCCCCTGTCGAGCCCGCTCCCACGCGCCCGTCGCCAGCGGCACGGCCGGGTCGCCGTCATCGGCCAACGGGTCGGCCCCCAGCGCGTCGTAGTACGGGCGGAACATCGTCGTCGACGCAAAGAACGCCCGCATCCCCACCGTGTCGGCCAGCGCCGCCTGCACCCGCAGCGCGGCGTGTTCGTGGGCCTTGCGATCCGGGGCGTTGACCAGCCCCCAGTCGAGCAGCCGCTCGCACCCCGGCCCCTCGACCAGCGCGTGACACGTCTCGTGCAGGATCATCTGCGCCAGCGAGTCGTCGGGGTCGAGCGTCTCGGGCGTGCCGATGGTCAGCACCCCCGCGCCGTCCCACGAGGCGTTCACCTCAGCCGAGCGCACGACGCGCATCCCCATCCGCCCCGCGGCGTGCAGCCACACCAGGTCCAGCGGGTCGGCGTAAGTTTTGGTGATGTCGCGCATGATTGGCGCACGGGAACTCAGGGAAGGTCGCGTGGCGGAACACGTATTTAGCCCCGCCGCTGGCGGCGGGGTCGCGGAGCGAGCTCCGCGGCTAAATTCGCATGCGTCGAAAACCTTGTTACTCCGCGGCGGCGTACAGCTCCGCGTAGTCGAGCGTCCACTGTTCGATCAACTCGCGGAACGTGTCCAGGTCCGCGTCGCCCAGCTGCTGGAAGTGGTTCCGCGTGAAATTCTCTTTGTTGCGGACCGCGCCCTTGGCGACGACTTCGATCACGTGGTACTCGTTGTGCGGGCTGACGGTCAGTTGCAGGCGGCTGAACAGGCTCTCGCGGCGACCGCCGGAGAGCGACAGGTCGTCGCGCCGCACGGCCCCGCCCCAGCCGCGCTCCTCCAGCACCGGCTCGTAGTCGAACCCGGGGAAATTGTCGGCCAGTTGTTTCAGGCACGCTTCAATGTGGTCGCACAGTTGCCGACGGTGCTCGGCGTGCAGCCGTTGCCACTGCTGTGCGTCCATGCGGCGCGCGGCCTCGGCGCGGGCGGCCTCGTCTTTGGCCTGGCGGCCGCGTTGGGTGGCGCGTTGCAGTCGTTCGCGAAAATCCATGGCAGTGGCGGGTGAGGTCAATCGGGCGTCGGATGCTAGCGAACCATCGTACGCCATCGGCCCAACGGTCCCAATGGGGAAGGCGGAATGGGGAGTGGGGCCGTCGCGGGCCGGTTCCGGTCCCACTCGCGGGGAGTTCCTGGGGGCTCCGCTGCGCCGCGTCCCCAGCCACCCCGGCGTCACTCGCGCTGGCCCGCACACTTTCGCCAGCAGTGCTAGCGGGTGCGACCGCGGCGATCGCAGAAAAACTCAGATCGAGCTTAAGTGGCGCGAATTGCCTTGCCGATACCAACGGTCAGCGTCGGGGGGCCGCCGCGAATGTGTGGCCGCTTGCGCATGGTGCAGGCGCCCCTGGCCTACTGACAGTTCGACTTTGCAGGGAAGGAACCCTCGATGCCGGCTAGCCGACTGCGACTTTACTGCGGACCCGAGGAAACGCCCGTGCCCACGCTCACCAAGGATGCCCAGGGCGTTCCCAAGGTGACCGTGCCGTTGGGCGAAGTGCTGCCGCTGTTGGCCGACGCCGCCAACAGCAAGCGGACCTGGTTGGAAGATTTCGAGAACGACGAAGTCACGATCACGACCGACCTGTACGAAGTGCTGCTGGCTTACCAGTACTACCGCCGGCCGAGCGCCTGAGCGCGTTGCCGCGACACGCTTCGACAACTTGCTAGCAATTCCATCAGCCCGGCAGGCGACTGCCGGGCTGTTTTCGTCTTTGCAATTGCTAGCGACGATCCGCTGGCGTAGCATTGCCGCCCCGACTGATTGCTCCCTCGCACTGGCTGACTGACCATGGCTACTGCCGACTCCCGTGCCGACTCGCCGAACGACGTGCCCGACCTGGACCTGACCGCCGCCCCGATCGCGGACCCGATCGCCGATTTGATCGAGCGAATTCGCGAGTCGGCCGACCGCCTGCACGCCGACCGCACCGACCGGGGCGATTTGAAGATCCTCAGCCGCACGCTCCGCGAGTTGCGGTACGCGTTTAAGGTGTTTGCCGGCTACCGCGATCGTAAAAAGGTGACCGTGTTCGGCTCGGCCCGCACCCGGCCCGAGGCGCCGGCCTATCAGCAGGCGATGGACCTGGGCGCCGCGTTCGCCAAGGAGAACTGGCTGGTGATCACGGGCGCCGGCAGCGGGATCATGGAGGCGGGCCACCGCGGCGCCGGCCGGGCCAACTCGATGGGGCTGAACATCATGCTCCCCTTCGAGCAATCGGCCAACGAGGTGATCCGCGACGATTCCAAACTGGTCAACATGAAGTACTTCTTCACGCGCAAACTGATGTTCGTGAAGGAATGCCACGCCGTCGTCTGCCTGCCCGGCGGTTTCGGCACGATGGACGAAGCGCTCGAGGTGCTCACGCTGGTGCAAACCGGCAAACGCGATCTGGTGCCGATCGTGCTTTTGGACGAGCCGGGCGGTTCGTACTGGAAGGACTGGCACGCGTACGTGCAAAAGCACCTGCTGGGCGACGGGATGATCTCGCCCGAGGACTTTTCGCTGTACAAAGTGACCGATCGCGTGAAGCAGGCGCTCGACGAGTCGCTGACCTTCTACCGCGTGTACAACAGCCAGCGCTATGTGCGCAAACATCTGGTCTTCCGGCTGAATCAGCGGCTCACCGACGAGCAACTGGCGACGGTCAACGAGCAATACGCCGACATCCTGGCCGACGGCGCGTTCGCCCAGCGCGACGCGCTGAAAGAGGAGGCCGATGACACGACGGTCGCCGAGTTGCCGCGGCTGGTGTTCCACTTCAACCGCCGCAGCTACGGCCGCCTGCGGCAGTTGATCGATGCGCTCAACGCGCTGCCGGACGCTTGAGGGCGCCGGGGGGCGAAGCTCTCTGAACCTGTGACATCACGGTGGCCTAGCCTGCTCCCATCGGTGGCAAGGTCAGCAGCGATTTGACACGGCCCGCCGGGGAGGTTACGAAAGCGCTTTCACGCCGCAGATTCTCGAATCGCTGCGGCCCCGCTCTTCAAACTCCTCCTCTGGCAGATGACATCATGTGGAAGCTCCTGCTGGCGACTGGGATCGCCGCCCATGGGATTGTTCCCGCCGCGCGCTGCCTGGCCGCCGACGCGCATGCGCGGCATGTCTTTTTCGACAACAGCGCCGCGGGCGGCAGCTACTACCACAGCGCCGCCGACGTGACCGCGCCCAGCGAGTTGGCGATCGTCGACGGCAAGCTGCCGGTGGCGAGCGAGCCCGCCGCGAGCGCACCCAACTGTCTGCAGATTGCGTGGACCTCGGCGTTCGGCGGCGATTGGCACGCCCGGATTAACGCCGCCACGCGCTACGGGCAGCGGTTCGAGTTGCACGGCGACACGCTGGTGCTGTCGTGCTACTCGCCCGACGGATTGACGCCCGAGCAGGCGCCGCTGCTGGGGTGCATGTCCCCCGGCGCCGGCGTGCCGTCGATCTCGCTGCTCAAACACCACGGCCCGTTGCCCGCGGGCGAGTGGACCGACGTGGCGATTCCTTTCGAGCAGTTCACCGGTTTGATCCGCGGCACGCGCGACTCGACGTTCGATCCCGAGAAGCTGTCCACGCTGCAACTGATGCAGGGGCTCGACGACGGCCGGCCGCACGTGTTGTACATCGACGACATTCGCGTCGTGCAGCGCGAGCAGTTGGAGGACGACGCCCCGCCGCCGCCGCCCCAAGAGTTGACGATCGAGGCGGGCGAGCGGCACGTCGACCTGGCGTGGGCGCCGGTGGCTGATGCCGACGTGACGAGCTACCGCATCTATCGCGCGACGGGCCCCGTGGCCGATTCTCTCCAAGAATCGGCCGATCGACTTGCGGAGAAAGTCGACAACGTGACGGGCGCCGAGAGCGACCGGTTCGTCCCCGTCGCCACGCGGCCGGCGCATTTCACCCGGGCCGTCGACTTCCCCGGCCCGCCGGGCACGACCGCCGCCTACAAAGTGACCGCCGTCGACATCGCCGGCAACGAATCGCCGCTCTCCACGGCGGTCGCCGCCACGACCCGGGCGATGACCGACGACGAGCTGCTCACGATGATCCAACGGGGGTGCTTCCGCTACTACTGGGACGCGGGGCACCGGAACGCCGGCATGGCGATTGAGATCCTGCCCGGCGAGGGCGATCGCGTGGCGCTGGGCGGCTCGGGGTTCGGCGTGATGGCGCTGGTGGTGGGCGCCGAACGGGGCTTTCGACCGCGGGAGGAGATCGCCGCCCGCGTGCTGCAGATCGTCCGCTTTCTGAAGTCGGCCGACCGCTTCCATGGCGCATGGCCGCACTTTTTCGACGGCAGCACCGGCAAAGTGGACCCCTTCTTCGGGCCGTACGACAACGGCGGCGACCTGGTCGAAACGGCGTTCATGGTGCAGGGGCTGCTGGCGGCGCGGCAGTATTTTGATCGCGACACGCCAGCCGAGCGCGAAATCCGCGCGACCGTCACCCAGCTGTGGCGCGAGGTCGAGTGGGACTGGTACCGCCGCACGCCCGACAGCCCCGTGCTGTGGTGGCACTGGTCGCCCGACGCCGCGTGGCACATCAACCATCCGTTGATCGGGTGGAACGAAACGATGATCGTGTACCTGCTGGCGATCGCGTCGCCCACGCACGGCGTGCCAGCCGAGATGTACTACTCAGGCTACGCGGGGCAGAGCGACATGCACGTTGCTTACCGCCACGAAGTGAGCCGCACCACCCGCGGCGACCACTACGCCAACGGCGGCACGTACTACGGAATCACGTTGGATGTCGGCCCGGGGAACGGCGGCGAGTTGTTCTTCGAACAGTTTTCGTTTCTGGGATTTGATCCCCGCGGCAAGCGGGATCGTTACACCAACTACTTCCAGAACAATCGCAACATCGCCCGCATTGCCCACGCGTACGCGATCGACAATCCGCGCGAGCGCAAGGGCTACGGCGCCGACTGTTGGGGACGCTCGGCGGGGGTCAACTCGGGCGGCGGGCGATCGATCCCCCGCGACGATAACGGCACGATCTGCCCCTCGGCCGCATTGGGCATGATGCCCTACACGCCCGACGAATCGCTCGCCGCGGCCAGGCACTTCTACCGCGATCTCGGGCCGAAGATCTGGGGCGCCTACGGATTCCACGACGGCTTCAACGAAACGGACAACTGGTTCGACGAGGTCTACATGGGCCTGAACCAGGCGCAGATCGTCGTGGGGATCGAAAACTATCGCACGGGGCTCGTGTGGAAGTGTTTTATGGCGAACCCCGAGATTCAGCCGATGCTCGACGCGATTGGGTTCGAACCGGACCCGGCGTCGACGCCGCCCGCGACCGCCGCAGCGCGCTGACACGACGCCGCGGCGGCGCTGCGGTACAATGCCAACCGACTCGTTTTCACCTGACGATGGACACCAGCGGGAGTCGCGGCGATGTCTCGGCGGCACTTTGTTTTCGCGATCGGCGCGGCCTGGCTGACGCTGTTGGTGTCGTTCCACCAGCCGGTGGCGGCCGACGAACCGGCGCCGCCGCGGTTCGGCCACGCGCACAACGATTACCGGCACGAGCGGCCGCTGCTCGACGCGCTGGATGCGGGGTTCGTCAGCGTGGAGGCCGACGTGTTTTTGCGCGACGGCGAGTTGCTGGTGGGCCACGATTCGTGGGGACTGCTCACGGATCGTACGCTCGAGCGGCTGTATTTGGCCCCGTTGGCCGAGCGGGTTCGCCGCAACAAAGGCCGCGTGCATGCCGACACGCCGCGATTCTGGCTGTTCATTGACTTCAAGACGGATGGCGCCGCGTGCTACGCCGTGCTGCGCGAGCAACTGGCCGAGTACACCGACATTCTCACGAGGATTGAGGGCGACAAGGTGCGACCCGGCGCCGTGACGGTGGTCATCAGCGGCGATCGGCCCATCGACGCGATTCGCGCCGATCGCGTGCGACACGTCGGCGTCGACGGGCGGCTGTCGGATCTCGACAGCGACGCGCCGCCGCACCTGATGCCGGTGATCAGCGACGCGTGGTTCAGCCACTTCAAGTGGATCGGCAAAGGCGAGATGCCCGCCGACCAACGTGACAAGCTTCGCAACATCGTTGCCAAAGCGCACGAGCGGGGCCGTACGGTGCGGTTCTGGGCCACGCCGGAGTCGGAACCGCTGTGGGCCGAGCTGCGCGCCGCGGGCGTCGATTTGCTCAACACGGATCAACTCGCCCGGCTGGCCGAGTTCGCGCGGCGCCAGCGGTGACCCGCGCGATCGCTCGGTCGCCAGCGGCGGCGCTCAGGGAAACTCCATGAAGATCTGCATCGTCGGGGCGTCGGGAAAACTCGGCCAATACATGGTTCAGCACGCGCTGGATCGCGGCGACGAGGTCGTGGGCGTCTGCCGCGCACAGAGCGTCGAGAAGCTCCAGCGGTTTGGCGATCGCATCGCCGTCGTTCCCGGCGACACGAACGATCGCGACGTGATTCGTCGCGCGGTCGCCGGGTGCGACGGCGTGCTCACGGTGCTGGTTCCCTGGGGCGTCCGGCAGTACGCCACCGGCACGGCGCAGGCGGTGCTTGATTTCGCGCCGCCGGGGGCGCGGCTGATCTTCTCCTGCGGCTGGCACATCACCCGCGACGGCCAGGACGTGTATCCCCTCTCGCTGCGCGTCTTCGTGGCGGTGTTCGGCTGGCTGGCGCGGCTTGCGCGGTTCGCGGATCTGAGCGACCAGGTCGAAGCGTGCCGGCGCGTGTTCGCCAGCGACACGCGGTGGACCGTCGTCCGCGGCAGCGACCTGCAGGAAGGTGACAGCCAGGGTCTGCCCGTCTGGAGCCGCCACGTCGGCGACCCTGTCCTGGCGAGCAACATCACCCGCCGCATCGACTTCGCGCTGTTCATGGTCGAAGCGCTCCGCAACGACGAGCTGCTCCACGAAGCTCCGGCCATCGTCAGTTGCCAATCGCCGTCGGCGCTCGCCGCCCGGCAACCATGCGATACGTGAAGACGACCGGCTTCATTCCACGGGCGTCAGCGTCACCTTCCGCAGATTGATCGCCTGCCAGCCTTCGGCCGCGGGACGTACCCGCACCAGCACGGCGCCCGCGCCGGGCAGTTGCAGCGTGCCCAGCTCCTGCGTGGCGAACGCGTGGTAGTCGCCCGTGGCTTGGGTTGCCGCGTCGAGTTTGGCGTCGCCCGCTTCGATCGACCAGCGGCTCGCCTCGGGGCCGGCGACCTCGGCCGTCACCCGGTACTCGCCGGGCGCGGCGATCACGGCGTTCCAGGTCGCCGTGTCTTCGTCGCTGGTCCAGTAGCCCAGGTTCGGTCGACCGCCGATGGTTTCCAGCTGGATGTGCCCGTCGGTCACCGCGTCGGCGGCCATCAACACCAGCGCCCCGTCGGCGCTCGGGCGCACGGGCGTGATGATCTCGGTCGGCTCGCCGGTGATCTGCAGCTCGACGACCGAGCAAATCGGATCGACCGCGTCGCCGGTGAGCTGCACCGCCAACCCCGCATCAACCTTGCGCGTCGCGAAGGTCCGCGCCGGCTCGGCCAGCAGCCGGCACGACTCGACCTGCACGTCGATCGGCACGATCAGCCGCCCGTCGGACGGCCACTCCAGCACATGCAGAAACAGCCGATCGCCCTTGCGGGTCAGCCGACCCCACGCGGGCCGCCGGCAGGGGCTGGCGGTCGTGCCGTAGATCGCCTCGCCGTTCACCTCCATCCAGGCGCCAATCTCGCGCAGCCGCTCGATCGATTCGGGGGGGATCTCGCCTTCGGCGGTGGGGCCGACGTTCAGCAGATAGTTGCCCCCCTTCGACACGATGTCGACCAGGTTGGTGAGCAGCGTGCGGGTGCTTTTCCAGTTGTGGTCGTACGATTTGAAGCCCCAGGTGTCGTTCATGGTCATGCACGTTTCCCAGTCGCGGTCTTTGTAGCCGGTCGCGGGAATGTGCTGCTCGGGCGTTTCGGTGTCGCCGGCGTAACCGCCTCCCAGGCGATTGTTGGTGATCAGTTGCGGCCGCGCGGCCACCAACTGATGAAATGGCTCGGCGCGCTGCTGGTTCATCCACACGGGCGTGTCCCACCACAGCACGGCCGGTTCGTAGCGCGAGAGGATCTCCTTGGCCTGCGGCAGCGCGATGTTCGTCAGGTACTGGTCGTAATCGCCCACATTGGCGTCGTCCCAACTTTGCCCCTCGTCGTAGCCCGCCTTGGCGCCGCCGGGGTGGGTCCAGTCCTGCGCCTGCGAGTAATAGAGCCCGAACTTCAATCCCTGATCGCGCACCGCGTCGGCCAGCGGCCCCAGCAGCTCTTGGCCGTAGGGCGTGGCGTCGACGATGTCCCAGTCGGTCACGGCCGAGTCGTATAGCGCGAACCCGTCGTGGTGCTTGGCCGTGATGACGACGTAGCGCATGCCGGCTTCCTTGGCGAGCGCCGCCCAGGCCTGCGGATCGTACTTCACGGGATTGAACTCTTGGGCGAACGCCCGGTACTCGGCCACGGGGATCTCGCCGTGCCGCATGATCCACTCGCCAATGCCGCCGATCCGCTGATCGTGGTACGTGCCGGCCGGCACAGCGTAAACGCCCCAGTGGATGAACATGCCGAACTTGGCGTCGCGCCACCACGCCATCCGCTGGTCGCGCGCCGCGTCCTCCGCCGCCGCAGCGGGGAGAGTCGCTGCCGCCGTCATGCCAATCAACACTGCCGCCGCCAGTAACCGGGACATCGCACCTGCTCCGCGTGTATCATTGAATCAGAAGCTGCCAAGCCGCCGCCGCCGCGACGCCGCCGCCAATTGTCGCATTAGCCGTCGGCCGGCACAACAAGCCGCCCGCCAACTCCGGCCCGCACCGCCGGCACGCCCCGCCCCCCTAGTATTTAGCCCCGCCGCTCGCGGCGGGAGCGGAGCAATCCTCGTCCCCAATCACAACGCCTCGCCATGAGCCTGCGAAGCACCCTGCAAACGCCCGTCACCCCGCCGGCGCTGGATCACGCCGTCGGCTTCGCCACGGGCGCGCTGGTACTGTTGCTGAGCGCGAGTATGCTCGCCGTGGGGCAACGCTTCGGGTTCGTACTGCTAATCGTCGGCGTCAGCAACATCGCCCACGGGATGCGGTTCTGGAGACGGAAGCTCGCGGGTGGGGAGTGATTTGCTGATCCCGTCACCCCGCCGCGTCGTCGCAGACCTGCAAACGATCCACGGCGCTTTGTGCTACAATAAAACTCTTCCGGTATCCGCCGCCACGCGCAACACTCGACCGGCGCCATCCGTGGGAAGGGCACATGAATCTCAACCAAACGCTGACCGAGTTGACGGCCTTGCCGCTGGACGATCGCTTGCGGGTGGTCGAGTCCTTGTGGAACAGCATGGGCCCCGAGGAGCCGGTCACGCTGTCGCCGGAGCAGCGGGCTGAGTTGGATCGCCGCATCGCGGCCCACGAGGCGAACCCCGACGAGCTGTTGAGTTGGGATCAGGTGCTCGACCGCCTGCGCGCGAGCGAGCAATGACGCTGCCGCTGCGGTTTCGCCCCGAAGTGGTCGGCGATCTGCAGGCCGGGGCCGATTGGTACGACGCCCGCCGAGCAGGGCTCGGCGGGGAGTTCCTCGAGGAATGCCAAGCCGCGTTGGACGGCATTGCCAAGCTGCCCCAGCAGGGAACGGTCCAACCAGACGGCCTACGCTCCGTTCGCGTGCGGCGATTCCCCTACGTGATTCACTTTCGCATCGAGTCCAGCGCGATCGTCGTCTTCGCGATCCTGTTCGGTGGCCGCGACCCATCGGCGTGGCGCGATCGGGTTTGACCAGTCGACTGTAATCGCTGGGGCTGGCTTCGGCGCCGGGAGAGCTCGCGTTGCCCAGCATGGTAAACTGAGATGAAATCCGCTCGCTTCCGAGCGCTCGCCGCCGCGATTTCCCCAGGACCCGCCGTTGTGCGTCGCTTGCGTGTTCATCCGCTAACGCCGCTGTTCGCCTATGCGATCGTGTTGGCCATGCTGTTGGTCGTGTACGCCTCCGCGGGTTACGCCCCGTCGCGTAATTTCGATTCGGCGACCTCCCTGGCGTGGCCACTCCTGGTCGCCTGCTGGGCCGCCGCCGACGCTCGTCGCCGTCGCGTCACGCCCTGCTTCGACTTCGGCTTCTTCTGCTACGCGCTGCTGCCGATTGCCGTGCCCGCCTACTGCCTCTGGTCGCGCGGCTGGCGCGGCATGTTGACGCTGCTGGGGCTGTCGGCCCTGGCGGTGTTGCCGTTTGTCGTGGAAGCAGTTGCGCTGGCGATGCTGTGCGGGTGATAGGCCGGTGCGACGTGCGTACCATTTGCGACGCCGGTGCAATACGATCGGTATTCTATTGGCCAGTTCGCACCGGCAAGGCAAGTGGTACACTTCCACGTTGCCGTTTCCGACATTCCCGCCTACCGACTCCTCTTCACATGGCATATCGAGCGAGAAACCACAAGCACTTTCGGACTCGTCCGGAGTTGGCTCGCGATTTGGCGATCGTCATGGCGTCGCCGGTCACCGAGGGAACGAAATATGGCGTGTTCCGCGATGTCGCATGGACTTGGACCGAAGGCGACGGAAAGTACGAAGGTGTTTCACACTGGTCAAAACTCGCTCTCTCTCTTTGCCGCAGCAATGGCGGCAAGAAACATGGCCTACGACATGAACACGCGACGCCCATCAAGGTGCTTTACGAGCTTGTTCGCCCGGTGTGCGAAGACGATCAACCGGAGACGGTTGACGCAGTCTTTCGACTGTTGGATGACCTGAACATTGCAGTGATTATCACGCTGACCGAACAGAGAATGCTTGATGCCAGCTATCGGGACAGCATGCCGAGCCAATTCAATGATCCCGCAAGCGACAACTACAGAAACCCAATGTTGCGATTCAGCGAGTGCCCGAAGATCGAAGTCGTTGAACTCCAGCCGAGCAAACTGAAGCAGATTGTGCGAGGTGATGGGTAATGCGGCGCCCCTCCATCGGCAGATTTGGAAGCCGAGTGGTTGATGGGTTGCCGCTTCGCCGGCATCTCATCCTACCCGTCTCTTGTCGCTGCGCGACCCAGGTAGGCTCGCGCGCCAACCTGGGCTACCCAGACACGGGACGCATCTCGCTCACACCAGCGCGAACGTGCTCTTCGACATCCCGATCTCGCGATAGCTCAGGTTGCTCGTCCACGCGAATTCTGCGGCGTCCCATTGGCCGGTGGCGGCGAGCGTTTTTTTGGCTTTCGCTTTGAGCACCTTCAGGTCGTACACCCGGTCCAGGCATTCGCGCATCGTGCGGGCGAACTCGGTGGCCGTCATGTCGCGGGGTTCGAACACGACCTCGGTCAGGTTGTAGCGGTCCCAGTCCTCGGGGAAGTTTGTGTACCGCAGCCGGCCCTCTTGCTCCAGTTGGTGGAAGAGCCGCGTCCCGGGCAGCGGCGTCATGGCGGTCATTTGCACCACGTCGACGTCGCTGTTGATGATGTAGTCGGCCCGGGCGCGCAGCTTGTCGGGCGTATCGCCGTCGATGCCAAAGATAAACGCCCCCAGCACGGCGATCCCGGCGTTGTGCATCCGGGAAAAGATCTCGCCGTAGGCGTCGCTGCCGCGCTTCTTGTTGAGCCGCTTGTTCACGTTGCCCAGCGCGTCGGCGTCCTCGGCCTCGATCCCCAGGAAGATCATCTTGCACCCGGCGCGGGCAGCCCAGTCCAGCACCTCCGGGTCGTCGGCCACGTTGACCGACGCCTGGCAGAACCACTTCTTCTGCAGCCCCCGGTCGACCATCCCGCGGAACAGCTCCAGCGTTTGCTGCCGGTCGGCCGAGCCGTAGCCGATGATGTTGTCATCGACGATGAACAGCAGCTCCTGGGGGATCGTCTCCATTTCGGCCAGCACCTCGTCGTTCGGCCGGCGGCGGTAGCGGCGGCCGTTGAACGTGGTGACCGAGCAGAAGTCGCAATCCATCGGGCAGCCGCGCGAGGTTTGGATCGAACCGAAGATGTACCCCGGGTGGAACAGGTCGCGGCGCGCCTGCGGGCGGTGGTCCATCGGCAACTGGCAGCCCTGATACAGCGGCGCCAACTGTCCCGCTCGCGCGTCGGCCAACAGCTGCAGCCAGGCGCTTTCTCCCTCGCCCGTGACCACCGCGTCGGCGAACTGTTGCGCTTCGTCGGGGCACATCGACGCGTGAATGCCGCCGATCGCCACGGGCACGCCGCGCGAGCGGTAGTGGCTGGCGATTTCGTAGCCCCGGTTCACGCTGCTGGTAAACGCCGTGAGCGCCACCAGGTCGGCGTCGCGGTGGGCGAACGTCTCGAAATTTTCGTCGATCAGCTCCACGTCCCACTCGGCCGAGGCCATCCCGGCCAGGATGCCCAGGTTGAGCGGCGGGAACCGCGAGCTGACGCTGGCGGCAAAACCGGTGCGGGATTGGTTGACGGGATTGATCAGCAGCAGGCGAGGGCGCGGCATGGCGGTACGGCGGGGCCAGGGGAGAATGGCGGCGCGAGAGGGCAAGTTCGGCAAACTAAGGCAATTGCCATGCCTGTCACGGCAACGATCGCGCAATTGGCGCCAAGCATGCGTGAACAGCTCGTTGCGCACTTGGCCGCACGCCGATAGACGCAGACGAAGCGGTTGGCCACGGGCGTCGCCCGGCGGCACGGCCGTACGTTAGCATCGTCCCGGATCACGCCGGGCAGATCAACGCGAGTTCCGCAGGCGCGCTCCCGCCGCGACAGGCAGGTGTGCGGTTGCGGCGCACTGGCCGCACGGCGGCGTGCGAACAGGCTCACTGGTTTCGCCCACGCAAGTGCGCTAGATTTGAATGTCTCGCGCTGCTTTTGACAGCCTACAGCGGCGCGTGAGCAGAGCAGGGGGGCCGACGCTGGAGGCTGCGACGGCGGATCCGCGCGGGCGGGCGCCTCGCCATCTTATTTCAAGGAAGCACGATCGCATGCTCGCTCCCGTTATCATCCAAGGCGGCATGGGCGTCGCCGTCTCGTCCTGGCGACTGGCGCGCGCCGTGTCGCGGACCGGTCAGTTGGGCGTCGTCTCCGGCACGGCCCTCGACGCGGTCGTCTCGCGGCGGCTGCAACTGGGCGACCCCGACGGCCACGTGCGCCGCGCGATCGCGGCCTTTCCGAACGGCGACATCGCCCGGCGGGTCCTGAAGAAGTACTTCGTCGAGGGGGGTATTCCCGCCGGGCAGTCGTTTCGCGGCGTGCCGATGGCGTCGCTTGAGCCCAGCCGCGCGTGCTTGGAACTGACGGTGGTGGCCAACTTTGTCGAAGTGTGGTTGGCCAAGGAGGGGCATCGCGGCGAAGTGGGGGTGAACTACCTGGAAAAGGTGCAAGCTCCCACGCTCCCCGCGCTGTACGGCGCGCTGTTGGCCGGAGCGGATTACGTGCTGATGGGCGCGGGCATTCCGCGGTCGATCCCCGGGGCGCTGGATCGATTGGCCAGCGGCGAGCCGTGCGAGTTGCCCCTGGACGTGATCGACCGCGGGCGCGACGAGTCGTTTGCCTTGCGGTTTGATCCCCACGAGTTTCTCGGCAGCGAGCCGCCGCAACTGGAGCGGCCGCGGTTCTTGGCCATCGTCTCCTCGGCGACGCTGGCCAGCATGCTGCTCAAGAAATCCAACGGCCGCGTCGACGGGTTCGTCGTCGAAGGCCCCACCGCCGGCGGGCACAACGCCCCGCCGCGCGGCGCCATGCAACTGAACGATCGCGGCGAGCCGGTCTACGGCCCCCGCGACGCGGCCGACCTGGCGGCGTTTCGCGAACTGGGCGTGCCGTTCTGGCTGGCCGGCGGCTGGGGCACGCCCGACGGGCTGCACCGCGCGCTCGACGAAGGAGCCGCCGGCGTGCAAGTGGGCACCGCGTTTGCGCTGTGCAACGAGTCGGGGTTGCGTCCCGAGCTGCGCCGACAGGCGCTCGACAAGGTGCGCCGCGGCGACGCCGAAATCGTCACCGACCCGCAGGCGTCTCCCACGGGTTTTCCCTTCAAGTTGCTGCAGCTCGAAGGTTCGCTAACCGACTCGCAGGTGTACAGCCAGCGCGAGCGGCGGTGCGACCTGGGTTACCTCCGCCGCGCCTATCGTCGCGACGACGGCACGCTCGGTTGGCGCTGCGCGGCCGAGGACGTCGACGCGTTCGTCCGCAAGGGCGGCGCGGCCGACGAGTGCACGGGTCGGCAGTGCCTGTGCAACGCCCTGCTGGCCAACGTGGGGCTGGCCCAACGCACCGGCGATGACGCCGTCGAGCCGCCGCTGGTCACCTGCGGCGACGCCATCACCGGCCTCGCGCCGCTGCTGGCCGACGGTCGCACCGAGTACGCCGCCGAGGACGTGGTGGACTATCTATTGGCGGGCGTCGAACGCCCCGCCGCCGCCACCGCCACCGCCACCGCCCGCCGCGAAGCGGCCCAGCCGCGACAGCCGGAAACCACCGGGTCGGTGTGAGATTGGGGCGCGTGCTCTCGCTGTGCAGGGCCACGCTAGCTTGGATATGCGAGGCGCCATGTCCGTTGAGGACTTCCGCGCCGGCGCACGAAGACGAGCCCCGACGACGCGATCCCCTGCTATCAGCGTGCGTGAGGGTTGCCGCAACCCGCACTATCCATCTTTGACATACTGCTTGCCGGCCCACGGCGGGCGAATAATCTGCTGTGTGAACCGACCAAGCGGCTGCGTCGCCCGTGTTGGCGGCATCGACGCGTCTCTTCTCTTGCTCGCGCGACGCGGTCTCTTTTCTGTGAGGTCGGGTCTCATGAACCGCAATCTCTGTGGTCCCGGTGCGCTGGTCGCACTGGCGGTTGCGTTGGCCGCGTCGCCGGCGCAGGCGTTGCTCAACAGCTTCACGTCCAACGACGGTTACCTGCCGCAGTACGGCACGGCGTGGGGCGAGGTGTCGCACTACAACGCCGGCCAGCACGGCGCCAACGCGGGCGGCGGCGTCTACACGCAAATCACCGCCGACAGCGGGCTGTGGAAACTGTTGAGCCCCGTCGGCGCCACCTTTGCCAATGCGGGCGACCGGGCGGCGTATCTGGCGGGCGGGCCCCCCTATCCGATCAGCAGCGGCGCCAGCGGGGTCGGCGCCTACATCCTGGGCGGCCATTTCCCGGGGCGCACCGGCGACAATCAGAACCTGGCCCTCCGCAACGACACGCCCCTGGGGACCGGGGCCATGATCTACGAGTACGTCATCGACGCGTACGATTTCGACGGACTGAACCCCCCCAGCGTGACGGCTGGAACCGTCGACGTCGAGTTCTACTTCTGCCCCAACCCGGGCGACACGCCCAATCCCGGGACCGCGCCCTCGGACAAGTTCACCCTGTCGTTCAAAGACAGCCTGGGCAACGTCGGCTTCGAGTGGGGCTACGCCCGCGACAATGCCGTCACGTGGCGGAAGAACTCCAGCGATCCCTGGAACGCGACGCCCTTCATTGCCGACGCCGCCAACTGGGACGGCGTGCGGGCGTCGATCGACCTGTCGGCCGACACGTTCTCGCTGGACTACTACGACATTTCCGCCGCCAGCTGGAACAACATCGTCCCCGCCGGCACGAGCCTGGGTTCGCCGCTGCAGAATCTGACGGTGCTGCGATGGCAGTTGGAGGACGGCCTGTTCGCCGGCACCGGCGGCAAGAATTACTTCGACGATTTCAACTTCACGGTCCCGATCCCCGAGCCAGCAGCGCTAGCGCTGGCCGGTGTCGGCGCGATCATCTTGTTGGCAAGACGCCGCGCCGCGAGAACCTGAACGAGAGGGAACTGCCGGACGCCATGCCCAAGCAGGAGACACTGCGGGCATGGCGTCTGGCTCGTTCGCCCTCCTTTCCTCTGCAGTTGCGTTTCAGTGCTTCGACGCGGTCGTGTTGTTGCGCTCGTTCGATTCCTGCACCCGGTTGCCAGGGTCGACGGTGGCCCGCACCAGGATCTTGCGGCCGGTGTTGGGGGGGCACGACGATCGCGCGGCGGGTCTGATTGGGGTGCAGCGCCGCCACGGCCACGTTCTTGGTCGCCAGCAGCCGGCGGCTCTGCAAGTCGTAGATCGACACCGAGACCGACGTCTTGGGCGACATCGCAAACCCGGCGTTGGTCACCGGGATCGCCAGGCCCTGACCCAGCGGGCGAATCTGACCGATCCGGTAATCCACCGTGGGCAGCCCGGAGTTCTAGCGGGGCTCGCGGGCCGCGGCGGTATGCTGGCCGCCAGCGGCCAGCGTCAGGCCCAGCAGCATCATGAACGTAACAGTGCGTGACATCGGGATTTCCTTGTGTGGGAAGGCGAGGCGCCGGGTGCGGATCCGCGTCCGGCTTGGCCCCCTGTGATTCGGTAGGGGATAGGGCGCAGCGGACGGGCGTTTGTTACACGCGCGCGGCAGATTCGCGCGGACCCCAGGCGACGAAACGAACGATGGTGCGAATCGACCGCGTGCCGTCAGGCGTTCCATCGCTTGCGGCGAGCCAAGCCGCCCAGCAAGGCGATGGCCAACAGCACGGCGGTCGCCGGCTCGGGCACGACGCCCACGGTCAGCACGGTGAACCCCGCCAGATCGCCGGCGGTCTGATACTCCAGCGTGTAGTCGTCGCCATAGATGGCGTCGGTGAGCGGCGCCCAGTCGCCGACCGCGCTGTCCCAATAGCGAATCGCGTCGGTGCCGTAGACCAAGTCGAGAAATTGGGTCAGCGAATCGTCACCATCGCCAAACAACGCGAGCATTCCGCCCGTGGCCATGTTGACGAAACTGTCGCCTTCGCCATAGCGATCGATTGTGAGCCTCCCGCCTACGCGGACCAGCCCGCGCGATTCGACGTCGAGTGCGCCGCTGCCGTTCTCGCCAACGTATAGTAGGTCGCTGTTGGTCCATACGGACCCGGCGCCGGTCACTATCACGCGGCCCGTCGGATTGCCGTAGTAGCCGCCTATGGATCCGTTGATGCTGCTGACTTGCCCGCCGGCAGTAATTCGAAGCAAGCCGCTGAGGGAATAGCCAACATTCAGTGAAGCGCTATTGGTCCAAATGGATCCGGCCCCGGTGATCGTCGCCGCGCCCTTGTCCAAGTAACCGTCCACGTAACCATGAGCGCTGCTGACTTGCCCGCCCGCTTCCACGCGCAGCGTGTCGAGCACAAATAGCGATGAGCTATTGTTCCAACTCGATCCCGCGCCGGTAATTGTCGCCGTGCCGGACGAACGGGAGGCGTAGCTCACGTAGCCATTTGTGCTGCTGACTCGCCCGCCCGCTTCCACGCGCAGCGTACCATTGCCAAGGTAACCCAGGTAAAGCGCATCATTCATGGCCCAGGTGGATCCCTCGCCGGTGATCGTCGCCTTGCCCGTCGCCCCGTCGTAATAGCCCAAGCTGCCTAATCCACTGGTGACATGCCCGCCCGCTTCCACATGCAGTTCGCCGCTAACGACATCGCCAACGCCAACGCCGCCACCATAGCCGATGTAGAGTGCAGACCGATTGATCCACGCAGAGCCGGCGCCGGTGACTGTTGCCGTGCCCGTCGCACCGTAGGTGTAGCCGACGTGGGAATAGGTGTTGCTGACCTGGGCGCCCGCCTCGACGCGGAGCGCGCCGTTGCCGCCATACCCCACGTGAAGCTCAAGGTCGTTGTCCCACGCGGAGCCCGCGCCGGTGACCGTCGCCACGCCTGTCGACCCGTTGTCGTAGCCAAGAACGCTGCGATTAGAAACAAGCTGACTGCCAGCGTCGACTGTCAGCGTTCCGGCGCCAGTCACCCCTATCTGGGGCGACGTGGTGGAAGTCCAAGGCAACGCCGGCGTGACGTCGCCGATGGCCACCGTGGCGCCTTGGAGTCGCGGCGCGAAGAAAAGGGCGAGGATGAAAGGTAGCGTGCAAACCGACGATAGTTTCACTGTCGGCAGCGGTCCGAACTGATTCATGGAGCAATCCAAGAAAACGATCTGTGCACATAGCGGCAAAATCAAAGGCAACGGCGACGTTGGTGTAGGGCGTTCGCTCCCGGATCGTAGTTCGCCGCCTCAAAAAACACAACAGGTCGCGCCGGTTGCCGTTCAGACGACACATGCGGCGAACCCGCAAGAGGATTCTGTCCCGGCCCACTTCCCCTTGCCGCTGCGCGGCCCAGGCAGGCTCGATCGCCAACCTGGGCGACCCAATGCTCTTAACCGCCGCGCCGGCGCTTTTCTGTAGAAAATGAGCCGCGCCGTCGCGTAAAGTGAATGATGCATTCCGTGCCGCGCGACGGCGCGTGGGAGTGCGCGACGGCGTCACCGGAGTGGCGGGCGCGGGCGGGAGTTTTGCTCGGCCGGATCGAGTTTTGCCTGCAAAACTGCAGCCCGCGCTCCCGCCGGCGGGGAGCGCAACGCTTGGCAGTCCAACGTGTTGTGGCACGATCAACCAGCCCGCCATTGGGGAGTTTTGCTCGCGAAAAAAACTTCGCTGCAACGTGCAAAAGTGCAAAACGCGCCCGGGGCGAGCGGCAAGCCTCACTCGCTGGGCTTGCGCGCTTCCATCATTCGCGACGGGTGGGCGGCGGCTTCGCTCACCCGGCGAAGTTTTTGCACCAGGTCGGCGCCCAGCACCGCGCGGAACTTGCCTTCCATGTCGGGCCGGCTGGCGAACAGGCCGCGGAGGTCTTTGGCCTCCCAGGCGACGTACTCGATGCCCGGGTGGGCCATCACCGTGGCGCTGGCTGGTTCGCCGGTCAGCAGCGACATCTCGCCCACGAACTCGCCGGCCCCAATGTCGGTCACGCGACGGTTGTCGACCTCCACCGTCGCCAGGCCGTCGGTCAGCAGCCAGAGCTGGTGCACCGTATCGCCCTGGTTGATGATCGCTTCGGTTTGTTGACCGCGATGCCACTGGGCGATTGCCATCAGTTTCATGAAGTCGCGAACCCGCAGCGTGCGGAATTTGCTGCGGTAGAGCTTCAGTTCCGCCTCGCCCAGAAAGACCGGGTTGCGTTGCAATAGCAGGATCGTGATCTGCACGACGTTGATGGCGATGGTCAGCGAGCCCCACGCCAGCGGCTCCCAACACGGCTCGCCACTCTCGTCGCAATAGAAGAAAGGCATCAGCAGCGTCTGGGCGACGACGATCAGCACCCGCAGCCACAGCATGTCGCGAACGAGAAAGGCGAGCAGGTACATGACCTGCCCCGAGTGGTACAGCAGATGAACCATGGCAAGCGGCCCGGCGAGAAAGGGGCTACGGGGGAGTCGGAAAGCAACCCAACTATGCGGCGGGGCGTGCGGGAATGCAACGGCAGCGGGCCGGTTCCACGGGCGGGTCACCGGGCTTTGGAGGCTCGGGCGGTCGCGAAAGTTCCACGCCGGGCGGTCGGCGGCCAAGAACTGGTCGAGTGCCGCGCACACGGGACCGCGCGGGAAGGCAGACGCACAGGGCAAGATCGCGAGCATGTCGCTGGCGGGACTTGGCTGGCGAGAAAGGACCGGGGCGATGCTGGCCAGCGACCCCGGCATTTCTTTGACGGATGTCGGCAGATCGGCTAGATTCACGCCGCTTTGAAGAACAAACACCCACGGCCGTTGAAGCGCAGAGGTCACGCTCATGAATCGGATTCACAACTCGTTGGGACGCGGTGCGGCGCTGGTCTTGCTGCTCGCGGCCAGTGCATCGGCGGTCACGTTGTCAGCCGTGCAAGACGCCGACGTGGCCACCGGCGGCGGGTGGGATAACTCCACTTTGGGCGGGAGCGATCACATCTCGACCAACTGGGCCGAAGCGACATCCGTGATCGGCCACATCCAATTCGACGTGAGCGGGTTGGCGCCGGGCTCCGTGCAACAGGCGACGCTGCGGCTGTTCCACGATTTCAACACCGTGCCCGGCGTCGATCTCGACATCTATCGCGTGACGTCGTCCTGGGACGAGGCGACGGTCACTTGGCCGACCCGGCCGAGCCTGGCGGCAAGCCCTTCATCGACGCTGTCGATCGACGGCAGCGATACTTCGACGGAAGTCTGGCGCGAGTGGGACGTGACCAGTTTGGTGCAAAGCTGGGTCAACGGCGCCGAGACCAACTACGGCATGGCCCTTGTCCGCGATCCCGATGCGGAGCCCTGGCCCTATCTCCGCTCGAAGGACTATTCCGGCGACAATCACCCGGAGTTGGTCGTCACCGTCCCGGAGCCGGCGAGCATGGCGCTAGCCGTTGCTTGTCTACTGACTGGATTGCTTGTTCGGAGCCGGCCGCTCGTGGCGTGACGAGAGCGCCGAGATCGATCTTCCCGCCCGCCGCTTGTCAGGCGCGGCGAGGTGAGCGAGCAGCCGGGGGGAGTGCGCCGTACCCGAGCCCGGCGTGGCAACGTGGCTCGACTCCTGTGGCAGGGGCGGCCAAGTGTCACGCTGCGCCCAACCCCAGCGGCCTTGGCGAACCGCTATCTTGAGAAGATGCGGGCTTTGCGCATTTTGCCGGATTGCTCCCTCGCATCCGCAGCAGCGGCGAGCAGTTTCGCGCCCTCGCCGACCAACTGGGTCCGAGGAATCCCCAACTCTATGAAGTCAAACAGCTTAAGTGTCTTAACAATTCCTATCCGCCAAGTACGCTAGCACTTCACACTTGCCACAACCTGTTGTGTGCTAGCGAGTTACAAGAAACACAAAACTTGGTTTGACGGACGATCCGAAATCAGTACCATCACGACCCGCGACGCACCGGATATAGTGCTAGATAGGGCATCGAGCACAAGATGTGGTGTTTTTCGCTGCTCCCAACCCCGACTTTCTCGGGGATTCGATACGCGGGTCACAAAATGTAGTGCGGCCGATCAGGCGACGATGCCGATCGACATTGCTAGACTCGTGTACTGATGTACATTGGTAAGGATGCCCCTCTCTCCGACTTGAGAAACAGGAGGTTCTGTCATGGCCACTGCCGCCGAGACCACTGCTGCGCGCGATTCTTCGAACGCGGAGCAATCCACCGGGTCCAAACGGTTCCACGGCCGGCTGAAGATTGATCAGGCCTTCTGCCCTCAGGGCGTGGCCGATCCGTTTTCGACCGTCGAATGGGAAACCCGCTCTGCCGCCATCAAGGGCGAGAACGGCGAAGTGCTGTTCGAGCAAACCAACTGCGAAGTTCCCTCGTTTTGGTCGCAGTTGGCCACCAACGTGATCTGCAGCAAGTACTTCTACGGCGAAGTGGGTTCGGACGAGCGCGAGTACAGCGTCCGCCAGTTGGTGCATCGCGTCGCCCGCACCATCGCCGACTGGGGCATGGAAGACGGCTACTTCGCCAGCACCGAGGACGGCGAGCGGTTCTATCGCGATCTGGCGTGGCTGTGCCTGCACCAGCACGGGGCGTTCAACTCGCCCGTGTGGTTCAACGTGGGCCTGTACCACCAGTACGGCACCACGGGCGACAAGTGCAACTGGCGGTGGGATCCGCAGGCCCGCGAGGTCGCCCAGCCGGAGAACCCGTACGAGTACCCCCAAGCGTCGGCGTGCTTCATCCAGCACGTGGACGACAACATGGAAGACATCATGGAGCTGGCCCGCAGCGAGGCCATGCTCTTTAAGTTCGGCAGCGGCACGGGCACCGACCTGTCCACGCTCCGCTCGCATCGCGAGAAGCTCTCCGGCGGCGGGCGGCCCAGCGGCCCGCTGTCGTTCATGCGGGTCTACGACCAAATCGCCGCGGTCGTGAAGTCCGGCGGCAAGACCCGCCGCGCGGCCAAGATGCAGTCCATCAAAGTCTGGCACCCGGACGTGATGGAGTTCATCGAGTGCAAGTGGAAGGAAGAGCAGAAGGCTCGCGTGCTGATCGAAAAGGGCGGCTACGAGGCCAACTTCAATGGCGAAGCCTACAGCTCGATCATGTTCCAGAATGCCAACCTGTCGGTGCGCGTCACCGACGATTTCATGCAGGCGGTCGAGCGTGACGAGCCGTGGACCACTCGCTGGGTGACCGACTCGACCCGTCCGGGCCCGTCGTACCAGGCTCGCGAGGTGCTCAGCCGGATGGCGGATTGTGCGTGGCACTGCGGCGATCCCGGGGTGCAGTACGACACGACGATCAACAACTGGCACACGTGCCCCAACAGCGGGCGGATCAACGCCAGCAACCCGTGCAGCGAGTACATGTTCCTGGACGACACGGCTTGCAACCTGTCCAGCATCAACCTGATGAAGTTCCGCCGCACGGACGGCACGTTCGACCACCAGCGGTTCATCGCCGCGGCGCGGTTGTTCTTCATCGCCCAGGAAATTCTGGTCGATCATGCCAGCTATCCCACCCAGGACATCGCCCGCAACAGCCACCTGTTCCGGCCGCTGGGGCTGGGTTACTCGAACCTGGGCAGCTTGCTGATGTCTAACGGCGTGGCCTACGACAGCGACGCAGGCCGCGGCGTGTGCGGCGCGGTAACCGCCATGCTGCACGGCGCCGCCAACCTGACCAGCTCCGAGCTGGCCGAGGCGGTTGGCACGTTTGACTGTTACCAGGAAAACCGCGATCCCATGCTGCGGGTCATGCGGATGCATCGCGACGAGGTCGAGAAGATCGCCGACGGCTGCCCCAGCGACCTGCGCGACGCGGCTCGCGGCGTGTGGGACCAGGTGCTGGCCGCGGGGCCGGTCCACGGGTTCCGCAACGCCCAGGCGACCGTGCTGGCGCCGACCGGCACGATCAGCTTCATGATGGATTGCGACACGACCGGCATCGAGCCGGACATCGCCCTGGTGAAGTACAAGCAACTCGCCGGCGGCGGCATGCTGAAGA
Source organism: Planctomycetaceae bacterium (assembly GCA_002702655.1). Lineage (GTDB taxonomy): Bacteria > Planctomycetota > Planctomycetia > Pirellulales > Lacipirellulaceae. Next base: position 41,309 of record PABB01000075.1, read on the forward strand.
TCGTCAACCGCACCGTCCCGTTGGCGCTGAAGACGCTGGGCTACGACCAGCCGCAGATCGAGGGCATTCTCGACTACATCGAGAAGGAAGATACGATCGAAGGGGCGCCCGAACTGAAGGACGAGCACCTGGCCGTGTTCGACTGTGCGTTCACGCCGCGCAACGGCACGCGCAGCATCGCCTGGAAGGCCCACATCACGATGATGGCGGCCGCCCAGCCGTTCCTGTCGGGGGCGATTTCCAAGACGGTCAACATGCCGCGGGACACCACGCCCGAGGAGATCGCCGAAGCCTACACGGACGGCTGGAAACTGGGGCTCAAGGCGCTGGCCATCTATCGCGACGGCTCGAAGGAAAGCCAGCCGCTCTCCACCAGCACCGAAAGCGACAAGGCCAAGGACAAGGAAGCGGCCGCGGCCGGCAAGCCGCGTCGCGAGCGGTTGCCCGACACGCGGGCGTCGTTGACGCACAAGTTCAACGTGAGCGGCCACGAAGGCTACATCACCGTGGGCCTGTATCCCGACGGCCGCCCCGGCGAGTTGTTCATCACGATGGCCAAGGAAGGCTCCACCGTGGGCGGCTTGATGGACGCCTTCGGCACGAGCGTGTCGATGAGCCTGCAATACGGCGTGCCGCTGCAGGATTACGTCCGCAAGTTCAGCCACATGCGGTTCGAGCCGCAGGGCTTCACCAAGAACCCCGACATCCGCATCGCCAAAAGCCTGATCGACTACATCTTCCGCTGGTTGGGGATGCAGTTCTTACCCGGGTACAAGGAGGCGAGCCTGGGGCTCGATACCGAGTCGGGCGACGCCGCCGGCTCGTCCGCGAGCCAGGCGGACAGCAAGGGGGACTCCGGCCTCTCTGAGTCCAAGCCCGTCGCCAAGAAGGACGGCGGGCAGAGTCAGCACGATGCTAAACCTGCCAAGCCCGTGACAAAGAGTGCCGAGGCGACCGGCGACAAGGGTCCCCACGGCCAACACGCCAATGGTCATGCCAACGGTCACAGCAACGGCAACGGCGGCGCCAAGCTGACCGACGCGACGGTCCAGTCGCTGTACAGCGCCAAGCTGTTGGAGCGGGCCGGCGTGATGGCCAAGCCGGCGGCCGGCGGCGGCAACGCTCGCAGCGAGCAGTTCGCCGGTTTCCAGACCGACGCCCCCAGTTGCGACAACTGCGGCTCCATCACGGTCCGCAACGGCAACTGCTACCTGTGTCACAACTGCGGCAACAGCATGGGGTGTTCATGATTTGACAAGTGGCAGTTAGCGCCCGGCCAGTGGCCGGGGGCTAATTGATTCACGCCGGCTGTCCGTTGCAGGACGCGTGGGGCAGTGACGCCCGCGGGCAGCCGTTTTCGCCCGACGCACTGAGCCCCCGGTCATTGACCGGGGGCTCAATGCATTTATGGAGCGACCGGCGCCAGCAGGTCCCGCGGCCGATTTCGCGGGGAACACCACGCGCGACTCGCTTATGCAACTGGACGGCACGGACGCGCGGCGGGTATGGTTCAAGCAGCCGCCGCATGGGCGCTCGCCGGCCATACGTGCTTTGCCCGCCAGCGTCGCCAGATTTTCCCAACCGCGTGACCCACGAGGGGCGTCGCCGCGCCGATTTCGATGCGTTCATTTCCGCTGTATTGCACCATTTCTCCCCAGTCGCTCATTCTTCTGCTCGCTGCAGTGTTGGCATTGCCCGCGGGCTGCGGGCCCAAGGGGGAGCAGGCCGCGGATGGCGACGCGGCGGTCGCGCCGGCGGAATCGGTCGACGATGCGGCGGCCCCCAGCAACGGCGAACCGGACGACGCCACCCCCGACGCCGACGCGGGCCGCGCCGGGGACACGGCCACAGAGGAGTCGCCCGAGGCGCCGGCCGAGGAAGCCGCGCCGCCTGAGAGTATGCGCGACACGTTCAATCGCGGCATCGAGGTTGTGCGCGCCACCGGCATCGAGGACGACGCGCTGGGCGTCGGCGACAAGGCCGTTGACGGCGAGTTGATTGACTCGACCGGCGAAACGGTCCGCCTGAGCGAGTTGTGGAACGAGAAGCCGCTGGTCGTGGTCTGGTATCGCGGCGGCTGGTGCCCGTTCTGCAACGGTCACCTCAAGGAACTGCAGGCCGCGTTGCCGCAAATCAATGACGCGGGCGCCACCGTCGTGGCCATCTCGCCCGAGTTGCCCGAGAAGGCCGCCGACACGGCCGCCAACAATGAGCTCGCGTTCACGGTGCTGACGGATCTGAACAACGAGTTGGCGCGGCAGTACAAGCTGGTGTTCAAACTGCCGGACTTTATCGAGCCGATCTACCGCGAGCGGATCCAACTGGAAAGGTACAACGGCGACGACAGCTACGAGCTGCCGCTGTCGGCCACCTACGTGATCGATCGCGATGGCGTCATCCGCTACGCGTTTCTGGACGCCGACTACAAACAGCGGGCCGAGCCGCAGGAGATTCTGGCGGCGCTCGCGGAACTATGATTGGGCGCCGCGGCGGTCACGTTTCGGCGATGGTCGGCTCCTCTGGGGCCGCATCCGTTGCTTTGGCCGCTGGCGGTCGCTTCCCGCCCAGTGCAATCGCGTTGGCCGCCACGATGCAGGCGGCGCCCGCGAGCATGGCGCTGCTGACCTGCTCTCCGATGGCGAAGTAATTGACGGTCAGCACAGTCGGCAATTGCAGGTATGCCAGCACGCTGGTGATGGCGATGGGCAGCTCGGTCGTGGCATGCACCCACAGCAGGTGCCCGACCAGGGTGACGACGATCCCCAGGTGGATGAGCTTCCAGATGTCGGTTGTGTCGCGACCCCACTCGCGCGACGCGGGGGCGCAGGCCAGGAAGATGCACAGGCCGAAGGCGAATTGGCCCCAGGTGCGCACGTCGTTGTCGAGCTGCGCGTAGCGCTGATGCAGCAGCGGCAGCGCGGCGTAGGTCGTGCCGCTGAGAATGGCGACGATCAGGCCCAGCAGGTAATCGTCGCCGGTGGCGCCGTCGCCTGCCGGCAGGCAAAGCCAACTGCCCAGCATGGCCAGCGCGACGCCGATGATGGTCCGCCAGCCAGGGCGCGGGTGCCCGGCGGCCCACCCCAGCAGCGACAGTTGCACGCCGTAGGTCGAGAAACCGATGGCGCCGATCGACGCGCTGGCGATCTTGATGCTTGAGAGAAAACAGAGCCAGTGTAAGCCAAAGCACGCTCCGATCATCGCCAGGGGGGTGAGCGTGGCGAGCGACCAGTCGCCGACTGGGCCGAACGGTCGGCGGCCCTTAAGCGTAAGAATGATGCCCATTCCCGCGGCTGCCAGAGCCAGTCGGGCGATGCCCAGGGCGACCGCGTCGAAGTGAATTGTCCGAATACACGCCGGCACGCTGCCAAACAGCAGCACGGCGGCGATTCCTTTGAGCAGCGGCGACGGGCGATTGATCACAGGGGCCATTCTGCGCAAAGGCAATAAATGCGGTTGTTTATGAGGTGATTTGCGGGAAATCCCGGGCGAATGACGGCTGGCGCGCGTCGCTGCGCCCGTCGTCGCGGCGGGCGGGCGTTGCTTGCTCCGGGATTGCCCCTCAGATACATTGGAACCGGTCGAGAGCCGCGGGAAAACCGTGGTCCGGTCGCGGTGTCTCCGCTGCGTCCCGGCATGTCTCGGGTTTTCTTGCCTTTGCTGTTGCACCGCCGTTCGCACGACAATCCCCCGTAGTTTGCGCGTCGGCCGTTGCTCCCATTGTTTATTGCTACGAGGTAACTGACACTATGGCTTCGCAATCGAAAGGCGCATCGCGCCGTGATTTCCTCAAGACATCGGCGGCGGCCGGCGTTGGATTCTGGGTGGCCGGCGGGGTGGCCGCGCGGGCGAGCACGTCGCCCAACGAGCAATTGCAGATCGCCGGCGTCGGCGTCAACGGCAAAGGCCGGAGCGACGTGAAGAACGCCTCGCGGTTCGGCAAGATCTTCGCCGTGTGCGACGCCGACCGCACGTTCCTGAACCAATCGGCGCGGGTCTACAAGACCGATCACGCCTACACCGATTTCCGCGAAATGTTTGATCGCCTGGGCGATCAGATCGACGTGGTCACGGTCAGCACGCCGGATCACTGCCACGCCGTTGTCGCCGCCAAGGCGATGAAAATGGGCAAGCACGTCTACTGCCAGAAGCCGCTGACCAAGAGCATTTGGGAAGCCCGCGAGTTGCAGAAGATTGCCAAGGACACGGGCGTGGTGACCCAGATGGGCAACCAGTTCACCGCGTACGAGCCGATGCGCAAGGCCGCCTACCAGGTCCGCGGCGGGCAACTGGGCAATGTTAGCGAAGTGCACGTGTGGACCAACCGGCCGATCTGGCCGCAGGGCGAAGAGCGTCCCGAGCCCAAGCCGATTCCCAACACGCTGAACTGGGAGGCGTGGCTCGGCCCGGCGCCCTATCGGCCCTACGCCGACGGCTATCACACGTTCAAGTGGCGCGGCTGGTGGGACTTCGGCACCGGCGCCCTGGGCGACATGGCCTGCCACACCTGCAACCTGCCGTTTATGGCGCTCAACATGCGGGACCCCGTGAGCGTCGAGGCCGAAACCTCCGGTCACAATCAGGACAGCTATCCCGAGTGGTCGCAGATCAAATTCGAGTTCCCCGCACTCGACGGTCGGGCGCCGTTCACCCTGTACTGGTACGACGGCACGAAGCTGCCGCCGGACTCGTTGACTGCTCAGTTCCTGGAGGGCGGCAGCGGCGGCCAGCCGAAGAAGCTCAACGCGAGCGGCTGCATCATGGTGGGCGACAAGGCGACGATGTACGCCGCGGGCGACTACGCCCAGGACGGCATCGAGCTGAACACCGACGACGAGTGGCTGGAAGTCGACTACCCCAAGCCGGCGGGCGAACCCGAACTGGGGCACGTGCAGGAGTTCTACGATGCGATTCACGACCGTTCGAAGACGGCCGTGTCGAACATCGCCGACTACTCCGGTCCGCTGACCGAAACGATCCTGCTGGGCAATCTGGCCGTGTGGCAGCCCGGCAAGGTCGAGTGGGACGCGGCCACGATCACCCCGGGCGACAGCTCGCTGATGAAGATCGTGAAGCCGGAATACCGCTGGGGTTACGAGCTGTAAACGCAGCGGCGTGACCTCCAGAGCAAATTCGCAACGCAGGCCCCGGGGGCGACCTCGGGGCCTGTTTTGTTAGCACTTTTCCACGGCTCACCACAGAGAACACGGAGAGCACAGAGAAGGCTGACCGTGCGGCGTGGACTTCACGACAGACTCAGCAATGCAACAATGGACTTGGCAGAGGGGAAGGTGATCCAACAGTTGGGTCGACTCTGTGCCCTCTGTGTTCTCCGTGGTGAAAACTCTTCGTTCGCAGTGGCAAAGGTGATTGCGCGATGGCGCTGCCCGACGCAAATTCGAGTTTCGACGAGATCGCCGCCGGGGACGCGGCGGACGTGTTCGCCCGCGCTGCGCGGGCGCTGGTGGCCGCGGGCGATTTTCATCGCCTGTTCGAGTTGCGGCTGCTCGAGCGGCAGCACGAGTTGGGATTGCCGGCTGGTCGGCGGCAGTCGTTTGACGAGGTCGACGAGGCGGTGCGCGAGCCGCTGGAGCGCGGCTATCTGGCGGCGTGCCGCGAAGCGGGCGCCCTGCTGGCCGAGGCTGGCCGGCTGCGCGAGGCGTGGGTCTATCTGCGACCCACCGGCGAGAAAGCGCTGCTGCGCGAGAAGCTGGCGCGGCTCAATCCCGCAGAGAGCGAACTCGACGAACTGGTCGAGTTGGCGCTGTTCGAGGGCGTCGACCCCGAACGCGGCTTCGCCTGGCTGTTGGGCCGCAGCGGTACGTGCAACGCGATCACCACGTTGGACGGCTTGCAGCCGCAGTTGACGCCGGCCGACATGCGGGCCTGCACCGCGGTGCTGGTGCGGCACGTGTACGGCGAGTTGCGCGGCAATCTGCGCGGGCATCTTAATCGGCTGACTGGCGAGGCGCCCCCCGACCTGTCGGTTCGCGACCTGGTCGCGCAGTACCCGCAACTGACTGCCGAGGGGGACTACCATCTCGACCCGTCGCATCTGGCGAGCACGGTGCGCAACGCGCGAGTGCTGGAGGAGCCAGCGTTGGTCGAGAAAGCGCTACAGTTGGCGGAGTACGGCGCCCACCTGCCCGCGGATCTGCAGTATCCCGGCGAGCCGCCGTTTGAGCAGCTCTACGAGTCGCATCGGTTGTTGTTTGCCGCCACGTTGGGCCGCGAACAAGACGTGGCCGCAGCGCGGGAGTTTTTCGCAGCCGAGGCGCGGCGGGCGACTTCGGCGCCATCGGGTCACGTGGCGTTGGAAACGCTGCTGGTGCTGCTGATGCGCGTGGGCGACCCGGCCGCGGCGCTGGACGCGTACGCCGAGTTGGCCCCCGCGGAGGTCGAGCTTTCGCCGTATGCGCCTACGCCACTGGAGCTGGCGATGGCCAGCGGCGAGTGGGAGCAGTACGAACAGCTGTGCCGCTCGCGCAATGACGTGGTGGGATTTGCCGGCGGATTGCTCGCGCGGACGAAGCGGTGACGAGGCGGCTGTTTGCCGGGCAACGTCAATCGCCATTCGGCGGGGGGCCCGATTCGGGCCGTGGACCGCGCGGACCGGGACCACGGCGCCCGCGACCGAAGTCTGGCTCAGGCGGCCGTCCGTCAAATTCGCCGGGCGGCGGGCCGAATCCCCGCTCGCCCTCGCGTGGCGGGCGACCGTCGCGTGGCGGGCCGTCGCGACGACCCCCGTCGGGAAATACCCAGCTCCAATCGCCGCGCGGCCCGTCCCAGCGGGGTTGGCCCTGCAGGTAGAGCTGCCGGAGCCGGCTTTCGAACTGCTCAGCCGGCAGCGTCAACAACTCGGCGCGGAGTTGCTCGTCCAACTCGTCACTGGCGAAATACTCTTCCAACTCCTGCCGCGACACGTCGTTTTGCAGAGCCCGCGCCTGGCGAATCCAGATGCGCATCTGCGCGATCTTCTCAGCCGGCGTGGCGAGATTCTCAAACGCCTCCTGGGTGCGCTCGGGCAGCGCCGCCTTGCTTTGCATCACGGCGCCAATCACGTCGGCCGGCAACGGGGCGTTGCCGGGGCGGCTGCGTCGGCCGAAGAACTGCTCGACGCGGGGTCGAGAGGCTCCGACCTGTTTCATCGCGTCGCGAAATGCGCGTTCGAAGTCGCGTAGTTCCTTGTCGGACAGGGTGAAGTCGTGATTCACCGCCTGCCACGCGAGCGACCGCTTGATTTCCTGCAGCCGTTCGTCGACCGGCATGCCGCGCAGCTCGAATTGCTCGCTGGCCGGCAGTTGACTGAGCCAGCGGCGATAGGCGATCAGCGTGGCCATCAGTTCCGTCGGATCGTCTTCCGCCGAGATGACTTCCTTGTGCAGGTCGCGCATCCGCTGCTGCTGCTCGGGGGAGAGCGCCCGGAAGCGATCGTATTGGGCGCTGAGTTCTAGCCGCTGCTGGTCGTCCAACCCGGTCAGCCAGGAGCGGCGGTCGTCCGTGCGCGCCAGGGCCACCAAATCGGCGGCTTCCTTGTCGACTTCCTCTCCGCTGAGCGTGGCCGCCCGCAGTTCTGCCCCCGACTGGCGCTGGAGCTGACGCAGGAAGTCGACCGTCTGAAATTGTTGATAGCGATCCACATTGGCGACCACGGGCAGATCGGCCAGCAGGGCGCGATTGGGAGCATCGCGCGCGATCCGCACCACGAGAAATCCCAGCAGGGCGGCCGCGGTCGCCGCCAGGGCCGTGGACCACCGCCGCTTGCGCCGCACCACGGGCAGCGCCATCGTCTTGGCCTCGACTTCGGCCGCCGCCTCGCTGACGACCATTTCCATGGTGGTTCGCGAGAACCGGTCGTCGAGCGTCGTCTTCGGCAGTTCGTCCAGCGCATTCCACGTGCGTTCGATCCGCTGCATTTCCTGGCGAAACGATTCGTCGCGCGCCAAACGCTGCTCGACTGTCGCGTTGTCGGCCGGCGGCAGTTCGCCGTCGAGATACGCAACAATCTCTTCCAGGCGTCGCTGGGCGTCGTCGGGTGTGTCGGGGGACGTGGTCATTGGTCAGACAAACCTTCGGCCCGTACGCCTTGTTGGAGGTACGGTTCGATGATGTCGCGCAAGTTGGCGCGGGCGCGCGAGAGGAGCGATTTGACAGCCGACGGGGTGAGGCCCATGACCTCGGCGATTTCTTCGTAGCTGAGATGCTCGAATTTGTTCAGCAGCACGGCTTCGCGTTGGCGGTCGCTGAGCGTGGTGACGGCCATTTCGACGATGTCGCGCAGCTCGGCCTTGTCGAGCAGTCGTTGGGGCATCATGCCGCTGGCGTCCATGGCGGCGGACTCCAGGGTATTGGCGCCCGAGTCGGCGCCCGGGGCCGGCGCCAGGTTGATTTCCTTGCGGCGCGCCGCGGCTCGTCGCGAGTTGGACGCCACGTTGTGGGCAATCGTGAACAGCCACGTCGAAAACTTTGATCCCGGCACGTACCGCTTGCGCGACCGGTACACGCGCAGGAACACCTCCTGGGCCAGGTCCTCGGCCGCGTCGCGGCGGCCGGTGAGGTGCATCATCAGCGACGCCACGCGGCTCTGGTACCGCAGCATCAATTCCTCGAACGCCCGCGCATCGTCGTCCCGCACGCGCAGCATCAGCCGCACGTCAGGATCTTGTGCCGTGTAGCGTTGGGCGGTGGAATCGGTGATCGACACCCGAGGGGCCTCGCAGCGGGGCGAATCGTCGCAGAGCGGCTCGTCGACGTGCGCGAGCCGTCCCTCAGTATACAAACCCCGCACCGGCAGCGGAGTTTCGCCCCACGAAGGCAGCGGCCCGCGAGTTCGCCTACAGCAGGCTGTCGAGCAACAGCCGCATTTTCCGCATTTCCGCTTTGTGCTCGAATCCCTCCAGCGGCGTCATGTCGACCGTCAGGGCGCGGTTGTACCCGACGGCTTGCAACTGGCTGATCAGCTTGCCGTAATCGACTTCGCCCTGTCCGACGCGCACGTAGAGCTTGCTCTTGGTGGAGTCGCGCAGGTAGACGTGGCAGACGTGGGGTAGCACTTTCGAGAAGTCGCGGCCCTGGCGGGGGCCGGCGATATAGTGACTGGGGTCGAGCGCCAGGGCCAGGCCCTTGACTGTGTCGCACAACACGACGGCCGTGTCGGGGTCTTCGGTCATGCAGCCAATGGTCGTCTTCAGTCCCACCAGGCAGCCCTCCAGGGACGCCGTTTTGACCAGCCCGCGGAGCCGCTCGATCTCCTCGTTGAAGGGGGTGCCCAATTCGGCCGCCGGGACGATCAGCGGCACGATCCGCAGCGCCTTGGCCATCTTGCAGCAGGCGGCGAATTTTTCGTGGTACTGCGGGTCGTCGGCCGGCACGTCGTAGAACAGCGACGCGACGGTCAGCCGGTGCGTGTCGCGGAAGATCTCCAGGGCCTTGTCCGGCTCGTTGAGCACAGTGGATGGCCGGCACCAGGCTGTCGAATCCTCGGCCAGACGCAGCTCGACGGCCGTGTACTGCAGGTCGACCAGCGTGGGCAGGACCTCATCCTTGGGCAGATTGGGGAAACACTCCGCGGTAGCGCAGACGAACACGTGGTCACTCCTTTTCGACGTTGTGGGGGCGACCGGCGTTCAGTCGACCCAGGGTCGCTACTTTAGCGGGTCGCTGGGCGCGGGGGCAACACCGTCGCCGCAGGGGGCAACATGACGGCCGGGCGCCGGGAGGCGATCGAAGGTTTGCCCACGCAGTCATTTTCGACCGCTTCGCCGCGCTTCGTCACCGGTTGCCCGGCCGCCGGTCGCGGCCGCACTGGTTGGTCGCCTGCGATCTGCCCGGTAGAATTGACCGTTTCGCCGCGCCGTGCGTCGCGCTGATGCGACGCTCGGGCATCTTGCGTGCGGCCAAGTGCATCCTGCCAGGGAGCCAGATTCTCATGTCGACGGAACCCGCCCCCGGGGCCGCTGCGTCCAGCCCGCCGCCGCAGATTGTCGTGCAGCAACCCCCGCCGCCCATGTTCGGCCGGTTCGGCCGGTATCTCCTGCTAGCACTGATCGTGTGCGTGATGATCATCATTGGCCAGGCGGCCAGCTACCGCAGCTACTTCAGCCCGCCCGGGGGGCCGCAGGAGAAATTCCACTCGCTCAACGGCGAGGCGACCGACAAGATCGCCGTGCTGCGGATCGAGGGGGGCATCATCGATTCGGACGGCTTCGTCAAACAGCAGATCGACCGCATCCGCGACGACCGCAGCGTCAAAGCGGTCGTGCTGCGGATCGACTCGCCCGGCGGCACCGTGACGGCTAGCGATTACCTGTATCACAAGCTCCGCGAGCTGTCCGACGAGCGCGAGCTGCCGATGGTCGTCAGCATGGGCAGCATCTGCGCCAGCGGCGGCTACTATCTGGCCATGGCCGCGGGCGACGAGCCGGACATCATCTTTGCCGAGCCGAGCACCTGGACCGGCTCGATCGGCGTCGTGATCCCGCACTACGACTTCTCGGGCCTGCTGGCCCAGTGGAATGTGAAGGACGACTCGATCGCCAGCCATCCCAACAAGCTGATGGGCAGCCCCACCCGCGAGTTGGCCCCGGAAGAGCGGGCCGAGGAACGCGAACTGCTGCAGACGCTGGTCGACGAGAGTTTCGAGCGGTTCAAGTCGATCGTCCGGGCGGGCCGGCCCCAACTGGCGGGCGACGACGATGCGATGGACAAGGCGACCACCGGGCAGGTCTTTTCGGCCGAGCAGGCCAAGACGCTGGGCTTGGTCGACAAGATCGGCTTCCTGGACGACGCCATCGATCGCGCGGCTGAGCTGGCCGGGCGCGACCCGGGCGACTTGCGGGCGATCAAGTACGACGAACCGCCAGCGACGCTCAGTTCGCTGCTGTCGGCCGAAGGCGGCGCCCTGCGGCCGGCAGCGGGCGTGAGTCTGACGAAGCTGCTCGACCTGTCGGCGCCGCGGGCGTATTACCTGTGGACCTGGTTGCCCACGCTCTTGCAGGAGGGGCGGTAGCCGGCTCGCGGCCCCGTCGACGCCGTGTCGGACACTCGCCCGCCGCATCTGCTGGATGCGATTGACGCGCAGCTTGCCGAGTTCGCTGCTGCGCACGCACTGCCGAAATACCGCGTCGGTCAGATCCGCCGCTGGTTGTTCGAAAAGCGAGCCGCCGACTTCGACGCGATGAGCGACCTGCCCAAGGCGGCCCGCGAACAGCTGGCCAACGCGTTTCGCCTCTGGACCGCGTCCATTGCCAAGCACACGACCGCGGACGACGGCACCGAGAAGCTGCTGTTTGGACTGGCCGACGGCGGGCAGGTCGAGTGCGTCCTGCTGCGCGACGAGGTGCGGCGGACGATCTGCATCAGCACCCAGGTCGGTTGCGGCATGGGCTGCGTGTTTTGCGCCAGCGGGCTCGACGGCGTCGACCGCAATCTCACCACCGGTGAAATCGTCGAGGAGATGCTGCAGTTGCAGCGGCTGCTTGCGCCCGAGGAGCGACTGAGCCACATCGTGGTGATGGGCATGGGCGAGCCATTGGCGAATCTCGATCGGCTGCTGCCGGCGTTGGAGGAGGCGCGCCGGCCTGACGGCTTGGGAATCAGCGCTCGGCGGATCACGATTTCCACCGTGGGCCTGCCGCCGGCCATCGATCGGCTCGCCCGGCACGAAGCCAACTACCGGCTGGCCGTCTCGCTCCACGCCCCCAACGACGAGCTGCGGAACGAACTGGTGCCGGTCAACAAAAGCATTGGCATCGACGCGATCATGGCGGCGGCCGATCGCTACTTCGACGTGTCGGGGCGGCGGATCACCTACGAATACGTGCTGCTGGCCGAGCTGAACGACCACCCCGAGCATGCGGGGCAGTTGGCCCGGCTGCTAGCCGGGCGCGAGGCGCTGCTCAACGTGATTCCCTACAACCCGGTGGCCGGCTTGCCGTACCAGACGCCGACCCCGCAGCGGCAGCAAGCGTTTCGGGCCATTTTGGAGCGGGCCGGCGTGCGGGTGAAGTTCCGCCACCGCAAAGGCAATCGCATCGACGCCGCCTGCGGACAATTGCGGCGTTCGCAACAAGCGGTCCCCATTACGAACTTAGCCCCCGGTCAATGACCGGGGGCTAAGTGTTCGTCGTGGGCGATATTGCGCGAAGGCGCCGCAGTTGTTGCGGTTGTGCGATCCGCGGTTGCTCACGTCGTTTGGTTGTCGACAGGTTCTTCTCCGGCGGGCGGAGCCGGTTGCTCTTCAAGACGCTCCTGCATTTGCTGCAGACGCTGCTCCAATTCTTGCATTCGTTGGAGCAGCTTGTCTTGGTTCGCTTGGGCGCGTTCGCGGAGCTCGGCCGCCCGCTGCTGGGCTTGCTGCGCGGCTTCCTGCGCCCGCTGATGCGCCTCCTGAACGGCTTTGTTGGCCTCGAACATCTGCATCTGATTGGGCAGCAACTCCTGCAGTTGATGCATGTCGAAGTTGAAATTCATGCCCCCGCCTTGCTGGCCGAGCATCTGCTCGACGAACGGTCGTACGTCCTGGGGCAACTGTTTCATGGATTCTTCGTCGCCTTCGGTGACCGTCCACGATTCTTCGCCGCGTTTGATCGTGATCTGGGCCGGCGCGTCGCCCTGGCGGGTGATCGACACGGACACATCGGCGGGGACGTTCACCCCCTGGCGCTGCCGCAGCATAACGCCGGGGCCGAACGCCCGCATGCCGGCGCCATTGGGGTCGCGCAACAGGCCCTGCAAACGTTGGTTGAGGTCGCCGAGTTCTCCGCCCAAGCCGGGCATCCCCGGCAAACCGGGCAGCGCCGGCTGGTCGCCCGGCAAGGCGAGATCAGCCGGCCGCTCCTCGGGCGTGACGGTGATGGTTTCTTCCTGGGCGAGTCGCAGAATCTTCAGCTCCACGGCCTGGCCGCCGCCGTTGCGCACGGCCTGCGCCAATTCGTTCATGCCGTGAACTGCATCGCCGTTGACCGCGATGATGATGTCGTGCATCTGCAGCCCCGCTTTCGCCGCGGGGCTGTCGGAGACGACTTGCTGGACGACCACGCCCGTGTCGGCGGCCAGTTGCAACTGCGTTCGCAGCGCGGGGTCGACGACCGGTTGGCCGCCGACGCCGATCCAAAATGTCGGACCCTCGACGACGCGCGTGCCTTCCTGCGGCAGCGGCGCGGTCGCGTCGCCATCGGGCGAGATGACGACGATGCGCTCTTCCTGGATTTCTTCGTCAGCGCGAGCAGCCGACTGCCATTGCGCCAGCAGCCCGGCGGCGAAGACGATCGCCATCAGTAGCGCCTGCTCGGTCGTGCGAGTGAAAGTTCTCATCGATTGGTTCCTCCGTGGGAAGTGGAAATGCGTCGTTGATCGGATGCGATTCTGGGGGGACGAGGCTCCTGCCGAGCCAATGCGTATTGCCCCCGCAGGCGCGGCAGGAGCCTTGCCCTTCCTCTCAAGAAAAAACTAAAACAGCTCGCGACTGACCGGGGTGATCACCGCGTCGTTGACGGGCACGATCATCGGCGCCAGTTCGTTGTTGTTTTCGAAAAACAGCGGGACGACTCGTTGGCGGACCTTCAAGTCCAGCCCGTTGTCCAACAACTGCTGTCGCAGTGCCGGCGGCAGGTTGGCGGCGTTGGCCAAATCGCCGCCCCGGTTCACTTCGATCAACGGCACGCGCAAACGCTGTGGCGTACCGCTCACGTCGCGCACCAGCAACGTGACCGCATCGCGCGGGTCGACCTCGGGCGCGTCCGGCTCAGATGGCGCCGGGGCGACGGATGGCTGTGCAGCGGCGTCGTCTTGCGCGAGCAACTGTCCGCCGTCGGGCGTCGACAGGCTGCGCAGCGATGTTTGCCAACCCAGCCCGAAGGCGACCAGCAAACACGCGGCGACCGCCAGCCAGCCCAGAGCCCGGAGGCCAGTCGACGATGCGGTCGCGCCGCTGCGTTGGGCAAGCTCCACCGCTTGAGGCGAGTTGACGCCGGCCGGCGCGGCGACCGCGTTGTCGGCCGTCCACGCGTCCAACTGCCTGCGCAGATCCTGCGCCTGCAGAAACGCCAAGGCGCAGCGGCGCCACCCGTCGGGCGCCGCATCCAGCGCCGCAATCACGCGCCGCCGATCAGCAGCGTTCAACTCGCCGTCGACGAGCCGATCGAGCGTCGCATCGTCGAGGTCAGTGCGTGAATTGTGTTCGTTGTGGTTCATAGCACGTCACGACTAAACAGCGTTCTACCCTTTACCGATCGGCGACCAGCGCCGGCGCCACCCGGGCCAGCGCCGCACGCAGCCGGCCGCGGGCACGATGCAAGCGCGCTTCGACCGCGGGCGCCGTCAGTCCCAAATGGTCGGCCAGCTCGCGGTAACTCCAATCTTGCGTGTATTTGAGCAACAGGATTTCTGCGTCTTGCGATTTGAGCGTCGCCAGCGCTCGGCGGACCAGGGCTTGTTGTTCCTCGGCCAGCAGCCAGTCGAGCGGGTCGGGCTCGGCCGCCGACTCGTCAACCAGGCCGCTGCCGGCGTAGCGCTCGTGCAGCCGGCGTTGCCGACCGCGACGACGGCGGTGCTCCATGGCCTGCACCACGGCGATGCGATACAGCCAGGGGGCGGCCTTGTCCGGATCGCGGAGCCGATCGGCCCCGGACAGCGCGGCTTCGGCCACGCGGCTGAGCAGGTCGTCCAACTCGTGCCGCTCCACGCCCCGGGCCGCTAGCACCGTGCGGAGCCAGCGGCCGTGTTCGGCCAGCGCAGTGGCGACCGTCGCCCGAGGAGCGGGGGGCACGGCTGCGTCGGCGGGGGGCAAGTTGCGGTTCATCCGGCACGGGGGGATAGTTGCCGCCGCGCGGTCCGTCTTGCGGAGAAAATCTCAGAAAAATGGGCGCAGAGGCCCGCCGGGCGACCCCAACTGGTCTTCTACGCAGCAGCCCCGCCCGATGGTTCGCCCGATTTCAGCGGCAGAGCTAGCTCCCCGGGCGGCTGGCGCCACAGCCAGAGCCACAGCCCCGCGGCCAGGGCCAGCATAGCGATGCTGACGTTCTGCGAGATGCTCAGCCCCGTGCCGAACACGGCCGACTCGTCGACGCGAATGATTTCCAGGAGGAATCGCGCAATCGGATACAGCGTCAGCGTCAGCGCAATCACGGCGCCGTCACGGCGGCGCAGGGGGAAGAAGGTCCACAGCACCGCGAACAGCAGCGTCGCGTTGACCGCGCTGTAGATCTGCGTGGGGTGGACCGGCAAGCTGCGCGGGGGCGGATCGACCGCGGCGATGCGCCGCGTGGCGCCGCCGGCGGTGCGCAGCGTCACGTCGGCGTGCTCAACGAATGCGGTGAACAGGGCGTCGTAGGCGGCGTCGAGCGTACGAGTCGCTCTTCCGTTGATCATGGCGATCGCATCGCCGGTTTGCACGCCGGCGTTGTCAGCGGCCGAGCCGTCGTCGACAGCGACGACCGTTGGCGGGCCGTTGTCGGTGGCTTCGTCGTTGGCATTGTCGCCGTAGTCGACGCCTCCGCCAGCGAGACGCAGGCCGTACATGCGACCGTGCTGTGCTTGCACGCCATACGGCGGACTGGTGCGGCCCGGCGCGTTTTCGCGCGGAAAGGTCACGGCCCACGGCGCCGTCGTCTCGCCGCCGTAGCAGCAGCCGTTGAGCAAGCAGCCAATCCGGCCGAAGGCGAGCCCGATGGCCATGCTGGGGGCGATCAGATCGGCCATGGCCAACATCGGCAACCCGCGGCGTCGCATATACCAACCAAAGGCCAGCAGGGCTCCGATCAGCGAACCGTAGACGACCAGACCGCCTTCGGTGAAGCTGAGCGCTTCGCGGAGCGTGGCTCCCCAATCCATCGCGTCGGAGCCCGGCACGCTCCGGCGGATGTTGGTGTCCCAATACTCAATCAGAAAGAAGAGCCGAGCGCCGACGATCCCCGCCACGAACATGGCAATCGCCAGCCCGAAGATTTCATCGGGGTCGACGCCGTTCTGTTTGGCGCGGCGCACCGCCAGCGCGATGCCGGCCGCCGAGCCGGTGACCACCATCACGCCGTAGCCGCGAATGGGCACGCCGTCGGGGAACATCCGCGGCAGAAACACAATGACCGCTGCGCCGATCAACAGCGTCGGCAGGTGCGCCTGAATTGCGGCCGCGGCGCCGAACTGCCGCGCGGAGCCCCAGATCGACCACCCCGTTGCCGCCAGCCACACCAGCAGCAGCACGCCGAACCCGAAGATCGGCACGCCGCCGGCGGAAATCGGAATGCGAAAGAATTCGGAGCACATGGACGCGAGGGCGGAATGGGGAATGCGGAAGGCGGAATGGGCGGGGGCGGCGGTTGGCGGTTGCGGCAACGCAACCCGGGTACTCACGATGGCCAACCCGAGCCATCACTGTCAGGGCTGACCCCTTACGCCAGCCCCATCCCCATTCCGCCTTCCCCATTCGAAATACGAGTGGACATCGCGATTGTTTGCATCGCCGCGTCGCGAGCGCGCGCCAAGCCTAGCCGATGCGGCAGTTGTCGATCAATCGCGTTTGGCCGACCCGCACGGCCAGCGCGGCCACCACGGGGCCGCCGATATGCTCCACTTCCTGCACCGTGCCGTCCGCCACGATCGCCACGTAATCGGGCGACAAACCGGCTGCGGCGAGGTGGTCGCGGATGATTTGCCGCAGTGCAGCGGCGCTGCGCTGGCCGCTAGCGTGGGCCTGTTCGGCCAGTCGCAGGGCCTGCGACAAAGCCAACGCTTGCTGCCGCTCGTCCGGCGACAGGTACGCATTGCGGCTGCTGAGCGCCAGCCCGTTGTCGTCGCGGACGATGGGGCACACGCGGATCTCGATCGGCACATTCAAATCCGCGACCATCCGCCGCACGACCAACGTCTGCTGATAATCCTTGTGTCCAAAGTAAGCGTGCGTGGCCGGGGCGATCTGAAACAGCTTCATCACCACCGTCGCCACGCCGGCAAAGTGCGTGGGTCGCTCGGCGCCCTCCCACGGCAGCGCGACCGCGCCCACGTCGATCGACGTCTCGGCCCCCGCGGGGTACATCATCTCGGCCGAGGGGGTGAACACCAGATCGCACCCGTGCTCCTGCAACAACTGTAAGTCGCGCTCCAACGGTCGCGGGTAGGCGTCCAGGTCTTCGTGAGGGGCAAACTGCGTCGGGTTCACAAAGATGCTCGCCGCCACGACGTCGCACTCGGCGCGAGCGGCGTCGACCAAGCTCAAATGACCCGCGTGCAGGGCGCCCATCGTGGGAACAAACCCCACGGTTCGGTTGCCGGTGCGCGCCGACAGGACGGCGGTTCGCATCTCGGCGGGGGCGACGTAAACATTCATGGTGCGGAGCGGGCGGAAGAGCAGCGAGACAGCCGTCGAGAATACCGGCCCGACGGCCCCCTGGGAATGCCCCGCGCGGCACTGCCGTGGCCCGTGGACCTCACGGGGGCGAATCACGCGGGCGAAGATGCGGCCTGAACCGCGGCCGCGGCTTCGTCGATGAGCGTCATGCCCTCGCACGCGCCCAGCCAGGTGACAGGACCGAAGGCCGGCAGCTTCAGTTGCTGCCGAGCGTTGCGCTCGCTCGTGCACCGGGAAGGGCAAACCGCGAGCATGAGCAGCGTTTCCGCCGGCCACCAGCGCGCCGGTGACGGCGGCTGCCAAGGCTCCACGGCGGGGGGGCCGACAGGTCGCATTGAATGCGAACAACGCTCGGCGAGCGCCGCGATCAACTTGCTTTGCTGCGCATCGTCATCCGCGGCGACGACGACGCGGCGGCCAACGTCCAGTTGCCGCGCCAACGCGGCGACCGTCCAGCCGCTGGTCGGATGCAGCAGCGCGCCGGCAATCTCTCGAGCCGGATTCAGCACAAACCGCCGCGACGTCATCCGCGGATGCGGCAGCGTGAGTTGATCGTCTTCGACAATTGTCTCGCCATGCAGCAACAGATCGAGATCAAGCGTGCGGGAGGCCCACCGCTCGGCGCGGCGGCGCTCGGCACGTTGCTCGATGTCGTGCAGAATCGCGAGCAAAGCCTGCGGGCCTAGCGACGTTTCCAGCAGGGCTGCTCCGTTGAGAAATGCGTCCTGCCCCGGCGGTCCGCCGACGGGGACCGACGCGCGGCAGCGACTTCGGCGCAGCAGGCGAACTCCGCTTGTTGTCGCCAACTGACTCAGCGCCGCATCGAGCCGCAGGCGCCGATCGCCGAGATTTGATCCGAGGGAGATGAGTGCCGTCGACATCGAATCTCGTGTTGCCGTTGCGGATCGAAAGCCACTAACTTGGAGTGTCCTGCCGTCGCCATTGTATTCGCCCGGGTACTGACAATGAAACTGGTTGATGCGATCGAGATCGACGCCGCCGTCACGGACGTGTGGCCGCTGGTGGCCGACCCCGCGCGACATCCCCAGTGGAACGAGAAGGCCCGCGCCGTTATGCGCGACCGCTCAGGGCCAGTCAGTCTGGGCGAACAGTTTGAGATGACGTACGCGATGAGCGGTCGCGAGAACATCAGCCGCGTTGAGGTGACCGACCTGCAGCCGAGCGAGCGGGCTGAGTTCTCACACACGATCGACGACGGCCGGCGCGTGCAGCGGGTCGTCGAGCGATACGAACTGCAGTCGCAGCGCGACGGCACGCAACTGACGCAAACCGTCGATATGTCCGGCGCGGGCATTCCTTGGCTCCTCAAGCCGCTCGTCTGGCTGATCACCCGGATCGGCAAGCCGCAGGGCGAGACGGTGCTGGAGCGGCTGAAGCGAATTGCCGAATTGGATCGCAGGTAGCACAATCGGCAGCCGCCGCGCCGTCGCAGTCGCTGCTTGAGCGCACAAGTTACGATGCGGCGGTTTCCGAATCGACTTCCGCGAGATGCGGCGCGACCAGGCGAACAACGCCGCTGCCCGCGTGTTTGGTCACCACTTCAAAGACGCCGGACCGTCGCAAAGCGCGTGACAGCGAGGCCGCGCCCAACTTGGCGTGGGAGTAGCCCGGCACGTTGCGGTGCAGGTGGGCGCCCAGATGGGCGAGGCTCACCCACCCGTCGGCGTCGGCCAATTGGCGAACGCCGTCAACGAGTAGTTCAATCACTTCGGGATCGATCGGCGGCAAAGTCGAATCACAACCGGCGGCGAGCTTGGCCTTGGCCGTAGCCGCTGGCGGAGCCAGCTTCTTCAGGGCGACAAACTCGGTGCAAGACGCGCGAAACGTCGCCGCGGCGTGGGCGGGACCGAATCCGTAGACCGGCAAGTTGGATTTGCGAATCCGCTGCGCGAGCGGGGCGAAGTCGCCGTCGCCGCTGACCAGGCAGAAACCGTCGATCCGCCCCGTGTAGAGCAGATCGACCGCGTCGATCGCAATCCGCACGTCCGAGGCGCCGTCCCCGCGCTGCTGCGTGCATTGCTGGACGGTTTCGATGGCCCACTTGCCAGCCGCGTCGCGCCACCCGCCGACTGAGGATCGCTGCCAGTCGCCGTACACGCGTCGCACGGCGATCGAACCGCGCTGATGGGCCGCGGCGAACAATGCGTCGGCCACCGCTGGCGACACGTTCTCGCCGTCAATCAATACGGCCAGGCGCGGAAGGGCAGGTGCGGTCATGCGAGCGAGCGGCGATCGCGGCGAGTCAGGGTCGCAGGACCAGCCAGCATGATAGAGACGACGGCCAAGGCAACTCGCCGAATTATTCGCTCCGCAACCGGCATCTTCAAATTCGCCCGCTCACCGCGCGCTCAGCTCATGCACCAGTTGCACGACCGCTTGAGCGTTTTCAACGGGCGTTTGCTGCAGGACGCCGTGGCCCAAGTTGAAAATGTGCCCCGGGCGCCCCGCCGCCGCGGAGAGGACATCTGCCACGCGACTCTTGATCGTGCCAGGATCGGCCAGCAGCACGGTGGGATCGAGATTGCCCTGCACCGCGCGGTCGTGGCCGACCGCTTCCCATCCGGCGGCCAGTTCGACGCGCCAGTCGAGGCCGATCACGTCGCCGCCCGCCTCGGCCATCAGCGGCAGCAGTGCCGGGTTGCCGGTGCCGAAGTGAATCAGCGGCGTGCCCGGCGTCAACTCGGCGACCAGGGCTTTCACGTGCGGCATGACGAACGTGCGGTAATCGTCGGGCCCCAGGCAGCCGACCCAACTGTCGAACAACTGCACCGCCTGAGCGCCGGCGGCGATCTGGGCGTTCAGGTAACGGGCGATCGACCGCGCGAGCCGGCCCATCAACTCGTGCCACGCGTCGGTGGCGCGATACATGAGCGTCTTGGCGTGCAAGTAATTGCGACTGCCGCCGCCTTCGATCGCGTAGCTGGCCAGGGTGAAGGGCGCTCCGGCAAACCCGATCAGCGGCAAATGATCCGGCAAGTCGCGGCGCGTCTGCGCAACGGTCTCGAACACGTAGTGCAGCGAGTCGACGCTCTCCAATTCCAGAAAGCGATCCACGTCGCTGGCTTCGCGCACGGGGTTGTGAATCTGCGGACCGTCGCCCGGCGCGAACTCCAGATCGAGCCCCATCGGCTGCAAAATCGGCAGCAGATCGGAAAAGATGATGGCTGCATCGACGCCCAGTTTGTCGACGGCCGTGCACATGACTTCGCTGCACAGCTGAGGGTTGCGGCACAGTTCCAGAAACGAGACGCCAGCGCGGACTTCGCGGTATTCGGCCATGTAGCGGCCGGCCTGTCGCATCAGCCACACGGGCGTGTACGGCACGGGCTCGCGGCGGCAGGCGCGCATGAAGGGACTATCGTGCCATGGCGCTAGCGGCTGGCCCGTGGACGGCGTGGCGGGGCGTACGTCGAGCGCGGCGGCGAGCGACTGCTTGCGCTGCACCAGCGTCGCCGCGGCTGCCGCTGCTTCGCTGACCAAATGCCCCAGCTTGGGATGCGACGGTTCGAAGTCAACCGGCAGGTCGCAGGCGCGCAGCGTCTCGCTGGTCGTGGGGCCGACCGACGCCACCGTGACCTGCCGCATCGCCGTGCGCAACTGCGGCTCCAAGTCCATGTCGGCCGCGACCTGCAGCAGGTGCCGCACTTGCTGCGCCGAGGTGAACATGGCCACGTCGATTTCGCCGTCGACAATCCGGCGGACGTTCGCTCGCAACGGTTCGACGTCCTCCGGCAAGTCCCACTGGTAGACGTGCACCGCTTCGACACGGGCGCCCCGCGCTTCCAGGCCCGCGGTTAGGCTCACGTTCGGAACGCCGTACTCCTGCACGGCGATTGTGAGATTCGCCACGGGAAGCTTTGCGTCCAACTCGGCCAGCACCTCGCGCCAGGTGTTCGGTTCCGGGGCGACAATGGTCGGCGGCAAGCCCCATTCTTTCAGCACGGCTAACGGCTTGGGACCGCGGACGATCGTCTTCACGTCGGACAGCGCATCAAAGAATCGCTGTCGCGGCATGTGCCTGGAGACGATCTCCAGCAGCCGACGCGCGCCGACGCCCGTGAGAAACAGCACGGCGTCGACCTGTCCCGCGATCAGACGATGAGCAAACTCGATCGCGGGTCGTTCATCGGCGGCGGTCGACTCGCGCATCGACGGGCTGACAAACGGGCGCCCTTGGTAGCGCTCGATCATGCGGGCGACGTCGTCGGCGCGACGGCTCTCAAACGCGGCCACGCTCAGCCCGGCGAAGTTGTGGGAGGATTCTGGCATTCTGGCAAGACGTTGGTTGGCGGCGGCAGGCCCGGCGTCGTCGACGGTTGGTCGCGGGTGCGCCGAATGCTAGCAGTGGAGACGTTTGTTGATTTGCCGCGATTCGCGGATGTTCCATGATATCGTTTTCGCGCGCCGAGACGGAGCCGCTGCGATATCAGTTTCCCCGCACCACCAAGCGGCGGCAATCATGCATTGCGATGCGCCAAGGATTGCAAAGCGATTGGCTTTTATTTACGTCAGGGAGGCTGTCGCGGCGCACCGAGACGCCGGTTGTCGGTTGCGTTGGACCGAACGGAATCCATGCGCGAAACCGCCATCAAAAACTTGCTTGACACGAGCGCCGAACTTCGCAAAATGACCCGGGTCGCACGGCGACAACGGTCATCTTTCATCGTGACTCTTTTGTTGTTTTCGCACGAAAGATCACGCGATTCTTTGCTTGGTCCTCGGAGCGTCGTTCGCTGCGGGGCCGCGAGCGCGAAGGCGAGAAGAGCGCAGCCTATCGCGACATGTGCTAAACCGCGCGCCCCGTGCGCGGATGAGCCGGCTAGCGTGTCCGAGTCTTGAAAGAAGACCGTCGTTGGTGCGATCCTCAGGCAGCAGGGCAGACGCCTGAAGAATTCTTGCGAACCACCGGTGAACACCGGGGGGCGACGACAGACCGGATCGACAGTCGGCGATTATTGTCGCGAATCGGATATCCCTCCCGTTATTCTCTCTGCAGGCGGTTGCACGCCTCGCTCCGCGCGGAGATCTCGCGTGCAGAACTCTGCGCTGACGAGCCGAGGCGATGTTGTGCGCGGGGCGTCCGTGCTGCTCAGCGTGATCCGCTCGCTGCAGCGCTGGCTTGCCGCTCTCGCATCGCGTTGAGCGCCACGACCGCCATCTCGGCGCACGCGTCGATCGTGAACCGCGACGTATCGATCGTGAGATCGTAGTCGCGCAGGTTCGCCGGATCCCGCTTGAAGTAGCTGCGCACGAAGCCGTTGCGCTCCTTGTCCATGTCGTTGATCCACCGCGCGGCATCGTCGGTCCCCACCGCCAGTTGCTGCGCAATGCGGGCGATGCGGTAATCGCGCGGGGCGACCAGGCGGATCCGGAGCGTCGTCGTCGGCGTCAGCAATTGAGCGGCCCCGCGACCCACAATCACGCAGTTCCCGTGCCCGGCGAGTCCCAGCAGCACCTCGCGCAATCGCATGGCGTAGCTGACGCCCGACATGGTCTTGTCCTTGGTGAACGAAGAGAGCCCGGTGGCGAACCAATTGGGCCGCTTTTCGTCGAGACAATGCAGCAGCTCGCTGCGAACGCCGGAGTCCTCGGCGATGGAGTCGACGATTTGGCGATCGTAGACGGTCCACTGGAGTCGTTCGCCCAGCGCCCGGGCGACGGCGGCGCCGCCAGCGCCGCACTCGCGACTGATGGCGACCGACAAGGGATCGGGCGGCGGCTCGTCGACGTCGCGCTTCAACAGCGCGCCGCGTTGCCGCCAGTGATGCAGCGCCTGCTCAAGGCTGGCGCCCACGGACCGGGGGGGCGAGACGGCCATTGCACACCTCCTTTGCCCTGGTGGCACGGAACTGCGGCACTGGCAGAAGGTGCAAGCCGCGTGCCGATGTTGCCTTGGCGCAAACGCGAGAAACCCAGGCGTTTGGCGTCAAATTCTCGGGCCGGCAAACGGCGACACTGTGCGGAGGGGGCACAGTCAAGCAATCTCGCCGCGCCGCTGCAGCCGACTACAGCTGCGAATACTCCGTCGGCGTCAGAAACCGCTTGTCGATCTGCGACACCGTGTCGGCATACTTGGGCAAGTCGCGAATCTGCAGCCAGTCGGGGTGTTCCACGAACCGTTTCCAACTGGCTTGGTTCGCATCCAGATCGGGCGAAGCAAGCATGTATTTCAAATTGGGCAAGCGCGGCCCGATAAGCGTTTCGCCAAAGAAGACCGGCTCGAAACCGCATTTGCCGAAGATTTCGATCTCGCCGTCGTTGAACATGTCGATCTTGCGGCGGGCTTTGCTTTCGCTGTGGCTCTCGTAGGTGCGCAGTTCGTAGAGCCGGGGTCGCTGTTGCGGCGGGATGACCTGCGGCGCGCCGGCAAAGGCCAGTAGCAACTCGCTGGCGATTCGCACAAACGCCGGATCGTCCTTGCTGGCCGCCAGATAATCGGCAGCGTCCGCGCGGTACTTCTCGTCGCGTTCCATGGCCTGCCGCGCGGCGACGAACGCCTCGGCGTCGGGGTAGGACAGCAGCACGTGCAGCGCCGGGTCCGGCTCCTGGCCGACCTCCAAGAAAACGCCGACCGGCCCCACGCCCAACCGCTGCCAGGCGGGCAGAGCGGCGCGCTGCAGGTACGCGCTGACGAAGTCGCGCTTGGCGGCATCCTGCACCTGGTACGTCCGCCATTCCAACACGGCCTGAGCAGCGCTTGATTCCGCGCCGGAGTTCCCGTCGGCCGTCTCTTCGGTCGCAGGACCCTCGCCGGCGGGATCGGCTGCGGATGATCCCGCTGGCGCCGGCGGGACATCAGCCCGCGCCGCAGGAATTGCCACTGCGGCCGCCGCGGTGGCCGCCGACCAATTCAGAAAATCTCGCCGCTTCATAACGTTCGCTCAACCAGGGAACCGGAGGCGCCAAGAAAAAGGCAGGACGCCGTCGATTCACAATAGTCGCTTCGCGCGCAGGTCACGAGTCTTGGCCGACGTTTTCCGGTGATTTTTGCTCCGCGGCATCGCCAGAATGCCCGTTGCTGGCGTGCCCGTTGGCATCCGCCGCGGCCGCGGATCGGGCGGGATTGGCGGCAATCCACTCCGCCGGCAGATTGCGGAGATTGAGGTCCCGTTGCGGGAAGGGGATCTCGATGCCCCCGGCGCGGAATTTCCGATCGATCGTCGTGTGCAGCGCGTGAATCGTCGCCAGCCGGTTCTCCAGGCTGGGCAAATACGCCCGCAGGGTGAGGTTCAGCGAACTATCGCCAAACCCTTCGAAGGTGGCCAAGGGCTTGGGGTCCTCCAGGATGGCGGGTACGTCGCGGGCCGACTCCAAGAGCAACTCGCACGCCCGGTCGGTGTCGCTGCCGTAGGCAACGCCCACGTTGATGACCACGCGGTTGGTTTGGTCCGAAAGAGTCCAGTTGAGCAACCGCTCGGTCATCAGGTCCTTGTTGGGGACGATGTACTCTTTGCGGTCCCAGTCGACGATGGTGGTGGCTCGCATGCGAATTCTGGAGACGGCGCCGGTCTTTTCGCCCAGCGTGATGATGTCGCCCACGCGAATCGGACGCTCGAACAGCAGAATGATCCCCGACACGAAGTTGGCAAAAATTTCCTGCAGGCCAAAGCCCAAGCCGACGCCCATTGCCGCCACCAGCCACTGAATATTGTCGCCGGTGAATCCCAACGAGGCGTAGGCCATGGACAGGCCCACGCCTGCAATGATGTAGCGGATGATCGTCGCGAGGGCATACCGCGACCCCGAGTCGAGCGGCAATCGTTGGAGAATGGCTAGTTCCAGCAACGCGGGAATGTCGCGGACCGCAACGTAGGTGACCGCCGACACGATGACGAACGCCAGCAACTGCGACCACTGGAGTTCGAAGCCAGGGATGGTTTCTTTGCCCCAGTACGCGACGGCGGGCAGCAGTTCCCTCCAGATCAGATACATGCCGCCGATGGCCAAGGCCGCCAGGCTGGTGCGGATGAGTTTCTGCGTTTGCTCGCTCAACGCGGCGAGGTCGACCGTCTCATCGACCAATTCGGCGACCGATGGCGTCGACGGCGTTGACGTCGCCCCCTCGCCTTCGGCGGCGGCCGCTGCCGCCGCCGCCGCTGCCGCCAACTGGGCGCGACGCTGCTTGGCCTGCTCGCGAGCCAGGGCGCGACGGTTCGTCAGCAACCAACGACGGGTGAGCCCGCCAACGACCAACACGACGACCATCAGAACCAGGGTTTGCACCAATCGCATGGCCGCCTGCTGAGCGGAGTAGTAATAACCGACAGCCGCCAAGATGGCCAACGCCAGCGGCAGCAGCACCGTGAGTGGCCGCCACAGGTGCTCGATTGGTTCCCACCAGCCCTCCGTCTGCAGCACCGAGCGAAACGGGCTCGTGCGGACCATCAGCATGCGGTACAGCCGGTAGACCAGCAGCAGCATTAAGGCGATGAAGCAGACGCGCCCCAGCGACGAGCTGTAGAGCGGTTCGGTTTCTTGCAACTCCAACCCGGCCACCCACAGCACCAACGGCAAGCCGACCATGGTCAGCCACCGCACGTGCCGGCGAACCTGGCTCAAGCACGAATCGGGCCATTCAAAATGAGCGTCGGCCAGTCCGTTGCCGCGGCACAGGGCGCGAATCACTTCCAGCACCAGCAGGCACCGCGCGACGACGCCCGTGGCCCCGGCGAGCGACCGCACGAAATCGGACTGCACTTCCGGCTGGTCAAGAAGCCAGCCGATAAACCAGATCAACGCCGGCCAGGGCAGGGCGATCTCAAGTGTGTAGGCGAGTGCGCGCAACGATGGCATGAATTCAGCGCAGGTGCGCTTCTCGGCCACGGCGCCGATTTCGCGCAAGCGACGGCGGGCGCGGGACTGCAGCGCGAACAGTCCCAGGATTGCCAGCGAGGCCAGCGCCGCCTGCAGGGGGCGCCGGCCAAAGGCCATCCACAGTTCGACGCCCGAGTCACGCCAGTTCTGCGGAGAGAGACTCCATTGGGCCGCGGCGATTGCGGGCCGCACGTCCTTGGGGCCCAGCGCCGAACTGCTGCGAATCCACAGCACCCGTTCGGCCACGTACTCGTCGTAGTCTTCGGCGAGCGTGGCGAGGGCCTCTTCCGTCACGCCGAGTTGGTTGGACGTGTTGCTATACGTCAGGTAGTCGTCCGTCAGATCATCGAGGTATTTTTGCTGGTCTTCCAGGAGCCGGCGAATCTCGACTTCGTTGATCCGCTGCCCCCGCGCCCCCGCCAGAATCGACGCCACGCGGGCGTCAATGTCGTCCAGGTGGTCTCGTTCGTCCTGCAGTTCGTAGAGCTCGAACTGAGCCTTGTCGTCCTCGGCGGCCCGCGCCGACGCGCTGCGACGCAACTCGGCCGGGTGCGGCAGGGCTTTGCGTTGTCGCAGCAGCAGCTTGCCCGCACTGACGGTAAGTCCCAAGTTCTCCACGCGATCTCGCGTGCTGCTGAACTGCTGCTTCAATGCCGCGACCTGCGCGTCGCGACGCGCCAGCTCGTCATTCAGGTCGTTCAGTTGCGCTGTCAGCTCCTTGCTGCGGGCGGTCAACTTGGCATTGCGTTCGGCAATCGCCTTGATCGCCGGCGCTCGGGCGGCCTCGGCGACGCGGGCGGCTTCGGCCGCCTGGCGATCGGCTTCCACCTGCTGCAGCCGATTGCGCTCTTTCCGCGCCCGCTCCAACGACTCTTCCTTGGCGGTCAAGTCGCGCTTGATCTTGTCGGCTTCCAGCCGCAGCAGTTCGGTGTCGGAACAGTAAATCTGTTCTTGCTTCAGATTCTCGATCAACGCCTGCAACATCTGCCGGTGGCTGACCAAAGCGACGAGCTTGGACGCCTCGACTTCGTCGCTCGTGGGAGGAGCCGCCGCATACTTATTGATCTCCTCGTCGATGTTGCGCAGCTCAGTCTGAGCGTCGGCAATCTGCTTGGGAATCTCGGTCAGTCTGTTTGTGCGGCGGTTCTTCTCCGTTTCCTTCGCTTCGCGTTGCTGACGCAGCGAATTGACGTCCTGCTCCAGCTGCAAAACAGCTTGGTCCAGTTTCTCCAGCCCGTCCGGCAGTTCTTCGGGCTTCGGTTGCGAGGTCGGCTTGCTGCGTAGCGCTTCGATTTGTTCGGGCCGAGCCTCTACCTCCTTGGCCCAGGCTTTCGTCTGGTCGCGCAACGCCTTGTACTTGCTGCGAAAGTTAAGCGCCTGGGCGTAGTTGGCCCTGGCTTCGTCCAGTTGCTCTTGGTCCAGACCCAAGCCGTCCAGACGGTCGCTCCGAGCCTGCAACTGATCCTTGATCATCGGTTCCAGCAGCGACACCTCGACCGGTTCTTCGGTCGTCTCGGCCGCCGGAGGCGATGTGGCGCCTTGTTGCTCGGGCGTTGACGCCGCATCGGCGGACGGCGCGGACTCCGTCGCGGGGGCCGTCTCGTCGGGACGCAACGGGTTGAGGACGCTGGGCACTTGCGCGCGCGTGGGGCGACTGACCAGAGCAAGTGCGAGACAACCGCTGCAGAGAACGAAGCACCAGCGGGAGTGGCGCGAGACAGGCAGACGCATAGATCGATGCCAGGCGGGAGTGGCGGATGGGCGGGGAGCGAGAGCGCCCCCTCATTCTGCCAAGTTCAGCGCGTCGCCGCCACGTTGATCGGGCGGGGGCACGTCCGGGGGCGACAAACGAAAACAGCCGCAGCAAAATGCTGCGGCTGGGTGGATTATCTAGCTGGCGGTCGGCGTGAGTCTAGCCGGCCGAGATGCTGTTGATCTTCACCTTGGTCAGCAGCGAGCGGTGGCCCGTCTTGCGGCGCGAGTTCTTGCGGCGACGCAGCTTCTGCACGACCAGCTTGGGGCCCTTGGTGGGGCCCAGCACCTCGGCGGTGACCGTGGCGCCAGCGAGCGTCGGGGCGCCCAGCTTCACGTCGCCGGCCCCGTCGCTGACAGCGAGCACCTGATCGAAGGTGATGCTCTCGCCCGCATCGGCCCGATAGTCGATGGTCAATTCCTGGCCTTCTTCGACTTTGAACTGGCGGCCGCCGTTGGCAATGATCGCGTACATAGGATTGGTCTCAACTCGAAACGATGTAAGGTCTTACGCCACGGGGCCGGACGCACAGTCGGCGCCGCCGGACCGGGGCGAGCCACGCATTTTAGCAGGTCTGCCGCCAGCGTCGAGGGGGGCGGAATTGACCGGTTGAAGCGCCGAGCTTCCTCGTGCGGGCCCCCTGAACGGGGCCCGCCGCACGCGGCGGGGCGAAGTTGGATGTTTTTACCGTTAGGTGGCCTGCGTTGTGCTAAACCCGATCGACCTTCACCTCCCGGCCGGCCGCGTCCTCGCACTCCATCTTGAGAAATTCGGGGCTGACGTCTTCGCGGCTCACGACCAGCACTTGGACATCGTGCTCGTCTTCCAGTCGAGTCAGTTCGCGTCGTTTGCGGTTGTTGATGTAGCTGGCCACCTCTTCTTCGACCGTGATGGCGATCCGCGCCACCCGCTCGTGCTGGGCGCACATGATCAGCTTGCGAATCACCTCGATCGCCATGCTTTCGGCGCTCTTGACCAGCCCCGACCCCAGGCAGCCCGGGCATTCCTTGTAGACGCTGCGCTTCAGGCTGGGGCGAATTCGCTGGCGGGTCATTTCGATCAGGCCGAACGGGCTGGTCCGCAGAATCTTGGTGCGAGCGCGATCCCGCTTGACCGCGTCGCGCAGCGTGCGCTCGACGGTGCGGCGGTGCCGCTCCTTGCGCATGTCGATGAAGTCGTTCACCACCACGCCGCCCAGATCGCGCAGGCGGAGCTGCCGGGCGATCTCGCGCGCGGCGATCATGTTCAACTGAAAGGCCGAATCTTCGGCGCTGCCGTCGGTCCGAAAGTTGCCGCTGTTCACGTCGATGGCCACCAACGCCTCGGTCTGGTCGATGACCAGCGAGCCGCCGTTGCGCAGCGGCACTTTGCGTTGGTTAATGCGGGCGATTTCTTCGTCGAGCTTGTAACGGTGGAAGATCGGCTCCTTGCCCTCGTACAGTTGGAGCCGGCTGGTGTAGCGCGGCATGACGAATTGCAGGAACTCTTTGGCGCGCTCGTAAGCGGCGGGCTCGTCGATTTGGATCGAGTCGACGTCCGCGGTGAAGATGTCGCGGATCGTGCGGATGATCATGTCGCTTTCTTCGTAGACGTCGCACGGGGCGGGCGTCTTCTTGATGCGGCGGACGATCACCTTCCACAGTCGGACCAGGTAGGCCAAGTCGCGAGACAGCTCGCGTTTGGTCCGGTCGGTTCCCGCGGTGCGGACGATGAACCCCAGACCCTTGGGCGGGTTGAGTTCGCGGAGAATGTCGCGCAACCGGCGGCGGGCGTCCTCGTCTTCGATCTTGCGCGACACGCCAATCCGGCCGAGCGCCGGCATCAGCACCAAGTACCGGCCCGGGATGCTGATGTAGGTGGACAGCGTCGGCCCCTTGGTGCCGATGCCCTCTTTGATGACCTGAACCAGGATTTCATCTCCGCGGCGGAAGATTTCCTGGATCGGCGGTTTGACGCGCGGACGCACGCCGGGCCGCATCCGCTTGCCGCCGCCGTTGCGCGACGCGCCGCGTGACTTGTCGCTCGCTTCGTCGCCCTCAATGTCGTCGAAATCGTCGTCCTTGTGGCGTGCGCCGCCGCCGCGAGCGATCTCCTTGTCGGGATCGTAGCCGCCCTGGCGGAAGTACTGCGGTTCGACGTCGCTGATGTGCAAGAACCCGTTGCGGCCCACGCCGAAGTCGACGAACGCGGCCTGAATGCTGGGTTCCAGGTTGACGATCTTTCCCTTGTAAATGTTGCCGACGTAATTGTCCTGACTGCTTCGTTCGACGTAGAGCTCTTCCAGCGATCCGTCCTCGACAATCGCGATCCGGCATTCCTCCGGCTGCGCGACGTTAACAAGCATCTCCTGCTTCATAAGATTTCTTTCTCGTGTGTGTGACTCCCGAGGGCGCGGCCGCACTGGTGCGACGGCGCGTCGGGTCGTTTGGAACAAGGCGGCGCGGCACGTTCGCAACGGCTCGGTGAGCGAGTCTCGACAAGTGAGCGAACATAGCGTTGCGCCTGCATACGGGTGGTCCGTCGACGATCGACGGAGTTGATTTGTCGTTTCAGCCGCGCGTAGCAGCGAGTGCTGTCGCGCAGCCGGCCCGGAGCTACACCGGGAACTCGGGGAATACTTTGGTCAATTCTTCCTTCAAGTAGGTTTTCACATCGCGAGCGCTGTCGAGCGCGAGCGATCGCTTGGCGACTTTCTCGCATTGTTTGATCGAGACGCTGCGGCAGACGCGCTTGATTTCCGGCACCGCCGCGGGGGTGACGCTCATGCTGCGCAGGCCGAGGCCCAGCAGCAGCATCGTGTACATCGGGTTGCCGCACATCTGTCCGCACATGCTGATCGGGACGTCCGCCTTCTTGGCCGCCGAGATCGACATCTGAATCAGCCGCAGCACCGACGGGTCCGACGCCGTGTACAGGCTGGCCACGTCCTTGTTGCTGCGGTCGACGGCCAAGCAATACTGGACGAGATCGTTCGTGCCAATCGAAAAGAAATCGACTTCGTGCACGAACATGTCCATCATGACCACGGCGGCGGGCGTCTCGACCATCATGCCGACCTTCATGTCGCGATCGAACGGGACGCCGGCTTCCTCCAGATCCTCCATGGCGTCGGCCAAGACCATCTTGGCCTGGCGCAGCTCCAACAGCGTGGCAATCAGCGGGAACATCAAGCGGATGTTCCCATGCGCGCTGGCCCGGAGCACGGCCCGCAGTTGCTTGCGGAACAGGTCGCGGTTTTTCAGCGCCAGCCGAATGCTGCGCAGGCCGAGGAACGGATTGCGTTCGTCCTCGGGATCGGGCAGCGTGTTGAGCTTGTCGGCGCCCAGGTCCAGCGTGCGGATCACGACCGGGTGGTCGCGCATGGCCTCGGCGACTTCCGAGTACGCCGCGTAATGGGCTTCCTCGCTGGGGTCGTCGTCGCGGCCCAAGTAGAGAAACTCGGTGCGATACAGGCCGATGCCATCGGCGCCCCGATCGAGGCATTGTTGCACCTCGGCGGGGAACTCGATGTTGCCCAGCAGTTGGATGCGCTCGCCGCTGGTTGTTTCGGCGGGCAGCTCGCGCAATTGTTCCAGCTTGGCCGCGAGCGAACGCTGCTCCTCGACCTCGTGCCGGTAGCGGGCGAGCGTCTCCTCGTCGGGGCTGAGGATCACCATGCCCTGATCGCCGTCGATGACGACGGTCTCGCCGCCGGAGACGTCGGTCAGGAAGCCGCCAATGCCGACCACCGCGGGGATTCCCAGGCCCTCGGCGACGATGGCGGTGTGGCTGCCCGGGCCGCCGACTTCGGTGGCCAGCCCCAGCACGAACTGCGGGTTCAGGTTGGCCGTCTCGCTGGGCGTGAGGTTGCGGGCCAGGACCAGCACGGGGGACGTGACTTGCGAGAGTTCCTCGCGACGTTGCCCCAGCAGGTTGCGGAGGATGCGCTTCTCGATGTCGAAAATGTCGTTGGCCCGCTCCGACATGTACTCGCCTTCGATTTCCTGGAAGGCTTTGGCGTACCGGCGGAGCGAGCGGCTCACGGCGTATTCGGGCGAGTAGTGCCGGTTCCGCACGAGGTCGGCGACCTCTTCGCGCAGCCGCCGATCGGTGAGCATCTGCAGGTGAGCCGAAAAGATCGCGGCGTATTCGTCGCCGAGCTGGTGCTGGACTCGATCGCGGTTGCGCTCGACTTCGGCGGACGCGGCGTTGAGGGCGCGTTCCAGTCGCTGCAGTTCTTCATCGACTGCGTCGCGCGGCAGGAATCGCCGAGGGATGCGGAATCCCTCGTTGTCGACGACAAGCGCTTCGCCGATGGCGACGCCCGGCGAAACGGCGATGCCCTGCAACCGTTGCATACGATGCTCGCGGCAACGAACCCGTAGCGGCTTCGGCGGCAGGCGAGGCGTGGGATGAAAGGGCTGACGGCGCGGCGGTCGCGCGTTAGAGCCGGCGGCGAATCGGCGACCGCGCGCGGCAGCGGGCCAACGCGGTCAGAATGGTCAGTTGGGCTTTCATCGGTCACGGCCCCGGCGTGCGCGCGTGTGCGGCGCGGGGTTCGCTGGCTTGGTTTGGTCGCGGCCGTCGCCGGTATCTGCGGAGCCCCGGAAATTGATCAGGGGGCCCCGTCGGCGTCGGCGTCGCGACGGGTGGTTTGCGGATTCTCGAAATCGTTCTCGATCAGTTGCGCCAATGCGTTGATCGCATCCTCGGCATCGGCCCCGCGAGCCGTGAGCCGAATCTCGGCCCCGGGAGCGGCGCCCAGGGTCAGCATGTTCAGGATGCTTTTCGCGTCGACGCAGACGCTTTCGTAGACGACTTGAATCTCCGACTCAAAACTCATCGCCAGGCGCGAAAACACCTCGGCCGGCCGCAGGTGCAAACCATGCTCGCCGGTGACTTTGACGGTGCGCTCGACGACTGGCATGTCCATCGATAGGCGTTCGTGCCGGCGGCGCATCGCCGCCGACGCTTCGTTATGGTTCTATTGATTGAATTTGTTGTTGTCCGCCTCTTCCAGCAGTTGCCAGACGTCTTCGGGTTGCTTCGTCTGTTGCAGAAAGCGGCAGAACGTATCGTCGCGCAGTTGCCGGGAGATGTTCTCCAGCGCCCGCAGGTGATCGCCCGGCCGATCCGGCGGCGACACGAGCAGGAACAGCAAATGCACCTTTTCGCCGTCCAGGCTGTCGAAGTCGACGCCCTCTTCGCTGACCGCCACCGCGCCGACCAGCTCGTTGACGCTGGGGTGCTTGGTGTGGGGGACGGCAACGCCGCGGCCGATGCCGGTGCTGCCCAGTTCCTCGCGCTTCAGGATCGCTTCGACAATGCTGTCAAACTGGTCTTGCGCGATCTTGCCGGATTCCAGCAGCGAGTTCGCCATCTGCTTGATGACGTCCTCCTTCACGTCCGCTTCGATGTTCGTGCGAATGGCCTCGCGGCAGATGAAATCTACAAACTTCATATCCAGGGGTACCTTGTTACTTTAATCGTTGTGTGCTTGCCGAGACGCGCTCGGCGGATGTTCGGTGGGGACGAGCGGGCGACTCGCGGCGGAGCCGCTGCTGCGGAGTGTGGCCGCGCTGGCGCCTTCAGTCGTCGATTTCTTCTTCGACGGGCTCGTCCGCGGCGGGCATTTCTTGACGCTTGGCCTGCGGATCGCGACTGCGCTCGTGAATTCGCTCCTTGTGCTTGCGAAGTTGCTGTTCGATCTTCTGGACGGCCGACTCCACGGCCGACAGCAGACTCTCCGCCTGTTCGTGAGCGACCAAGTCGTGCAGATGCTCTGCCGACACGAGCAGGTCGACTTTCGGCTTCTGTTCGTCCTTCAAATCGACCGTCAGTTCAATGGCCGTCAGGCGGTCGAAAAACCGGGTGAGCTTCTCTGCTTTCGCCGCCAGCTTGGCCTTGGAAGACTCGCTCAACTGGCCGTGACGGGTCGAAATGTTGATCTGCACTAATATATCTCCGTGACGAATCCTGCCTGCCGGCGTGGCGCCGCCCAGTCACTGATTTCCCAGACGCGAAATTCGCGGATTGGCGAGCCGACGCCGCTTGCGGGCGGTCCGGGTCGGCTCCACAGCCCCGTATTCTAGCGATTCGCCCCAGACCCCACAAACCGGCTTGTCAGCAGGGTTTGCAGCGGCTGCGGCAAGCCGAGGGCCCGCCCGCCGCAAGTTGGGGGGACGAAATTGCCCGCACGTCGGCGGCGGGCCATGTGACGCTGGCTACGGGCCGGTCTTCTGCTGCGGCAGCAAATCGCCGTCGTCGAATCGCTTCCAGATGACTCGCAGGGTCCGCGCCCGCTGATCGGCCGTCCGTTCGGGGCGGTAGCCGAAGCCCGCGGTCCCGGTCAATTCGCACAGGTTGTGGAACGCCAGCACGCGGAAATCGAGGTCGTCGTGGTCGAGATTCCGCAGCAGCCCCGCCACGGGGCCGGCTTGAATGGCCTCGTCCGTGGCGCCGATGTCGTCGCTGCTGTAGCCGATGATCATGGCCATCAGCTCGGCCGCATCCCGTTCGCCGCGGCGCGAAACCAGGGCGTCCTGCAGTGCCGCGGCGGCCCGAGGGTCTTCGGCCAGGGTTTGCCGCGTCGTCTCGATCAGTCGTTTCCAGTACGCCTTCTGATCCGTATCTCCCAGCGCCTTGACCATCGGTTCGAAAAGGTCGACGTAGGCGGCCACTTGGGCGGCCAGGGTGCGGACTTCGCGCTGCCGACCGGCGCCGTCGGGATCGCTCAGCTCGAGCAGGGCGATATTCACGGGGGCGCCCCGCCGTAGCTCGGGCGCCACGCGTTTTTGCGCGGTCCGCTGGACGGCGGTGACCACCTCGTGGTCAATCCAGGCCGGCAATTCGTCCATCGCCGCGGTCGGCTGGTCGGCGCCATCGGCTGTGATCCACTGCGCTGGCGCCATCCGTTGCTCGCTGGCGCCGTTCAGGTTGAATTGCCCGCTGCCGGAGGTCAGGAACCACGCGATCGTCCGCGGCGCGCCGCCCGGTTGGGGGTCGACGCCGGGACGGAATTCGGCGGAGACCTCCACGGCCAACGTGGACGACGGCTCGAGCTGGAAGATCCGCGACTGGTCGCCGGCGACCAACTCGATGCGATTGCCGTTGAGCCCCGCGTTGATGACCATCCGCCCGCGGGGGACCTCCAGGGTCATGTCGACCGGCGGGTCGCCGGGCAGATTCGCCGCCCGCATGACGTGCAGCTCGGTCCCGCCGCCGAGGTAGATGTTAGCGTCCTGCAGATTGACCATGGTGCGGAAGGTGGGCGGCACGAGCAGGTTGGCCTCGTCGCCCAGCGGCGTGCGGGGCGGCAGGCGGACCCACTGACCCAGGTCGCCGTCGTAGGCCAGCAGGATGTCGTTGACGCCCATCATGCCCAGATACGTGCCGAGCGGCCGGGCAGGGTCGTCGGCGACGGGCTCCGTGTCGGCGTCCCGTGGTTCGGTCTCGTCGCCGTCGGCCATGGGCAGCGATTCGCCGCTGGGGATCGGCGGCGGCGTATCGCCAGTTGGGACGTCGATCGCGCCGCCCAGTTCGTCAGGCATTACCGGGCCGCCGGGAATGGTGGCGCCGGCCGCGGCGGCGGGCTGGTCGTCGCCCATGTCGGGCTCGTCGGCCCCGACGATCGGTATCCCGGGCGTCGAGTCGTCCGCCGGTCCGGGGACGTCGAACTCGTCGTCGCCAACTTCGTCGTTCATTTCTGGCCCGGGCTCCACGGGCGGCTCGACATCGCCGCCGGGCGCCATGGCCGGCGGGAGTTCGTCGTCGCCGACTTCATTGCGCAGCGGCTCGTCGAACACGGGGGCTGCGGCAGCGGCGGAGCCGTCGGGCTCCTCATCGACAGTTGGCGCCGCGTCGGAATCGTCGCCGGGCTCATCGGCGGGCGGCGGCGTGGGGACGAACGCCGGCGCTTCGCCGCCGGACTCGGCGGGAAGAGGGGAGTCGCTCGCGCCAATTGCACCTATGTCGCCGGCTCCTGTTTCGATTTCGGCATTGGCGGCTTCGTTCGCATCTATCTTCGCCACCTCCGAGGGTGGCTCCTGGTCTTTCCAAGGCCACAAAAACACCACCAGACCGCCGGCGATCATCGCGGCGATGGCGGTGTACATCAGCCGCCGCTTTTTGCGGCGGGTCTCGGCGGCGACGCGCAGATAGTCCGGCAGATCATGGTGGTCGGGGGCCGCCGCCACGGTCGCGGCCGCTTTCGGCTGTGCGCTCGGCTCGGCGGCAGCGACCGGCGCTGCGGGAGCCGGCGGGGCGGAGGGCGTTTCGGGCTCGGCGCCGGGCATCGCGTGGGCCGGTTCGATTCGCAGCGACTGGGCCGGTTGGGCGTCGGCGCCCGCCAGCCGGTAGATCCGTTGCCGCAAGTCCTGATCCACCTCGGCCGGCTCGCGCAATACCATGGCCAACACGTGGTGGGCCGAAACCGCCTCGGCCAGCAGCATGTCGCCCTTGTCGCCGGGGGCCAAGCACGCCCGCTCGAACTCCGCCACGGCCTCGGGCGAGAGGGTGTTGTCCAGGTACTCCGCCATGGTGTTGGCGTCGTCAAAGTCGTTGCCCCCATGCAGGTCGCCGCCGTCGCCGGCCGCAGGATCGGGGGCGCCCAGCCGCAACCGGCGCGAAGCGTCCCGCGAGCGATGAATCAGCTCCGTGGCGAAGTCGCTCGCCTCGATCTTGCGGGTCAGCTCCTCGTGGTCCGCGGGGTCGAGGATGTCGTCCATGTAGGCTAGCAGGGTTCGCAGCGTCAGACGCATGGCGTGGTCTCGCAATCTCGGCAAGCAATTCGGAAGCGGGGGCGACCGCCGGCGCGCAGTGGCGGCCTTCTATCAGAGTTAGTGGCGCACCGCGCGCGAGTTCGTGCAAGAAACCCGCAAGAATTCGCAACTTGCTTCGCGGTAAGAGATTGCGCGCCGAGATTCAGCGGTCGCGAGGGCTTGAGAAGGCCGCCAACGCCAGAACCGAGGCCGCGGCCAGGAATCCGGCGACCAGTCCCGGATGCAGGCGGGGCGGGGCGCTCCGCTGGCCGACGACCAGCATGTCGCGGCGTTCCCAGCCGTCGACCGTGCGGACCCAGTCGGCTGGCGCCGTTGTCGCGGCTGGCCCCGCCGCGCCGCGACGACCGCGGGTCATCTGCGCGCTGGTCACCGCCGTGGCCAGGGCCGAGACGATCAACAATGTGGCGAGCAGGCGGGACACGAGAGCGACTCAGGGCGGGCGAGAGGAGCGAAAGGCTGTTTCGCCGTCCCAGTCGCAACAGCCGCGCCGCCGCCGGGGCGGTCGCCGTCGAGCCTGCTTTTACCGGGGTTTTTCGTCCCGGGCCACGCGCCACGTGGCGATTTCGCCACGTGGCGGCGGGCGCCCGCGTTGCCGGATCGCAACACGCGTGGCGGTTGAGAACGGGGCGCCACGGCTCTGCGAGCGGCGCCCGGGAGCCGCGTGAGGCGTCAGACTTTTGATTCTCCCGTGCACGGCACGCGGAGTCTCCGCTCCGTCGAAACACGGTCTCTGCCGCCGCAGGGTTTGCCTGGTTGCGCGCAGCGGCAGAACCCGGCAACTCGATTTTCGAGCCGTTACTCGCGTGGCCATTTGCAGTTGCGACGCGAGTTGGCGCGCCGTTTTGGCCGCGCGCACCACGGCGTGTAAAATTCAATCGTGCCGCATTGGCGCTCGGTTGACGAGCGGCGACGCGTCGCAAGCTTTTCCGGTTCAGCGGAGCTGAGCCGAACCGCTATTCAGCATGTCTCGACCGATTTCACTTGGCCGTTGTCGCCACGCGTGCTGCGCACTTCAGGATCGCGCTGCTGCCTGCGACGACCGGCTCGCCGCATTTGCTCCCCATGAACGCGACCCAGCGTCGGCGCATCACGCGCGTCCTCCGCGAAGCGGAAGGGTATCTCGAACTTGGCATGTCGCAGC
The DNA here is from genome assembly GCA_002702655.1 of Planctomycetaceae bacterium. Taxonomy (GTDB): domain Bacteria; phylum Planctomycetota; class Planctomycetia; order Pirellulales; family Lacipirellulaceae. The sequence goes on from PABB01000075.1 coordinate 79,138, forward strand.
ACGCGTTGTTGCGATTGCAGAAGAATGGCACGCTGATCCACAGCGATGCCCGCGGCTGCTACTTGCTGGGCGAAACGCTCCGCGAGTTGCACCGCTATCGTCAGGCGATCTACCCGCTGCGGCGGAGCCTGGAGCTGATTCCTGATGACGTGAACGTCCACATGGCCCTGGCGTGGTGCTACAAGCGCACGGGTCGATTGGAAACGGCCATCGAGTTGTTGGAGCACGCGCTGACGATCGAACCGGGCGCCGCGATTCTGCACTACAACCTGGCGTGCTACTGGAGCCTGGCCCGCGACCGTCGTCGCACGCTGCAGCACCTGGCCGCGGCGCTGGAGATCGACGGCAACTTTCGCGATTTCGTGTGGGACGAGCCAGACTTCGACGCGATGCGCGCCGATCCGCTGTTTCAAAGCCTGACGGCGTGAAACCAAAGGCAGAAGGGGGAATGGGGAAGGGCAGGTCCCCATTCTCCTTTTGTTCATGGTCAGTTGTGGAGAGGCTGGGCATCTGCCGGCCATACCCCGCCACTGACAACGGCCAACTGACCAGGGACCAACGAAAAAACCCGACCGGCGCCGGGGCGCCGATCGGGCGGGGGAAACGGAGTTCGTCGTTCGGGCTGGTCGGCCCGTCGTTCTTCTCGGCAAGTCAGGCTCAAGAGCCCGAGCTGCGGTCGATCGTCAGTAGTTCCACTCGACGCCGGTCTGCAGGCCGTGCAGGATCATCGAGCCGTTGCTGTTGACGTAGTTGTTCATCTGCGGCGCGTCGATGAACGCTCCGGGCGCCTGATCGGTGGCCAGGGCGATGCCCGTGACGCCGATGGCCCGCCAGCCGCCGTACAGACGGCAGCGGCAGCTGTACTGGTAGCTGACGCCCAGTCGCAACTCGCCAATCATCGCCACGTCGGTCTTGCTGGCGCGGGCGTTGAACGCCTCAGCCGATTGGATGTATCGCAGCGCCCCGCCGACCGGGAACTGGAAGTACTGGTGCACGTCGATGTCGTTGCCATACAGGCCAAAGTTCGACGCCAACTGGATGCCCCACTTACAGCCGATGCGGTACAAGCCGTTGCAGCCAAATTGGAAGCCGTACAGGTCGTTGGTCACCTCGGCGTTGTAGTTCATGAAGCCGTCGATGGGCGACGGGAATGCCGCGTCGACGTTGTCGTAGTCGACGCCGTACATGAAGCTCTCGTCGAATCGCATGTAGCGGAAACCACACAACGTGGTGCAGGAGAATCGCGATCCGCAGCCACAGCCGCCGCATGCTGCGCCGACGCCGCAGGTGTCGCACCCGCCGCAGCCGGTGTCGCAACCGCCGCAGGCCGCTGGCCCGGCGACCACGCCGCCGCCGCCGAACACGGGCAGACGCAGCAGATTCAATTCGACGTTCTGAACTTCAAAGGTGCTGCGAACCCGCACGTTGCGGACCCAAATATCGCCGCCCGTGGTGTGATCTTCCGCGGGCGGGGCATAGTCAAAATAGTCTCGCAGCGGACGATAGCCCGAGCCCGGGTTGTACTCGAGGCCGCGGGGATCGATCATCGAATACAACCGGGTCGTCCCCGATTGCACATACGACGCGTTTGCCGTTTCATCGAACAGCGTCCAGTAAACGCCCTCGAGTCCCCAGCAGGGGCTGCTGCAGCAGCCGCAGGCATCGGCGCGACCGCCCAGCGTGCGGCCCAGACGGAACTCGACGCCGCCCTGGTAGCCGGTGTCCACGTTGCGGGTGGTGAGCACGATGTCGCTGGACGGCGAGTAGCTGCCCACCGGCATGCCGCCGTCGACGGCCGACAGCAGCGGCACTTTGTCGCCGTGGTCGCGTTCCATGAGCAGGCCGTAGACGCCGCCGAACCAGTAGTTGCATCCGCGCGCCGCGCCCAGGCCGCCCAGCCGACCGTGTTCGCGGGCGATGCCGCAGCCGAAGGTCGAGTAGCCGCCGCACGAGGTGTCGCCGGGCAGGCCGGTTGCACAGCCGTAGCCGGCGTAACCGCCGTCGTACATGCCGGTGCTACAGGAACCTGTCGCACAACCCTCGACGGGGTAGCTTTGCTGCATGACTGGCACGCCTCCTGGGGCGGCCGTCTGGCAATTGCAGTCGGCGCCGCCCGCGGGGCTCGGGACGTATCCGCCGTAGTGGGACGACGCCGCCGGCGTGGGTTGCATCATCGGCGCGGGCGCCGGGTTCGGCTGCATGGACCCAGGCGGCACGCTCTCGACCGAGGGGGTCAGCGGCAATTCTTCGCTGCCGCCTTCTTGCATGGCCATCGCCACCCGCGGCTGCAGCGAGTACTGCGGCTGAGTGGCGTACGGCTGTTGCGCGTACGGTTGACCCTGCACGGGTGCGTAGCCATAGCCCTGGGGTTGCCCAGGCTGAGTGAACGCCTGCTGGGATTGGTAGGGCGTGTACGCGGCCTGGCCGGCCCAGGTCTGCTGCGGCGGGGCCTGCTGCTGCGGAGCCTGTGGGCGGCTCGCGGCGGCCTGCTGCGGGGGCGCGTACGGTTGTTGTTGGAATTGCTGCGCTGAGTAAGGGGCGTATTGGCCGTGGACCTCAGCCGCCACAGGCAGCAAGGCCACGACGGCCAGCAGCCTGCCGAAGTGCCAGTTGTTTCGCATCTCGCTCCGTCTCCTGTTTAACAGTTCCCCCTCGCGTCCGTGCGAGGCGCCAGGCGCTTCAGTTGCAGGGTCCGACCACGGCAAGCGCGACGGGAGGGTCGGCCCTGACATCAACAGCGCAGGTCGCTGGGCGCAATGTTGCCCTGCTAAACGGATCGACCGCTACGACCGGTGCGATCTGGCTCTTGTTAGAACCAGCAGAAAGGTTTCTGAAGGAGCATTCGGCGCCACTGGAGTAACCGGCAAACTTTCACGCGCAGGGGTCGCGCAATTGGAAAAGCTTGCCAGAGGCGCATGGTCGCTAGCGGTTTTGGGGCAGCGAGAGGGCCCCAAAAAGAGTCACGCCGCAGCGGCCGGAGCCAACTCGACCCCGTACAGTGCTAGCACTTCGGTCGCCAGCGCCCGGTAATCCTCCGCGCCGGCCGAGCTGGGGGCGTACTGGAAGATCGACTGCTCGAAGCTGGGGGCCTCGGCCAGGCGGATGTTGCGGCGAATGTGCGTCGCAAACAGCCGGGCGCCCTGCCACCGCTCGGCGGCCGCGTCGCTGCGGAAGAACTCGGCCACGTCGCCGGCGACCTCGGCCGCCAACCGCGTGCCCGACTCGTACAGGCACAGCACGACGCCGGCCAGTTGCAGGCGGTCGTTCAGCCGCCGGCGGACCAGGTCGATTGTCTGCAGCAGCTTGCTCAGCCCGTGCAGAGCCAGGTAATGCGGCTGCAGCGGCAGGAACACGTCGTCCACGGCCGACAGTGCGTTGAGCGTCAGGATGCCCAGCGATGGCGGGCAGTCGACGAGCACCAGGTCGAACCGATCGCCGCACTCGGCCAACTCGTCGCGGAGGATCACTTCGCGGCCGACCACCCCGGCCAGTTCGACCTCAGCGGCGGCCAAGTCGATGTGCGAGGGGGCCACGTGCAGCCGCTCGCCGGCCGGCTGCCACACGTCGGCCAGCTTGGCGTCGCCCGAGAGCACGTCGTACGTGGTGCGCACGGCGTTTTGCGGCCCCAGGCCCAGGTGCAGCGAGGCGTGCGCCTGCGGGTCGAGATCGATCAGCCCCACGCGCAGCCCGCTGTCGGCCAGCGCCGCAGCCAGGTTGACCGCCGTGGTGGTTTTGCCGACGCCGCCTTTTTGGTTGATGATGGCGATGGAACGCATGGGCAGGGGACCTTGTCGCAGGCAGACGCTAGCGGTGGGTGGGGAAACGGGGGGCGGAGTATAGAAACCCGCCCCGCGGCCCAACAGCCCAAGTCGCCCGCCCAGCTAGCAACCGCGTCTCAAGCTGACGAACGACCATTTAGCCGGCGAGGTCACTCGCCGCCGGCGCCCTGTGACGGATCCCCAACATCCGCCGCTGCCGATTCGGCTTCTTTATCGCCGAGCAGGCCGATATCCGTGAAATACTCCCGCAGCACCGGGCCGACCTCGGGGCGAAACGCCAGCAGGTCGATCGCCGCGTCGTCGTTGGTTGGCCTGCCCAGATAATCGAACTCGTCGGACAGCAGAATCCACGTGGCGTCGTCGCCGTCGCTGAAGCGGAATGCGAACGCCCACGGCGGGGCCGCGTCCTGCTGGGCAGCGTCCCACAGATAGTTGCTGTCCTGGGTCAGCGCGTGGCGGAGGTGGATCAGACCCTTGGCGCCGGTCAGGTCGACGTGTTGCACGGCGCTGCCCTCCAGCAGCTTGGCGAACGGCGGCGGCCAATCGGGAAAGTCGTTGCTCGCTGGCGGCGGCGATTGCGGCTCCAGGCGGTACGCGTCGACCAACTCGCCCCGCACCAGCAGATTGGCCGCGGCGGGGCCCCAGAAGTCGGCCATCCGTTTGGTCGCCTGGTAGTGGTACCACCACGCCCCCGCGGACAGGGTCACCGCCAGGGCGAAGACGGACAGCACGGCGATTCGACCGGAAATCTGCATGGTTCTGTGTATCTCATCAACCGCGGTGAAGCGGGCGCTCGTCACCGCCGGTCCGCCGAGTGCCATTCTGCTGACGCTCGCCGCGGGGCAACAGGGGGCTCACGCCGTCCGCGTGGCGTCAGTATACTGAGCGGTTTGGCGACCCGTGGCGACTTTCTTCCCTTCCGAGATCCCTCACATGGCGGACAAGTTCGATCCCTACCGCGAAGCCTTGGTCATGGAAGTCGAGACCGAGTGGCCCGAAGACCAGGACGACCTGCCGGCGGACCAGCGATTGCGGCTGGAGGGCCTGCTGCACGCGGCGCCCGAGGAAGCGGCCCAGCTCCAGTACGTGCGCACCCACACCGGTTTCTGCCGCCGCATCATTGTCACGCCCGAGGATCTCGAGCGCGTGATGGCCGCCAGCTGATTTTGTCTTGATTTCTCACCACAGAGGACACAGAGATCACAGAGGGCGGAACTTCAAGTGGTGAAGCAAGCACGAATGATCAAACCATCGCTGTCAGCGCACTCTGGTTGTTGCGGGCTAGTTGTTAGTGTCGGCGGCTTCTGTCTCCGTGCTCTCTGTGTCCTCTGTGGTAAAGAATTGGAAGTCCTGTGACCACCGCCCCGCAGACCACTCGCGTTTCGCTCGCCGAGCGGAGCTACGACATCCTCATCGGCAGCGGCACGTTGGCCCAGTTGTCGGACTTTCTGCGCGAGCGCGCCAGCAGCGAACACGCCGTGCTGGTCACCGACACGACCGTCGACGAGCTGTACGCCGACGCCCTGGGCGACGGCCTCGTTGAGCACGGCTGGGAAGTGCATGTGCTGATCGTCGAGCCGGGCGAGGCGAGCAAGTCGGTCGGCATTGCCGAGGACCTGTGGAATACCATGCTCGAGGAGGGCGCCGACCGCGAGTCGATCGTGGTGGCCGTGGGCGGCGGGGTGGTGGGCGATTTGGCCGGGTGGGTCGCGGCGAGCTTTGCCCGCGGCGTGCCGTTTTTCCAAGTGCCCACGACGTTGTTGGCGCAGGTCGACAGTTCGGTGGGCGGCAAAGTGGGCGTCAATCTGCCCGACGCCAAGAACATGGTCGGCGCGTTCTGGCAGCCGCATGGCGTGCTGATCGATGTCGACGTGCTCGACTCGCTCCCTGAGCGCGAGTACCGCGCCGGGCTGGCCGAGGTGGTCAAGTACGGCGTGATCCTCGACGAGAGCTTTTTCGCGTTCCTGGAGGCCAACGCCGCGGCGATCAACGATCGCGATGCGGCGACGCTCACCACGGTCGTTCAGCGATGTTGCCGGCTGAAGGCCGACGTGGTCGAGGAGGACGAACGGGAAATCAGCGGCCGGCGGGCGATTCTCAACTACGGTCACACGTTTGCCCACGCGTTCGAAGCGGCTGGCGAGTACGGCTCGATGCTGCACGGCGAGGCGGTCGCCGCGGGCATGCGCTGCGCCGCGGCGCTGGCCGAGCGGCTGGGCAAGATCGACGCCGCCGTGGTCCAACGGCAGGAAAAGCTGCTGGAGGCGCTGCAGCTGAAACTGCCCGCCCCCGGCTTTGATCCTGAAGAATTAGTGCAGCTGATGTACCACGACAAGAAGGTGTCGGGCGGCGAGCTGCGGTTCGTGCTGCCCGCGAAGATCGGCCACGTGGAGCTGGTCCGCGATATTGCCGATGACGACGTGGCCGCGGTGATCAAGGAACTCGCCGGGTGAGCGATCCCGGCGAGGCGCCGCGCCCCACGCCGCTGTCCGACGCGGCCCGGGCGGAGATTCTCTTGGCCCTCACCCCCGATGTGGGGCCGCTGTTGCGAGGCCGCTTGCTGCAGCGCTTCGCCGATGCGGCAACCGTGCTGAGTGCGTCCAAAGCGGAGTTATTGAAAGTACAGGGCGTCGGGCCCAAGACGGCGCGCAAGATCATCGACGCCCGCCGCGACGTGAAGCTGGAAGCCCAACTTGCCCTGGCCGCCGAGCACGATCTGGGCGTCATTTTGCCCTCCTCGCCGCAGTACCCGCGGCTGCTCCGCGAGATCGCCGACCCGCCCGGCGTGCTGTTCACCCGCGGGCAGTTGGAGCCGACCGACCAGTTGGCCGTGGCGATCGTCGGCACGCGGCGCACCTCGCGGTACGGCCGCACGCAGGCCGAGCGACTCGCAGCCGGGCTCGCGCGGATTGGCTTCACCGTGGTCAGCGGCATGGCGCGCGGCGTTGACACGGCGGCCCATCAGGGGGCGCTCGCCGCCGGCGGGCGAACCATTGCCGTGCTGGCCAGCGGGGTGCTCAACCCGTTCCCGCCGGAGAACGGGAAGCTGTGCGAACAGATCGCTGCCGCCGGTTGCGTGCTCAGCGAAGCCGCTCCCACCATGCCGCCGTTGGCCGGAATGTTCCCGCAGCGGAACCGCATCATCAGCGGCATGAGTCTGGGCGTGATTGTGGTGGAGGCGTCCGACCGCTCCGGCGCCCTGATCACCGCCCGCCACGCGATGGAGCAGGGCCGCGAGGTGTTCGCCGTGCCGGGGCCGATCGACAGCCCGCTGTCGGCAGGGCCCAACCGGCTGATCCGCGACGGGGCCAAGCTGGTCACCTGCGTCGACGACGTGCTGGAGGAACTGGGCCCGCTGGCCGAGCCGGCCCCGCGCAGCGACGGAGGCACGATCCGTTCGCCAGCCGAGGTGAAACTGAACGAGCTGGAGCAGCAGGTGCTGCAGGCGATCGACCCGGTCGGCTCAACCCTCGACGAAGTCGCCGCCGCCTGCGGTCTGCCCATCCACCGCGTGCTGGCCACGGTCAGCGTCCTGGAGTCCCGCCGGCTGGTCCGCAAGCTGGGCGGCAACCGCGTCGCCCGGGTGTGACGGCCGGCGGCGAATCCGGCCAATGGGCAGCAGGCGGCCAAAGATCGTCCAGCGCGCCGCGCAGGGGCGCGTCACGCTGGCCAAAATGAGCAAGTTCGGCGGCAGGCGGCCGGGGATCCACATACCCAAGCTTGGGACTGCCCCGGCCAGCGGGCTTGCCGAGCCCGAGTGGTTGCGGGAAGCGCTCGCCCTGGCCAACCGGCTCTGCCGGCGCGATTGGCCGAGAATTGGGGGCTTTTCCACCTGGAAGGTGCGGTTTCGCACTGAGCGGTGCGGAAAGCCGCGAGCAGCGCGTTTAAACGGGCCGCTGTATGCCAGTTCACCCGTTGTGGGGCGATTTCTGTTGCTCTATAGCGATTTTTCCCGCAAGTTTTCAATGGCGGCCGCGAACTAATACGGTACTGGGCGGCTCCTGACGTCAGTCGCGCGCGTGATGCAGAAGCGACCAACTGTCTCATTTCTGAACGCGCAAGCGTCTCGATTGGCGACCTGCCACGGGCCGGCAAATTTGTAAGAAGGTGCATTTTTGGCAGCCACACCCGCGCCCCCGCAATTTGCGGCTCGCGGGACAACTCGTCGCAAAGTGATTGTCAGAAAGCGTTTATGTGATTTGCTAGCGTAGCTGGCGTCGGTCGGTGCAGGCGACGGCATACGACTTGCAACCAGATTGGACACGTCCGGTCCCCGGGGTGACCCCTCGGCGGCAGGGCGTCAAGGAGGGCCCGCTTGGCCACGGTGGCCGAGCACATTTCGCGACCCACGGAAATGCCCGTGTGATGGGCGAGGGACGCGAAAGTTAACCATGACGGCCAGGAGGTAGGAAACCACCTGGCAGCCGCGCCACGCTGACGGAGCTTGCCGCAGCGGAAGCGCATCGTCGAACTCTCCCAGCGAGGAGTTCGGAACTATGACCAGCCTACCCAAGGAAGAACGTCAAACGACTGGCAAATTGTCCGCGCAGACTGACGAGCAACTGCTGCTGAGCTATCGCAAGAGCGAAGATTCGGCCGTGTTCGCCGAGTTAGTCGGGCGGTACGAGCGCGAATTGTACAACTACCTTCGCCGCTACCTGGGCGATGCGGCCCAAGCGGAAGACGTCTTTCAAGCGACGTTTTTCCAGGTGCATCGCAAGCGGGCGGCGTTCGAGTCGGGCCGCCGCTTCCGGCCCTGGCTCTATACCATTGCCACCAATCAGGCCATCGATTCCCAGCGCCGCACCAAGCGTCATCGCCGGCTGAGCCTGGAGCAGGCCATGCAGCCCGGCGAACAGGCCGCCAGCCTGCGGGACTTCGTCGAAGGCAGCGAGATCGACCCGGCCCGACTGGCCGAGCACGGCGAGCAGGCCGAGTGGGTCCGCGGGGCCGTCGACGGCCTGCCCGAACCGCTGCGGCGCGCGGTCAATCTGGTTTACTTCCGCGGCATGAAGTACGCCGACGCGGCCCAGGTGATGTCGGTCCCCGTGGGCACCGTGAAGAGCCGGCTGCACTCGGCCCTCAAGCGTCTGGGCCAATCTTGGGAAGACGCCGCGGCTCAGCAGAACTGACCACGCAGGGGTGCTTCGAGGCCGGCCCCGTCAACTGAACGAATCGCAAGCCCGTCGCATTTCGCGGCGGGCTTGTTTCGTTGACGGGGCAGCGGACTGGTTCCGCTTGCCCGATGGCAGCCCGGCCGTCCTGACTGCGTGACGGACCAGATTGACGGTCGCCGGGGCGGCTGGCGTGGCAGGAGGCGTGGGCCGATCGCCGGCCCCTGGCGGCTCGTCTTGGGCGAAATCGGCAGGATTCGTACGATCCGCCCGCTGGAGCGGTCCTCCGCCGCCGGAGATTGCCCGGCTGGCAGGGAAGTTTGGCGACCCACCGCCCGGTTTGCCGCGTACAATAGCTTGAACGACGCTTGTTCGCCGCTGAACGACCGGTTGAGCTGTCATGACCGAACGGATCCTGGCCTATCTGATGGACGACCTGAGCCCCGCTGAGCGGGCCGAGGTCGAAGTCCGCCTGACGGACGATCCGGCCTGGCAGGCAGAGTTCGAGCGCCTGCGGGATTGCCTCGCCGGGTGTGGCGGCGACTGTGACGACGTCCCTGCGGCGGCTATCGAGGCCGCTCCTCCCTCCGATTTGGCCCGGCGCACTTGTTCGCAGGTCGAAAGCGGCGTCTACCAGCGCGTTGCTCTGGGCGGCGACACGAGCCAGATTTGTTGCGGCCGCAGTCGCTGGCAGTTCGCCGACCTCGCCGTAGCCGCCGGGGTGGTGCTCGCCCTGGGCTCGCTGATGCTGCCAGCGGTGGTCGAGAGCCGCGAAGCCGCTCGCCGCACCGCGTGCCAGCAAAACCTGGGTGAGCTCGGCCGAGCGTTCTTGGCGTTCGCCGATCGGCACGGCAAAGAGTTGCCTCCGTTGGCGCCCGGTCAGAACGCGGGCATGTACGCTGTCTATCTGGCGGACCAGACCGGGATGTCGCGCGAGCAGTTGTCGCAGTTGCTGGTCTGTCCGGCGTCGCGATTGGCAGACGATGTGGCCGCGGGCCGCGTCAGGGTGGTGATTCCCACCCGCGAACAACTCCACGCCGCCCAAGGGCCGGCGCTGTTGGCGCTACGGCAGTTCATGGGGGGTGACTACGCCTACCGCTTCGGATTTTTTGATCCTCAGGGTAAATTGCATCAGGTAGAGTTCATCGGCGACGATCAGTTGCCCGTCCTGGCCGACGCTCCGGAGATTACGCCCACTGGGTTTCGCAACATGCGACACGGCGCCTCCGGGGGGCATGTTCTGTATCAAAACATGACGGTCCGCTTCGTCGTCGGGTCGACCACGCCCGCGGGCGATGATCTGTTCACGAACCTGGCCGGTCAGCAGGCGGCGGGGCTCGACCGCGACGACGTGGTGCTGGGCCTCAGCGGCTTCGAGCCGTTGGGCACCAACTTCATCTTCTCGATGGACGAGTAGTTCGCTCCTGCGATGCGGCGGCATGCAGGTCGCTGGCCACTTGCCGCAACCTCTCCCCGGCACTGCCTTTGCATGCCCACGCCGGCCGCGTTCGCATGCGAGCAATGCGCGAAAGCACGGAATCGATGCGCAGGAATTCTTTCGCGATGGCTGGGCGTCCCCTCTAAAATACCACGATTCGCAACGTCGCAGCCGTGCGCGTTGCGAGTTGGCTCCACGATGCACATTGGGGCTCTGGGTGGATCGGCATCGTGGTTCGCGCTGAGGCTGCGCGACGAGAGAAAGAGAGGCGGCGCAATCAATCCAACCTAGGCAGACAGGGAGCACCATTGATGAAAGCTAGTCGTATCCTTCTCACGCTCGCCCCGGCAGCGGTCGCGTTGCTGGTCGATTTGTCGCCCGCGCGGGCGCAATCGGTCGTGATCAACGAGTTGGTCAAAGAGCAGCGGACTGCGGGATCCGGTTCCTTCAATCCGGACGATCGCGAATTCATCGAGCTGTACAACCCCACCGGCAGCCCGATCGACATCAGCGGGTGGTCGATTCTGACGACCGATCTGGTCGATGGGTCGACGATCATCCCCGACACGATTCCCGGGGGCACGACGATTCCCGCGGGCGGCTATTGGGTGATTGGCGCCGCCGGCGTACCCAATGTCAACTACACGCCGCCGGGAACGGCCGGCACCGAGCTGTACCCTGATCAGCAAGGCATTGGCTTCGAGCTGCGCGACGCCAGCAATACGCTGATCGACGCGGTGGCGATCGAGGTTTTCCGTCCCGAGGTCCTCACGGGCACGTCGACCGATTTTCAGAACCAGGTCGGCAGCGGCTTCCAGGGGCAGTTGCTGTCGATGAACGCCAATGCGCCCAACTCGGTGGCGAGTTGGGGTCGCTACCGCGATGGCGTCGACACCAACCGCAACGGTTATGACTTCGGCGTCCTGCCGGTCTCGCCGGGGGCGTCCAACAATCTTGCCATCAACGGGGCGCACACCGTGCCCGACGTGAACGGCATGTCCGCTGGCTCCGTTTTGCCGGACGATTACTTCGCGTCGTTTGTCCTGCCGACCGTGTTTAATCCGGGCGTGGCCACGGCCAAGAATCCCACGGCAATTCCCGCCTCGCCGCAGGGCGGCAATGCGATCGTCGCTTGGGACGAGTCGGGCGGCGGCAACTCGAGCTACTCCAAGGAACTGGTCTCCAGTTTCAGCCTGTACGCTTACCTCGACACCGCGCCGATCGGCTACGCCGCCACGTCCGGCGTCGAGGAGTGGGAGACCACGCTGTACGGCATCGGCACGACTGACGCCTTCTTCGGCAATCCCGATCCCACCGGCGGCATTTATGTCGAAGGGGCCGTGCTGCAGAACGCCAGCTCGGGGATCGGCTGGATGTACCAGCGGTACGAGAATCCCGACGGACCGTCGAACTTTCAGAAGTTGGTGTTGGTCGACATGGGCGACGGCGGCAATGCCGCGGGCGACGCCGGCGAGTGGACCGTCATCCAAGACATCGATGTTTCGGGGATGTCGTCCGGCTGGTACGAGTTGGGTATCGACTACGACGAAACCACCGGCGACGTGACGGCCACGTTCGATGGCACGACCTACATGTTCACCACCGAGACCGACTTGGCGGCCACCTTCTTTGTCGGCTACCGCGAAGCGCTGACCGGCGCGACCGGTTTGACGTTCGCCGCCCCGCCGCGGTTTGATCTGCTGCCGGCGGCGGTCGCGGACGACGCCGACTTCAACGAAGATCTGATCGTCGACGGCACGGACTTCCTCATCTGGCAACAGGGCTCGGGCCTCACCGGTTCGGCGACCAACGGCGACGGCGACGCCAACGGCGACGGCAGCGTCAATGCCGCCGACTTGGCGATCTGGCAGAGCATGTACGGCACGACCTCCTCGGTCGCCGCCGTGCCGGAACCGGCGACGGTCGGCCTGGCGCTGCTGGGGGCCGTGGGCGTGCTGGGCGCCGCGACCCGCCGCCGCATGGCCTAGGGCCTACGAGCGTCCGCAAGCAACGGGGCAGGGGCGTCGGTCGAACGTGGCCGGCGCCCTTTGTCGTGCGCGGTGGTTTGCCCAAGTGCGACCGCGGCGAGCCGGCTAGCAACACCCGGAGTCGCCGCAACAGTTGCCCCCCAGCACCGGCAGCCCCGGGGCCGGTTGGCCCAGGCCGCAGGCGTCTTCCGCCAGGCAGGCGGTCTGTTTCGGGGACAAGCGGAACGTGAGCACGCCGTCGGTCGCCGCGCAGCTGTCGACCGCGTCGATGCTGACAGACCGCTCCTGGTGCTCCACCTCCACCGGCGCGTCGTCGGGCAGATCGAGTTGCTCGACCAACCGCATGATCCCGGCGAGCTTGTCGGTGGTGAGCCGATGGTCCGTGTCGTGAGCCACCAGCGTCTGCAGCACGCACGCCACAGTCGTGCGCGGCTGCCCGCCGCAGTCGACAAATCGCTTCTCGACGCGACCGACCTCCGTCACATGAAAGTGATCGGCGATCGCCGCGCGGTCGTTGATGACAAAGCGCAGCCCGTGGGCGGGGTGAGCGGCGAGAGCGTCGCGGAATTGGGTGAGGTTCATGGCGGAATTGTAGCAGTATGAAATTGGGTAGCCCAGGTTGCCGCGGGAGGCTACCTGGGCCGCGCAGCGGCAAGAGGCCTGGAGCTGATGGTCGAGACGTTGTTGGACTGCGATGTCTTGGACCGTCGCCATGGATTGCGGGGATCAAGACCGAGTGACTGCCGATACTGACGCTCTCAACCTCGCATCATTCGACGTGCGTGCGATGTTGGTCACTTTGTCGCATCGCCAATAGATCTGCCATTGCGATCGACAATTGTTATTCTGAGTTTGCGATATCGGGCCCACGGATCACAGGATTGGAGGTCCTCAGACAAATCAAAATCGTCGGGCATGCTTGATCTGTATTTGTTGAGGCGGTCGTTCTCCTCGCCGGTGACAATAGCGCCGATCGCGAGACGCACGAAGACTTCGCGAACTTCTTCCAATGTCAATTGGTGCGACATTTTAGTGAGATACTGGACAATGACTTTTCGCGGAACCACGTGCTCGTGGATGAGTCCGTGCTCCTGCTTAATCCGTTTGAAATTGGGGCCCGGAGTCACCCCTTTGAGTAGGCGATGCGCCTTGCGACTGCGATAGGCGCATTTGAGGATTTTTCCATGGCGCACTGTCCATTGCCAGCATAGATGGTTGAGTACGGCTTTAATCGTGCGTGGATGCAGTTCGGATCTGATCGCGAAGTAAGCATCTTTGAAGAAATCATCTTCGCTTCGCGGTGGGAGACGAGTTGCCTTCTTGCTGGTCATGCTTTCCATGCTGCAATCAAGAAAGGAATACGGACAGGCACCGACTGAATTCGAGTTGCCTCTTGTGGCTGCGCCACCCCGGAAGCCTGGACGGCAACCGGGGCTACTCGATTACTTCTCCGCCCGCAGCTCTTCCCGCTGCTTCACCAGCGCCTTGATGTGCTCCAAATCGTCATTCGGCGTCGCGCTGATCAGCTTGCGGGTGTACTCCTCGGCGGGTGGCACTGGCGGTCGAGTCTGGTGTGCCACTGGCTCTGCCAGTGAAATGTGTTGCAGGCCGTGTTCGACATTGCACTGGCGTAGCCAGTGGCACGCGGCGTAGTCAGCGGCGCCCGGCGCTCTCACGACACTAACTCGCAAATCTGACATTGCACATGCTCCACTTATCCAGCCTACCTCTTGCGGCGACCTCGCTCGTATTGGCCGTGAATGTCTTCTCCGGAATTTGGGCCGGTTACCTGAAATGACATCGCGTCCGCCCCGTCGACACGCCGCACAATGGTCTCGCCGGTTACTGATCCGCCCTCGCTTCCAACATAGAACACCGAACTTGAGTCTTTGCCGTAGAGTGTATTGAGGATCTTGAACGCGCCGTATTCCGCACCGTCGATCCGTAAGCTTCCGTTGTAGTAGTACTGTCCATCCCGAGCCCAACCCCACATCTGCGTTGGCGCAGCTGTGCTATCGCTTGGTACGAGTCTTCCGGATTCAGGTGTTAAGGGGGGCGACGTGCCTCCTGGTTTAACGACCTCCAGCGCCTTGGGATTTGCGTTCAGAAGCACACGATTCCCTGCATAGGCCTGTTTGGCATCCACTGCGTAAGGCGGGTCAAGGAGTCTAAAGCTCTTTGCATCCGATCCCTTCAACGGCAAACCGCAATAGAAAACGCGATCCTTATCCTTAGCGTACTTACCATCAGCTGAAATCACAGTGAATGTTGCAGCGTCGCACGATTCGAGCTGGTATACGAATGCTGAAAACGCGATGAAGACCTTTTCGCTGTCTTTGCCATACTCAAGGTGTTCGTAGAACGGCGCCTTCCCTTCGCCGGGCCCGTTGACCGAACGAAACGTGCTACTATCGGCATCGACGTACCGGGTGATCGTTGGAGCGGCCACGCCTGGGCCAACTGGTCCAAGATACACAGCGGAGCCATCGACGACCTGGAAACCTGGCCGGGGGCCTTGAGATCCATCGGATGAGAAACTGCAACCACTCAACAAAGCTACAGCGATCGACGTCCCGAATCCGCTGAATCGCCTCATTTCGCGCATTAGTATTTCTCCATTAAGCGCGGCAAAGCAGTGTGGATTCGGCGGGTGGCACTGTCAGCCGAGTCTGGTGTGCCACTGGCTCAGCAAGTAAAAGGTGTTGAAGGTCCGTGTTCAACTTCGCACTGGCGGCACGCCAGTGGCACCCTTCACTGAGCGGGACTACTGCTCGGCGTGCTGCGCGTCATGCAAATCTCTTCGATTTACCTCGTCGACTCGGCGTGAGGTCGTTGCAGCCCAAGAGTTCAAAAAGCTTGTCCTTTGCATCACCAGTCATGCACCTGGTAGTGAAGAGCACTGTCTTTTCACCTGATCTTTGCGGGAATCGGAACTCAATTACGTACTCACCTTGTTTGCTTCCAAGTGAAACGATGGGAGTGCTCATGTTCCGCAAGGTTCCAGAAGCGACAAAAGTGCGTTGCCCGAGAATTGTCACGTGCCCATGCTCCGAGATCTGCAGTTCGCGTCCCCAGAACGAGCGTGCGAGCGTTGAAAGTACGCCGAATGTTGTTGCGAGAATCAAGAATAACAGTACGGTCGAAGGCGACATTTCCCGTTTATTTTGTCCTAGGGCAAGAAGAACGGCGAAGGTCAATGTCCAACCGAGCGTGCTCGAAATGGCCGGCCGAAGTAACGTGACCCACAACCCTTCGGTGCTAATGCGCAGTGAGAGTGATTCAGAGAACTTGTGGATCCTATCCATGACGGCGAGCGGCACAGTTTTTGGGCATTCTGAGCACGAATGGCTTTATTGGTGCAAGAAGCATGTGAGCGTTGTGTGACTCGACACTTTGAACATCCACGGAACATGCGTCACTAATCACTTCTCCGCTCGCACTACTTCCCGCTGCGCGACCAGCGCCTTGATGTGCTCCAAATCGTCATTCGGCGTCGCGCTGATCAGCTTGCGGGTGTACTCCTCGCGGGGCGATTCGTAGATCGATTCGCTGGGGCCGAACTCGACGATTTTGCCGGCGTTCATCACGGCCATCATGTCGGCCATGAACTTCACCACGCTCAGGTCGTGGCTGATGAAGATGTAGGTGAGGTTGCGGTTTTCCTGCAGCCGTTTCAGCAGGTTCAGCACCTGGGCCTGCACCGACACGTCGAGCGCGGAGACCGACTCGTCGCAGACGATGAATTCCGGCTCGACGGCCAGGGCGCGGGCGATGCAGATGCGTTGCCGCTGGCCGCCGGAAAACTCGTGCGGGTAGCGGCGCAGGTAGTCGGGGCTCAGGCCGACCTCTTCCATCAGCGCGGCGGCCATGTCGCGGCGTTGTTTCTTGCTGTCGCCCAGCCCCAGGATCACCATCGGCTCGGTCACGGCCGATTCGACCGTCATCCGCGGGTTCAGCGAGCCGTAGGGATCCTGGAAGATGATCTGCATGCGGGCCCGCATCTCGCGCAGCTCGCGGCGGCCGAGCGCCGCCACGTCGACGCCGCCAAAGCGGACTGCTCCGCCGGTGGGTTCGATCAGCCGCAGGATGGCCCGGCCCGTGGTCGTTTTGCCGCAGCCGCTCTCGCCGACCAGCCCCAGCGTTTGCCCCGGGTAGACGCGGAAGCTGACCCCGTCGACCGCTTTCACATATTTGGCGATCCGCGAGAACACGCCCTTGCGCACCGGGAAATAGACCTGTAGATCCTCGACTTCCAACAGCGGCGCCGTGCCCTCGTCGACGGCCGTGGTATCGGGCGCGTGATGGGCGTCCTCCCACGGGTGGCCGATGGCGGCCAGCTCGCTGCGGGGGTGCAACAGCCGGCCGCGGCCGTGCGTTTTGAGCTGTTCGAGCCGCTCGGGCGTGAGCTGCTTTTCGGTGATCACCGGTTTGCCGTCGACGGTCTTCACGTCCATGAAGTCCGACACCGTCGGCAGCAGCTTGTACGGCGTGTCGAGCCGCGGACGGCAGGCGAGCAGCCCCTTGGTATACGGGTGCTTGGGGTTGGAGTAGATCTCCAGCACGGGGCCGTACTCGACCTCCTCGCCGCGGAACATGACCAGCACGTCATCGGCGATCTCGGCGATGACGCCCAGGTCGTGCGTGATGAACAGGATGGCCATGCCGCGCTGATCGCGCAACTTGCGGAGCATGTCAAGAATCTGCTTCTGAATCGTCACGTCGAGCGCGGTGGTCGGCTCGTCGGCGATCAGCAGCTTGGGATTGCAGGACAGGGCCATGGCGATCATGACCCGCTGCTTCTGCCCGCCGGACATCTGGTGCGGGTAGGCGTCGACCCGCTCCTCGGGGTCGGGAATGCCGACTTCCCGGAACAGGTCGATCGTCTTCTGGCGAGCTTCCTCTTTGGTGGCCTTCTGGTGCAGGATGATTGCCTCGGCCACCTGGCTGCCGACCGTGAACACGGGGTTCAGCGAGGTCATCGGCTCCTGGAAGATCATGCTGACGTCCTTGCCGCGGATGTCGCGCATGGCGGGCTCGGGCAGCCCGACCAGGTCCTTGCCCAGCAGGGCGATCTGGCCCTGCTCGATCTTGGCCGAGGAGGCCAGCAGCTTCATGATCGACAGCGAGGTGACGCTCTTGCCCGAGCCGCTCTCGCCAACGATGCCGAGGGTGCGACCGGACTCGACGCGAAAATCGACCCCGTCCACCGCGCGGACGACGCCCTCGTCGGTGCGGAAGTAAGTGTGCAGGTTGGTGACTTCAATAACGGCGGTCATGGGGCGTTCCAGGGAATAGCCACAAAAGGCACAGAATCCACAAAAAGGTGACAGGGGGCGCCGAGTAATTGTGCAACTGGCGGATTGTAGACACGATTCAATCGAGGATCAGTTTCTTGATGCCGATCTTGGGGGAGCCGAAGTTGATGAGCATGGCGTGTCGCATTCTTGCCGAGCGGAGGTAGCCAAGAGCTTGGGCGACGTGTTCGTCAGCGATCGCGCGAGCGGCCTTCAGTTCGACAAGGAGCTTGTTATCCACGAACAGGTCGACGAAATATTCGCCCAGGACGGTTCCGTCTTCGTCATACACCTTCAGCGGATGCTGCTGGTTGACTTCCAGGCCGAGTTTCCGCAAACGATGAGCCAACGCGTTTTCGTAAACCTTCTCCAAGTGGCCGTGTCGCAGGTAGGTATGAATCTCAAACGCCGTCTGACGGACGAGGTCGCAAAGCGCCAGGATGTTCGCGTCGTCGTCGGCCATCACCCAGTGCGCCCTGTGTTCGTCGCCTTTTGTGACTTCTGTGCGTTCTGTGGCCAATCTCGTCCGCCGTCGGCTTAGTGGCTATCCTGCCGCAGGCGGGGGTCGGTGGCTTCTTGCAGGCCTTCGCCGATGAGGTTGAAGGCGAGCACGGTGAGAAAGATGGCCAAGCCGGGGAACACGATCAGCCACCACATGTTTTCAATGTCGTTTTGCCCGGCCTGGAGCAGCGAGCCCCAACTGGGGTTGGGGGGCGAGGCGCCAAACCCCAGGAAGCTCAGGCTGGCCTCGATCAGAATGGCCGACGCGATGCCGAAGCTCACCGGCACCAACACGGGCGCCAGGGCGTTGCGCAACATGTGCCGAAACATGATTCGCCCCGGCGAGGCGCCCACGGCGCGGGCCGCCGTGACGAACTCCATCTCTTTCAGCTTGATGAACTCCGCCCGCACAAGCCGTGCGATGCTGGTCCAGCGGACGCAGCCGATGACTGCCATGAGGTGCCAATTGGTCACATTATCCAAGAACGCCACCAGCACCAGAATCAGCACCAGCGTCGGAATGCACATGACCACTTCGATCAGCCGGCTGAGCAGCATGTCGGTCCAGCCGCCGAAGTAGCCGGCCAGGGCGCCGACGAAGATCCCGATAGCCGCGGCGATGCCCATCGACACGAACCCCACGCTCATGGCGATCTGCGTGCCATGCACCATCTGGGCGAACACGTCGAAGCCGATGTTCGTGGTGCCGAAGAAATTCCGCAGACTGGGGCCGCCTTCCACGCCCCAGGGATTGCCGGGATGCCCCGGCCGTTCGTCTTTGCGGATGCGGTGATAGGGATCTTGGAACACCAGGGGATAGACGGCCCAGCTGTCGGGATCGACGTTTTTCAGCTCGCGGGCGTAATCGGGGTAGACGCCAGCGGTGCGAAACACGGGGTTTTCCCAACCGGCGTTGTAGTATCCCAGCGCGGGGAAATAGATGCTTCCCTGAAACTTGCAGATGATGGGCTTGGTGCCCACGATCGCCGGGGCCGTGATCGCCACCACCGCCAGCAGGGTCACGTAGGCCAGCGCCAAGGTGCTGAGCCGGTGGCGACGAAAGCGGACCCAGGCTTCGCTCCAGAAGCCGGGCGATTTGGGCGGGTTCAAGGTCGCAACGGCGGTCGTCATCAAGATTCACGCATCATGGAGTATCGCGGGCCAGCGGCGGCGAGCGCCGCGGCAATTGGTGTCAACTGTAGGTGATCCGCGGATCGACGACCGCATACAGGACGTCGGCCAAAAGCTGTCCGGCCAAAGTCATCACGCTGAACATCAGCGTCAGCCCCATCACCACGTTGTAATCGTGGAAGCGAATCGATTCGAAGAACAGATTGCCGATCCCCGGCCACACAAAAATGCGTTCCAGAATCACGGCCCCGCTGAACAACGTGGGGAGCGTCAGCCCCAGCAACGTCACCATCGGTATGAGCGTATTGCGGAAGGCGTGATGCCACAGGATGCGCCGCGGCCCGACGCCCTTGGCTTTGGCCGTGCGAATGTAGTCCTGGCGGACGACTTCCTGCATGTTCGCCCGCACGAAACGCGAGTAGTACGCGAGCGTGCCATAGGTGAAGCACACGATGGGCAGCGTGGCGTGCCACAGCAAATCCCACGCTTTGCCGAACACGGACATCCGTTCAAAGTCATCGGAGGTCAGCCCGTACAGCGGCAGCCAGCCCAGCTTCACGTAGAACAGCAGTTGCAAATACAGAGCGGCGACGAACGCCGGCAGCGAGTACAGCATGTAGAGCAGCACGCTCACCACGCGCTCGGTCGGCTGGCCGTCGTGCGCCGTGGACCACAAGCCAATGGGAATCGATAGCAGGTAAGTCAACAACAACGACGAGACCGACAGCGCCAGCGTGGCCGGCAGTTTCTCCAGGATCAGGCTGGCGACGGTGCGGTTGTTCTGCTTGAAAGAACGGCCCATGTCGCCTTGGACCAAGTTGCCCAGCCACGTGCCGTACGCTTCGTACCACGGTTTGTCGAGGCCGTAGAGTCGCTTGTACTGGTTGAGCGCACGCTCGCTGATTTGCTTGCTGGGGTTCACGTTGGCCTGGTCGGCGGAAATGGGCGAACCCGGCATGGCGCGCAACAGACCGTAGATCAGGCACGTGATCAGCAACAGCGTCAGCAGTCCGATGCCCAGACGGCGGAGAATATACGAAGTCATTGTCAGCAGCTTTGCGTCGGACTGGCAGGAAGCGGGAGCAACGGAACCGAGTCAGAAACCCCCGTCGGCGGCGTAGATGCCGTCGAAACCGGGACTGAAACTCAACGGCCCGCGGGGGCTGAAGTTGTACCCGCGCAACTTCTTGTTGAAGGCGAAAAAGCCCGATCGGTAGAACAGCCACGTGTACGGCTGATCTTCCCAGAGTTGCTTGTGAATTTCGCCGTAGATAGCAGCCCGCTTTTCGGGATCGAATTCCATGCGGCCCTGGACGAACAGCTCGTCGACGCGTTCGTTGGAGTAATTGCCGTAGTTGCGCGTGGACCCCGTGCCGAAAATGTTCTTGTTCATATCGGGATCGGTGCCCGTGCCCCAGCCGCCCATGCTGGCGTCGAACTTTCTCTCCAGATTGGCTTCCTGCATGGCCGAGAACTCGGTCGGTTTCACGTGGCAGACGACGCCAATGCGGTCCAGGCATTCCTTCATCAGCGTGGCCGCTTGGATGCCGGATTCGGAGGTGTAGGTCATGAGGGTGAACTCGAAGGGAATGCGACGCCGCACTTTCTTGCCGCCCTCTTCGATCTCGACCTCTTTGTCGCGAAATCCGTCGCCGTCGCTGTCGACCCAACCGGCTTCATCCAAGAGCTGCCGCGCACGGCCAATGTCTTGCACGACCGGTGCGGGACCGTCCTTAGGAAACATCCAAGACTTTGGGTGGAAGTTACCGACGCTCTGCTCGTACAAACCGCGGCAAATCACGTTGAGCAGTTCGTCGTAATCAAACGCGTAGGTCATGGCCCAGCGGACGCGCGGATCGGAGAAGTACGGCGTGTGTTGATTCCAGACGAAATGGAACTCGGTCCATTCCGTGCCGTACACCTTCGTATTCAGCCGGTAAAACCGCTCGTCGTTGGTTTGGGAGGTCCAATGCTCGGCGCGCAGCTCGGCCGAATGGATGTCGCCCTGCCGCAGCGCTAACAGTGCGGTGTTGAGGTTCTCGATCACTTTGACCCGCACCTCGGCGAAGTGCGGCTTGGGGCGCACCTGCCGGCCCTCGTGCATGTACCAGCCCTCGCGGCGACGGACGACGAACTCCTGGTTCTTCTTGCGCGACACCAATTCATACGGCCCGCAACTGACGGGATGATCCTCGAGCTTTGAGTGCGCCTCGCTGCGCTTCATGGACGGATCTTCCGGGAGCGTCTTCTCGTAAATGTGTTTTGGCAGGATCGGGTACGAGATGTTTTTGTAGGTGATGGCTGACGGCTCCTGGTGAAAGAACACCACCGTGCGGGCGTCATACGCCACGACCGCCTTCATCTGCTCCACGTCGCTGCGGATCGAAGGAATCACCAACAGAGGGTGATCGGTCATGATGAGTTTGAAGGTGAACTCGACGTCCCATGCCGTCAGCGGCTTGCCGTCGGACCAGGTCAGATCGTCGCGCAGCACGATGCGATCCATCGTCCCGTCGGCGCTCGATTCCCAGGAGACAATGCGTTCGGCAGGGCCGAAATACTGCAGGTCCTGATCAAAGGCGATTGGCGAGAACGTCGTCATGTCGGCCAGTTCGGCGTCCGTGACGCTGCTGGCCAACAGCGGGTTGGACGTGGCAATATCGCCCGTGACGTGCCGCACGATGACGGCGTCGAAGTCGACGCCCGAGCCGTCCTCCGGCGCCAACCTGCTGAGAGCGCTGAGGATCTTCTCATTGGCCTCGGGCGAGTCGTTTCGCAACTTGAGCGCCTCTTTGGCCGTCAGTTGCGGCGGCGGTTGAGCCGCTTTGGCCAGGCGAAGCGGCTGATCGCTGGCAACCACTGGACGGCTGATCCACTCGGCTTCGTCAAGCTGGTCCATCCCCGGCGGATCGAACGGCTCCAGCGCGTTGCCCAACTCCCAGGGCGCGTCCTCCGACTCCGCGCTTTCAGTCGCCGCTGATTCGCCGCCGTCGTCGCCTTCCCCGGCCGACTCCGCAGCGTCGGCGGCGGGTTCCGGCTGGGGGCGACAGCCGCTGCTGGCGGCGACTCCCAGCGCCAGCAGCAAGCCGCAGATCCACGGTGCTAGCAGCGGGCGAGAGAGGCGGAGGATGGCGTCCATGCGATGGCACTCAGGGGAAGCAGGCCGTGTGACTCGCCGCTCGCTGCGAGGCCAGCCTGGCGAAAATCAAACGACTGGGCAAATTGGAGTGCGGCAGTGCGGAATCCTATGCCATCTGTGCGCGCAGGGTCAATGACAGGTTGAGAGAGTGGATAGCCGTCGCCAGCTCTCAGCTTTCAGCCCTTGGGTTTCACGCGACCATGCCTTCGACCATGCCTTCGACCATGCCTTCGACCGGGCCTTCGACCGGGCCTTCGACCGGGCCTTCGTCCGGCTGACCGCTGTCGGCTGATAGCTGAAAGCTCCTCTTCCGACTCGCCTTGGAGCGTACGGCCCGCGGCTGCTATGCTTGCTGGCTCGGCGGCTCAGGGGGTCGCCGGCCAGGGAAGGTACTCGCGAGGCTCCTCATGACGATTCTGCGCTGGTCGCCGCGGCGCTTGCTGTGCGCGCTGTCGGCAGCGATTGGCTGTCTGCTCGGTTGGAATGTTCTTGCCGGAACGTCCCTGGCCGCCGATCCGCAGTGGATTTGGTCCCCTGCGCACGACAAGGGCGCCGCCCCGGCGGGCGACTGCTACTTTCGCAAGACATTTCGCATGTACGGCCCCGAAGGGGGCCAACTGGCGCTGACCGCGGACAACAAGTTCGAGGTGTTCGTCAACGGCCAGTCGGTCGGCAAAGGCGTCGACTGGCGCAAGATGCAGCAGTGGGACGTCTCGAAGCTGTTGCGCGTCGGGCTGAACGTGATTGCGGTCAAGGTGACCAACACCGAAGCCGGGGCCGCCGGGTTGACCGGACAGTTGGTCATGAAGGATCGCAGCGGCGCATGGGAGAACGTGCCGACCGACGAAACCTGGAAGACCAGCGTCCGCGAGTTTGCCAACTGGAAGCTCGCCGATTACCCCGATCGCGACTGGTTGGCCGCGCAGAGCTTCGGCCGGCTGGGGGCCACGCTCCCCTGGGGCAATGAAGTCGTCTCCGCGGCTCGGGGCGCCCGGTTCATTCTGAACGAAGAGTTCGAGATCGAGCGGATCGCACGCGACGAGGAAGTGGGCTCGCTGATCGCCATGGCATTCGACGCCAAGGGCGACATGATCGTCTCGCGCGAGGGCGGCCACCTGTTGCGGCTTTCGGATCGCGATGGGAACGGCGTGGTCGATACGGTTTCGACCTACTGCGACAAGCTGGAGAACGTGCAAGGCATCCTTCCGCTGGGCTCGCGGGTGTTCGCCGTGGGCAGCGGGCCCGAGGGGCCGGCGCTGTACCGGCTGCGCGACACCGATCGCGACGGCGAGGCCGACGAGGTCGTCAAACTGATTGAGATGCTCGGCAGCCGCGGCGAGCATGGCGCCCACGCGGTGCGGTTGGGCCCTGATGGCATGATCTACGTCGTGATCGGCGATTATGCCCGGGCGGCGGGCGAGCCGGCGCCGCGCAGCCCCTATCGCAACTGGTACGAGGGCGACCTCGTCGAGCCGAAGCACGAAGACCCGCGCGGTCACGCCGTGGGGATCCCGGCGCCGGGCGGCACGGTGATTCGCACCGACGCGGGCGGCAGCTTTGTCGAGACCGTGGCGGGGGGCATTCGCAACTCGTACGACTTTGCTTTCAGCCCTGCGGGCGAGTTGTTCATCTACGACGCCGACATGGAATGGGACCGCGGCGCCCCGTGGTATCGTCCCACCCGCGTGAGCCACGTGACCGCCGGCGCCGAGATGGGTTGGCGCAGCGGTTGGTCCAAGTGGCCCGAGTACTACCTGGACAGCCTGCCGGCGGCGTGGAACGTGGGCCCCGGCTCGCCCACGGGGTTGGAGTTCTACGATCACACGGCGTTTCCCGAACAGTACCGCGGGGCGATGTTCGCTTGCGATTGGGCCACGGGGCAGATTTACGTGATCAAGTTCGAGCGGCAGGGCGCCACCTACGAAGCGGCCGGCGTGCCGTTCCTGGAGGGGCGGCCGCTGAACGCCACCGACTGCGCTGTGGGGC
The DNA here is from genome assembly GCA_002702655.1 of Planctomycetaceae bacterium. Taxonomy (GTDB): domain Bacteria; phylum Planctomycetota; class Planctomycetia; order Pirellulales; family Lacipirellulaceae. The sequence goes on from PABB01000075.1 coordinate 103,508, forward strand.
CGGACGGGGCGTTGTACTTCTGCACGGGCGGTCGCGGCACCGATGGCGGCGTGTACCGCGTGCGAGCCACGACCGACGAGGGCTCCGCGGCGGTGGCGAGCGACTCGCCCGTGGAGCAAGCGATTGCGCAGCCGCAACTCGACGCCGATTGGGCGCGGGCCAATATCGCTCGGTTCAAACGGGCGGCCGGTCCGCAGTGGGCCCCCGCGTTGGTTGCCGTCGCTGGTGATGCGAAGCGGGCGACGGCCGATCGGTTGCGCGCCATCGACTTGATGGTGTTCTTCGGCCCGCGGCCGACCGACGGTCTGCTGACCTCCTTGACTGCCGATGCCGATCCGTTGGTGCGAGCGCGGGCGGCGCGGCAACTCTATGCGAGCACGACGCCGGCCACGCGGGCGGCGTTGGTGACGCTGCTGCGCGATTCCGACGCGCTGGTGCGGCGCACCGCGTGCGAAGCGCTGGTCCGCAACGGACCGCTGCCGAAAGCGGCGACAATCCTGCCGCTGCTGGCCGACGAGGACCGCTTTGTGCGATTCGCCGCGATGCGGGCACTGCAGCAGTTGCCGGTGCGCGAATGGGCCGTGGCGGTGCTGAGCGAGACGCGCCCGCAGCCGTTCGCCTATGGCGTGGCGGCTCTGCTGGCTGTGGATCATCCGCCGGCCACCTGCCGGGCGGCGCTACAGCGGACCATCCGATTGTTGGTCCCCGCGGGCGGCAGCGGGCCGCTCTCGGCGGACGAGCAGCTCGAGTTGTTGCGGGTGGCCCAGCTCGCCTTGCACTTGGGGGCTCTGGGCCCCGATGACGCGGCGGCGACGCAGGCCGAGCCGCAACTGGCGCAGCTCTACCCGGCCAAAGACGCCCGCGTGAACCGCGAGTTGGTGCGGCTGCTGGTCGGCCTGCAATCGCCCAGCGCCGCCGAGAAGTTTGCCGCGGAACTCCGCAAGAAGGACCTGCCGGCCGAGGACAAGCTGCACATCGCGGCGTATGCCCCGCGGCTGAAGTCGGGATGGACCACCGCGTCGAAATTGACGTTGATGCGCGCCCTGGAGGAAGCTCGCTCGGTCGAGGGCGGTTACAGCGTGGCGGCCTACGTGGAAGGCTTCGCTCGCGAGTTCTTCGACAAGATGACGCTCGGCGAGCGACGCCAAGTGATCGCGGGCGGCGAAAAGTGGCCCGCGTCGGCGCTGTCCGCATTGGCAAGTCTTCCGGAAGATCCGGGGGCGGAGGTGCTCAGCGAGGTTCGCGAGTTGGACGAGCGCGTCGCCCCGCTGTGCGAGCAGGGCGACGCCTACCGCCGGCTGCGCGTGGCGACGATCGCCGTGCTGGGAGCGGCCAGCGACGAGCAGTCGCAGGCGTACCTGCGCGGGATTTTCGAGAACGAACCCGATTACCGCGACGCGGTGGCGATGAGTCTCACGCAGCACCCGACCGGCGACAACTGGCCGGTGCTGGTCGAATCGCTGCGAGCGGCAGAAAGCCCTGCGGCCGAAACAATCCTCGAAACGCTCGCCGGCGTCGATCGCCGTCCCGCGGAGGCCACGGCCTACCGCGACGCAATCCTGCTGGGATTGCGGCTCAGGGGCGACGGTCCCGCCGCGGCGGGCGAGCTGCTATCCCATTGGGCCGGGCCGCTGTTTGCCAACCGGGCGGGCGTGGGCGTGCCGGCTGACTTGCCGGCGTGGCAGACGTGGTTTGCCCAGCAGTTCCCCGACGCCCCGACGGCCGAGTTGCCCGCCGACGCGGGCCAGGACAAGTGGAGTTACCAGGAACTGCTCACGTTCTTGGAGAGCGACAGCGCGATCGGAGGCAGCGCCGAGCGCGGCTCGGCCGCGTTTGCCAAAGCCAAGTGCGCGGATTGCCATCGCTGCGGCGCGCGCGGCGAAACGATCGGTCCCGATCTGACCAACGTCGCGCGGCGGTTCCAGCAGAAGGAGATCCTGCAGTCGATCGTGTACCCCTCGCACGTCATTTCCGACCAATACGCCAGCCAAATCGTCATCGCCAACGGCAAGAGCTACGCCGGCCTGGTCGTTCCCCAGGGCGCCGCGGGCGTGGTCGTGCTGCTGGAGAATGGGCAGCAGTTGAAGGTGCCGCACGAAGACATCGACGACATTGTGCCCTGCAAGACCTCGGCCATGCCGACGGGGCTGCTCAACGAGCTATCGCTGGAGGAGGTCGCCGATCTGTTCGCGTATCTGAACGCGAGCGAGGAAACGAGCGTCGCAGGGCGCGGCGACGAGTCGCCGCGGTAAGCGCAAAGACACCGGGAGGGCGAGGCTCCTGCCGAGCCAATACGGCCATCGGCTCGGCGGGAGCCTCGCCCTCCCGGGCGTCGCTTCTCAGTCTTCGCGTGCCACGGCTCTATGAGCCGTGTGAAGTTGCAGTCCGCTTTGATGGCGCGCACGGCTCACAGAGCCGTGGCACGCGATCTTCAATCAACTTTGCCTACGGCTGTGTGGGATACCACGGACCGCGGACGTAGTACACGCCAAACATGGTCGTGTCGGTCGGCCACAGCGGCGTGGGGCGGGCTGCTGCGGCGCCGGCGCCGGCGTGATTGCGGGTGAACTGGTGATCGATGCGCGACACGCGCGACGCGGGGGCGCCCCAGCTCCAGTTCGTCTGCAACTGGGCGGTCGGCGGTACGACCAGCGCGGTCGGGCGGCCGTACGGCGTGTACGCGTAATTGCCGTGCCAGTTGTACGTGCTGGCGCGACGCAGCGGTCGCAGGTAGCCCATCTCGGCCTGGGCGGCATCGGCAATGATGCACGCCCCGGCGAGAGCGAGCCCGAACAGGGCAATTCGGATCGGTTTCATGGCGGGGTTCCTCGGAAATCAATGACCAATGGCCAAATCCCCATGACCATGCAGGTCCGGCGGGATTTCAGTCAATTGGTCATTGGGGCTTGGTCATTGGTCATTCGAGCGGATCGGTCGAGCACTGATGGCAACGCGACCCCTTAGTGGCAGCAGCTGGTGGCATTGAACCACAGATGGTCCAGCCACAGTCCGGCCGTGCCGTAACGCACCTTGGCCCGCGTCCAGCCAGCGCCGGGCGTGTAGGCGTAGTGGCTGCGCTTGTGGGCGTACAAATACTCGTGCGGCATCAGCGGCTGGTAGGTCGTGTAGGTGTGTCCCACGAACGGCGGCGTCGGCACAGGCGAAACGTACATCTGCGCCGTCGCACCCGAGGGGTTCGGTCCCTCGTAGTACTGGGCGAACAGGTCTTCCCTGTTTTGGTAGCTGATCTCGCGTTTCCACAGGCCTTCGACCGCGCTGGCCGAGGCGGCAGTCAGGCACACGGCCGACACCGTGGTTGCGAGCACGAGCAAACGGAATTTTCGCTGGGTCATGTCAGTGCGCCTCCTTGCGCAAGGGCAAACCACGCGGGACAGCGCCAGGCGGGGGCCTGGCGCCGGCGGTTCGCTCGAAGTGGTCCAGTTGGGCGGGGCGCGTCCCGGGTCGCGGGGGCGGGCGGCGGCGTGACGCCGGGGGTGCGGCAAGCAACCGGGGATCGGCCATTGCGGGGAGCCGACCCGGGGCGTGCAACGCACGCGGTGCTGCTTGCCGCGACTGCGGGCGGGTCGCGTGTTTCTGGTGTCGGATCGCGCCGCGTGTGACGATGAGTTTTTATGTGCCAGACGTAACGGGCGGGCCGTTTGTAGCGAATTCCCGGGGCCCGGGACGCCTGGAGACGGGCCGCCAGGCCTGTATAATCGGCAGTTTCCGCAAAGTTTAACGCCGCCGACCGTTCCGCTTCCGCTGAGCAGGAGGTTGGATCAGGGGCGGCCGCCACGCGTGCCGAATTGGTCTCCTTGTCCCTCCCTCGCTGCGGGAGGCAACGTCCGGCATGCCGCTTCAGCGACAGTTCAATACAGGAGCCGCCCCGTTGGCGAAGAAGAAGACCGTCACCAAAGGCGCCGCCGGCGCGAAGCCGCGCAAGAAGGTCAAAAAGAAGGTCCGCAAGAAGCGCGTCGCCTCGGCGGAAGCCGCTGCGCCGGCCGCCGAACCGGAGACCAACGGCGAAGTGAAAAAGAGCTCTACCAAGCGTCGCACGACCGCCCAGGCGATGGCGGCCAAGCAGCGCGACATTTCCGTCAGCGAGTTCTTTGCCAAGAACCGTCACCTGCTGGGCTTCGACAACCCGCGCAAGGCGCTGCTGACCACGATCAAGGAAGCGGTCGACAACTCGCTGGACGCGTGCGAGGAAGCGGGCATCCTGCCGGAAATTTGGGTCCATATCGAGTCGACCGGCGTCGACCGCTACAAGGTGGGCATTCAGGACAACGGACCGGGCATCCTCAAGAAGCAAATTCCGCTGATCTTCGGCAAGCTGCTGTACGGGTCCAAGTTCCACCGCTTGCGGCAGAGTCGCGGGCAGCAGGGCATCGGCATCAGCGCCGCGGGCATGTACGGCGTGCAGACAACCGGCAAGCCGGTGAAGATCATCTCGAAGGTGTCGGCCCGCAAGCCGGCTCACTACTACGAGATCCAGATCGACACCAAGCGGAACGAGCCGAAGATCCTCAACGGCAAGGGCGAGGGCGTTGACATCCCCCCCGGCGACAAGGGCGCCAAGGAGATCGAGAAGCACGGCATCGAGTGGGTCGACCAACCGCACGGGACGCGCGTGACCATCGAACTGGAAGCGAAGTACCAGCGCGGTCGGGGGAGCGTCGACGAATACCTGCACCAGACGGCCATCGCCAATCCGCATGTGACGCTGCATTACCTCGACCCCGACGGGAATCAGCGCGACTACGACCGCGCGGCAGAGCAGTTGCCGCCCGAGCCGAAGGAGATTCTGCCACACCCCTACGGCGTGGAACTGGGCCGATTGGCGGCGCTGTTGGGCGAAGCCGACGGGCAAACGGTCACGCAGTTTTTTACGACCAGCTTCTCGCGCGTGTCGCCGGGCGTGGCCCGCAAGATCTGCAAGGGAGCGGGAGTCTCGCCCCGGCTGCCCGCCAAGCGGGTCGATCGCAACGGGGCGGACAAGCTGTATCACGCGATTCAATCGACCAAGATTGCTCCGCCGGCGACCGACTGCATTTGCCCGATCGGCGAAGAGTTGATCCTGAAAGGCCTGCACCAGGTCGTGCCGGGCGAGTTCTACGCGGCGGCCACGCGGCCACCGTCGGTCTATCGCGGCAATCCGTTTGTGATCGAGGTCGGCCTGGCCTACGGCGGCACGGCGCCGACGCAGAACGTGACGAAGGATCTGCTGGAAGAGCTGATCGAAGAGACCGACGCCCGTACCGTGCGGCAGTTTCTCATTCACACGTTCAACGGCCTGGGAGCCGAGGCGGCGGATCGGATCATCAAAACGGCCGGGCTGGGCACGCGCAGCGCGCCCGGCAAGCTGAAGCCGAAGGACCGCGCCAAGTTGTTCGACGCGATGAAGAACGTGAACGTGTCGGAAGGCCAGATGATGGACGTGCTGCGGCTGGCCAACCGCGTACCGCTGCAGTTTCAGCATGCGGCGTGCGCGATCACGCAGACGATCATGCAGACCAACTGGCGCAGCTACGGCCTGAGCCAGTCCCGCGGCAGCCTGCCCAAAGGCCCCGTCACGTTGATGGTGCATATGGCCAGCGTGTGGGTCCCCTTCACCAGCGAATCGAAGGAAGCGGTCGCCAGCTATCCGGAGATTCAAAAGGAAATTCGCTTGGCGATGCAGGCGGTCGGTCGCAAGCTGGGCATGTTCCTCCGCCGCCGTCTGCGCGTGAAACAGCAGACCGATCGCCGCGAGGTGTTCATGCGGTACCTCAAGGAGGTCTCCACCGCGGTCAGCGAAATCAACGGCGCTGGGCAAGCTGCGCTGTACGACCAGCTGGTCAAAGTCGCGAAGAAGGTGACCGCCGATGCGGATATGCAAATGGACGATCGCGGCCGCAAGATCAAGGCCGAGGAGGTCGACTACGGCGAGAACGTGTTGATCGTCGACCCGACCAACCACGAAGCGGCGATCAATCGCAACACGAAGACAGGCGACGACGACGGCGAGGAAGAGTGACGAACCCCGTCGTCCGTTCCGCTATTGGCGACGGCGGCAACGCCGTCCACTCCCAACGAATGATCTGATCTTAAAGACTCTCGCCAAGGCGCAAAGACGCCAAGAAGACCGCCGCTTGGCGGATCTTTGCGCCTTTGCGAGAGATATCTTCACGAGCATCGCAATACAAATATGGCCAAGAAAAAAGTCCGCCGCGCTGCTGGCGCCACTGCGACCAAGACCCGCGTGAAGCTGACGCCGCGGGACAAAAAGACGATGAACTCGCTGGTGGGACTGGCCGATCGCGTCGTCTCGGCGGCCGAGGGGCGGCGGGATCCGTACGTCGACATCCCCAGCCGCACGCTCTCGAACGTGAAATACAGTCCGCGAAAGCGGATCCTCGAGATGGGCTCCGGCAAGAACCGTCGCCAGCTGTTCGACCTGTCGCAGGCCAAGGCGTACATGCGCACCATGCTGGTGGCCAGCGGCTGCAAACGACTGTTGGATCAGGGCAAGACGACCAGCCTGCGGGGTCTGTTCTACATGCTCAAGCACACGATCGAGGGCTCCAAGGAGAACACCTTCGACGAGCAGAACGAATGCGACACGATCATCGAGGACGTGGAGGTGCTGCTCAACTCGATCCGCGAGGAGCTGCACCTGTACGCCGAGAATCGCGGGGCGATGGTTGGCGCCATCACGTTCACCGACAAGGGCGATGAGATCAACTGTGCCCGCATGGGCTCCGGGGGCTACGCAATCCCCTCGATTTGCGAGCCAGAGGTGATCCAGTTTGACAAGTCCAAGTGCAAAGCCAAGTTCATCCTGCATGTCGAAAAAGGCACGGTTTGGCAACGGTTTAACGAAGACCGGTTCTGGGAGAAGCACAACTGCATCCTGACCCACGGCAGCGGCCAGCCGCCGCGGGGCGTGCGGCGGATGCTGTACCGACTGCACAACGAGTTGAAGCTGCCGCTGTATTGCGTGCTTGATAACGACCCCTGGGGGTATTACATCTACAGCGTGATCAAGCAGGGCTCGATCAACCTGGCGTTCGAAAGCCAGCGGATGGCCATCCCCGACGCGAAGTTCCTGGGCCTGCGGAGCATCGACTTCGAGCGCTGCGAGCTGTCCGACAGCGTCAAGATTGCCCTGAACGACACCGACCGCAAGCGAGCCAAGCAGGTGGCTCGCTATCCCTGGTTCGAGAAGAAGCGCGACTGGCAGCGCGAGATTCAGAAGATGATCAAGAACGACTTCAAGCTGGAAGTCGAATCACTGATTTCAAAAGACATCAGCTACGTCACGGAAGTGTACGTTCCCGAACGGCTCCAGCAGCAGGATTGGCTCGACTGACGCGGATTTGGGCTCTTGCCTGCGCGGGGCTATAATGTCAGCAACGCTCCCTGCCAGCCGCACCTGCGTTCCGATTGAGTTGTCCGCCATGGCTTCTGTTCCCTTCGATCCCTCGACGTACTTCGATCCCAACCTGGTCCCCGGAGTGGAACCGGCGTGGGAGATTGCCCACCTGTTCCCGCCGCAGGGGCAGTGGTCGGAGGCTGAGTATCTGCTGCTTACCGAGTCGACGAACTGGCTCGTGGAACTCGTTGACGGACGTATCGAGGTGTTGGCCATGCCGACGATCGGGCATCAACTCGTTCTTCGGTTCTTGATGGACGCGTTGCGGGCCTTCGTTGAACCACGAAACCTCGGCGTGGTGTTGTTCGCTCCCACGCGGGTCTGGGTCCGCGACGACAACTTCCGGGAACCCGACATCCTCTTTCAATTCTCGGAACACCACGCCCAGCGCAACGTCGACGGCGAATACTATCGCGGCGCCGACTTGGTGATGGAGGTGGTCAGCCCCGACGCGAAGAGCGTGAAGCGCGACCACGAAGAGAAGCGAGGCGATTACGCAGCGGCGGGCATCGCCGAATACTGGATCGTCGATCCTCAGCAGCAAGTGATCGAAGTGCTCGCGCTCGACGGCAAGAGTTACGCCCTGCATGGAGTGTTTCGCGAGGGTGCGCAGGCGACCTCAAAGCTGCTCGATAGGTTGGCAATCGACGTCTCGGCGACCTTCGCGGCGGCGAAGGCTTGACTAGTTGATTCCCGCCCTCCGAGTGCCGCCAGCCAACAGACGAGAACGCGGCGGTCGGCCGGGTCGCAGCACGGGAAGTTCGTTCGTGATGCGGTGCTCGCGGCGACGATGCGCCGCGGATTCGACTCGCATCAACTCAAGGGGTTGTCGCTGATGTGCCTCCGATCCGTGTCGCTGCTTCTGGCGGCGTTGTCAACGCTTGCCGCGTGCGGCGTTTGCCCGGCAGCCGAGTATCATGCCTTCCGCCCCGGACAGCAGTGGCTCGACGACAACGGCGAGGTCATCAACGCCCACGGCGGGGGAATTCTGCACCACGAGGGCGTCTATTACTGGTTCGGCGAGCATAAGATCGCCGGGCGTCGCGGAAATACGGCGCAGGTGGGCGTGCATGTTTACGCTTCCACCGATTTGTACAATTGGCGTGACGAAGGGATCGCCCTGGCCGTGTCCGACGACCCGGACAGCGACATTGTGCGAGGCTGCGTCATCGAACGGCCGAAGGTCATTTACAACGCGACGACAAATCGGTTCGTGATGTGGTTCCACCTGGAACTGCGCGGACAAGGGTACGCCGCGGCCCGCAGCGGGGTGGCTGTTGCGGATCGTCCGACCGGGCCGTACGAATTCCTGCGCAGCGGGCGGGCCGTCGTCGGACAGTGGCCGCTGAACCTTGATCGCACCCCCGAGCGCGAGCGTTGGACGCAACCCGAGCAAGATGATCAGCAACTCAGCCGCCGCCGGCGTCGGCGCGATCCGGACGGCGAGATCCCGTTCTTCTATTTCGACTTCCCAGGCGGGCAGATGGCTCGCGACATGACGCTGTTCGTCGATGACGATGGTGCGGCGTACCACCTCTACGCATCCGAGGAAAACCGCACCTTTCAGATTGCCCGGCTGACGGACGATTATCTCGATCACGCGGGAGACTTCGTGCGGGTGTTCGAGCGGCGGCTCATGGAAGCGCCGGCGATCTGTCGACGGCAGGGCAAATATTACTTTCTGGCCTCCGGCTGCACGGGATGGGCGCCCAACGCGGCCCGCTCGGCGGTGGCTGACGCCGTGTTCGGCCCGTGGCAGGAGTTGGGCAACCCGTGCGTCGGCGTGAACCCGGCGAACGGGCTGGGCGCCGAGAAGACGTTTGGCGCCCAGAGCACCTTCATCCTGCCGGTCGCAGGACGCGAGGACGCCTACATTGCGATGTTCGACATCTGGCGGCCCCGCAATCCGATTGATGGCCGCTACGTGTGGCTGCCAATCGAGTTCACTGACGACGGCTATCAGATCCGCTGGCGAGACGAGTGGGACCTGTCGGTCTTCGACAAGCCGTAGCTGCGACTGATTTCGTCAGCATCCTCAGCGTTTCTCTAACATCGCGATCAGCGGCGGCAGCAGGATGATGGCCCCGGCGACTGCCGCGCCGATGGCGGCCAGCAGCACGGCGCCGCTGGCGATGTCCAGGGCGTCGCGGACCTGGGGGTCGTGCTTGCGGGTGATTGCCCGGCCGAGTCGTTCGATGGCCGTGTTGAGCGATTCGGCCGCAAGCACCGTGGCGATGCACAGCACGATCACCGCCCAGCGGGTGGGCGACAATTTGCTGATGACCCCGGCGATCACCACGATCGCCGTGGCGAGAATGTGGACGAAGTAACTCGCCTCGCCTCGGACGGCGATTTTGATCCCGCGCAGCGCGTCGGCGAACTTCCGCGGCCAGGTGCGGCGGCGAAAGTCTTCCAGGTCATCGTCGTCAGGCGGTAGAGACATGGTCTCGCCGAGAATCAGGAACCGCGAAAGACGCGAAAATACGCGAAAACTGACAGAAGTCAAACTCGCGCGACGAGTGTTCCGCCGTACTGTTGTGCGCCCGCCGTCAGCGTTCGCTCACTCCAAACCAAACGCTCCCGAAGGCGGAACGTCGACGCCCGTGTCACGACTCAGCCGCGAGTTGGGCAGAAACCGCGGCTCCAGCGAGAACGACACGCCCACGTTGTCCTTCGCATTGTCCACGTTCAATGCCAGGGTGACGTTGAACGACTCGCCGATGCGGGTCATGCCGAACGTTTGCCCGATGTTGCCGACGTTCCCCAGGTCGACGGCCGCGGATCCAAACGACAGCCACTTTTCCGACAGGCGATAGTTGAGGCTACCCACGACCACGTTGCTGCTGATGGGGCCGTTGATGGTGCGAATGCCCGCGTAGCCGTTCCAACGGCTGGGGCGATTGATCGCCACGCCCAGCGACGCGGTGATCAGCCCGTTGCCGAAGAAATCGGCGGCGCCGTCGGACAGGATTGTGAAGCGGTCGCCCAGGTGCCACCGCAGATCATAGTCGAGCAGTCCCAGTTCTTGGCCGAAGTTGTCGCGGTTGGCTTCCGGGAAAATGGTGGCGTTCACGTCGAGCGTGAGCCAGTCGACAATGTGTTGCCGCCCCGGTCCGCCGCGTTTGGTTTGCCAGCGATGCCGCATGCCCAGCCGCGCCGCCAGCAAGTCGTCGACCATTTCGGTCGAGGGAGAGGTCACCCAGCCCTGCAGCCCCGAGCGGATGGCATAGGTGCGCGGATCAAACTTCAGATCGGTGATATTGGGCGGCAGCGTGGGGTTGAATACGCGGCGGCGGAACTCGTTCAGCTGGATGTCGTCCAGCGGGTCGTACAGCGGCAGTTCGTCGTAGTTGGCATTTGCGTCGGCGTACGACAACTCGGCGTCGAACACCACTTTGTGGGCCAGGCCGTTCAGGTTGAACAGCGGGTCGTATACCTCGGGAAACACAGCCCAGAAAGGCACACTGGCTCGCACGCCCGTGTGGATGTAGGCCCGATCGAGCGACTGGCCGTCGAGCGCCTCGCCCCAGTGAGCGAACTCTCCCAGCGCGAAGGGCACGACCTTCACGGCGCCCACCTGCATGGGCAGGTCGAACTCCTGCCGAGTGGCGACCCGCTCGCCGTCGACGTCGGCTTCCCAGGGGAAATACGAGAACTGCGAGGCGAGCGTGGGATTCGACGGGAAGGACGCCGGCTCGAAGTCCAGATAGGCCACGTGCGAGTGCTCGAACCAGGTGACCCGGTCGACTAGCAGCGACGCGCCCAACCAATAGTGATCGAGCCGCGGCAGCGACTGCGTCTCGGTGTAGAAGTTGTTGACCTGCGCGTTGGCTTCCAGCGACCACTCGCGGTTGTCATCGAGCCGCTTCAGCCGCAATCCGGTGCGGGGCGATTTGAACTCGTCCCACTCGCGCTCGTAGTATTGCTCCAGGAATGTGCGGTCGGACAGCAAGCCGGCTTCGGCCGACAGTTCCCAGCCGTTGTCGAGCCGCTGACGATGCTGGCCGAACAGGCGGTAGCGGAATTCTTCCTCCGGGTCGATGGCTTGCCGGCCGCCGCCCAGGTTGTCGACGCCGTTGTCGTCGATGGCCCACAGATCCCACAGTCCCTTGGCCGGCCCGTTCAGGCCCAGGAAGCCCTCGCGGTCGTAGGAAAAGTCCGTGCCGAATCCCAAGCCGCGATCGCTGAGATAGTCAGTGCTCAGCCCCCAGTCCGTTCCCGCCGGGGCGTTGCGAATGCCAAACAGTTGGTACGCGTCGAAATCGACCTGCACCTGGGTGCCGAACACGTCGTCGTCGCCGATCCGCACGCGGTCGACCAGGAACGACGGCTTCTCCAGATCGGTGGCGATTTGCGGCCAGTAGAAGACGGGAATGCCGCGGACGTACACCGCGTTGCCGCGTGCTTCGGCCAGTTGGCGGTGATCGACGACCGCGTCGCCCGTAAACGGATCGATCACGGGGGCGCCGGTCGCGGGGTCGACGATGGTGCGCTGGTCGTCCTCGAACAGGATCTCGCGGGAGCCGAACGCGTACGCCGGTTCTTCCAGCCGGCTGGTCGTGACCAGGGCGTTGGTCGCCGCGAAGTGCGATTGATCAAGCTGACGAATGGCCGACGCCTTGAGCCGTACCAGCCCCTGATACTCGTACTTGCCCAGGTTGGGCAGGGGGGTGAGCAACTCCGCATTGAGGATCACGCCAATTTGCCGCCGGACGTCGTAGTACATGCGGTCGGCGTAGATCACGCGGTCGCCCTGGCGGAATTCGATGTTGCCTTCCATGTAGATTTCCAGCGGGGCGTCGTGCGATTGCACGCCCGCGCCGCCGGCGCCAGTGTCGACTCCCGACGCAAAAATCACGGCACGGTCGGTCGACAGGTCGACCACGCCCAGCGGACCGAAGCTGGCGGGCAAGCCCTCGGCAGGTAGGCCTTCGATCAGCACCCGCACGCCGCCGGTGACGACCGCGGCGTTTTCGCCGCCGGGCAGCTGCTTCCACTCGAAGTTCGGCAGCACGTCGCTGCGGCCGAAGACTTGGAACCGCCGCACGCCGGGCGGCAGCGTCTGCACGGCGCCCGGCGTGGGGGCGAACTCGGTGTACTGCGCCAGCAGCAGTTGCTTGCGCCGCAGCGGATCGAACTGCTCCAGGCCGCGGTTGTAGATGGCCGGCTTTTCGTTTGGCGCCGGCGCCGGTTCGGGCAGCTTGGTCCGCAACGGCTGCGACGTGGCGAGTCGCTTGAACCAGGTGGAGCCCTGTTGCCGGCCGAGGATCCCTCCCTCCATAGCGGCGTCGGCGTTGCGGCTGTAGTCGACCGACAGAGGGGCGTGCTCGGTGCTCTCGAAGTAGGCGATCACCTTGGTCGCTTCGCCGGGCGCATCGGGCGGGTCGACCCATAGTACGGCCTCGGGGCCGCGGGCGTAGGTGAGTCCCTGATTCAGGTACACATTGCCGCGGAGCCGCCAGACTTCGTAGACGCCCTGTTGCCAATGCTCGCAATAGTCGGCGGCGATGGTGATCGGCTCGCTGACATCGGTCGGCGGCGGCTGGATTTCTGTGGCGGCAGCCAACGGGGCGAGAATCGCCATCAACGCCGCAGCCAAATGCGCGCACGCCAGACGCCGTCGCACAGTGCGACGAGTCGAACAGCCGCCAGTCAGCTGCAGGGCGTTCAGCGAATCACCTTCCTTGGCGTGGCTCGACGCCGCGCGATCTGCGCAGCGCAAACAGTCAGCGGTCTGACCTTCCTGGTCAGCGGAAAGACAAGCGTGGACTAACTTTGCGCATAATGGGTCCGGACAAAGGCGGCGGATTATAGGGACGGAGCGCAGGGGCGGTCAACATGCTTTCGCTGACGGGCGGAAGTGCGCAACTGCTTGTGATACAACATGTTGCACGGATGCTAGCGGCCGCCGGCGTGCGATTGTCAATCGGCGGCGCCCCCCTCGCGATGCAATCCGGCGCCGCTTACGCTTCATCCATCGGGCGCGAGCGACCGCTTCGTGGTCCTGCCTCGGCTGGCTAACAGGCGTTGCCAACCGCAAGTGATTCACTGCACCACCTGCCGAGCCCTGCCACGCTCGCACCAACTTGGGCCTGCGACGTTGCGATGACCGCAAACCCTTCTCGCCGCTGGATTCACGCCCTCGTGCGCTGGCGGTGGGCGCTGCTGGCGGCCGCGGCCGTGCTGGGTGCGGTCGCCGCGATCCAAGGGCAGCGGCTGGCGCTGGATCGATCAATCGAACGGATGTTCGCCGAGGATGATCCGATTCTGGAGCCGTACCGCCGGTTGCAGCGCACCTTTGGCGAGCACGAGATCGTGTTGGCCGTGTTCGAGGAGCCGCAACTGACCGAGGCGGCGGGACGCGCGCGGATCGAGTCGTTGGCCGCCGCGCTGCGCGACGTGCCCGGCGTCGTGGCCGTGGTGTCGCTGTTGGACCCGCCGGGAGCGAGCGACTTTGCCGACAACGGGCGCGGCGCTGCGTTTCGCGAAGTGTTCGTCGGGTACACGCACAACCAGGCGCTCGATGCCGCGGGCGTGATCTGCCTGATCCAGCGCGAGGGCGCCGGCGAGGTTCCCCGCCGCGAGACGCTGGCCGCGATGCGCTCCGTCGTGGCCGAGTATCCGTCAGGCGTGTTGGTGGGCGAGCCCATTCTGGTGGAGGAGGCGTTCGATCTGCTCGAGATCGACGGTCAGCGGCTCAGCACCTGGTGCTTGGTGCTGGTGTTGGCGGTGATGCTGCTGTGCTTCCGGCGGCTGGCTTGGCTCGCGCTGCCGCTGGCGACCGTGTGGCTGACGTTGGCGCTGACGCGCGGACTGCTCGTCGCGGCCGGTCTGCAACTGTCGATGGTCAGTTCCATGTTGGGCGCAATTGTGACCGTCGTGGCGGTGGCGGCCGTGGTTCACGTGATGGTGCGCTATCAGGAAGCTCGACGGCGCGGCTGGCCGCCTGCGCGGGCGCTGGCCCACACGGCCGAACAACTCGCGTTGCCGGTGGCGTTCGCCTGTTTGACGGACGCCGCGGGATTTGCGGCGCTGATGATTTCCAGCGTGGGGCCGGTGCAAGATTTCGGACTCATGATGGCGCTGGGCAGCGTGCTGGTGCTGCCGAGTATCGTGCTCGTGGCGCCCAGCCTGACCATGATCAGCGGAACGGCCGAATCGTCGCCAGTGCCGGCGCAGGCGGCTCCCTCAAATTCTCGGTTGAACGCCCCGTTGCAGCGCGTGCTCGACTGGTCGACCCGGCATGGCGTGTTGATCGCGATGGCGGGAGTGGTGCTTGCCGTGGCTTCGGCGATTGGGGCCCGGCGGCTGACGCTGGAAACGGACTTCACCAAGAATTTCCGCGCCGACAGCACAATCGTCAGCGCTCTGGATTTTGTGGAACAACGATTCGGCGGGGCGGGCGTGTGGGATCTGATGGTTCCCGCGGAGCAGCGCACCGAGACGGAGGAGTTTGTCCAGCTCTTGCAGACCGAGGCGTCACTCCGCTCAACGGCGCCGCAGCTGACCAAGGCCATCTCGATTGCCGACACGCTGGCCGCAGGCATGGGGGGGGCGGACAATCTGCAGCGGGCGCCGGCGTTTGCCGTGACGGCCGGCATGCGGCTGCTGCGGGCGCGAATGATCGAGTTCATCGAGGCAATCGATCACATCGATCCCGAAACGGGGCAGCGGTGGCTGCGCGTGTTATTGCGGGCGCCTGAACAGTTGCCCGCGAAAGAAAAAACGGCGTTGATCGAACAGGTGCAGGCGACCGCCCGCGAAACTTACCCCCAGGCGGAAGTCACCGGTTACTACGTGCTGTTGACGCGGTTGATCGAGAGCTTGCTCGCCGACCAGTGGACCACGTTCGCCGTGGCGGCGGCGGCCGTGATGGTGATGCTCGCGGTTGCGTTTCGCAGCGTGCCGCTGGCCGTGGCCGTGATGATTCCCAACACGTTGCCCGTGCTGGCCATGTTCGGGGCCATGGGGTGGTTGGGGGTGCGGGTGAACATGGGCGCGGCGATGATCGCCGCGGTCAGCGTCGGGTTGTCGGTCGACGGCAGCATTCACTATGTGATGTTGTATCAGCGACTGCGGCGGCGCGGCGCCGACGTAGCCGAAGCGCTCGCCCGTGCGCAGAGCACCGTGGGCCGCGCTGCAACGTACGCCACGTTGGCCCTGATTGCCGGTTTCGCCACGCTGGCAGTCAGCGATTTCGTGCCGACGATCTATTTTGGCGTGCTCGTCAGTTTGGCGATGCTGGGGGGCCTGCTGGGCAATCTCACGGCGCTGCCGATGCTGATTGCCGCGCTGGACGGCGGCGACGGCTCCGCGCGCGAAGCGACCGCAATCAACTAGCGCCACCCCGCTTCTTGCCAGGAGCGGATGGCCTCCACCGGAGCCAGCAGCATCAGCACATTCAGCAGCAGGCTGTCGCGATAGATGGCGATTGTGCCGATTTCGATCGCCGCAAACAGTGCGACCGTCTTGGCGACGCCCAGCCGCCGCGCGACGAAAAAACCGGCCGCACAACAGGTCAGGTCGGCCAGCGAGTTGATGATCGTGTCGCCCTCGTAACCGACGGCCGCAGTGGCGCTGCGATAGCGCTCGATCACCCAGGGCGTGTTCTCCAGGATCTCCCAACCCGCTTCGATCGTCAGCGCTGCGACCAGCAGCCAGGCGAGCGAGCGTTTTGGCGCCAGCCAGGCGAGCAGCGGGGCCAGCACCAAGCCGTGTTGCAGGTGCGACCACGAGTAGGGGTCGAGCAAGTGCTGCGACGTGTGGGGCCCCAGCGGTTGGTTCGTGTAGAGAAACAGCTTGCCGCAATCGCACCACCACTGCCGCCCCAGGGCGACCAGCACCACGGCCTGCCCGGCGGCGACGGCCGCGAATGCCGCAGCGCACCTCCAGGCATTTGAGGAAATGCGAAACGGGGGTGATGATTCCGAGAGGGAGTCCACAGGCCGACGCGCTCCTACGACGAATATGGTCAGACGCATGCCGCGCGCGACAGCGATTACTTGATCTCGCCCGCGGGGCCGTAGGCGTTCTCCGTGGCCGACGTGCCCGCTTCGGCGACAACGGCCTTGGCAGGCAACTCGAAACGCACGAACCAATTGTGATGCACGCGGCAGGCGTCTTCCGGCTTTCCGCGGATCTTCACCGCGGGCTGGGCCGCGCGAAACGTGTTGTGATGAATCTCGATCAACGTCCCCGCGGTATTTGTGCCGTCGCCGCGATCGCGTCCGCCGTGCATGTCGAAGCAGTGGCTGAGCGACTCGCCCAGTTCCACGTTGTGAGCCGCTTCGTACCCGCACGGCGGTCGCCCCGTGCCGGCGATGGAATGGCGGTTCCAGTTGAACAGGTTGTGGTCGATTTTCGCCGTGGCTGTGTTGAGACAGACGCCGTAGCCGAGCCCCTGATACTGACAGTGGTGGATCGAGCAGTGGTGCACGCGGTGTCCGGTCCCCGCTCGCAGGTGGACGCCCGCGTGGGCGAAGCCGGAGATCTCGCAGTTGTCGACTTTCAATCGATCGTGCGTCGTCACAATGCCGTTGGACGTCGGGAACTTGTAATAGTACTCGCGGTAGTCCGGGCCGAGTTGGTCGCGCGCTCTCTGCCAGTGTTCGATGTAGCGTTTGGGGCAAGGGCCGCGCAGTCGCAGGCCGGTCACGCGCACGCCGGGGCCCAACGGACGCAGCATGACGGGCGTGTCGAGTGCGTCGCTGGTGAGAATGGCGCCGGCCGAGTCGGCCGCGCCGCGATTGCCAGCCAGCGTGACGCCGGCGGGAATCTCCAGAACCAACTTGTCGACGTAGATTCGAGCCGTGAGATCGATTTCCGTCTCACCGGGAATGAAAACCACGTCGCCCGCCTGCGCCTTGCCCAGGGCGGCGATCAGTTCGTCGAGCGTCGATGCCGTGTGGTCACCCTGGGATGCGATGTGCTGGTAGCCGGGGCCGCCGCCCAAGGGGCCCGCGTCGTCGTCGGTCGCCCCGTAGGAAACGCCGGCCTGTTCGACGGTCGTGGCGTCGCTGGCGCGGGCGGTTGCAGCGGCGCCGAGCAGTCCCAGCAGGATCAGCGGACGGCAGAGGCGAAGTCGGCACAGAACTGGCATCATGGCGCCTGCAATCGGGGTGTCTTGGGGGACGAGTCAACAATCCCGGCCTCCGGTGCGCGGGAAAGAGCGTTTCGTATGGTAGCACGAATAACGCGCCGGCCGACGCTTTGACAACCCGCTCAAACGCCACTACACTACTGGGCATTGCTACACCGTGCGACGGTGGTCGGTCTTTCGGCGATGCGTAGCCGGGCCGACGCAACAGGGAATACCGGTGCAACTCCGGAACGGTTCTCGCCGCTGTGACCAGGCGCGATTGGCCGGATGATTCTGTGAGCCATTGCGGCAACGGGCGTCGCCCGTCGTCGCGAGAAGGCGCCATCCGACCGAGCCTGGAAGTCAGAAGACCTACCGCCGCACATATTGTCGGTGCGCCTCCGCGAGATTTCGGGGGCCGCGGACGCGTTGACGCCGAGCGAGTCGACGCAGGTTGGTTGAGAGCCCTCACGCGGCACATCATGCAGCGCCCGGTGCGTCGCGCTGCATGTTGCCTGCGACGCGTAGAGGCAGAGCGCCTGCGAATCGCGTGCGTCAGATCGGGCTGTGGTCCATGAGATTCCTGCCGCGACGATGCGGGAAGGCGAATTGGCGCCGCCGAATGCGCTGCCAGGCGTTTTCGCTGGTGGAGTTGCTGGTCACCATTTCCGTGATTGGCGTGCTCGTTGCGCTGCTGCTGCCCGCCGTGCAGGCGGCGCGGGAATCGGCGCGGCGCTCGCAATGTGCCAATCGCCTACGACAAATCGGCGTTGCCCTGCACGGCCACCATGCCGCCCACGCGGCCCTGCCGGTCGGCTGCCAGGAGAAGCGGATTCCGCGGAAAACCCCCGAAGGGCGGCAGTTGGCCTGGTCGGCGGCGCTGCTGCCCTATCTGGAACAGGACGTTGTCGCCCAGCGAGTCGATTTCTCGCAGGCCTACGACGCTCCGGCGAATCACGCCGCGGCCGGGGCTGTGATTTCCGTCTACTTGTGCCCCAGCGTGACGCGGCGGGCCGACGGTCGCGAGGGCCCCTTGGTGGCGACGCCCGTGCTTGGCGATGCGACTGCCCGCTTCGCCGCCGGCGCCATCGATTTTGGCGGCATCTACGGCGCCGACGGCGTGTCGCCCAGCGCCAATGGCGTGATGGTGTACGACCGCGCAATCGCTTTGCGGGAGGTGACCGACGGCACGTCGCAGACGCTGGCAGTCGGCGAAGATTCCGGCCGCGGCGCCGCGTGGGACGGCCAGTGGATCAACGGCGAAAACGTGTTCGACGTCAACGGCCAGATCAATCGCTACCAGCACAACGAACTGTGGAGCGATCACCCCGGCGGCGCGACGACGCTGTGGTGCGACGGCGCGGTCCATTTTCTTCACGACGAAATGGACTCCTCCGTCCTTGCGGCCGCGTGCACGCGATCCGGCGACGAGACGATTGGCTTCGCGCCCTAGTGATGGCGCGAGATCGTCGCCTTCGACAAACCACGCTGACTCAGCATCTTTGGTCTTAACTAGGAAACTATGTCTGTCATGCGATTGATTCTCTCCTGCGTGGTTGTCCTGTTCCTGTTTGCTCAGTCAGCAGCGTTCGCCGTGCCGCCCGGCTTTGTGACTCGCGAGATCCCGATCGGCGCACCGACGGCGGCCGTCACGTTCGATGACGCCGGCATGCTGTACGTTGTCGAGTCGGCCGTCTATTTCGAGAACGCCACCAACCTGCATGTCGTGGCGCCCAGTGGAATGATCGTGTCGACGGCGACAATTACCGGCGAGGATCCAGACAACTTCTTCGTCGGCGGCGTCGCCTATGATTTTGTCGACGGCCGAATTCTCGTCACCGACAATGCAGGCAGCGGTCGCTTGTATAGTTTCGACGAAGCGGGAAACCGGGAAACGATTGCTGACGGGATTCAATTTATTACCGACGTTGCGGTTCGCTCCAGTGGCGAGATCTTCGTGTCGACGGCGACGACTGCAGGCGAAGTGTTGGCGGTCGATCGAGCGACGGGATCCACGGTGTCTGCGCTGGGCGGGCTCGCCTTTGGCGCCGGGTTGGCGTTTGAGGCCGATGGCGACTTGGTCGTGCAGGATGTGGCTTACGATGCACAGTTCAATCCGAGCGGTTCACTGCGGCGTCTGCCGATCAGCGAGTCGGAAAGCGGACTTCAGTTCGGCGCGCCCGAAGCGCTGGTGAGCGGCGCCAACAGCAGCTACGGAGTCGTGATCACGACTCCCAACGAGAACGAGTATTTCGCGACGGGGCGCGGCGGTCTTTACCGATACTCGGGAACCCCGCTTGGCGAATCACTGTTCGCAGGATCTGGCGGCGAAGATCATTTTTCGTCCGCCATTGCTTTTCACCCTGGCGTCGACTCGTTTGCTGCGTTTGCCGGCGCTGGGGGCGGCAAAATTGTCTATGCCGCGCAAGCCGCATTTGGCGTAGAGGACGACTTCCTTACAGTGATCACGCCTGCTGAGCCAACCGACTTCAACTCGTCGGGCCTGATCGATTTGGCGGATCTTGAAGTCTGGGCTGCAGGCTTTGGAATGGCCGCGCCGGGGCGAAATCAGGGCGACGCGAACGCCGATGGCGCCGTCACTGGCGACGATTTTTTGACATGGCAGCGAAGCTATCAGCAGGACTTGCCGCCTGTTCAAGCACTTTTCAACGGCATGCAGATTCCCGAACCGAACTCGATGCTGCTTTTTGCATTTAGTGGCGCCATATTCTTGGCAAGAGTTTTCCTGCGCGTACATTAACGGTCGTGGGGAGGTTGATAGTCGGTCCGTAAGAAGGCCGTCCGGCACACCGCGAGGTTGCCTCTTCGACGTGCTTGCTCGCCAGGCGGCTTGGAACGACATCTCTTGATTGTCACTGCGGATCTCTTGGCGGCCGACAGGCCTCCTCCATGGGAGTTGCTCGCGGGGTGATTCATTAGACGGGAAGACTTTGCATTATCACCCGGGTCACCCCGCGGGCTTTTTTGCCCGCACGATTCCCGAGACCACATTCGCCGCAATGACGATTGACTTGTTGCCTGCGCAGATGCTTAACTAACAAAGTCCACTTTGTGAGTTGTGGCGCGTCGGCAGCAGTTCTTACTTAAGCGGCGAGTTGTGACGGATCTCGATTTGCTACTGGGCGGCGGCGGGCGCGACGCCGCTCGGCATAATGCCGCCGCGTGGGATCGACTCGCACGGAAAGGCGCCGCCTTGGCGCGGCCCGCTACGGACGACGAGTTCGCCGCTCCCCTGGCCGTGCTGGACCCGTTGGGTTGGCTCGGCGACGTGCGCGGCCAGCGTCTACTGTGTCTGGCCGCCGGCGGCGGCCGGCAAAGCGCTCTCTACGCGGCCGCCGGCGCGGTCGTGACGGTGGTCGACGCCAGCAGCGAGATGTTGGCGCTCGATCGACGCGTGGCGCGCGACCGCGGCCTGTCGGTCCGCGTGATCCAGGCGTCGATGGAGTCGTTGCCGATGCTTGCCGCGGGCGAGTTTGACGCGGTGGTGCAGCCTGTCAGCACTTGCTATGTACCCGACGTGCAGCCCGTGTTTCGCGAGGTTGCGCGCGTGTTGCGCCCCGGCGGCGTTTATGTGAGCCAGCACAAATCGCCGGTCAACTTGCAGGCCACGCTGACGCCGGGGCCGCAGGGCTATGCCCTGGTCGAGCCCTACTATCGCCAGGGGCCGCTGCCGGCGGCAAGCGTCGCGGGCAGCCGGCTGCGCGAGTCGGGGACGCGCGAGTTCTTGCATCGCCTGGAGGAATTGATCGGCGGCGTGTGTCGTGCGGGCTTTGTCATCGAAGACTTCGTCGAGCCCGTGCACGCGCAGCGGGATGCCGCTGTCGGCAGCCACGGTCATCGCGGACAGTACGTCGCGCCGTACGTTCGGATCAAGGCGCGTCGCCGCAGTGAACTTGAGCGGTAGCTGTAGATGCCGGCTCGGCAGTTTCCGTTCTGGTTGGCGCCGTTTCAGCCATCAGACAGGCTACGCAAACGCCGGCGTACGCGAGCGCGGCGGCTAGCGTGGATTGCTCATGAAGCCTTTCATGGAAAAGCTTGAGAGTTACGGACGCGAAGCCTATCGCCAGAAGCAGCCCGGCGATTGCTAAGAGCGGCTTCCCGAAACGTCTCGCTTGTGTCGCCTGAAATCCGCGGAGCGCTAGCGCAAGTGCGGCGCCCGCGTAGACCGAATACCCAATCCAGGTCGCCGCTTCGTCGCTTTGTAGCAGTTCGGCGAAACGTCCGAAGCGCGCAGCCACGGCGGCGGCCGCGACGACAATGGTCCAGCCGAACATTTCGATCACCGGGAAGCGTGGCGCCTTGGCGCGACGAGTTCGAAAGTAGCCCACCAGCAGTCCCGCGAAGGTGGCGCCGATTGCGGCGGCGATGGCCGTCATGGCGACCGCGGCCAGGACGCGCGGCCACTCGCCGGAGTCAATCTGCCCGTTGACGATCAGTTGAATCGTGGAGGTGAAGACGCAGACGGCGACGATGAACGTGCCCGCCCGAGCGAGTCGGTGCATCGTGCCAACGCTGAGATAGGCTCCTGCGAAAAAGACCTCTCCCACGATAATTCCGGCGAGGATGTGGTGGACCGTGCTTGAATGTCCGTGCGTCGACGCTCCAAAGACCGCAGCCACCGCCGCGACCGCAGCGGATGCTGCGACAAACAGCCAAGTCACCGGTCGTTCGCGAAATGTGGGCATGTGTCAACTCTACCACGCGCGGGAGGGCGAGGGGCAACTTGCGGCGACCGTGCCTGCAATCTCGCCTCTCAACAGCAATAGCCGGCGGTCTACGACCGCCGCCGTCATTGCGGGTCATCCATGTGAGTGGTCTCCGGCGGCCGTAGGCCGCCGGCTAGGGGGGCGGGGGCAGCGTGCCCCTTATGCCGGCGGCGGCGTTGTCAGCTTGGGCTTCTTGGGCGACAATGGTGGGTTCTTGCCGAGGGCGCGGGTCCTTGGCCCCTGGATGGACCGTCCCGTTTGACCCTCGCTGCCGAATCGCCGTGGCCTCGCGCGTGCAACAAGATGTCTGCTGCCTGTTGGGCGACCCCGTGGCGGGCAACCCCAACCACTACATGTTGGAGCAGGCGTTCGCCGTTGCGCATCTCGATTGGCGGTTTCTCACGTTCGAGGTGCCGGCACGCGACTTCGAAGGCGCCCTGCGCGGCGTGCGGATCTTTGGTTTCCGCGGGGTGATGCTCGCCCCGCCGCACCGCGGGCGGGTGCATGCCTTTTTGGAACACACCAGCGAGGCGGCTCGCATCAGCGGGCAAGTCAATTGCCTGCACCAGATCGACGGCAAGCTGCACGGCCACAATACCGAGGGGCTCGCGCTGCGACGGCTGGCTGAACCGCTGTGCGCGCTCAAGGGCGCCGCGGCGGTGATTCTGGGCGGCGGACGACTGGCGCACTCGATCGCGGCCGAGCTGGCGCTGGCTGGCGCGAGCAAGCTGTCATTTGTGTGCGTCGATCCCGGGCAGGTTGACACGCTGCTGACGACCATCGGCAACATGGACGCGGCGCCGGCGTGCGAAGTGCAAACCTGGCCGGAATCGGGCGCCGCGGAAATCGCCGAGGACGCCGCGTTGGTGATCAACACGACGCCGCTAGGGCGCTTTGATCAGAAGCAAACGCTGCCTGTAGACGTCGAGTCGCTAAGCTCGAAGACCGTGGTCGTCGACGTGGTCTACCACCCGCCGCAGACGCCGCTGTTGCGCGCGGCCAAGGCGGCCAAGCTGAAGACAGTCGACGGTTTGACTCTGCTGGTCGAACGCGCCGCCGCTGCGTTTGAAATCTGGACCGGCTCGACCCCCGACCGCGACGCGATGCGCGACGCGGTGGAAGAGTTTCTGCAATTGTAGTCATGCCGCGCGGGCTGTTTATCACCGGCACGAGCACCGAGGTTGGCAAGACCCGTATAGCGGCGATGATTGCGCGGCAGCTGCATGCGGCTGGCGTGCGGGTTGGCGTCTACAAGCCGGCGGCCAGCGGCTGCCGCGAAGTGGACGGCCAGTTGCATGCCGATGATGCCGCGGCGCTGTGGGAGGCGGCGGGTCGGCCGCTGTCGCTTCAGCAGGTATGCCCGCAGCGTTTTCTGGCGCCACTCGCTCCGCACCGAGCCGCCGCAGCGGAAGATCGGACCGTCGACGAGCAGTTGCTGCGCGACGGGTTGCAGCCGTGGCTGGCGGCGTGCGAGTTCGTGCTGGTCGAAGGCGCCGGCGGGCTCATGTCGCCGCTGGGCGACGCGACCTACAACGCCGATTTGGCCGCCGAGTTCGGCTTGCCACTGGTGGTCGTGGCGGCCAATGAGTTGGGCGTCATCAACCAGGTGCTGCAGACGGTCGTCACGGCGGGGGTTCGCGCGCCGCAAGCGCGGGTCGCCGGCGTGGTGCTCAATCAGATTGCCGCACGTCCTGACGACGCGAGCTTGTCGACCAACGCTGCGGAGATCGCCGCTCGCTGCGACGCCCCGTTGTTGGCGATGGTCGCGCACGGCGGCGGCACGTTCGAACCAAACGTCGACTGGCTCGCGGTATCGCGTTAGCGGCCCTTGAAGAGCTTATCCAGCGCGCGATTCAGCTCGTTGCCAATCGCCTCGCTGGCGGTGCTTTGCAGCAATTGAGCGGCCAGATTGGCGACCGCTTTGTCGTTGACGCGCGGGCGATCGAAGGTGCCTTCCAGCGGGATTTCGATGATCTGCCCGGCCAACCCTTGAAACGCTTTTTCGCGGCCGAGCCACTTTTGCTGCACGGGGATCTGCAGCGTGATGGCCAGCGT
Organism: Planctomycetaceae bacterium; assembly: GCA_002702655.1. GTDB lineage: Bacteria > Planctomycetota > Planctomycetia > Pirellulales > Lacipirellulaceae. The sequence goes on from PABB01000075.1 coordinate 127,782, forward strand.
TTCGTCGAAGCCGACCGAGCCGTAGGAACGGACCGGCACGTCGTCCAAGTAGAACTCCAGTCCGCGGTGCCAGACGCGGCCGTCGACGACGCGGTATTCGATGGTTTGTTCTTTCATTGTCAGCAGTTTCTCGGCGCCCGCCGCCGGCGCCGTTTGGCCGCGAGCGATGGCCTCGAGCTGGCTGACAATGCGAACGACATCGGCGGTCATCGGCCCCGGGCCGATGTTGAGTTGATGCACGACCAATCGGCCCGACGCGGCCGTCTGCCGCGGCGCGTCGACCGGAACCGTGACCCCCTGGCTGTCCATCGAGAATGTGCCGGAGGTGCGCACTGCGTCGGCCACCACGGGCACGAAGTATTTCAGCATGGCGTCGCTCACCTCCGACGAGACGGCCACTTGCGTGGCGATCGGCCCGGGGGCCAGCGAGAGCGTCTTGGGCGGCGGCTCCAATTGCAGGTGCGGCGAGAGGGTGAGCCGACCTTGGCCCACGGCCACGTCGATGGGGCTGACCAACACCTGACCGTCGTTGAGCGTCGTGGTCACGCGCGCTGCGCTGAGCGGCAGCCCGTAGAAGCTGGCCGCGGACCAGCCGGTCTCGAGTTGGGCCTGCCAGCGCTTGGCCCAGGGCAGGGTGGCGGTGCTGGCCAGTTGCGTGGGGGGCGAACCGCTGGCCGTAGACGACGGCGACTCGCGCAGTTGGCCGGCGACTTTCAGGCGGGCCTGGTTGGCGCCTTCGATCCGCACGCCGGGGCCCAGGTAGCTCGTCAGCAGTTGAGCGAGCTGCCCCGCGTCGTAGGTCAGATTGACGTCGCCGCGCAGCGCCGCGGCGGTGCGCAGTTGGTCAACGCCCGCGGAACCCGTCATCTGAACAGTCCGGCCTTCGACGCTCAATTGATTGAGTTCCAGCCGATCATCGCCACGCACATAAGCGCCCGTGGCGGCGACTCGTAGTTGCGGTTCCTGCCACAGCGTCTCGGGCGAGCCCGCGCCGCCGTCGGGACGCTGGCTGACGCGCAGAATGGTCAGCGGCTCGGCTGTGACCGAGATGTTGGCGGTGGCGGCGGTGGCGTCGCTGCTCAGTTCGATCTGTCCGACCGCTTCGCCGCGCGGCCACACGGCGCCGGGACCGGAGATCAGTCCCATCAGTCCCGACAGCCGCTCCAGGTCGGCGCGGAATGTTGCTCGTCCGGCCAGTTTGGTGGAGCTGGCTTCGTCCCACCGCAGGGACAAGTTGTTCGCTTGCAGCGCGACGGTGCTGCTGGCAGCCAGCAGTTTCGGCACGGCGATGGCGCCGGTCGCTCGATCCCACTGCAGATCGCCAGACAGTTGGACGCGCGGTTCGGCGACCACGACGCCGGCGACTTCGCCCTGCAGTCCGCTGACGTTGGCTTGCAACTCCGACACGCTCATGCCCGCGGGGTCGACGCGCACCGAACCGCCCAGCGTGGCTCGTCCGGCGAACTCTCCCGGCAGGTCGTACCAGGGACGCAACCGCCCCACCCACGCCGCGACCGGTCCGTTGCCGGCCACTTGCAGATTCCAGACGGTGTCGCCAGTCAGGTCCGCGGGCGCCAGCAGGGTGGCTTCGACGGTTTCGTTGGGCCCGCGCAGCGTGGCTTTGGCGGAGGCGAGTTGCTGGAGCTGCGTCGCTGCGGCGCGGCCGGTCGCTTCGCCGCGCAGCTCGACCTGCTGGTCGGCATACAACAGTCGACCATGCCGGCTGACTTGCACGCCGGTCAGGTTGGCGGAGAAGTTGGTCTCGAACTCGCCGTCGCCCAGATCGCGGAGGATGAACTCGCCCTGACCGACGCCGGCGAGCTGCCAGGTCGACAGATCGACGAACTGCCCCAGGTCGCTGGCCAGACGCGACAGGTCGAAGGTTGCCCGGCCGTTGAACCCCGCGGGGGCCGTCTCCAGCGAGGCCGCGGCAAAGCTGCTCTGGACGATCGCTTTTTCCAGCACGGGTCCCAGCGGCGAGTCGACGACGGCCACTTCGGTCCGGATCGGTTGCGTCCAGCGAATCTGGCGAACCCCGTCGTTACCCGCCAGGTCGCGCAAGGCGGCGGCCACGGTCCACTTGCGCCCGTCCTGCACCCAGGCGCTGGTTGCGGTGATGGCGGCCGAGCCGGCTTCGATGCGCACGCCGTCGCGCAAGCCCAACGTCCGGGGCAGCATGGCGGCCAGCCGTGCCAGGTCGGCCCGTGCCGTGAACCGGGCATCGGTGTTGGGAAGTTTCCATTGGCCGCCGGGGGCCAGCGCCGCGAGGTCGACTTGGCCGTCGGCAGCCAGTTCGAACCAATCGCCCTGGCCGGTCAGCTTGGTGATTGCCAATTGCCCCTGGGCGGTCGCGGCGTCGAACTGCAGCATCGCGGTCGACGTGTGCAGCGCGTCGCCCTGCAGCGCATCGCAGGAAAACCAAAAATCGATCAGGTCGAGTTTGCCCGCCGCGCGGACTTCCGGCGTGGCGGGAGCAATCGTCGCGGGGCCCATGGCGGTCGCCGGTGCGGAGGCTGCCAGGTTGCGCAGCGTGAGCTGGATGTCGGTGGAGGTCTCGCCCGACAGCCGGCACCCGGGCGCCCACCGCGTGAGCCATGGTTCGGCCGGAGCGAGCGGCGCTCGATTGGCGAGCAGCTCGACCTGCACGGCGTCCTCGCCGGCCTGCTGCACTCGAAAGCGCACTTCGCCCCGCGGCGAATCGCTCATCGTCGGCATCGCGACGGGACTCTCGGCGGCCAGCATCACGGAGCCGGCCGCGGTCCACGGCGCCGCATCGCCGGCTGCGGTGACTGTCAGATTCAGATTCTTGGCCTGCCATGCGCGTCCGGTGGTCGCGTCCGTGCCGCGGACCTCGCCGTCGACCACTTCCACGGCGACTTGCGTTGCGGTGGAGGTGGCGCCATTGTCATCGGCTTCTGGCGTGGCGAGGGCGTCCGACCGCAGCGCCGTGATGAAGTCTTCCAGATTGCTGCCGCCGGGACGAGTCTGCAGCGCCACGACGGGTCGCTCGATTCGCAGGGCGCCCAGGTTGTGGCGATCCAGCAGCAGGGAGAATAACGAGCGGTTGCACGCGATCGAGTCAGCCGACAGCAGCGGGTTGCCGTTGGCGTCGATCACTTTCACGCCGGAAAGACGCTGGTCGTCGAGCCAGGCCAACTGCACTGCCGCACACTCGACCCGACCGGCTTCGGCGGGAACGGCCTGCCGCAGCGCCCAACCGCGAACCGATTCCACGCGCGACAGCACGGTCGGAGCCGCGATGACAATTGCCAAAAGCAGGACGAGCAGCGCAGCGAGTCGACGACGCCAGCGGCTCGGCCGCTTTTTGCGACGCACGCGCGGCGACGGCGCGAAGTCATCGTCGTGCGAGCTGGGGCGGCGGCGAATTCGGCGGCGTGCCAATGCGGTCCCCATATGGCTATGATGGGAGGCGTCGCGCCGACCACGGCGGCGCTCGCGCCGCGAAGTGTAGGGACAACGCCGCGGCGGGCCTAGACCGAACGGTCGCGTTGCTAGCAATGATCGCAGTGCAAAGACCTCCAACTCGATCCGCGTACGACTCCAACCGCCATGCCCGACGCCATTTCCCTGCCGCCGATGTTTCGCGTGCGACAGCACTTCTCCCGGCCGCAGGTGACGGACATTCCCGGCGAGATTGCGAGTCAGCTTGCCAAGCTGACTGCCGGCCGCGTGAGCAGGGGGCAGCGCGTGGCGCTAGCAGTCGGCAGCCGCGGCATCGCGTCGCTGCCGGTGATGGTCAAAACGGTGATCGACGAACTGCGGGCGTCGGGAGCCGAGCCGCTGATTGTGCCGGCCATGGGCAGCCACGGTGGAGGGACGCCCGAGGGGCAGACCGCCATGCTGGCGACGTTGGGCATCACGCCCGAAGCCATGGAATGCCCCATCGAAGCCGCCATGGAGTCGCCGGTCCGGGTGACGCTGCCCGCGGGCGTGCCAATCCACTTCTCCGCCGCGGCGCTGGCGGCCGACCATGTGATCATGCTCAACCGCATCAAGCTGCACACGGGTTTCGCCGGCCCCTACCAAAGCGGCATGGCGAAGATGCTGCTGCTGGGGCTGGGCAAGCACGAAGGCGCCAAGGCGATTCACGCGGCGTCGCGGCGGTTTTCGTTCGAGGAAATGGTCAACGCGGCGCTGCCCGCTTTGCTCCCGACCATCCCGCTGCTGGGCGGATTGGCGGTCATTGAAAACGCGTTTGAGGAGGTCGGCCGCATTCAAGCCGTTCCCGCCGAGCGGATCCTGGCCGACGAGCCGGCGCTGTTGGAGCAAGCCACCGCTTGGATGCCGCAGTTGCCGTTCGAGGAGATCGACGTGCTGGTGATCGACCGCATCGGCAAGAACCTGAGCGGCACAGGGTTGGACACCAACGTGGTCAGCCGCAAGGTCCACGACAATCACGCCATGCCCGGCGAGCGGCCGGCCGTGCATCGCATCGTCGCGCGAGCGCTCACGGAGGAGACCCGCGGCAACGCGCTGGGCGTGGGGTTGTGCGAGTTCATCACCGACCGGCTCAAGAGCGCGATCAATTTTGAGTACACCTACATCAACGCGGTGACGAGCAACCACGTGGCGGGCTGCAAAATGCCGCCGTCGTTCCCGACGGATCGGAAGGCGATCGAAGCGGCCGCGGCGTCGCTGTTCGATCTGAACCCCGCGGAGCTGCGGATGGTCCGCATCCGCAGCACGTTGGAGCTGACGGAATTGGAAGTCTCGCCGGCGCTGCGAGCGGAAGTCGACGCGAACGAGGATTTGGAGACGCTGTCGACGCCGGAGCCGTGGGCCTTCGACGAGTCGGGCGAACTCGCGGATCTTGAGTTCCGCGTGCACTGAGGCACCCGCGAGGCGCCTCGCGATCAGGGAGTCGCTTGCGGCGGGATGACGCCCAACTGTCCGCGGCGGAAGTTGACGCCTTCGAATACGTTCACCTTCTCGATCACGCCGCCCTCGTCGAATCGCAGGGGCGACAGGCACGTTTCGCGGTTGTAGCCGTTGCCCTCCGGGATGCGGAAGCGGTGGTAGGCGATGACCCACTCGTCGCGACCGGGGACCTGTGCGATCGAATGGTGCCCCGCGCCGCGGACCGCTCCGGCCTGGCTGAGGATCGGGTTCTCGGCCGCTTTGGTGAACGGCCCCAGCGGCGAGTCGCTGGTGCCGTAGGCCACCGAGTACCGCGGGTCGCGGGTGTCGTATTCCGACCAGCTGAGATAGTAGGTGCCGTTGCGTTTCAGCAGGAACGGTCCCTCGTTGTAGCCCGGCGGGGTCACGTCTTTCACGTCGTCGACGTTGAACGAGATCATGTCGTCGTTCAGCCGCACGGCCTTGCAGCGACCTTGGCCCCAGAACAGGTACGCGGCGCCGTCGTCGTCGACAAACACCATGGGGTCGATGGCCTGCATGCCGCGAAACATGTCGCTGGGGACCAACGGTTTGCCCAGCGGGTCGGTGAACGGCCCTTCGGGGCGGTCCGCGACGGCGACGCCGATGTTCTTGTCGGCGCTGTAGTAGTAATAGTACTTGCCGTCCTTGGTCGCGATGGCGGGCGCCCAGGCGTGAATGTCGGCCCACTCGAGGTCGCGGGGCAGGTCCAGGATCACGCCCTCGTTGGTCCAATGCACCAGGTCGGACGACGACCACGCTTGAAACGACGTGGAGCGCCAGCCGGTCGAACCGTCAGTCGTGGGGTACAGAAAAAACTTGTTGCCAAACGCCGCGATGTGCGGATCGGCGTTCACGCCCGGCAGCACGGCCCGGGGCGGTCTGAGAAACGCGGCCGGCTCCAGGGTCGCCAGCTCGTCGCGAGTGATCGCAATGATGCTGCCGTGCCGCTGGCCGTCGACGATGCGGCACTGATCGGTCACATCCTGCCAACTTTGCCAGTCGTCGGATGCCGACTGCTGCACGCCGTAGCGGTGGTTCGCATAGTAGTCGACATACAGCAGCGTCGTGCCATCGACGTCGACCACCGCCGGCCCCTCGACGCGCGTGTCGGCGATGAGCGGCTCGGGCAGCAGCTTGTAGGGGCCCAGCGGGGCGTCCGCCTCGGCAGCGAGGATATCGCCGTAGATCTCCGCCGGCTGGTCGTCGGTCTCTTTGAAGACGATGCGGTACTTGTCGCCCACCCGCAGCATCGTGGTGTCGATGTTGTTGAGGCCCGGGTCGAAGAGCATCTTCGGCGAGGTGAACTCCGTGAAGTCCTTGGTCAGGCTGTAATAGGCGCGGTGAAAGCCCCCCGGCGGCGGCTCCTGCCCCGGCGGTTCGACATTGGACGACCACATCACGATGAACTGCTCGGCGGATTCGTCCCAGAACAGCTCCGGCGCCCAGCAGGTCTTCACCCCGGGAGTGTCCTCCATCAGCGGCAAGAACCGTTGCGGCGACCAGTGCACCAGGTCCTTGGAGCGTGCGTAGCCGATGCCCGGGTCGCCCCAGCCGCTGGTCCAGACCATGTGGAACGTGCCGTCGGGCCCGCGGGCAATGTGCGGATCGCGCATCAGCTTGCTGCCCACTTCGGGCTTCAGAACGATGCGGGGGATCTCCGTCCAGTGCTTCGCGTCGTTGCTGTAGGCCAAGTGCAGCCCGTCGCCGCTGCCGCGGAACGAGGTGAACAGCCAGTAAGTATCAGCGGCGTCAGCGGCCGAGGGTGCCGTGAAGGCGGATACGATGCCGGCCGCGGCGATCAGCGAACGGAGTAAACGGGAGCATGGCATGGCGAAACCCATGATTGAGAGAAGGTCATTGCAGGTCGAAGTAACAAAGCGCAGCGGCAGGCGGTGCAACGATGAGCGTACCTGCCGGCGCGCCATGCGTCCCCGGCGGAGTGGCCGCCCGGTTGTTTCGAATTGCCGGCGACATGGCTGAGGAGCCGCGCCCGCTGCGCCGCTACAAGCCGCGGCGGTGTCGTCGTCGGGGCCGCTGTCCCGGCGGGGGCGGCGGCTTGGGAGCGGCTGGCTCCTCGGGCGCGGCGCCGTCGGCGGGAGCTTCCTGCGGCGGCGCCGCCTGGGCGACCGCTTGAAAGCCCTCGATCTCGTCGCGGACCAACAGCTTGTTGATCAGCATTTCGATCCGTGTCAGTTCGTTCCCCTGTTCGGGCGTGACGAACGTGAACGCGATCCCCTCGCGCCCCATCCGGCCGGTGCGGCCGACGCGGTGGACGTAATCGTCGGACGACTGCGGCATGTCGTAATTGATAATGTGCGAGATGCCCGAGACGTCGATGCCGCGGCCCACCACGTCGGTGGCGACGAGCAGTTTGGCGTCGCCGGCACGGAATTCCTTCATCACGCGATCGCGGACCCGCTGCTGCATATCGCCGTGAATGCAGGTCACCTCAGGGTACTTATGCGAGATCTTGCGATGCAGCTTGTCGACGCCGCGTTTGGTGCGGGCGAAGATGATCGCCTGGGCTGGCTCCTCCCGCTGGAGCAACGCCATCAGCAGATCAAACTTGCGGATGTCTTCGACGGTGAAGTAGCGCTGTTCGATCGTGTCGAGCGTTTTGCCCTTCGGCGAGAAATCCATCACCTCGGGATCAGTCATGTACCGGCGAGCAAGCCGTTCGACCGGCGGCGCCACGGTGGCCGACAGCAGCAGCGTCTGCCGCTCGCGGGGGCAGCGGCGGAGAATCTTTTCGATGTCGGGGCGAAACCCGATGTCGAGCATGCGGTCGGCTTCGTCCAGCACCACGACTTCCAACTGGTCCAGCAGCAGCGTGCCGCGGCCCAGGTGGTCGAGCACGCGTCCCGGCGTGCCGATGACGATGTCGGCGCCTTTTTGCAGGCGGTCGATTTGCGACTTGAGCGGCTTGCCGCCGTAGACGGCAATCGCTCGCAGCTTGCGCCCGTGGGCGAGGCGTTGCACTTCGTCGCGGACTTGCACGGCCAACTCGCGCGTCGGCGCCAGCACGAGCGCTCGCGGCTTGTGGCCGCGGATCGGCTCGCCAAGTCGTTCCAGAATGGGCAGGGCGAAGGCCGCGGTCTTGCCGGTGCCGGTACGGGCCTGCCCCAGCACGTCGCGACCTTTCAGGGCGATCGGAATGATCCCGGCCTGCACGGGGCTTGGCGTTTCGTACGCCACTTTCTTCAGCGCGGCGAGCGTGACGTCGGAGAGTCCAAGCTCGGTGAACTTCGCCGTCGACGCGTGGTCCGACGTGGAATTGGGAGGAGTGGTTTCGGTAGACAACTTGACTCGACTTTCGTTACGACAGGGGCGCGTGAGCGCAAACGGGGCATTGTCTTTAACTTCTTCAGTGCAGACAGGTTAGCACGACGCGCCCCGGGCGGTCAACGTGCCGGGGGCCGCGGCACAGGCGGCAATGACGCGAGCTTGGGTGCGTGGCTGCTCAACAGGGGGCTGACGCCCCCGCTCGTCGGGGCATCGTGGCGGTTGGCGGGGGGGCGCCCATCCGGCGCATGAAAAAGCGGTCGCCCGACGCCTCCGAGGAAGCGTCGTCGACCGCTTGAACATGTCTTGGCCGGCCGTCGCGTCAGCGCCGGGGCGGTCAATCGATGAGGGTTACTTCTTCTTCGCGGGTGTCCGCTTGGCGGCCTTCTTGGCGGTCGCCTTCTTCTTGGGGCTCTTCTTGGCGGCCTTCTTGGGAGCGGCCTTCTTGGTCGCAGCCTTCTTGGTGGCGGCCTTCTTCTTGGGGCTCTTCTTGGCGGCCTTCTTCGGGGCGGCCTTCTTGGTCGCAGCCTTCTTCGCGGCGGCCTTCTTCTTGGGGCTCTTCTTAGCAGCCTTCTTGGCGGCGGCCTTCTTCGGGGCAGCCTTCTTCGTCGCAGCTTTCTTCGTGGCCATAGGTTTCATGGCTCCTTCCCTGATGTGCGCCCGGGAGACTCTTGCGTCCCTCCCCCTGGGCGCAACGGTGGTTCGGGGGATGGACCAAAACTAGAAACAAATCGAGGCACAGCCGGACCGAATCAGTACAAGCTGGGCTTCGAAAAACTCCTAAGAAACGCGTGCGCCCGGGGCAAACGCGGGCGGTACGGGGTCAGAGAGATGGCCGAGTAAGTGCGAGCAACTCGCTAGATTGCTCGCCGTCGGCCGCGCGGTTCACTTCGTCTGTTTGAGTGACAACCAAATAGCAAATGAAAGACAGGGCCGTGGAATCGTGGCCGCAAGATGAATTGATATTCCTTTGTCGACCGCTTCCACTGCGCGCATTGAACCAATTTTGACGAACTTTCGTCAAGAGAGATGTTGCGAGTTTTGAAAAAAGTCAACGGAGTCAAACAGCGACCGCTTCGCCGCGCGGTCAAGGCATAACCACCAGGGGCTCGTTCGCCGGTCGGAAAGGGCGCCCGCGCGTGGCCGTGGAAGGCGGCGCTCGATCGGCGCCGCGGGGCGGGTTTGGCGGGCTACTTGGCGCCGAGCGCCCATTGGTGAAGCAGCCGCAGCTGGTCGCCGAAGCCCTGCGGCGCGTCGCCCGCGGGGCTCTTAAAGAACGAGGCCAGGAAGGTCAGCGCACCCGCTTCGCCGCGGCGGCGGGCGTGGATGGCCAGCCGCGCCAGATCAAGCAACAGCGGCGCCGCCAGAGCCGAATCGCACCCCTGCCAGGTGAACTGCAGGGTCATCGGAACGCCCAAAAAGCCGCGGAAATGGATGTGATCCCAGGCGGTTTTCCAGTCGCCCAGGCTGGCGATGTGCTCGATAGAAATGTGCGTCTGCGGGGCGTACCCCAGGATCTCGCCCAGCAGCGCATCCTTGCTCTTGAGCTTGGTCGCCTTGTTGGCGGGGTCGTCCAGCACGCGGCCGTCGAGGTTGCCAAAGATGTTGTGCCCCACCCAACTCATGACCTGCAGGTTGCGGGCGGCGAACATCGGCGCCAGCACGCTCTTCATGAGCGTCTCGCCCGTTTTGCCGTCGCGACCGGCGTAGCACGTGCCTCGCTGCCGCGCCAGTTCGTCGACTCCGCGCGGCAAAGCTCCCAGCGACGGGGTGAAGTTGACATAGGGCAAACCCAAATCGAGCGCTGCGGCCGCATAGAGCGTGCTGGCTGGCAGAGGACAATCGGACGCCGCGATCTGCTCGGCTAACTCGGCGGCCGTGGCCGGCCACGTGTCTTCAGGGGGCAGGGCTTCGGTCGAGGCCGCGTTGACCACGACCGCGGTCTCCAACTCGTTGCGCTGGATGAAGGCGTTCAGATCGGCTTGGATCTGCTCGATCGCGGCCGTGGCGGTGGAGGGCTGCTGCCCCGGCGCGTCGGCGAGTTCCTCGATGCGCGGTCCCACTTTCCAGAGGATGCCGGGGCGGATCTCGCGATCGATGGCGGCCAGTTCCGGCGCGACCGCGTCGACGAGTTGGGACTCAAGAATGCGACTGTCCCGATGCAGGCGGGCCAGTTCGTCGGCCAGCGGCGCCTGGCGAATGTCGTGGCCCCCGACACGGAAATCGCCCCACGCGGGCAGCGGCAAGTCGCACAGCGGCGGCAGCGCCGTGGTCAGGCCGGTGGCGTCGACGAGCCCCAGGCGCTGGGCCACCAGCCCCGCAATGGCGGTGACGGCCACTCCGCCGCGGGCCCCGATGATCCAGAGTCCAACGCGCGACGCGGCCATGACTGTCCTAGCGAGCAGGGGGGGCGACTAAGTCGACGGCGGGCGCTACAGGCCGGCCGCGCCTGTCGACGGCGGGGCTTTCGCCGCGAAAGCAGCGGATTTATGCTTAACGGCGTCCATTGTCGCACGCTTCGTGCGCCAGGGTCAACGGGCCGGGGCGTCGCCAGTTGGCGAACGCTAGTGCGGCTGACGAACGAATTCGTCACGAGCCCCGTCTGTCCTGGCGTGCGCATTGCCCGTCTGCTCTTGCCCTCACTCGCGACCACGCCCATGTTCGACCAAGTCGCTGCTGCCCCGCCGGACCCGATTCTGGGTCTGACTGCTGCCTTTCGCGCCGATGAGCGGCCCGAGAAGATCAACCTGAGCGTGGGCGTCTATCAAGACGAGACGGGCAAGACGCCGCTGCTGGAGTGCGTGCGACAAGCCGAGCAACGGCTGGCCGAGGCCGCGGGCACTAAGTCGTATCTGCCAATTTCCGGTTTGGCGGACTACACGGCGGCGGTGGCCGAGTTGGCGCTGGGCGGCGACCACGAAGCGATTGCCGGGAAGCGGATTGCCGCGGCGCAGACGCCGGGCGGGACCGGGGGCCTGCGCGTGGCGGCCGATCTGATTCATGCGGTCTTGCCCGACGCGACGATTTGGCTCAGCGAGCCGACCTGGCCGAACCATCCCAACATCTTCGCGGCCGCTGGCGTGCCGATGAAGACTTATCCTTATTTCGACGCCGCTGGCGATCGACTCGACATCGAGGGGATGCTCGCCGCCATTGGCGACATGCCGTCCGGCGACGTGCTGCTGCTGCACGGCTGCTGCCACAACCCCACGGGGGTGGATCCCACGCCCAAGCAGTGGCGGCAGATTGGCGACGCCGCGGCCGCCGCGGGCGTGCTGCCGCTGTTGGATTTCGCGTACCAGGGCTTCGCGGACGGAATCACCGAGGACGCCGTGGGGTTGCGCGAGCTGTGTCGTCCGGGCGCCGAACTGCTGGTGTGCAGTTCGTTCTCCAAGAACTTCAGCCTGTACCGGGAGCGGGTGGGCGCCCTCATGGCGATCGCTCCCACGGCCGAGGCGGCCTGCGCCGTTCAATCGCAATTGAACAAAGTGATCCGCTGCAATTACTCGAATCCGCCCGCCCACGGCGCCGAAATCGTCAACACGATCCTGCGCGACGCCGCCCTGCGTCAGCAGTGGGAGGGCGAGGTCGCCACAATGCGGGACCGAATCAACGGCATGCGACACGCTCTGGTCGATGCGCTCGCCGCCGCCGGGGTGCCGGGCGACTATTCGTTCATGACCCAACAGCGCGGAATGTTCTCTTTCTCCGGGCTCACGAAAGACCAGGTGAACCGGCTGAAGGAGGAATTTGCGATCTACATCGTCGGTTCGGGCCGCATCAACGTCGCGGGACTCACCCCCAGCAATGTCGAGCGAGTCGCCGAGTGCATTGGCAAAGTGGTCGGGTGAATGTGAGAAGCGTGGTGTATGATTGCTGATCGGGCGGGTGAGCTGCGGCGTCCCGGCCCATGGCATTCGCGCCGCATTCCGCGACCAGCGGTCGCGGCTTTTTGACCTCTGACCTCTCCTCTCGCCGTTGTGAATATCCTCTTCGCCACCTCCGAAGCGACGCCCTTCGTCAAAACCGGCGGACTGGGCGACGTGTGCGGCGCGCTGCCAGTTGAACTTGCACGGTTGGGCTACAACCCGGTGGTGATCCTGCCGGCGTTTCGTCAGGTTCGCCAGGCCGGGATCCCGTTGGAGCCGACGGGCGTCAGCGTCGAGGTTCCGATCGGCCAGAAGCTGGTCCGCGGCCATTACCTGCGGGCGGAGTTGCCGGACTCGCAGGTGCCGGTCTACCTGGTCGAGCAGAACGATTATTACGATCGCCCGCAGCCGTACCGCGAGGAGGGCGAAGACTACCGCGACAACTGCGAGCGGTTCGTCTTTTTCAGTCGCGCCGCGTTGGAGGCGATCCCGCTGTTGGGGCTGCAGACGCAGGTCGTCCACTGTCACGATTGGCAAGCGGGATTGATCCCTGCGTACCTGCAGACGATGTACGGCGACCGGCCTGAGTTCGACGCGCTGCCGTCGATCCTCACGATCCACAATCTCGCCTACCAGGGCAACTTCTGGCACTGGGACATGGCGCTCACCGGGCTCGACTGGAAATACTTCAATTGGCGGCAGATGGAGTTCTACGGGAATCTCAGTTTCCTGAAGACCGGCATCGCGTTCGCCGACGCGCTGACGACGGTGAGCCCCACGTACGCCGAAGAGATTCTGCGGCCGCCGCTGTCGTGCGGGATGGAGGGCGCCCTCCAGCACCGGGCCGACGTGCTGTCCGGCATCATCAACGGCGTCGACTACGAGGTGTGGAACCCGGCCAAGGACGCGTTCCTGGGACCGGAGCTGCAGTACGACGTCGATTCGTTCGCCACAGGCAAGGCGGCGTGCAAGGCCGACCTGCAGCGCCGGCTGGGCTTGCCCGAGCGGCCGGACGTGCCGCTGGTGGCGGCGGTCGGTCGATTGGCCGACCAGAAAGGTTTCGATCTGATTGCCCGGGTGATGAAGCAGTGGGCCGTGCAGGTCGACGCCCAGTGGGCCATTTTGGGCACGGGCGAGCCGAAGTATCACGAAACGCTGGGACAGTTGGCCGAAGCGCATCCGGACCGCCTTGCCGTGCGGCTGGAGTTCTCCAACGAGTTGGCCCACCGCATCGAGGCGGGCGCCGACATGTTTCTCATGCCCAGCCAGTACGAGCCGTGCGGGCTCAATCAGTTGTACAGCTTGAAGTACGGAACCGTGCCAATCGTTCGTGCGACCGGCGGGTTGGCCGACACGGTCGTCAACGCCACCGAAGCGACGCTCGGCGACGAAACAGCCACGGGCTTTTCGTTTGAGGACTACACGTCGCTGGCGCTGGCCGAGACGCTGGAGCGGGCCTGCCGTGCGTACGCCGACCCGGTTGTGTGGAGCCAGATCGTCCGCACCGGCATGCAACAGGATTGGTCCTGGACCGCCAGCGCCCGCGCGTACGCCAAGCTGTACCAAGAGACCCGCGAACGCACAACGTTGGCGATGGCGGAGTGACGGCGCTGCGCGGGTGATCAGTGATCGGTTACCCGTTACCAGTGGCTGATGGCTTCCGCCAATTCACCGATCACTGGTAACCGGTCACTGATCACTAGCTTCCGCCATGCCTGAACTTCGCATCGATCCGATTGTCGGCCGGCGGGTTTATATCGCCGAGGATCGTGCGGGTCGGCCGCAGGATTACGCCGACGCTCAGTATGTTCCGCAGCGGCGGCAGGATTGTCCCTTCTGCGCGGGGCACGAGTACGAGACGCCTGACGCGGTGGCCGAGATCAACGGCGCCGACGGGCAGTGGCATGTGCGGGTCGTGCCGAATAAATACCCCGCGTTGGCCGATGCCGGACCGGCGCGGGGCGTCCATGAAGTGATCATCGAGTCGCCGCGACACGTCGCCACGGTGCCGGAGTTGGACGAATCGCAACTGGCGCGCGTGGTGGTGACGTACCGCGATCGACTGCGCTACTGTGCCGAGCAGCCGGGCCTGGCGGCGGGCATCGTCTTCAAGAACTCGGGACACCATGCCGGCGCGTCGCTGGAGCACGTGCATAGCCAGCTCATCGCCACGCCCTACGTGCCGCAACTGCTAGCCGAAGAAGCGGCCGCTGCGGCCGAACGCTTCGATGCGCTGGGAACCTGCCCGTTTTGCGACCTGATCGCCAGCGAACAGAAATCGGGCGTGCGGGTGATCGCCGACGCCGATGGTCTGCTCGCAGTGACGGCTTACGCGGGCCGCCAACCCATGGAGTCGTGGATTCTGCCCACGCGGCACGGATCGGATTTTCTGGCGATCACCGACGGGGAGTGTGCGGCGGTCGCCCGCATGCTGTTGCGGCTGACCGGGGCGTTGGAGCGCGTGGCCCCCGGGGCGGCGTTCAACTTGGTGCTGCACACGGCGCCATTCGAAGACCGCGGAGCGCGGAGCTTTCACTGGCACTGGGAGTTGATCCCGCGGCTGTCGCGACTGGCCGGCATGGAACTGGGCGGCGGCGTGCATATCAACCCGCTCGCGCCGGAGCATGCTGCCCAGAAGCTGCGTGCGGCCTTGGGGGCCTAGCGTGCATGCCATGGCTCTGTGAGCCGTGCGCGAGGGCGGGCGGTGCACGGACTTCAACACCGCTCGCAGAGCCGTGGCACTCGTGGCCGCTCATCCAGTTGCGCCGGCCGCGCGTGTTATCCCGCCGCGGGCCCGTCAAATTGTCCCAAATCGCACGGCTTCGCTACAATTCCGTCTGCACGGTGCAGTGAAACCGCGCCGATTCAGTAAGCTAGGCCGACTCCGGCGCCCTTGATTGCTGTGCCGAATGCAGCGGGCGCAGGTTCGATACGGCCGGAGAGTTTTCTATAATCGGGCCCCGGCGCGGCTAGCCCCAATCCGAGAAACCGGCAATCTTAGTAAGGTCGACGGTCGCCGCCGCAACCCGCACGTCCGACGCTCCCCCCGTGCACGAAAGTCTTTGCGATGACTCAGCCCCTGCGTCTTGTACTCGTTCTGCATAATCACCAGCCGATCGGCAACTTTGACGGCGTCTTTGAACAGGCCTACCAGGACAGCTACCTGCCGTTCTTGGACGTGTTCGAGCGGTACGAGTCGCTGCGGATCGCTCTGCACACCAGCGGATCGCTGATGGAGTGGCTCGACGCGGCCCACCCCGAATACGTTGACCGGCTGGCCGGGTTGGTTGCGGAAGGGCGGCTGGAGATCGTCGGCGGTCCGTATTACGAGCCGATCCTGCCGATGATCCCTCCGCGCGACCGGATTGGCCAGATCCGGATGTACACGCAGTGGTTGGAGGACCGCCTGGGCGCCAAGGTCCGCGGCATGTGGATGCCCGAGCGGGTGTGGGAGCAGTCGCTTACATCGAATGTCGTCGACGCGGGGATGGAATTCACGCTGCTGGATGACTTCCACTTCAAAAAGGCGGGACTCGATAGCGAGCAGCTCGAAGGGTACTTCGTGACCGAGGACGACGGCCGCGTGCTGCGGGTGCTGCCGGGCAGCGAGCGGCTGCGGTACCTGATCCCCTTCCAAGAGCCGCACGAAACGATCAACTACCTGCGCGAGGTGCATGAGCGTCATCCGGGCGCCGTGATGGTCTTTGGCGACGACGGCGAGAAGTTCGGCACTTGGCCGGGCACCAAAGAGCACGTGTACGACCACGGCTGGCTCGACCGGTTCTTCACCGCGCTGGCCGAGAACAGCGAGTGGCTGAAGGTGACCACCCCCAGTGAGGCGATCGAAAACGTGCCGCCGCTGGGCAAGGCGTACATCCCCGAAGGCAGTTACCGCGAGATGACCGAGTGGGCGCTGCCCGCGGCCAAGATCAACCAGTTTGAGGACGTGCACCACGAACTGGAGGACGCCGGCAAGTGGGACGCGATCGCGCCGTTCGTCCGCGGCGGGTACTGGCGGAACTTCAAGGTGAAGTACCCCGAAACCAACGCGATGTATGCGCGGATGATGATGGTTAGTCGTCGCTTGCAAGACGCGGTGGAGGCGGGGAGCAAGGGCGAGTTGATCGACCACGCTCGCCGCGAGTTGTATCGGGCGCAGTGCAATTGCAGCTACTGGCATGGCGCTTTCGGCGGGACCTACCTGCCGCATCTGCGCAACGCCGTGTTCAATCACCTGATTGCCGCCGAAAACCTCCTCGACCAGCAGGAAGGCCGCAGCTGGCAAGCCGATCAGCAGTCTTGGGTCGAGCTGACGACCGACGACTACAACCTGGACGGCCGGCAGGAAGTGCGCCTGGCAACCAACCGGCTGGTCGCGCTGGTGGCCCCTACCGAAGGCGGGCAGATCTACGAACTCGATGCTCGCACGATCTGCCACAACCTGGGCGCCACGCTGACAAGGCGTCCCGAAGCGTACCATCGCGCCGTGCTCCGCGGCCCGTCGGACGCTGAGGGCGAGGTGGCCAGCATTCACGATCGAGTGGTGTTCAAGCAGGAAGGGCTCAACGAGCGGCTGCAGTACGACGCCTACCAACGCAACAGCCTCATCGACCACTTCTTCGCTGCCGACGTTTCGCTGGAGGCGGTGGCCGCCGGGACGGCCGAGGAGTTTGGCGATTTCCTGCGGGCGCCCTACCAGTCCAAGCTCCGCCGTAGCGACGACCGCGTCCAGCTGCAACTCTTCCGCGAGGGCCAGGTCTTCGGCCGCGACGTGAAGATGACCAAGGGGCTCACGCTCAACCAGGGCGACTCGACGTTGGAGATCGCCTATTTCTTGGAGAACGTCCCTGGCGACGTGGGGCTGCATTTGTGCCCCGAGTTCAATTTCGCCGGTCTGCCCGCGGGGGCCGACGACAGATACTTCTTGGACGCGGGCGGCAATCGCCTGGGGCAGCTCGGCCACTGGCAGGATCTGCAGGGCATGACCCGGCTGTCGCTGGTCGACGAGTGGCTGGGGATCGAAGTCGCCCTGGCGTTCGACACGCCCAGCGCTGTGTGGGCGTACCCGGTCGAAACCGTCAGCCAAAGCGAAGGCGGCTTCGAACTGGTCCACCAATCGGTGGCCGTCGTTCCCCACTGGATGGTCGTCCCGGACGCCGACGGTCGTTGGAGCACCACGCTGCGACTGACGGTCGACACCCGCCGGGCCCTGGAGCGGATGGGGCAGGCCGTGGAAGAGTTTGCAGCGTCGTAGAGTCCAATTCGACAGGATAACAGGATCGGCAGGATGGGCAGGATGCCCATTGCCGCTCGATCAGTCCGACAGAGCCTGAGCAATGGGCGTTGCCTACTATCCTGTGTTCCAGGACGGCGTCGACGAGTGGACCGTGGACATTGACGGCAAGTGCCTCGCGCAAGCCGGACAATTGGTCGACAGCGTTTGCCGGAAAGCATCGGTTGAGCCGTTCGGCGAGTTTTGCGCAGCGTCTTCCAACGACTTCATCATCCATGTTTTGGGCGGCGATCCGGACGATCCGTCGACGTACGACGCATCGCAAGTCCCTGCGGAGACGTGGTTTGATGCACAACGCGGCCTGGAGACTGTCCGCGTTCTGCTGGAGTATGTGAGGTCGGGCAGCGGCGACATCGACAATCGCGATGGGGTGCTTCAAGACCTGGTGGGATTCGAGACAGCCCTTAACGAAGCGGTCCAGCGGGGAACCGGGTGGCGGTTGGGCGTCGACTATTGAATCTCGTGAGTCTCGCGTCACTTGACAACGCGACCCGCGTGGTGTACGGGTGTATATATTGCGGCCTGCGCCGCTCAGCGGAGGACGACGGACCGTCCCCCTTCCACCCTCCGCCTTCGCACTTTGGCCCCGCATGTCCGTCGCTCCGTTGCCCGCTGGCTCCGACGCTCGCCTACATGGCGCCAATCTGCGACGCGTGATGGCTGAGCGGAATCTGACGCTGGGCGACGTGGCGCGCGCCGCCGGGGTTTCAATTCCCACGGTGCGGGGGATTGTCGAGGAAACCCAGCGGCCGCACCCACGCACGTTGCATAAGTTGAGCGTTGGACTGGGCGTGTCGGTCGATGAACTGTTCGCGCCGGTGGCGCCGCGAGATGCTGATCCACTAGCGGCGGCGCTGCGGTTCGATCGCCGTACGAATCCGGCGGTGGCTGAGGCGATCTCTTCTCATCCGGATGTGTTCGGCGACTGGGCGGCGGCCGACTTCGACGATCTGTACAGCCGCGTGGCGGTGGGAGGCGAGTTGACGGAGGAGGGCGCGCTGGCCGCGGCCGCCGCGATCAACGAGCGCCGAGCACTGTTGGCAGAAGTGGCGTTGCTGCTGGAAACGGATCAGGCCGACCGCCTGCGCGAGTGCGTTGCGGACCTGCGACGCGAGGCGCAAATCGACGGCGGTCAATCGCCTTCCAAGTAGGTAGCAAGTTTCCAAATGCGCACTGCGAACACGCCCCTAGCCGGGCCGCTACCCGGGCCGCTGTGAAAGGATGGCCAGTCGCTATGTCCCGGACGGCGTGGCCGTCCGGCTGGGGCCGGGCCAATCACGACGAAGATCCCAGTTGCGACAGTCTGCGGCGTCGCCGATGGTAAGCTGTGTCGATTCTGTCGTTCGTGCTGGCTGTAGGGCGCGCGACTTCTTGGTTCCCATGCAGTCATCTCTTGCAGACGCAGTGGCGGCGGTGTCCGATGAAGCTGTGCGCGAGTTTGCCCTGTCGGCGTAACCCGCGCTGCAGCGGTCAGTTGGCCCGTTGCTAGCGGAAAAAAGTTCAAGCGGCGCGCTTGCCCGGGCGCGATGGCGAGCAACACTCTCGTAAGAGGGGAACTTGTCGCGCGCTCGGTGCGTAGTAGCTATCAACGCTGTTGATGGCTGCGCCGTCGTCGCTGCGTTCTTCTCCGCTTATTCGTGACTTCACTTTGCACGAGGTGATTGGGATGAAATCCCTGTGGACCCAAGTCGCTGCGCTGTGCGCCGCGGTCAGTTCGACGTTTGGCGCCCCCGGCGTGGCATGGTCGCAGTGCTGCGGCCAGGAATATCGCATCGAATGCCAGACGGTGTACGAAGAGCGCGAGGCGACCGCCTACAAACTCGTCACCGAAACGGTTTACGACGAGCGAACCGTCACCGAGCGGGTGCCCGTGTGGGAGACCGAGACCCGTGAGCGGCGCTACAAGGTGTCGCGCCCCGTGCGCGAAACCAGCACGCGCGAGGAACGCTTCACCGTGCAGCGTCCCGTGTGGGAAACGCAGGTCCGCGATCAAAGCTACAACGTCGTGCGGAACGTGTACGAGACCAGCACGCGGCAGGAACGCTACACCGTGCAGCGTCCGGTCTGGGAAACGGCCGAGCGTGAAGAGTGCTACACGGTCATGCGGCCCGTGACTGAAACGGTCGAGCAGGAACGCCGTTACACTGTGATGCGGCCGGTAACGCGATACGTGACGCGAATGGTGGATCAGGGTTGTTGGGCCGATCAGGTGTCGTACGTGCAACCGCCGCCGGCCCAGCGCGGACTGATGCGCGTGCAAGCCGGACCGGTCGTCGATCCCGTCTCCGGCTTGGTTCAGGTACAGCGACCGGGTTTGGTCTGGGCCAACGTGCAAGCGCCTCCCCAGCCAGTGGTCACCAAGGTGTGGAAGCCCAATCTGGTGCCGCAGCAGTATCCGGTCACGGAGATGTGCCCGCAGGAAGTCGTGCAAAAAGTCCCCGTGCAGGTCTGTCGCTACGAGCCGCAGCAGATGGTCCGCAAGGTGCCGGTCCGCACTTGCCGGATGATCACCGAAGAGCGGGTACGCGACGTGCCGGTCACCACGTGCCGGAAAGTCGTTGAACGCGTCGAAAACAAGGTTCCCGTGCGGGTATGTCGGATGGTGACCGAAGAGCACGTTCGCCAGGTGCCGGTGGTGACCTGCAAGTGGATCACCGAAGAGAAGTCCGAGCCGGTCGAAGTGCGGGTCTGCAAGATTGTCGAGAAGCAGTCGACCGTGCAGGTGCCGCGCACCGTCTGCCGCAAGGTGCCCGTGAAGTACACCTATCGCGTGCCGCGGACGATTATGTACCGCATCCCGATCGAGCCGGCCTGCGACACGTGCGCCGCGGTCGCGGAGCCCGAGCCGGAGTTAGTCGCTGCCAAGTAGCAGCCGCACAGGCTCGCTAGAAAGCCACGCGCCGTGGACGAACTCAGTTCGTCCGCGGCGTTTTTCATGCGCTGCTTGGCGAGCCGAACCGACTTTCGCCGCCGTGGCAAACTGCACAGCGCGCGCCGCGTTGACGATCCTGGGGCTGTCGTCGACACTGAGGGGCGTCCAACAATCTCTCCTCGACCAGTAGTCCTGCGATTGTGAACGACGATCAGCCCAACGTCGCTGCGGCGCCCGAAGCGTCCCCCGCGCCCCAACAGGGCGAACTCGCCGGCGAGACGGTGTCGTTCGTGGGCCGATTGCTGGGAATGACGCACGACGAAGCGGCCGGTTTCGTCACCGCCGCGGGCGGCGCCGTCGCCGAGCCGCAGCACGCCGCGACGACGTTGATCGTCATCGGCGACCATCAACGCGATCTGGCCGCAGCCACTGAGCGGCTGAAACATCGGACCGAGATTGCCGCCGCTGTCCAGGACGGCCGGGCCCGGTGGGTCCACGAATCGGAATTGTGGCAGCAGTTAGGGCTGGTCGAAGAGCTAGCCCAACGCCGGCTCTACACGCCGGTCGTGCTGGCTGAGTTGCTGGGCGTGCCGGCGGCGGCGGTGCGGCATTGGCATCGCCGCGGCGTGCTGACCGCGGCGCGCTGCGTACGACGGCTGCCCTACTTCGACTTCGCCGCGGTGGCCGTCGCCCGACGGCTGGCCGAGTTGCATCACGCGGGATGTTCGCTGTATCTGGTTGATCGGCAACTTGCCGCGCTGGGCGCCGAGGCGCTGGCCGACGTGGTGCGCGACGAGGCGGACCTGGTTGTCGCCGACCGGCGGCTGCTGATGCGGCGCGGCGACGATCTGGTCGAGTTGACCGGACAGCGGAGATTCGAATTCGCCGCGGCAGGCGAGGACGACGGGGAATCTTCGGAGTCATCGCCGGAGGTCGTGAGCATTCCGCTCGTTCAGCGGATCGCCGATGGAGATTTGGTCGAGGACGAAGATCTCGATTCGCTCGTCGAGCAGTGGGAACTGCAAGCCCTGGAGCATCAGCGCGCCGGCGAGTACCACGAGGCGGTCCAGGCGTATCGTACGCTGCTGCTGGCTGCGGGGCCGACCGCGGAGCGGCAGTTTGCGCTGGCCGACTTGCTGTACCAGGCGGGCGACCTGTCAGCGGCGCGCGAGCGCTACTATGCGGCGTTGGAGTTGGACGAGGAGTTTGTCGAAGCCCGCGCGGCGCTGGGATGCGTGCTGGCCGAATTGGGCGAGTTGGAGTTGGCAGCCGCCACGTTCGCCGGCGTGCTGGATTTGCAGCCCGACTTTGCCGACGGTCACTATCACTTGGCGATGACGCTGGAGCGGCTGGATCGCGACGAAGAAGCAAGGCGGCATTTCCGCGCTTTTCTGGCGCTGGCGCCGGACAGTCGTTGGGCGGCTGCGGCTCGGTCGCGGCTCGAGGGCGGCCAAACGCCGCCGGACAGTTCCGATTGATCGGCGTGTCGCCTCCGCGGCGCTCGACGGCCCCGCGCTTGCACTTGTTGCCGGGCGGTTTATGCTGGTTTGCCGGTGCGGATCGCCAGACGCTCCGCCCAGGACGCCCGCACGGTTGCGCGACTGGTCAGCATGAGCGACATTCTGTTTCATTACGAGCGGGTCAACCCCACCAGTTGGGCGTACCTGTCGTCGCTGTTGATGCTGGCGCTGTTCTTCAAGTTCACGCGCGTGCTCAGCATTCGCAATCTCGATCTGTTCCTGCTGATCAGCATCGCCCCGGGTCTGCTGTTGGTGCAGTACGGGTTTGAGAATCCCGAGGCGACGCGAATCCTCAAGCTCGGTTTCTTGTGGCTGCTTACGGCCGGCGGCGTATTGATGGCGCGGATGCTGTTCGACACGGCCCTGGTGCGGCGACCGCTATTGGAACCGAATCTCAGCAGCGCCGGTCTTTGCTTTCTGGGCGGCGCTCTGCTGTTCTTTTTGATGGCCAACGTGGTGACCGGCAACGTGTCGGCGGCGGATGCGTCGCCCGGGCGAACGGCCAGGCAGATCCGCGAAGGCGACGAGCAGACAGTCGGCGACGCCGAGGACGCCGACAGCACGTTTGACACGCACGGGCCCGGTTTCTGGTTGTTGTATTTGATGCCGCGGATCACCACGCAGGAGGTGATCAAGGGCGCGCGGTCGGATGCGGTCGAAACGCCTCGCGAGCAGAACGAGCAACAAGTCGCCGTGCTGGTGGCCACGGCTCGCGTGATGGCGGTTCTCTCGCAGGTGTCGATTATCGCCGGCCTGCTGTGGATCGGCGCGCGGCACTTCGAGAATCTGACGGCCGGGCTCGCGGCGGCGTCGATCTATCTGTTGCTGCCGTATACCGCGCTGTGGACGGGCAGCCCCTACCACGTGCTGCCAGCATCGTTGCTGGTCGGCGCCGTGGCATTTTACCGGCGACCGGCGGCGGCGGGGTTTCTCATCGGGCTGGCGTCGGGGACCGTCTACTACCCAATCTTTCTGTTGCCGCTGTGGTGCAGCTTCTACTGGCAGCGAGGCGTCAAGCGGTTTGCCGTGGGAGTTCTCGTGGCCATCGGAGCGATGGTGATTGTCGTGGCAGCAATCGATCCCAGCTTCGAAACGTTCAAAGATCACTTCATGCAACTCTTCGGGCTGCGCCAGCCGGTCGACGCGAATCAAGGCATCTGGCAGTTCTGGGATCCTGTCTATCGGCTGCCGATCCTGGGGTTGTTTGTCGCGCTGGCGTTCAGCTACGTCGCCTGGCCGGAGCCGAAGAACCTGGGGCATCTGATCAGCGGCGCCGCGGCGCTGATGATCGGCACGCAGTTCTGGCACGCCCACGATGGCGGCATCTTTATCGCCTGGTACCTGCCGCTGGTGCTGCTGACGATCTACCGACCGAACCTGGAGGATCGCACGGCGCTAGCCCGCGTGGCGGAAGGGTGGTGGCAGGCGCGACAACGCAGACACGGCGCCGCAGCCAAAGCGGCGACCTAAGAAGGCGCCTGGCGAATCACTGCCGCGGCCGGCTGCGCACGTCGACGATGCTGCACGCCTGAATCGGGTTGAGGCCCAACTCACGCGCCCGCTCGACGAGTTCGTCGCTTTCGCTGCCGGGGTTCAGCCACAGCTCGTCGCATCCCTTGGCGGCGATTTCGTCCAGCAGCGACAGGCCGATTCGGGACGGGACGTACATGCTGACCCGATCGAGGTTGTCGATCGGCACGTCCGCCAGTCGCGCGTAGACCGGCAAGCCTTCGATCTCGCCCCCCTTGGGATTCACCGGGAACACGTCGTAGCCCTGGTCGCGGTGGGCGCGGACGCTTTGGTTGCCGTATTTGAGGGGGTCGGCGCTGGCTCCGATGATGGCGACGCTGGGCATGGCGGGAGGGAGTGATTGGTGACCGGTGATTGGTCGCCGGCGTCCAGCCTGGAAGACAGGATCGACCACAACGGGGCGACCAACAATGGCGGTTGTTTGCCTGGGTAGATGCCGCTCGCCTATTCGTCGCGGCGTGCGCTGGCGAGTTGGGCTTCTTGCTGATTGATAAACCAGCTGCGCCACGCTCGCTCGTCGTACTCCAGATCATGCTCGCTGGTGAGCGAGGTGAGCGCTCGGAGCACCTCGGGATTCTGTCGCATGCGGACAATGATCTTCGGCCGGTCGCCGACGTTCAAGCCGGCGTTGCCGTTGACCGAGCCGGTGGTGATCCCCCCGGGATTGGCCGGCTCAATGCGGTATTTGTGCTCGGTCACCAAGGCGTCGATCAGCGGGCTGACCGCCTCGGGATCGCCGATGGCGCCCAGGGCCTTGCCCGCGCGATTGACGATCACGTTGTCACGACTGCGCAGGGCGCGGACGTACGGCAGAATCGGCACGTAGTCGCCGTTGCGCGTCAGCAGGTCGAGCGCCAGAGCGCGCAAGTCGGCGTTGGGGTCGTGCAGCGAGACGTCGACCAGCTTGCGCACCGTCTCGGGGTGATCCAGCCGGGCGAGCACCTTGAGCAGTTCGCCGTAGGCCCACGCCTCGCGCTCGTTGGACAGTTGCCGCACAATCGCCGGCGCGGCGGCCGGATCGCTCAGCCCGTCAAGATTCGCGCGGGCGGCCGTGACGTGCTCTTCGCGGCGACTGTCGAGCCACCCGCGCCAGCGGCGAATCTTGGCGTACCAATCCGCCTGCAGGTCGCCTTGGGCGTCGTCCCGTTGGCGCAGCGCGATGTGCTGAGCGGTGCGGTACTTGCCCTCGTACAGGATCATGCCGCGGCGGGCCATGAGTTCTTCGCGAGTCATCCACCGTCCGCCGACGCGCTGGTAGTCGAGGCTGATCATCGCCTCTTCGTCGTCGGGCACAAAGTCGAGCAGCCGCTCCCAATGCAGCGCGGCTTCCTCGGCGAGCTGATGTTCCTTGCACCATTGGGCCAGCTCACGCTGACCTGCGGCCGTGTCGGGGGTCGAGCGGGCGCGACGCTGGTACTCGGCCAGCGTGTCGTCGACGGCGACGATCCGGGCAATCTCGTCGCGCGGCAGCGCCACCTGGGCGCCATCGTCGGTGCGCACGATGTAAGCTTCGTCGTCGCCGCGGCCGACAAGTTCGCCGCGCACCTCGCCGCCGCCTTCAAGTTCGTAAATGTCGGCCGAGGCGCCGGCCGTCGTCGCGCATGCGCAAACGGCCGCCGCGAGGGCGAGCGACAGGCAGCGGCGGGTCGTGGCAAGGGGGATGAGCATCGCGTCGGCGGCTCGGTCGGCGGCACGAGGGTGTTGGTTTCCAATTATACCAGTCCCAGCAGCCGCGATCGGCGTTCGGCGGCAAAAACAGCGTTGGCCGGGGCCGCCCCCTGCCGGGCGAGCCGCTGCCGCTGGTAGAATTGCCGCCAAATTGACCCGCAATGCGCCGGATCGGACGGGTCGCGACGATTCGTCGGCCGCCACCTGTTCGTTTGCCGTTTTGGAGAGCCCGATGTCTGCTTCGCCCACGCCCCCCGAAGAGCATCGCCACGCGGCGCCGGACGCAGTCACATGCGGCGTGGTGACGGTCAGCGACACTCGCACGCTCGCCGACGATCTGAGCGGCAATTTGATCATCAATTTGCTGGAGGCGGCGGGGCATCGTGTGGCGGCGCGAGAGATCGTGCCTGACGAGCCGGGGCAAGTCGCCGAACTCCTGAGCCGCTTGGCGGCGGAGCCGGCCGTGCAGGCCATCCTGGTGACCGGCGGGACCGGAGTTGCGCCGCGTGATCAGACGCCCGAGGCCGTCGAGGGGCTGCTTACCAAGCCGCTGCCGGGGTTCGGCGAATTGTTTCGCATGCTCAGCTTTCAGGAGATCGGCGCGGCGGCCATGCTCAGCCGCGCCGCGGCCGGGCTGATCGATCGCACGGCCGTGTTCCTCATGCCGGGTTCCACCGGCGCCGTGCGGCTGGCCGTCGAGCAACTCGTGCTGCCGGAGCTAGCACATCTGGTGCACCTGGCCGGGAAGCCTGCTGGCGCGTGAGGACCTGCTCAAGACCCACGATCATGACGATCTTCACCACAGAGGGCACGGAGGACACAGAGTACGACAGTGGAAGCCTGGCGACATTTGCATTGCGCCGCTGAAACATCGCTGGGCATGCGCTAGGAAAGCCGCTCTTTGTCCGTTTCGAAGTCTGAGAAGAGGTTTTCCCCGGGCTCTCGCGGCTTTTTCTGCCGCAGGCCCTTGCCCACCCTCGCCCGCTTCTCCGTGTCCTCTGTGACCTCTGTGGTGAGATTCCTCGCAGCAGTTCTCGAGGGCGCCCATTTGGACTGCCCGTCCGCCTTGTCACCCGATCGCAAGCGCTTCGCTGCCGGCGGCTTGCGAGTGACCGCTGGCGCCGCTCGCGTCGCTGATTGATCTGGCCGCGATGTGCGGCATTCCCTAATCTCCCCGCCCCGATCGGGCTGAGCGTGCGCCGCTGCGCACCCGGCAACGCATCGGCCCCAATGGAATGACCGTCGACCGCTGATCGCTGACAGCTTGGCGTGCAAGGAGTGCACCGGTGCAACGCTTGTTATCCATGGCAACGCTGGCCGTTTTAGGCGGCCTGGCCTTCCTGTTCTTGCGCGACGGCCCGATTGACCCCAACGCGGCGTCAACGAATCAGCCGGGCAGCGCTGCGCCGTCCTGGGGTACGCCGGCGCCCGCCCCCAGCGGCTGGGGGCAGCCCGCTCAACCTGCGGCGGCGCCGAATGGCGCGGCGGGACAGAACGTCAACGTCTTCCGTCCCGTGTCCTCCACGCCGGTCATGCCCCCCTCGGCCGGGCCGACGATTCGGATCGCCTCGTTCAACATCCAGGTGTTCGGCAAGACCAAGGCGAGCAAGCCGTACGTGATGTACACGCTGGCCGAGATCGTGCGGCAGTTCGACGTAGTGGCGATCCAGGAGATCCGCACGCAGGACGACTACCACATCCCCAACTTCGTGAAGCTGATCAACCAAAGCGGCTCGCGACCGCGGAAGTACGACCACCTGGTCGGGCCGCGGCTGGGCAATACCGTGTCGACCGAGCAGTACGCCTTTGTGTTCGACACCGAGCGGATTGAAATGGACCACTCGAGCTACTACACGGTCCGCGATCCCGACAACCTGCTGCATCGCGAGCCGTTGGTGGCGAGCTTTCGCACCCGGCTGGACCCCGACACGGCGTTCACCTTCACGCTGATCAACGTGCACACCGATCCCGATGTGGTCGACATGGAACTGGACGCCCTGGCGGAGGTGTACCGCGTGGTTCGGCGCGCCGGCGGGAACGAGGACGACGTGATCATGCTGGGCGACTTCAACGCCGACGACAAACACATGGGCCGCCTGGGCCAGATCCCCGGCATCCAGCCGCTGGTGACCGGCGTCTTCTCCAACACGCGGCAGAACAAGCTGTACGACAATCTGGTCGTGCACCAGTACTCGACGACCGAGTACACCGGCCGCAGCGGCATCTTCGACGTGCAGCGGCAATTCAACCTGTCGCTGGATCAAGTCGAGCAAGTGTCGGATCACGTGCCCGTATGGGCGGAGTTCAGTGCGTTTGAGCGCGACTACGCAGGGCGGATTGCGAGCCGCCGCGGCATGGTGCGGTGATTGCGCGCGTGATGCCCTAGGCATTTGCCACTGCCTGGCTTGTCCAGTAGTGGAATGGTGCGCCCGCTTCACACTGCTAGGCCAGCTAGTGGTGGCCAATGCGGAGAGTTGGCGTTTCAGCCGAAGCAGGTTTCTTCACTGCTTGATCGATCCTAGGTGCTTGGGTTGGCATCTGAGAAATCGACCGCATTCGTGTCGCCATTGCTTTTGGCGTATTTGTCCGCAAGCATCAACGTCACTAGCCCGGTGCCTGCGAGAACCCACGAATAAAATGGATTCGTGAACGGCAAAAGCCACCAGTGCGTTGGAATCCATATCGATTGTCCGTCATCAATCCGTTTAATGTATTCGTCGTATTCGTCGATTGTGCATTTGTCTTCAGAGAGCAACATGCCTTCGACCGAGTACCGGTAATGCTTCATAGGACGTACTGCAAATACGTCAATTGTATGTCCATCCGCCGTGGCAATTCTAAAAAAACCGCCGTTCGCATCGACATGCCACCCTCTGATGAATGATCGATTGTTGTCGTAGACCTGTATCCGGCTCGACGGACCGTGTGGAACGACGAAATAGCCTTCCTGGACTTTGATGACGCCAGAAGCACGGCCTATGGGCCACTCCAGCGACTCATTGGCCCAGTTGAGTCCACCTGATGATGAAAATGCTGACCCGAAAAAGCCAGTCGCGCCGTAAATCATGAGGAGGCTGGCAACTGCTCGGAGTAGTTGCGCCCAGCGCGAATACTTTTTTGACGATAAGAGTGCGTTGGCAATGGCAACGAACAGCCAAATGGCCCCTGCAAACGCAACGCAAATGATGTCGAAGAGATACATTGACTTGCTGGGTATTTGCCAATCCGAAATGGCGTAGCGAACACCCGACTCACGGGAATCTGAGACAGCCCGAAACGCAGATCTAACGTCCTTCAGATTTGCTCAACAATCGCACCAGAACCTCCGTAGTGAAATCCGCGATAATTTGACCAATCAATAGGCACGCCGGCAGCGCTGCCATGGCGCCCACAACCACCGCCCACATCGGCCAGTTGAATACGGATCGGAAAAGTACGATTGCGAACGCCCATAGTAGGCCCCAGCACAGTGGCCACAGCACAAGTTGGCGTATCGGTTTTGACCAGGTTGGTGACATGGCCGATATGAGCCGGAGCTAAACCATGGTGACTCTCATGCGAGAACGATTTTCCTGCGAGAAGGGCCTTGGAAAGCCACCATTGCAGAATATCAGAAACGACATCGACTTGATCGTCCAAGCTTACCCATCGCACCGAGTTTCTTGTAGAAAATGAGCCACGCCATTTCGTAGAATACGCGTGTTGAAGACAGGTATCTGACGGAGCCGCTCGGTGCGAGCGCGTATCCGTACGAGCCCGCCTCTGGCGATTGATTCGCCGGGGGCGGGCTTTTTTTGTGCGCTTGCCCGAGATTCGCCATGCGTTGCCATGTGACCCTCGCCGACGCCGCCTCGCACATTCGCGACGGCGATCTGCTGCTGTTTCGGGGGCAGGGAATCGTGTCGCGTCTGATCTCAGTGGCGGGGCGCAGCGAGTACACGCACGCCGCGCGGGCCGCGTGGTGGGGCGAGACGCTGTTCTGTTTGGAAGTGCGCGAGCTGAAGGGCGGCCGCGCCGTGACGCTCGCCAGCCAGGTGCGGCGATTCCCCGGCGTCATCGACGTGTTCGAGGTGAATCCCCAACGGCGGTGGCGGCACTACGATCGCGGCCGTGCGGTGGAGCACATGCGGCACCTGGCGGGGTGCGACTACGGCTATCGCGGCGTGTGGCTCGCGGCGCTGCGGCACCTGCCGGTGTGGCGATTCCTGCTGCGGCCCGAAAGCGACGACCGCCGCGCCGCCGACCAGCCGCCGTTCTGCTCGCACGCGTGCGCGGCGGCCGATCGCCTGGGCGGCGGCGTCGACCCGGTGCCGCATCTATCCGATCGATTGACGGAGCCGGGGGACCTCGCCCGCAGCCCGTTCTATCGGTACCGGTTCACGTTGGGGGGCGAGAAATGAGCGAAGCAATCAGCGTTCAGCAATCAACGGTTAGCGGGCCCGGATTGTTCCCCTCCCCCTGGTGGGGAGGGGCTAGGGGAGGGGGGCGGCACCACACGGCCGCGCTGCTACTTGCCCTGGCGGCCTTGCTTCATTGCTCAGTCGCCCAAGCTCATCCTGCGTCGTGCCGCATTACCAATCGCCAAGGCGTGGTCGAAAGCGCCGGCAGCGGCACGCTGGTCGACGTGACCGACGATGGGTCGGCCGGACTGGTGCTCACCTGCGCTCACTTGTTCTCCGAGGGCGCCGGCGAGGTGATCGTCTCGTTCCCCCAAGGCGGGCGGCACGGGGCCAAGTTGGTCGCCATCGATCGCGAGGCCGATCTGGCAGCGGTGGAGATCGCGACGCCGCGCGTGACGCCGGCTGCGCTCGCGGTGGCGGGCGATGAGGTCGTGTTGTCGACAACGACCGCGCGGTTTCGCGCTTGCGGTTTCGGCGGCGATGGTCGGCTGCAGTGTACGTCCGGCCGCTTCGTGGGAACTGCCGGCGGGTCGCAGCGGGTGAGCTGGAAGTTCGCCGGCGCCGTGCGGTCGGGCGACTCGGGCGGCGGCGTGTTTGACGAACAAGGGCGACTGGTCGCCGTCGTGTGGGGCGCGACCGACGGGGTGACCTACGCCAGCGGCGGCGGGCCGCTGCGCAACTTCCTGCAACGGGTGTTGGGGCGGCGGACGGCGCGAGTGTTCGCGCGGCGCCCGCGGCAGGCGTCGCCGGCCGCGTCGTGCCCTGATGGATTGTGCCCGTTGGTGGGGCCGGATGCGGGGCCAGTCGCGGGACCAGCCGTTGAGAGTCCCGCGGGGCGTGGCCCCGCGGCTATTGGCGACACTTCGGCAACGCCGTTGGCATGTGACTGTCAGCGGCAACTTGCTGAGTTAGACGTCCAAGTGCGCAAGTTGCACGACGACCTGCAGCAGTTCGCCCGGCACGAGCAGTTGGATCAGTTTGCTCGTGCCGATGAGCTGGCACAACTGGCGGCGCAAGGCCGTACCGAGCGGCAATCGCTCGCCGAGCGGATCGCCGGTTTGGCGTCGGGCGCGAAACTGGGCCGCGCGGCGGGGACGGCCGCCGCGGGCGCGCTGGGCGTCACCGGGCCGGTGGGCTGGGGGCTGGTGGCCGCAGCGACCGTCAGCGGGTGGTGGCTCGGCCGCCGTTTGCGCAACCGGGCGCTCCGCGCGCAGAGGGCAACCCAGCCCGCCGCCGCTGCCGCGCCCACCGATCGGGAGGCAACCGCCGACGCGGCGGAGACCTTTCGCGAAGCGGCCAACGCGCACGAGTTGCAGGTCGACGTCGCCCTGCCGATCGAGCGCGACGATCGTGAGGCTCGCCAACTTCTACGACTTTCGCAACTGGAGGGACGTGACCCGCTACAAGACGCGGTTGCAGGCCGCCTTGCACTCGACCGGCTCGACGCGCTTGCCGACGGCGATGACGATTCGCCGCGTCGCACGTGGGCCGACGAGCTGAGACGCGAACTGCGCGAACGCTTCAACGATATCGCGCCGACGAAACTCGAACTCAAGGGGGAAGGCGGAAGGGGGCGGGCGGAGGGCAGTACGGCCTAGCCTTCGCCGTAAGTTGCCACCATCCCCCTTCCCCTTCCCCAGTTGAGCACGATTCAACCCACCAACTTCATTCCCTTCCAACCCTGCGAGGATCCCCATGCCTGCTGGCGCTGCTGGACAAGAACAATTTCGACGCGTCGTGACCGAGTTCCGCAATCTGCACATCCTGGCGGCGTTGGGGCCGCTGTTTGATTTTCGCAGCGAGGTCGTCGCCAACGACGAGTTCGGCGTGCGGGGCGGCTTGGACGACACGACCAAGAACCACTATGTGGAGCACCTGCTGGCCTGCGATCGCATGCGGCGGCGGGTCACCTACAACCCGGAGAAAACGCCGCTGGGCGATTTGATCGAGCGGGCAATCAGCTCCAGCGAAACGCTGATGGGATCGGTCGAGCCGTTCGGCGGCGACGAGATTCAGGAGGCGCCGGGCGGATTGGTGGCGCTGCCCTGGGCGGTGGACGGCACCGACCCGAACATCCCGCTGGCGAGCCAATTGAACTTTCGCAGCCAGAACGCGCTGGTGCTGTTGGGCGCCATCGACCGCGCCGTCGTCAACTGGACGCGGCTGGAAAGCCGGTTCCGCACGTCATTCATCTACGTGAAGGATTCGATGCGGATGTACGGCAGCTACGTGCAGGTGCTGGAATACCTGAAGGCGTTTGCCGGCGATGCGAACCGCGTGGACATGGCCGCCGGCGTGCGACCCAGCGAGGAGCCGTTGGGCCCGGCGGATTCGCCGAACCTGCGCACGGAAACGGCGGGCGGTTCCAACGTGGTGCGTAATTAGGTCATTCGTTCGTGGTGAGTGGCCGGGGCGGGATGGGGTAGCCCGGGTTGCCGTTCAGGCTAATTGGACGGCGCAGCGGCGGGAGGCAAGAGAGTTGCGGTTGCCTCTTGCCGCTACGCGGCCCGGATAGGCATTTGCCAACCCGGGCTACCCAGACCATGGAATCCTCGCCGCTTGGCTCTGGCATTTCACTTCTCCCGATCCGCGTTTTTCCATGCCCGAACTTTCAATCGTGGCCGCTGAGTTGTCACAGCAGGCGCACTTCCTCCGACAGGAACTCGGCTACCAGAGCGATCACCCTGGCCAGTTGCGGCAGCTCATGCTGGAGAATCAACGAATGATCCGCGAGATCGAGCGAACGCTGCGCGGCAGCGGCGAGGATCTGGGGCTGGTCGGGTGGGTGAGCGTCGTGCGGCGCTCGTGGATTGCCTTGGTGGCGCTGCTGGGGGCGGCGTTCGGATATGTGATGAACGACGTGGTCGATGCGTTGGAATCGCCGCCAGCGCCGGCGGCTGCAATCCAGCAGATGGAGAGCGGATGAGCAGGCGGGGGGCGTGGCCGCCCCCGCTAATGGCCTGCGCTGCGTTGCGACGGACCACGGACAACTGACCACTGACAAGCACCATGCAAATTCGCGATCGCATCAAAGAACTCCGCCGCGTGCGGGCTGCCGACCTGCGGCCGCATCCGCTGAACTGGCGAACCCATCCCGCAGCGCAACAGGATGCCCTGCGAGGCGTGCTCGCCGAGATTGGCTACGCCGACGCGCTGCTGGTGCGCGAGTTGGAAGACGGCGCCCTGCAGTTGGTCGACGGCCATCTGCGGGCCGAGACGACCCCCGACGCCACGGTTCCCGTGTTGGTGCTGGATGTGTCGGCCGAGGAGGCCAAGCAGATCCTGCTGACCCATGATCCGGTGGCGGCGCTAGCGGGGGTGGACAGCGACCGACTGACGGAGCTGCTCGCCGACACGCCGTTCGAAAGCGAGCACGTCACGGCGTTGGTGGACGGACTGGCCCGCGACGCGGCGGCTGCCGAGCAGTTGCTGGATTCCGCCGGCGAACGTCCGGAAGTCGCGATCCCCGAGTCCTTTCAAGTCGTTGTCCAGTGCGACGACGAAGACGCCCAACGGGACGTTTACGAGCGAATGACGCAGGAGGGTTACACATGCCGAGTGTTGACGTTGTAGCGAGTTGCCCGGTGCACGATTCGTTTCGGGTGCAACAGGTGGCCGGCATGTTCGACGTGCCGTTGGCCGCCAAGGCGACCGAAGAGTTCTCCGTCGAGTTGCCCGAACTGGACGAACCGTGGCAAGTCGGGTTGATCGTGGGCCCCTCTGGCAGCGGAAAAAGCACCGTCGCCCGGCACGCGTACGCAGCCGAATTGTTCACCGAGGCCAACTGGCCGGATGACAAGGCCGTCGTCGACTGCTTCGGTGAGTTGCCGGTGCGAAACGTCGTGGAGCTGTTCACGGCGGTGGGATTCAGCTCGCCGCCGTCGTGGGTCAAGCCGTATAGCGTGCTGAGCGGCGGCGAACGGTTCCGGTGCGATTTGGCGCGTGCGCTGGCGCTTGGCTACCAGCCGTCAGCGCTCGGCTGTCAGCCTGATAGTCCCGGGGTCGATCTTCTCCGAGAATCGACGGCAATTCTCGGAGAGAACTGCCCACGTAGCCGACCGTCACTGGTCGTCTTCGACGAGTTCACCAGCGTCGTCGATCGCAACGTGGCCCGGGCGTGCTCGGCGGCGATTGGCAAGGGGATTCGTCGCGGCAACATCCCGGTGCGATTCGTGGCCGTCACCTGTCACTACGACGTGGCCGAGTGGCTCGAAGCGGATTGGGTCCTGGACATGGCCACCGGGCGGCTAGAACGGAGGCGGCTTCGGCGACCGCGGATTGAAGTGGAAATCCATCGCTGCGGGCTGGCGCCGTGGAAAGTGTTTGCGCGTCATCACTATCTGAGCGGCACGCTGGCCGCGGGCGCCCGCTGCTACCTGGCCACGTGGAACGGCGAGCCGGTTACCTTCGCCGCGACGCTACCGGTGATCACCAAAAAGAATCACCGCCGGTTCACGCGGATCGTGACTTTGCCCGACTACCAGGGTATGGGCATCGGCATGCGCGTCGTGGCGGCGATCGCCTCGTTGCACAGGGCCGAGGGATTGCGGATCAACGTGACCAGCAGCCACCCCGCGCTGATTCGCCATTGCCGCAACTCGCCGC
The DNA here is from genome assembly GCA_002702655.1 of Planctomycetaceae bacterium. Lineage (GTDB taxonomy): Bacteria > Planctomycetota > Planctomycetia > Pirellulales > Lacipirellulaceae. The sequence continues at coordinate 161,720 of PABB01000075.1, forward strand.
TGTGGAAGGCGGTGAACGTGAAGAAGACCGGTTCCAGCGTTAAGGGGACGAGCCGCCTTGCCAACTACCGCAGCAGTGCAGGGCGAGCCGTGGTGTCGTTTGAGTATGTGGAGAAGGAGGTGATTGGTGATTCGTGACTCGTGACTGGGAGTGTAGCAAGACGGGTCGATCAGAGACTGTTACTCCATTCCAGGCACTCCGTTTCGATGACCGTTCGTCGCCAATCACGAATCACCAATCACGCTCATGCCGCTCACCTCCCAACAACAACGCGAACTGAAGCTGTTGGCTTCGATTGGGTGCGATCGTCAGACGGGGTGCCATTACGTGGGCGCCACGCCGGCCGCGTTGCTGGAGACAATGCGTGCTCGACCGGAGTTTGCTGCGGAGTTGTTGCGGGCCGAGGCGACCCCCGAAGTGATGCACATGCGGGTCGTCAACGATGCGGCCAAGGATGTGAAGAACTGGCGGGCGTCGGTTTGGTGGTTGGAGCGGCGCGCCCCCGAGCGGTTTGCCCGTCGGCCGCTGCCCGGGCTGACCCTGCACGAACTGCAGGCGGCGATCGAGCATGTCGCCGCGGCCATCGTCGAGGAGATTGGCGACGCGACCTTGCGGCGACGCGTGCAAGAGCGGCTAGCGGGGATCGCGACGGAGTTGTCGGGGGCGTATGAGCTGCCAGTTGACCCGCCGGCAACCGGTCGCGGCGAACAGAGCGGCGAAACCGCGGACGATTCGCTACCGAACCAGAACGGGCGGGACGCATGGCGGGAATGAGCAGATCGCATCGAAGCCATCCGTTGGCGTTGCGCAAGGCATCGGCGCGGGCGGTCGCGCGGATAGCGGCCGAGTTGGCCCGCGAGCTGTCCGGCACGACCGAGCCGCCGTCGATGGCGGGGCGCGATCTGATTGGGTGGGGCCAGGCCATGTTGCCGCATTACTTTCGCTTCCCGCCGTCGAAAATGCATCGCTGGTTAGGCGAGCAGCTTGGCCGCGGCGGTGCGCGGCGCGGACTGAAGCTGAACGTGCTGGGGCCGCGCGGCGCTGCCAAGAGCACGCTCGGCACATTGTGCTTTCCGTTGCGCGCGGCGGTCGAAGGCGTCCAGCCGTACATTTGGATCGTGTCCGACACGCTCACTCAAGCCCAAACGCACCTGGAAAACCTGAAGACCGAGTTGGAAACCAACCGGCACCTCGCCGAACACTATCCGCAGGCATGCGGTCGCGGAAAGCGCTGGCGGGCCGCGAGCATTCAACTGCGCAACGGGGTGGAGATCGAAGCGTTCGGAACGGGGCAAAGCCTGCGTGGGCGGCGGCGGCGGGAACATCGCCCCACGCTGATCGTGTGCGACGACCTGCAGAACGACGGCCATATCGCCTCGGCCGCGCAGCGCGAAACGAGCCGGCAGTGGTTTCACGGCGCCCTGCTCAAAGCGGGGACCAGCGACACGTGCGTGCTCAATCTGGCCACGGCGTTGCACCGCGACGCGCTGGCGATGCAGTTGCATCGAACGCCGGGCTGGACGTCGGCATTGTTTCGGGCGATCGAAACGTGGCCGACGGCCATGCCGCTGTGGGACGAGTGGGAGAAGCTGTACGTCAACCGCGACAGCGCCACTGCTGCGGACGAAGCGAGAGTATTCTACGAGGCTCGCCGCGGGGCCATGCATGCTGGCGCGGAGTTGTTGTGGCCGGAAGTGGACGATCTGTACCTGCTGATGCGATTGCGAGCCGAGGAGGGGCGGACCGCGTTTGAACGCGAGAAGCAGAACTCGCCCATCGACCCGACGCGGTGCGAGTGGCCGGAGTCCTACTTTGGCGACGAGATTTGGTTCAATCAGTGGCCCGCTGACCTGCGACTGCGCGTGTTGGCGCTCGACCCCAGCAAAGGCCGCGACGCGCGGTTCGGCGACTACTCGGCGTATGTGGCGGTGGGGATTGATAGCGCGGGGCGGCTGTACGTCGAGGCCGATCTGGCCCGCCGGCCCACGCCGCAGATGGTCGCCGACGGCGTGCGGCTCTACACGCGATTTCGGCCGGATGTTCTGGGAGTCGAAGCCAATCAGTACCAGGAGTTGCTGGCGGGGGAGTTTGTCGCCGAGTTCCGTCGACAGAAGCAGCGTATTCGGCGGCCGGCGCTGGTGCACAACCAAACGAACAAGCAGACGCGAATTCGTCGGCTGGGGCCGCTGTTGTCGCAGGGGCGGTTGCGATTCCTCGCCGGCAGCCCGTCGACGCAACTGTTAGTCGATCAGTTGCGGGACTTTCCATTGGGAACGCACGACGACGGGCCCGACGCGCTGGAGATGGCGCTGCAATTGGCCGAGGCGCACGCCGGCCGCGGCAACGCGGACGACGGGCTGGGCGATCGGTTGATTTGAATTGGCCGGAACGGCCAGGTGCATCCACTGCCGCCAACAACTATCCGAGCAATCCGTGAAATCCGTGGTGAGAAGATGGGAGCAACAGACATGTCGCAATCGAACAACGGCGTCTTCGCCGACGCTTGGGAGCAGCGGGTCGTTGAGGCCTGTGATGGAATCTGGGACGCGCTGGTCGATCCGCGCGAAGCTTACGTCGATGACGACGGGCTGTGGTGGAATCCGGTGAGTGCGGGCCCCGGCGGAGGGGCGCTGGCCGGTTTGCTGCCCGTCGACGAAGCCCAACTGAGCGAGGTGCGCACCCAGTGTCGGCGGCTGGCTGCCACGAACGAGTTCGCGATCAACGGCATCGAGAACCGCGTGAGCTACCTGGTCGGCGTCGGACACAGCTATCGGGCCATCGTTCGCAAGGGCGCTGGCGCACCTGATGGTTTGACCGGCGACGTGCAGGCGGTGCTGGACGAATTCGTGCACGAAAATCGTTGGCAGGCGCGGCAACAGGAGATCGTCCGCCGGCTGGACCGCGACGGCGAGGCGTTCTCGCGCTACTTCACCGGCGCGGATGGTTCGACCCGAGTGCGATTTGTCGAGCCCGAGCAGGTCGCCACCCCGCAGGAACTCACCCGCAACCCCGAAACCAGTTTTGGCATCCACTGCGATTCCGCCGATGTGGAAACCGTGCTGGGCTACTACATCGACGGTCAGCCGGTCGCAGCCGACGAGATCCAGCACCGCAAGGCGAACGTCGATGCCAACGTGAAACGCGGCTTGCCGCTGTACTTTCCCGTGCGGAAGAACCTGCGGCGGGTCGAAAAACTACTGCGCAACATGAGCGCCCTGGCCGAGATCCAATCGGCGATCGCCCTGATCCGCAAACATCGCCGTGCGGCCCGCAGCGGCGTGGAGAGCTTTGTTGATGATGGCGCCGACTCCACCGCGACGGTCGCCGGACGGACGCGGCGCCTGGCGCATTACGGTCCGGGGACGATTCTCGACGCCCCGGCGGGGCTGGAGTACGACTTCCCCGCCAACGGCGTGCAAGCCAGCGCGTTTGTGGGCGTCCTGCAGGCCGAGTTGCGGGCCATCGCCGCGCGGCTGGTGATGCCGGAATTCATGTTCACCTCCGACGCGTCCAACGCGAATTATGCGTCGACGCTGGTGGCCGAGGGCCCGGCGGTGAAAATGTTCGAGCGGCTGCAGGCGGGACTCAAGGCCGATGACTGCGACGTCATGTGGCGCGTGATCGACAACGCCATCCGCGCCGGGCGGCTCCCAGCGGATACACGCCGGCATGTGGAAATCCAGATCGGCTTGCCCTCGCTTCACGTGCGCGACCAGCTGCGAGAGTGTCAGATCGAGCGAATTGCGTTCGAAAAGGGTATTCTCTCGCCGCAAACGTGGAGCCAACGGATGGGACTGGACTACGAGCAGGAGCAAAAGAACTTTGCGATGCATGCGCACGACGACGGCGACCCGCACGAGCAATCCGCGTGACGCCTTGATAGTCATTCGCGTCGTCCGCGATTGTGATGCATGACAACTGAGTCGAAACGAGGTGGCCAAAAATCGTCGGCGAAGTCAGCCGCGCCACTTGGTAAAATGACGCCCATGATTAGCAACACCACCAATCGCAACGGCACGCGGGTTCGAGCGGCCAATCGTCGCGAGCAGGCCGAGCAGGAGTTCGCCCGCATGTTGTCAGCCGTGTCAGTTACCGGCTTCCACGGCACTGCGACGGTGGCCGTGAGTTTGCAGGACGGCCACATTCAGCACCTGCGCGTATCGACGGAGCGAATGGTGAAATGAGTCAGCTGTCAGCTGGTCGCTGATAGCTTTCTACCCCCGGTATCGTCAGAGCCGCCGACGCAATGTCGCCGGTATCGCAGTACGAGCCCCGACAGAGCGACTCCTTGGGAGTCGGCTCTGCCGGGGCTTTTTTTATGCCTTCATTTTCCGCGTTCTCACGGCAGGAGCAGGTTCTTCCATGGCAGAAATTGTTCAGGAATTTGTCGATTCGCGGGGCGTGGCGCTGCGGGTCGACCGCGACGCCGGCGTGCTGCGGGGCGTCAAACTGATTGGGCTGGAGTCGCGCAACGGGCGGCGTTATCGCCCCGATGCCCTTGCCCAGGCCGCGGCGCTTTACGAGGCGGCCAAGGTGAATGTGAATCATCCCAAGGGCGGCCCCCTGACGCCGCGGGACTATCAGGACCGGCTGGGGGTGATTCGCAACGTCGAATTTCGTACGGCCGAGGGTCTATTCGGCGATCTGCATTTCAATCCCAAGCACGCCCTGGCCGAGCAACTCGCGTGGGACGCCGAGCACAACCCGCGGAACGTTGGTTTCTCGCACAACGTCCTGGCCCGGCTGTCCCGCGAGGGCGACGCGAGCGTGGTTGAGGAGATCACGCGCGTGCAGAGCGTGGATTTGGTCGCCGACCCAGCGACGACCGAGGGTCTGTTTGAGCAGCAGGGCGACGATGACGTCGTCGATGAATCGGCGCCAGCGTGGGATGCGCTCACGCTGGCGACCTTGGCCGTGCACCGGCCCGATCTGTTGGACGAGATTCGCAGCCAACAGGCGGCGCTGGTGAGCGAGCAAATGGCGGCCGCGGGACGCGAGGCGCGCACCGCCGAGCGGCGCTTGGCGATTGCCGAAGCGCTTGCAGCGCGGGGCATCGCACCGCCGGCGGACGAGGCGGGGCGCCAACGCCTGCTGGGCGCGGCATTCTGCGAGGCTCTGACCGCAGCGAATGACCGGCAGTTTGCGAAGTTGCTGGCCGAACGCGTCCAGTCGCTGCCGCGGGGCTCCGCACCGTGCAGCGTCGAACAGCGCATGACGCTGCCCGCGCGGATGCCGGCGATCGGCAATGCCGCAGACTTTGCCCGGGCGATTCGGCGGTAGCCAAGACGGCCACTCTGACTGAGCAAACTTCTTTCCTTCCATTTGGAGCACCTTTTTCATGGCTAACAACATGCGGTGGCGTTATGGCGACACCAACCCGGTCACGCTGCCCGTGGCCACTGACGAGGCGATCGATATTGGCGACCTGGTGTACGTCGCGAGCGGCGCGGCGGTGCCGGCGTCGGGGCTCGCGGATACCACCACCAAGGAGGGCAACCAGGAGGCGTTTCACGACGCGTTTGTCGGCGTCGCTATGCAGTGTTCGCCGGAGGGGAGCACCGATCCGATCCGCATCGCCACCAGCGGCGTGTTTGAATTCGACTCGGTCAGCGCGACCTACGCGGTGGGCGCCCTGATTGGCGTCGACGAGAACGGCAGCGGGACGCAACTGGAGCCGCAGGTCGTCGCCGAGGTGGCCACGGCGAATCTGGCCATTGGGCGATGCGCCAAGGCGGTCGATGCCGCGGCCACGCGCGTGCTGGTCGACGTGGTCAGCACGGTGCTCAAGGGCGGACCGCAGGCGGCAGCGTAGCACCACGCGATACACGCAGCAGCACGGCTCGCAGAGCCGTGCCGCGCAACCGACAGAATCATCACTCAGTGCAGGAGTTTCCTCAAGTGAACCTCAACTATCGCGAACTCAAGCGGCGCTACGAGCTGGACGGTGCCGAGCAAACCGTGCGTCATTTGTCTGAAGCGCTCGAGCAGCGCGCGCTGCGGCCCGAAGACTTCAGCATTCGCGACCTGGCCGAAGCGTTGATCCCCGACGGGCGCGAGTGGGTCGGCTTGCTCGATCCGCGGACCAGCGGCTCGGTCAGCGTGACGGAGGCCAGCGACGGCGTCGATGTCACGGCGTTTCTCAACATCACCGGACAGGTGATCTACTCCAAGATCCTCGAAGCGTACACGCAGGAAGCGTTCGTGATGTCAAAGCTCGTGCAGACCGTGCCGACGCGGCTGGACGGCGAGAAGATCCCCGGAGCGACGCGGGTGACGGGCGACATTGACGAAGTGGCGCCGGGGATGCCGTTTCCCAATCTGGGCTTCGGCGAAGAGTACATCGAAACGCCCTCGACCTCCAAACGCGGCTTCATCGTGCCGGTGACCAAGGAGGCGATCTTTTTCGATCGGACGCACTTGGTGCTCAGCCGCGCCGCCGAGGTCGGCGAGATCCTGGGGCTCAACAAGGAGAAGCGGCTGCTCGATCTGCTGATCGGCGTCACCAACAACTACAAGCACAACGGCACGACGCACAACACCTACCAGACGAGCGGGCCGTGGGTCAACGAACTGGCGGCCAACGAGTTGGTCGACTGGACGCAAGTCGACGCGGCCGAGCAACTGTTTGCCGAGATGACCGATCCGGCGACCGGCGAACCGGTGTTGCTGCGGGGTACCAACGTGCTGGTCACTCCCGCGTACCGGCACGCAGCGCATCGCGTGTTCAACGCCGCAGAAATCAACTACGCAGCAGCGGGCGGCGAAACCACGACCACCGCAGCCAACCCGTTGGGCAACTACCGTGTGGACGAAAGCCGGCTCGCGTATCGCCGGATCGTTGCCTCGGGCGTGGCCGCGGCCGAGGCGAAGAAGTGGTGGTTCATCGGCGACTTCCGCAAGGCGCTGGCCTACATGGAGAACTGGCCGATCACCGTCACGCAGGCCCCTCTGGGCAGCGAAGCCGACTTCACCAACGACGTGGTGCTGCGGTTCAAGGCCAGCGAGCGCGGCGCCGCGGCGGTGCTGAACCCGCGCTACGTGGTGAAGTGCACGGGGTAGCGGCGGGCGGTTGCCAGTGATTGGTGATTAGTGATTAGTTGCTGGGGCGTCGCGCGTTGACGGCGCCGGCGGCGAGGAGAGCGACGGTCGGGTTGCCTGCGGGCGGACGGACCGACGGCCTCGCCGCCGGCAAGGCCAGTTTGTGTTTGGCGACCACGTTTTGGATCGACGGGGGGAGGGCGAGATGGCCGCGGGAGACACGTTGCTGGAGTTCGACGCCTTGGCTAATCGGCCGCCGGCGACGGGATTTGCCACCGTCAGTTTGCTGGGGGACTGGCCCGTGCTGGTCTTTGCCGATGGCGAGACGCAGGCGGGGCAATTCGCGGCGTTCGTGCCGGGCGCGTATCGCGGCGGAGCTCTAATCGTTGCCGGCGTGGCGACGGCCGATGTGACCAGCGGCGTGGCCCAACTTCAATTGGATCTGTACCGGGTGGCGGACGGCGATGCGTTGGGCGCATTGCCCACGCCGTCGGCTACGCTCACGACTTCGGTGAGCGCTCCGACCACCGCGGGCGATGCGGTGACGTTTGCGTTCTCGGCCGGAACCATGGCTAGCCTGGCCGCCGGCGACTGGCTGGTCGTCCGCGTGAGCCGCATTGGGGGCGACGCGGGCGACACGCTCGCCGGCGCGGTGGACCTGCTCGGCGTCACGGTTACGGAGCAATAGCGATGGCGCTGGGATTCAACGACACGAACTTCCCGTCGGCCAGCGCGACGTTGGTCACCGGGTTTCCCTTCTCGTTGTGCGGGTGGTTTCGCGTTCCCGCGGCTACCGCTTGGCTCCCGTTAATGGGGCTTCACCAGCAGAGCAACGGCACGCGATTTGAGCTGGCCTACGCGGGCAACACCGACGGGACGCTCGTTGCCAACGCGTACGACGGCGGGTTTGGCGTGGCGCGCAGTACGGTCGCCGTGACGCCCGGCGAGTGGTTCCACGGGGTCGGCGTCTTTGCCGCTGGCGACGATCGCCGCGTGTATCTCAACGGCGGCGCCATGGGGACCAACTCGGTTGCCAGAACGTGGAGCGAGCCTGATTTCTTCTTTGCGGGGGCCTTGGACAAAGCGTATGCGGTCGACGCGGCCGAGGTTGGAGTTTTTGCGTCGGAGCTGTCGATCGAGCACGCCGTCGCCCTGGCGGGCGGGGTGTCGCCCCGTGCGTTGGCGCGATCGCACAGTTTGGTCGCCTATCAGGACTTTCTGACGCGGTTGAATCGCCCCGGCGTGGGGCCAGTCATGTCGGCCGCCGCCGCGGGAAACGCCGCGGATCACCCGCCGCTGCGGGCCGCCGCATCGCCGCGGATCAACGTGCCGTTTCGAGTGGAGGGGCCGTGGATGTCGGCGGGATCCGTGGCGACGGCCGCGGGCGCCGCTGGGGGGCAGACGGTTGTCGCCGGAGCGGCGACCGACGCGACGAACATTTTTGGGGAGGTCAGCAACTGATGCCTGTGGCACGCGATATTCCCGGGGCCGTGTTTCGCGAAGGGGCCGCCATTTTGCTCGCACGGATTGTCGACGCCGCAGACATGCCGATCACGCAAGGCTCGGCGTCAGCAATCGAGTACTCGGTGTTCGAACTGAACCAATTCGATCCCGAGGATCTGACGGTCGTCGCCGGGCACGATGGCGTAGCGCTCGATCCGGCCGACGTGCTGTTCGATACCCTGCAGACCGATGCGGCGTGGACGGTTGACGCCACGGGCTACAACTTTCGGCATGACCTGGGCGGCAGCGGCGGCGAACCGTTTCCCCGCGCCGGGGCGTGTTACCAGGTGCGGTATGAACTGACGCCGGTCGTGGGGCAGAAGATCGTCTTTCGCTTCAAACTCAGGAGCCTGTGACCATGGCCAGCGACATTCAGCAGATCGAGACGATTCGCTCGCAAACTCTCGCTCAGTTGGCCGAGTTGCGGGCTGCTCCCAAACCAACCTACGCGATCGACGGCCAGAGCGTGTCGTGGACCGCCTATGTCGAGTCGCTTCAACGGACCGTCGACTGGTGCGACGCGAAGCTGGCCGACGGCCAACCGTATGAAATCCGCACGCAGGGGACGACCTGATGGCCAGTGAACCGATAGGCGCCGACGATTTGGCCGTGGTCGCCGATCAGGGAGAGACGGCGACGCTGCTGCGCGGGCGCGGCGGCGGCTCGGTCGCGGCGTCGGTCGCGGTGCGCGTGGGGACAACCTCGGCCGAGGCAACGCCCAGCGGCGGGGCGGTCGTCGAATCTGCGGCCGACTGGCTGGTCGAGATGCCCGCGGGCGAGTCGGCGATCGAGCCGGGCGACGTGCTGCGCGACGCGAAGGGCGAGCGGTGGACGGTGCTGACTGTGCGGTTCGTCGCGGCTTTGTCTCGTTACCGCTGCACGACGAGCAACCTCCGCGTGGCGTTCGGACTCGACGATCGCGTCGACGTGCTGCGCCCCCAGTGGCAGGATAGCGGCAGCGGGCCGGAGATCGTCGGCTGGGACTACGTGGCGACGGCTCAGCCGGTACGGCTGCAGCCGTTGGCTGCGACGCTCGACGAGACGGCCTCGCCGCCGACGGCGGTCGAGCAATTCACGGCGATCTTTGCCGAACTGTTGCCGATTCAGCCGGGCGACCGGCTGGCGACGGACGATGGCGCGCGATACGTCGTCCAGCGGTTCGAGCACGCGGAACGCATCGACGCGCTGCCGACGGCCACGGTGACGCGCGAAACGGCGTGAACCATATCTTGATCATTAAGGGCAGAAGCGTGCCACGGCTCTGTGAGCCGTGCGCAGTGGAGAAACGTCCGGCGCTTCACACGGCTCGCAGAGCCGTGGCACACGACGACGCTTCGCCAGTCGCCCGTCACTCGCTCGCGCCGCGCAGTTCTGCCAGCACTTTCTCGGCGGCGGCGACGAGCGTCGGCGCCACGCGGGGCATGGCCACCTCTTGCTCGCCTTGGGCGACCTCGATCGTGACGGTCCTCTCCGCTTGTTGCGGCGCCTGCTCAATGAGTTGGGCGAGCGCCGACTCCAGCTTCGGAAAATCCGTTCCCTGGTGCTGCTCGTGCAGCGACCGGGCCGACACGATGGCGTTTTTCAGGATCGAGTCGCGCTTAGCGGCCCGGGCGGCGGCGACGCTCGCGGCCGACTGCTTGTCGTTGAACGGTTGCACCGCAGCGACGCTGCCTTCGATCGCTTCCAGGTCGAGCATCTCGACGATCGTGTCGACTGCCGCCACATTGCCGGTGCGGGCCAACCCGTTGGCAGCGTTGTAGCGGGCGTCAGGGTAGAAATCGTCCAGCAGCTTGAGCAGTTCGTCCGTGTACCGCGAGTCGGCGCCCGGCACGGCAGCCAGCACGCCCAGCGTGAACGCCGTCTCGCTGCGCAGCAAATCGTCGTCCGGTTGGTTAGCCGCGGCGATCAGCGCGGCGGCCAGGCCGTCGGACTCCAGCACCTGCGGCTCGCCGGCTTCAACGGTTTGCGATTGGCCGTCGACCACTTTCGTCGTGGTCGCTTTGCCTTCGCCAAAGGTCTGCGCCAACACGGCGATCGCGTTGACTGCCTTGCGCTGGACGACCGGCTCGGGGTCGTTCTTCAGGGCGTTGATCAAAGCCGGCACGCCGTCGTCGACGGTGAACTCGCCGAGGAAACCGCACAGCAACGTACGCATGCTGACGCTGCTGTCGCCGTTGTCGCCGACCTCGACCATTTCGTCGAGCAGCTCGCCCAGGGCGGCGGCCAGCTCAGCATTGGGCTTCACGTCGGGATACCGCTCCGGCATGCGCAGCATGTCGGCCAAGTCGTTGGCCACCTGGAATCGCGACGGGTTCTGCGACCGCAGGCGTGACACGATGTCGGCGGGGGCCAGCTGGTCGCGACGGGCCAGCGAATTGAACAGCAGCCACAGCCCCACGACGCAGGCCACAATGATCGCCGGCACGACGAACAGTTGCAGAATGAACCGTCCGCTGGGCGGCTCCACAGGCGGCAGCAATTCGTCGGTGGGGATCGCGGGGCCAGGGGCGTTGGCGCCCGGGGCTTCTGTCGAAGGGGGATTGGCGGGTAGATTGTCGTCGGCCATGGCGGCGCGAGAACCTCGGCGGGAGAATGCGGCGGCCCAGAAGCAGGTCGCTTGCGCAGGAGGGAAACTGTCGAGTGTAGATTGCCCCGCCGGGGGGTCAAGGCGGCCAGCACGTGGCGAATGCTCCAGCTGGGGTGGCTGGGGACGACCGCAGGGAGCCCCCAGGGAACGCCACTGGGGGCTCCGCTGCGCTGCGTCCTTAGCCACCCCTGAATCGCCTCCCTCATCCCCATCACTCATTTTCATGCATTTGTTGTCGCTCTCACTGTCCGATCCGGCGGCGAATCTGGCGCTCGACGAAGCGCTGTTGGAAGCGGCCGAGGCGGGCGAGATTGTCGGCGGCGTGCTGCGGCTGTGGGAGCACCCGCGGCACTTTGTCGTGTTGGGCCGATCGTCGCGGGCCCAGGAGGAAGTCGATTTGCACGCCTGCCGTCGCGACGGCGTCGCGGTGTTGCGGCGGGCGAGCGGCGGGGCCACGGTGGTGGCCGGGCCGGGCTGCCTGATGTACGCCGTGGTCGTCGACGCGAGCCACGACGTGCGATTGCCGGCGATCGACGCGGCGCACGAGTTTGTGCTGGGGCGGATCGCCGCGGCGCTCGCGCCGCTGGCGCCGGGGATCCAGCATTCGGGCACCAGCGATCTCACGTTGCCCGGCGGCGGCGAGTTGCCGGGCGAGCGCGTAAAGGTCTCCGGCAACGCACTGCGCTGCCGGCGGCGAGCGGTGCTGTACCACGGCACGTTGCTGTATGATTTCGACCTGAGCTTGATCCCCCGTTGGCTGCGCGAACCGCCGCGGCAGCCGGAGTACCGTCAACGCCGGCCGCACGGTGCGTTTGTGGCGAATTTGCCGACGACGCGCGACGCGCTGCAGCAGGCGCTCATTGCCCGTTGGAACGCCCAGCAGCCGCTGACCGACTGGCCGAGCGAGCGCGTGGCCGAGCTGGTCGCGGGGCGCTACTCTCAGTCGCTGTGGCGCGTGGCGGACGGAGCTTGACCGCACCTGCAGGTTGATGCCCGCGCGCCGTTGGCAAGATGAATTCGTTTCGATTGACTTGATTGCGGTCGTCTCCGAGAACACAAGATAAGGAAACTCATGGCCGTCAATCGACTCCCGCCGACAGACCCATCGATCGAACCGGTGCTTGCGCAACTTGACGAGTATCTTGGCCGCTATCCTGATGAAGTCGCCGTTGTGCGGCGCATTCGAGGGCTCGCCGAGATGCACCCCGACTGCTTTCACCGCACTTGTCGTCCCGGGCATTTGACGGCATCGGCGTGGGTCACGACGCGCAACGGCAAGGAAGCGCTGCTGGTGCATCATCGAAAACTCGAACGGTGGTTGCAGCCGGGCGGCCACGCGGATGGCGACAATCATCTGGCTCGAGTCGCGCTGCGGGAGGCGAGCGAGGAAACCGGGCTGAACGAACTGGAGCTTGTCGGCGGCTTCATGATGCCGCTTGACGTGGACGTGCACGAGATCCCGGCTCGATATCACGCCGATGGCCGGCTGATAGAGGACGCCCACGAGCACCACGACGTGCGGTTTTTGGTGGTGAGCCCGACCGCCGCGCCGCCGGCGGTCAGCGACGAGTCGCACGATGTGCGGTGGTTTGCCGTGGAGGACCTGCCGAGCGTGACGCAGGAAGAGAGCGTGCTGCGGCTGGCCCGCAAGGCCGCGCCGCTGCTGGGCAGCGAATGACCAAGCCCCAAGTCCCAAGCCCCAAGCCCCAAGTCCCAATGACCAAGGGAGACGGCCGGCTCGCCAGTATTGGTCATTGGGACTTGGTCATTGGTGCTTCGCCAGCGGCTTGGTAAGCTAGGCGGCTTGCAACTTTTGCCAGTTCCACCGCCGGAGGCGCGTCTTTCATGGCTATCCCGTTTGGCACCCACAAGATCCGTCGCGAGGACCTCCCGCCGGGCGGAAATCTGTGCGAACACTGCACGGCCAAGTGTTGTCAGTATTTTGCCCTGCCGATCGACGAGCCGGAGACGTTCGAGGAACTCGAATACCTCCGCTGGTTCCTGCTGCACGATCGAGCCAGCGTGTTCAAGGAGGACGACGACTGGTACCTGCTGGTCCACACGACCTGCAAGCACTTGCAAGCCGACAACCGCTGCGGCATCTACGACACCCGCCCGCAGATCTGCCGCGACTACACGACCGACAACTGCGAGTACGACGAAGAGTGGACGTACGATTTTTACCTGGAGACGCCCGAGCAGGTGTGGGAGTACACCGAGGCCACGGTGCTGCAGACGCACAAGAATCACAGCATCCGCAGTCGCAAACCGGACCCGCTGGCGGTGTTGGGGTGATGAAGCTGTCAGCTATCAGCGGTCAGCTTTCGGCCAGAGGGAAGGGGCGTCGCGCATCGAGCGGCGCGATGCACGACATGAGAATGGCCACGACGTGACCACTTCGCCGACAGCGCCGCGGACAACCTTTGTGACAACCATGTGAAATCCATGGTATTCATTGTCGAAGTGATCGTTAGCGGGATTTCGGCAGTTGTCGAATTGGTGTTTCACTTGCTGCAGGCAGTTGTCTACGGCATCGTGCGAGTTGCGCGGAAGCCTCCCGCGGGCGAGTCGCGGTTTGGCCTGAAGAACCTCGCGGCGGCTGCAGCTCCGCTCCTGGTGCTCGTGCTGCTTGTGTTGGCGGGCGCAGGCGCAATGGTGCTTCCCGATTGGTGGGAGAGGCGGATCACCAAGCAATGCGATCAGACGCAAGCAGCCGTTGACGCGCTGGCAGGCGACTTGGCCGCGGCGTTCGACCAAGATCACGTGGCCGGCGTTCCCAAGGTTGGTCCCGCGAACGTCAAGGACGCCTGGGGAAATCCTCTCGATGTGAGTTTTCAACGCGGTGCCGTGAGCGCCACGATCACGGTGAAATCGGCCGGAAAGGACGAGAAACTCGGCACGCTCGATGACATTCGCGCCGACCACGTGCGAATGCTCAACAAAGGCGAGATCGCGGGCAATGCGGTAAGAAAGCTCATTGAGCAGGTCAAGGAGCGCGACGCAGAACAAGACTGATCTCGGCGCTGCCGGCGAGCAGGTATGCTCGCGGCTGCGATTAGAGGCGCGGCAGGTGGCATGAACGTGAGTGCGGCACAACTTGAGCGGTTTCTCGCGAGCGCCCTTGCGAGCCAATTGCTTCCGGCCGGCGCCGTGGCGCGAGCCCTCGCTGGGATTGCTGGCAGCGCGACGCCAAGCTGCGATTGCGATGTCGTTCTGCAGACCGTGAAGAGAACCCTGATCGAAGAAGGTAACCTGACGGCATGGCAAAGCGAGAAGCTTGAATTAGACAAGTTCAGAGGCTTTTACGTGGGTGACTATGTCCTGCTGGATCATGTGACGAGTGACGCAGCGACGGTGACCTACCTTGCCAAGCACGCGAAAGATGGGCGACGTTTTCATTTGAAGGTCACGAACCCACATCCGTTGAAATATGAAGTTGAGCCGTTGGCCAATTGACTTCGCCCCGCTGCCCGCGAGCAGGTATGCTCGCGGCTTCCCCATTCCCCATTCCCCATTCCGCCTTCCCCCCTTCGCTTCCATGCCCATCACCCCTCGCACACTCAAGGGTTTCCGCGACTATTTGCCGGCGGCGGCGATGCCGCGGGAGTGGATTGTCGAGACGGCGCGGCGGGTTTATCGCTCGTACGGGTTTCGGCCGATCGACACCCCCGCGCTGGAGTACCTGGAGATCCTCACCGGCAAGGGCTCCGACGAGACCGACAAGCAGCTCTATCGGTTCACCGACCACGGCGGGCGGGACGTGGGGTTGCGGTTTGACCTGACGGTGCCGCTGGCGCGGTTTGTCGCTCAGCACGCCCAGGAAGTCGGCTTGCCGTTCAAGCGGTACCACATCGCCTCGGTGTGGCGGGGCGAGAACACGCAAGCCGGCCGGTACCGCGAGTTCATGCAGTGCGATTTCGACACGGTCGGCACGACCGCGCTGACTGCCGATATCGAGATGGTGCTGGTGGTCAACGACCTGCTGACGGCGTTGGGGATCAGCGCGTTCACGATTCGCGTGAATCACCGCGCGGTGCTCAACGGTTTGCTGGAGAAGCTGGGCCTGGCCGGCAAGAGCGCCGCCGTGCTGCGGGCGCTCGACAAGCTGGGCAAGATTGGCGCTGAGGGCGTCACCGCCGAGATGGCCAAGACGGCGGAGACAACCGAGCAGCAGAACGCTGCGCTGCTGTCGTTGGCCAGCTTGCAGGGCGACAATACGACCATCCTGGCGGAACTGAAGAAGCTGGTCGCTGGTGACGAGACCGGCGAGCGGGGCGTCACCGAGCTGCACGAGTTGGTCGCGGCGACCGCCGCGGCGGGCGTGCCGGCGGGGCGCGTGCAGCTCGACCCATCGATCGCCCGCGGGCTGGACTACTACACGGGCGTGGTGATCGAAACACAGTTGGACGAGTTGCCGGGCATCGGCAGCGTGGCCAGCGGCGGGCGGTACGACAACTTGGCCTCGACATTCACCAAGCAGGAATTGCCGGGCGTGGGCGCCTCGCTGGGGCTGGACCGGCTGCTGGCGGCGCTCGAAGAGCTGGGCCGGTTGCCGGCGGTGAGCACGCCCGCCGATGCCCTGATTTGCCTGTTCGATGCCGACCGGCGGGACGCGTACCTGGCGCTGGCCGCTCAACTGCGTGCGGCTGGCACGGGCGTGGAGGTCTATCCCGAGGCGAAGAAGCTCGGCAAGCAACTGCAGTATGCGGACAAGCAGGGCTTTGCCGCCGCGGTGATCATCGGCCAGAGCGAGTTCGATGCCGGCGAGGCCCAGGTAAAACATCTGGCCAGCGGCGAAAGCGCGACGGTCGCCTACGACGGCCGCGACGCCAACGCGATTGCCGCGGAGATCCGCCGCGCGGTTGATGCGGCTGCGGTTGACCACGGATGACGCGGATTTCGGTTTGCCACGACAAGGCACAGAAGACACAAAAGCAGATGTTCGTGCTGGCTCTTGTGGTCGACGGCGCCCGGCCAGCGCCGCTTAACCGCGTAATCTGTGTTAGCCGTGGTTCTTGTCGCATCGCTTGTTGCGTCCCGTTTTGTGACTTCTGTGCCTTTTCGTGGCCATTTTCCGCTGTGTGAGTGACAAGGTGGTGTCACTGGGGACGCGAGCAAATGCGGCGCGGGCGGCTGGCGAGGCGACTTACAATGGGAGCTGCGCCGCGGGCGAGGACGCCGCGGCTCACGCCTCGCCTCTCAAGCCTTACGCCGTTCTCATGCTGCGTCGCAACCACTACGAGACCGCGTTCGAGGCGTACCTGCGCGCCGCCAGCGTGCCGTACGTGGCGGTCAACGAGCAGCGCCGCAGCGAGTCGCCGTGGGGGTCGCTCAAGAGCGTCGACTTTGTCGTCACGCCGGCCGATGCGCGAATGCTGCTGGTCGACGTGAAGGGTCGCCAGTTTCCCAGCGGACGCACGCACAAGCAGTACTGGCGAAACTGGACCACCTGGGACGACCTGCGGAGTCTGGCCCGCTGGCAGGACCGCTTCGGCCCCGGGGCGCTGGCCGTGCTGGGCTTTGTGTACGAGGTGACCGGCGATCGCTCGCCGCTGGCCGCGGGCCAGTTGTTCGAGTTCCGCGACCGCCGGTACGCGATGCTCGCCGCGCCGGTGGCCGACTACGTGCGGTTTGCCCGGACGCTGTCGCCCAAATGGCAGACCGTTTCGATGCCCACGGCCCGCTTTCGCGAGGCGGCTCGGCCGTTTGCCGAACTGCTGCCGGCAGGGCCGGGACCCGCGGCCGCTGCGACCCCGGCGCTTGGCACGGCGGCGGTTGGGAATTAGGCTGGGGGGTGAGAGAAGTGACCAGTTACCGGTGATCAGTGACCGGTAGCGGGCTGTGCGAGTCTGCAGACAACCCACTGGTCACGGGTAACCGATCACCGATCACTCGCCGCAAGGCGCCGCCGCCATGAAGTGGGCCATCGTTCTGTTGTGCATCATCCTCGGCTCGTTGGGAGCCTATCGCCCCAGCGGCCGCAAGAAGGACTTCAAGCGGCCGGTTGAAGAGTGATGCGGTTGCGTCCTTTTACGCGGCTTGCTTGCTCGCCGCGGTCGCCGCGAAGTCGGCCAGCGCGGCAATGACGACTTCCTGCTCTGCGGCGGTCATCTCGCCGTAGATCGGCAGGCTGAGCACTTCTTTGGCGGCTCGTTCCGACTCAGGCAGATCGCCCCTCTGGTAACCCAAATCCGCGAAGCACTCCTGCAAGTGCAGCGGGATCGGGTAATAGATCGCGGCGCCAATCTGGCGATCGGCCAGCAGCTTCTGCAGCGCGTCGCGGCGGTCGCTCGAGCCATCGCGGCTGGCGACGCGGACGGTGTACTGGTTCCACACGCAGCGACAGCCCTCGGCCACTGTCGGCAACTCAATGGCCGGCGCGAACGAGAAGCGGTCCGCGGCGGATTCGTATCGTTCGGCGTTCGCTTGCCGCCCCAGCGCCCAGGCGTCGAGGCGCGTGAGCTTCACGCTCAGGATGGCGGCCTGAAGCGCGTCGAGCCGGCTGTTCATGCCGACGATGCCGTGTTGATAGCGCGGGTGCTGGCCGTGATCGCGGAGGATGCGCAGCTGGGCCGCCAAGTCGGCGTCGTCGGTGGTGATGACGCCGCCGTCGCCGCAGCCGCCGAGGTTCTTGGTCGGGTAGAACGAAAACGCGCCGCACCAGCCGAGCGCTCCGGCGCGCCGTCCGTGGTACTCGGCGCCGATTGCTTGCGCGGCGTCCTCAATCAGGGGAATGTCGCCGGCCGCCGCTTGCAGGGCTCTCATGTCGGCGCATTGGCCGAACAAATGCACGGGAATCACCGCCTTGGTGCGCGGCGTGATCTTGCGCGCCACGTCGGCGGGATCGATATTGAACGTGTCCGGCAGAATGTCGGCGAACACCGGGGTCGCGCCCAACCGGGCAACGGCGCCCGCGGTCGCGAAGAACGTGAAGCTAGGAATGATCACCTCGTCGCCCGCGCCGATGCCCAGCGCCATCAGCGGCAGAATCAGGGCGTCGCTGCCCGAGGCGCAGCCGACCGCGTGCTCGGCGCCGCAATACTCGGCGATCTGTTGCTCGAACTTCTTGCAGGCCGGCCCGTGGACAAAGGCGCCGCTGCGGCAGACCTCGCCGATGGCGGCCTCGATATCGGCCAGCAGCGGGGCGTTCTGACGGTTGACGTCGAGCATGGGGACGGGCGTAGCGGTGTTGGCAGTGCTCATGGCAGCGGTGCGCTCGGGGCGCTGTGTGAGGGGCACGGGACTCTGGCGGCGACGAATGTGCGTCCGCGGCGCGGAGATTAGGAGTCGCCCCGAGTTGGGTCAAGTCCGCCGTGGCCCGGTTGAGGAGCCCGTGATTTCCGTTGCGGAATTTGCTTGACTCAGCGATGCGGCGGCACGATAAATATGTGAACGCATGTTCCGTATCTGCTGGCCGGCTAGCATCGCTGGCACGCGTTCCCCGAATTCACGAGGTGTCGCCATGATCCGTTGTCTTTCCCGCTGCGTTTTGCTGGCCGTCGCTTGCAGCGCCGCCACTGCGGCGGTTGCCCAGCCCGGCATGTTTCCCGTCACCGAGGCCCACAAGCAGATGGCGCGCGAGGCGGGCGTGTGGTCCGCCGAGGTGAAGTTGTGGATGGGCCCCGACGCCGATCCGGTGAGTAGCAAAGGGCAGGAGAAAAACGAGATGCTGGGCGACTACTGGCTGGTGAGCACGTTCACCGGCGAAACGGTAGGGCAGAAATTCACCGGCAAGAGTCTCTTGGGTTACGACCCGCAGAGCAAGAAGTTCGTCGGGACGTGGTGCGATACGATGACGCCCTACATGACGAAGATGGAAGGCGACTACGACGTGCAGAAGCACGCGCTGACACTGATTGGCGAAGGTCGCGATCCAGCCACCGGCGAGATCTCCAAGAGCAAAATGGTGACCACGTACATTGACGAGAACACGAAGAAATTCGAGATGTTCGGTCCCGCGCCCGGGGCAGACGGCCAGTGGTGGAAGATGTTGGAGATCAGCTACAAACGCACGACGGACAAGTGATGCGGCGGCGGCGCTGAGCGAAGCGTGCGGCGCCTATCGCAGCGGCAGTAGCGGGACATCGTCCTTATTGTCCTCGATGAACTTGCGGATCGCCGCTTCCTGATTGGCTAGGGTCTTCTCGACCGAGGCCTTCACGCGGCGGTCGGCGATGCCGTGCGCCCACCACGGCGCTTCGGTGATGATCTTCTGTCGCAGCGACAGTTCAACAGTCGTGTCCTCATCGCCGCTGCGCGTGAATACGGTTTGCATGGCGTAGTCGGCCAGCCGCTCGGCGCCCTTTTCCAGTTTCACCTGGGAGTCGAGCTTGTCGATCGTGATGTCGACGTCTTGCGCGAGGTCGACAACCTGCTCGCCGATGTAGTCGTCGAGCGTTTTGACGGTCAGCGTGCCGTGCAACTGCAGCCGCCAGTCGGCATTGAGAATCTCCTTGGGATTGACCTCCGCGCCGATCTCGCTCCACTGCTGGCTGACGAACTCGCTGTCGCCGCCCATCGTGATAATCTGTTTGGCGCCGTCTTTCCGCACCAAGCACTTGCGCACCACCGTGAAGTCGACGGGCAACGTGAATGTTCGCTGAGCTTGCTGCTCGGTGGGATAGTCGCCGGGAAACGCCAGGCCGGCTCCCAGAGCTGCCAGCACCGCGAGAATGAGGCCGGCAATCGTCAGTTTGGCGGAGAGTTTCATGGTCGCGACGGGCGTCAGGGGCGGAGTGAAGGGGCGGCGAAGCTCGGTCCCAGTCTAGCTTGCCCGAGGGGGGGCCGCGACCGGAGGGCCGTCGCGGCAAGTTGCCGGAAGCCCGAGGGGGAGTCTAGAATAGACGGCTTCAGCTAATCAGCGCGGCCCGCTGTGAGGATTCCGGCGGGCTTGGGCGTGAGAGTTTGTCCTATCGAGGGTGGAACGCGTGATGTCTGCACAGATGGCCCGTCCGGGTATTGGAGTGCTTAGTCTTGTCCTGGGCCTGAGTCTTGCCGCGCCGTTGGCCGGGGCGAGCGAGTTGACCGACCGCGTCGCCGAATTGCGGGGCCGCGTCACGCTCGACGACAACGAGCAGGTCGTCGCGGTGGACCTGATGGACGCCAAAGCAACGGCCGACGACGTCGCATTGGCGGTCGCCGAGCCAACGCTCACGAAGCTGGTGCTGTGGGGCGCCCAGATTGACAATTCCGTGGTCGAGTTGCTTCCGCAGGCCAAGAACCTCGACACGCTCGTGTTGGAGAACACCTCGGTGACAGACGCAGGTCTGACGCCGTTGGCGGAGTTGCCGAAGCTCAAGTCGCTGAACCTGCATCGTTCGGCCCAGTTGACCGATGCGGGGATGGATCAGATCGCCAAGCTGACCGATTTGGTCTACTTCATGGCGCCCTACACCAAGCTGGGCGACGAGGGCGTGGCCAAGCTGGCGCCGCTGAAGAAGCTCCGGCTGCTCGATCTGCGCGGCTGCACGCTGTCGGACTCCGCGTTGGCAATCGTTGAAGACTTGCCCGGATTGGTCAGTCTGAAGCTGCGCAGCCCGGCGCTGACCGACGGGGCGCTGAAGTACCTGGCGGGCAAAACCAAACTACGCGGTTTGCATTTGGAGGACGCCCGGCTGTCGGATGAAGGAATGCAGCAGCTCGTCGGACTGACGGCGCTGGACGACGTGAACCTGCTGCGGGTGCCGATCAGCAGCGAGGGGGTCGAACCGCTGGCCGGCATGGTCAAAATGCGGCAGCTCAATCTGCGCGGCACGTTCATCTTCGATGACGCTTTGGCCTACCTGACGGAGATGCCGGAGCTGTTCAAGCTCGATCTGAGCGAGACGGAGGTCGACGGATCGGGGCTGGAGCATCTGGTCGGCGCCAAGAAACTGCGGTGGCTGAACCTGTGGGCCACGTACGCCGACGATATGGCCATGGATCACGTCGCCCAAATGCAAGCGCTGGAGTATTTGAACCTCGACAACACCATGGTGACCGACGCCGGCGTCGCTAAGCTCGCCGGGCTCAAGAAGCTGAAAACGCTGAGCGTATCGCAAACGACGGTCTCGTCCGCGGCCGCCGAGGAGCTTGAGGCGGCCATCCCGGGACTCAAGGTCAAGCGGTAGCACGCAGCAGATCGTGCGGTTCGACCGGTGGCTAGAGCGTATTGAAGCTCAGGCTGTAGAAGCCGACGCCCTGGACGGGATCGCCCTCGAGCGAGGCGTTCATCACCTGGGCGATGCGCTCGCGCAATAGCGTCAGCTCAGGCTCGGTCAGATCCTCGGCCTGAAGTTGGCGGACCGCCATGAGCATTTCGTGGCGGATTAGCGAGTCCGCCTGATCCAGACTTTCTTGGATTCCCGTCAGGTCCCGATTGGCGACTTGCCCAAAGGCGTGGAACTGCACGACGCCTCCGGCATTGCCGCCGGGGCGCCGCGGGAGCGTGATCCGGTACTCGCCCAGGTCGACGTCTTCCAGACGCAGCCGGGCCGCCTCGTCGAGCTTGGCCTGCGTCAGCGCCGCGGCGTCGAAGCATCCCGACGCGACGGCGCCGACGCCAATCAGCCCCAGCAGGGCGAACAGTCGCGTTCGGATAATCACTGCAATCGTCATGATCGGCCTGCCGGCGTTGCACGGGTTTGACGGTTTACCTCTGCAAGTTTAGCTTGCCGCGCGGCCGGGCGTCGGCGACCTATTGTTTCAGGACGGAGGCGTTGCGCACCCACCGCGGTCTGCCGTCCGTGCCGTCGCTGCCGATCCCTGCTGCGGGCATCCTGGATGAACCCCTCACCGCAAAAGAAAATGCTCCGCCGCGTGGGCGGCAGTTTGTATGCATGGGTTGGGCTCGTTGCGCTGGTCGGCTGCGGCGGGTCAAGCGACACCAAGCTGAGCGCTTACTTGGAGGAGTTGGAGTTTGAGGCGCCGCTGGAGTCCGTTGACTACGTGTCGCTGGGCGATTTTCGGATTCCGCTGGCGATTCGCGTGAGCGACGACGTGCGAGAGCCGCCGATCTGGGTCCGAGTGAAATTCTCTCTGCTGGCCGAGGTCGATCCGCAGGATCGCAAGGCCGTGAACGAGGCGCTCAAACGTTACGACGGTCCATTGCGAGACGCCGTAATTCGCATTTGCCGTCGCACGACGCCGGACGAATTGAGCGATCCGCGGCTTTCGGCCATGAAGGCCCGCTTTGCAGACGCCGCCAAACCGTTGTTGGGCGATCGGCGGCTGCGGCAGTTGATCATCGACAAGTTTATCTACGAACCGCTGTAATTCCCGCGACGCTATGCCAACCTCCACCTGGAATCGCCGCCTGCTTGCCGTCCTGCGGATCGTCGCATTGGGCGTCGCGATTGCGCCTAAAATTGCAGCGGCGCAGACAGCGGAAGCTTCTGCAGACGCCGGTGAACAGCTGACTGGGACCGCTGGAGAAGCCGCCGAAGACGCCCCGCAGCCGTTTGTCTTGCCGTTGGGAGACTTTCATCTGCGCGACTGGCGGCCGACACGCAACGAAACCCCCGATCTGCGATTTGCCGTGGCGATCGTGTTCAACGCCGACACGCCCGTGCTGACGCGCGAGCGACTGGCTCACTGGGTCAATCGCTTGCGCGATCAGACGATCATTGCGATGCGGTTGGCCGAGACGAAGGACTTTGCCGAACCGAGCTTGCAGCAGGTGCAGCGTCTGATTCGGGTCCGCGTCAGTCGAATCCTGCCGCGACTGGCCGTTGACGAGGTGCTGATCACCGATTTCGCGCTGGGCGACAACTGATGCGGGGCTCCGGCGGTCCGAATCAGTCTTTCATGGCAGTGAAGAAGAGTTGCTCGACCAGCTCGCGCGTGAGCCATTTCGCTCGCGCTACGTTGTCGGTCAGCGCCTGGCCGCTGGCGACGCCCATCAAGTAAGCCAACTTGTCGGCCTCGCGAGGATCATCGGGAAACTCGTGTCGGCCGGCCGAATTCATCAGGCGGATACGGGCCTCGACGCTGCGCATCAGCCGGTAGTCGGCTGCCAATCGCTCGGCATGTTCGACCGACAGGCATCCCGCGGCAGCGAGTCGCTCCAATCCGTCGAGCGTGCCGGTGACGCGCACCTCGGGCAGCTCGCGACCATGCTTCAGTTGCAGCATTTGGACCAGGAACTCGGCGTCGACCGTGCCGCCGGGGCCGCGTTTGAGATTTTGGGTCGAAGCGTTCTCCTGCAACTTGAGCCGCATGTTCCAGATCGCCTCCGCGTTGCCAGGCTGCCAGGGAGTGCAGTCGATTGCCGCCGCCAACGCGGCCTCGGCCCGCGATCGCGCAGGCTCCCCGCCCAAGATAATGCGGGCCTTCAACAGCGCTTGCCGCTCCCACAGTTGCCCGCCGCCTGATCGGAAGTACTCGACGAACGACTCCAGCGGCAACGCGATCGCGCCGCTCTTGCCGGTGGGACGCAATCGGGGGTCGACTTCGTATAGTCGGCCCTGCGGTCCGAAGTAATTGGCGGTTTTCATAATCCGTTGAGCCCACTGACTGAAGAAGTGGTTGTTGCTCGTCGGATTATTCCGTCCGCGGTTTCTTGGCGCCGTGTTTCCTTCTGCTTCGTAGAGAAACACCAGGTCCAGATCGCTGTGGTAGTTGGGTTCGCGCCCGCCGAGTTTGCCCAGAGCCAGGACGATCAGGTCGCACGGCCGACCGGCGTCGGCAGAGCTGGGCAGCCATGGCGCCGCCTGGCGTTGCTCGTCAATCTCCTCCGCCAGCGGGCCGATTGTCGGTTGGCCGTGTTTGTCGAGGAGCTTTTCCAACTCGGCGGCGGCAATCTGTTTCAGGCAGGCCTCGGCAATGTCCGACAGTGCCGCGTGGGTCGCTTGGATATCGTCCTTGCCGACGATGTCGCGTACGCCGACCCGCAAATGTTGGGCGTTCTTGAAACTGTGCAGAATGGGATCAAGATCTTCGGCCCCGTGCGCCAGTTCAGTTAGCGAACGCTCCAGTCGTGGCAAATCGGGCAGATGCTCGACGAGCAGGCTGTCCATCAACTCGTCGATCATGCCGGGGCTGCTGGTGAGAATGCTTACCAGATAGGGGCAGGCCGCGCAGAGGGTCACGTAAAGGTTGAGCGACGGGTGGTTGTTGCTGAACAGTTCCCACAGCGCCGCCTTGCCGCCCAACGAGTCGCTGACGCGGCTGAGCGTAACCAGCGTGGCGTCGGGGTCGGGCGTTTCGGCAATGGCCGCCAGGAGCCGCGGCGCGATCGACGCCAAAAATAACCGGCACCGCCGTGTCGACAAGAACGGGATTGGCTCGTGGGCCAGCGACATCAGGTTGTCGTAAGCGGCGTTCACGTCGCGGAACGGGTACCGCCCCAGCACCCGGGCGATTTCCTCCTCGTCCGGATTGGGATCGTTCACCAGATCGACTTCCGGCTCGTCGGCCGGATCGCCGGCAAAGGCGTCGTGCAGCAGGTGATTGAGGATCCGACGGTTCAGTTCAGTTCGCTCGGCAAATTCCCGCTCGAACGCCGCGTAGGCGGCTGCGAGCGTCGCCCCGGGATAGCCGAGTCGCCGCGCCAACCTGGCCGTGGCGGACGTGGTGGCCGGCAGCGAGTGGACCTGCTGGTCGTACATGATCTGCAGGCGATGCTCCACCCGCCGTAGGAACGCGTAGTTCTCGTGCAAGATCATCCGTTCGCGGTGCGTCAGGCAGCCTGCTTGCTCCAGCCGCTCGATCGCTTCGAGCGTATTGCCGGTCCGCAGGCTGGGATCGTTGCCCGCGGCGAGCAGCTGCAGGAACTGAATGACGAACTCAATGTCGCGAATGCCGCCGTGGCCGGTTTTCACGTTGCTGGCCAAGCCATCGGTCAGCGACTTCTGCTCGATTCTGCGGCGCAGCGCGCGGATTCCTGAGATGTCGGCCAGGCTGAGATAGCGGGGATAGACCCACGATTCCAACTCGTCCAAGAAACGCTCGCCCGCTGCGACGTCGCCGGCGATGGTCCGCGCCTTGATATACGCCTGACGTTCCCACGTGCGCCCTTGTCGGTCGTAGTAGGCCAGCGCCTGCTCCACCGTGGGACATAGCGGTCCCTGGCGACCGTAGGGTCGCAGTCGCATGTCGACTCGGTATGCAAAACCTTGATCGGTCGAATCGCTCAGCAGGCGGATCAGATCCGTCGCGATCCGCACGGCGGCCTCCGACGCATCCGCGCCGGCGTGCTTCTCGTCAAGCAGGAACACCAAGTCAATGTCGCTGGAGTAGTTCAGCTCCAGTCCGCCCAACTTGCCCAGGGCAAGCACGGCGATGTTCGGCGGCGACTTGGCGCCGCCGTTACGCGATACCTGTTTGGCGGCGAACTTGCGACGGGCAAAGTCGAGAGCCGCCTCGACGACCGCGTCGGCGACGTAGGAAATCTGTCGGGCGACCGTGCCGACGTCGTGTCCCGCGATGATGTCGCCGTAGGCGATCCTCAGCGTCTCGCGCCGCTTGAATCGACGCAGCGCCGACATCACCTCGGCCTCGCCCGACACGGGCTGCAACTCCCCCAGCAGTTCCTCGGTCAGCACCTCGCGGGCCACCGGTTCGCCGCCCGTCATCCGCAGCAGGTCGTAGCTTTCCGGGTCGGTGCAGAGCAGGTCGGCCAGGCTCTGGCTGCAACTGAACAACTTCAGCAGTTCCGGCAGCGCGTCCTCGTCGCGCTCGAACAGCGCCGCGGTGGACAGCAGATTGCGAGCCGACAGCAGAAAGCGTTCCAGATTGTTCAACGCCATGTCGGCGTCGGGCAGCATCGGCGCAACGGCTGCGAATTGGTCGCAGATGTTGCCCAGCAGGTCCAGCGGCAAACCGGCCGACGCCAACCTCAGCAGGTTGGCATGGCCTGTACGGGGATCGGCCACGCCCAGCGGCGAGAACCAAGCATCCGCCTCGTCCGGGGCGTCGAGAAAAGTTCGCAGGCGCTCGATCTGCATGTTGCGTCACTAATTCCTGCGCGTCAGCATCGCGGGGGCTCGCCGCAGCAAGCGCCCGCAACAGCTCGCAAACCTTCGCCGCCTAGCTTGGGAATGCCGAGTTGGGGACCGGGGCCGATTTCGCCACCGGCCAGACTCTATTTTGGCCGCGAGGTGCGTTGAAATCAACTTAACTGGCGGGGTTTGGCGGCGACCGGCCGGACGGCGGGAGTCGCGGCTACGCCTGCAACGAGAAGACTTCTGGCCCGACGTGCTGGGTGACCACCTCGCCAAAGAGGGTATGGGCATTGGCGTCGAAGACAGTCACTGGCAGAATCTGGCCGATTTGGCGGCGGTTGCCGGTGAACACGACGATGCGGTCGCACATGGTCCGGCCGACCAGTTGCAGTTGGGGGGCGTCGGCGGCGGGCGGAGCGTCCTCTGGCGGGGCGTCGTGGCCGGCCTCGTCAGAAGCGGCGGCGCCTGCGGCTCGGGTCGCCGACTTACTGGGCCCTTCCACGAGCACCTCCACGTCCTGGCCCAGGAACGCCTGATTGTCCTCCTCGCTGATCTCGTTCTGCAGCGCCAGCAGGTGATTGTTGCGCCGTCGCTTCACCTCCTCGGGCACGTCGTCGGCGTACAACTCGGCGCCCTTGGTGCCGGGGCGGACGCTGTATTTGAAGATGAAACTGTTCTTGAACCGGCACTCGCGGACCAGTTCGACCGTTTGCTCGTAGTCCTCATCCGTCTCGCCGGAGAAACCGACGATGAAGTCGCTGGTCACCGCCGCCGCGGGGACCCACTCGCGCACCCGGGCGTACATTTCACGGTAGTCTTCCACCGTGTAGCCGCGCTTCATCCGAGCGAGCATGCGATTCGAGCCGCTCTGCACCGGCACGTGCAGGTACTTGCTGATCTTGGGCAGATCGCGCACCGCGGCCAGTACGTCGTCGGTCATGTCTTTGGGATAATTCGTGACGAATTTGATGCGGTCCAGCCCGTCGATGTCGTGCAGCTGGGTCAGCAGATCGCTGAACCGCGTGCTTTGCTCGCCGGTGCGGTAGCGGTAGCTGTTGACCGTTTGCCCCAGCAGCGTGATTTCGCGACAGCCTTCGCCAGCGAGTTGCCGCGCTTCGGCCAGAATGTGCTCGGGCGGGCGGCTTTGCTCGGGGCCGCGGACGCTGGGGACGATGCAGTACGTGCAGAACTTGTCGCAGCCAATCTGGATTCGCACGTACGCCTGAAACGGCGTGGGGCGCATCGACGGATCGCGCAGCGGGTCGAAGCTCTCGTGGCTGCGCTCCACTGCGTCCCGGGAACCGGCTTTGCGGTCCAGGCTCACTTCGAGCTGCGGCCCGGCGCCGGCGGCGACTTTCTCCACCAAGTCAGGCACCTGGTGCAACTGCCCGGGGCCGACGACCAGATCGACGTAGGGCGCTCGGCTAAAAACCTTACGCTTGTGGTTTTGGGCCATGCAGCCAATGACGCCGATGATCTTCTCAGGGTGGGCCTGCTTGGCCAGCTTCAGGCGTCCCAGCGCGCTGTAGATCTTCTCCTCGGCATGCTCGCGGACGCTGCAAGTATTTAGCAGCACCGTGTCGGCGTCGCGCGTGTTGTCGGTGAGTTCGTACCCGCGCTTGCGCAACGCGGCCACCACCAGCTCGCTGTCGAGCACGTTCATCTGACAGCCGACGGTTTCGATGTAGAGTTTCTTAGGCATGGCAAAGGCAAGCGGTCAGCAGTCAGCTCTCAGCGGTCAGCTGGGCGGGTTAGTCGGGAGTGCGAGACATGCGGCAGCCCGTCTGGCTGAAGGCAGACAGCTGATCGCTGGCAGCTCCCTACGCCGCGTCGCGGTCGCCTTGGCCGTCCTGGGACTGCTCGCCAAGTTGTTCCTCGACCTGGCGGCGGACCTGGCTGACCAACTCGTTGCGGCGGCTGGCCATCATCCGCACCAGCGAGACGATCGCGACGTAGCCGGCAATGCCGATGATCACGATATCCCAAGCGTCCATGGCAAGGTCCCCGTTCGTCCGTGGGCGAATCCCGGCAGCGGCGCCGGATTGGGCATCATACCCAGGAAACGCTGCCCGGGGCGAGAGGAACTCGCCCCGGGTCAATCGCCGCCAAATTGTCCCATGTGGTCGCCCGTAGCCAGCGGAAACCCCCGCAAAAAGTCGGCCGCAGGCATGGCTCGCTTGCCGGGCGCCTGCACCGTGAGCAGCTCCAAAGAGCCCGTTCCCGCTGCCACGACCAGCCGCTTGTCCGCCTCGACCACGGTTCCCGGAGCGGCGTCGCCGGGCTGCTTCTCGGGTACGGCAACTTTCGCCTGGTGGACAATCAGCCGCAGCGGCTCGTCCTCGCCAGCGCGTCGCAGGTCGGTGTACGCCCGCGGCCAGGGTTGCAGGCCGCGGACCTGGTTTTTGATTTCCGTCGCCGCACGCGACCAGTCGATGGCGCCGTGGGCTTTGGTCAAGCGGGGCGCCTTCGTCGCCGCGGCCGCGTCTTGCTCGACCGGCTCGGCCGTGCCGGCGGCCAGCTTGGCAACCGCCTCGGACATCAGCTCGGCGCCCATCTCCGCCAGCCGGTCTTCCAATTCGCCGGCCGTTTCGTCAGGGTCGATGGGCGTCCGCTGCACGCCCAGGCACGGGCCGGCGTCCAATTTGGGCGTGATGTGAAAGACCGTGTTGCCGGTCTCCGCGTCGCCGGCGAGCACCGCCCACTGCACGGGCGCCGCCCCGCGCCACCGCGGCAGCAGGCTGCCATGCAGGTTGATCGCGCCCAGCCGCGTTGTTTCCAGTACGGGGCGTTTGAGAATTTCGCCGTAGTCGCACACCGCCAGCAGATCGGCGCCCGTCTCGGCCAGCCGCGCCACGCCCGCGTCGTCGTTGACGGTCTCCGGCTGCCACAGCGGCAGGTGCAGTTCCTCCGCAGCCAGCGCCATCGGCGCCGGCGGCGAGCGTCGTCCCCGCGGCGGGCGCGTGACGACCGACAGCACCTCGTGCCCGTCGGCGACCAACCGCCGCAACGTCGGCACGGCAAACGGACCGGTTCCCAGGGCGATGATTCGCATCTATTTCACCACGGAGGACACAGAGAGCACAGTGGAAAGGGGAACGAAGCGACGTCACCCATTTTGCGGGAGCTTTGAAAACTTGTCGACGACTACCATAAATACGGCGCGGACGAAATCGGCGACGATCATCGACGAAAACTCGGGGTGGCGAATGCGTTGTGCTTCGTCGTCGCTGATCTTTACTCCACGATGCTGCTCAAGTTCCAACACGACCGCGATCGTGTCGAGACTGCCCCAGAATGACAGGGTGATCAGATCGTCGTCAAGTGACGAATCAGCCCGGACGTAGTCTGATTCAATCGACCCCAATTCGGCAATAGCTGTGCGAACCGCCAATGCGATTGCCCCAGCGTGCGGGTGCTCGGGAAGATTGCACCTACGAACAAATTCGTCGGCGGCCTGCCGTTCGTGAGTGGATCGGAATTCAGCAATTCTCTGCTGCTGCGACTTGAACGGCCACATGATGTCAACCAAGAAGGCGGAGGACGGCAGGTAGTGCAAGCGTCGCCAACGCTGCGACATTCTCCTCCGTGCTCTCTGTGTCCTCTGTGGTGAGATCCTCCGGCGTCGGCGTCACGTGCGCAGCTTTTCCAATTCCGCCAACCGAGCCGCAATCGCTTCGTCGGTCGGCAGTTCGCCCACCTTGCGGCGACTGTCGAAGTCGATTTCAAACTCCTCCAACTCGTCGCGGATTTCCGCCACCTGCGTGGGGGTCAGCCGATCGATGAATAGCGTCCCGTCCAAGTGGTCGGTCTCGTGCTGCAGGATACGAGCTAGGAAGCCCTCGACCTCGCCGGCAATCTGCTCCCCCGACAGGCTGTACGCCTCGACTTTCACTTTCTGATGCCGCGCGACCGAGCCGTGCACGCCGGGGATGCTCAGGCAACCCTCGTCGCCCTCGACGCGACCTTTGCCGCCCGACAGCACGGGGTTGATAAACACCTGCTCGGCCTCGGTATCGTCCGGGCTGCCGGAGGGGTTCGCGACGAACAGTCGGTAAGGCAAGTCGACCTGATTGGCCGCCAGGCCGACTCCCTCATGTTCGTACATCAATTCGAACATCTCGGCGACCATGCGACGCAACTCGGCGTCGACGCGGGTCAGCGGTCGCGACACGTGCCGCAGCGTGGGGTGCGGATAGTGGATGATTTCAAGGGCCACAAAGCCACCTGTCAGCGGATCGAACAGGAGAGTGCGAGATCGGGAACTACTCAGTATAAGCGTTTCTGGGCCTTGAACGTAGGGCTGCCGACCCTCGGCGCCAGTTTGTGAGGGGGACGCCCTCGCACCGGCGCCACCGAGAGCTGATGATGGTCAGAGCGGCCCACAGGGTGCAGGCCTCGGCCTGCCTGTCCTCGCACCGCGGCTCCTCCCTATCTCCCGCACGCGTGAAAGCTCTGACGATGCCCCGCAATTGTTTACTTCTGCTCGTCGCCCTCCTCTGGATCCTGTCGAGCACGCCCAGCAGTGTCGCGGCGGATTCCGCGCGGCCGAACTTTTTGCTGATCGTCGCCGATGATCTTTGCTGGCGCGATCTGGGCTTCACCGGCAACGACGAAGTCCGCACGCCGCACCTCGACAAGCTGGCGAGCGAGGGTATGCAATTGACCGGGATGTTCAGTCCGGCGACCACGTGCTCGCCGTCTCGGCACGCGCTGTACACGGGACTCTTTCCCGTCCGCAGCGGCGCCTATCCCAATCACACCCACGCGTATGACGGCACAAAGAGCATCTTCACGTATCTGAAAGACCAGGGCTACCGCGTTGGTCTGCAGGGCAAATCGCATGTGGCGCCGCCGGAGTCGTTTCCCTACGAATTGGTCAGCGGCAAAGCTCAGGCGGACAACTTCGCGGCGACGCGGTCGTTCATCACGCGGCAGGCCGACGAGCCGTGGTTGCTGGTGTTCGCTTCGAACGATCCACACAGTCCCTGGAACCGTGGGACCAAAGGCTTGCATCGTCCCCGCGACCTGACGGTTCCGCCGTACCTGCACGACAACCGAGCGACCCGTCGGGCGCTGGCCAACTACTACGGCGAGATCAATAAGCTCGACTGGCAGGTGGGGCAACTGCTCGACTTGCTGCAGCAGACTGACCAGGTCGACAACACGCTCGTGATGTTCGTCAGCGAGCAGGGCAGCAGCTTCCCGTACGGCGGCAAATGGAGCGTGTACGACAACGGCATCCGCGTCGCTGCGATCGTGCGGTGGCCGGGGAGGGTCGAGCCGGGATCAAGCTCTGACGCGCTGATGCAATACGTCGACGTACCGCCCACATTCCTTGCCGCGGCCGGCGTCGACCCGGTGGGCATCGACACCGGTTGTCCCGACGTCCGCGGTGAAACCGGATTCGACGGACGCAGTTTCCTAGATGTACTCACCGGCCGATCGAGCGAGCTACGGGATGTCGTCTTCGCCCAGAATACGACCGTCGGCGTGCATGGCTACGAGGAACCGTATCCGATTCGGGCCGCGCGCGACCAGCGATACAAGTATGTTCGCAACCTCGCGCCGGAGAACACTTACGCGATCGGCGGCATTCACAAACATGCTTTGCTGAAGTCGTGGCAAGCCGACGCCGCGGGCGATCCTGCCCTTGCCGCGCGAATCGAGTGGCTGTTCCACCGGCCGGCCGAGGAGTTGTACGACCTGCAGTCGGACGAGTACGAAATGGACAACCTGGCCGACGATCCCGAGTTGGCCGACGTGAAGGCGCGGCTGTCCGCACGGCTGGACGAGTGGATGGCGCAGCAGGGCGACCGCGGAATGGCGACGGAGTTAGACGCCTCGTCGCGGCAAGAGAACCCCGTGCCGGCGGCCAAGCCCCAACAGCGGAATCGGCCCACGGGCAGCGATGCGGCTGGCTGAGCGCGCGACGCTTATTCCTGCTCCGTCGTTAGGGCGAAATCCGCATTCTCGGCGCCCGCGGCGGGCACCTCGAACGTGAGCGTGCTCCGGTAATTGTACCGGTCGGGCACGCGCTCCCGCGGGGCATCGGGGGCGTCGACGTCGGAAGCGACGGGTTGATCCGACGACACGGAGTAGATTCGCACGCGGTGCGTTGCGACCACCGCGCCCGGCTCCCCCTCGATGGTCTGCAGCGTGTAGCGTCCCGCGTCGTCCAGATGGCCCGTTGAGCCGGGACCGGGGGCGCGGCCAGCTCCGCTTTGCGGCTGAAAGCTCACCACCCCGCCCGCCAGCGGCTCGCCGTCCAGAGTGACGACGCCGCTCACCGGGGCCAGTTCAAATGATCGCGACGGGCCGCAGCC
This sequence comes from Planctomycetaceae bacterium, assembly GCA_002702655.1. Taxonomy (GTDB): domain Bacteria; phylum Planctomycetota; class Planctomycetia; order Pirellulales; family Lacipirellulaceae. The sequence goes on from PABB01000075.1 coordinate 194,092, forward strand.
CAGCGTCAAAGCGAGGCCGATCGCGGTGACGACCGATAGACTCGCCGACGCGCGAGGCATCGCGCGTCCGACCCTCTGTTTCCGTCTAAAACTCACCGACGACCTCGCCCCCTTGAATGGTTCCGCCCGCGACGAACACGGCCATGTCGATGTACTGATCGATCGGCCGCACGGACCCGTCGCAGCGGGCGAACAGCAGGGCGTTACCCGCGTGCAGGCTGCCCCAGCCTCGCTTGCACGTGTGGACGCCGCCGCCGCCGGCGTTCTGGCACTCGATATAGTTGGGGATCAACGTCCGGCTCTCAAAAAACGCACTCGACTGGTTGTACGACGTGTAGGCGTAGGCCCAGAACGTGCGACGTCGCGTGAACAACTCCGTCGTCGCTTCGCCGACCAGCAGCGTCTGCGACGCGCCGTCGGTGATTTGGCCCGACTCGACGGGCGTAAAGCGGCGGTTGTTGCCGGGATCCTGCGCCACAGTGTGCATGGGGCCGCGCCATTCCGAAGGCATGCTGTTCTCGTGCTGGTTCAGAGCGCACCGCGGATTGTCCCAATAGTGATCGCCGTCCTGACCGAGCGAGTGTCCTGACATCGCCCGATACGACCCGGGCGCCCAGAGCATGAGCGTGGACGAGCCGCCCCGTCGTCCGCCGCCACCAGTGCTCATCGTGACGCTGCCCGGGCCGGATTCGGGCGTTTCCAGCACTTGCAGATCAATGTCACTGGGGCATTGGTACGCGGGGATGATCGTCTCGCGCAACTGTTGGTTGTTGGCGTGGGAGAACCCGACGGACTTGTCCCACAACGCGTACACGTCGGGCCGCTCGATGTGCGGCAGAATATCCACGGTCCACGTGCTCACGTAAGGCCCGCCGATATCCGTGGTTCGCGACGTGCTGCCGGCGGGAAAATGTCCCTGTTGCTGTTCGTAGTTCAGCACGGCCAAGGCGATCTGCTTGAGGTTGTTGGAGCATTGCGTCCGGCGGGCGGCCTCGCGGGCGGCCTGCACGGCTGGTAGCAGCAGGGCCACCAGCACGCCGATGATGGCGATCACGACCAACAACTCAACGAGCGTGAACGCGGAGCGACGAAGCGCGAATCGAGCAGGCATGGAAAGCAAGCCAAATCGAAAAGGTGAACAGCGGCGCGAAGAGAAACAGATGAGGATGCGGTCGGGGCAAAGCGATTGCGCTAATCGCACGGTCCAGCCGCAACCAACTGATTGTAGCCGCAGTCGCAGAGGCCGCCACGCAGATATGGCGTCCATTGCGGCGGTTTTCCGGCAGTTTGCAGCGAGTGGGTCGCCGCGGGCGACGCGGCGGGTCACGGCGCGGCTGCGGACCAACTCGGATCGTAGTTCAGCGCGTACATCAGCGCGTTCAGGCCGATTCGCGCCGCATCTTGCTGCGTGTAGCCGCGGCAGCCCAGCGCCTCGTGCTGTTCCAGCGCACAACTGATGTCATACGGCGAGAAGATCACCGCCAGCCGACCATCGATCTCCACGCCCTCGATCTCCGGTTCGACCTGTTCCACGCGACTACGGAGCGGTTGCCCCGGTACGTTGACGGCCGGCTCGCGACGACTGACCTGACGAATGTCGAAGCCGCCCGTGTTGCGGCTGAACAGGGGGTGACTCGCCGGGATCCGTTGCAGTTTGTTGTCGGGCAAGATCAAAGCGATCTCGCGGCGAAACGCCGCGGCGAACTCCTTGCTCGCACATATCGAGTCGGCCAGCAGCGTGCCGCCGTTCTTGAGAAACTCGGCGAGCGCTTCACGCTCTTGCGGGGTGAAGCGAAAATCGTGTCGCCCGTGCATGAACGCCATGTGGAACCGCAACAGACCCGGGTCTGTCGGCCGCAGTTCGTACTGCTCGGCGCTGATGCTCAGCTTCAACTCGCCCTGGCCGGCTGAACGCAGCAAGTTGGGCAGCGCACCGGGGGCGTCGTTGCAGCCGCCGCCGTGCATCAGTTTGGCGACGCGAATCACGTCGCGGCCGCCCATCAGATCGGCGTCGGCCAGTTTGGCCAGGTCGAACGATTCTTCCTTGCCTTTGGGTTCGCGATTGGTCGCGTAGGCCAACACGTTCAGGCCAATGGCCATGGCGTCCTCGACCCTCTGGCGGGGGATCTCGGGCAAATCGGCCAGCCGGCCGCGACCGTACAACTCCCAGTAGCACGACAGGTCCACCTCGCTGAACACGGCGCAAGTACGGCAGCCATACTCGACCGTCCACAGTCGCGTGGCGTAGGGCGAGTCGGGTCGCACGATCTGGTCGATCTTCCAAATCGGATGCTCCGGGCCGGCGCGGCGCAGCTTGTACTCCGGCTCGGGGAAGACTTGCTCGATGAACTGGCGAAAGCCGCGATCGAAATCGGCCCCGCCGGCGCAGGTCGCTTCGGCAAACAAGAAACCGCCGCGGTCCAGGTAGTCGCGCACCTTGGTCGCCATCCCGTCGAGCGCAGGCGGCTGGCTGCCGCTGATAAACAGCACGGGCGTTTGCAGCAAGTCTTCCGCTTCGGCCTGCTCGCCGTCGAGCACCTGCCACGTGAGTTTCATGCCCCACGCCTTTTCGGTGTAGCCGGTCAGGTTGCCGACTCCCGCGGGGTGATTGTCCCAGTCGTTTCCCGGGCCGTATTGCAGTTTGCCCATCAATACCGGCCAGCGACCCTTGCTCAGAAACAAGAGCGCGAACGACGTGGCGATGTTGGGGTTGTTCTCGATCGCCGAACCGCTCGTCCAGTTGTGGCTGAACGGGTCCTGGCGGCTGAGTAGAAACTCGGCGCCCTCGCGATACCAATCGTGGTCGCCAATGAACCGCCGTGCGGTCAGACGGCCAAAACGCTCCAGCCCGTAGAGATAGTAGAAATGCCAGTTTTGGCTGCCGGGGTTGCGCTGGACCGAGAAGTTGCGGCCCATCCATTTTTCGGCGCGCGTGAGCCACGACATGTCTTTGGCGGGCAGACAACAGTTCACGCGGCCGTCGACCACGTTGGCCGCTCCGTCGCCCAGTTGCCCCGTGCAGATAATCATCGCCCCCACGCCTGCGCAGGTCATGCTAGCCGTGCCGTGTTCGACCCAATCGGGTTGATACGCCCACGAGCCGTCGGGCAATTGGCAGTCGCGCCAGTACTGCTCCGCCATTTCCCACGTTTGCTTGTTGACGCGCGCCCCCGCGCGCTCCGCCTCGTACAACGCGAGCACCGCGAATTGCGAGTTGCTGTTGTCGCCCCCCACGCTGCCGGGGTAGGACCACCCGCCGGCGCGGTCGCCCTGTTTGATCTGCGTGGTTTCCAGCCAGTCGACGTTCCGCTGGATCAGCGCCAGGTCGCGGCCCAGATTCGCTTCGGCCAGGACCATCGTCTGCAGGGCTACGGTGTATGTTTTGCGCAGCCCGATCTCACGCACCTGGGCGAGCGCCTTTTGCATCTGCGGGTCCTCGACCGGCACTCCTGCATTGAGCAGCGCCAGAGTGACCAGCGCGGTGACGCCGCCGGGATAGTCGAGGCTGCCGCCCCATTCGCCTTTGGGCGACTGTTCGCTGAGCAGATACTTGGCGCCTTGCTCGATTGCGCGCCGGACGGCCTCAGCGGTAACGGGCTCCTGCCGGCCCCGTTGCGCGACCGCCGCCGCGGGCGTCGCGACCATGCTGGCCAAGACGATGAGCGTGACGCCCCAGCGGCCTGTCGTTGCGCGAGTTCGCATCATGCGGCTCTGCTTGTTGGTTGTTTGAGAAGGTTGGACTCGTGGCGTCGGCCGGCGCGAGAGGCCGGCGAGGCCGCCCGCGCGGTCGATTCGCCGCATTGTCCGCATTCTAGGGCAGTTATAGAATCCGGTAGCCGCCCGGCTGCCGCGAGTTCGCGGTCGGCGCCGGCGCCGGCCCGGTTTTGCCGGCCCAGCTTGCCCCAACTACCATCCTTTGCACGAGGCGTCGTCTTGTCCACTTCCACCGGCCGGTCCCTGGGCGACATTCTGCAGGAGTTTCGCCAAACTCGCGGCGTCATGCAGCAGGAATTGCAGAAGATCATCATCGGGCAGAACGAGGTGATCCAGCAAATCTTCGCCGCGATTTTCACCCGGGGACACTGTTTGCTGGAGGGCGTGCCGGGCCTGGCCAAGACGCTGATGGTCAGCACGCTGGCGCAGATTCTCGACTTGGGCTTCAAACGCATCCAATTCACCCCCGACCTGATGCCTTCGGACATCACCGGCACCAACGTGCTGGACGAAGACGAGCACGGCCGGCGCAGCTTTCGGTTTGTCGAAGGCCCCGTGTTCACCAACATCCTGTTGGCCGACGAGATCAACCGCACGCCGCCCAAAACGCAGGCCGCGCTGCTGCAGGCCATGCAGGAGCGCGAAGTGAGCGTGGGGCAAACCACGTTCAAGCTGCCCGAGCCGTTTTTCACCATCGCCACGCAGAACCCGATCGAGCAGGAAGGCACCTACCCGCTGCCCGAAGCGCAACTCGACCGGTTCATGTTCAACATCAAGGTCGACTACCCCAGTGCCGAGGAAGAGGAAAAGATCCTCGCCTCGACCACCCGGCAAGAGAAGCCGGAGATCCGCAAGATCCTGTCGGCGCGCGCGATCCTGAATCTGCAGAAGTTGGTCGGTTCGGTCGCGGTCAGCGAGTACATCGTCAAGTACGTCGCCGCGATCGTCCGCGCGACGCGGCCCAAGGACGTGTCGGCCCCCAAGTTCATCCAGGAGTGGGTCGACTGGGGCGCGGGTCCCCGTGCGGGACAGTTCCTCATTCACGGCGGCAAGGCGCTCGCCGCGATGGACGGCCGCTTCAGCGTGGCCGTGGAAGACGTGCAGCGGATAGCCATCCCCGTGCTGCGGCACCGCATCAGCACGAACTTCCAAGCACAAGCCGAGGGCGTGACCAACGAGGACGTGATCAATCGCCTACTGGAAGAGATCGCGACGCCGGAGATTCCGAAGTATGGGGGGTAGGTAAGAGTCGGTAGTGGGTAGGCGGTTGTCGGTAGTCGATGAGTGTGGGGACGTCATGGCGGTGCGAAACTGTCGCGATCTGGTGGTCTGGCAGAAGGCCATGAAACTGGCCGAAGAAATTTACGCACTCAGTGCTGGTTTTCCTCCCGATGAGCGATTTGCTTTGACAAATCAGATTCGTCGCGCCGTGGTTTCAATACCCTCGAACGTCGCCGAAGGCGAAGGACGCTCGTCGAAACAGGATTTTCGACGCTTTCTCAACATTGCGATGGGGTCGCTTCGCGAGGTGGAGACTCAACTCGAACTAGCGATCCGGTTGAGGTATGCATCGAATGAGAACGCGAAAATCAGCCTGGATCTAGCTGACGAAGTCGGCCGCATGCTTCGCGGCCTCGCGAAATCGCTCGAAGCGCAGGACTAGCGATAGGCATGCTGGCGGTCTGGTTCAGGCACTACCGACTACCCCCTACCCACTACCGGCTCCAATGGCCACCGTCGAAAAATACCTGAAGCCCGAAGTCATCCGCCAGATCTCGCGGCTGGACTTGCGCGCTCAGTTCATTGTGAAGGGGTTCCTGCAGGGTCTGCACGCCAGTCCGTTTCATGGGTTTTCCGTCGAGTTCAGCGAGCATCGCAAATACACGACCGGCGACGACCCTAAGGACATCGATTGGCTCGCCTACGCCAAGACCGATCGGTACTACGTCAAGAAATTCGAGGCCGAGACGAACATCACCGGCTATCTGGCGATGGACCTGTCCGCCTCGATGGCCTACAGCTACGAACAGGAGCTGACCAAGTTCGAGTACGCGACCTGCCTGGCCGCGGCGCTGTGCTACCTGATGGTGCTGCAAAAGGATCCCGTGGGTTTGGTCACGTTTGGCGAGCGGATTGTCGACAGCCTGGCGCCGCGGAGCAACCGTCGGCAGATCGGCAACATCCTGTCGCTGCTGGCGAAGCTGGAACCGCACGACAAGACCGACGTGGCCCACAGCCTGACGCAGTTGGCGGCGATGCTCAAACACAGCAGCCTGGTCATGCTGTTCAGCGATTTGCTGGCCGATCCCGAGCCGACGCTCTCGGCCATGCGCCGCCTGCGGCACGGCGGCCACGACGTGATCGTGTTTCACATCCTCGACGCCGCCGAGACGCAGTTTCCGTTTGAGGGCTTGGTCGAACTGCGCGACCCCGAAACGGGCGATCGCCTGCAAGTCGACGCCGACGGCTATCGGGCGGACTATCTGCAAGAAATCAACGAATTCCGCGACCACTTCGCCCGCGAGTGCCGGCAAAGCGGCATCGACTATGTCCCGCTGGATACGTCAATGCAATTTGACCGGGCCCTGATGGAGTATTTGGTGAATCGGCGGTCGCTGGGGTGATTGATGAACCACGGAGGCACAGAGGGCGCTGAGACGGCAGAAGAAGTAATCTGACTCGGATGACACAGATTTCGCGGATAAGATTGGCCACAGAAGGCACAAAAGTCACACGAGAAATGAGTCGTGTTGGGAGGTGGGGGAAACATCCGGTGAACTCGGCGTTGGCACGTCATTCCTGTCGCACAATGCTCCGAGCAATCCGTGAAATCCGTGGTGAGACTCACTCTGTGCTCTCCGTGCCCTCTGTGGTGAGTCCGTCGTAAACCGCTGAATGATTCATGGGATTTCTCACGCCAGCTTTGACCCTCGGCGCCCTTGCGGTGGCCGTCCCGATTGTGCTGCATTTGGTGATGCGCCAGCGGCCGCGGGAGTTGGAGTTTCCCGCGTTGCGATTCGTGCAGCAGCGTCGCGATTCGAACCGCCGGCGGATGCGCTTGCGGCACTGGCTGCTGCTGGCGCTGCGGTGCGGGTTGATCGTACTGTTGGCGTTGGCGCTGGCTCGACCGACGTGGCGGCCGCCCGAAGCGCGCGGCAAGGCGGGGGCGCCAATCGCCGCGGCATTGGTCATCGACAATTCACCGCGGATGCAATACGTCGCCAGCGGCCAAAGCCGACTGGACGCGGCGGTGGCGGCGGCCACGGGCGTGCTGCAGCAGCTGCCCGGCGACGCCCAGGCCACCGTGCTTGATCTGACGGCCGGATCGCCGCGATTTGCGCTCGACGTGAGTTCGGCGGTCGCGCGGGTCGAGAACTTGTCCTCCGTTGCCGACGCCCGCGAACTGGCGACTGCCGTGGTCGACGCGATTGAGTTGGCGGCCCAACAGGAAAATCGGCGGGGGCAAGTGTTTGTGTTCTCCGATTTGTCGGGAGCGGCGCTCTCAAATGAGGCGATCACCAGGATTGCCGCGGCGCTGGAAGAGGCGCCGGAGGTGCAGCTGGCACTGGTGGACGTGGGCGACGACGCCGACGCGAACACCGCGCTGGGCGAGGCGGTCCTTTCCGCCACGGTGCTGCGAACGGGCGAGCCGCTGCGGATCTCCGCGCCGGTCTCGATGACCGGGCCGGGCGAGCCGCCATTGGTCGAGTTGCTGCTGGCCGACGAGAGCGGCGAGTTGATCAAACGCAACCAGCAGATCGTCGAGCTCGCCGGCGGCGACGCGACGCGGACCGGCGAAGTGGAGTTCACGCTGGATGACCTGCCGTTGGGAGTCCACCAGGGCGTCGTACAATTGTCGTCGCCCGATGCGCTGACGATCGACAACCAACGTTTTTTCACTGTTGATGTGCGTCCCGCGGCGCGAGTCCTGCTGGCCGCCGACGCGCCGACCGACGCCACGCTGGTGCGCGAGGCCATCAGCCCTTCGCTGTTGGGTGGCGAGGGTCAACGGTTTGAATGCGAAACGGTCACGGCTGCCACGCTGCGCAGTGCGCCATTGGAGGACTATCAGGCCGTTTTACTCCTCGACCCGCCGAGTTTGCCGCCGGCGGCGTGGGATGCCCTGGACACGTACCTGCAGCAAGGCGGGGGGGTTGGCGTGTTCTTGGGGCACAACGCCAGCAGTGCCCCGTTCAACGAGGCCGGCCCGCAGAAACTGCTGCCGGGGCGGCTAAGACGCATTTCGCGCGACGCGACCTATCTGCGCCCCCGGCGGTTGGATCACCCGGCGTTGGCGGGAATGGCCGAGTTTGCCGAATCGATTCCCTGGTCGTTGTGCGCGACCTTTCGGTATTGGCAGTTCGAGGAGTTGAGCTCGGACTCGCACGTGGTTGCGGCGTTTGCCAATGGCGAGCCGGCGATCCTGCAGCGGGCGGCAGGGCAGGGGCGGTTGCTCGTCGGCGTGACGCCGCTCGGCGAGCCGCCCAGCCCCCGTGGGCGCGAACCCTGGAATGAATGGGCGCGGCACGCATGGCCGTACGTGCTGATCTGCGATGAGCTGACCGGCTATCTGGCGCGCGACGCCGAGACGCAGCTCGACTACTTGGCCGGCGATACCGCGACGATCCCGCTGGCACTCGATCAGCGCGTGACGAACTACGTGTTGCGGTTGCCGGACGGGCAAGGACTGCGGCGCACGGCCGCGGTGAGCGACGCCGCGCTGTCAATCAGCGTGACCGACGATCCGGGAAACTACCGCGTGACCAGCGGCTCCGCGCAGCTCGATCGCGGATTCAGCGTGAACATACCCGGCGAATACAGCAATCTCGCGCGGCGTGATCCGGCTGACCTGTCGGCGGCGTTGCCGGCAGCACAGTTTCAATTCGCGGCGACCGGCGTAGCGGCGGCCGAACTTGTCGAAGCGGCCGCCACCGGACGCGAGCTGTACTCCTGGGCGATCGGGTTGGTCGCCGTCGTCTGGGGCGCCGAGCACCTGCTGGCCAATCGATTTTACCGTCGCGAATGATGATCTAAGGGGAAGGCGGAAGGGGGAATGGGGAAGGATTGATGCAGAGCTGGTTACGTAGGGCGACCCCAAACTCTGACTTCGCCGTTTCACTTGATGCAGAGGGTCGCGTAGCCGCGACCGCCAAGCGTATGACTTGCCGGCCCCGCCTCGAACCACTTCGCTAGACTTTGTTTCGCCTTCCCCATTCCACCTTCCCCCTTTGAAATGACTCGTTGGTCCTTGGATCCCGTCGGCGGCTGGCTGCTGATCGCAGTGGCGGCGTTGGCGCTTGCGCCGCTCTTGGCGGTGGGGCCGGATCGGCAGAAGGCGAGCCGCGGTCGGCGACTGACGCTGGTCGCGTTGCGCGCCGCCACGCTGCTGCTGTTGCTGGTCGCCATGTTGCGTCCAGCGGTGGAAACCGCGGTGAAACGCAAACTGCCCGGCACGCTGGCGATCTTGGCCGACCGCTCGCGCAGTATGCAGGTCGAAGACGCCGTGGCCGGCGCGTCGCGCTGGAATTCGGTGCGCGAGTCGCTCGCAGACGTACAGGACCAACTGGTCGAGTTGGCGGATACGTGGGACGTGAAGATCTACACCTTCGCGGACGCCGTGGAGCCGTCGCCTCTGGACGAGGGCCAACTCGACCTGCCTGCGGAGCCCGAGGGCAACCAGACCGCCATGGGCTCGGCCCTGTCGGACGTGCTCGACCAGGAGGCGCAGCAACGGTTGGTGGCGGTGCTGCTGTTGTCGGATGGCGCCCAGCGGGCGTTTGCTCCCCGCGATCAGCCGCCGCAAATCCCCGCCGGACGCATGGCGGCCGCCGGGGTGCCGCTGTACACCTTTGCCTACGGGCAGCCGTCGTTGGGCGACCAGGCCGACCTGCGGCTGGGCGACATGTTGGTCAGCGACGCCGTGTTCGTCGACACGCCGGTCACGGTCGAAGCCGTGGTGAGCGCCTCAGGCTACGCCAACCAAACCTTCAAGGTGCAACTGCTGTGGGAGAACTCGCAAGGCGAGATGGAGCCCGCCGCGACCACGGAAATTGAGGTTCGCCCGCAGCAACGCCGCTTCCCGATCAAGCTGACGCACGTGCCGACCGAGCCGGGCGAGTACAAGGTGACCATGCAGGTCGAAGCGGCCGAGGGCGAATTGGTCACCAAAAACAACTCGCAGAGCACGTTTGTCACGGTGCTCAAGGGCGGGGTCAGCATTCTGTATCTCGTCGGCAGCGATACGATCGGGGCCTCGGCCGCGGGGATCGAGCCGCGATTCCTGCGGGCGGCGTTGGCGGCCTCGCCCGACTTTGACGTGCAATATGAGTTAATCAACTACCGCAACCCGGAACTCGACTACCGCCCGCGACTGCGGGACGAGAAGTACGACGTGTACCTGCTGGGCAATGTCGATGTCACGGCACTGAGCACCCGCAGTTGGCGAGAGATGGCCAATCAGGTCAACCAGGGCGCCGGGCTGGCCATGTTAGGCGGGTTTCACAGTTTTGGCCCCGGCGGATTTCGCAACTCGCCGTTGGACGACGTGCTGCCGTTCGACATCGGACCCGCCGAACGCCAGGCCTTCGGCGAACCGCCCCGCGAGGATATGCACGTGAAGGGGCCGCTGCGGATGATCCCCGTCGAGCGCGGCGGCGCCGTGCATCCCATCCTGCGATTGCCGGGCGAGGAGACCATGGACATCTGGCGGAAGCTGCCGGAACTCGACGGCGCCAACCGATTCGAATGGGCGCGGCTGAAGGACCAAACGGCGTTGGTGGCCGCCACCGATGATCGCGACGGATTGCCGTTGCTGGTGCTCAGCGGTTGGGGCGGCGGCCGCGTGGCGTCGCTGGCGGTCGATTCGACCTGGCATTGGCAGATGGGCGGCGCCGGCGAGGTGCATCGGCGATTCTGGCGACAGCTCATCCTGTGGCTGGCCAAAAAGGACGAAACTGAAGGGCTGCGGGTGTGGGTCAAGCTCGACCAACGCCGCTACCAGCCGGGCAGCCGCGTCGATTTCACCCTGGGCGCCACCGGCGAGGACCAAGCGCCGATTGAAGGCGCCGAGTTCACGGTCAACGTGGTCAAGCCGGACGGCACGGGCGAGGAGGTCCGCGTCATCCGCCGCGGCGGCGAGTGGGGCGGCAGCTTCGCAACCACGGCCGAGCCGGGCGACTATCGCATCGAGGTTGCGGCCGCCGACGCCGAGGGCGTCGCGATCGGCGAAGCGGCGGCGCGGTTCGCGGTGATTGATCAGGACGTCGAACTCGATCAACCCGCCGCCGAGCCAACGCTGCTGGCGTCGCTGGCCAATCTGACCGCCGACGCCGGCGGCGCGGGCCTGGCGCCGGAGGAACTTCCCGCATTGATCGAATCGCTGCAGGCGAAGTCGCAGGAGTTCGAAGAAGAAATCGTCAATCGCGTCACGCTGTGGGACACGTGGTGGATGTTCCTGGCCCTCGTCGGCGGATTGTCGACGGAGTGGTTCCTGCGGAAACGGTGGGGATTGGTCTAGTCCAAGCTTCTGTGCAGCGCGGCTGCTATTCGCTTGCGATCATTCATCCTCCTCGCGTGCAACCAGCGCGACGCGCGCGTCGCTTGCGGCGACCACGCGCTGAGCCGATTTCAAACCTGTTGTCCAGAACAGCGCGGGTCTGACAAGAAACTCCAGCACCGTGCAACTGATCAAACCGCCGATAATTACCGTGGCCACGGGATACAGGATTTCCTTGCCCGGCTCGCCCGCGGCCAGTGCCAGCGGGACCAGGCCGACGCCCGAGGTGAGCGCCGTCATCAGCACCGGCGCCAGCCGTTCCTTTCCGGCCCGCACCACCATGTCGCGCGTCCACGACTCGCCCTCATGACGCACCAGGTGCAGGTAGTGATTCAGCAGCAGAATGCCATTGCGCGAGGCGATGCCGCACAGCGAAACGAACCCCACCATGCTGGCAATGGTCAGCGTCTGCCCCGTCACGTACAACGCTGCCACGCTGCCGATGAACGCCATGGGCAGGGCGACCATCACCTGCAAGGCGAGGTTGGCAGAGTGGAACATCTTGTACAGCACCAAGAACACCGCGACGAGCGACACCGTCAATAGGATGCCGATCATCCGCGCGGCAACCTGCTGGCTCTCGAACTGACCGCCGTAATCGATGAAGTAACCGGTCGGCAGCTCAGCACGAATTGGTTCCAGCCGCTGCTGGATGTCGTTGACGACGTCCACCAACCCGCGCCCGGTAACGTTGCACTGCACGACGATGCGGCGACGGACCTGTTCGCGCTGGATTGTATTGGGGCCGACGGATCGGTAGATGCGGGCGACGTCTTCCAGCTTCGCGCGACCGCCGCCAGGCAGATCGATTTGCAGTCGACGCAGCGCCTCGAGATTCTCGCGAAACTCCTCGCCAAATCGAAGAAGCAAATCGAACGTACGCTGACCGTCGAGCACCTGCGAGACGACCTCGCCCTGCAGGGCCGTCTTGACCAATTCGTTCACGTCGTCCCGCCGCAATCCGAACAGCTTGAGCTGCTCGCCATCGGCTTCGATCCGCAGCTGGGGAATCACGACTTGTTGCTCGACCTGCAAGTCGCGCACGCCGGGTACGTCGTCTATGGCCAGCTTCATGCGATTCGCTTCGCGACGGAGGATCTCCAAATCGTCGCCGTAGAGCTTGATGGCGACTTGCGCCTTCACGCCGGACAGCATGTGCGAGATCAGATGCGCCAACGGTTGTTCGACGGCCGTCACGATGCCGGGGATGTCGGCCAGCGCTTCGTCGATCTCGTGGATCACTTCCTCGCGCGATCGGTCCGATTCCGGCGAGATTGTGGCGATGAACTCCGTGACGTTGACGCCCTCGGCATGTTCGTCGAGTTCGGCCCGCCCGGTGCGACGGACGAACGCGGCGATGTCGTCCAACTCGCTCAATCGCGTTTCGACGCGGCGGGCGATGTCGTTGGACGTGGCCAGCGAGGCTCCCGGCGGCAGCAGCACGTTGATCTGCACGGCGCCCTCGTTAAACGGCGGCAAAAAGTCGCGTTCCAACTGCAGCATCCCCCACCCGGAGACTGCGACGGCCGTCGCCGCCACGGCCAGCACGAGCCACGACGTGCTCAGGCTTACCCGGATGACCCGGTCGGCCACGGCCTTCAATCCCCGCAGCAAGAGTCCGTCGCGCTCCTCGATTTGCTCGCCGCGAACATTGCTCAACAGCCAGTACCCCATGACGGGCGTCACGGTGAGCGAGACCAACAGCGAGCACAACAGCGAAACGATGTACGCCACCCCCAGCGGGCGAAACAATTGCCCTTCCATGCCGGCGAGGGCGAACAGCGGCACGAACACCAGCACGACGATCAGCGTGCCGTAGACGATCGAGTTGCGGATTTCGACGCTGGCCTGAAACACGACCAGCAGCGGGTTCTTGGGCTGAGCGCTGTGGCGGTTCTCGCGCAAGCGGCGGAAGATGTTTTCCACGTCCACGATGGCGTCGTCGACCAGTTCGCCGATCGCCACGGCCAATCCGCCCAGGGTCATTGTGTTGACCGACAGACCAAATCCGGCAAATACCAGCGCGGTGGCCGCCACGGATAAGGGGATCGCGGTGAGCGTGATCAGCGTGGTCCGCACGTTCATCAAAAACAGCACCAGCACGATGACGACCAAAACGGCGCCGTCGCGCAGCGCGGTGACGACGTTTTCAATCGCCAAGTCGATGAAAGTCCGTTGCTGGTAAAGTTCCGGCATGAAATGCACGTCGGGCGGCAGCGCTTCGGAGAGTTCGCGCAGAGCGGCCGAAACTTGTTGAGTTACGGCCCGGGTGTCGGCCTGCGGCTGTTTGAGCACCGTCAGCGCGACTGCCGGTCCGCCCCTCATGGCTCCTTGGTCGTCGCGGACGAATGCGGCGCTATCGCCCCGTTTGACTTGGGCGCCTTCGACAATTTGCGCGACTTGCGACAAGGTGATCGACTGCCGATCGCGCTGCTTCACGACGATGTCGCCGATCTGCTCAACGGTGGTCACGCGGCCCAGCGATCGCACCAGGAACTCGTTGGGGCCCTGCTCGTCGAGATATCCGCCCGCAGTATTCTGGTTGCTTGCCTGCAGGGCTTGCTTCACTTCGCCCAGCGTCACGCCGTATTGAAGCAGCAGATCCGGGTCAACGAGCACCTGAAACTGCTTGCGATCGCCGCCCATAACGATCACCTGCGAGACGCCGGGGATCGTTAGCAGACGCTGCCGGACAACCCAGTCGGCCAGGGTGCGTAGCTGCAGCGGCGACGTCTCGCCCTCCGACGCGAGTCCGACGATCATGATCTGGCCCATGATCGACGAGATCGGCATGAGCTGCGGTCGCACGTCGGCAGGGAGCGAGTCGGCCGCCAGCGACATTCGTTCGGCGACGATTTGCCGATCGTTGTAGATATCGCTGCCCCAGTCGAACTCGACCATCATGATCGACAGCCCGACGCCCGAGGAGGTGCGGACCGCCTGCACGCCGGTCGCGCCGTTGAGCACCGTCTCCAGCGGGAAGGTGACCAGCGACTCGACCTCCTCGGGCGCCATGCCCGGCGCTTCGGCCATGACGACCACGCGCGGGCGGTTCAGATCGGGGAACACGTCAATCGGCAACTCGACCGCCTGCCACGCCCCGCAGACCAGCAGAAACGTGGCCAGCGCCGCGACCAACAACCGGTTCTGCAGCGAAAAGCGAATAATCGCATTGAGCATTTCGGGAGTCCTTCCGGCGACTAGTGGTTGTGTCCCGCATGCGGATCCACGCCGCCGCCGGATTGGTTCTTCAGAGCCAGATGCATCTGGTAGGCGCCGCGGCCGGCAATGACGTCGCCCGGTGTCACGGCGCCGTCGTTAGCGATGACGACCGACGACTGGTCACGGTAGAGCACGTGGACCGGGGTGCGCTCGAAATGCTCGTCATGGCGCAGATAGACGTACGCCTCCGCCCCCTCGTCAACGACTGCGGTGGGGGGCAACACCAGTTGATTTTCCCAGACCTCCACGGGGGCCTTCAGCCGCATGCGCTGCCCCGGCTTGTACGCCCACTCGACAAACCGCTTGCCCAGTTCGCTGGTTCGGTCGAGCACGACTCGGTTGGGTAACAGCACGTACACCTTGAACGCGCGGGACACCGGGTCGATCTGGCCGGCGACATACTCGACCTGCAGGCCGGTGGCAGGAGCAGCGGAACTTCGCAACGGTTGCGCGGTCACGGCCCGCTCGTTCTCGCAAGCGCAGCGAATCTCCTCGGCGTCGTCCTCGAACGCCAAGGCCTCGATATACAGCCGACAGTGGTCGGCCAGCACCAACAACTCGTCGCCAATTTGCACGTGAGCGCCGGTGGCCACCGACAACTGCTGAATGACAAACAGATGGCAGCCGTGGGCCCCGCCGCCAGTCTCATCGGGATCGGGCGCCCTGACCGTGACCGACTGGAGAAGTTGGCGAGAAGTGCGGATCTGGTCGACTTGCGTGTCGGTCAACCCGTGAAGCAACATGGCTTGTCTGGCCGCCGAGAGGGCGACCCCCAATTCCTGCTGCTCATACTGCAGGTCGAGCAACCGTTTGCCGGCAACGACTCCCTCGCCAAGTCCTTCCAGACGGTTGAGTTCTCGCTGGAGAACTTCCAGCTTGGCGATGGTCGTGAGGAATTCACGTTGGGCCGTGACAAGTTCTTCATGGGTCAGCCGCAGATCGAACAAGGGATCGCCCGGTTCGACTGCTTCGCCTGTGACTGAGTAGATATTCGTGACCGTGCCCGTCAACGGCGCTCTGATGTGCAGTTGAGATCGTCCGGGGCGCTCGACCACCATGGCGGGCAACGTCAGGCTGCGCTGGTAGTCCGATAGCTTGATCGTGAGTGGTTCGTAACCGATATTCTTCAGTCCGCGCGCGCTGAGTTCGATGACCGTTCCCGGAGCGTGCTGGTGTGCGTCGTCCGTCGCGTCCCCATGGTCGTGTTCGTCATGAGCATCTTCGACGTGCTGGTGTTCGTCATGATCCTCGTGGGCGTGGCCCTCGCCTGAGTGATCGTCGTCGCCTGCGCCTTCGGCATGCTCGCTTGCGGCGTCGGGATGATCTTCGTGGGCTTCGTCATCGTCGTCATGCTCGTGATCGTGGCCCTCGTGGTCGGCGTCCGAAGCGGCAACCGGCGGTGCTCCAGCGACGCTCCGTCTCGCTGGAGCCTCGGCGGCGTGGACATTGCCGGCCGCCGCGAATCCGCTCGATGCGAGCAGAGCGAGCGCAAGACCCAGTGGCAGTCGCGTGGGATGAACGTATGCAGGCATAGCGAGATACCCTCGTCGTGGCCCGCTGTGCGGGCGGTGGAATGGTTCCGTCATGTGGAACTGAAGCGGTCCCGGCTTCGAGAGGACGCCAGGGCCAATCGCATGGCGTCGGCAGAGAGGCCGGCGCTGCAAAGACGCTCAGATCAGCAGAACGCTTTTCGCGAGATGAGCGCGCACCGGAAGCGCAAAAATGCTCGCCAGCAATGGCCGCCAGGGCGTCGAGCAAGGGCGAGGCTCTGACGGTCGCTCGACTGCCAGCCGCTGGATTGCCCAGTCGCCGGACACGCCCCCGACATCCTCGGTGCTAAAGCGACACTCTGGCTCAACCCACTGGCACCGCATGTGGTTGCAGTGACAGTGGCGAGAATCCTCGTGATTGCAGGACACTCGCCAAGCGGGAGAAGCCGCGCGGGTCGCGGCGTACTCCGACCTCGTGGCGCCCACGGTTTCCAACTCGTGCGAGTGGCTGCAGGCCAGGGGCGGACAGGATTCAACTGACGTCTGGCCGCAGTGCGCAGCACCACTGCAACACCCAAACAGGGCGTGCACAAGCACGGCGATGGCCAGTATTTCGCGAATTGGAGCGACTCCGAACCTTGGTCACGAGCGGTGGGCGGCCCCGCCGGTGGGGGGCCCAGAACGAGCCCTGCGTGCATGCCGACTGGCGCCTGGCAGGCGGAAACGGCAAATCCACGCCGGTATACAGCGTTCGCAGAGATTCTCAGTCGGGCCCCGAAGCCACGACATCCCTCTCAAGTATATACCTGACCAAGCCCCCTGCGGCCACACAAACTGGGCTCCGAAGATGCGAGCCGGGGGCTGCGAAGGACGAGCCGGCGTCTGGCGGGCAATGCGTCAAAACGGCGGGTAACGCCGTTATTCTGCAGGACTGCGACTGGCGTGGAAAACCCATCAAAACTGCTTGAGGGATACCCGCAGGGTGACTAGAGTTCAGGTGTAGGGATTGTGCGTCCTATGCTGCCGTGCACCCGTACGGTCTCGTCCCCCAACGACAATTCCGCTGTTTCCACGAGGCTAGCCCCGACCACCGACGGGGCTGGCGGGACCACGATTTACATCTGGGAGAAGTCTAATGAAGCGGAAATTACTCTGCGGCCTCGCAGCCAGCGCGCTGCTTGCTGTAGGTAGCGCTGCGCAGGCGGGGTTGCTTGGCCCCGGCGACGCGGTGCTCGCGGTCGATCTCGATCCGCCTGGATCGAGCAGTTCTTATCCCGCGGGCGAGGCCCCTGGTTTTGCGGTCGATGGCACTCTGGCCAAATATCTGAACTTTGCCGGCGCTGGCACCGGCTTCATCGTCACTCCGAATCTTTCTGGTCCCTCTGTCGCGGACGGCTTCCGTCTGACCACGGCCAATGACGCCGAGGGCCGCGACCCCTCGTCCTACGCGATCTACGGCACCAACGACGCGATCACCAGCGTCGACAATAGCACCGGGCTCGCTGAGAACTGGTCGCTGCTCAGCTCTGGCTCGCTGGCATTGCCGGCCACGCGTAACACGCAGGACGCGCTGCTTCCCTTCGCCAACACGGACGCGTACACGTCGTATAAATTCATCTTTCCGACAGTGAAGAATTCGAACCTGTTCCAGATCGCGGAAGTCGAATTGTTTGGCGATTCGCCCGCTGACAGCCTTGTCGACGTTGATCTGCTCAATGCCGGCGATCCGACCTTGGCGGTCCACGTGGCCCCGAACAGCCGGTATCCGGGCAACGAGTCCCCCGACAAACTGTTCGACGGCGATGTCGGCACGAAGTACCTCAACTTTGGCGAAGAGAACTCCGGTTTCATCGTCACTCCGGCTGCCGGCCCGAGCGTGGTGACGAACTTTCTGATCGCGACCGCCAACGATTCTCCGGAGCGCGATCCCAGCTCGTACGAGATTTACGGGACGAACGACGCGATCGTCAGCGGCGACAACAGTCGCAGCAACGGCGGCGAAGTGTGGTACCTGATCGCCAGCGGTTCGATTGACCTGCCAACTGACCGTCAGGTCAATGGTCCGCTGGTCACGTTCGCCAACAGCGATGCGTACACCTCGTACCGGGTGCTCTTCCCGACCGTGCGGGACGAATCTGGCGCCAACTCGATGCAGATCTCCGAATTCCAGTTCAACGTGCCGGAGCCCTCCAGCATCGTCCTGGGCCTGTTGGCCATGTCGGCGACGCTGGCTGTCACCCGCCGTTCGCGTGGTTAGACAACCGTTGATCGAGCCGGATTTCCGGCTTCCTGGAGACGACATTGCCCGCGGCGGGTTTCCCGCCGCGGGCTTTTTTTGTGCCGGAGAATCCCGAGATTCCTTGAGGCGACGCCATCCCATCGCGGGCGCTCTACGCTGCGACCTGTTGCCCCGGCAGCAGCGGGGGCATGGGGCATTCCAGCATATCACACACGCCGCGCAGCAGTTCCGCCTCGGCGACGGTCACTTCGCGGTCGGCGCAGATCGTCGCGGCGCAGGCGTCCACCACGGCGCGGCGCTGTTTGGGGGCGACCTGCGAGAGCCTCTTTAGCGCTTGCCGCAGTGGGTCGAGGCCGCACGCCTCGGCCGGCAGCAACTCGACGCCGATGCCTCCGAGCCGCTGGGCCCCGCGGGCCACGGCGGCGGGGGCCTCCTCGCGGCGGTTGTCGGCGTAGGCGAGCGTCGAGAGCAGCACCGAGCACTCGCGGGCCAACCGCTGCAGGCCGTAGTAGGCGACGCGGGGGGCCGCGGTCTTCTCGAACTGCGGTCGCAAGTGCCGGGTCAGCACGCGGTACAACATCCACTCGAACAGCCCCAGGCGGTTGTCGGCGCGGACCAGTTCGCGAAAACAATCGTTGAACGTCCGATACTGCGACGGCGACATGGCCCGCAACGCCGGCAGCGACATGTCGACCAGCGGCAACCGAGTCCGTACGTCCAGCAAATCGAGATAGGGCAGCAGCTTCAGCGTGAGTTCGTAGACGTCCGGAGCGGCACGGCGGGCCAACTCGGCCAGTTGCTGCTCGCGCACCGCGGGGTCGGAATCGATCAGCAAACCGTACAACACGGCACGAGCGCCGTAGGGATCGTGGGCGTTGTCGACAACGGTCGGCGGAATGGACTGCACCAGTTGAGCGACGTACTGGCGGTGCATGTCTTGGGGCTCGCCCACTTGATCCGCCGCGCGCGACACGACCTCCACGGGCACGCCCTCACCGCCGCCGGCCAGCCCCGCGACGCCAGCGCGGGAGATCTCGGTAACGCCCGCAGGCTGCTTCGGCATGGCGGGATACTTGCCGTTCCAGTTCGGCTCCAGGGCCAGGATTCGCTTTTCCAGCGGCGGGTGCGTGGCGGTCAGGCCCGTGAACCCTTCCCACACGCCCTGCGAGAAGAACATGTGGCTCGCCTCGGCGGCCTTGGGGGCCTTCACCTTCGAACCGACGACGAAGGCGCCGATCTTCTTCAGCGCCCCGGCCAAACCGCCGGGGTTGCGCGTGAACTGCACGGCTGACGCATCCGCTAGATACTCGCGTTGCCGCGAAACGGCCGCCTTGATCAGGCTGCCGATCAGGGTGCCGATGTAGCCCAGCACGAACAACGCCAGCCCAATCACGACAATCGCCGCACCGCTATTGTCGCGGCTGGAACGCGATCGGCCGCCGCTGCCGCCGAACCGCAGCATGATTCGCCCAATCAGTCCCAGCAGCAACAGGCCGTGCAGAATGCCGATCAGGCGGATGTTCAGCCGCATGTCGCCGTTGAGAATGTGGCTGAACTCGTGGGCCACCACGCCCTGCAATTCCTCGCGAGTGAGTTGCTCGGCCGTGCCGCGGGTGACGGCAACGACGGCGTCGCTGGGCGAATACCCGGCGGCAAACGCGTTGATGCCCTGCTCGCCGTCCAACAGGAATACGGGGGGGACCGGCACTCCGGACGCCAGGGCCATTTCCTCGACGACGTTCAGGAGCCGCTTTTCGACGAAATCGGTCGTGTTGGGATAAACACGCTTTCCGCCCAGTCCTTCGGCCACCACCGATCCGCCGCCGCTGAGTTGCGCGACCTTGTACGCGCTGCCTCCGCCGATCAGCAGCAGCGTGCCGCCGCCGGTGGCGAGGATCGCCAGCAGGTCGTCTTGCGAGAGTCCGAAGAAGTCAGGGCCGGGCCCGTCTTCCATAAACCGCCCGTCGCGGACATATCCGTACTCCTCCAGCCCGCCCATCACGATCCAGGCGACGGCCATCGTGCCGGCAACGACGCAAATCACCCCCAACGCGAACATGCCGATCAGCCACGACGTCGACCGCCGCGCCGCGTCCTGGCGTTCGTAGAAGTCAGTGGCCATGGGGCGCGCGTGGCGGGTTGACGTGCCTGAATTGCAGAATCAATCGCTGGTTCAAAGGGGGAAGGCGGAAGGAATGGCCCTCGCCTTCCCCATTCCGTCCTCCCCACTGGTCAGAAGCTTACCTTCGGTGCTTCGCTGATCTGCTCGCGGTCGAACTCCAGCAACTCAGCGTCCTGACCATGACCGAACATCCCCGCGAAGACGACCGGCGGAAACGACTGGCGGTACGTGTTATAGGCCGTGACCGCGTCGTTGTACGCCTGGCGGGCGAAGGAGACCTTGTTCTCCGTGGCCGTCAGCTCCTCGGTCAACTGGGCCATGTTTTGGTTGGCCTTCAGGTCGGGGTAGGCTTCCGACAGGGCAAACAGCCGCCCCAGCACGCCCGACAGGCCCTTCTCCGATTCGGCGAGCGCCTTCATCGCGGCCGGATCGCCCGGATTGGCGGCCGCGCCCTGCATAGCCCCCACGGCCTGGTTGCGCGCCGAGATCACCGCTTCGAGCGTTTCACGCTCGTGCTTCATGTAACCTTTGACCGTTTCGACCAAATTGGGAATCAGGTCGTAGCGGCGTTTGAGCTGCACTTCGATCTGTGAAAACGCATTCTCCAGTCGATTGCGCAGCACGACCAGTCGGTTGAAAATGCCGACGCCGAACATGGCCAGCAGCAAAACCGCTCCGCCGATGACGATAAGGGTGATCCAGATTGCCGGCAATGCGGCAAGCAACGGGAGTTCAGTCGACACGGCAGAGCCTTTCGGTTCGAGGCGTAGATCGGAGTTCGTCACCCCGCATGCGATGTCAGGGCGCAGGCCGAGCTAGGAGCTATTCGCTCAGGCGTCGGGTTCCTTGGTCCGTTCGATATATTCTCCGGTGCGGGTGTCGACCCGCAACCAGTCGCCCTGGTTAATGAACACCGGGGCCAGGATTTCCGCACCAGTTTCCAGGGTCACCGGCTTGGTCACATTGGTGGCCGTGTTGCCCTTGGCGCCGGGCTCGCAGTAGGTCACCTGCAGAATCACGTGGTTCGGGGGCGTGACGGCGATCGGCTGGTTGTTGAACACCATCAATTGGCAGTCCATGTTCTCCTTGAGAAACTTCGCACAGTCGCCAACCTGCTCCTCGGCCAGCTCGTACTGCTCGTAATCGTTGTTATTCATGAACACGAAGTTCTCGCCGTTGCGGTACAGATACTGCGCGGTGAACTCCGATACGTCGGCGCTCTCCAGGGTCTGCCCCGCGCGGTAGGTGCGGTCGACGACCGTGCCTCGCAGCAAGTTACGGAGCTTGCACTCGTACAGGGCCGTTCCCTTGCCCGGTTTGCGGAAGTTCATTTCGACCATTTGGTAGGGGACCCCGTCGATCTGAATCTTCAGCCCCTTCTTGAATTCGCTGGTGTTGTATGTGCCCACGTCGCTGATTCCTGAACGTTGTGAAGTGCGGTCGCTTGGAAATCTGCCCGCCGCAGGGTTCAATGGACGAACGAGCCTGCTCGGCAGAGATGATCAGTTGGCAGAATTGAAATCAGAGCCCTTGCCGCCGGCCGGCGAGGCCCGAAATGCCCGAATCCAGTATTTTAACGCCCCAGCAGCGACTTGTCCGCGCCGGTCAAAGCGAGGGGAACGAGGCCGCCGCGAAATCCATCGTCGGTCCCGAAGCCTCGCCCCATGACCCCGTTTTGTCGGGGCCGGCTCTCCGCGGCGCGTCGTGGCAGGCGGAGCTGCGGGAGGCCGTCCGTGATCCCAGCGAACTGTGCCGCCGGCTGGGGCTGCCAGCGAGCTTGGCGGCCGGGGCAGGCGACGCGGCGGCCGGGTTCCCAGTGTTCGTGCCGCCGGCGTATCTGGCGCGGATCGCCCCGGGCGACCCCCGCGATCCGCTGTTGCGACAGGTGCTGCCCGTGGCGGCCGAAGGGGAGCCGGTGGCCGGGTTTGGAGCCGATCCCGTGGGCGACGAAGTCGCGCGGCAGCAGCCGGGACTGCTCCAGAAATATTCCGGCCGGGCCTTGCTGGTGACAACCGGGGCCTGTGCGGTCCATTGCCGGTACTGCTTTCGACGCCACTTTCCCTATGAAGAGTCGCCGCATGCCGACGCGGCATGGGAGCCGGCGCTCGCGGCGATTGCGGCCGACGTGACGCTGCATGAAGTGATCCTTAGCGGGGGCGATCCGCTGATGCTGGTTGACCCGCGGTTGACGCGGCTGACCAAGCGAATCGCGGCGATTCCGCACGTCTCGCGCCTGCGGGTGCATACGCGGCTGCCAATCATGGTCCCGGCTCGCGTCACCGATGAACTGCTGGCGTGGCTGGCGGGCGGCCGGCTTTCGCCGGTGGTGGTGATTCATGCGAATCACGTCAACGAGATCGACGATGCGGTGGTCGCGGCGTTGGACCGGCTGCGACGCGCGGGCGTGGTGCTGTTGAACCAATCGGTGCTCCTGGCTGGCGTCAACGACTCGGTCGACGCCCTGTGCGACCTGAGCGAGCGGCTCGTCACGGCGGGGGTGACGCCGTACTATTTGCATCAACTCGACCGCGTGGCGGGGGCGGCGCACTTTGAGGTTCCCGAGGATCATGGCCGAGCGATCATCGACGACATGCAGCGCAGGTTGCCCGGGTACATGGTTCCTCGCTACGTCCGCGAGGTCGCCGGGGCCGCCAGCAAAATGCCGATCGCGTGAAGAACGTTCTACCGCATGAGCCACCCCACGAATATCTTCGATCTCGCCGGCGTCGAGGGCCTGCGCAAGTCCTGGCGGCTTGATCCACAGGCCGTGCGGCAAGTGCGCACGTTGCTGCTGAAGCGCGGGCTCGGCGACGACGAAGCGCTCGCCTGCGTGCCTGCCGAGCGGCGCGACGAGTTTGCCGAGCGAGTCGCCCTGCATGCTCTGACTCTCGATCGGCGATGTGATTCGGGGCTCGACGGCGCCACGAAGCTGCTGTTCCGCACTGCCGCCGGTATGCTGATCGAGTCCGTTGTGTTGCGGATCGCCACGGGCCGCACCACGCTGTGCGTCTCCAGCCAGGTAGGTTGTGCCGCGGCGTGCGACTTTTGCGCGACTGGCAAGATGGGGATCGCCCAGAATCTGTCGGCCGCGGAGATCCTCGACCAACTGGTGCAGGCCAAGCAGTTGCTCGCCCCCGAAGGACGCACGGTCCGCAACCTGGTGTTCATGGGCATGGGCGAGCCGTTTCATAACGAAGAGAATCTGTACGCCGTGCTGACCGCGCTCACGGCGCCGGAGTTGTTTCATCACCCGGCGAGCCGCGTGCTGGTCTCCACCGTCGGATTGCCCGAGGCGATGCTGCGCTGCGTTCGGCGATTCCCCGGCGTCAATCTGGCGCTCAGCCTGCACAGCGTCCGGCAGGAGACGCGCGCGCGGATCATCCCGCTGGCCAAGAAGCATTCTCTGGACGAACTGCGTCGCGTGGTGCGCGAGGCGAATCGCATTCAAGCCGTCGACCGCAGCAGCGGACCAACGCTGATGTTGGAGTACCTGATGCTCGCCGGGGTGAACGACTCGCTGGAAGAAGCGCGCGAGTTCGCCGCATGGTGCGAGGGGCTGGCCGTGCACGTGAACCTGATCCCGTTCAACCCGATTGACGACGCCCCGCACCTCGCCGCAACGCCGCGGCCGCAGCGCGAGGCGTTTGCGGCCGTGCTCAAGGCAGCAGGCTTGCCGACGACAATCCGGTACAGCCTGGGGGCCGACGTGGCCGCCGCGTGCGGACAGCTTGTGCGGCGCGAGAACCGCGCCCGGGCGATGGCGACCAACGCGGCTCTCCGCGAACTCTGATCCACAGCGCCGCACATGTTGCAGCTCGATCGCCAGCTCGACCGGCGCATCCTGGTAGTCGGCAACAGTGCGGCTGGAAAGACGACCCTGGCGCGTGACCTGGCTGCTCGGTGGGGCTATTCGCACGTGGAACTGGACTCGCTGTACTGGGGGCCGAACTGGCAACCGGCTGCGGAGGATGAGTTTCGCACTCGCGTTGCCGCGGCGGTGGCCGGCGACTCCTGGATTGTCGACGGCAACTATTTCACGGTCCGCGAACTGACCTGGCCGCGCGCGACGGCGCTCGTGTGGCTCAACTACTCGTTGCCCGTGGTGCTGCGACGCGGGATCGCACGCAGCGTCCGCAGGGTGCTGTCTCGCCAGGAACTGTTTGGCGGCAACCGCGAGTCGTGGCGCCAGATGCTCAGTGGCGACGACATCCCCGCGTGGATCGTGCGAATGCATTGGCGCAGGCGCGCGGAGATTCGGTCTCTGCTCAAGCGGCCGGAGTGTCAACATTTGCGGCTATTTGAGTGCGCGAGCCCTGCGGACGCACAGCGGCTTCTACGTGCTTGACCAGCGAGATTTGTTGCCGGAGTTGATATTCGAGCGGAATGGGAGTCTGATGAACGGTCGGCGCCAAGTATTCTCAGATTGCCCCAGGTAAGGAGCACTGTCATGAAGGGTCTGCTTCGAATTGTCGCTGTTGCCGTCCTGGCGGGATTCGGTGGGGTGACTTTCGGCGCCGCCGCTGTCCCGCCTGGCGAGAACGAAGAACCGTCGCCCGCTGTAGCGGCGATGCAACGGGCCGCCAGCGAAATAGAAGATTGGCGCAAGGCGATCGACGACGGCGCCGAGCTGGACGAGAAGGAACTCGCGGAGCTGAGCCGCGCGGCCCAGCGCATCTACGGCAATCTGGAAGACATCGCTCGCGCAGCACGGCGAAATCGCACCGAGCAATTGCAGCAGGAACATGCCCAGCGCATGACCAAACGCGAGCAGGCCCAAACGTGGGTCGACGCGATGCGAGCGCTGGGCCCGGAAGCCCGACAGAATCGGGATGAAGCGGTAGCGGCCATGCGGGCCGCGTTGGAGTCTGGCGACGAGGCCCAGCAGCTTGCGGCGCTCGAAGCGCTCAGCCAACTGGGCGACGTCAATTACGACAAGGCGTCGTTTCGTCCGCTGATTGTGCCGATTGTCAAGGAGGCCGAGAGCGGCCCGATGATCGTGTCGGCCTGCTATGCCTTGTTCAACACCGATTCGAAACCCGGGGACCTGGCGTTGGTGCAGTCGACGTGGCAGCGACGGACCCCGCTGGTGGACAACTCGATTTCGCATCTGTTGAGGATGTACGGCGAGGGCATCATTGCCGGCCGCTCGGAAGAGATTGTGTTGCAACTGCTGGCCGACGACGATGCGGGCATCCGCCGCGAATGCCTGCGGGGCCTGTGGGGCGCCGAGGTCAGCGGCGATCTCGCTGCGCGCGTGGTCGAACTGGCCGATGACCCCGAGTCGCAGCACGACGCGATTTACTTCGGCCTGTCGACGTTCAAGCCCAAGAACGAGGCGGTCGTCGACAAGCTCATCGAAACGCTCGCGGTCAGCGATCACAACGACTGGGGCCGGGCCCTGTGGGGGCTGGGCTACGGGGTGCCCGAGGGACTCCAACCGAAAGTCGCCGAGGCGCTGGCCGACATGTACGTGGCCCGCAGCGACCCCCGCACGCGGCAAACGTGCCGCGACCTGATCAAACGCTACGCGGGCGAAGAAGCGGCGGCCGCGTTGCCGCAATAGACACGAAGTCGGCGCGGCCACACGGCGGCGAGCGACTTCACTCCCCCAGCAGCGTCTTCTGCCGCCGGTCGCCCGCCTTGCGCTTGTTTCGCGCTTCGAGAGTCACGCCGTTGGCCGTGTTGGGGCTGCTGGAGAGCGGGTCGGCGGGGCCGTCCAGCGGGTCGCCGCTGCGGATGCTCTCCAGCCGCTCGGTGGCGTAGCGGGCGTAGTCCTCCGACAGCTCGGTTCCCAGGAACTTGCGGCCCAGTTTCTTGGCGACAGCCAGCGTCGTGCCGCTGCCGGTGAACGGGTCGAACACCGTGTCCCCCTCGTTGCTGCTGACCCGGATGATGCGGCCCAGCAACTGCTCGGGCATCTGACAGCCATGAAAGCCCTGTCGCTCCTTGAACGTGCCGGCCACGCGGCTGAAGTACCAGGTGTCCTCCATCGTCTGGAACGACTCGGGAGCATCCTGCGGCCGCAGCACCCAGGTGTCGTCAGGCAGGCGACCCTTGGGATTGGCGCGGCTGTCGCCGTAAACCAGCGCCCGCGCCGAGGGCACGCGGACCGCTGGGTCTTCGGCGTTGAACGTGAACTCTTTCTCGTTCTTGATGAACTGAAACAGGTGGGCGTGCGAGCGATTGAACTTGCGCGTGCAGTTGACCCCAAACGTGTAGTACCACACGATCCAACTGCGCATGATGAAGCGGTCGGGAATCTGCCGGGTGGCGATCCACTTCAACTCGGCCGCGTACTCGTCGCCGATCGCCAGCCAAAACGTGCCGGTTGGCTTGAGGATGCGGTGCAGTTGCTCAATCCACGCGGCGCACCAGTCGAGGTAGTCCTGGTCGTCCTGGCGGTCGTGGTATTTGTCGTACTTGTAGCCGATATTGAACGGCGGGTCGGCAAACGCCAAATCGACCGAGCCGTCGGCAATCTTGGGCAGCAGCTGCAGGCAATCGCCTTGGTGGATCTTTCCGTCTCGTAACGACATAGCTATCAAGCCCGCTAAAAAGCTTCGTGCGTGGGGGCATCGTGGCCCTTAGAATACCGCTGTGCTAGCATCGGCTGTATTGTGGGCGCATGTTCACTAATTTAGCGCAGCCGCCAAACGTCTGCAACAGTCTGGTCAGCGACTGGAAAAATTGGGCGAATATAACTCTCGCGCATCTTGCATCGAGCTGGGTTGGCGCCCACTTTGCATTTTCAACTCGCCCTGAAGCCCTCACCCTCGCGGCTCTCCGTCCTCATGAAATATGCTCTCTGCAACGAGATGTTTGGCGAAACGCCCTTTCCCGAGGCCTTCGCCACCATGCACCGTCTGGGCTACACCGGCGTGGAAATCGCCCCTTTCACGCTGAATCCGGGCGCCGACGCGGTCGACGTGCGCGATGTGCCGGCGGAGCGACGGCGGGAGGTGCGCTCCCAGGCGGCCGATGCGGGGTTGGAAGTCGTGGGGCTCCACTGGCTGCTGGCCAAGACACTTGGCTTCTATTTGACCAGTCCCAACGATGCCGTGCGGGCCTCCACGGCGGAGTATCTCAAGGCGCTGGCACAGCTTTGCGGCGACCTGGGCGGCAAGATTATGGTGCTCGGCTCGCCCCAGCAACGCAATTTGCTGCCCGGCGTCGGTTACGAAGAGGCGGAAGCCTACGCTGCCGAGGTGCTGCGAGCCGCGATGCCGGCGTGTGCCGACAACGACGTGACGATCGCGCTGGAACCGCTCGGCCCGGCCGAAGGCGACTTTATGCTGACTGCCGAGAGTGCCATCGAATTGGCCAAGCAGGTGGACTCGCCGCACTGCAAGCTGCACCTGGACGTCAAGGCGATGGCCAGCGAGAAGTGGCCGATCGACGCGATCATTCGCCAAAGCCGCGACTGGCTCGTCCATTTTCACGCGAACGACCCCAATCTGCTGGGGCCGGGCATGGGCGAGGTGGGATATGGCCCCATCTTCGCCGCGCTGCGGCAGATTGGCTACGACGGTTGGGTATCCGTCGAGGTGTTTAAGTACGAGCCGAGCCCGGAAGAGATTGCCCGCGAGAGCATCGAGTACATGCAGCGGGTTCTGAATTAAGCGGCGGTTTCGTATCGCAGCCTTAGGATGATGCTCGTAACTCGGCCAAGGCGTGCGCTCCGCCGACCAGCCGATCCCAATTCTCTTGGATGTATTCCGGCGGGCCGCCGACTTGGGCCATCACCGTGGCGGCCAACTCCGTGGGGACCATTTCGATGGCGTCCCAGGGGCAGACCTTCAGGTCGTACGGATTGGTCTTCTTGCCGGGGATGTGGACGCACACCTCGCAGCCGACGCAGCGGTCCAGGTCGATCTCGCACCACTGTTGCGTTCCCTTCACCACGCCGCGGTCGATCTTGCGCAGCTCGATGCAGTCAACGGGGCAGACCTCAAGACACGACTCGCAGCCGGTGCAGTTGTCGGCGTTGATGATCGCCAGTTCCTTGGGAACTTTCTTGCGGGGAGCTTGCTTCTTGGCCATGGCAGGTCGCAATCGGAGCGAGAGGGGGCGAACGCCTGAATTCAGGCGCGTTTTCCCAGGGGCGGTAGCGGTAGGCGGTGCGATTCCCAGGGCAGGCCGAGCGGAGGCCGGCGGCGACCCTCCCGCGGCCGCGGCAACGGCGGCGGGACTTCGTGAAATCTGTCACAATCTTAACTTCCCATCGACCGCCAGCCAAGTCGAGCGCCAGTCGAAATGAGGGCGTCCGTCCCGCTGTCCAGGGAGCGAG
Source organism: Planctomycetaceae bacterium (assembly GCA_002702655.1). GTDB lineage: Bacteria > Planctomycetota > Planctomycetia > Pirellulales > Lacipirellulaceae. Next base: position 222,721 of record PABB01000075.1, read on the forward strand.
GGTCCGCGTTTTCTCGGGTTTTTCCGCGTGATTTTAGCGCTCGCGACCAATCTGTCGTCGGTTAGACTCGAACCTACTGCCGGCCAGTTCGGCAGCCTCATCGATTGGCCGCCTGCCGTGGCGCCGCCTGTTCTCTCGCCTCTTTGTTGCTCTCTGGGGATCGCACCGATGACTCGTCGCCATTTGGCCGTCGCCCGCCATTTCGTCTGGACCCTCGCTCTGACTCTTTCGCTGGCGTGTCTCGCCACCGCGCGGGGGGCCGAGACGCTGACGGCAACCGGCTCCATTCGCGGTGATCAACCGGGCGGGCAGATCAGTCGGCACCTGTACGGACACTTCGCCGAGCACCTGGGGCGCTGCATTTACGACGGCATCTGGGTCGGCGACGACTCGGACATTCCCAACACCCGCGGCATTCGCAACGACATCGTCGAAGCGCTGCGGGCGATCGACATTCCCAACCTTCGTTGGCCCGGCGGATGCTATGCCGACAACTACCACTGGCGGGACGGCATCGGGCCCCGCGATCAGCGGCCCAAGACGATCAATACGTTCTGGGGCGACGTCATCGACACGAATGCATTTGGCACCCACGAGTTTCTCGACCTGTGCGAGTTGATCGGCGCCGAGCCGTACATCGCCGGCAACGTCGGCAGCGGGACGCCGCAAGAAATGCGCGACTGGATCGAGTACATGACCTTCGACGGCGACAGCACGTTGGCCAATTTGCGTCGCGAGAACGGTCGCGAGGAGCCGTGGAAGATCCCCTACTTTGGCGTGGGCAACGAGAACTGGGGCTGTGGCGGCAACATGCGACCTGAGTACTACGCCGACCTGTATCGTCGATACGCTTCTTACTGCAACAACTACTCAGGCAATCGGTTGCGGCGCGTGGCGTGCGGCCCCGGCGGCGAAGACACCAACTGGACCCGCGTCGTCATGGAGCGCGCCGGCAATCGCATGCAGGCCCTCTCGCAGCACTACTACACGTTGGCCGCCCCCTGGAGCGACAAACGCCCCGCAACCGGGTTCGACGAAGAAGCCTGGTTCGCGATCCTTCGTGACTGTCTGAAGATGGAAGACCGGATCGCCGAGACCGAGGCGATCATGAACGAACTGGATCCCCGCGGGCGCGTGAAACTGTACGTTGACGAATGGGGCACGTGGTACCGGGGCGAGCCAGGTTCCAACCCGGCCTTTCTCTATCAGCAAAACTCACTGCGCGACGCTTTGGTGGCTGCCCTGACGTTTCACGTTTTTCACGAGCACACCGATCGCGTGAAGATGGCCAACATCGCCCAGACGGTCAACGTGTTGCAGGCGATGATCCTGACCGAGGGCGAGCGGATGGTGCTCACGCCCACCTACCACGTATTTGAGATGTACAAGGTGCATCACGACTCCACGCGGCTGCCGGTCGAACTCGAGTCGCCCGAGTACGCGCACGACGGCGAGGGGATTCCTGCGGTCAGCGTGTCCGCGTCGCGCAAGGGCCAGGTCGTGCATGTTTCGCTGGCCAACACGCATGCCACGAATGATGTTAGCGTGTCGCTTACGCTGCCGGGCGTGGATGCTAGCAGCGTCACAGGACGCGTGTTGACGGCCGACGAGTTGGACGCCCACAACACGTTCGACCAGCCGGAGCAGGTGCAACCGGCGGAGTTCAGCGGGGCGAAACTCGCCGACGACAAGCTGGAGGTCAAGTTGCCGCCGCGGTCGGTGGTGGTGCTCGAACTGAAATGAGCGCGACGAGCGGCAGTGACTCGCAATTCTGACTCGCCGCCGCAAATTCTGAGACTCCTCTGCAATTTCGCCGCCGGCATTACAAATGCGACAGCATGACTGCACTCGCTGTTGCTGACGCCGTTGCTGGTCGATAGCCTTGCTGTGCTTGCGGGGCGATGCCGGTGCTCGGCAGTCACGCGAGTTTTCCCCAGTGAAAGGCGGCGCGATGGCGCTCGTGCGAGAATTCGATCAGCAAGGCAATTGGCTGTTTCGTTGGCGGAGCTACTTGCCATTTATCTTGCTGATTCCCTTGGCGCCGGCGCTGCGGTCGTTTCAATACCCTCTGGGCGACCATTTCTTCCAAGAACTCTGGGAGTTGGTTTGCGTCCCCGTGTCACTGCTGGGACTGGCAATTCGAGCTGCAGCCGTGGGGGCGGCCGCTCCCAACACCTCCGGCCGCAATACGCACGGGCAGGTGGCCGATGCGATCAACACGACCGGCATTTACTCGGTCGTGCGGCATCCGCTCTATCTCGGCAATTTCTTGATGTGGCTGGGAATTGTGCTGTTCTGCCGAGACTGGTGGTTTGCCGCGGTCTACACGCTGGCGTTCTATCTGTACTACGAACGCATCATGATGGCCGAGGAGAACTATCTGCAGGGCAAGTTCGGCGACGATTTCTCCAAGTGGGCGGCCGCGACGCCGGCTTTCGTGCCGCGGCTGACGCAGTGGCGCCGCTCCGATCGTGCGTTCTCGTGGAAGAAGGTGTTGCGCCAGGAGTATACCGGCTTTTTTGGCGTCACGTCGGCGTTCTTCCTGCTTGAACTCTCGGAACACCTGATCGTGGAACGGCGGTTCGAGGTCGAACCGCTGTGGGGAATCGTCGGGCTGGCAGGCTTGGCCGTCTACCTGACGCTGCGCACGCTCAAGAAGCATACGAACCTGTTGACCGCTTAGGCGTCGACGTTGCTGTCACGACTGCAGCGTCACATCGACCACCAGATCGGCGGCAACCTCTTCGAGCGCTGCCCGCAGGTCGTCGCGGGATAGTCCGGCGGGGAGCCGTAGTTGGGCGACCGCTTTGAACAGGGGTTGCCCCGTGTTGGCCGCCGGCAGGCATTCGGTCTCAAGTTCCTCGACATTGACCCCATGAGCGGCGAGCACCCGAGTGATTTGCCGCACGATGCCCGGCTGGTCGTGACCGATCAGGTCGAGTTGCACGACGGGACCCGTTCCCGCTGCGGCGGCCGCGGGATCGGCGTGGACGATTGATTCCAGGCCCTTCGCGTTCAGCTTGGCTAGGGCGTCCGTCAAATCGGCCGCGGCCTCGGCGGCGACCTCCACGCGCAGGATGCCCGCGAACTTCCCGGCCAAGTGGGCCATGCGGCTCTCGACCCAGTTGCCGCCGTGAGCGGCGACCAGCTCGGCAATTTCTTCGACAATGCCCGGTCGATCGGGACCAAGCACGGTGAGAACCAGCGACGTGTTCGACATGGCGATGAGCTATCAGCGATCAGTTGGCGGGACGCTACTTGGTGCCCAGCACCGTCTCGTGGCTTTCGGCGCTGAGCACGAAGATCTTGCCGTCGCCCATGCGTCCCGTGCGGGCCGACTCGACCATGCGCTGGATCACCTCTTCCGCGCGAGAATCGTCGACCCAGGCGGTGATTTCGACCTTGGGGAGAAACGCGTCGCGGTACTCGCTGTCGGCGTACTCGTTGAGGTAGTCCTTCTGCTTGCCGAAGCCTTTCACCTCGCGAACATGCACCGCCTCCAGCGGCGCCCGCCGCAGCCCCTCGAGAATTTTCTCGGCGAGATAGGGCTTCACGATGGCGACGACTTGTTTCATGGGAGGCTGTCGGCGATCGGCTGTCGGCTCTCGGCCCGAAGGCGGCGAGACCACTATGGCGTCGATTGGTCTGGCCGAAAGCCAGCATTCGACAGCCAATAGCGCCATTAACTGAAGAAATTCTCGCCGTACAGATCGATCTCGGGCCAAGTTTCGACTTCTACGTCGCCTTGAATCTTGCAGTAGCACGCCAGCCGCATCGTCTCTTCGTTGCCGATGTAGGCCAAGGCGGGAAGGGGGTCGGGGATGGGAACCTTAAACTTGGCCTTCTCCATCATGCCCATAGGCGTGATGTTCTCCATGCCCTTGGTGATCTTCACGCGGCACATGCCGCACTGTCCCAGGCCGTGGCAGTTGAGATACTTGTTTAGGCCCGCGCCGAACCCGTTGAGGCCGGCGTACAGATTGACCCCCGCCTTAATCGCGGCGGACCGCAGGTCCGATCCCTCCGGGACCTCGATTTCCTTCTGCTCTTTGGTGAATTTGATGACCGGCATGACAGCGGGAATTCCTGGCAAGGAGGGAAATGAGCGGGCGACCGCACGGCGAGGCGCCCCGGGTTCCACCCCCGAGGCCGCGCGAGTACCATACTCTACCGCGCCAAAATGGCCCGGGAAAGTGCCGCCCACACGGCCGATTCTCGCCGCTAGCGGGCCAATTGACGCCCCGTCGGCTGGAGTCGCCGCGTCGACTGCGGTGGCCGCCTCGGGCTGTTTCTGTCGTCGCCAGAGATTTTCGCGTTCCCTCCCTGACCTCCGACCACTCACCCCTGAGCTCTCCCCCCGCGATGGACCGCCAGTACTCCAAGTTTCAGCAACGTGCGATCAAGAATTTCTACGACAACCGCGATGCAATTTCGCTGCAGCGGTTGGGCGAGTTGGTGACCGATCTGTACCTGGCGGAGGGCAAGACCCGCGCCACCAAGTGGAAGCAGATCGGCGGCGCGCTCGAAAAACTGGGCGTCCCCGCCAAGGAGATCGCGCATCTGCAGAAGCAGGACGACCCGGCGCTGCTCGCACAAAAAGTGACCGAACTGCAGGGGAAGGAGTGACGGCGCGAAAGTTACCGGTTATCAGCGACCAGTGACCGGTGACGAGGGACGCTCGGCAATCCACCCGCCGTTCACCGATAACTGGTAACCGATCACTGATCACCCCCCTGCCATGCATCAATACCTTGCCCTTATGCAGCGCGTGCTCGACCACGGCGTCCACAAGGACGACCGCACCGGCACCGGTACCCGCAGCGTGTTTGGGCATCAGATGCGGTTTGATCTGGCGGCCGGTTTCCCGCTGGTGACGACCAAGAAGCTGCACCTAAAGAGCATCATCTACGAACTGCTGTGGTTCTTGCGCGGCGAGACGAATGTCGCGTACCTGAAAGACCACGGCGTGAGCATCTGGAACGAGTGGGCCGACGCCGACGGCGAACTGGGGCCGGTGTACGGCAAGCAGTGGCGGTCGTGGGCCACGCCAGACGGCGGTGCGGTCGATCAGATTACCGAGGTCGTCCACGCGATTCGCACGAACCCCGATTCGCGGCGGCTGATCGTCAGCGCCTGGAACGTGGGCGAGGTGCCGCAAATGGCGCTGCCGCCTTGTCACTTGCTGTTTCAGTTCTACGTGGCCGAGGGGCGGCTGTCCTGCCAGTTGTATCAACGCAGCGCCGACGTTTTTCTGGGCGTGCCGTTTAACATTGCATCCTACGCGCTGCTGACGATGATGGTCGCCCAGGCAACCGACCTGACGCCGGGCGAGTTCGTCCATACGCTGGGGGATGCGCATCTGTACGACAACCACCTGGAGCAAGCGCGGCTGCAGCTGTCGCGCGAGCCGCGGCCGCTGCCGACGATGCGGCTCAACCCCGCCGTGAAAGATTTGCTCGCGTTTGACTACGCGGACTTCACGCTGGAAAACTACGATCCGCACCCGCACATCAAGGCGCCGGTGGCCGTGTAACGCGGTCAACTCACTCGGAGAGTTGACGGCAGATTCTCGCAGAGAATCGCCCACGGGCCGGCATCTGCATTTCGCACCGGACGTGCCATGCCCCAAGCCCCGCGAATTTCCGTCATCGCCGCGGTGGCCGCCAACGGCGTGATCGGTCGCGACGGCGATCTCCCATGGCGGCTGTCGGCCGATCTGCGGCGATTCAAGCGGCTTACCATGGGACATCCGATCGTCATGGGCCGCCGGACCTGGGAGTCGCTGGGCCGACCGCTGCCGGGGCGCACTTCGATCGTCGTGACGCGGCAGGTTGACTATGACCCAGGCGCCGAGGGCGTGCTCACCGCGGGCGGGCTGGCCGACGCGCTCGAGGTGGCCCAGGCAGCCCCAGGCGGCGATGCGGAAGTCTTCATCATCGGCGGGGCGGAACTCTATCGCGCCGCCTTGCCGATGGCGCAGCGGCTCTACCTGACGCACGTGCATGCCGACGTCGCCGGTGACGCTGCGTTCCCCGAGTACGACGCGGCTGCATGGCAACTTGCCCAAAGCGAGCGGCACGCCGCCGACGAGCAGAACGATCACGACTACAGTTTCGCCGTCTACGAGCGCACCCAGCTATGAGCCACGGCAAATCTGCTGAGCCCACGCGCTGCGAGTGGCCCCGCGGCGGGAATGACCTGTACATCGCCTACCACGACCAGGAGTGGGGCGTGCCCGTGCGGGACGATCGGCGGCAGTTCGAGTTTCTCACGCTCGAAAGCGCCCAGGCCGGGTTGAGCTGGTCGACCGTGCTCAACAAGCGCGAAGGCTACCGCCGGGCGTTCGCCGACTTTGATCCCGTGAAGGTCGCTCGATTCACGGCCAAACGGATCGAGAAACTGCTGACCGATCCGGGGATCATTCGCAATCGGCTGAAAGTCAACGCCGCGGTGACCAACGCGCGTCGGTTCCTGGAGGTGCAGGACGAGTTTGGCACGTTCAACGACTATCTGTGGGGGTTCGTCGAGGGGCGCCCGGTGCAGAACCGGTGGCGACGGCACGCCGATGTGCCGGCCACCTCGCCCGTGAGCGACGCGATCAGCAAGGACCTGAAACAGCGCGGGTTCAAGTTCGTCGGCAGCACGATCGTGTACGCCCACCTGCAGGCCGCGGGATTGGTGAACGACCACTTGGTGAGCTGCTTTCGTCATGCCGAGTGTCGCGCCCTGGCTGAGAAGCGCTAGCCGCGGAACGGAACCGTGCTGCGGTGCGTCGAATGCCCGACTGGCACATCAGTCGTTCCACGTGAACGCCATCACGTCGGCAATGCTTTCCGCGCCGCTCGCCAGCATCGCGAGCCGGTCGAACCCCAGCGCGCACCCGCAGCAGTCAGGCAGCCCCGCCTCGTGGGCGGCAAGAAACTTTTCTGGTAGCGGCAGGGCAGGGCGGCGGTCGGCGGTTCGTTGACGATTCACCGTCTCCAGTCGTTCGCGCAGGGCCGCCGCGTCGAGTAACTCGTGGTAACCGTTGGCCAACTCGACGCCGCGCAGGTACAGTTCGAATCGCTCGGCCACGGTCACGCCCTCGCCGTTGGTGCGGGTCTTGGCCAGCGCCGCCTGCGTGGCTGGGTATTCGTACAGGATTTCCGGGCCCGCCGCGCCGAGCTTCGGTTCCACCGCTTTGGCCAATATCAGATTGAGCCATTCGTCGCAGTCGCCCTCGGGGAAGTCGACTGGCGGCTCGATTCGCAGTCGCCGCGCGGCCGCGGCCAGTTCAGCGGGAGTAGCGCCGTGGGCGTCCACCCCGGCGTGGCTGGCCAAGGCGTCGGCGTAGGTCGTACGCTGCGCGGCGCGGAACTCGCCCACGGCGGTCGTCTTGCAGTCGGCGCCAGCGAGCAAGTCAACGCACAGCTCGCCCAGCAGCTCCATTCCCGACGCCAGATCGTCGCCGGTGCGGTACCACTCGACCATCGTGAATTCGGGATTGTGCAGTCGGCCAATCTCGCCGTGGCGAAAGCATCGACTCACTTGGTAAATTGCGGGCAGCCCTTCCGCCAGCAACCGCTTCATGGCCAACTCGGGCGACGCTTGTAGCCAGCGCCCCGCCACGGGGATCGGCTCGATGTGCAACTCGGGAATCACTTCGTCGAGCAACAGCGGCGTCTCCACCTCGACAAAATCGCGTTGGCGAAAGAACTGCCGCAAGCGCTCCAGCAACTCCGCGCGGAGTTCCAGGAATTCATGGCGGCGAGAGGAGGCGTCGCGGTGCGGCATGCGAGAGGCGGGCGCCATCCTACGGTCGCAGGTTCTGGACGTTGACGTAAGCGTACTGCCCGCCGGCGCCGCGGGCCAACTCGGTCAGAAAGTTGCTGCGTGCCGACGCCGGACCGACGCCGAATTCGATACACGCGATCATCGTGCCCGAGCGGCCCGCCAGGCGAATCGCTTCGGCCACCTCGCCCGCCGGCATCGTATCGTCGGCGTCGGTCAGAAAGAAGATCACATCGGGCGACAGCCGCAGCGCTTTGTGCAGTGCGTCGAGCCGATAGGTTCCTCCGTGAGCCGTAATCCCGCGCACGAAATCCGCGGCCAGGCGCTTGTTGCGCTGCGTGGCAAACGCGGTCCGTCCGCCGCCATCGGCCCCCGACCAGGCGTCGATGCGGTGATTGAAGAAGATAATGTGGAATTGATGCACGCTGGACAGCGCATCGAGGCTGCCCAGCAGTTGCTGCTGCGCGGCCGCCAACGGGGCGCCGGCCATACTCGTTGACCGGTCGAACACGTAGACGAACGACGAGCCGGTTCCCTCGACGCCGAAAAGTCGTACCGTGGCCTTGCCGCCAAGATGTCCGACGCGAACGTGTCCGCGACCGTCGCCGTTGCTCGCGTTGGCGGCCGCCGCTGCCAACGCGGCCCGCTCCGCTTCGTAGTTTTCTAACCCCAGCACGCTAGGCAGCGGCCGTTCGGCGACCGACGTGTCGGCGTCCGCCGCGGATTCGGCAGCGGCCGTTGGCGTCTCGGCGGGCGGCGCCGGCAGTGGTTTCTGCACAGCAGGCGGGGGCGGTTCCTCGGTCGCCGCGCTGGTCGGAGCGGCAGGAGCGCCCACGTCGTGCTCGGGCTCCTCGGCGGCGCTATCGGGCTGCTCGTCGGTCAATTGCAGGTCGAGGTGCATGGCCGTCGGGCGCTCCGGCGGAGCGAAACCTCCGCGCAGCATCTCGGCGCCGCTGATGGCCGCCACGGTCAGCGCCGCCGCATGAAAGGCGCTGGAGAACAGCCACGCCGGCCACACAACGGCTGTTTGATCTTCGGCGAGGACGGACCGGCGGCGCATGGAAAAATGAAAACTAAAGGCTGCAATACGGACCTCGACGTCGCAACGGCCCCGCGCCTGCAATTGTATTTTCCGCCGTCGCAGCGGGTCAAACCCGATCCCGACTGCTGACTCATTCGCGTGCGGGAACTCCGCCGGTCGTCACGCCGTTTTCTCCAGCACCCACCGCGTGACCATGCCCATGTTATCGTTGAAGTACCGCCATGACGCGGGGAAGAACGTCATGTAGCGATTGAACGTCGCCACGTCGACGATCTCCAGGGCACGCTCGCGGTTGGCGGCCAGATTGTCAAACCACGCTCGTAGCGTCAGTCGATAGTCGTGCACGGAACGGTGCGTGATGCGGAATCCCGCGTCTTCCCACGCTTTCGCATGAAACCGGTACGACGAGCCCATCGAACCGGGAAAGTAGATTTGAGCGCACGCCGCCGGGGCGAAAATGTCGTCATTCACGCGGCAAAAGAAGTGCTGCACCAACCGACCGCCCGGCTTGAGCGCGGCAAACAGCTTGTCGAGCAGTTGGGGAATCTCGCGGGTGCGCACGTGCTCCCACGCGCCAATCGAGTAGATGCAGTCGTACTGCCCCTGCGGATACGCGCGGGTGATGAAGTCGGCGTACTCGACGTTGTAGTGGTTGTGTTGGTCGTTGAAGTCGACTTGCTCCTGCGACAGCGTCAGGCCGTACAGGTTCTCCTTGGTGCCTGTGGCCTCCTCGATGCGTTTGAGCATCGCGCCCCAGCCACAGCCCAACTCCAGAATCTTCTGCCCTGGCTTGGGATCGATCAGGTTGAGAATGAAGTCGGCCTTGTGCTGCTGAGCCTCCTCTATGGTTTCGTCGGGATGGTGAAAGTCGGCGCACGTGTAAAACATGTACCGCTTGTCGAGGAAGAGCTTGTAGAACTCGTTCGACACGTCGTAGTGCGCGTGGATGCCCAACGCGTGATCCTGCCGCATCTTTGCGGCGATCACCAGCGGGCGCATCGGTTTGATGGGCCAATTGAGCCGGAACCAATCGAGCACCGGGGGCGAGTCGCGCGTGACGGCGTCCCACGCGTAATTCGGATCGAGCGGCTCGGGCGAGCGGATCAGGTATTTGAGCCAGGCATACGAAATGCCATAGATGAATGTCTCCAGCGGAAAATACGCGGCTCGCATCGATACGGTCTCCCGGGGCGGCGCCTCCCTGCCGTGGTCGAGCGGTGTGTTCGGTAGGCTTCCAGTATCAAGAAGCGGAACTGCCGATACAATGTTTCACCACCGACTAACGCCAGACTTCGCGACCGGGCTCACCGCGCGCGCGACATCACCACGGGATTAGTGTCGGCCCAGTTGAGCTGTTTCCAGAACTGGCGAAATTCGCCAAAACGGTCGACAGGCGCCATGCTGCCAGCCAGCCGAAATCGCCGGCGACAGCGCAAACGTCCCGACTCAGCCTCGATCCGACATTGGTATCGGCCCCAGTCGCAGGCGTGCGACGCGGGCGCCGGGACGGCCAGCGGAGTGACTCCTGGAGGCAACTCGATCGTGTGCTGTTCGTCCGTCTGATGGAACACCGGGATCGTCAGCGGCTGTAGTCGCGTCGGTGAAGCAAACGGTCCGGACATGGCTGCCGGCGCAAACCACGGCGGCTGCACCAGCAGGGCGTCTTCGACCCAACGTGCCATGCGCTCGGCGCGCATCGCACAACTGCAGGCGAGGGGGCGCGACAAATCCTCTGGGTCGCTGTATTCGAACTTGTCAGCATCGAAACCCGGATAGTCGTTGCCAAACCAAGTTCTCAGCACCTGCGTGCGATGCTCCTCGTTGCGATCCAGCAAGGCGTGCCGGAGGCGGGCTGCCATCTCGCCGTTGAACTCCGCCTGCAAGCGCCCCTCGAAATTGCCTGCCGCGTCGATTTCGCCCTGCCAGCGGCGCCGCGTTTCGAAGTAATTGTCGTCTGGCAATGGCACCCGTTCGAAGTAGAACCCGGCATCGTCGAGCATCAGCGCGGCCACATCGATGTTGGAGTCGGGCATCTGGCCAAAGCCAAACAGCCCGCTTGCGGCGTCGAGCCACACATGTTGCCCGTCGATCGTGGCGCGCACAATGGCATGATTGAAGCGGGTCGAGGGGAGGTAGCTCGTCCGCCCTTCGTCGGCGGTGAGTACCACAGCCAGCTTCGCTTCTATCCCCATCGCCTCCAACAGTTCGATCAGCAGCGACGATTTGTCCTTGCAGTCGCCCCGCAAATCGGCGAACACGGCGCTCGCGGCGCGAGTGTTGCGGGCCTCCAATTCGGCGGGCGGACGGCCGTAGCGGACCTGGCGAGCCGCATAGGCGTAAGCGCTTTGCGCTTTGGCTAGCGGCGAGTCGGCGTCCGCAGACAGCTCCCGAGCCAGCTTGCGGACCTCAGCCGTCGCTTCGCGGCGGGGAGCCAACTCCATGTGCAGTCTTTGGGCGAAGCCGTTCCAGCGGTCGGCCGTGCTGATATCAATCCACGGCAGAAAATCCCGTCCCGGCGGCGTCCACGAGTCGCCCTCGATGCCCTGGGCGTTCTGCACTTGCCACGTGTGGACGCAGTAGTCCTTCAGCTGCGAAACCTGCGGTTCCGCCTGGTCGTGATGCACCTGCCAATGCAATTGAAACGGCGCCGCGACAACCGCCGTGTAGCGACGTTGCAGGCAAGGAACGGCCGTCCGCAGGAAGAACTGATTGATCAGCGACGGCCCGCCGTCCTGCACCACGAACTCGTCGTACTGCTCCTCGAATTCGACGATCACGCCGGGTCGCAACGGGAAGTAGTTGATCTGGAGCGAGCGGCCGTATCGGTTGCTGCTGGGGCCTGGGGCGGCGAGCACGTGCGAGGCTCGTTTGGCGTTCTGTGTCTTGCCGTCAGGCAGGTACAACTTGGCGGTCAGAACGCGATGCACCTCCCGGCGGGTGTCATAATAGCGCAGCACCTCGTCCCATTCGGCCAGGTTTGCTGAACCAAAGACCCACGTCGCCACATGCCGCAGCCAGGTGACCGTGCCGTCGCGATGCAGGACGGAGATAATGTCCTCGATGAGCGTGTACTCGCCCCAGTGCATCGCCTCAGTCGCGTCGACCGGCGGCGCGGCGGCGTCGAACGACAACCGCGGGGCGAACTTCCGCACCGACCGCGGGCGTCGTAGCCGCGTTGGCCACAGTTTTCGCCGCGGCTTGACCCCGTTCGGCTCGGCGTCGTAAGCCGTTGGCTGATGCGGGGAGAGCGCGGTTTCGGCCGGTGATGCGGACATGGCGGAACTTTGCGGGAGGCGAGAGCCCAACAAGAAAGGCTCGGCGATTCGCAGATCGCCGAGCCGACATGATACCCGGAATGGCTCGGATTGGCTCCAGCAAAGCGTGGCGCCCTTGGGGTTTACAGATCGCCCTGGCCGAATCGGCGCCCCAGCGACAATCGCTCCAGGGCGTCGTCCACGGCACAACTTACGCCGTCGTTCGCACTGTCGTTGACTTCCGTCAGCGGTGCGGATAGCTCCACCAGGGCCGCAAGAACCGCATCTCGTCGCGCGTCGCGGGCTGCAGTTCCGCTGACGTGCGAACCGGGCCGCCGGGTCGCTGGCAAATAGGCACTCGCCTCGCGCTGGCTAGCGGCACTTCGCACCGAACCCTCTGCTGCTGTGCCGGTAGCCGGCGCATCGAGTGATGTCACTACGCCCGGCGCGGACCCGGCGAGCAAGGCGGCCTGCTCATCGGCGGATACAGCGAGGGAACTGGTCGCGGACGCCTGTACGTTCTGCGGCATCGCCGAGACGGCGCTCTGTTCGGCGGACGAACCGTAGTGGGTTTGCCAGAACGTCAGATCGTTCTGAGTCACCAGCCGATCGCGATCGCCGTCGGCCGCGAGGTTCGTGGTCGAGCCGCTGCCCCGCTGCCACGCCAGGAAATCGCTGCCGTTGGTCTGATCGTCGCCGTTGTAGTCGCCCGGCGTCTGGCCGACGTACCGGACGCGAAACACCCGGGCGCCCGCATCGATCGGCGTCACCGCGTCCAGATCCTTGTAGAGTTCCGTGAAGTACAGCCCGTCTGGACCCGCGGCCAGGCCGACGACTGTCCCGCGGCCGGCGCCGGTGTACTCCACGAGCGTCGTTGGCCCGCTCTCCAAAGATCCGTCCTGGGCCAGGTCGAACTGCACAATTCGTTTGCCGCGCGACTGCGGCCCTTCGCCGTAGGTGGGGCCCGACTCGCTGACGAACAGCATGTCTCGTTGCTGGGCGGGGAACTGGCTGCCGAAGAAGTTCGAGTCCTGGACGAACGTCATGTTCACCGGCGCGTGGGCCGGGTTCCAGTTGTAGATAGCGTTGATTGTCATCGATGCGTCCGAGCCGTTCCAGCCGTAACTCTCGCCCTCGTCGACGCGAGCGAGTCGATCGATGCTGGGGCCATTCTCGACTTCATAGTGCGCTCCGTCCGCGTCGCGCCAGGCGCCGCCGAACGGATTGCGCAAACCGTAGGCGTAAATGTAATCGGTGGCGTTGATGCCGTTGCCGGCGTTGTAGAACGGATTATCCGTCGGGGCGCTGCCGTCCAAGTTGAGCCGCAGCACTTTGCCGCGGTAGGAACTCATGTTCAGCGCCGTCGAGGCCGAGAATACGTCGCCGTTGTGGACGTACAGCTTGCCGTCGGGCCCGATCGTGAGATTGGAGATTTGATGCGATTGGCCCTGTGTTTCGCCGGGCATGTCCAGGATCACGTTGGTTGTCGCCGCGGTGCGCCCGCCATCGGTGCTGGTGAACCGCAGCACTTGGGGATGATGATCGCCGTTGGGATTGGCCGGGTTGGTCGCGGTGACGCGCGTGGCGAACACGTCGCCGGTGAGCGGGTCGACCACGATGCCCGTGAGCCCCTGTTCGCCTGAGCCAGGGAACGATCCCGTGGGGTTGAAATTCAACAGCCCCGTCGCATAGTCGCTGACCGTGAAATCGCGCGTGACGACTTTCACCGTTCCATACAACTCTGTCACATAGAAGAACGGGTCGTCAGGATTCGGGCCCGGACTGGGCACGAACGCGATGTTGGTTGGCAACTGCATCCCGCCCGCCACGGCGTCAACGACGTACCCCGATTGAACGGCCGTGAACGGCACGTCGACGGCCGCGTCGCTGGCCCGCGCCAGCGAGGAGAAATCGGGCTCGGTCTGCGCGGCCGTGCCGAAGTAAGTGGCGCCGCCCGCGGCGACCCACAGGTCCAATCGCTCGTTGGGGCCCAGCGAGATCGCCGGCAGATAAACCGTCTGCGGCGCACCGCCCTCGTCGTACACCGTCAGATTCGTCAGCGCCAGATTGAGGCCCTCGGACCCGCCGTTAATGATGAGTCGCAGGCTCTCATGCCCGGCAAACGCGGGAGCGTCCGTGACGATGTTGCCCGGGTCGGTATCGCCCTGAATTGTCAGAAAGGACGACCCGGTCTCGCCGCCGACCAGTTCCAGACTTGGCGGCACGGCCGATGGGTTCGCGTCGGTGAAAAACTGCACCTCGGCAATTTGCATGGAGTTGGCTGCACCCCCGTTCTTCACAGTCGGAAACAGCATGCGGTAGGACGAGTAGGCGGTGCTGTTCGACACAGGAATGATCGATCCCCCGGTGTCGCGAGCGGTCGGCAAGCTCAGCGAGCCCGAATCAATCAGTGTCCACGACTCGCCTGAGCCGTCGCTGTTATCCGTGCTGCTGATGGCGTCGTTGGTGCCGTCCAACCGCCACTGCGACGGGTCGCGCTCCACGGCGTCGTTGGCGGTGGTGATCTGAAAGCTCGTCACCACGGCTGTCGGGTTGGCTGGCGTGACGATGAATCCCGAATTGGCTTCGCCGAAGTTCAGGTACTTGGCAAGCGTCCCGTCGATCGCGTTCTGCGGGCTCTCGTTGCCGGGATAGGAACTGACGCCGTCGGTATCCACGGCGATGATCGGATCGCCTGGGGAAAGCACCGAGTTGCCCGCCGGCAACTCGACCGGCACGTCGAAAATGTCGATCCAAATCGGCGCCGGACTTTCGGCGACGTCGTCCAATTCCATGGGGAATGTCGTTGACGCTTGGCCCGTTTGGAAGGCCCGCTCCGACCAACTGCTCACCGAACCGGCATCGTCACGGAACCGCGCTCGCAGTACGTAATTGGTGTTGGCCTGCAATGACGTGAACCCGGCATGGGAGTTGATGAACACGCCGTCGCCCAAGTGCGTGTGCAGCCGCTCGACGCCCTCGATGCCCGGCGTTTGCCAGACCACAGGTCCGGAGGAGTCGCCTTCCAGGATCTGCCAGTCGGTCGACTTGTGGGCGTTTCCATCGCTGTCAAAGAAGCCAACTCCTTCCATGTGGAAATCGGCCGGATTGACGACTTGTCCGACCATTGACGGTTCGGTGATCGTGGGGGCCGAGGGCGGTGCGTTCGCGCCGCTGGGGAGGCCGACGATGTAGATGTAGTCGATGCGCGTCGCCTTCTCTGCCGCCGTGCCGACGTCCAGTGTCAGACGTCCGTCGCTGACCGTCACGTCATGGTTGGCAAACTGCGCCACGTTCATGTCGGCAACCGCGTTGAAAAACGACACGCCTTCGACGTTCACGGTGTGCAGGCCGTCGTTGTTCTCGGGATCGCCAACGGCAACGGTGACTTCGTAGGAGCCGTTGGGAAGCTCGAACTCCCAGAAGCCGCCTGCGTGAACGTGCGTGAGCGTATCGAGTCGCAGGTCGGGATCGATTCCTCGAACACGCGTCAGATCCGTGTGATTCGAGGACCACCCGTAGTTGAATCCGTTGCCGCGATCGCCGAAGACGGCGCCCGTGTCGCGGAGATGTCGGACCGGCGTACCGACTTCGTCAAATTGAAAGTTGACCAGGTAGGTGTCGCCGGCGAGGAGCAGTCGTTGCTCGATCTGCTCGAAACGCAGGGGACGGCGAAAACGCGAACGCGGTGTTGGTTTAGACATCGAGGTGGTTCTGTTCCGGGGAGAGGCGGCAAGAGGACAAGAGGCGTGCGCCGCAACGGGCGCATCGTTGCACTTGTCGGCAACTGAAGCGCAGTTCGCACTCTAGCGGAAGCAGAGGCTGGCGCAGTCGTTGTTCATCGAATCCTCATGGATCGCTAACAACTTCTTTACGAAAGAGCTTCCCCGGCTGCGCGCGGCGAGCAGGTCGACGCATCGGCGGGGATTGCACACGAGAACAGCGCACGCACGACGCGTCGCGCTGTGCGGCGGAAAGCAGCGCGTCGGACTCGATGCTCAAGGCGATCGCGGCCGCCTAGGGCTCGCCGACCAGAACGAAGCTCGCCCAGTAGAAGGGGTGAGCGGCGCCGTAGGTCTCGCGGCGCTCCCGAATGAACTGCAGCTTGGCGGCGTCGAGCGACTCTAACTTGCCCCTGCCGGCAGCTACGCCTTCGTAGAACGGTCGCATCAACTCGCGGGTTTCAAGATTCGGCACCTCGTACAGGCTGCCGACGACGGTTCGCGCGCCGGCGAACAGGAATGCGGATCGCATTCCCACAACGGCTTGCCCGTTGTTCGTCTCTCCGCGGTTGGTGTTACACGCGCTGAGCACGACCAAATCCGTGCCGCGCAAGTCGAGATCGGCAATCTCCAGCGCGGTGAGCCAGCCGTTCTCGAGACGCAACTCCGCTTGCTCGTCGTCGAGCGTGTTGGCGCCTGCGAATACGAGGTACGAGCGCAGTCGGGGGTCTTCAAGCTCGCGCAGTTGCGTACGGGCGCCGGCGGCGCCGCCGCGCGACCCCGCGAGGGCGGCGAAGTAGAATTCATGCTGTTCCTCGGCGGTCGGCCCGGGAGCCGGAGTTTGATTGTCGAGAAAGTCGCCGTGCGTCACCAACACGAGCACGCGCGGCCGACGAACCTGCTTGACGAGACCCTCCAACGCTTCATCGCCCGTGTGCACGCGCACCGGGCCGAAGTTGCCGCCGGCAAAGGCGGCAGCTGCTTCTTCGCCCTCCAGATCAGCTCCCGGAAGGTCCTGCCAACCCAGTCGCGTGTCCGCGGAACGGGATAGCGCGTGCGTCGCTGCGTCGGGGGCGGGCGTTGTTGCCAAGGCGGCGTCCCCGGCGTCAACCCGAGTCTGCGGGACCGCTTCCAAAGCGGCCTGTGCCACCAGCTTTGCGCGCACGTTCGGCGCGAGGTCGTAGTTGGGACCGGCAAACACGTAGACGCCGTCTCCTGGTTCAGCCGCCGATCGCAGCAGGTCCCGGCTGCTGTTGACGTAGGCGAACTCTCTGTCGGTCTCAATGAGATACTTGTCGTCGCGATTCACGAGCGCTTCGAACGGAATCTCATGCAGCCGTCCGTCCGGGCTCACGTAGATCCGCTTCGCGCCGTCCAGGCTGGGCTCCAACGGAGCGACCAGTTTCTCATACAGTCGAGCGGCCACGTTCCTGTAGGCGACTTCCAAATCGATCTCGTCGCCGTTCCCCGACAGATGCGCGGCCAGGCGCACCTGGTTGGCCAACTGGTCGAGATGTGCTTCGATGTCAGCCGCCGGTCCCAAGTCGATAAGCTGGATCGCATCAGCGCCAGCTGGCGGCACGACGAGGCCGAGATACCGCGCCGGCAGCCAGAGCCATTGTTTCTCCGGCGCATTCGCGTCCACTGCGAAGTTGTAAGGGTAATGCCGTAGGTACTCGACAAGCACCGCGTCGTCGGGAAGCGACGCCCTCACGTCGTCCAGCGAGACGGCCAGCGACGCGTCGGCCCCCATCGCCTCGGCGAGTTCACGGCCGAGCAGTCGCTCCAATTCTTCGCACCGGCGTCTCTTCGCACGACGCTGCTCGGCAAGAATTGCAGCGGGCAGGCGATCCGGCGGATTGATCGTCAGATTCTCCAAATCACGCTGTGTCGACCGAAGTTCGGCCTTCCATGCGGTTGCGATGGGATTGCTCGCGACGACGCCCTCGGCGGCTCGACGACGGTTGAGCGCCTCGAAAGCGATCGCCTTGCGGGACAGGATTGACTCGGCCAAGTCGTTCTGGCGGGGCATCTCCGACACAGGCAACGAGGCCGCGAGTTGAACGCCGCCGGTCATGATGGCGACCAGCTTCTGCATGTCCCGCTCGCTCAAATCGTACAAGGAACGTTCTAGCGTGCGTCGCAGTCCGTCGGCCGCCGCGAGGAACTGATCGGCGGCCTCGTCCTCTTGGCCCATCGCCGCCAGCAGGATTCCCAGGTTGTTTCGAACATAGGCCGTGTCTGGGTGATCCTCGCCGTAGGCGTCGCGGCGAATTCGCAAGGCCTGCTCCAATAGCGGGCGGGCCGCTTCGTACTCTCGGAGCAAGGTGTGTATCACGCCCAGATTCATCAGGGTGGTTGTCGTATCGATCGACTCGTCGCCAAACGCCTGTCGTTGTACTTGCAGGGCGTCGCCCCAGAATTCTTTCGCTTGATCGAAATTTCCCAATGACAGATGGACGGCGGCCAAGGCCGAGAGCGTGGCCGCCGTCAGCGGATGGTCTTCGCCAAGCTGAAACCAGCGAATCTGCGCGGCTTTCACGCCGTAGTCGGCTGCGACTCGGTAATTGCCGCGTTCCCGGTGAAAAGTGCAGAGATCGTGCATCGATTCGGCCGTCACCAGGTGATTTTCGCCGAATACCGTCTGCCGAATCGCCAACGCTTCCTCCAACCCGGCCTGGGCGCGCTGATGGTCCCCGAGCGTTACCGCAAGAACAGCGCGGGCGTTAATCGTGTCGGCCGTCTGCGGGTGCTCTCGTCCCAGGTGTTCTTGACGAATGGTCAAGGCTTCGTCGAAGCAGACGGCCGCCTCGCGATAGTCGCCGAGCAAGTGGTGTAATGCTCCCAGGTTGTGCAGGCAATGGGCGACGTCCGGGTGATCCGCCCCCAGCGACTGCCGCAAGATCGAGAGAGCCTGATCGAAATACTGACGCGCGTCTTGCGGCCGACCGAGCACCCGCAGAGTATTTCCCATATTGGCCAACGTGCGGGCCGTGTCGACGTGCCCTTCTCCCAGCGCCGCGCGCTTGATCCTCAGCGATTGCTTGTAGAGCTCAAACGCCTCGTCAAACTCGCCGATCCGCATGTTCAGGACCGCGAGATTGTTCAGCGACGCGGCCGTGGAGGGGTGATTCTCGCCCAGCAGCTTGCGGCGAATCGCAAGCGATTCCTTGAAACGCGCCTCCGCAACGACGAAATCGCCGTCGTTGATCAGCATGTCGGCGGCCAAGTCCAGCGACGCAGCCACATCGAGATGTTCATCGCCCAGCAGCTTGCGGCGAATTGCGAGCGCTTCTTCGTTACACGCCTGCGCCTCGTCGTGCTCGCCAAGCTGAAGCAGGGCGAACGACAGGTTCGACAGGACGCGTGCCACCGCCACGTGCTCGTCGCCGACCAGGCTGCGGTAAGCTGCCAGCGCTTCGCGAAACTGGTCGCGGGCGGCCTGGTAGTCGCCCATGGTCATCAGCAGGCCTGCCAGGTTTGTAATCGACGTGAGGGTGCGTAGGTTCGCCGTTCCGTAGCATTTCGTGTTGATTGCCAATGACTGCTCGTACAGCGGCCGCGCCGCCTCGTAGTCGCCGACGGCTTGAAGGAGACGCGCCAGTTGATCGAGAGACGTCGACGTGTCGGGGTGGTCGTCGCCCAGAGCGCCCCTCCGTTGCGTGACAGTGCGCTCCAGCAGCGCGCGGGCCTCTTGGTATTTGGCTTGAGCCAGCAGCGCCTCGCCAAGCTGAGAACGGCTTGCGGCCGATTCCAGGTCGTCGTCGCCGAGGATCCGTTGGCGAATGGCGAGCGCCTCGCGGAAGGCATCTCGAGCTTTGTCGAACTCGCCGTGCTGTCGATGCGCTTCTCCCTGCGCAGAATAGGCAATCGCACGGCATAGCTGCTGCCGGTCCGATCGTTCAAGCTGCGCCTGTCTCGCTACGGCCCTTGCAGCGCGCTGCGCGTCGCCCAGACGCCAGGGGCCAGCATCGGGCGTCGCCGCCAGGATCTGCGCTTCCTGTCGATAGGCTCGGGCGGCTTCGTCGAGTTCGTCAATCGCCCGATGCTCGTCGGCCAGCCAGTGCAGAACAATTGCGGTCCGTTCGTTGACGGCGCCGAACAATTGCACGTGTAGCGCGAGCGCTTGTCGACCCTGTGCAATCGCTTCCGCATGATTCCCCGCGGCCGCGAAACGCATCGCCTCGTCCCACGCAGCCGCCCGCTGGGCAAGCTGGTCCCGTTGCTCTTCGGTCAGTGCGTCGAACGCGGGCGGTTGGGCGGCGCTCCGCCCTGCAGCGGCGACCAGCAGAACGGTCGATGCCAGGAATGCCTTTCGCGCGAGGGCCAAAACGGGCATCGGGAGCGTCTCCATGGCGCGCGGCTGTATCTCTGCTCACCGGGTCAGCGAGCCCTTGTTGCTCCTTCGAGGCATCGACGGTCGTGAGAGTTCCGACCGAGCCATCTCATACGCATTCCAATTTGAATTAGCGCGCCTCCTCTTGCGCCCTCCTATTTTGCCTATCATACTGCGACGGTCCCCAAATCCGGGAGGTCGC
>PABB01000076.1 GCA_002702655.1 Planctomycetaceae bacterium
CGGCCTCCAAGACGCCGCCAACGCGATTAAGCCGCGACTCAATGGCGGATGCTCGCCGAGCGTGCATTGGTTCGGCGCGGCGGGTAAGATGCCCGTAGCGATCTTCAATCTTGGCTCCCGTGCGTCGGGCGATCTCTCGAACTTCTGCGAGCGAAACCAACGAATGATCGAAATGGATGCACAGCCGATCCTGTTGGTCGACAAGAGTCGTAGGAATATGTGCCTCTTCTATTCCATCGTGTCGCTTCAACTCTTCGGTGAGGCGATGGACGCAACGATCCCTAGCGTCCGGAATTCCGGGCATTACAAACGACAGTTCAAGCTTAGTCTTTTTCATTCGTCGCACCGCTTGTGAAACTTTCGAACGCTACTGTCCACAACTGGAACAGCCTCCCGAGCGATGGGTCTTACTTGCTGTTTGGCAGCCGGTGGCGGTCAGAACGAACATGATTGTGGCGAACAGAATTAGCGTAGCTACTCGTAACATTTCTTGGATCCTCCATGATTCGGCATAAATGACTCGCGACCCTACAACAGGGAACGCAGGAAAACAACACGCCTTCCATCCGTCGTCGCAGCCATCAGGCTGAAACACGGCGGGCCGGAGCCTCTCGAAACGCCAGCCGGAGCTGCAACGAATCGATCAGCGAGTGAAGCACTCCCCCATAGAGGATGATGTCATCGACCCCGGCCATGCCTAACCACTCGTCCAGTGCGGAAGGACGATTTGGCGTATAAATCCAAACGGAGCGATGCGCGTCAATAATTCGGAGCTTTGCTGAGGTCAGCCAGGCGCTCTCGTCCGGTTGCGTGGCGCTGAGCAATACAAGCTCCGTCTGGCGACGAACGATCAGGCCCGCGAGTTCAGTTGCATTCTCAGCCCGGTAGGTCTCTAGCTTGTAGCGACGAAGAAGGTGGGCAATTGACGCGAACACCTCATCGCGAAACTCCACCACGGCCACCGATCCGATCGTCGCAAATGGTTTCCGGGTCTCCTTTAACTGACATCGAGGAGAAGCACTTCGATTCTCGAATCCAACGCTCTTTGCATATCCCTCAAGACCACGCAGCATGCATGTAGACGTTAACATTCCAAACTCCATATTTGACTTGAATTGGATAGGTGAGGCCGGCATCACCAAGAATGCTGACCAAAATAGCGAGAGGCGATTCGGCAGAGCTGCCGTCGCTTAGAGGCCCGGACGTCGGCGTTCATCGCAAGCGGCCGATTGAGGGCACAACCACTTATTCAAGCCAAGAAGCGGCAGAGCAGGACACACGCGTCCAGGGGCGACCATGAACCACGCGTTCCAAGAAATCGAATTCTCGAAAGCGACAGAATTCTAGGCGCCGCTGGCAACGTCTGTGCAGGCATGTCGGCGAACTGGACTAGGTTAGGCAGCCCTGCATTCGCAACGGAGGAGTTGGCGGGGATGCCCAACGGAGCCCTATGGCACTGACAGTTACACGGGCGCTTCGGCGCATTGCTGTGCTCGGAAGCGTCGGAACAGATTCCTAGTGGACAGCCGGCACACGATGCATCGGCTTCTCGGCGCCGAAGTGAATCGTCGCACTCACAGCAAGTACTACACGCGTCCGGGCGCTCTGTGCAGACGCATCGCCCTGCCAATGGCGATTGACACGACAACAGGACCGCAAGGCAGATTGCCACGGCTCGCCGAACGCATTGAGTTGGGCTATGCATCGGGCACGCAAAAAAGACTGGTTCGATAGACATGTGACTAAAGTGTTATCGTCTCTTCCCCAGCGATTCAGTTAATAGAAGGTACCGATGTAAACGTGTATGCCATTGCGTTTGCACCAGACGCCGTAACGAGTTCTGATCGCCACGCCAATCACAAGCCTGTCGTCCGCGCCCCTCACATCGGGGCTCGGGCGACGAGGCCAAGTGATCTTCCATTGGCCGCATCCCCGAACGCTTGCGACAACATTATGGCAATCACGACACAGCGAACATCTTGCGATGCTGGATAGTCGACGTCCTCAACAGGAGTTCTCTGGCGCGAATCGTCGGCGCCGCGCTATGTTCACGTTTCAATGGTCGTGCCCCTCGTGATCATGGCCCTCGTGATCATGGCCATGGGAGAGGGCGCCTCGAAACTGCTTTCCATTGATCGACGCGACGAGTTGAGCTTCGGCGCCCTCGTGGTCGAGTTCCTCGGAAAGTTCCGCGTCTGATGATGTGAACCGAGAGGCCTTCCCCAGAGGATCGTTGGATTCGGGGTTTGCTGCTAGGCTGAACTGCTCGGCGTGCCCGTCGTGGCTGAGGTTGACTGTCAACTCTGTGGCGTCGATCGGAACGGCCCTCATAGCCGACGAGTCGAGAATGTACACGGTAATGGTCCCGGCCTGTTCGTCGTGCACGAGTTCGGCGTGATACTCTTCGTTCCCCAGTTCGATCAGGTTGCCGTGGTGCGGTCCTTTTGTCGGATGCCCATGCGACTCGACTGTTGCGGGAGGTGGCGAGGTCTCGACGCCGCTTGGATCCTTTCCGCACCCGGTGATGCCGAGGCAGGCAGCGAGGCTTGCGTATGTCAGGGTGGTGCGAATTTGAGTAAAGCTTGTCATGTGGTTTCTCCTGTGAAAAATTAGTGCGCCGTGCGTGGCAGTTAGTGGGCGAGCTGTTCGCGATCGAATCGGGCCTGGATCACTTCGGAATGCTCATGGCGAACCTCGAAGCCCGTGGCCTGCAGCCATTTGGTCCACGCCGTTGCGGCTTCGTGGGACGGAAAATCGATCGCGGTCCACTGTGGGCAGCGGAAACGGACGTCGAAATGCCCGCCGTGGCTGTCTTGCTGCACATCGCAGCGGAACGCCTTGGCAAGAATAAGCAGTTCGGCAGCTTCCTGCTGGCTATCCAAGTGCCGCGAGACCCAATCGGCCGTGCGAACCAGGATGACGTCCGTATGCTCCTCGGCGTGCTCATGGCCGTGGTCTTCGTGATGAGCGTGTTGCTCGTGATCGGGATCGTGCCCGTGCAGGGTTTCGAAGCCGGATCCCTTCAGCCAATCCTGCCATTGATGGGCCAATTCATCCGATTCCACTTGCAGCGACTTCCATCCCACACATCGGTAGGTCACGTCGGAGTGATCAGCGTGCTGATCGAGTCGCACTTCAGCGCCCAGTTTTTTCACCGATTCAGCGTGTTGCTGGGCCTTGGTGGGATCGTCGAAGTGCCTGGTCGTCCATTCCGGCAGTCTCAGGGCAATCGCGAATCCTTGTCGTTCCGGCGGCGCCGCATGCGTCGCCGTACCGCAAAGCGCAGCGGTTGCGCCGATCAGTATCATTAACCTGTTCATCTACTTCCTCCTTGATAATTGGGGAACATTACATCCTGCCCAATGCGGGCACGGCAAATTCAGGTCTCTTCCTCCTCAGCAACCAAGTCAACTTGTTGCTCACCAGCATCGAGGACGTGCTGCGCCGCCTTCAACCCCAGCGACCAAAACAGTGCCGGTCGCACCAGAAACTCCAACAGCGTGCTGGTGACCAACCCGCCGATGATGACGGTCGCCACCGGATAGAGAATCTCCTTGCCAGGCTCGCCCGCTGACAGAGCTAGTGGTATGAGGCCAATGCCCGAGGTCAATGCCGTCATTAGCACCGGCGCCAGTCGGTCTTTACCCGCGCGAACGACCATGTCCCGCGACCATGACTCGCCTTCGTATTTGACGAGGTGCAGGTAGTGATTGATCAGCAGGATTCCGTTGCGTGACGCAATTCCGCATAGCGATATGAATCCCACCATGCTGGCAATGGTGAGCGTTTGGCCGGTGAGGTACAGCGAGGCCACGCTCCCAATGAAAGCCATGGGCAACGCCACCATGACCTGCAAAGCTAGATTGGCCGACCGGAAGAGTTTGTAGAGCACCAGAAACATGGCCACGAGCGAGATACCGAACAGAATCGCGATCATTCGCGACGCCGACTTCTGACTCTGAAATTGACCGCCGTACTCGACGAAGTATCCGGTCGGCAGCTCGTCGACGACTGGTTTTATTTGTTGCTGGATGTCGCCGACCACATCCACCAACCCGCGACCCGACACGTTGCATTGCACAACGATGCGTCGTCGAACTTGCTCGCGGTTGATGGTGTTGGGCCCGGCCGCCTTGTAGATCCGGGCCACGTCTTCGAGCTTGACCGTGCCGCCTTGGGGCAACTCGATCCGCAGCCGCCGCAAGGCTTCGATATCCTCGCGCGAGTCTTCTCCGAGCCTCACCATCAAGTCGAAGGTGCGTTGTCCGTCCAGCACCTCAGAGACGACTTCACCCTGCATGGCAGTCTCCACGAACTCGTTAACGTCTGCGCGTCGCAGCCCGAACATCCTTAGCTTGTCGCCGTCTGCCTCTATGCGTAACTGCGGAATGATCACCTGCTGCTCGACCTGGAGGTCGCGGATGCCTTCGATATCGGAGATCGCACTCCGTATGCCCTCTGCTTGGCGACGAAGCTCGTCCAAATCGTCGCCGTACAGCTTGATCGCGACTTGCGCCTTGACGCCCGACAGCATGTGGGAAATTAGGTGAGCTAGCGGTTGCTCGACGGAAACCACGATGCCAGGTATGTCCGCAAGGGCATCGCTCGCTTCCTCGATAACTTCTTCTCGCGACCGCTTCGAATCGGGACTTACCGTCGCAATGACTTCCGTGACGTTTACTCCTTCGGCGTGCTCGTCGAGTTCCGCCCGCCCCGTCTTGCGAACGAACGTCTTGAGATCCTCAAACTCGGCAAGTCGTGCTTCGACCTTCTTTGCGACCAGGTTGGAAGTCGCGAGAGAAGTTCCGGGGGGCAAGAGCACGTTGATTTGCACCGCCCCTTCGTTAAACGGCGGCAAGAAGTCGCTTTCCAACCGGAACATGGCCCAACCGGCAACAGAGGCCGCCGCCAGAGCCAACAGCAGAACCAACCACGACAGCTGGAGACTGATTCGGATAACGCGGTCCGCGACGGCTTTAAGTACTCGCAGCACGAGGCCGTCTTTCTCTTCACCGGAGCCGCCTTGATGGCGGAGCAGCCAGTAGCTCAGGACGGGAGTGACGGTCAAGGACACCAATAGCGACGAAACAAGTGAAACGATGTATGAGACCCCCATCGGCCGAAACAACTGCCCTTCCATTCCGGTCAGAGCAAACAGCGGCACGAACACAAGCACGACGATGAGCGTGCCGTAGACGATGGAGTTGCGGATTTCAACGCTCGCCTGAAACACTACTAGCAGCGGGTTCTTCGGCGCCTGAGAGTGGCCGTTTTCTCGCAGCCGACGGAAAATGTTTTCCACGTCAACAATCGCATCGTCGACAAGTTCGCCGATCGCGACGGCCAAACCGCCGAGAGTCATGGTGTTGACCGACAGTCCGAACGCTGCAAATACGATCGCCGTGATGGCGATAGAAAGCGGAATCGCCGTGAGCGTGATGAGCGTAGTTCGCAGGTTCATTAAAAAGATGAACAGGATGACCACGACCAGCACACCGCCATCGCGGAGCGCTTCAAAGACATTCTCGATGGCGAGATCGATGAACTCTTTCTGTTGGTAAAGCTCCGGCATAATGCGGACGTCGCCTGGAAGTGACGGCGCCATTTCTTCCAGGGCCTTAGTCACCTTGTCCGTGACGACTCGGGTATCTGCCTGGGGCTGTTTCAGAATCGTCAAAACAACCGCCGGTCCGCCGCTCTTTCGGCTTTCCTCATCGCGCTGAAAGGCTGCGCTGTCTCCCCGCTTAACCTGCGGTCCTTCGACCACGTTGGCGACTTGTGACAGCGTGACCGATTGTTTGTCGCGTTGCTTGACGACGATGCCCTTGATCTGCTCAACCGTTTTGACTCGACCTAGCGATCGAACCAGGAATTCGTTCGGCCCCTGTTCGTCGAGGTAGCCCCCGGCGGTATTCTGATTGCTCTCTTCAAGCGCTTGCTTGACCTCATGGAGCGTCACGCCATATCTCAACATGAGGTCGGGATCGACAAGCACTTGAAACTGCTTCCGGTCGCCCCCCATCACGATGACCTGGGAGACGCCTTCAATCGTGAGGAGCCGTTGCCTGACAACCCAGTCGGCCAGCGTGCGAAGTTCAAGCTGAGTTGTGTCTTCTTCGGCCGTCATCCCAATGATCATGATTTGACCCATGATCGACGAAATAGGCATTAGTTGAGGCTTCACGTTGGGCGGAAGCCGATCGTTGGCTAGCGCCAAGCGCTCGGCGACAATTTGTCGGTCGTTATAAATGTCGGTGCCCCAATCGAATTCTACGTAAATGACCGACAATCCAATTCCCGAGGACGTGCGAACCGCCTGCACGCCCGTCGCCCCGTTGAGCACGGTCTCAATCGGAAACGTGACGAGCGTTTCGACCTCCTCAGGCGCCATGCCTGCCGCCTCGGCCATGACTACAACTCGCGGACGGTTGAGATTGGGAAATACGTCAATCGTCAACTGCGACGCCTGCCAGGCGCCGTAACCCACCAGGAACACCGCCAGCGCGGCGACGAGCACCCGGTTGTGGAGCGAGAATCGGATAATTGCGTTGAGCACAAGGAGAGTCCTTTCCGATCAATGATTGTGGCCGGCGTGGGGGTCAATGGCGCCGCCCGATTTGTTCTTCAGAGCGAGGTGCATCTGGTAGGCGCCGTTGCCCGCGATGACGTCGCCCTTGAATAGGGCGCCGTCGTTAGCGATCACCACCGCGTTCTGGTCTCCGTACTGGATGTGAACCGGCACGCGATCAAAGTGGTCGCCGTTCTGGCGGTAGACGTAGGCTTCGGCGCCTTCGTCGACGACAGCGGTGGTCGGCACGACGATCTGGTCTTTCCAGGTCTCTACCGGGATACTGAGTTCCATCCTCTGCCCCGGTTTGAAAACCCATTCGAGAAACGTCTTGCCACGCGGACCAGTTTTCTCCAGTGCGATACGATTCGGCAGTCGAACATAGACCTTGAAAGCTCTTGACTCCGAGTCGATTTGCCCGGCGACGTAGAGAATCTCGAGCCCGGTCGGTTGCCCGGCCGATGATGTCTGATTGAGCTGCTTTGCCTCAACGGGCAGGCCGGCCTCAGCAGCGCGTCGGATGGAGGCGGCGTCGTCCTCAAATGCCAAAGCTTCGATAAGTAGTTCGCAGTGGTCGCTTAAAAGGGCGAGTTCACGCCCGATCTCCACCTGTTCTCCAAGTGCAATCCCTAAGTTCTGCACGGTGAAAAGATGCGGCGCCTCGCAGGCCTCTTCCGTCTCAGCGTGCGCAGGCGCGCGGACCGTGATTTCACGGAACATTTTGCCGGACCGGCGGACCTCTTCGACCTGCTCTTCGGTGAGACCGTGTAGAAGCATGGCTTGCCTGGAAGCATCAAGCGCAACCTGCAGCCGGTCCTTCTCGTACTGTTGCTCGAGAATTCGCTTACCCGCTACCACGCCTGCTTCTAGAGCATTCAGACGCGCAAGTTCGCGCTCAACTACTGCCAATTTCGAAAGTGTTTCAAGAAACTCACGCTGCGCCGCGACGAGTTCTTCATGGGTGAGGCGCATTTGAAACAAAGGTTGCGTAGCCTCGACGGCCTCCCCCTGAGCGATAAACACCTTCTCGATGATTCCTGTGAGAGGCGACGTGATGTGAACCTGTGAACGTCCTGGGACTTCAACCACTACGGCGGGTACGTTGAGTCGACGTGCGTAGTTGCTAGGGGCAATTGTAAAAGGCTCAAATTCAATATTCTTAAGCCCGCGTTCGCTCAGAGTGATCGACGACGCTTCGCTGTGTCCAGCATGCTCATGAGCGTGGTCCTCGTGGGAGTCTTCGGCCGGCGAACTCTCCAAGTTCCCCTCCGGCCGAGTGGCGGCCTGCAGTAGAGGCAGCCATGCGTCTCTCGTCATGGCGGCCCCGCCCGCGATCAGCGCAGTGCCCGCAACTGCGGCAAGGATCCAGAGTTTCTTTATTGAGTGAGTTGACATCAAAGTGCTCCGAGAAATGCCTGCACTCGCAAGCAGAAGTCCGCCCTAAGAGAGGGCGCGCAGATCGAGTCCCTTGCCAAGCGGACACATATCGAAGTCCGGTTCGCCAACAAGAAGCCGTCGTCAGAATCGGGTAGCTACCCGTTCGGCGGAAAGCGGAAGCGACTCAGATGAGCAGAACGCTCTTGGCGAGGTGCGCGCGCACCGGTAGCGGTCGGCGAATGCAGAAGGAGAACCGCCACTCAGGACGGCCGCGTTGGACTTCGAGGTGCGCGAGCAACTCGGATGTTGCTGCCCAAATCTGGAACTCGGGCAGGGCTACCCCGGCAAGGTTGAAGCCTGAATAATCAGGCGCAAGCCAGTTGCACTGCTCATCTTCGCAGCCAAGGGGGGGGACGTCGGGTTGATGGCCTCGCTGATCCGCATTGTTAGCGAACGAGCCGTTCCCTTCGCTTGTAGCACGACGGGCGTTGTCGCCACGACTGTTGCAGCAAGCAGACGAACGCGCATTTACTGAGCTTTCATGACGACAGCCCGATGCAGACGATGAACACGCACTATGCGCATGGTGGGCGCAGCAACCCAACAGAGCGTGCGTCAAAACGGCGGTGGCAAGAAGGAGACGAATGTTGCGCTCGTTAGCTCGGCGACGAACTTGTTTAGTTCAATGATTGTCTCGGTTTTTACAAATGTATCGCAGACACCAAATCCTGGCAATCGCGGCTCGACTCGTCCTGTGATAGCATTTCTCTACGTTTACTGAGGTGCGTTGGCAAGGCTTTCGTCCAGCAGTAGACCGTCAATTAATACGTAACTCCGCCAAAGCTCCGCCAACGCATCAAGGTAGGCTAGGTTCGTTTGCGAATACGTTTGCTGGGCGGCGAGTAAATCGAGGTATCCGACTTCTCCCTGCTCATAGCCCTTACGTACCAAAGCCAGCGTCCGTTCGGATCGGGGCAGGATGTCCGCGGCATAATTCTTGGCAGTGACCTGAGAATCCGAATAGGTGCGAAATGCGTCGGCTAGCCGTTGATTCAGGTTTTGCTCGATACGCTGGATGTTCCGTTCCGCTTCCGTTATCTCAGCCTGGGCTTGTCGTATACCGCCCTGATTCCGGTTCCACAGCGGAATTGGCATGCCGACTTGCACGCCAGCAATTGTATAGTCCGACGCCGCATCATACTGCACACTCACCTGCGTACTGATGTCGGGCACGGCTTCGACGCTGGCCCGGTTCAGTGCGCGACGCGCGCGCTCCATGTCGGCTACTGCAGCGGCTATCTCGGGGCTTTCTGACTGGAGCCTGACCAGTTGATCTTGCCAATCGAGTTGCTCGGGCAGCTTCGTTACGTCGCCTTCCAATGCTTGCTGCGGCAGCACTGGCCCGCTTACCACCGCGGAGAGGCGGCGCCACGCTTGTTCTTGAGCGTTCTTCGCCGTCCGTAAGAACACACGGGAGTTCTCTTGACGGATTTCGGTCTGCAACAGACCCGCGACTGGGATCTCTTCAGCCTCGACAAGCGACTTGGACGCTTCGGCGGCGTCCGATGTCACCTGGAGCAACTCTTCGGCAAGCTCCACGCGACGCTGCGCCAGCAGCGCCTGGTAGTAGGATTTGCGAACGTCCGTCAGCACGCGTCGCTGGGTTGCGGCAAGCTGTTGTTCGGCCCGCGCGATCTCCGCCGCGACGACCGCTCGGTCTCGTTGGAGTTTGCCTGCCGTGATAAATGTTTGCCCAACATATCCTCCTTGCTGGCCTGCGCGTCCATCGTTGCCGACTTCCCCGGCGGTGTAGCCGGCCGTCGGATTAGGTGGCAGCCCAACCTGCACCCACTTCCCCCTCAGCGCTTGCACGCGAGCCGAAGACTGAGAAACGGCCGGGTTGTTGGACAATGCCATCTGCTCCAGCGTCTGGAGCGTGAGCCCTTCCCGCCGAGGTAGCGGCGTAGGCGTCGCCAGTTCCTCCGCCGTTGGCAAAGGCCCTTCAATGTTCGACGGCATAGCTAGCTTGACTGAACCGCTCTCCTCCTGATAAGCCGTCTGCACGACTTGTGGCATATTGTCAGAGGTCACGGATGCGGGTGAGCGTGACGCTATCTCGCGCGACCCTGATGCACAACCCGTTACGACCAGTAGCGCGGTTGAGATTGAAATATGGCATGCGGTCATCGTCGACCTCCTTA
The DNA here is from genome assembly GCA_002702655.1 of Planctomycetaceae bacterium. Lineage (GTDB taxonomy): Bacteria > Planctomycetota > Planctomycetia > Pirellulales > Lacipirellulaceae. Next base: position 10,147 of record PABB01000076.1, read on the forward strand.
CCTTACATATCGGTAATACCAGCATTCTTCGGCCACCGTGTCTTGTTATGCGTGCCGGAGGGCGGGAACGATGTCCGTTCTCGACGCATGCCAGCCAGGCGCCAGCCCCGCGAGAATCCCGACAGCCAGGGAAACAAGCAATCCCTGGATTGCTAGCACAGTCGACGGTTCAAACGCGATCGTGACGCCCTCGGCGGCGACTGACATCCCTGTGGACGAGAGAATTAGGATGCTGCCGACAACTCCCAGAATTCCGCCGAGCGTACTCAGGACCACACTCTCGATGAGCACCAGACGAAACACTCGCAGGGGACGCAGCCCCAATGTCTGCAGCACTGCGTGCTCCTTAATGCGGTCTTGGACCGACATGACGGTCGTCGTCGCTACCAGCGACAGTACCAAGCCGACGCAAGCGTAGCCGAGCCAATGAACAAAGCCGATCAACTCCGCCAAGTCGCCGAGCGTGTCTGCTTGGAACATCCCTTTGGTCCGGGTGGTCGTCGCCACCGGTCCGGAGCGAAACTCTTGGTCGATTTGCTTTGCGACATGGTCAGGATCGACCCCATCCGCCAAGTGGACTTCAAGCTGGGTAACGGTACCCACGTCGTTCGCGCCGCGGGCTCTTTGCAGGAACTCCAAGTGCGTGTAAATCAGATTGTTCTCGGCCGCCACGCTGGACTGAAAGACACCTCGCACGACGACCGACGTGTCGCCAATGGTAAACTTGTCTCCCTCGGCTAACCCACGGCGTGTCGCAACGTCCGCTCCGACGAGCGCCGCATCATCCTGCTGAGCGAAGGCCCCCATGCTCCCTGAGGTGAGTGACAAGTCTCGTGCCGTTGTAAGTTTTTCGGGCGGCATCCCTTGAAACACGATCGCGTCCAGGCTCGCCCGGCAGTTGTTCGTGAACACTTTGATCGGCACCACGTCACGAACCCCCGACATCTTGGCGATCGTGCTGCCGTAGTCTTGCGGCAAGCGACTGCTTTGCGGGCAGAAGCGGTTTTCCTGAAAGACAATCAACGTTCGATCGGCACCAGCGTCGGACGTGAGCGCCAGCAGACCTTGTTGGACCGAGCCGATGAAGCAAAACACCAACAGAGCGACCGCCGTGCCGCTTACAGTCAGCAGCGTTCGCGCGCGATGCCGCCAGAGGCTCTTGAGCACGTAGGGAACAAATTTAAACATCTAGGCCGTCCTCAAGTGAGTGGAGGTCGTCTCATTACCGTTCTCCATGAGCCGACCACGCTCCAAGCGGATCTGCCGCTTCGCCCGCTTTCCGGCGTCAGCGTCGTGGGTCACCATCAGGAGCGTCATACCCAGTTCGTCGTTGACGCGACTAAGAAGCTGTAGAATCTGCTCGGTCGTTTCATCGTCCAGGCTTCCTGTCGGTTCATCGGCGACGACAACGGTCGGATTCGCTACGATGGCCCTGGCGATGCCGACCCGCTGTTCCTGTCCGCCGGACATCTGACGTGGGTAGTGAGAAGCCCGGGACGTCAGGTCGACGGCTTCCATGGCGATCTCAACCCGCTTCCGGCGTTCCGCCGCAGACATCGGCAACAGCAGCAGCGGCAGTTCTACGTTCTCGTAGGCCGTGAGAACTGGAATGAGATTGTGTGTCTGGAATACGTAGCCGATGTGCGCCGCTCGCCAATCCGCCAGCTTCCCCCGTGAGAGCTTCGTGATTTCAGTCCCGGCGACGTTAATCTCACCTGAGGTTGCCTGGTCGATGCCAGCAATGAGGTTCAACAGCGTGCTCTTGCCGGAGCCGCTTGCACCCATCAGCGACAGGTAGTCGCCTTCGTCAATCGACAGGCTGACTCCGTCGAGCGGACGAATCGTTTCTTCGCCGTTTGCATATTCTTTCGTAACGTTCAACACATCAACCAGGGACATAGAAGGCTCCTTCTTCGACTAGCTGTTTTTTTCAGCGACCTGTGCGGTTCTCGCAGCGGCGCCCGTGGACGGCGACCAAGCGCCGGGGGAGGAACGATCTTCACCAGTCACGCGCACCCGCATGCCGTGGGACAGCAATTCTCGGCCGCCAACGATTATTTTGTCCGTCGGGACGAGTCCGTTAACGACTTCCACCAACCCATCCTCGGTGGCGCCACGTCCGACCTCGACCGACTTCCGCTCAGCGAGGCCCGTGGTCAAGTTGACTACCCAGACAGTGGCGCCGCCTTCCGCGGCACTCACGAGACTTTGCGGAACGAACATCCTTAACGGCGACTCGCCCGAATCCTCCTCGGCGACCGGCGAAGGAGGAGCCAGGAACGTGACTTTGGCGAGCATTTCCGGCTTGATGACGGCAGGCGGATTCTGCACCGCGACTTTCACTTGCAGCGTGTTCTTCTGAATGTCTGCTTGGGTGGTGACTGAGATGACTTCTCCAGCGATGGCTTCGCGGAGCGCCGCGGTTTCGATCTGGGCCGGCTGGCCGATTTGAACTTGGGGCACGTCCTCCAACCGCACGTCAACCCGCACTTGCAGTCTCTGCGGATCATAGAGCCCGACGACTGCGTTCGAACCTTGCTGCGAGGATGCGCCCATTCCAGAGAGCCACTGACCAGGGCGTGCCTCCAGGCTCAAGACGCAGCCGTCAATCGGCGAGCGGACCGTCATTCGTTCAAGCTGTAGCTGCGCTGTCTCGACCGCGAGGCGACTTTGCTCGATGCGAGAACGGATGATCGTGAGCATCGCTTTCGCTTCGGCAACCGCACGTTTCTCTTCGGTGAGAAGCGAGAGTTGATCGGCGAGCGCCGTTCTTTTGCGCTGGAGAGATTCTAACTGAGTTTCCAGCGTTGGACGCCGTGCAACGAGCGTTTCAACAGCATTGTTGGCAGCCGCCAGTTCGCCTCGCGCCTCGCGTAAGACGCGGCCGGTAATGGCGTCGCCCGCTAGGTCTTTGCGACGGACGTTCTCGGCGGCCAAAGTCTGACGGGTCTTCGCGGCCTCAATTGCATACGGGAGGTTGTCGAGTTCTCTTCGCGTCTTGGCCAATAGCGCGTCGGCGTCCGCCAGCGCCGCCTGCAAGACAACTGGCCTCTCCAAATTCGTCTGAGTTGCCACCAAAGCGGCCTCGGCGCGCTCGAGTTCTCCTTTCTGCATTTCGAGGCGCGCCTGGGCATCCGCTAAAGCGATCTTTGCATCGGTATCGATAAGCGTCGCCACCGGTTCACCTTGTCTGACGTGCTGGCCTTCGATGACAAGCAGGTCACAGATCACACCTGGAGCAAGCGACGAGGCGAGCACTGGCGTGGGACGCGGTTCGACCCATCCTGCTGCCTGGAACAGCGGCGTGCCCTCCTGCTTGATCTCCGCCCGGCTGACCACGACGGGCGTGATCGAAATTGGGTGCGCTGGCAAAAAGGTCTCCCGCGTTGCCCATCCGAACAGCCCGACAAACCCTGCCAGGATCGCCAGCGGCAATACGTACCGCGAGAGCCAGGACCGGTTCTTCTTCAGTCGCGTCGCCATTGGGGCGGCGCGATCGACAGCCAATTGGCTGAGGTCGAGTTGTGAAGCTTGTTGTGACATAGGTTTTGCTCCCACCAGGTTTCCGCGCCGCTAGATTGCCTTGATTGCTTCCACTACCGGCAGCCGCATCGCCTTCGCAGCCGGAGGGATCGCCCCCACGACGCCCAGCAGCGCCGCGACCGTACAGGCTACTGAAATGCCGACGCTATCGACCCGCAGCATGAAGGCACCCATCGTGAACCGCACCGCGGCGCCATCAACCAGCAGCAGCCCCAGCACGCAGGCTATGAGGGCGGCTGCGCACGCTAGAAGCGTCGCTTCCTGGACGAGTGTGAGCAGGATCGCGCGGCGCCGGTATCCCATTGCCTGCAGCGTCGCCAGTTCACGCACGCGGCCAACTACAGCGCCATACATCGTATTCAGACCAGCAAAAATCCCCGAACCTGCCACCAGAGCAACAACAACCCAGCCCAGCATACGAACCGGCTTGTAGTGTTTTTGCAGAGCGGCGTAATACGCACTCTCGGCCACCGCTTTGAGTTCCAGGTCGACCCGCTCTCGGCAAAACATGTCGACATCGGCGACTTGTTGAGGCGACTCCATGCCGACAGCGACGAGGCTCAGGTCTTGACGCTTGAGCGTTGTTTGCAGGTCCGCGAGCGGCGCCCATACCTCCGACTCGAACGCCGAGCCCGCGGCCGTGAACCTCCCGCTGACCTTCCACGTCTTGCCGTCGAACGAGATCTCACTTCCAACCGCCAGATCATCGCTTTGTACTCCCAATTTGGAATGTGCGAGGCGACCAACGAGGACTTCGCCAGCCTGCGGCCAGAAGCCCTCCACGATTTGAACGCGGTCCCGCACTAGCGGGGCGTTTGTTGTGACCCCTCTCACTAAACCCATGCCGGGTTCGTCAACGGTCGCTGTCGTAATCCTCGTGCCGAGGTACAACTCCGGCGAGATGTACTCGACGCCGTGACCTCGACGAACGCCATCGACACTCGCTGAAAGCAGCGAGGCAGTGCTGCCTGGGATCGAGGAGTTCTCGATGTCCGCCGCGGACGACAGCGAATACACGAGCACCACGTTGGGATTTCCGGTCGCGGCGAGAGACTTCTCCAGACCACGAATGAAACCAACGACCACCAGCACCAACAGCACGACGATCGTCAGCCCCCCAAACGTCAATGCGCTGCGAGACGGCCGGCGGAAGAGGTTCCGCACACCGTAGTCCCAGGGCAATAGTTTTGATCCGAGCATGGTAAAAGCCTCCATCGGCGGGCCGCCACGGCCGCCGCTACTTGCGGATGAACACACGGCTGGCGAGCACTGAAAAATTGCCGCTCTTGTCCTTCTTGGCCGTGCCCTCCACAACAACCATGTCGGATTGCTTCAGGCCGAGCAGCTTACGTGAATCGACGGAGACCAGTTGGCCACCGGCGTCTACGACCTTCACCAGAGTGGTGCAAGCCAAACGTTCAGTGGCGCAGCAATCGCCCGTGCAGATTTCACCTTCAGCGGAGTCTTCACCCTCTGCAACGACACTCATAGAGGCGTCCAGGAGCATGAACGCTGCGCGGCCGTCGATCCAGGGGTTGTCCGAACCACCCACGCGCCCGACAAGCACCAGAGGCGCACCGTCCTGGGCCGACTCGCGAGCCGCAATGACGCCCATTGCGCCGTTAGGTTCTTCGGTCAGCAGGAACTGCGTGCCATCAACATCAGATTGTGCGATTGACTCCGTAGCCGGCGCGTTGTTGCAACCTGAGAAACAAATCAACCCAGGAGCTAATACAAAGAGTGTCAGGTAAGTCCATCTCATCGTTGAATTCCTCCACGTGCAGTTTCTTGAGCTTGATGGTGTGACTGCGGCGCGGCTTCGGTGGCCCACGTAATCGCCAAAGTCCCGTAATTCCCGCGAACCGCGACCGGACGCTCCTTGGCTTGAGAGACCGCATCGATCACGACCCATGGAGATACCGCTGTTTTCGGGTTCGTTTCGACGATCAAGGTCTCGCGCTCCATATCGACGCTCACTTTCGTAACCCCTTTGAGGGCGTAGAGCTGAGCCGCGATTTTCTGGGCGCATCCCTTGCAGTGCAGGTTTTCAATTGCCACATGCTGGGTGGCGCCCATCTGCTTAGCGGCAAGCCATTCTTGCTCATCCTGCGGACGAACTAACTGATAAGCAGCAGTTGACGTGCTCAATGATGTGGGACCTCCGTCACCTTGCTCCACCGCATGCCAGATTCTCCCTAGCGTCGTTGCGCTGGGGGGGGGCAGAGTGATATCCACCGAATGCGTCGAGAGGTCGACTTCTACCGATTTGACGCCCTTGAGCGCGTAGATCTGCCCAGAAACCTTTTGGGCGCAGCCCTTGCAACACATCTTTTCCGCGATGACTTGCACTTCGCCAACTCCCAAGTGGGGTGCGGGCGATTGGGCGAAACCGGTCGAAGATGCGGCGGCGATCACTACCGCTGCGGCGATTAGGCTTTTTGTTTTTTCGCGCATGACTCCTCCATGCAATTAACGTGGAAACCCCTGACGGCAGCACGCCTACGCAACCGAGCGCACGTGCAACCGAAGGTGGGAAGACGGCAGACGCCTGAGAACGATAGGTCAGCTAACAGCGACCGATCAGGCTTGGAACGCGCAGGCAGAGGGCCTTGCGCAGAAGAGAACTCAAATCAGGAAGCGGCAGAGTTTTGCGCAGCGGTGAACAACCGATTCCTCATCCACGTCCGGCGGCACGGACCACGTTACCGATGCCCATTGATCCGAGAGGCCGCCGGGAACGAGGGCATTACAGATCGCAAAGACGTCGAGGAATGCCAATTCAAAGGGCTCATCGAACGATTTCGGTAACTCGAAGGGCTGCGGCGCCTGGTGGCACCAGCAGCTATCAGGACAAGGACACGGGCAGGAATCGTGACGGTGCTTGCTTTGGTCGCCCTGCGGAGCCGGCTGCTGCTTGTCTGACTGGCAGCCATGGTCGTGACAGCAAGCGCCTGATTCGGCTGCGATAGCAACCCGACCTGTTTCACAGGCCCCAAGGGCGCAATAGAGCCCGGAATTCTGAGCGAGAGTCGACAGCGACAGCAGGATCGCCGCAACGGCGATCTTTTGCTTCAAATTGTCGGCTCTGAAAAACATCGGAACGCCCATGGGATATCGACAGCGGTCTCTAACCGTCGTAATCGGAAAGATCGAGACGACGAGTTTATCCGAAACGGCTCCTGGCCGCAAAGTCAACGCGGAACGCCTACGTTGACGGTTCCATTATCTCCGGTTGAGCAAATCTAAGCGCATACTCTAGGAATTAGCTTCCGATTGGTCTGAAACGCGTACGCCCCAATGCTCCAGAACGCTGGCGGAAAAGAAATCAGCATGTGCTGTGAGGGTGGGGGAGTACGTGACCAGATTGAAACGAACCACCAGCAACAGCTTGACAATTGGGTACCTCGTAGCGAGAAAAAAGGAGGGCAAAAAGAGGGCAACATTGGCCACACATGCCCCCTTCATCACCAACGTAGTTCCAACGTCGAGGCGACCCTAACTGCAGTTAGTTGAACGATTTGCAGTGCAATTCCCACGCGACGCCAACGCATCCGAAGTGTCGAAAAGTTAGCTTCGAGTCCTACCGGGGGAGCTTTTTCGGTCCGCGGAAATCCCGCCGACCGTCTGGTTAACGCATAACGCCGGGAGCGAGAGCTCGCGGCGTTTGTCGTTTTCTGCCGGATTTCAAGCACGTCTGCTCGCCGACAGCCAGGCTGGAGAGTTCTCTGCCGCCGCACCTCTCGGTTTTCCTCGTAGGAAATCTGCCGAGTACTGCCGTGGACTCTCAGGCTCTCGCGCGAAGGCCCTAATCCGGTTAACAGCCCGATTGGAGTCGCTCATTCGATCGCAACCGAGGGCGTCACGACAAGCTTGCTGAAGAAGTCGACCTGCCAGGGCGTCTCGGCGTGCATCTTGACGAACTCGCTCCACCAACCTTTGCCGCGGCGAAGCCCGGGAGCAAGGTCGTGTTCGACCAGAATGTTTTTCATCGATTGTCGCGAGCTCTTGCCCAAGTTGAGCTTCTTCAGTTCGCCGAGGATGCGGCTGTAGCCCCAGCCTGTTTCGTTGGCAATTTGGACGACCAACTCGCGGATCACCTGAGTAATCCTCGACCTCCCCTTGCCTGGCGCCGGCGTTGATCCATCCGCGTTACGGACCCAGCAGCGGAAGGTTGAATAGTCGACGATCGTGATCAGGTGCCGGATCGCCGGTCCAAGGTCCTTACCCAGCTTCACCAGCTGATTCCGTTCGTCAAGTTTGAGGAAGATGCGCTGTCGCGGCACGCGCTTCCGCAGCCTCTCGTTCTCCGCCTTTAAGAACTCAACCTGCTTCTGGAGGTCGTCGGCGGTCGATCGGGCGATGAGGAACAGCAATGGCTGGAAAATCTGGCCCACGGCGATATGATCCTGAAATTGCCGGACGAAACTGCGAGTTGGCAACCTTTTTGGACCCCGGCATACGGGGCGACCGGCGCAGGATCTCGACGGCCATCGTCGTGAATTCAAAAGGCGCCGAGTATCGCTTCCGATTTGGTAAGCTGTGGGGCCGACGTAGTACAGACCCGACGCCATGATTGAGAATTGGCGATTGGCGACGCGTGGGTTCCCCGAAATCCGTTAACTCGCTCTCGTCTTTCCCGCCCGGCGGAAAGGTCATGCTCGGGTCAACGCCCGCTCGCGAGTTTCTTCTCTCCAATCGGTGACCGGTTGCATTCGGCCGGAGCGCCACCAGACGGGACGCGAACCCATCAAGTCCCTACCTCTCAACGACTCTCGGCGCGAGAACTTTTTCGATTTGCTCGAAGAAGGTTTTGTACGGGGAGGGGAGGTCAGATCGAAATCGGGATGCGCTGCGGCGACCAGAGGGACTGCAGCGTGACGTTTGCGGTTGGTTTGAAGACGGAGCAGTCGAACCGTTCCGCAGGATTGACAACGTGCAGGCGACGATGCGAAGCGCACGTGCCCCGTTGCATAGAGGGGTCGGCAAACGCCTACTCAAAATTCAGGCGAATTCGCTCGCGTCCCGCGGGCGACACGAGCGCAGAGAGCGCTTCTCGCGACGACGACGAAGGTAGCGCGTAGGCCTCGCCGTTGGCCATCCCCAGAACGAGTCCGTACCGGGGCGAGATGACGCCCACGCTCTGCGCGGGGTTGGCTGGGTCGTACCAAGCGTCGGCCGGCTGCGTCCACGGCACCGCCAGGTCCGGGTGCGCCTGGACGACGAGCGCCGTGTGGTCGGCGCCGTCGCGAATGCCAGCCGTCGTCGGGCGTTGCTGGTCGGCAGTGGCGCCAAAGGTCGCGTAGGGGCCGTTGAGAGTCAGCACGCGCGTCACCGTTTCGGACGCGGCGGCGGCGGCGTCGCGGTACACGTCCGGCATGTACGGCAGCAGCCTGAGGTTATGTGCGCTATCCCACGGTTCGTCGCGGCGGAACTGCGCGGCCAAGTTGGCAAATCCAAGCTGCGGTAGAATTTCCACCCGCCAACTCAACAGCGGCGCATCGCTCGTGCGCCGATTCAGCGGATACACGTCCGTCGGCAGGGCGCCTCGCTGTTGCTCGTACTTTCGCATCGCCCCCACAATCCGCTTCATCGTGATCATATGGAGGTCGGCCACGCCTTTGGCAACCGTCAGGGGTCGGCCGGCAACGTGTTCGCTGAGGCGCAGCAACTGATGCGGATCGATCATCTCGCGGCGGCAGTTGCACGCCAACAGCGCAAACAGGTCGTCGGGCAGACGCTGCGGCAGACGCAACACAGTTGCATCGGCGGTCACGCCGTAAAAGCCGTCATTTGACAAGTGGCCGAGGTAATCGGTTGGGTTTTCCCAGTCGATCTCCGCTTGATCAGGCTTGGTCCATGGCACGGCGCGGTTGGCGCCGACGCACACGACCAACAGTGTCAGATTCCGCTCTCGCAGTTCTCCAGTCCGAACCTGCGGCGGGCGACCAGTGCTGAACAGCGTGTGCACGCCTTCGACGGCGACAAAGCAAGTCTTCGAGTTGTCCGCGACGCCGGATCGATAGACGGCCGGCATTTCCTGCGAGAGCGGCAAGTTGTGCGGGCTATCCCACGGCTCGTCGCGGCGGAACTTCTTGTACAGTTCTTCTTCGCCCAGGAAACGCAGCAGATGCACCCGCCAGCTCAGCTTGGGACGCCCCTGCCGATCCAGCAGGTTCGCCCGCGGGAGGACAGGATACGCGCGATTGGCCTCGCCGTAACTCATCAGGGCCAGGGCGATCGTCTTGAGCTTCTCCTCGACGGGATCCAGGTTCGACGGACGAACTCGTTGGTCGCTGATCTTTGGCGACCGGACCGCAGGAATCGTCACGAATTGGCTCGGCTGCATCCGCTTGCGCGGCGCCAGCCGCTCGCGCCGGGCTCGGTACGCTGCCAGAATGGCACTGGCTTCTTCCTGAGCCGCCTCTCGCTCGGCGAGTTCAAACGACTCGTCCTCCTCTTCCGGCTCTTCCGGTTCCGCCTTCTGTTCGCCATCGCCGCCGGCCCCCTCGTCGGCCGTCGGCAGTTCGTCGCCGTCGAGGCCGGGCGAGACGTCGATTTCATCGTCGGAGCCGCCTCGCTCAGTGGCGTCCGGCTCGATGCCTGTCCCGTCGCCCGGCGGCTGTTGGTCCACGTCGGAACTGTCCGTCGGGATACTTGTTTCGGCAGTCTGCTCGTCTCCTGACAGTGGTTGCGACGAATCGTCCCTCGTCGGCGCACGCGCTCGTGGCGTTTCGTCCGCGTCGGGAATTGCGTCGCTTGAGTCGTCGCTCCCTGCGTCCGGTCTGCTGCCGGCGGGAATATCGTTGAACGCGACCCCGGCTGGCTCCGCGGTCGCGTCCCACGCCAGATAGCCGACCAGCACGGCCGCCGAGACGATCGCCGCGCCAGCTGCAAACAGCGTCGCCTGCATCGCTGCGGAAGTCGGCTCCTCGACCGAATCCGCCGCCTTTGGCGGCCGCACCTTGCGCTGCCGACGTGCCTGCGTGAAGGCATCGGCCATGCCAGCGGCAGCCAACAACTCGGGCAAGGCCGGTTCCTCCGGCCATTGTCGCGCCACTCGCTGCAGCAGCGCGCGCATCGGCTTCGCGCTGGACTGTCCCAACGCGCAGGCGACTCGCAGGCGACCAAGAGCGCCGTGCAGGGACTCCTTATCCAGCAGCAGCGACTCATCGAACATCCGCGCCGCCTCAGGTTGCTTGCCGAGCGTGGCCAGCAGGTCTCCCAGTCGCCGCAGCAATCCGGCGCGCTGCTCCAGCGACGCAGAGGCCGCCAGTTTGCGAACCTTCAGCAGGTCGCGAGCCGCTGCCATCCCGTTGCCGCGGTCCTCGTACAACGCCGCTCGATGCATCAAGGCGCCGACGTCGTCGGGCAGCGTTTGGAGAATTCGATTCAGGTCGCCCAGGGCCTGATCGTATTTGCCGGCACGGTAATAGAGGATCGCCCGCGCCTCGAGCAACTCCGCCGCCGGCTGCGACCGAATCGCGTCGCTGATCAACGCCAGCTGGCGCTGGTCGGCGGCGCGGATCTCCTTGGCCTGACGTCGGATCGCCAGTTGCAGTTCGGTCGCCATATCCTTGGCCAGCAAGTTGACGATCGGCCCGAACAGCGGCAGCACCGCCTCGGTCCCCAGCGGCTGGTCAACGCCGGTGCGACGGGCTGCGGCGAAGCGATCGCGCGTTCCCGGGTGCGAATCGAATTCCGTCGTGGGCTGCTGGAGTTCCTGGTAGTAGCGGGCGTCGATCTTGCTGCGGTCGCGCGGGGCGATGGCCTTCTGCGGCGCGTAAAAATTGGCGTTGGCGACGTCACGGACGATTGCCGCGCCGACCGCGTCGTCAACGATTTGCTCAAACTCGATCGACCTTCGAATCACGTGCTGCAGACCAGCGATGAAAGCCGATGCACCGTACGCCTCCGCGGCGGCGCGATCGGCAAGCACCTCCTGCAGGCGACTCGCTCCGAGGGCCATGCGGTGGAACATGTGGTGAAACCACCGCAAGTAGTGCACGGCCAGATCAGTGCGGCGAATCGGGCCGCGGGCGACGATTGCGTGCGCAAAGCGTTCCATCGCGATCTTCACCTGCAACGCCACGTCGCCGCCCGCCGTGTCGCGGTGCAGGAAGTGGGCGTACTCGTGGGCCAACACGCTTTTGAACGCATCACGATTGAAGCCCGGCAGCAAGCCGACCCCGACGATGAGCACCCGCCGACCGCGGTTGCCGCTCCGGCTCAGCCACGATCCCTGCTCGGTGACGGCCATCTCCGTCTGGGCGGTCACCTGAATGACGTCGACTGGCCGCGTACCGACGCGCCGAGCGACCTGACGAACCAACTGCCAGAGTTGGGGAGCCTCGTCTTCTTTCAACATTCGTCCCGGCAACGAATAGTCGATGCGGGTCAGCGCGGTGCGAAGCCCGCTCAGCGCCGTAATCACGCCAGCCGCGCCCCCCAGCAGAATGATCGCCACGAGCCACAGATTCAGATACGGCAGCATCAACACGGCGTACCCCAGCGCCAGCGGCAGCGCGATTGCCGCCACGAGTAGCAGCGGCAACGAGATATAGTAGTAGCCCGCCGCCAAGCTCAAGACGATCCGATACAACGCACGCACGTTTTGATCTTGCCCGGGATCGTGCTGCGTCTTGCTGCCCTCAACCGCCCGAAGCGTGTAAGCGCTCAACCTCCGTCCCGCCAGGTACAGCACCAGGAAGCCCGCCAGCCACAGCACCAAAGTGCCAGCAATGATCCAGGCGTACTGCCAGACCCACTTCTGCTGATCAATCGCCAGTTTGAGCATTTCAGCCAAGGTCGGATCGTCCATGCCCAGTTGTTGCGCGCGGACCAGCGACGCTTCCGCCGTCTTCCAGTCGCCCTCTTGGATCGCCTGCACGCCGGAGAAGTAGTGCCCCTCTGGCGTCCGTGGAAATCGCCGCGCCAATTCTTCCGCGGCGACGCGAAACTGCTGCTGATCTCCCGCCTGCAAAGACAACTGCGCCGTCGCAATCCACGGCAGCGGTCGGTTGCCGCCGGCCTGTATTTGTTGCCGAGCCATCTCGAGGGCCCGATTGCGGTAGGGAGCAGTGGTCGCCGCGTCGACCCCCGCTGCATCCAGCGCCGAGGTCGCCGACATCAAATCGGCCAGCGACGCGTCGTTTCGCAGCCGCGAGTCGATGCGCGTTCGCAACTCGGCCACGTTGCCAGTGCGAGCCAACTCGTGCATCTGCTGCCAACCCGGCGCCGCCCCAGTGAAACGCGAACTCGCCGCGCGAGCCGCCTGGCGCGCATTGAATGCCGGGGCCTGTCGCACCGAGAGCGGATTGCGCATCACCGGCCCGACGTACCGAGAACGCGGCCCGCCCGGCGTCAGAAAGTCATTCGGACCTGCGTCCCCGACGCCCGGCGTCAGTCTGTTTCCGGTCGGCGCACCCGGCTGCCGACTTTGCGGACCGTCCGGACGATACGACGGCGTCGTCGGACGACCGGCGGGAGGCCTGCCCGGCTGCGGCGCCTGTCCAGGACGAGACGGCGCGACGTTCGGCGTCGGCGCCGAGGGAAAACGCTGACTCCTGCCCGTGCCGGGCGACGGCTGTGGCCGCGGCCCGCCGATTCCCGGCGACGGCCTGCTAGGAATGCCGGGGCTAGGCGCCGGGCCACCCGGACTATACTGCCCTGCGACCGGCGCGGTCGCGATTGCGCCGATCAGCACTGCGACGACGACTCGACTAACAGGCGAAACATGGCTTGTCATCGCCATGGGGGTCTCGCGTACCCGTAGATAAGATCAAGAGTAGCAAATTCGCCCCAGCCCAAGTGCGGGGCGCCGAGCGTGCTCCAGTATAGCCGCTGCGTCTCGCGCTCGCAGGCCATTCTTCATTGCGAGTGGACTTTTCGCGATTTCGCAAAACGTGGACCGCGGTCCGCTGCCGCACCGATCTTGGGGGTTTTCGTCCGGGTCGCCATCGACGCCTCCGCGATTTGATCGCCAGGGTCTGGGGCACACCCGCGGGCGAGCGTCGCCGCGCTGCTCCCTGCGGCGGTGCGTCTGCTCCCGCGATACGAGCTGCGCGCTGCGCAACGCGGCCTTGGCCTCCTCCGGTGTGTTGACTGGCGCCGGCGCTGGATTTGTCGACGGACACGGCTGGGCGCGCTTCTGGCATGCTCGTTGCGGGTGCAGTGCTGTTCACGCTCACCATCGCCCCGAACACGCCCGGCGATGTCGGACTGTGTCTCCGGTTGCGACCGCATCGGGCAGCCGCGCCGCACTCCAGCACGCTTTGCGACAGGTCAACCCGCATACGACGCCCGTGTTGAAGCCGTCCCGCGGGCGCGACTGCGCGGCTCGCGGCGAACAGCTCGCGGCTCTCCGTACTTGCGACGGCAACCGGTCGACGTGCGGCAATCCCGATGACGCCAGGGAGCCGAGCCATGCGCAACGGCCGACCGCAAAGGCGCCACATGCTGCTGGCTGAACGCGACGAAGAGCCGCCAGACGGCGTTGCCAACCTGTTCGACGCGGCGCTGGCGTTCTTCGTGGCCCTGTTGGCGGCCGTTGCCGTCGGCGTCGCCCGGATGCCCCAGTTGACTGCGACAGCCGCGCCGATCGCCGCCGACGATTCGGCCGAGCAGCTTGAGCTGCAACCGGCAAACCCTCGCAATCTGCCGCGGCTCCGCGAGAGTCAGCAGCACCTGTCCGGACGGGGCCAGCGACTTGGCATGGCCTACCGGCTGAAATCGGGCGAGGTGGCATACGTTCCGCACGACTAGCCGGACTTCCGCCGCTCCGACGCCACACGAATCGCCGCAGCTGACTTCCGCTGCACTTCGTCCATCGGCTTGACAGCATTTCGTGGGCGGTGTATCCCCATATACACGAAGTTCGTCCCGCGCATCGGCGGGGGCGTCGGCCTACGGCAGCCCGACTCCATTTGCGACCATTCCGAGTTGAGCCTCGGTTTTCGCGTTTGGGTGGGTAGGATCTTGCCAGTGTCGAGACGAAGCAGTCAACTCCGAGCCGGCGGAGAGTCCGAGGGGCTAATTTCTCCGTCCGCATCGCTCCGGCAATCGACCGAGCAGTTGCATCGGTCCGTGGAGGCCCAGATTCCTTGGGCTTCTTACCTATCCACAGTGGAGCGGTACGCCGACCTCCTGTCTCGGCTGGCGTGCCTTGTCACGGCGGCCGACGGCGCGGTCGAGCAGCAGGCGGCGCCGGACCAGCCGTGGCTGACCCGACGGCGTACGGCCGCGGCTCTCGAAGCCGATTTGCGTGCGCTGGCCGCGCGGGGCGTGACTCCCAGCACACTTTACGAGCCGGTCGACTTCGCCTGGGTCGCCTCGCCGGCTGCGGCAGCCGGCGTGCTGTATGTGCTGGAGGGCTCAGCGCTGGGAGCGGCCCACCTGAGCCGAATTGCCGCGCGCGACTTGACCATCACCCCGGCGGATGGCGGGAGCTATCTGGCCGGGTACGGCCAGCAGGCCGCTCACCATTGGCGGGAAGTCCGCGATTGGCTCGATCGAACTCTGGCCGCACCGGCGGACCTCGATACGGCGGTCGATGCGGCGCGGCGAACGTTTCTTTCCTACAGGACAGTCTTGCAGAGTGACGAGCGACCAATCCATGCCGACAAATGGCGACATTGATCTGACCAATTGCGATCGCGAGCCGATCCACGTCCCTGGGGCGATTCAGCCGCATGGCCGTCTGTTGGCCTACGATATTGCCGCGCTGACGCTACGGCAATGGTCGGCCAACATCGCGGCAATTCATGGCGAAGTCCCAGCAGGGGGCGCATCGCTCGACCGCGCGTTCGGAAGGGCAACGGTCGCTCGCTTTCGGGAGATCGCCGCCGCGACGCCCGGCATCGTTCACCCGCTGCGAGCAGAGTTCTTCGAGGGCGACAAGCCCCGACCGGTCATGGCCGCGGCCCATGTTTGGCAGGACATGCTGATCGTAGAAATCGAGGGGAGCGCTCCAGCCGACGGGGGCCCGGCGAGCGACGTGCTGAGCCTGCCGCTGCGCGTCAATTTGGCCAATCAACGGATGCACGCTGCCTCCGACGAGACAGAAGTTGCCGCCGTGATTGCCGAAGAGGTGCGCGCCATCAGCGGCTACGACCGCGTCATGGTTTACCGCTTCCTCGAACGGGGGCACGGAGCGGTCGTCGGCGAGTCGCGACAGCCTCAACTTGAATCGTTTTTGGGCCTGCATTACCCCGCGACCGACATTCCCGAGCCGGCGCGACGGCTGTACATACTCAACCCAGTTCGGGCGATTGGCGATATTCACGCCCAGCCGACTCCCCTGGTGGCGGCGGGGCCGATGCCGCCGCTGGACCTGAGCTTCAGCGTGTTTCGCGCCGTGTCGCCAATTCACATCGAGTATTTGCAGAACATGGGCGTCGCGGCGTCGATGTCGATTTCCATACTGCAGGAGGGCGAGCTGTGGGGACTCATCGCCTGTCATCACTATGCGCCGCGGTTTCTTAACCTGGAGCAGCGGGCCGTCTGCGAAACGCTCGGGACAATGGCCGGCTCGTACGTGACGCTGCGCGCGAAAGAGTCTGCCAACGCGCAGCGAATTCAGCGACACAAGACCTTCGCCGATTCGCTCCATCAGGTCGCCGCGAGTTCGTCGTTCGCCGATGCTCTTGAGATGGTCGGCCCGGACTTGCGCAACGTCGTCGAGGCGGACGGCTTGGCGATCCAGTGGAGCCCGAGCGTTTCCCGCATCGGCGAGGCGCCGGCTGACGAGGTTGTGGGACGGGTTTGCGCGCTTGCGGCAGACGCGGAGTCGGGAATCTGGTCAACGGAATCGCTGGCCGAGGCCCTGCCCGATCTGGCCGACTCGGCGGGCGAATCGTGCGGATGCCTGGCGATCAGTCTGTCGACGATGGATCTGGCGGGAATCGCCTTCTTTCGCCGCGAATACGCCCACGAAGTTCGCTGGGCCGGCGAACCGACCAAGATCACACAGCAGACCGACGAAGGCGTCAAGCTCTCCCCCAGGCGCTCATTTGCCGAATGGAAGGAGTCGGTGCGCGGGCGATCCCGGTCCTGGTCGGCGGTCGACCTGGCGATGGCCGAGGAAGTCCGCTCCGGCATGCTGGAAACTCTCGGCCGCCGGGCCGCGGAACTGTCGCGCGTCAACGATGAATTGCATCGGCTGAACGCCGACTTGGACTCATTCGCCTATGCCGCTTCGCACGATCTTCGGGAACCGCTGCGCGGACTCAATCAGGTCGTCTATTTGCTTGAGGAAGAGCTTTCCGGCGACACGCTGGAAGCGATTGCGCCGCGACTGGAGTCGCTGCGGAGACTCACCGGACGCATGGATGAGTTGGTCGACGGTCTGCTGCGACTGTCACGCGCCGGATCGGGGGACTTGGAGGTCACCGACGTACGGCTGGATGAAGTTGTCCAGGAAGCGGCAGAGCTGGTCTTTGGGCAACCAATCCGGTCGGATATCGACCTGTCGGCGCCGCCAAGCGTCGTGGTGAGTGCCGACTACCTGTGCCTGAGAGAATTGCTCACCAACCTGCTGCAGAATGGGGCAAAGTACAACCAGCAACCGATGAAGTCCTTGGAAGTGGGCGTCGACGCGGAACGGGCCCGCACCCGCGAGGGCCGGCCGGCGCCCGCGATCTTTGTTCGCGACAATGGCATCGGAATTGCTCGGGAAAAATTGGGCGAGGTGTTCCAAATCTTCCGCCGCCTGCACATGCCGAAGGATTTTGGAGGCGGTTCGGGCGCCGGTTTGACGATTGCGAAGAAGATCGCCGAACGGCACGGCGGCACGATTTGGATCGAGTCGGCGCCTGGCGAAGGCACGACCGTCTATTTCACGCTCCAGGAGTCCGTCATTCGACAGCCGAGCGACCACGGTCATGAGAAGCGAAGCCCCTGACATTTTGCTGATTGAAGATTCGGATCTTGATTACGAGATGTGCGTCAGGGCCATTCGCGAAGTTGTGCCGAACGCTTCCATTCGACGGGCAACCGAATGTTCCGACGCCCGCAAGGAGTTGAAAACCTCCTCGCCCTCCCTGATGATCCTGGATATCAATCTGCAGACGTGCAACGGCCTGGATTTTCTGGAGCGGATGGCAAGTCTGCGAAATTCGCTCGGCTCGATCGTCGTCTTCTCCACGTCGACGGACCCGCGTGACCGCGACCGAGCCCGCAACGCGGGTGCAGCGGATTTCTTCGAAAAGCCTTTCCGCCCGCAGGAGTACCTCAGCACGGTTCAAACGATCGTGTCCCGCTACGTCTGCACTCCCCCCTGTTGACTCACGCCCGTCGCCGCAAATGTCGCGTTCCGAGATTCGCCACGTCCTGGTCGTCGATGATAACCCCGACGATCGGGCGGCCGTCGTCCGCTCACTGCGCGCCGACACGGCGAATCGCTACACGTTTCACGAGGCGGAATCGGGGGCGGAGGCTCTCAAGCTCTACGCTGTCGCCAGCGACGCCCTGGATCTGATCGTTCTCGACTACCGCCTGAACGATATGAATGCCGGCGAAATCGTCGCCCAAATGCTCAAGGACGACGAGATCCCCTCTGTGCCGATTGTGCTGTTGACCGGCACCATGGGCGGCGAGGGACGCAGCGAGCTGTTGGCACTGGGCGTTCAGGATTACTTCTCCAAGTCGGCGGTCACCAGCGAGTTGCTGCCGCGAATCGCGGATAATGCGATCGAACGGCATCGCTTGATGTGGCAGCTCTACGAGAGCGAGCAGGCCGCCGCCGCCGCTCAGGACGAAGCCGAACGCGCGAATCGGGTCAAATCGCAGTTCCTCACCTCGATTAGCCACGAGTTGCGCACGCCGCTGACGGCAATTCTTGGGTTCACCGAACTGGTGCGACGCGACCCCACTGCAGCCGACGCCGATCGCATGCTCGAGATGATGGCGACCAACGGCAATCACCTCGCCGAACTTCTCGACGACCTCATCGACATCGCCAAAATCGAGGCGGATCGCCTGGAGGTCGTCGCCTCCCCGAGTCGACTGCGAGACGTAATCCAAGCCGCCTGCGACCTGATGGCAGTTCGCGCATGCGAGAATGGACTCAAGCTCAGGTGCGACATCGCCCCCTCGGTGCCGGAGAAAGCTGCCATCGATCCGATGCGGCTCAGGCAGATTCTGATCAATCTGCTCAGCAATGCCATCAAATTCACCGACGCTGGCGAAGTCCGGTGCAATGCGATCTGCACCGACGGGGACGAAGTTGTTATTCGCGTGGAAGATACGGGACGGGGCATCGCGACGGAAAAAGTCGCTCGTATCTTCGACCCCTTCGTCCAGGGCGACGATTCCGCTGACAAGCGCCGCACCGGAGTTGGCCTGGGCCTGGCCATCAGCAAACGATTGGCCCAGATGATGGGCGGAGATCTGACCATCGAGTCAACATCGCCGCAGGGAACGACGTTTCTGTTGACCATCGAGGCGCCGTGCACTGAAGGTGAACCAGCAAACGGCCAACGCACACTGGGAGGGCCAGTTGGCAACGCGTTCCGGGCGGCTGCTTCCGAGGACTCCTGGGCAGGCAAGCGAGTCTTGCTCGCAGAGGACACGCCTGCCAACCGGTTTTTGCTCCGCAAGTTACTCGAGCCAACGGGCGTCGAACTGGATTGCGTGGAAGACGGCGAGCAAGCCGTGAAACGCGCCCTGGTCCGCCTGGCCGAGGGGGATCCCTACGACTTGTTGCTGATGGACATGCAGATGCCGGTGATGGACGGCTTCGAGGCCGTCACGCAGCTTGTCCGCCTGGGCCACGCGGCGCCCATCATTGCCGTCACGGCGGCCGCCTTGAGCGCTGAGCGCGAGCGTTGCATGGCGGTCGGCTGCAGCGAGGTGGTAACCAAACCGATCGATTTCGACGAGCTTCAATTCGTCATGAACAAGTACCTCGGTTGAAGGCGGGCCGGCGCTGCCGGTTGCGCCCAAGAGCGACGCCGACAGAGTCAGGGCGGGTTATCAGCCCCCCATTGTTTCTTCCGCGAGAGTGAGATGCGCGGTCCGCTCCACGGCTGCTATAATCTTCCGCGGGAAGCCGTTGCCCCGATTTCGAACGTGCTGGCATCGCAGATCAATTCCCAGTTTGCCGATGACGGCGCGCCAGACCTTCGGGCAACGCCTTGGTAGCCACGACGCGGGGGCGACGCAACTCGCCGCACTATGAAGTCTCGCCCGAACCGATTTCACGCCGACTCGTCCATTCTGGCTGCCGGCGCGCTCATTGCCTTGCTCGCGCTGGGGATCGCGCTGACGTTGAGCAATGTCCGGCGGGTCAACCAAGACGCCGACTGGGTCGCCCATAGCTACGAAGTCATGGAGGCGGTCGCCGACATACGTGGGCGGCTGCGCGAGGCGGAGGCAGTCCAGCGGACGTTTCTCATCCAGGGCGGCTCCAGCGTTCCGACCGAGTTACATGACAATCTCGCGCGCGCCCGCGATGAAATGACGCAGCTTACGAAGTTGGTCGCCGACAACGAGGACCAAACCCAGCGTGCCAGCGAACTCGACAAACTTGTCGAGCAGTTCGGCGAATCGTTGGTCGAATCGGCTCAAATCCGCATCGATCAGGGATTCGAGGCGTCACGGGAGATCGTTCGGCAGGGCGAAGAGAGTCGGCAGACGGCCGCCATGGCTGAAATCTTGCGCGACCTGGACGCAACCGAGCGCCGTCTGCTGCATGATCGCCTCGCCGAACAACGGTCCTCCTATCGCCAAGCATTCATTGTCGGCTTGCTGGCCGGGCTAACCGGCATTGCCGGGCTCGTCGCGCTGATCCTCATGCAACGTCGGCGTCTGGCCGACCGCGTGGCCGCCGCCACCGTCATCGCCGAACAACGCGAACGGCTTGCGACCATCGTCGAATCCTCCAACGACGCCATCATCAGCAAATCACTGGACGGGCGTATCGAGAGCTGGAACGCGGCGGCGGAAAAGCTGCTCGGCTACACCGGCGCCGAGGCGATCGGCCAACCGGTCACGCTCATCCTCCCGCCAGAAGGCGAGGCTGAAGAACTCTTGCTGATCGAGCGGCTCCGCAAAGGCGAGCGAATCGAACTGTACGAGACGACCCGCCGCCACAAGGACGGCCGCCTGGTGGACGTCTCGCTGACGCTGTCCCCGGTTCATGACAGCGGCGGTCGCATCAACGGGGCGTCGACGATCATCCGAGACATCAGCGAACGATTGGAAGCCGAACGGACGCGTCGCGAGAGCGAGGAACGATTTCGCACGCTCGCCGACAACATGTCGCAGTTCGCCTGGATGGCCGATGCCAAGGGCTGGATCTTCTGGTACAACCGCCGCTGGTACGACTACACGGGTACGACGCTCGAGGAGATGCAGGGTTGGGGCTGGAAGAAAGTCCATCACCCGGACCATCTCGAGCGCGTGGTCGAGCGCCTTCAGCGTTCATGGGATACGGGCGAGGAGTGGGAAGATATGTTTCCCCTCCGCAGCAAGACGGGGGAGTACCGGTGGTTTCTCTCCCGTGCTTTGCCCATTCGCGACGAGGATGGCAAGATCCTGCGGTGGCTGGGAACAAACACCGATGTGACCGAGCAACGGGAGGCGGAACAGGCGCTCCAAGAAGCCGACCGGCGAAAGAACGAGTTCCTCGCCATGCTCGCCCACGAGTTGCGCAATCCGTTGGGGCCAATTCGCAACGGATTGGAAATCCTCGATCGCGAGCAGGCCTACGACGCCGAGGCGGTTCCGCTGATGCGGCGGCAGGTCGATCAACTCGTGCGACTTGTCGAGGATTTGCTCGACGTCTCGCGGATCATGCGCGGCAAGGTCGAACTGCGCAAGGCGCCGGTCGAGTTAAATGAGTTGGTTCAGCAATCCGTCGTTTCCGTTCGCGATTTGATCGACCGGCGGGGTCAAACGCTTGATGTGAGTTTGTCGGACGGCGAAGTGTGGCTGTCGGCCGATGCCGTCCGACTGACTCAAGTCGTGGGCAATTTGTTGAACAACGCCTCGAAGTATTCTGACGCCGGCGGCGCCATACAAATTGCCGTCACGCGCAATGGCGATGAGGCGGAAATTGCCATTCGCGACGACGGCATGGGCATCGAGGCGGAGTTGTTGCCGCATGTCTTCGAGCTTTTCACGCAGGCTGACCGGGCCTTGGATCGTTCGCAGGGCGGACTGGGAATTGGCCTGACCGTCGTCAATCAGCTTGTCCACCGCCACGGCGGACGCGTGGAGGCGGCGAGCGACGGACTGGGCCATGGCTCGGTCTTCACGATCACTCTTCCGGTGGACGACGCGGCCAAAATTGATGCGGCGCCCGCGGACGGTTCGCAGCACAAGCCGGCAAGCATTTCAGACTGCTTTCGAATCCTCGTCGTCGACGACAACGTCGGGGCAGCGTGGATGTTGACCCGGCTGCTGGAAAAGATTGGCCACCATCAGGTGAAAGCCGTGCACGACGGTCCCTCGGCCATTGCCGAGGTCCGCAAATCGGACACCGATGTCGTGATCCTCGACATCGGATTGCCGGGGATGGACGGCTACGAAGTCGCCCGTCGCCTGCGGGCACGGCCGCGAGCCCGCCGGCTCACGCTCATCGCACTGACAGGGTACGGACAGGAGGAGGATCGTCGCCGAACGGACGCAGCGGGGTTCGACTTTCATCTGGTGAAGCCGGCGAACATCGACGAGATCGAGGGGATCCTGGCGGAAATCGCCTCCGCGCCGGCAACTCCCGATGCGTCGACAAGCTGAGCCGCCCGGTGGGCTGGAGCGAGCGTGCCATTCTTGGCGGGCGCTGCCGAGGGCGCGCTTGCGATGTCGCCAGAATTGGATGACAATCGCGACGTCGCCTGGGGGGCTCGGCGGCATCTTGGACGACCGGCAAGCCCCTGTGCGGTTCCCTATGCACCGAAGAGAGCATCCCGATGGGTTGTGACTCGCTTGACGTTGTCATTGCGCACGCCTGCGCCGATACACGACAGACGCTTCAGGGCGTGCTCGACTGTTTGGGACATTCAATCGTCGGCGTCTGCAAATCGACGAACGAGATGCGCGCCGTCTGCCAGGAGGCAAATCCTGGGCTGATCTTCTCTGGCGTCGAGATGCCCGGGGGCGACGCCATCACCGCCCTCGTCGAGATGAGCGAGTCAAATCCCACGCCGGCGATTGTGGTCACGCCAAAGATGTCGCTCGCGAATGTGGAGAAGGCCCTGCAGGATCACGTGATGGCCTATCTGGTTGAGCCGGTCGACGCCGAGCAAATCAAGCCGACCATCTATCTGGTCTGTCAGCGCTTCCGCGAGTTTGAGGCGCTGAAAGATGAGAACGAGGATCTCAAGCAGACTCTGGCAGACCGCAAGGTCATCGAGCGCGCTAAGGGCATCCTCATGGGGCAACGCGGCCTCTCGGAACCGGATGCATTCCGGACCCTCCAGAAACTTGCGCAGTCGAAGCGGATGAAACTCGTTCGCACCGCCGCGGAGATTATCGAGACTGCCGAAGCCAGCGTCGAATAGGCCAGCCGCCAACTCCGGCGCGGTGGAGCCCCCGGGGGGGCAAGCTTCCGCGGAGATCGCACTGCCGCTCAGCCCATTGGCTCGCGGGCGATCAGGCTGGTCGATGCGGGGGCAAGTTCGCAAGTAGCGAGCCCGCTTCTCGAGGCTCGTCCCCTATCATTTCGCCGCAAAACTGGTCGTTTTAGCGAGCGTCCAACCCTCAGAGCCATTGGCACGCCATATGCGGGTTGTGTTGATCGGTCGGAAAGACCGCCAACGTCGAACACGCCGCGTGGTCGACATCGACACAACTGACTCCATCTGCCGAGGACTGAACCATGCTTAGTTGGGCTCTGACATTTTTGATTATCGCGTTGATCGCTGCCGTGCTGGGTTTCGGCGGCCTCGCTGGCGCGGCCACGGGAATCGCCAAGATCCTGTTCTTCGCCTTCCTGGTGCTGTTCGTGGTGAGCCTGATTGTTCCCCGCTTCCGCAGCAGCGTCTAGCACAGGCAAGAGCGACGACATTCAAACTGCCCCGCCCGGCCATACGGCCCCGCGGGGCATTTTTCTTGCGCTGAGTTTCCGTACGAGTCGCACGCGCGATCACTGACGTCGATCGGCGGGCGCGCTACTTGCAAGTGCTTCTTGCGACGGCATCGGCTGGCATGGAGCAGACCGCCGCAGACCGTATCCATATCCAGGCCCCTGCACGCCCAGATCCCCAGCGAAGGGTTGAAATGAGCGAATCTCAAGCAACCGCCACACTCACGTCGATGGTCGACGACCTGGTTGACGACACCGACGGCGACGAAGCCACGGTGGGCGAGCTGCTCAGCGTGATTTCCACGCGCAGTTTCGGGCCGTTGTTGCTGATTCCGTCGCTGATCTTGCTGTCGCCGCTGGGGGGCATTCCGGGCATGCCGGCGATTGTCGCGACGGTCATTGTCCTCATGGCAGGTCAAATGATCGCCGGCAGGGCGCATCCCTGGCTGCCGCAATTCATGCTGGACTTGTCGTTCGATCGGCAACGATTGATCGACTCGCAGGACCGACTCAAGAGCATCCTCAAAATCATCGGCAAGGCGTCCAAGCCGCGGCTGCAGTCGCTGGTCACGCCCACCGCTGAGAAGTTCGTCGCGGCCACCTGCATTGTCCTCGCGCTGACCTTCCTCCCGCTAGGATTCGTGCCGTTCGCGGTCGCCGTTCCAGCCGCCGCGATTTGCGTCATGTCGCTGGGGCTCATGACGCGGGACGGTCTGCTGACGCTGATCGGGCTGTTGGCGAGTGTCGCTACCTTGGCGGGAGCGGGGTCCATGCTGCTCCGATAGAGATGCGATCTGACGAGAGTCCGATGGACGGCGCTCACCACGTTATTGCTGCCAACGACGAAGCCCGACCTGCTGGTTGCCCACAGGCCGGGCTTGTTTCACTCAACGATGGCCAAGGCGCCGTCGCACGTTTCAGGCACAGTAATCGTGCATTTATGGGCCGTTCGCTTCGCTGACCTGTCCGTTGAGCGTCCAGAAGTCGTAGAGCACGCCCAATCCGACGAGACCGCCGGTGAGCAGGTACAGCACGCCCGTCACCCATTTCCCCAAGTAGAACCGGTGCACGCCGAAGATTCCGAGGAAGGTGAGCAGGAGCCAGGCGATCGTGTGATCGATCGGCCCTGCGAGGTAGCGATGGTTGGCGCTGCGGTTCAGAGCGGGCATGAGAAACAAGTCAATGATCCACCCCACGCCAAGCAAGCCGAGCGTAAAGAAATAGATCGTGCCGCTCAACGGCTTGCCGTAATAGAAGCGGTGCGCTCCGAGGAATCCGAAGAGCCACAACGCATACCCCACTGGCAGGTAGTGGGATTGCTCGTCGGGTTGCTCGGCGAGCGAGTAGGTCGAATTCCAGTTTCCGGTTGCTGTCGCATTTGCCATGGTAGTCGCTCCATGTTGGAGGTGAGGTCATTCAGTTGTCGATCTCTCGCGGGCGCAGTCGCCTACGCCCCAACCGCAGTCTCCTGGCCGGAGTCGCGAGGCGCGGCGGCTTGGCGGCCGGCTCCCACTGCGGCAAGGCACATGTCGACGACGTCGGTGATCGACGCGGGGTTCGAGGCGGGGCGACCGACGCCCGCGGCGGTCAGGACGGTCTCGGAGTCGTTGCGGTGCAACGAGCCGTGCGATCCCCCCTGGTATCTTTCGCCGCCGTTGACGACAAATTGGCAGCCGGGACGTGCGGTGAGCCACAGGGCCGCCTGGCGGCCCGGCGCTCCCGAGGCGATCCGCTGAAGTGCGTCGGGATAGTCGCCGTAGCTCAGTCGACCTTCGCTGTCGACGTCCGCATCGACCGCACTCAGCGAGCCGGAAATGGCCCACCGGCGGCCATTGTCGTCGACGACGTGTTGTGCGTCTGCGGCATCTCCCCGACCCTCCGCACTCTCGGGCGCCGCGACGGGTGAGAACCGCAACTCGCCCCGATCTCGGGTCCGTATGCAGAATCGGTTGACCTCGCCGTTTTTCCAGATCGCCTGGTCGACGCGGCCATCGCCCAGCGCCAGCGAGGCCAGATGCCGCAGGTCGGAGAATCGCTCCTCTCGCACGCAGATTTGAGCCGATCGCATGTTGGAGCAGACGTACAGAGCCTGCGTGTCATCCCAGGAGTCGCCGGGCATCGCGATTGGCTCATCGGCAAACAGCCCTTCGACGGAAATGTCGCGGGCGTCGGCGTCGTCCAGCAGATCGTCATGACCATGATCGCCGACGATGATGATGGCCGTGTCGCTGAGCCACGCATCGAGGCCGCCTCGCTCGCGAGCGATCGCCTGCAGCGCTTGGTCGACCTGCTGAACGGTCTCCAGCGCCGTCGCCGGGCCGCGTGCGTGACTGTCAAAGTCGTTATCGGGGCAATAAGCGACGGTGACAGCCGATTGCGAGTCGGATCGCAGCAACGCCTCAAGATGCTTCAGCGTCGCCTGGTCGTTGAAGCCAAATCGGTTGAGCGGGCCACTCGGGTAGTCGACTTGCGCGTCGCCCGGCAGGTCAAGACTTATGAAGTCTCCCAGCATCAACCGGTCCGGTCCCGCGACGGGGCGATCCCAAGTGACGCCCGGCAGCAGCTTCAGCAGCAGAGGAGCCTGCAGATCGTGTGGAACGGGCCCGCGACGCCACATGAGATTGAGATTGGCCGAGTCCTTGCCGCTCGCGGCCAGATGTTCGTAGAGCGTCGGCACGCGCAGCAGATCATCGTTGAGCGTCTGCACAAAGTCGTCGACAACCGTGCTGAGGCCTTCGCGCAACATCACCCGCGGCGCCCCGCCAAAGTACTCGACGTCGTCGATGGCTTGGTCGTACCAGAAGGCGCCCTGAACGCCGTGCTTCACGGGCGGTGCGCCCGTGACCAGCGAGGCCGTCGCTGCGGGCGTGATCGACGGATAGATGGACTGGCACGGCGTCGCGAAGCCCCGTTCTTCGATCGCGGCGAAGAAGGGCAGACGTCCCTGCTGCATGGCTGGGTGTACGACGCGCCACGCGAGCCCGTCGACGATGATTAAGACGACGTTGTGCGGCATGGTTTCCGTTTCTCGTTGGAGTGAATCCCGCATTCAAACGGGCGGCTCGCCCAGACTCCCTGCGCCACAAGCGTCGGGTCCGAGTCGGGCGGACTGATATCCCGGCGACTTGCGATGCAACTCGGGCGCCCAGCTCAGAGAAACTGACTCGACGAAGGACAACGGTTCGCAGCGACGATGGCGCCCTGCAATCCTGGTCGCCGCTCGACCAGACTGATTTCAGAAAGAACGCTTTCGCAGGGCGACGACGTCTCGGCCGAGCCCCCGACTTCTCAAGCAGCCTCGGCTTATGTCTCGGCGTATATAGCGTCCACTCCCAGCCACGATGTCCGCATGTGAATATTGGCATGCCGTCTGCGTATGTCTTACGGCAACGCAATCGACCGCACTGGGCCGCGTCGCAGCCAGCCGAGTTGGCGTCTGCTGACGAGCCCGCATCGAGAAAGAGTCAGCATAAGTTATGAAAGTTCTCACTAGACACGTCGTCGAAGGGGAGTCTCGAACGAAGACAATTGCCGCCCTGCAAGCGTGCCTCACCGACTTGGTTGATCTGGCGCTGCAAGGCAAGCAAGCCCACTGGAACGTCGTCGGGCCGAACTTCCGTTCCGTCCATCTCCAACTCGACGAAATCATCGCGTTGGTTCGCGACGCCTCGGACGCCGTGGCGGAACGGATCGTGACCCTGAGCGACCCGGCGGACGGCCGCGCCGCCACCGTTGCTAAGAACTCGCGTTTGGAGCCCTATCCTGAAGGACTGCAGTCGGTCAGCGACACGGTCACGCACATCGCAGACCGCCTGATGACCGCCATTCAAGGCTTGCGGGACGGAATTGAAACAGTCGGCGACCTCGATCCGATCAGCGAAGACTTGCTGATCGCACAGGCAAGTGGCTTGGAGAAGTACCTGTGGATGGTCCAGGCCCAGGAAGGCTGAGCGGGGCGCAAGGGTCGCCTCAGCGGACGATGCGGATCATCGTTAACTTCGAATTTAACTCTTAACTGGAGAGCAACATGAATTGGGATCAAATCGAAGGAAAATGGAGTCAGGTCAAAGGCCAAGCCAAGCAAAAGTGGGGCGACCTGACCGACGACGAACTGGACAAGGTCGAGGGCAAACGCGACGTCCTCGTCGGCAAGCTCCAGGAAAAGTACGGATATGCCAAAGAGAAGGCTGAGAAGGAGGTCGCGGAATTCGAGTCGACCTGCTCCTGCTAAGGAGCTTCACGAATCCATCGAGTCCGACCGGTGGACGGCCGAGTTGTGCGGCGGCCTGAAGCCGGTCGGCTCATGGACTTTGGCTGCGAAATCCGATCAAACGCACAGGCATCAGCGGGCGACCTACTTGGGTCGCCCGCTTTTTGCATGGCTCGTCTGAAAACAAGGCGGTTCCCCGCAGGCTCCCCCCCTCACGCGAGCTGGGCCTTGTCTCGGGCGTTGACGGCCCGAATTCACCGGTGAAAAAACCAGCAATTCCTGCGGACAACTGGTCGGCAAGCTGCCAATCCGGACAATAAACGACCAGCTTCACGGGGTCACTGCACGCTGATCTGTCAAGAACTCCGCCCTTGTCGCACATCGGCCCGGTTGCGAGACGATGGCATGGCGCTTGCATCTCCAGCACGCAACTTGGCGTTCGAGCGAGCAGCACCGGTCAGTCGACCGCTCGCAGCTCGAGTAGGCGTCGCACACCATCAGAGGCATCCATGACTCGCTTGCTATCCATCGACGACGACCGCTCCGTTCATCACCTGATCAGCCGCGCGCTGGAGCCCTCGGGCGTGGAGGTCTCGCCCGCGGACACCGCCACCGCCGGAATCGAAGCGATCGATGTCGTTCAACCCGACGCCGTCCTGTTGGACGTCATGCTGCCCGACATGTCGGGGCTCGACGCTTTCAAACTGATTCGCCAGCGCGACAGCCGCCTGCCGGTCATCATTGTGACTGCCGAGGGCAGCAGCGACACCGCCATCGAAGCGATGAAATTAGGGGCGTTCGACTACCTCACCAAGCCGATCAACGTATCGCACCTCGAGCGGCTGGTCAGTCAGGCCGTCGAGTCGCGGCGATTGGCGAGCGTGCGCGTCGGCATGGACCACCTGACCGAGCCGGCGGACAGTTCCGATGCGTTCGTCGGTCGCTGCCCGGCCATGCAGGACGTGTTCAAGGCCATCGGCCGCGTCGCCCAGCAAGACATTCCGGTGCTCATTCGCGGCGAGAGCGGCACGGGCAAGGAGCTGGTCGCGCGAGCCGTGTACCAACACAGCGGTCGCAGTGACGGTCCCTTCTTGGCAGTGAACTGTGCGGCCTTATCGGAAACGCTGCTTGAAAGCGAGCTGTTCGGCCACGAAAAGGGCGCGTTCACCGGCGCTCACGACCGCCGGATCGGCAAATTCGAGCAGTGCGACGGCGGCACGATCTTTCTCGACGAAGTGGGCGACATGGCGCCAACGGTCCAGAGCAAGGTGCTCCGCCTGCTGCAGCAGCAGACTTTCGAGCGAGTGGGCGGCAACGAAACGATCAAGACCAACGTGCGGATCGTCTCGGCAACCAACCGCGATCTGGAGGCGATGTGCGAAGAGGGCGAATTTCGCACGGATCTGTTCTATCGCCTCAATGGATACACGATTGTCCTTCCGCCGCTGCGCGATCGGGGCGACGACCGCGTGATGCTCCTGCAGCACTTTCTCGCGCAACTGAATCAAGAACTGGGACGCGACATCGAAGGCATCGCGCCGGACGCGATGCAGCAGCTTCTCGATTACGATTGGCCCGGCAACGTTCGGGAACTGCAAAGCGTGGTGAAGCAGGCGATGCTGCACTGTTCGGGCCCGGTGCTGATGGCGTCGGCGTTGCCGGCGGAAGTTTGCACGCCGGCAGTGCAGAATGGCAAACCGCAATCGTCCGACGCGAAGCTCGCGGCGGCGACGCCACCGGCGCCCAGCGACGGCGACGCACCCGCATCCGACGAACCGTCGCTACTTGCTTCGCTCGCCCCGTTCATCGAATCCCGGCTGGAGAGCGGCGGCGGCGACCTCTACGCCGAAACGCTGGGCTTCATGGAGAAAGAACTGCTCTCCCGCGTGCTGGCGCACGCCGGCGGCAATCAATCCGAGGCCTCGCGGATTCTGGGGATCACGCGCGGCAGCCTTCGCAACAAGATTCGCACGAATGGCATCGTAATCGGCCCCGACATCAAAATCCGCCAGTGACGGTTGGGTCCCCGCACGTTCCAAGGCGAGCGGCAGAGGCCTCGGCTTCTGGCATTTCGGCCAGCCGCCCCGTCTACGGCACACCGAATCGCGGCCGCGAGGCGTCGTCGATTCAGTTCTGGGCTTGGTGCGCCTGCTGATAGGCAGCAAGTTCGCCGGAGAGAGCGTTTGCCGACTGTTCGAGTTGCTCGACAAACTTCGGCAATTCGTCGGTACGCGTGTCCCGGGCTGCCGCCTCGACCTGCACGGCGGCTTCCATGGTCTTGGCCGCGTCGAACGTGCTCGCCAGGCCCTTGAGCGTGTGGGCGGCACGCGCAGCGGAGGCCCAATCCTCGGCGTCGATGCTCTGGCGGAGGGCTTGCAGCAGACCCTCGTAATCGGCCTGGTAGAAGCCGATCATATCGAGCAGCAGCGATTCGTCGCCGCGCAGACGCTCCAGCGGGCCGGTCGGGTCAAACGTCATATCTGGTGTCCCGTCGGAATTCGTCATGGTGTCTCCGTGGGCGGTTCGAATTTTACGAGGCGCCGCGAGCTCACGCCACTGTGGCTGCACGTCCCAGTTGTGAATCGAGTTTTGTTCGCTACATTGTCGCTGCGGCTTGACCGGCGTCGGGGTGACTCGACTTAGCAGCGGCGTAAACAGCAGCAGGATCTCGCCGGCGAGTGACGGCTTCCTCCAACGCGCCAAACGCTTGCAGCACGTCCGCTCGATCCGCCTCGCCCAGTTGATCAGCGACGGCGGCCCGCTGGATGATCTCCGCCTGTCGCAGCACGGCGACCCGATCGGCGCGCCGATCTGCCGCGACCCCGATCGCCTTGAGGGCGTCCAACAAACGAATCTGCACGGCCACGTTGCCGGTGGCTGACTGACGAATCTGATTGAATGCCGCCGCGAGAATCCGTTCGAACCGGCGCGGCCGGACGACGATCCGCACGTTCCCCTCGTCGTCCCGCACCAATCCCGAGGGCATCTCGCGGCACGCCAGCCGCCGCAGCGTGCCGCTCAGCCGATCGATGCACGCCACCGCGGTGAACGGGTCGTTCACGCCCGGCGACAGGGCCCGCAGTGCGATCTCCGCCAGTTCGTTGATCGCGCACTCCACGTCCTGCTGGGTAGTTCGCGAGTTGCCCAGGATAAACGACGATGCGAGCTGGCTGTGATCGTCATCATCGTCGAACCCGTCGCGGCGGCAGATCTCCGCCAACGGTTCCCCTTCGCGGACGTAATCGCCCGGCCGAGCGAGGATCCGAATTACGCCGTCGCCCCGGGCCGCCGCAGCAGACAATCCCGGTTCGTCGATGGCTTGTACGTAGCCGTCGCCGTGGCTCAGCACGGTCTGTTTGTCGAGATCGTCCAACGATTCCCAGGCGGCCAACCAGGGCTCGGCGCCCTGTGACGCCGCGGAAGACTGCTGCGGCTCGTCACCGTCCGCATCATGGTCGTCCGATCCCCCCTCCGCGTGCAGGGATTTGGGGAAGAGCCGTTGAATGGCGTCATCCAGATCATCGGCCACGTCGGAGACGACGTTCTGCGCCTGCATCGAGTGTGCGACGGTGTGGATGTAAAACACGATGACGATCAGCGTGGCCACCCCCAGAATACCCGCCAGCGTGACGGATAGATGCGGAACAAAAATCGAGTCGTCGACTTGGTCGACGCTGCGTAGCAACAGCAGGCAGTAGACGCTGCTCGCCAGGCAGCACGCCAATGCAAGCTGGGGAGTCTTCTGCCGCAGAAAGTTCCGCAAGAGCCGCGGGCCAAGCTGGGCCGAGGTGATCGACAGGGCCACGATTGTGGTGGAGAACACCACGCCGGTGACCGTGAACATGGCGCTGCAGAGCGCGGATAGCGTGCTGCGAGCCGTCTCGGGCGTGGTGTGCAGCGCAGCGGGCGTCCGGCCGCCCAGGTGCTGATCCGCCATCGGCATGAGAATCGCAGCAGCGACAGCTGCGATGAGGCTCAGCCCAGGTAAAAACAGGAACCCCGACGACGCCCAGCGCCACAAGTTTTCAAGCCACGCGCGCATCAGATCCCGTGTCGGAGCCTCGGTCAAACGAAGGAAATTGCCGACTCGACCTGGATAGGGGAGTCGCGCACGATGCGCAGCGCGCACCTCACAAACAGTCAGCAGATTGCGTGCCTGAACAGATTCAAACCGCCCATTCAGATGCGGCGACCTGACCACGGGGCTACCGACTGGCTCGCTTGCGGCCGATCTGGTCGCCAGGCTGCCGCCGCGGCAGCTTCGCGTCTAGTCGTCTGCCGGTCTCGTGGAGAATTGGCGGCCGCACAGCCTGCAAACCATCGCCAGTCGAGCTGCCTTCCCCAAGGCGCCACCGCCTGCAAATCGATTCAACTTTCTTTCACAACAGCTCGCTGGTGTCGCATGAAAGCGTTCCGACAAATCCGCCTCGTGACGCTCGCCTTGTGCGTGCTCGCCAGTTTCGAATCCTGGGCCCCTGATGCCGTCGCGCAGAATGATGCCGCGACTGAAACCGAAGACCCCGTGGCGGAAGTCGAACAGCCGGTCCAGGCGCCCGAACGCGTCGATGTCGAGCCGACGGCTGAAGACTCGGCCATCGCGGGTCGGCTGGAGCGGATCTTGCGGGCGACCGAGTGGTTTCGCGTTCCGGAAGTGCGGGTCGACCAAGGCGTGGTCTTCCTCAACGGGCGGACCGCGGCCGAGAAACACAAGCAGTGGGCAGGCCAACTTGCCACCAGCACCCAGGACGTGGTGGCAGTGGTCAATCGAATCCAGGTGGATGATCCCCAGTGGTTTGACTTTGCGCCGGCGATGGCGCAAATGCGGGGCATGGCTCGCACCGCCGTGCAATCAGCGCCAACATTCGCCGTAGCCTTGTTGATCGTGGGTCTGTCAGTGCTTTTCGCGCGCGGCGTGTCCCGCCTGGCCGCCCGCGTGGCAACGCGACGCGTCGACAATGCCCTGCTGGGCGGAATTGTTGCCAAGGCGGTCGCCGTGCCCGTGGTGTTGTTGGGGGCATACCTCGCCCTGCAAGTGTCGGGGCTGACCCGCTTGGCCGCCACCGTGCTGGGGGGCACCGGGTTGATTGGCGTGGTCGTCGGCATCGCGTTTCGCGACATCGCCGAGAATTTCCTGGCGAGCATCCTCATCAGCATGCAACGCCCGTTCAAGCAAGGCGACTACGTGACGATTGCCGACTACACGGGTTTCGTGCAGGCCGTGACCACCCGCGGCACCCAACTCATGACGCTCGACGGCAATCACGTGCAAGTCCCCAACGCCACGGTCTACAAGAGCGTCATAGAGAACGTCACAGCCAATCCGAAGCTGCGTTTGGGCCTCACAGTCGGTATTGATTACCAGGACTCGGCCGCTGAGGCGCAGACGGTAATTCTCGACGCGGTCAAACGCCACGAAGCCGTCCTGGCCGACCCCGAGCCGCTGGTGCTGGTCGACTCGCTGGCCACGTCGACCGTGAATTTGCAGGTCTGGTTTTGGGTCAACGGCAACGACTTCAGCGCTCCTAAGGTTCGCTCGGCAATGCTCCGGCAGGTCAAACGCGTCCTGCAACAGAACGGCTTCTCGTTGCCCGACGAATCGCGAGAGGTCATTTTCCCGCAAGGCGTCCCCGTACGGATGTTGCAGGCGGAAGCGGGCGGGCGGCGGGCGGCCGACGACGATCCGACGCGGCCGCCAGCCGCGGCCGGGAGCGCGTCGATCGCGGCGTGCATCGAATCGGACGAAGCGTCGACGCTGGCCGAGGGGAACCTGTCCAGCGAACGCAAAATCGTTGAAAAGCAGGCCAAAGAATCACGCCCGATGGGCGATGAAACGATCCTGGAAGAAGCGAAACGGCCCGCGGCAGCGCGGGCCGGAGATCAGTAGCGCGCGAAACAGCCGCAACGTCGAGCATTGCAGAGAGCAATGTCGGCGCTGCGGCAACGGGGGTTTCAAATGTCTCGACAGGGGAACCGTCGGCGGCTTACCAGGGCTTGAGTTTCCAGCCGAGGATGAAGCCAATGCCGAAGCACCACATGGCGGCCACTTCGGGACGCTGACGGGCGTAGACGCGCAGATACTCGACCGCATCGCTGGTCGGTTCCAGCGTATCAAGATTGGCCCGCTGCATCGACGCGTCGGCGTCGCGCTGGCCCTTTTCGGTTTGGCTCCGGCTCTCTGAATACGTCATGCTCATGGTCTAAATCCTTGTATTTGTGCTAGAGGACGGGTGATGCACGGGGCGCCGAGTCAGGACGCACTCGACTCGGACAGCGCTCGGCGAACGGCGCTTAAGTTCGTCGACAGCTCGCGTGCGGAACGAATGACAGGGTCGGCGGCGGAGGAACACCTCCGCACGGCCAGCAGCGTCATACCGACGCCGATGGCCACCGCGGCGCCTCCGGCGATTCCCAGGCCGGCGGCCGTCGGGAGTTCCCACGCGCTGGACATCCACAGGCCAACGCCTGCGATCAAGATGGGTAGACCCGCCAAACACGCAGCGATCGCCACAATGACGACAATGACGGGGGCTTGCATCCGCCGCGCGGACTCACGACCTTCGTGCGCCAGCAGCGAAATCTGCAACTCAGCAAGTTCGCCGATGTCCGTCAGCAGGTTCGCAACGCCGCCGCGCGACGAGCGAGCTTTCTGCTGACTTGTGCCGGGCGAGCAGCGCCCCTGCGATCCGTAGTCAGGTGTCGCCGTAGCGTTTACCGTCGTTTGACAAACCATCCCAGTAAAACTCCTAAAGTCACGCCGGCGCCGAGCAGCCACGGCGCCGCCCGCCGGGGCGTACGCTGCATGATCGGCACGGCCGATTCGCGCGTTTCGAGTCGCCCGTCGAGCGGTTGATCTGTGCGATCACCGAGGGCGAGCCGCGAACGGTCGGATTCGAGAAACATTGCGTTGCTCCTGCACGCCGTTGACATTGCGTTGCTCCTGCTCGCCGTTGGAAGTGAACGAGTCAATCAGGCGCGACGACAGATGCGTCACGCCAGCGCGGACCAAGCCGGCGAACGCGACGCTGAGCGCTCCGCTGAGGATCGCGGTCGTCGTGCTACTGTCGCCTTCGGAATCAGACTCGTCCTTGGCGGCAAAACGACGGTGCGGCTGCATGTTGGCGGACGAGCCGCCGCCACGTCCGTGTCCGGCGCACGAGCCCGAAGGCTCGGCTTTTTTCCGCGGAACGAGAAAGTACCCGATTCCCGCGGCAATGGCGGTACTGACCAGCGGCGAGCGCTTCACATAGGTCCGCCAGTCGAGCATGTCGCTGACGGACTGCTTTGCAGCGCCGGCATCGCCCTGCAGCCGGCCACGCACGTCGTGCATCCGGGCCCGCAACCTCTCAGCAGCGTCAGATTCATGCGAATGTGACATCGAAGCATTCCTCACTGGGAGAACTCGGGGGTCGACTCGCGGTTACGAACGGCGGTTCGAGAGCAGCCCAACAATGGCCCCAACGAGGATGCCGGTGCCGAACGCGACCACGATTGACTCGGCCGGACGGCGCTTCACGACGTTCCCGGCGTACGACAATTGGTCCTTGGCAGCGTCGTAGGCGCGTCCAGCGACATCCTGAGCAGTCGCTGAGGCGCCGGAAAACATCGATTTGGAATGCTCCAGCCACTCGCCGATGGCATTCTCGATGCGCTCGCGGGTCTCGCCGGTCTTCTGTTGCAGCAGCCCGATCAGTTGTTCGACGTCGCCCTCGCACTGCGCAAGTTCGTCATTGGAAACTTCGCCCCAACGCTCGCGAACGTAACCTTTCACTTCATTCCATTTGCCGTTGATTTGTTCTTGGGTGGCCATGCGACCCTCCTGGGTGATTGAGCGTGGGCTGGCAGCTGGCGATTGCAGCGGCCAGCGTCGTGGTTTCACTTTGAGGTGACGCAACCGGTGCGCCAAAGCCGGCTGACCGTGCGATATGGCGCCGCAATCGGCAATTGAGGCGTCGACGGGACCTTGTGCCGCAATGACAGCCGCCCGCAAGCAGGTCGGATGGCAACCAGTTCGGTAGCCGAGCGGCCACCAACATGAGGTCCGTGCCGTGCCTCGTGACGCCGGGCCCGTGCAACTTGCCAACAGGAAATGGCAACAGAATGCGGGGCGACGAAGATGTCCGCCCCGACTCTGGGAGCCGTGCAAATCGCCGGGCCTTTTCTCCGTCGTACAGCGCCCAGCGGCCGCGGGCACGCGGCACGCAGCGATTGCACCACTGGTCGAAGCGACTGACAACGGCGTAATGGCACAAGCTTTGCCGAGTTCGAGCCCGCATCTCTTACGCTTACGCCGCACACGGGTCACTTCCCATGACAGCCAATCTGCTGCCCCATCCGGCAAGTCGCGAGACGGATGCCGTTGAATCGACGGAGGCAGCCAGCAAGCGAAGCTACGATCGCCAAATTGCCTGGGCCGTCACCATGGTGGCTGTCATTGCCGTGTTCACGGCGGCCTACTACGCTCGGGCGATTCTCTTGCCAACGGCACTGGCCGTGATGCTCAACCTGGCCCTGAAGCCGCTGGTGCTGCGTCTTGAGCGCAGCGGCGTGCCCCCGGCGGTTTCAGCGGGCGTGATCATCGTGTTCGCGTTGGGTTTGGCGGTGGCCGCGACGGCCCTGGTCTGGCAGCCTGCCAAGGAGTGGGTTCGCGAGCTCCCGGCAGCGCGCGGCGAGATTGCAGCCAAGCTCAAACCGCTCCGCGATCCCGTCGAATCGATCAGCGACGCCTCGGAGGAGGTGGAAAAGATCGCCAAGGGCGACGAAGATGCCGGACCGGTTCGCGTTCAGTTGGAGCAGCCCGGCATTGCCAGTTCGCTGCTCAATACGTCGACGGCCGTGTTAGCGGCGGGCGCAATCGTTGTCGTGCTGCTCTACTTCCTGCTTGCTACGGGCGACGGCTTCCTGTCGAAATTGGTCGAACTCTCGCCGACGTGGCGTGACAAGCGCAACGTTGTGGCACTTGCCGGAGAAATCCAGCAAGCGGTCTCGCACTACCTGCTCACGATCTCGCTGATCAATATCGGTTTGGGAACCGCGATTGGAACGGGGATGTGGATGATCGGATTGCCTAACCCCGTGCTGTGGGGAGTGATGGCGTGCCTCTTCAACTACATCCCGTTTGTTGGGGCCGTTGCCGGCGCGGGAATCGTATTTGCGGTTGCTTTGCTGGAATTCGACTTGGGCACGGCGGCCCTGGCGCCGACAGTCTACTTGGGCGTCAATCTCGTCGAGGCAAACTTCATCACGCCGACGCTCCTGGGGCGTTCTACCAGCCTGAACCCCGTGGCCATTGTTCTGTCGCTGACGCTGTGGGGCTGGATGTGGGGAATCGGCGGCGTGTTTCTGGCCATACCGATTCTCGTCGTGGTCAAAATCGCTTGCGACCACATCGACTCGCTACAACCGGTGGGACGACTTCTGGAAGCTCAGTCAGGCAAATCGCAGGTCGAATCGGCCCCGTGAAGCCAATCGTGCGTCTTGGCGTGAACGCTGTGCTCGCGTCGGGCAGGGCCTTTGCCGCCCAGCCCCGATTGAATCGCCCCGAGGACGCTCCGGCCGCCGGATTGTGGTACTCTATCTGCCGTGCGGCGGTTTCGCGGCGGGCGATCCAGGCGTCGCAGTAGCAGTCCTCTTCTCGGGAGATTCTCATGGGCATGCGTGTTTTCAGTAGTTTGGCGGTCGCGCTCTGGCTGGCAGCGGCGACCTCGGCGCAAGAGGAATCGACAGCCCCAGCGACGGAATCCACGCGCCAAACGCCCGCACAATCGACTGACTCGAGTGCCGACGGCGAGACGGCCGCAGTCGACGCGCCGGCCAAGTCGGAACAGGCGGATCCCATCGGAACGTGGATGTGGACGCGGGACTTCGGCGGCAACCGCTCGTCGATGTACCTGCGCCTTGCCGGCACGCCCGCGAAACTAACGGGCACGTACCAGATGGTCCCCGACAATGGTGCTGAGAACATGCCCGCTGAGATGCTTCGCCCCGTTCCCATTCGTGACGTGGTGCTCAAGGGCGACGTCTTGACGTTTCAGGTCGTCCGCTCGTTCCGCGACAACGAGTTTGCAGTCGACTTCTCAGGCAAGATCAAGGGCGACGAGATCGCAGGGCAAGTTGAGATGGACTTTGGCGGCGAGGCGCGGGAGTTTCCCTGGAACGCCAAACGCGTGGTCGCCGCAGAGGACGTTGCGGGCCGCTGGAGCGTGAAATTTGAGACGCCGCAAGGGTCGATGGAGTCGTCGTTCACCATCAACAACGAGGATGGAAAGCTCAGCGGCACGTATCACAGCCAATACTTTGGCGACGTTCCCATGCAGGATGTGGCCCTGAAGGACGCGGGATTGACCTTTGGCATCACGTTCGGCGAAGGCGACCGCCAGTTCTCGCCCACGTACGAGGCAAAGCCGCGGGGCGACGAGATCACGGGCGTCATCCACATGGATTTTGGCGGCGAGCAGCGCGAGACGCCGTTCACGGGCAAGCGCCTAGAGTCCCCCAAGCAGCCGGCAACGGGCGACGCAGCACCGACCGAGGAGGACGACACGTCGGGCGCTCCCTAGGTCGCCCGCGTCACCCGCAAGATGGATCAAGAGAGACGCGCGCCACGGCTCTGCGTGGCGCGCGTAGCGGGGAGAATCTAGGCAGGCCTTCGCCCCACGGAGCCGCCCCGATCGGACCAGCCGATCCAACCGGTCCGGCACGCCCCCCGG
Organism: Planctomycetaceae bacterium; assembly: GCA_002702655.1. GTDB lineage: Bacteria > Planctomycetota > Planctomycetia > Pirellulales > Lacipirellulaceae. Next base: position 48,629 of record PABB01000076.1, read on the forward strand.
GCTCCAAAACCCGTGCCCAGCCCCGTAGCGTCGCAGCCCCGTCGTTGTTACGCTCGATAGATGCGCCGGGCGCGATTGTCCGCAGTAGCGGACGCTCTTTCTTGCCGGCGGCCGACTCCGCACGGATGGCGGCCGCGCGACCGTACGCAACACGACAGGAGCGTCCGTCGCTCCCCCGACCTCATCCCACCAGCACGCAAGATACCATGTCTGACTCTGCGCCTTGGATCACGTACCGTCCCGAGTTGAAGGTTCTGGATTGCACGATCCGTGACGGCGGCTTGATCAACAACCATCAGTTCACCGACGAGGTCGTGCGAGCGACCTACGAGGCGTGTATCGCGGCTGGCGTGGATGCGATGGAGGTGGGTTACAAGAATTCGCCGCGGCAATTCCCGAAGGATCAGTTTGGCCCCTGGCGGCACTGCGACGAGGCCGACCTCAATCGGCTGTTCGCGGGCCACGACGCCAAGGCGACCGGCCTGAAACTGTGCGCGATGGCGGACGCGGGGAAGAGCGACTTCCGCGAGCAGGTCGTGCCCCGCGACCAGAGCGTACTCGACATGATTCGCGTCGCGTTCTACGCCCACCAGGTCTCCGAGGCAGTCGAAATGATTGCCTACTTTACCGAGCTGGGATACGAAACGACGGCCAACCTCATGGCGGTGTCGAACATCCAGGAGGTGGAGATCGACACGGTGTTGGAGGCCATCGCTCCCACCGCCGCGGGAACCATGGTCATCGTCGATAGCTTTGGCCACCTGTATCGGGAGGAGATCGACCGTCTGTACAAGAAGTACGCCAAGGCGATGGAAGGTACGGGCAAAGAAATCGGCATGCATGCCCACAACAACATGCAGTTGGCCTTCGCCAACACAATCGAAGCGATCATCCTCGGCTCGAACCGCGTCGATGCGACCATGGCGGGGCTGGGCCGCGGCGCCGGGAATTGCCCGATGGAGCTGCTGCTGGGATTCTTAAGGAACCCCAAGTTCAAGCTTCGGCCCGTCATCGAGTTGTTGCAGAACCACATCTTGCCGCTGCGCGAGAGCGTCGATTGGGGCCCGTCGGTCCCGTACAATCTCACCGGGCAGATGAACCTGCACCCGCGAGCGGCGATGCAGTTTCGGGCGAGCGCCGACCCCGATGCGATCCTGTCGTTCTACGATCAAGTCATCAGCGACGCATGACGCAGGCGCGGGCGAGCACGCCTTCAAAAAGCGATTCTGCAAGGGATCGGCGCGCATGGTCGTTGCAGCGCAGCGGACGACTGGCGGGCGCAATTCCCGGGCATCTATCGACCGAGGGGGTTTCCCAATCTGTCGAACCGCGCGCACAATGCGGCAGGGTGAGAGCGTTCCGCAGCCGTGCAGGACGACTCGATCTCGGCAGCGCAGAAGAGGCGACTGCTGCCCCAAGACCGATGGATTTCCGTCGTTGATGCGTGCGGGCGTCGGCACTCTGTCGCCGGCGCTGCGCGAGTCGCCGCGGGCCGCCATCGGTTGCGCGGCGATCGAGACGCTCTCTGCGATCAGCCTCCTTGGATTTCCCCGCCATGACGTCAACTCCCGCCCGACGACTGCACCTGGTCGCTGCCTTGACAGCGGGAATGGCCGTGCTGTCTCTTGCCGACCCTGCGACCGCGAAACAAGCCTGGGAGATCAAATCTCCCGGCGGCCGCCTGACGCTACAGGTCGAGCAGGGCGACGGTTTGCAGTACAGCGTATCGATGGGCGGCAACCCGATCTTGCTGCCGTCGCGTATTGACCTGAGCTACGCCGGGCGCGGCTGGCTCGCGCGGCGCGGGCTCGCCGTCACTCACGCCGTCGAGTCGCACCAGGAGACAGTCGACTTCCCCGTACCGCGCAAGTTCCGCCGGCTGGAAACGCGGTATACCCAGCTGACCCTCGACTTTGGCGCGGAAGCACGGCTGGCGTTTCGCGTCTATGACGAAGGGATCGCGTACCGGTGGGAGACGCGGTTGCCCGACGACCTACAGATCGACGATGAGTTGACCGAGTTTCTTTTTCCGCAAGCGACACGCGCGTGGTTCCCCGAAGAGGAGAGCATCTACTCGCACCAGGAGCGCGTGTACAAGGACGTGGCGTTGACAGAGGTGAGCGCCGAGCAGTTTTGCTCAACTGGCGTGTTGGCAGCGCAGGCCGGCGGCGTGAAGGTTTACGTTTCCGAATCGGACCTCCGCAGCTATCCGGGGATGTTTCTCCGGGGCGCCGGCGACGGCCGGGCCGGACTGGTCGGCAAATTCGCCGGCTATCCGCTGGAGGTCGAGCAGCGGAGCGATCGGGACTTTCCCGTCGTCAAGCACGCCGACTTTCTGGCGAAGACCGCGGGGACGCGGTCTTTCCCGTGGCGACTGCTGGTCGTCGCCGATCAAGATAAGGACCTGCTTGAATCGGAATTGGTCTACCAACTGGCGGCGCCGCTGGCGATCGACTCGACCGATTGGATTCAGCCCGGCAAGGTCAGCTGGGACTGGTGGAACGGCATCGACCTGCGGGGAGTGGATTTCCGCGCTGGCGTGAATACGGCCACTTACAAGTATTTCGTCGATTTCGCGGCCGAGTACGGCATCGAGTATATCTTGCTCGACGAGGGCTGGAGCGTCAGCTCGACCGATCTCTCCGCATCGCGTCCCGAGATCGACTTGCGCGAGATCATTGACCACGCCAATGACAAGGGCGTGCGGGTGCTGCTGTGGGTGCTGTGGAACGCCCTGGACGATGACATGGAAGCGCTGCTCGGTCGTTTTGAAGAGCTGGGCGTTGCGGGCATCAAAGTCGACTTCATGCAGCGCGACGATCAGCAGATGGTGGACTTCTACTGGCGGTGCGCCCGCGTGGCGGCCGAGCATAAGTTGCTGGTCGATTTTCACGGCGCTCACAAGCCTGCCGGTCTGCGTCGCGCCTACCCCAATGTCATGACCTACGAAGGCGTCAATGGCTTGGAGCAGTACAAATGGAGCAAGGACCGCACCAATCCCGAGCAGGAGTTGATCCTGCCGTTCGTGCGGATGGTCGCTGGCCCCCTGGACTATACGCCGGGCGCCATGCGTAATGCCAACGAGGCCAACTGGCGGTGGATTGTCGATCATCCGATGAGCCTCGGCACCCGCTGCCATCAGTTGGCGATGTATGTCATTTACGAGAGTCCGCTGCAGATGCTCGCCGACAGCCCCACGACCTATCGTCGCGAGCCGGAGTGCATGCGGTTTCTGTCAGCCGTTCCCACCGTGTGGGACGAGACCGTGGCGCTCGACGCGCATGTGGGGGAGTATGTCGCCATCGCCCGCCGCACCGGCGACGCGTGGTTTGTCGGGGCCATGACAGACTGGCAGGCCCGCGAACTGGAGATTCCGCTGGAGTTCCTTCCCGAGGGCGAGTTTCAACTGCAAGTCTGGCGCGACGGGGCCAACGCCGACCGAAATGGCGAGGACTTCGCGATCGAGACGCAAATCGTGAAGCGCGGCGACACCGTCTCGCTCAAACTGGCCCCCGCTGGAGGATGGGTCGGTTGGCTGCAGCCTACGACTGCCGCCGGCGACGACGCCCCGACTCGCTGACCGCTGCGACGAGGGCCCCGGCCGCCACGTCACGCGATGCCGCCCGCGCGCCCCTGTGCACCCCTCGAATCATGCGGATTCTCCGTAGCCAGGGGCCAAATCCACGCAGAAATCGCGGCCGCTGATTAAGATGTGGTTAAGGAGTTGTCCCAGTATTCGCGGATTTTGACCGACCGGACGCTCATTTCCGGTATTGGGATAGAGACTCCATGCTGTCGACGCAGGCGGGCGCAGCGAGCGCTCGGCGGAACCCTGCGCGGCCGCCCACAGGCACCTTGTGACGGGAAGACTGGCAATCGTGGCAGAGAACAGGCGTTTTTCATTTGAGACTCTCGAAGAGCGGATTGCGCTCGCGGCCGAGCCGATCATCACCGAGTTCATGGCGTCCAACGATTCCGTCCTGCTCGACGGCAACGGCGCCGCGTCCGATTGGATCGAGTTGTACAACAACGGCGACCAGGCCATCGACTTGGCTGGCTATGCGCTGACCGACGATCCGCTGGAATTGGACAAGTGGATCTTTCCCAGCACGACTCTTCAGCCGGGCGAGTTTCTCGTCGTGTTTGCCTCGGGCAACGCGGTGGCCGACCCGGGCGGCAACTTGCACACCAACTTTGCGCTGAGCGCCGGCGGCGAGTATCTGGCGCTGGTCGGCCCAGGCGACGTGGTGCTTTCCGAGTTCGGCTCCAGCATTGCAGACTACCCGCCTCAAACCACAGACGTTTCCTACGGCTTGGGTTTCGATGCAACAGCGACCGACGTGGTCACTCCGAACAGTGCCGTCAAGTACCTGATTCCCCCGGATTCGTCAGTCGATGGAACGTGGATCAATCCAGGTTTCAACGATACATCCTGGACGAGCGGCCTGGCCAGCTTGGGCTACGAAACGTCTGGCTCGGACTATAGCAGTCTAATTCAAACCGCTGTGCCGGCGGGGACCACATCGGTTTACGTGCGGATTCCCTTCACGGTCGCCACGGCAGGGACTCTGCTGACAAATCTGCAGATGAAGTACGACGACGGGTTCATCGCGTACCTCAACGGCACGCGGATCGCCAGCGCCAATGCTCCGGCCACGGGGGCGTACGATTCCCGGGCGACGGATCAAAACCCCGACTCCTTGGCCGTACAGTTCGAAGATTTCGACGTCAGCAGCTATTCGAATCTGCTGGTGACAGGCGACAACACGCTGGCGATTCACATGTTGAATGTCGGCTCGTCGAGTTCCGACCTGCTGGCGGCGATCAACCTGCAAAGCGGCGAGGGGTCGCTGATCGAGCCGACGATCCAGGGTTACACGATTTCGTCGACGCCCGGCGGACCGAACACAAACCTGCTCGCCAACACGGTCGAGTTCTCGCACACGGGCGGAGTTTTCAGTTCGTCATTCCAATTGGAACTGTCGACCAGCGATCCCACCGAGACGATCCGCTACACGACCAACGGACAGTTGCCAACCGCCACGTCGAGCATCTACACGGGGCCGATCACCGTCAGTTCTTCGACCAGGATCCGCGCCAAGGCATTCGGCACGTCGGGGCAGGTCGGTCTGATTTCCAGCGAAGCCTTCACTCTGGCCACGGGCGCCACGAGCACGTTCGATTCCGATCTGCCGATTATCGTGCTGGAGAACTTCGGCCAGGGTACGCCGGGGCGAGACGAATTCGAGGATGCCTGGTTCTCGTTGTACGAGGTCGACCAGGGTTCCGGCCGCAGCAGCCTGGCCAGTACGGCCAACCTGACGTCGTTCATCGGGCAGCACGTGCGCGGCTCCAGCACGTCCGGCAATCCCAAGACGAACTTGCGGATCGAGTTGCGCGACGATTTGGGCGAGGACCAGGGCGCCCAGTTGCTCGGAATGCCGTCCGAGTCGGACTGGGTCTTGTACGCCCCGTACAATTTCGACCGGGCGATGCTCCGCAACACGGCCTTTTACGACCTGTTTCGGCAGATGGGCAACTACACGGCCCGCACCCGGTTCGTCGAGGTGTACGCCAATTTCGACGACAGCACGCTCGACAGCGGCGACTACATGGGCGTCTACGTGCTGATGGAGAACATCAAGCGCGACGACGACCGCGTCGATATCAACGAACTCACGAATCTGCAAACCAGCGAACCGGAGATCACGGGCGGCTACATCCTCAAGTTGGATCGTTCCGACGGTACGCCCGATGCGAATTGGTACACGGATCGCGGAATTCCAACGTTGGGTGACTCCACGTTGGTGCACGTGGAACCGGAGCGAGCCGATCTGACGATCGAACAGCGCGACTACATCCGGGACTACGTGCAAGATTTCGAGGATGCGCTGTTTGGCCCGAACTCGACCGATCCGGTGCTGGGGTACGAGGCGTATCTCGACGTCGACCCCACGATCGATCACCACATCATGCGGGTCTTCAGCAAGGATCCGGATGGCTTGCGGCTCAGTACGTACCTGGTCAAGGACCGCGGCGGGAAGCTGTACTACGGCCCCATTTGGGATTTTGACCGCTCAGCAGGGCCCGACGACGACGGCCGCGCCGCCGATCCGGCTGGCTGGTATCTGCCGGACGTTGAGTGGTTTGAGTCGGATTGGTGGGGACCGTTGTTCGACGACCCCGACTTCCGCCAACGCTGGGCCGACCGTTGGCAAGAGCTTCGTCGCGGCGAGTTGAGCGACGCCAACATCCTGGCCACGGTCAACGGACAAGCCGCCGAGATTGCCGAGGCCCAGCAGCGCAACTTCGACCGGTGGACGAACATTGCGCCCAACGGCGGCCCCTACGCCGACCCAGGTCTGACCGGCTGGGAGGCCGAGGTGAGCCACCTGGCGAACTGGCTGCTGGCCCGCGCGCACTGGATCGACGATCAACTCATCGCGGCGCCCGGCGTCTCGCCGGGTCCCGGCAACGTGGCGGCCAACACGGTTGTGACGCTGGTCAACAACGAACCCGACAGCGACATTTACTACACGCTGGACGGAACGGACCCGCGCGAGGAAGGCGGCGGCATTGCGCCCACAGCGATTCTCTACACCGGTCCGATCACGGTGACTGGGACCACGCAGGTCTTGGCGCGTGCCAAAGGTCCGCTGCCAGAAGGTTCTCCACAGAGCAACAGCAGCTACCCCAGCAACGAGGCGCCAAGCGATGCGCTAGACGGGAATTCGGAGACAAAGTATCTGAACTTCGGCAAAGAAAACGCCGGGATGATTCTGACGCCGACCTCGGGAACTTCAGTCGTCCGCAGCTTTGTCATCACGACCGCCAACGACGCAGAGGACCGCGATCCCGCTTCCTACGAGCTCTATGGTACGAACGATCCGATTTCGAGCTTGAACAATAGCACGGGGCTCGCGGAGGACTGGACGCTCGTCAGTTCCGGTTCGTTGAATCTGCCGACGCAGCGCCGAGTCGACGCTCCGCTGGTGAGTTTCGCCAACTCGACATCATACACGTCGTACAAGATCGTTTTCCCAACTGTGAAGAACGCCTCCGCGGCGAACAGCATGCAGTTTGCCGATATACGACTCTATGAAACAAGCAACGGCACGGGCGCCCAGATCCAATCGCCCGGCGATCCCGTGTTGGCCGTGCATGTGATCCCGCCCGGCGACAACGTCGGCGGCAGCGAGTGGAGCGAATTGGCTGGCGGACTCTACTCGGTGGAAGTCCCTGCCGATGCGACGAATCTGCGGATCACGGAGTTACATTACCACCCGGCCGATCCCACTGCAGCCGAACTGCTGCTCGCCCCGGGTACGACCGACGACGACTATGAGTTTGTGGAACTCGTGAATGCCAGCGGCAACACGATCAGCCTCAATAGCGTGGCCTTCACCGATGGCATCACGTTCGATTTCACCACCAGTGACATCACGTCGCTGCAGCCGGGCGAGTTCGTCGTGATCGTCAGCAATCAGACGGCGTTCGAGGTTCGCTACGGCACGGGCTTACCCGTGGCCGGCGTTTATTCGGGGAATCTGAGCAACGGCGGCGAGCAACTCGTGTTGCTCGATGGTCTGAGTCAGTCGATCCACGATTTCACGTTCGACGACGCGATCCCCTGGCCCATCGTCGCCGATGGCGACGGGCCGTCGCTGGAAGTGGTCAGCACGACGGGGGACTACAGCGATCCGGTCAATTGGCGAGCGAGCAGTGTTGCGGGCGGCACTCCCGGCGCCGCCAACGGCGCTGCTGGCGACTTCAACGGTGACGGCAACGTCAACGGCAGCGACTTCCTCGCCTGGCAGCGCGGGCTGGGGACGACGCACCAACCGTCAGAACTGGCCGATTGGCAGGCGAATTACGGGGCAACCGCCAACACAACCGCCCTGGCTGCCACCACGGCCGTTGTCGCGGCGGCGCCGGCAGAGACCGTTGCCGTCACGAGCGACGCATTGATAGCCGCTCTTCCCGCGACAGGCTCGGATTTGCCCGCCAGCGGATCGGCCGTCGCGGGCCTGTTTGGCCTGGGTTCGGGCCGGTTCGTTCTGCTTGATCCGCGATTGCAGGCGACTCTTGCGGCAACACGAGGAGTTGAGGTCGACAAGGTCGCCCGCGACGCCGAGTTCGCCGCCTGGGAGCAGGCGGGCGGCCATCCGCCCAGTCCGGCCGACAGTATGGAGCTCGCTCGTGAGGCGGGTTCCGACAGCGGCGCCCCGCGTCGGTCATTCGGCATGGCCGAGGGGGAAACTCCCATGAACATCGCCGATCGGCTGTTCGGGCGTTTTGGGGATCGCCCCGACGATTGGCGATCCGATCTGCGCTGGCGGGTCTGACGGACCGGGCCTCTCTTTCCGCAGGACGGGCTCCGGCTGCGAACGCGGCGATCGCCGTCCCCGTGGCTGTCTGCGTAAGTCGTTGCCGAGCACAGCTTTCAGGGATTTTCCGGGCATCACTTGGCCGAGCCCCTGTGTTCGTTGAGGGGCAGAATTTCCCAGTTTTCGCCGGCAATCCTTTTGCTTCGAAACCGCGGAACTCGCTACACTGAGAGTCGACTGGGGCAATGCGGCCCACCGCCGTCGCCGGGGTCTCACGATTCAATTGTCTCTTCCTTCTATTACCCGGATTGCTAGTAGGTTAGCCCCAAACACAACAAGGAGAATGTCTAATGAAGTCTATCTTGGGGACACTTGCCATGTGCTTTGCACTTGGCGCAGCTCTGCCCGCGCAGGCGGCAGTGCTCTATTCGACCGACGATGGAGTGGGCGAATTGCCTGGCGGCGGCGGACCGCCAATTCCTGCTGACATTTGGTGGGCGCAGTCATTCGATACGGCCGCTGGCGGAACGGTCATCACCGATCTGCAGGTAGCATTCGGTAGCGCACTCGCCGGCCAGCGGGTAGGCGTCAATGGCGCCCCGGTTCAGGTCTTTCTTTACGACGATTCGGATAACGACGGTGATCCCAATACGGGATTGGTTCGCCTGCAGACCGTCAGTTCGACCGTACAATCGGCAAACACGAACACATTCGTGAATTTCGCCATTCCGCCGACCGCTGTCTCCGGCAAGTTTTTTGTCGCAGCTTTGGTGAGCGACACCGGATTCGACGCCAGCACAGGCACTCTCGCGCCCAACGGCATGCCTGCCGGGTTTGATCAGTCCAGTTCTGCCGGCACGTCGTGGGTCGCTGACAGCTCCAGCGGAAACATCGATCCGGACAACGTTCCGGGGACCGCCAATCTGAGCGGCTCGATCATCAATCTGGCCACGTTTGGGCTGCCCGGCAACCTGATGCTCCGCGCAGTGGGCGTGCCCGAACCGTCGACGATCCTGCTGTTGCTCGCTGGCGCCAGCGTGCTGGGACTGCGACGTCGTTAGTAGAATTGGAAATGCGACCGGTCCTCGCGACGGCATCAATGTCGTCGCGAAGAGGCCGCTACCGACATGGCCCTCGCTTGCCGCCGGCAGGCGAGGGCCTTTTTTTTGCCTCGGGCATACCACGAGTTTTTTTCGCGAGTCAGTCGCTAGCAGCGGCCGCGGCCCATGGCTATCGCCCGCCGCTGCGGGCACTGCGTCTCCATCAAGGACAACGCCCGCGTGTTGGAAAAGACGCGGACGCCCGCGGCAGGTATGACCCGCCGGGGCGCCCGGTGATCGAGCGTCGTTTCTGATTCGTCGCTACGCGCGACGTCGCCAAGCAATCACGGCGATGCCCAACGCGGCCAACACGCACGTCGCCGGCTCGGGAACGAGCGAATTGGGACCGAAATTGCCGTTCTGAATCGCGTCGTTGATGGTCAACGCGTGACTGTAGATACGCATTTCGGCGATGCTCGCATCGACCAGCGCGTCAGGCCACTGCGAACGACCAAGCCATACGTTCACGTCGCCGGCCGTAGTGACGGGGAACGCCGTGGCCATCGCGGCCAGATCCAGATTCGCAGCGATCATGGCGACGTCGCCATACTGCACGCCATTGCGAAATACCGTGATCGTGCCCGGTAGCCCGCCGGATTGATTGAACACCGCGACGATGTGCTCCTGCACGCCGGAGGTCAAATCGGCGCCGTCGCCCGGCTCATCGACAAACCCTTCCGGGCCAGCCACGCCGTTGGTGGTGACGCGCAGGTCGTTGCCGGCTCCTCCGTCTCCGGTGCGGGGAATAATCTGGACGTACGGAAAGTGGTCGTTCCCGCCAGCGGAATTGCCTTCCAGCGCGCTACTCGACCCGGCGGAAAACAGCGCCGACCAGTCGCGATTGACGTCCATCGTCACCCACAATTCGACGGTGACGGCGCCATACTGATCGGCCGCGGCAGCCTGACTGAAGAGATGGTTGGGGAAATCAACGAAAGCGCCGGTGTCCGGCACGGCCCCGTCGTTGAACGCGGCCGACCCGACGCCGTCCGGATTGTCAAGAATCAGTTCGCCGCCGGAGAAACTTGCGGTGTTGCCCATGATGACGCCGTCGGCCGATCCGACCGAATCGCTGGCGTCACTCTCGAAACTGTAGCGGTGCACAAGCGCCGCCTGCGTCGATGTCGCGAGTAACGCGACGGCACACGCCCCAAACAGCAGTTGCCTTCTCATTAGAACCTAACCTCTTGTGAAAGTGAAAAAAGAGACGCGAACGGGTGCACACAGAACTCGCCGCACAGGCGTCCGGACTGTTTTCTTCCCCTGAGCGGGGCCATGAAAACGAACCAGCCCCGTTCAAGTGACGCACGGCGTGCCGGTAAACAGTCGGACTGCCGTCTCAAACAACGGCTTCACTCTTGACTATAATCACGCACCGTTTTTACAAGCGAGAAAAACACCGACATCGAGTTGGTTTTATCGCGACAATGCATTCATGCAAAAACCTCTAGCCGGAACAGACAGCATGTCCGACTGTGCGTGAATGCACATCCGACGTCCTCGCTCCTCTGTCGCTCAGAACACTGTTTTTTGCTGAGTTTTTCCGGTGTGCGAACTGCAATCGCCGTGACTTCCGTCGTAGCTTCACAAGGGACAGGGAACTGAAACCGCGCGCGGATGGGCTGCATTGCACATTGCTGCGCGCGGGACCCTCAAAACCATTGCGCTATATTTCGCGAACCACACTGCGATGGATTTCGACCCAAAGATCGACGTCGGTGATACGGGCATCATTGTGGCTTGGTGTTGGAGCTTGCATCACTGGTACGGATGGGGGCGCTACGGGTGCGCGTGCCGCACAAGTGCAGAGAAGACAGGTCTCTTTTCCCCCTCGACGCGTTGCTTTCTTAATTGACGGCACGGAACTGCCGCCCTGGCTCGCGCGGTCATCGCAGCGGCTTGAGACGGGTGGCATACGCGACGCATGACCGCCGGCAGTTGCTGCTATCTCGCCGCTTCAAGGCATTCGCAAGAGCGCGTCGAACAGCACTTCACTGCACGGCTTTGCAGAGAAACGCCGCACGGTGAAACCTGTCGAAAATGTCACAATCCTGCGAGACTCAACCAAGACGGCGGCCGGGCGCCGCGCATGACTGCGCTGAATTCGGAGAAAGCAGCCCGCGAACTATCAGTCGTTTTGGCGTCCGGGCAGGGTCTGGGCGGCGTAATGGGGGCAATATGCCCTCGAGCACTAATGAGACAAAACCTCAATAGCCCCTCTCGTCGGCCTGCATAGCACAGAGATTCGTCACTCTGCATGAACTCATCCGGCCAGAGCACGTCTGCAATGCCGTCGCTCCGTTGCCGACGCCGTAGCGGGAGGATAATCTGCAGGAACCGGCTGGATTGCGCCACCTTCCCCCCAAGTGGCGATACTCCGACCGTCGCTCATTCTCGGGGGCATCAAACTGGATTGCCGCCCATGTAATTTTGAAGGCCGGGCTACCAGGGTTGTGGTGACGAAGAGAAACGATGGAACATCAGCAGCAGCGGCGGCGCACACTTTGTCTAGAACAGCTTGAAGACCGACGCGTTCTCTCGGCTGTCCCCCTGATTTCGGAATTCATGGCGTCGAACGGGACGACGCTGGCCGACGGTGACGGCCAGTACTCTGATTGGATCGAAATCTACAATCCGACCACGTCGCCCATCGACTTGGGCGGCTGGCATTTGACGGATAGCGCAACCAATCTCACCAAGTGGACGTTTCCTGCGACCACGCTGGATGCAGGACAGTACTTGGTGGTTTTTGCGTCCAACCAAGCAGCAGCCGGATATGTCGACGGCCTTGGTTATCAGCATACGACGTTTGCGCTGTCAGCCGGCGGCGAGTACCTGGCGCTGGTCGATTCGACCGGCGCGATCGTCGACGAGTTCGCGCCCGAGTTTCCGCCGCAGTCGGCCGATGTATCGTACGGCCGCGACGGCGCCGGCCTTAACGTGTACTTCGATCATCCCACGCCCGGTAGCGACAACGATCTGTCTTCGATCATCACGCGCGGCGTGGTAATCACAGAGATTATGTATCACCCGTCGTCGGAGCAGACGACTGAGGAGTACATCGAGATCTACAACGGCGAGTCGGCGCCCGTTGACGTGAGCGGCTGGACAATCTCCGGCGGAATTGATCTCACGTTGCCTGCCGCGACGATCGCTCCCGGCGCCTACCTGGTTGTCGCCGCCGACGCGGCGGCATTTGCCGCCAAGTATCCGGGCGTGACGAATGTTGTCGGCGGTTGGACCGGCAAGCTGTCGAACCGCAGCGACGATCTGGTGCTGACGGACGACGTGGGGCGACTGGTCGATACCGTCACCTACTTTGACCAAGGCGATTGGGCGGACCGCGAGTTGGGTCCGCTTGATTACTCGCATCGCGGGTGGGTGTGGAGCGACGCCCACGACGGCGGCGGATCGTCGTTGGAATTGGTCGGCCTGGGCCAATCGAACGACTACGGACAGAATTGGGCCGCCAGCACCGTCGCCGACGGTACGCCGGGGGCGGCGAACTCCGTGCGCGACGCCGACGACGACGTGGCGCCGCTGCTGCTGGACATCGCTCAAACGCCAATCATTCCGTCGTCGGCTGACGCCGTGGCGATCACGGCCCGACTGCTGGACGAAACGGGCGCAGGCTTGGCGGCAACGTTGTATTGGCGCGTCGACGGCGCGTCTTCCTTCAACTCCATTGCCATGAATGACGCGGGCGCCGGGCCCGACGCCGTCGCAGGCGACTTGGTGTTCGCCGGCGAAATCCCGCCCCAGGCCGACGCCACGATCGTGGAGTTCTACATCGCAGCCGTCGACAGTGCGGGCAACGTTCGAACGTATCCGTCGCCGACTCAACCCAGCGGACAGCAATTGACCAATCTGCTGTACCAGGTGGACGACAGCTTCAACCCCGCAGCCTTGCCGGGGGCGAATGATCCGCCGGAATATCGGCTGATTATGACCGAGGCCGAGCGGGCCGAGTTAGAGCAGCTCGCCTCCAACTCGGCGACGCGGCTGAGTCATGCCCGCATGAACGGCACGCTGATCGCCATCACCAGCGCGGGCGTCGAGGCCCGCTACCGAGTTGGCATCCGCAACCGAGGGGTGAGCAGCTCGGGGCGTCTGCCGCACAGCTACCATGTCGACATCCCGCGCGACGATCTCTGGCAGGGGCTGGAGACGTTCAATCTCAACACGCAGTACACGCACCTGCAGTTGGCCGGTCTGCGGTTGTTTCAACAAGCGGGGGCGATCGCCGAGGACTCGCAAATCGTCGAAGTCCGCGTCAATGGAGCCGACCTCTCTGATCCCGGCTCGCCATCGTACGGCGTCTACATGCAGATGGAGTCCGCCGATCACGTCTTCGCGAGCAATCACTTCCCTGAAGACGAGGGCGGTAATCTTTACAAGGGAACGCGCGACGACGCCAGCCACGCCTGGGCCGACTTTCGTGATTTGGGGCTCGACCCCGCGTCCTACGCGCCGTTCTACGAAAAACAGACCAACGTGTCGGAGGCGGATTATTCCGACGTGTTGGAACTCATCCAGGTGCTCAATTACGAGCCGGATGCGACGTACTACGACCGGCTGAGCCAGATCGCCGACATCCCGCAATGGCTCGACTATTTCGCGATCATGGCGATTCTCAGCAGCGAGGAGACGTCGATCGCCAACGGCGTGGGCGACGATTACATGCTATACCGCGGCGTACGCGATCCGCGGTTCATGCTCATTCCCCATGATCTCGACACGATCTTTGGACTGGGCGACACCGCCAGCTCGCCGACCAGCAGCATTTATCGCGCTGCCGGTTCAGCGGCGATTAGTCGATTGTTGTACCACCCGCAGGTGCTGCCCCAGTATCACGCGGCGCTCCGGCGACTGCTGGAAACGACGTTTGCGAAGGACAGTCTGGATCCGCTGTTGGACGAGTTGCTGAGCGATTTTGCCCCAATCTCGCAAATTGACTCGATGAAGTCGTTCATGGACGCCCGGCGCGACTATATCCTGGGCCTCGTCAATGCCCCGCTGACGGTCCATTCCCAACTGACCACGGCGGCGGGTTTCCCGCACGCGATGCAAGACAACGTCGCGTTGTCAGGCTTCGCGCCGTTGGCGGGAACCGAGTCGGTCGTCGCCGGCGGTCTGCCGGCCGAGTTCAATCCGGTGACCGGCGTCTGGTCGCTGGGGCTGTCCTCTGGCGGCGTGACGGACTTCATTTCCAGCGGCGACGTGTGGCACTACCTCGATGCCGGGAACGTGCCGTCGACCGCGCCCGGGTCCGACTGGCGAATTGACGATCCCGGGTGGGCCAAGTCGGGACCGTCGCAACTCGGCTACGGCGACAGTCAGGTCACCGTCGTGCAGTATGTGGATACCGACCCGGTCCAGTCGGGGACGCAAAAGAATATTTCGACTTACTTTCGCAAGACGTTCAACGTCACCGACGCGGCCAACTACACGGCGTTGAACTTGCGGCTGTTGCGCGACGACGGGGCCGTCGTATACCTCAACGGCGAAGAGATCATCCGCTCGAACATCGAGCCCGGCATCACGGTCACTCCCACGACGCTCGCCCAGGCCAACATCAGCGGCAGCGCCGAGGAGACCTTCCTGGAATTCGCCATCGATCCGGCAAAGCTCGTCGAGGGCGAGAATGTCATCGCCGTCGAGATCCACCAGGACGACGACGGCAGTTCCGATATCGGCTTCGACCTGGAACTGTCCGGCACGGTCGGAATCCCGGGTTCCACAGGCGGGGCGCCGTTGCAACCGGGCATCAACCGCGTGGAGGTCGTCGCCTACGACGGCCCCAACGGCACGGGGACGCCGGTCGACACGTCGTACATCGACGTCTGGTACGACGACGGCGCCACCACTGCGACCGGCGGCACGCTGAGCGGCAACGTCGTCTGGACGGCCGCGGCGGGACCGTACGTGGTCACGAGCGATCTTATCGTCGAAGGCGCCGCGACCCTGACGATCGAGCCGGGAACGACCGTGTTTTTCAACCCGGGCACGGGGCTCACAGTCCGCAACGGCGGACGCATCGCCGCCGAAGGAACCCCCGAACAGCGGATCCGCTTCGCCCACAATCCGGTTGGCGGCGGCACGTCCTGGGACGGGATGGAGTTTCTCGACACCGATGCCGACAACCGGCTGACCTACATCGACATGCAAGCCGGCGACGCCTCGGGCGACGCGTTGGTCGTCGACACCGCGCGGCTGCTGGTCGATCACGCCAGTTGGTTGGACATCAATGCCCAGGTGCTCGATTTCGTTCATCCCACGGTGACAGTCAGCAATTCGATCATCCCCGCCATCGGCGGCAACGAAACGGTGCATCTGTTCGGCCTGGACGTGGGCGAGCAGTTCATCCTGGAGAACAACATCGTCGGCTTCAATTCCAGCGGCGACGACGTGATGGACTTGGGGCACGACACGCTCACGCCCGGCACGATTTACATTCGCGGCAACACGTTTCTGGGCGGCTTCGACGACGGCATCGACACGGACGGCTTCCCGGTCGTGATCGAGAATAACTCATTCACCAACTTCCATCTCAATACGTCGCGTCCCACCACGTCTAACGCCGTTTCGACCGGCCATATGACCGTCGGCGGACAAACGGTTTCCAGCGAGTTGACGCTGCGCAACAACACGTTCTTCGACAACGACCATCATCTGTTGCTGAAAGACCTGTCGTTCGCCACCTTGGAAAACAACACGATGGTCGACGCCACGCTGAGCGCGATCCACTTCGAGGAACCCGGCGGCACCAGCGTCGTCGGTCCTGGGCGAGGCGCCGCAATCGCTGGCAACATCTTCTGGGGAACTGGGCTGACGCTCGAGGGAAACACGCCCGCCACGGAGCTGACTCTCGACCAGTCGATTGTGCCCGCCTCGTTGGTATCGCTCGGAACGGGCAATCTGGCGGTTGATCCGTTGCTGGTCGCGCCGGCGGCCGGCGACTTCAGCGTCGAGCGCGAGTCGCTCGCTCTGGGCAACGGCCCCAATGGATCGGACATCGGCGCCTGGCAGGCGCCCGAGTGGACGCCGGCCAGCGCGGCCAATCTGGTCATCACCGAACTACACTACCATCCGCTCGCCGGCGACAAACCCGGCGGCGAGATCGGCGGCGACGCAGATTTCTTCGAGTTCATCGAATTGAAGAACACCAGCGACGAGACAATCGACCTGACCGACGTGGCCTTCGACCAGGGCATCGACTACCGCTTTCCCTGGCTCGCATCGCTGTCGCCCGGCGAGGTGGTCGTGCTGGCGAAAAACCTTGACCTGTTCCGCTCGCGATATGGCGAGGCGCCGACAGTCGCGGGCAGCTACTTGGGGCAACTTTCCAACGGCGGCGAACGCGTTCGTCTGCGAGCGGCCGATGGCGTCGTGATCGCCGACTTGACCTACGACGACAACGCGCCGTGGGATAGCGCGGCCGATGGCAGCGGAGCCTCGCTTGAGTTGACGTCGCTGACGGCCCCGCCCGACGCTGCCAGCAGTTGGCAGGCTAGCACGATTGTCGGCGGCACGCCCGGCGTCGTCGCGGCCGCGGCGGACTCGGCCGACTTCAACGGCGACGGCGCCGTGACCGGTTTTGATTTCTTGGCGTGGCAGCGTGGCAATGGCACGCCGGCTCCGTTGGCCGCCCCGACCGACGGCGACGCCAATGGCGACTTGGCGGTGAACGCTCAGGATCTGGACATCTGGATGCAGCAATACGGAGCAGCTGCGCCCGCAATCAACGCCGAACCGAAAGTCGCCTTGTCGATCATTGCTCCGGATGATCTTGGGACGGCTTCGGTTGACTCAACCCTCTCTGCACTGCCGAGCAACGTCCTGTTATCTCCCTCGGCCGCTAAGACGGGCCAGAGCAGTTCGCCCGGCGAGGGCGGTCCCGGCAGCCAACATCGATCGTGGCGCCCGACAGAGCCGCCAGTTCGCGGCGACCGTTCCGCGCCTTCGACGTCTGTTGCCAGTGACGACTCGTCGGAATTGTCCGATGATTCGCTCGTTGAGGCGGTTACGCGAAATTTGGCGACTCCGGCCGCAAGCCCGCTGGGGAGCCGAATTGGCGCCGGGATGCTGGGCGCAATTTGCCGGTTTGGGCGCTCGTAGCTCGCCCCGGCCGGGGCGGTTCGCCTTCGCGCCCACGGGCGTGAACCGTAGATTACAATAGTCCTTTATCGTACTCGATGCCGCTGGAGCGCGTGCCATGTCCGCTGCGAATACACAGGAAGTCCACGGTCACGAAGTGATGCGAATGATGGTCGAATCGGGCCAGGCGTATGACGCCGACAGCCTGGAAGCGGCCATTCACCAGCGGTTCGGCGAGGCGGCGCGCTTCTGCACGTGCTCGGCCAGCGGCATGACAGCCCGCGAACTGATCGCGTTTCTGCAGCAGCGCGGCAAGTTCGTCCCCAGCGGCGAAGGATTCTCGACCGAGGCGTCGAAGATCTGCGATCACTAAGGCCAGCGTCGCTTCGCGTCCGCCTGCCGGGCGAGCGCGGGGACGGGAATCTTGAGACCAAAATCGCGTGTGTAACCCGTCCCCGTCGAGTAACTCTGCCGACCGCTCCGCGCGCACGGACGACCAATTCACATCGGTCTTGCAGTTGATCGCTCAAGTGGTTGCGCGACAGCCGCTCGCACTCGCGGCAGAGTTGGCCGGGACATCGTTAAGCTACCGCGACCTCTGGGCTCGCTCGGGAAGAGTCGCCGCGGGTCTGCAAGACCGCAGCGTCGACGCCGAGACGATCGTCGCCGTCGCGGCCGAACCGAGCTTTGAGATGCTCGCGGCGATTCTGGGCGTGCTACGCGCGGGCGGGGCGTACCTGCCGCTCGATTCGACATACCCGCGTCAGCGATTGGCGATGATGCTCGCCGATGCCCGGCCGGCACTCGTGCTGGCGACCTCCGCGACTCAGTCAGCACTGCAGGCGGCTGCCAGAGAGGCGGCCAAGGACAGCGGCGACGTTACGGTCGTTCCCATAGATGAGCTTGAACTCGACGAAGACGTGGCGGTCGAGGCTGAAACGCTCGACACCCTGGCGAGCGAGCAGCTTGCCTACGTCATCTACACCTCCGGCTCCACCGGACGGCCGAAAGGCGTGCTGCTGGAGCACGGCGGTCTGGCCAACATGGCCGTCTGCCACGCGGCCGCGTTCGGCGTCGGTCCCGGCAGCCGCGTGCTGCAATTCGCCTCGCTGTCATTCGACGCCTCGGTGCATGAGATCTTCATGACGCTCGCCGCGGGGGCAACGCTGGTTCTGGCGCCGCGCAGCCAGCTACTGCCAGGACAGGACTTGGCCGCTGCGCTTGCGCGGCTGCAAGTGACCAACGTGCTTCTGCCGCCTTCGGCACTTGCAGCGTTGCCGCCTGTCGAATTGCCAAAGCTGGAGACGCTCATTGCCGGCGGCGAGCGTTGCCCGTCGGGTTTGGTGCAGCGGTGGGCGCCGGGCCGGGCATTTTTTAACGCCTACGGCCCGACGGAAACTACAGTCACCGCCACCATCGGGCGCTGCACGCCCGACGACGCGGGAGAACCAACCATCGGCGAAGCGCGGTCCGGCGCGGAGTTGCATATCGTCGACGAATCGGGCGGCCACGTTGCCTACGGCGAGCCGGGCGAATTGTACGTGAGCGGGATCGGCATCGCCCGCGGTTATCTCAACCGGCCGGAGCTCACCGCCGAGCGGTTCGTGGAGTTGCCGTTGCTCGGCGGCGCCACGGCGCGTGCCTACCGAACCGGCGACCGGGTGCGTCAGCGTGCCGATGGGAAACTCGAATTCCTCGGCCGTCTCGACCGCCAAGTGAAAGTGCGCGGCTATCGAATCGAATTGGGCGAAATCGAAGCGCGGCTCAATGCGCACCCCGCGGTGGCTCAGGCGGCGGTCATTGTCGAACAGCTCGACGATCGACATACGCGGCTGACGGCGTTCGTTGTGAGCGACGGCGGCCATCGGCCGTCGACCGACGTGCTGCGGACTTGGCTGGCCGAGACGCTGCCCGCGCACATGTTGCCGGCGCGGTTTGAGCCGCTCACTGAGTTGCCCATGACTCCCGCGGGAAAAGTCGACGACGATGCTCTAGCGCGAATTGCGCGGCAACAACGACAGTCCGCGCTTCACGAAAATCCTGCTCCATTACCAAGCGAATCGGACGACGCGGCGGCGACGCGGGCGGTCGTGCTATGCCGCCTGTGGCAACAGGTGCTCGGCGACGACAGCCTTGCCGCGGACGATCACTTTATCGAAGCCGGCGGCGACTCGCTGGCGGCGGCCATGATCGCGGAGCGGGCTCAGGCGCTCGGGCTCAATTTCACGGCGGGCGAGTTGCTGGCCCACCCCACGGTCGAGCGACTCGCTGCGTTGCTGGCCCAGCGGTCGCCGGGAGTCGACGCGTCGTGACTCCCTCCGCCCCGCCTGACGCCGATGCGGGCCGGCTGCCGCAAGCCGCTCCGCCACACACGAATCCATACCCGTGGTACGCCCCGCGGTTCTGGCATGGCATGCGACTGGGCGATTGGCTGCGATTGATGGCGGCCGGGGGATTTCGCGTTCCCCCATCCCGCTGGGGTCTGGTCGGCCCGTTGTTGGCCACGGCGCCGGCCAATTCCGTGCTGAGTCTGCTGCAGAAGATCATCTACGGTCGACGTATCGCCGCGACGCAGTTGACCGAGGCGCCGGTGTTCGTGATCGGGCACTTCCGCAGCGGCACGACGTTTCTGTACGAACTGCTCGCCCGCGATCCGGCGCTGGCGGCGCCGACGGCCTACGACTGCTTCGCGGCGAGCCACTTTGTGCTGACGCGCCGATTTTTCCCGCGTCTGCTGGCGGGTCTGGCCCCCAAGGTGCGTCCGATGGACCGCATGGCGTTCGGGTTCGACAGGCCACAGGAGGACGAATTCGCGCTGCTGGCCACGGGCGCACCGACGATTTACCGTCGGCTGGCATTCCCGCAGCAAGCCACGCCCGATTTGGCCACGCTCGATGGCGAGGGGCTCAGCGACGCCGCTGCCCGCACGTGGCGGCAGCGACTGCTGCATTTCCTGCAAGCCCAGAAGCTCGTCCACGGGCGGCGGCTCGTGGTGAAATCGCCGCCGCACACCGGGCGGATGCGGCAGCTCCTGGAGTTGTTCGCCGGCGCTCGTTTCGTGCACATCGTCCGCGACCCCGCGGCCATGTTCGCGTCCGCACAGCACGCGTGGCGCTCGCTGGAATTGACCCAGGGCTTTCAGCCGCCGTGCGACGAAGAGCAGCGTGACGCCATGATCGCCGAGGTGTTCGCGCGCATGTATCGCGGATTCCGCCGCGACCGCCAATCAATGCCGGCGGGCAGCCTGTGCGAGGTGCGCTACGAGCACCTGGTCGCCAATCCGCTGGCCGAGTTGGCGCGCATCTACGACGAATTGAAGCTGCCAGGGTTTGAACACGCGCAGCCGAAGTTTAATACGTACTTGTCCGACGTGGGCGCCTACCAGCCCAATGCGTTTGCCGACGACGGCGAAGTGACGCCCGCGTTTCGAGAGGCGACCGCGTGGTACCGTAGCGAGTATGGATACGATTGAGCGTCCAAGTCTCGCCTCGCATTCCCGACATGGGTTGGTCACTCGCCCGCCCTCAGGCCTGAACCCGCACCCGCTGTCCATAGGATCAGGAATCCAAAGTCGTGGGGCATCCAGACGGTGAGCATGACGATTGCCGCCCCCGCCAACGCCCCCGTCGCACCAGCGCAGAATGCCGGCGCCCCGCGTGCGGCCGTGGTGCGTCGCCACCAATCGACGATGCTGGCGCCCAGCAGCGTCACCAGTGCGACCAACCCCAGATAGCCGAACCGCAGCGTGGTGAGCACGTAAATGTTGTCGATGAATCGGACCGATTTGAGCGTTTCGACGTTCTCGGGCCCGACCGGCACGTTCACGGGAAAGCCGGTGACCGCCTCGGTCCCAAAGCCCAGCAGCCCGGCGCGGCGCAGCGCCTCGCCGTACACGTCGAACAAGTACAACCGCGCCTCGGTGCCGGAGAATCGTTTCATCTCGCCGTCGATCTCCACCTGCCGGGTGCGGCGCCATTTCGACTCGCCCGACGACATGTGAAGCGTTTCGAGCACCGCGCGCGGTTGCAGCAGCAACACGGCCACGATCACCCCGGCGACGCCCCACAACGGTTTGCGAAGCCGCGGGAACAACAGGTAAACGGCCACCGCCAGCGCCACGGCCACGCCGATGATCGGACCCCGCGACACCGTAAACACGATCCCGAACACCACAGCCACGGGCGTCCAGATCCACCAACTGGCCCAGTGTCCGCGCCGGGCGTACGAAGCGGCGTAGATCGCCCACGGCGTGAGCATCAGCAGCATCATGCCCAAGAAAATCGGGTGCTTGGCCGGGCCGTAGGCTCGCTTCAATCCCCAGCGGGACATGTGGCGCGGCATGTACTCGATGGGACGGTTCCCGTACGCCCACTCGAACGCGTTGACGCGCAGCAGTGCCTCGAAACCGGCGACGGCCGCCAGGGCGAGCGTCACCGCGATCGCCACGGGCAACAGCGCACGGAGATCGTCGACCGACTGGATCGTCGCCCGGCCCACCGCGTAAGGGAGCACCCACTCGCCAAACGCCCGCAGCAGCGGCATCGCGCTGAGGCCGTCGGCGCGCCAATCGGCCAGCACATGCACGACCGCCATCAGCGCAACCGCCAAATCAACCCAGGTCAGCCGCCAAGCGAACAGTTGCCGCGGCCGCGTCGCGCAGACCAGCAGACCGACAAAGCCGATCGCGGTCTTCGCGTCGACCGGGACGCCGGTAAATTGCAGTTCAATGCCGGCCGACTGATATCCCAGGTAGGCCCACGCGGGGACCAACAGGGCAAGAAAGGTGACTTGCCCCAGTGCCAGCCGCGGCCCCACGCGCCGCGTTTGCCAAGCAAAGGCCGCTGCGAGCACCAAAAAGGTCCAACCCCACATGGGCGTCAGCCTCGCACCGAAACGCCGCCGTCGACCACCAGCGTGGCGCCCTGCACCAGATCGGACAGCGGACTGGACAGAAACAATACGGCATCGGCCACATCGTCGGCGGTCAGCGGTCGTTCGCCGGTGAGCATCTGCTTCTGCACCGCGGCGAACATCTCCTCCGCGCCCGGCAGGTGCTTGGTGGAATCGGTCGCCACGAGCCCGGCGAGCACCACGTTGCAATTCACCCCGTCGTTGCCCAGCTCGTAGGCCAACTGGCGAATGATGCTTTCTAAGGCCGCCTTGGACGCGCCAATCAAGCCATAGGCCGGTAGTCCCAGCCGCGAGCCGTGGCTGCTGAGCGCGACAATCTTAGCGCGGTCTTGTCCCTGGTCGCGGACCAGCAGCCCCCGGGCCGCCTGGGCCAGCGTGATCAGCGGCAGCACGTTGGTATGCATGGCCGCGTCAAGGTGTTGCGGCTGGGCGTCCAGCAACGTGCGAAAGCCCCCGGACGCAGCGTTGCTGACCAGGATGTCGAGCCGACCGAATTGGTCGCCGATGAAGTCAATCATCGCGGCCACGTCTTCCGGCTCGCTGACGTCGGCTTTGACGGTGGCAGAGCGGCGGCCCAGCCGTTGCACCTCGGCGGCGACCTCGGCGGCCGCCGATTGCGAGGTGACGAAGTTGATCACCACGTCGGCGCCTGCCTCGGCCAGTCGCACTGCAGTCGCGCGCCCGATGCCGCGCGAGCCGCCGGTGACCAGGGCGAGTTTTCCAGTCAGATCGATCATGAGAAGTGTTGAGAAGGCTGTCGGCTGTCGGCGCCGATGCGAGCATGCGAGTACGTAGAAGCTCTGTTCTATTCCTGCCCGGGGAGCCATACGACGCGGTAATCGACTACGTCGGCCAGCACGTCGCCGTTGACGCCGTACAGCGTGAAGTCGAACCACGCGTAGCGATCCTCGCGGCGTTTGAAACGAGTGTGAACCAGGCACTTCTCGCCCGCACGGGACCGGCGTCCCAGGCTGAGCGAGCCAATGCTCTCCGGCAAGGCCGTACCCGGCTCAATTGTAAACCACGCCAGGATGCCGGTCGCGAAGAGGCACGCATCGAGCGCCGCGCTGGGCACGTTCCAGCCGTCGACGCTGCGCAGCGGCCCCGTGATTTCGACCGCCGCCGGGGCCACCAGCCGGCCCCAGGCCTCGCCCTCGGTGACGTGGACCCGCCGCAGACAACGCAGCGGCGGCCCCAGGTAGAATTTGGACCCGAGTTCGGGGTAGGTCACTTCGCGCCATCCGCCCCGTGGCGGCGTCGGCTGCGCGCGATTGAAGTCGAGCGGTTCACCCGTTTCGACGATGCCCTGCAGGTACGGGCGGTTGGCCTCGACAAGCACGCCGGCGCGAGTGCGGACGTCGGCTGTCAATTCGCACAACGAGCCGCCCGTGGCGTCACGGCGGGCCGACACGGTCGCCGATTGAGATTGGTCGGTTGCGAATTTCAGACCGTTGAGCGCTCGCACCTGGGTGATGCGCCGGACCGGCGCGCCGCCCTGATGTTTGCGCCCCGCCTCGGCCAGCAACTCCAAGCCCACGACAATCGGAAGCAGCGGTCGATCGTCCAACCGATGCTCGGCCAGGAAAGGATCTTTCACCGGATCAAGCGGCAGCGACGTTGCCTGCCGGTCAGCCGTCACGTTGGTTTCGCCGCGGTCCAACAGGGGGAACTTGTCGGTCCGCGTACGCTGACCGTCGTCGGGATCGGTCGCCGCGAGCGTTTCCGGCGGGTAAAACAGCCGGTAGTAGCGGTCGTCGGTGATCAGCACCTCGCCATCGGGGGCGCCGGCTTCCAACTCGCGCTGCAGGTGAGCCACGCCCTCGACCGCGGGCATGAACTGCATGTTGATCATTTCCAGCGCCAGTCGCGTCTCCGGCTTCGTGGCCATGCCCACGTCGCCCCAGGCGTGCCAGTGGAACGCGGCCGCCGCCACCTCCGGCCGCTGAGAGCGATACCAATCGATCAGCTTCGCCAAGATGTCGTTGGCCGCCGAATAATCCGTGTGCCCGTTGGCGCCGAACCGACCGCTAATCGACCCAAACGCGGCAAAATGCTCCAGCGGATCGTCGGCGGTCATTTGCATGAGCGCCAGCGCACCGTCGGCCTTGGCCGCGAAACACTGGTCGACCTTCTGCGGGTCTTTTTTCGCAAAGCGGGCGTCTTTGCCGATGCCCGCGCCGTGGACGACGCCGTGGATCGGCCCGCCGATGCGACGCACTTCGTCAAGCACCGCGGCCAGCGCCGCGCGGTCAGCCACATCGCAACTGTGATAATGGGCCTGGACGCCCGCGTCGCGCAGCCGGCGAAGCGTGGCGTCGATCTCCAGTTGTTTCTCAGCTCGTTCCCAAGACTTCACCGGGTTGTCGCCCGCATCGCGAGCGGCGGTCATCACTTGCAGCTTGATGGCTTTGGGATCGTCCGTCCACAACCGGCGGCGTTCTGCGGACAACTGCGGCAGTTGGGCCGTGCCGACCAAATGAACGCGCAAATCGAATTTCGTGGCCAGTTGCTCGACCACGTACGCGGTGATTCCCCGAGCGCCGCCAGTAAAAACCCAGTTGCCGCCGCGGCGAATCGGCCGTTGGGTCGCTTCGGACAGCGGCGCGTTCTCCGCGCGAATCACCGTGCGCTGGCCGCGCGACCAAGCCGCTTCGGTGTCGTAACTGGGGACGGCCAACTCGCGAAACACCCCCTCGACAATCGCCGCGGGCGGCTCA
The DNA here is from genome assembly GCA_002702655.1 of Planctomycetaceae bacterium. GTDB lineage: Bacteria > Planctomycetota > Planctomycetia > Pirellulales > Lacipirellulaceae. Next base: position 73,781 of record PABB01000076.1, read on the forward strand.
TCAGCAGGGGCGTCGATCACCTTAACCGGCGTGGTGCGGTAGCCGTTCATCCAGTTTTCGATGACGATCGCCTTGAGCAACCCGCACTGCGCGCCACTCTCGGCGGCAATGACGCGGCCCGACAGGCCGAAGTCGCCCCCCAGCGACGTGACGGCCACCAACGACGCCTCGTCCATCAGCCCCGCCTCGGTCACGCGGGCAAGCCATCGTTGGCAGAGCCAGAACGGCGCCATGATTCCACGCTGCCGGCGTCGACGCCAATGATCCATCTCGAGCGACGTGCGGGCATCCTCCTCCCGGGCCGTGGCGATAAACAGGTGCGGCGTTGGCGTTTGTTGCCAAATCGAGTCCAACTGGGCCAGCAACTCGTCGGTTGTCTCGCCGGGGTCCAGCACGTGGGCCGGCTGCCCCAGCGCTTGCACCTGTCGGCGCAGCTCGTCGACGAGCGGCCCCGACCCGAGAATCACCGCCGGCCCCGTGAGTTCCGCCATGGCGGGCGCCCCTGGCAACTGCGGCGCCGGCTTCATCCGCAGGACGCGCCGCACCGTGACGCGACTTACTGGCTCTTCAGCCCGGGTGTCGGTCGTCGACGGCGTCGAAACCGCACCTTTAACGCTTCCAGGCAGTGCAGGTAAGTCGCCCAACCGCTGCCGCGCCACGTGGTAGGCGACCAGATTTTCCAGCGGGGCCTTGGCGCCCTCGGCCAACCCGTGCAGCCGTTGCTGCTCGATCGGCGAGAGCGAATGCCAGGCCGCCGTCGCGGACGTCAACTCGCCCGTCGCCATGCGATCCGCGAGGTCGAACAAGCGGTCGGCGATTTCGCCGGCATGAGCACGCCCCACGGAGAGAGCGGCTTCGTACTCGCGGCCCGTGGGCGCCAACTCAGCGAGCGACGGGAGCTGCGAAGTGGACGGCCGCAGTTTCGCAGGCTGCGTGATCGTCGCTGCGTCGGCCAGGTCGAATCGCGGCGCCGGCGGGCTTTGCTGCGAAATGGGCCCTGCGAGCCGTGCCGACGGAGCCGTCGACACCGCACTGCCGGCCTTCGCCACGCCAAACTCGCCAAGAAAGTCGACCACGTCGCGCAGCGTGCGGAAATCGCTCAGCGAGCGGCGATCGGACGACTCGACCTGCAGCGAGAAATGCTCGCGCAACTCGCCGAACAGCTGCGCCTTTTTGATGCTGTCGATGCCCAAGTCGGCTTCGAAATCGGCATCCAGTTCGATAATCTCCGGCGGGTAACCCGTCTGGTCGACGACAAAGTCGATCAGGAATTGCTCCAACCCGGCGGCGGACGCGGGGCCGTTGGCCGAGGGCGAAAAGTCTGTCGCACTTGCTTCGCCAGCAACGGGATCGCCGCTCGAAACCGGCGCCATGTGTCGATTGGCCGGAGACGTAGCGTGGCGTGGCGCCTCTGTGGGACCCTCAGACCCAGAAGCGATTCGCGGCGCCGAGGCCGCGTCGTCGAGCCACTCTCGCTTGCCCTGCGTCTCGGCCAGCAAGTCGAGCACGTTCCGCAACGTGCGGAATTGGTCGAGCGAGAATCGCGACCGCGTCTCCGCCGGGAGCGAATTCTCCAGGTCAAATATCTCGCGCAGCTCGCCGAACAGCTGCGCCTTTTTGATGCTGTCGATGCCCAGGTCGGATTCCATGTCCCAATCGAGCTCGATGATCTCGGGCGGATAGCCGGTCTGCTCGACGACAAAGTCGATGAGGAACTTCTTGAGTCCGTCGACGGAGAGCCCGGCCGGTGCGGCGAACGGCGTCGTGCTTGCAGCAGGAGTCGACGGCGGCGCGTGACCGTTGGTGGTGGTAAGTGACGTCGGCTGATTCGCACCCGGCGCGGCGGCGGCGTGGCCGGTGGCGCCAGCGCTGATCTGCCGCGTGCGTGCTCGCCGGGCCTGGGTCCCGTCGAAATGCACCGGCGTCGGGGCGGTGGCCTTGGTGCGAATCGGCGTCCGCTGACCGCCACTTCGCATCCGCTCGCGGCGACGCTCCGTCGCGTCGAAATGCAGAGGCTCCGGGCCCGCTGCAATCCTGGATGCGCCAGTTCCTACGCTCAATCTGCGGCCCCTGATGGTGTCGATCTGCAGTCCCGCGCACTCGGCCTGTGCGGTCAAATACTGTCGCTGCAGCGCAAAGTCGCGCCCGCGGCCGTCGGCCGCGATACAGGCGATGCCGGCATCACCGAGGATCTGGTGGTTCAGTCGCGTCAGCACGTGCTGCGGCCCCGCTTCGATCAGGACCGTGCAGCCATCAGCCTGCAGCCGACGGACAAGGCCGATGTAGTCCACCGGCGTCGTCAACTGGTCAACGAGTCGCGTGCGAATATCGGCGGGATCGACGACGTAGCAATTGCCGACGGACGAGAGCACCGGCACGCGCGGCAGCTGCAGCCGCAGCTCGCGCAGTGCAGCGGCCAGCGGCGCGCGGGCCGGCCGCATCAAATCGGTGTGAAATGCACAGGGCACCGGCAGCACGACCGCCGACACGTCCACGGCCGCCATGGTCTCGGCAAACTCACGCACCCGCGCGGCTGGTCCGCCCACGACGGTCTGCTGCGGACCGTTGAGGTGCGTGATGAAAAGCCCGTTGCCGCTGGCCGCGAGCCATTGCCGCACTTGTTCGGCATCGCCGGGGAGCGAGACGAGGGCGCCCTGTTCGGGCAGACAACGCTTGAGCGCCTCGGTGCGATGCCAGGTGAGCTGCAACCCTTGCCGCAGCGTCATCACGCCCGCGCCCACGAGGGCGGCGAACTCGCCGTAGCTGTGTCCCGCCACCACATCGGGGCGGATGCCCAACTCGCCCAAAAACGCGGCGAGCATCTGGTCGGCCGCCATGATCGTGGCCTGGGTCGTCCAGATATCGACGCCCAGTTGCTGGCCCGTTCCGATAGCCAAATCAGCGAAACTCTTGCCGCACAACTCAAGCAGCGCGTCGTCGGCGTCCGCCAGCACAGCGGCCGCGGCGGGGGATGCTTCCGCCAATCCGGCGAGCATGCCGGCGTATTGCGAACTCTGCCCCGGGAAAAGCAGTGCGACGCGCGGCTCGACCGGCGCGATGCCGGCGAAAACGCCCTGCGCGGCAAGAGCCTTTGTCATCTCTAATTTGTTCAGACCCGCCGCAAGCAGCCGAAGTTTCTTGGAGGCTTCCTTCGCGTCTGAAGCGACGATGCACGACCGGTGGCGATCGCCTGGCGCGAATCGACGCTTGACCGCCGCCGCCAGTTGGGCGCCGTTTTCCGCGGCCGTCGCAGCGACTTGGCACAGTGCGGCCTGTGAGTCGGCGGCGAACCGGTAGATCTGAATTGTCGACGGGCTGATGGTCTGGGCGATCTTCGGTGGCGGCGCGGCAACCGACGGTGCTGGCTCGGCCGGCGGCGCATTTGCGCCCGATTCGCTTGCACCGCCGTCGGCGGCGGCGTCGAGGCTGACTCCCAGTCGGTAAACCAGGCCGCTGGGCGACGCGGTTCGAATTGTCCGGTTGGCCGCCGCGTTGCCGGAGGCGGTCGCTTCAACCAACTTCACCATGCCGTGGGCGCCCAGCGTGTGGCCAATCGTCCGCACGACCGCGTCGCCGACGGGATTGAGTACGACGTCGTCCGGCGTTTCCGCAACGAACTCACCGTCGATCTGACCAATCACGCCCAGCACCTTATTGCCGTCGCGGCGGGCGTCCCTGAGCCGCTTCAGCAGCACGACCGCTACGCCCTCGCCCGGGACGAACCCCGCGTAGGGCGCCTCGGGCCGCGACCCGCGCAATCGTCCCTGGCGAGTGAGCACCTCGAAGTTGGCCAGGTCCATCGACCGCTGCGCGCCGGCGCACACCGCGTGGTCGATCGCCCCGCTGCGAAGCTGACGGCAGGCCACATCCAACGCGGCGAGCGACGAGCACTCCCCGGCGTCGATCGCAAAGGCCCCGCCCTGCAGGTTCAGTTCCTTGGAAATCCGCGAAGCGAGCGTGCTGCTGGTGAAGCTGCCCGTTTCGTCGACCAGCGCTGGCTTCGACGTGATGAGTGCCTCTTCGTATTCGTCCAGCAGCGGTTCGACCAAATCGGGCAGGTAGCCGGCGCGATGCAGGATGCCGCGCAACTTGTGGCGGATCACCGGCAGTCGCAATCCCAGCACCAAGTCGTGCGCGAACTCGCCGCCGAAAATTGATCCGACGACCACCGCGGTCGTTTCGCGGTTGAGCCTATCGCCGTCGAGTCCCGCTTCGGCAATGGCCCGCCGGGCCGCATCCAGCAACATGAATTGCAGCGGATTGGCTTGGGCGATCTGCTTGGGAGGAACGCGGTGGGTGCGCCAGTCGAACTCGTAGTCGGTGATGAAGCCGCCATGATTCGTGGCGGTTTGCCACGGGCTTCCGCTCTTGCCGACGCTGCTGGCGTCGCGCCACCGGGCGGCCGGCGGGGCGCCGATCATCGAGCGGCCCTCCGCCACCAGATTCGCCAGTTCGTCAGCGGTGTTGGCGCCGGGAAGCACCACCCCGCGACCGACGATGGCAATCGGCTCATCGGTTGCGCCCGGCTCGTCATTGTTGCTTCGAGCGATCTCCGCGTCCCTGGTGAACTCCTCCAGCACCACATGCACGTTCAGCCCGCCGATACCGAAGGCGTTGACGCCCGCGCGGCGGGGTTGCCCGGCGGGCGGCGTCGGCCAGGGCGTCGGCTGGGTTGGCACTGTCACGGGTGCTCGATCCCAGGGAATCGTTTCGTTGGGATGCTCCAAGCCAACCGACGGCGGCACGGTGCGATGCTGCATCGCCAAGACCGTCTTGACCAACCCGGCCAACCCGGCCGTTTCCAGCGTATGCCCAACATTCGACTTGACGCTGCCAACCAGCAGCCGCCCATCGCCGGAGCGGGGGCCGAAGAACTCGGTGATCGCTTCCATCTCGGTCGCGTCGCCGATCTGGGTGCTCGTGGCGTGTGCTTCCAGGTACTGGATCGCTCGCTGGTCCGCGTTGCCGCAGTAGGCTCGGCGCATCGCCAGCGCTTGCCCCTCCTTGCGCGGCGCCCACAGGCTGCGACCGCGGCCGTCGGCCGAGACGCCGATGCCCCGGATGACCGCATGAATCCGATCGCCATCGGCAATTGCGCGATCGAGCGTTTTCACCACCACGGCCACGTAGCCCTCGGCGCCAATCAATCCGTCGGCGTTGTCATCGAAGGGGCGCGTCCCGGTGGCGCTGCACGACTGGGCGTGCGAGAAGAGCACCAGGCTGTCCGCCTTCGCATAGGAAGCGCCGCCGGCAATGGCAAACTCGGACTGGCCGCTTTGCACCGATCGCACGGCGGCGGCCAGCGCCACCAGCGATGACGCACACGCGGCTTCAATCGCCATGGCGGGCCCAGCCAGGCCGAGCGTCTTGGACACGATGGTGGCAACCGCGTTCGCGTCCAGCGCGGGGCCGCCGTCGGATTGCCGCCGCGGCGCTTGCTCCCGCAAAGCGGCGGCCAAGTCGGCAATCACGCGGTTCTGCTCCTCGGGCGTGAGCGCGGCAAAACTCTCCGCGTCGCGGAGTCGCTCGGCCGCCTCGCCGGCGAGCGTGCCCAGCACCAGTTCGCTCCCCAACGGACTACCGCCGGAATGGCCGACGTACACCCCGGCCCGCCTACCCGCGACTTGTCGCACGTCGTAACCCGCGTCGCGGACCGCGGCGCAGGCGACTTCGCACAGATTGACGTGGCAGGGGTCCCAACGCTGTTGCTCCTCGGCGTCGAGCGGACACACGTCACGATCCAACGCTCTGTCCGCCACCAATCCGCCGAGCGTGGAGTACGTCTTGCCCCGCTGGCCTGTGCGCGGATCGAAATAGAGTTTCCGGTCCAGCCGCTCGGGCGGCATCTCGACAATGGCGTGCCGACCCTCCAGGAGCAATTGCCAGAACTGCTCAAGCCCGTCGCCGCCCGGCAATCGGCAGGCCATTCCGACCAGCGCAACAGGCGGCATCGGCGAATGAGTCGAGGACTGGCTCATGGCTGTCGGAAAGGTCTATTTGCCCACGGCACCGGCGCACGTTTACGCAGGACGATTCGCTGGTGCGATCGGGGCGGGGGCTTGCGCGGCTGCAAGCAGGGCGATCAGGCGGGGAAACACGTCGAACAGAATTTGGCGGGAACCGTCGCCGATCGCGGTCACGCGGCCGGAGTCGACGGCAGTCTCTAGTTGTAGTCGATGAGCGGCAATTTCCGACAAGGTTTCTGCCGAAAGTGCGATTCTCGGCAGATCGCCCGGGGCCGCTGGCTCTGCGGCGACCAGGGCGTCCGTCCCCACGGCCACGCGCCAGGAGCCGCCGCCAGGGCCCGTCAGGTCCAATCGGCACGACCAGTTCGATCCGTCGCCGCCGCCAGGCAAGCCGGCCAACGCCGCGGCCAAATCAACTTTGGGCAGGGCGGCCACGGGCGGTCGCCAAGTGAAATCGGCCTCGATCGCCCACGCCCAGAGCCGGACCAGGCCGTCGTGATCGAGCGTCGGGCAAGCCGTTCCGCCCCGGACGGACCGAATCGCTGCGGCGACGAATTGCGGATCGTCGCCCAGGTATTCGCGGTACACCTGCATGTGCTCGCGAAACCCCTCGGCCTGCAGCAGCGTCGAGGGAATGCCCGGCTTGACCGTTGCGGCCGACTCCAAACTGGTCAGAGCGGCGTCGATCATCGCCACTGCCAGGGCGCCAATGGTCGTCGGCTCGTCGGCGGTGAGGTGGTAAGTGTGGCCGGCGGCGTTGGGGTCGGCAACGACGGACATGACCGATCTGCTGACCCAATCGACCGGGACGAGATTCTTGCGTTCATGGCCGGTCAGGCCCAACTGGTCGATGAACTGCCCATTGACGACCGACTCGACCAGTTGCAGGTCGAGTTGCCAGCCCTCCCGCAATTTGCCAAGCAGGTGCAGATACCCCAGACGAAGCGGCGTGTAGATGCCGTGAAACGCCGAGGCAAATCCGGTCAGCGAATCACCGACAATGATCGACGGCCGCAGAATGGTGGCCGATTGCAGATGCTTGGCGGAACGGACGAGCTGCTCGGCAACGGCCTTGGTCCGTTCGTACTCGTTGCAGAAACCCTCTGCGCCAACCGGGTCGTCCTCGCGAATCGCGCCGGTTCGTCGCCCGGCCACGTAGGCGGTCGACACGTGGTACAAACGGCGAACGCCCGATGCCTCGCACAATTGGAGCAGGTGCTGCGTGCCGCCGACGTTGGAGCGCAGGGGCTCGCCGGCTTCATCGTCGCTTTCGAAACTCACTCGCGCGGCTGAGTGCAGCACGGCATCGCAGTGTTCCGCGATCCACCTACGTTCCACGGCACTGACGCCCAAGCCCGGCTCGTGCAAATCCCCGTCGATGACGACTGGCCGAGGGAGGTTCTTGCCAAGCTGGGTCTCCCAGTGTTGGATCATCGCTTCCAGCCGGTCGCGGCCCGTTTGGCGCCCGCGCCCACGGACGACTGCGGCCACTGGTCGCCGCGCAACCAGCGCATCGCGCAGCAGTTGCCCGCCGAGCAACCCCGTCGATCCGGTGAGCAAGAGATACGGCATCAAGCGCCCGAGATGCGGCCCTGGGGCGAGAAACGGTGCGCGACGGCAGGGATGCCCGTCGCACGTCCTCGCCATCGAAGGCTTCCATACTAGGTAGCCGACGGGGCGATTGCCACCAGTGCGAGGGGGCACAGACTTGCGAATCGGTGCGTTTTCTGCGGAAATGCAACGGTCTCGCCGCTCCCATCCTCGATCGCCCCCCTGCCATGCCGCGCACCATTGCCATCGGCGACATCCATGGCTGCAGCCAAGCACTGGCGGCACTGTTGGACGCGATTGATCCGCAACCGGACGATCACCTGATCACGCTGGGCGACGTGGTCGACCGCGGGCCCGGTTCGCGGCAGGCGGTCGACCTGCTTCTTGATGTGCAGACTCGCTGCCGTCTGACGCCGATCCTGGGGAACCACGAGGAGATGATGCTCGATGTGGTCGCCCACGGCCGTTCGCCGGAATTCTGGCTCAGGTTCGGCGGCGCCGACACGCTTGATTCCTACGGGTTTGCCGGCCGGCTGGACGTGATTCCCGCCGAGCACATCGAGTTTCTGGCCAGCGGTCGGGATTATCTCGAAACCGAATCTCACTTTTTCGTGCATGCCAACTACGCCCCCGGCGTGCCGTTGGCAGATCAGCAGCGGCTGGAACTCAGGTGGCTGTCGCTCGACGATTCGCTTCCGGGACCACACATCTCCGGCAAGAAAGCCGTTGTGGGCCACACGCCGGACCGGAGCGGCGAAATCCTGGCGTTAAATCACCTAACCTGCATCGACACCTACTGTTACGGCGGCATGTGGCTCTCGGCAGCGGATGTCGGTTCCGGCCGGATTTGGCAGGCGAATCAGCGAGGCGAGCTGCGGACGTCCAAGGGCGGTCGTTGATCGACCAAGTGGCCGAGCGCACGCAACCCGCACGACGCAAGTCGGCAGACAGCTGAACGCAACGACTCGAAACGTCTGAGCGCGTGGAGTCGCGGCGCCCAAAATTGGCCATGGCGCGCAACCGGCGACCCGTCAACCGGATTCGACGCGGTTTTAGCAGAATCTGTTTGACGCTTAGAAACGGCTTTGGCTAGACTGGCCCTTCAATCGGCCGTAGCGTCCGGCCGCTTGCCTCGCCCCCGCCCCGACGCCCCCACCAGGACCCATCCCCGCCTGTCGCAGGTCGCCCACCTTCGAAGCGGCGGCCCTGCTTCGTTGCATGATGCGTGGCGGCGTCATCAGCATCTCCCAGCCCGCGAGTTCTTTTCCCAACTACGGAGTCATATCCGCATGTCGCGTGATACAGATCGTACCTTTGCGCGCTCCGCGAATTCCTCCTCGGCGCCGGAGAAACGCAAGTCGGCCGCCGCGACCGACGACGACCGGTCGTTGGACGTATTGGAAATCATCTCCCGCCGACGACGAATGATCATCGCCGGCGTCTTGGGCGGTTGGGCCTTGGCCGCCGCGTATTTTGTCGTCGCGCCGCCGGTGTTCGAGTCGCAGTCGCAGTTGCTGGTCATGCAGAAAGACCCGCGGTTGGCGACGCGCGGCGTCGGACGCGCCGAGGACGCGCAGGCCGCGGTCTCCGAGGACCTCATGGCCACCCAAATGCAATTGGTGCAGAGTCGCCGCATTGTCAGCGAGGCGCTGACGGCCACAGGTCTAGATCAGCTCGATTCGATCACCAAGGAATTGGACGAGGACGAAACCGCGGCAGATTACGTCATCGATAACCTCGACGTGACGCGCGGCGGAGAGGGCCAAGCCGCGGACGCCCGCGTGCTGAACGTGGCGTTCCGTCACTCGTCCCCCGAGGAGACCCAGCAGATCCTCGACGCGATTATCGACCGGTACCAGGCGTTTGCCACGGAGACGTTCCAAGACGTCAACAAAGAAGCGGCTGAGCTGATCGAACAGGCTCGCTCGGAACTGAGCGCTGAACTCGCCGCCGCGGAGGAGGCGTACCGCGACTACCGCGAACAAGCCCCGCTGTTGTGGACGGGCGACGAAAGCACGAACATCCACCGCACGCGATATGAAGAGCTGCAGGCCGAGATTTCGCAACTCGGCCTCGACATCAGCGAGGCGGCCGCCCGGCTCGCGATCGTGCAGAGCGTCGTGGCGGACCAGGATCAGAACGGCGCGACCGATCTGGAGCGTCTGGCGGTCATCGACGACAAGAATGCCCAGCGCGTCGGCGTATTGGTCGCCGTGCAACAAGGCGAAGCGGATACGCCCGAGTTTCTGGCGGCTCAACCCGAACGTTTGGCGAGCGCACGCGGCGAGGTCGACTCGCTGATGAGGCTGCGGATGCGCGAGCGGGAACTGCTCGAGGAGTTCGGTCCTCGGCACCCCAGCGTGATGAATATTCGGGAGCAGATTGCCGTCGCTTCGGAGTTCCTCGCCAATAAGTCGTCGGCGTTGGGCGTCGGCGACACCAACGGTCCCCTCGATCCCGAGCAGTTGCAGACGGCGTATGTGCAGTTGCTTGCCCGCGATCTGGAGACGTTTAAGAAACGGCGAGACGAACTGGAGACGCTCGCCGCGACCGAAGAGACAGCCGCGAAGAATCTCGTGAAATACGAACTGGAAGGCGAAAGTCTCCGCGAAAACATGGAGCGTCAGCAGGCGCTCTACGACACGGTTGTGGACCGACTGCGCGAGATCAACATGGCCACCAACTACGGCGGTCAGGTGAATGAGGTGATCGCCGCCGCCGAAACGGGCGAAGAAGTGTGGCCCAGCCTGCCGATCTGCCTTGCCCTGGGCACGCTGCTGGGCTTGGTCGCTGGCGGCGGAGCGGCGACCGTCGCGGAACTTCAGGACACCTCGTTCCGCGATCCCGAGGACATCCGCGAGGCGCTGGACGCCCCGCTATTGGCCCACGTGCCGACCATGCAACTGGAGCACGACGAGAAGCTCGCGGCCGCAATCGCCGCAAGCGGCTCCGAGCTGCAGCGCGATCTGGTCGCCCAACACCTGCCGCGATCCAAGGCCGCCGAGGTGTTCCGCGGCCTGCGGACGTCGGTCTTCTTCCGCTCCAGTCAAGGCGACGTGCGTACGATCGCCTGCACCAGCCCTCACAAGGGCGACGGCAAAACCACGGTGCTGGCCAACCTGGCCGTCAGCATCGCCCAAGCGGGCCGCTCGGTGCTGGTGGTGGAAGCCGACATGCGCCGCCCGCGGTTGGCGGCCGCGTTCAATCTGCAAGCCAACGACGGGCTGGCGGCGGTCATTGCCGATGGCGCCGAGCCATGGGACCTGGTGCTGGCCTCGGAAGTCAACAATCTGAGCGTGCTGCCCTGCGGCGACTCGCCGGAGAATCCAGCCGAGTTGCTCACCTCGCCCCGGTTCAAAGAATTCCTGGAAGTGGCGCGAGATCGGTTCGACTACGTCCTGCTGGATTGTCCGCCGGTGCTGGCGGTGGCCGACCCCTGCATCGTGGCCGGCGTCGCCGACGCGATCATGCTGGTGGTGCGAACCTCGCGCGACAGCCGCCCCGAGGCCGAGCACGTCAAAGAAATGCTGGACGACGTCGGCGCCAACCTGCTGGGGGCGGTGGTCAACTGCTCCGACGAAGGCAGCGCGACGCACGCCGGCGGTTATCGCTATCGGTACGCCGCGGCCTACATGCCCGAAGAAACGGAGACCCACGCCGCGAATCCCGCGGCGACCTGATTCAGCGTTTGAGAGTCTTTTCGCGGAACACGTTGAGAGGCAACAACAAGAAGGAATTCGCGAAACGACGGAGGGCGCAGCGGACCTCTCCAGCATGGCGGCCAGACGGCTACCACGGTAGGCGGCAACCACCGACGGATCGACCGGGAGAGGGGTGAGACGACGATGGAACAACAAATTGATCTCGACCCCGCGGCGGAGAATGCCGCGGGTGCGGCGACGCTCGCGCGTCCCGAACCTCAGCAAACAGCCCGGCAACGGCCCCAGGAGGCTGCCGAGAACTGGGAACTGTCCACGCCGCCGACGGCGCGGCAGACGGGCCGGTATGTCTGGCAGGCGTGCGCGACGAGTCTGCCCCTGCTGGCGGCGGACCTCGCGGCGGTGTTGGGCGCCTTTGCAGTGGCGGCCACAGCCATTGGTCTGCTGCTGCCAACGTTTCCCACGGCGTTCGTGTTGCGGCAGGCTTGCGCTGTTTTGGCCGTGTCGGTCGTCGTGTTCCCGCTGCTGGGTCTCTACCCCGGCTCGGCCTTGAACCCCATTGTCGAGTTCCGGCGCGGCATCATTGCGATCACCGCCGTGTTCGGCATTCTGATGGTGGCCAACCCGATCTTGGGACAGTTTCGCCCTTTCGAAATTGCGGTGCTCGGCCTCGCTTGGGCGTTGTCGCTGCCAATGCTCACCGTTTTGCGCGATTTCGCCCGCCGCGTGGCCGCGAAGTTCTCCTGGTGGGGCCAGCCGGTGCTGATCGTGGGCGAAGGCGAATCAGCCGCCCGCGTGTATCAAACGCTGCAAAAGCAGCTCACGCTCGGCCTGCGCCCGATTGGAATCGTCGGCGATCTGCACGCCCACTGGGCCGACAATTCGCCGCTCAGCAAGATCTACCTTGGTCCACACGAGGAGATTGGCGCCATCGCCCGCCGTCACGCGGCGTTCTGGGCGGTCGTGACGCGCGAGTACGCTGCTCGCGGATATCTCAACCGCGTGATGACCGAAATCCCCAACGTCGTGGTCCTGCCGCAAGTCCAGGGGCTGCCGAGTCTGTGGAATCAAACCTACGATTTCGCCGGCCAACCCGCCCTGCAGATTCGCGAACGGCTGCTCTTGCCGGTGCCGCGGCTAATGAAACGCGCCGTCGACGTGGCGGCCGTGGTGGCGGGAGCGCTGGCCCTGTCGCCCCTGCTACTGCTGTTTTGTGCGATGATCAAACTCAGCTCGCCCGGGCCAATTTTCTACAAACAGCGACGCATCGGCCGCGGCGGCCAGGTCTTCTGGATGTGGAAGTTCCGCTCGATGGTCGCCGACGCCGACAAAGTGCTGCACAAGCATTTGGCCGAACGCCCCGATCTGCGGGCCGAGTGGGAGTGCAATCACAAACTGCGCAACGACCCGCGCGTCACGTCCATCGGCAAGTTCTTGCGCCGCAGCAGTCTGGACGAGTTGCCGCAAATCTGGAACGTGCTGAAGGGCGAGATGAGTCTCGTCGGCCCGCGACCGATCGTCGATGACGATGAAGGCCGGCCGTACATCGACGACTATCCCGACGTGTTCCACCAATACAAGAAGGTGCTGCCGGGGATGACTGGGTTGTGGCAGATCTCGGGGCGCTGCGAAACGAGCTACAGCGAGCGGATCGATCTCGACAGCTACTACGTGCGGAACTGGGATCCGTGGCTCGATCTGTACATCTTGCTGCGTACGGTGGCGATCGTCGTACGCGGCGAGGGAGCCTATTGATGTCCGAGTCCGCCGCCACCGCTCCCGCCGCGGTTACTGAGGCGACTGCGCCAACCGCAGGCAAAGCCTCGTTGGCCCGCAAGATCGGCGGCAAGACGGCGTGGGTCGCCGCCGGTCGTTTTGGCGACATGCTGGCGGTGTTCGGCGCCAACGCCATCCTGGGGCGGTGGTTCCCCGAGGAAGCGCAATTCAAGTCGTTCTTCGTCATCTTCAACGTCGTTGCGCTGCTGAGCATCTGCGGCACGCTTGGCTTGAATCGCTCGATTGTACGGTTTGTTTCCGAGCAGCTCGGCGCGGGGCGCACCGCTGACGCGGAGAGTACGCTGCGTCGCGCCATCGCGATCACGCTCGCCGGTGCGGCGGTGGTGGCCATCGGGATGGGAGTCTGGGCCGCCGTGGCCTTTGAGGAACACGGCGCCGCGACCGCTTGCTGGCTTGCGATCGGCGTGTTCCTGCGCACGGTGCAACGGTTCATCGGCGAAGCGCTTCGCGCGTACGACGAGATTCGCGGGGCATCGCTGTTTGCCGGGCAGAATGCCGGCCAGGCGGCGGGCCCGGTATCGGACCTGATTTTCCTGGCGTTGTTGATCGCTGCGTATTTGGTCGCCGAACCGTCGCTGCCGCTGGTCATTGCACTGAACGCGCTGTCGCTGGTCGGTTCGTTGCCGCTGGGGTGGGTGTTGCTGAAACGCGTGATTGGCGCGAGTCACGGCAAAGCGCATGAAGAGTTGGGCGTCGTGGCCGACGCCGCCAACAGCGGCGCCGTTGATGGCATTGAAGCCGACGCGATCGCGGGGCCGGCGTCCTACCGTCAACTGGTCGCCGTGTCGGTCGGCGTGCTGGCGACGCAGGTGTTGATCTTCACGGCCTGGCACTCGGACTTGTGGTTGGCCGACTGGTTCCTGCCGGATGCGGACGCGGCGCACTTTGCGACGGCCCGGAACCTGTTGATCACGGTAATGGCGCCCCTGGCACTGATCAATCTGGCGGTGGTCGCCTCCATTCCGCTGCTCTACGGCCAAAAGCGTCTCAGCGAACTGCAAGATCTGCTGCGGATGGCCTCCACGCTGGGCGGCTTGCCGACGCTGGTCGCCATTGTCGGCATGACCGTGCTGGCCGGCCCAGTGCTATCGGTTGCCTTCGGGGCGAAATGGGCCGCGGCGGCGCCAATTTTGATTATTCTGAGCCTAGGCCGGTTGGCCAACGCGTGGGCGGGGATCGCCAGCTTCGCGTTGATGATGACTGGCTATGAGCGGACCCACCTGGCGATTTCCGCCGCAGCCACCGCCGTGCAGTGGCTGCTGGCCCCCCTTGCCGCCCGGCAGTACGGCGTGACGGCCATGGCCGTCGTCTGCGCGGCGGTGTTCCTGGCCCACCACGTTGCGTTGTGGTGGGCGGTTCACAAACGTCTGGGAGTCTGGTCGCACGCGTCCTTTGGCGAATTGACCGCCCTGTCCCCCAAGAAACTCCGCAAACTGTTGTCGCGGCCCGCGGCCCGCTAACCCCCCACTGCCGCTCCCTTCTCATTCGTCCCGCCTTCCTGCCCCGCGCTATGCAACCTGTACGCACTCTATCGATCTTTCTGCTGGTGCTGTGCCACATGCAGGCCATCGTGCCTGCTGCGGCGCCGGCGTCGTTGGTGCTATTCGCAGCGTGCCATTTCGACCGCTTCCGGCTGTATCGCAAACTTCCACAGACCGTCACGTTCGCGGCCCTGTTCCTGGGCTACTGCCTGTTCCTGTTGCTGATCCATGGCATGCTGCGGGACTATTCGCTGATCGAGATACTACGAACCAGCGGACGGCTGATGTACATGGTCGGCGTGTTTTTGCTAGCCGCCCACCTGCGCACTGATGCCCACGTGGAGAAGCCGCTGTTTTACTCGACGACAATCACGGCCGCGGCGATCAGCGTGCTGGCGATCATCAGTTGCTACGTCACGCCGCTGTCAATCGCCGGCATGCCGCTGAGCACCTCGCGGTCGCTGACCGGATTTTTCGAGAATCACAACACCATGGCCGGCGCGGTCGGCGTGGCCCTGTTGATGACAGCCTTGGCTTGGTTGCACGGCAAGCAACATCGAATGCCCGTCCTCTTCAACCGGCGCGTGGCAACGCTTGCCGCGGTGCTCGCTTTGGCGTTCGCTCTGTGCCTGTCGCGCGCCTACAGCATCGGGATGTTGGCAGCGTGCGGCGGGATCGCGTGGATGATTCCGCGGAAGAAACTACGACGCCAGGCCTATGTGGGAGGGATCGCCGCTGGGGCGGCGTTGGCCGTTTTTGTTGTGATCAATCGCAGCGCCGAAATCGACACTCGCAACGTTTATGACCGCACCTACCTTTATCAGCGGGCGGTTCGCGAAGTGATTAAGAGCCCGCTGGTGGGTATCGGCCCCTCGGCATTCCAAGAACTTCACGGTCGTCAACGAACGATTGTCCCCAATCTGCTGGTCGTACGGCAGTCGGGCGTCACCGCCCCGGAAGACAAAAAGTCGACCCACGACATTCACGGGGCCGGCGGCGCCCATGTGCATAACACGTACCTGCAATTGTTGTGCGATTATGGTTTGATCGGCGCCGGATTGCTGACCGTATTGTCCTTCCATTTTTGGCGTGGTGCGCGTCAAACGCATCGAACGCTTCTTGCGGAGGACGACCCGCCGCTGGAACTCGACTACGCAGACTGGAACGCCAAACTCGTGCTGGGCTCGTTTGTGTTTCTTGCCGTCGCCGGTTTGTTCGTCAACTGGTGCTTCAGTTCGCCTCCCTACACGCTGGTTGGCTATGTTAGTTTGGGTCGCTTCACGGCGTGGCGATATGACTTGAGCGTGTACCGCCCCGTAGCATGACCAGCGCCTCCGTCCCCCTATCCCGCCACCTCCCCCCGCCTGACCATGACCACACGCTTTGCCATTCTCGGCGCCGGCTCCGGCGGTCTGTCTCTCGCACGCAAACTGCGCCGGTTCGACGACGTGGAAGTCGACGTCTACGAAGCTTCCGATCGGGTCGGCGGACTGCAATACAGCGCCGAACACGATGGCGTGCATTACGACGTGGGGCTGTTTCTGTTTCACGAGGGACACGAACTGCTGGAGACGTTCCCCAGCATTCAGCCGGAATTCGTGCCGATCGAGTACAAGCCGCTGTCGATCACGCCCAACGGCGGCTACGACCGCTATCCGTTTAGCATCGGCGGTTTCGTGCGTGACAACGGCCTCTTCCGCACGGGGCTCGCGGCAGCGGATCTGCTCGTCAGCAAAGCGCTCAATTGGCAGCGCAATACGGTGCCTCGCTACGCCAAGTACTACACCGGCGGCACGATCTACCGGCGCAGCGGACTGCAGAAGTACATTCATCGGTTGCACGATGCGCCTGACACGGAAATCGACGTGTACTTTGCCGAGCGTCGGCTGCACGTGCTGGGTCGGCAGTCGTTGCGCAGGCTGGCCGCCAAGGCTTTCTCGCGCGGCTATCGCAAACAGGCCACCAGTTCGTTCCGCCAACGGCTGGTCCGCCCGCCGCAGGGGATTGATTACTTCTACGATCAAATTCTGGAGGACGTGCGGCGCCACGGAGCCGAAGTTCACCTGGGCACGGCCGTGGAGTCGGTCGCCCGCAGCGGCGGGGAATTTACCGTCACCAGCAATTTGGGCGAGCGCAAGTACGACCGCGTGATTTCGACCATCCCCATGCCCGCCATGCTGCGGCTCATCGGTCGCACGCCCGCGGTGGAGATCGAGAACCGCGACCTGATCTCGCTATTCTACACGGGCAAGTTTCGCAATCCGGGCAACGCGTTCTTCAACTTCACAATGTCGGGCCGCTGGAAGCGGATCACGGTGTTCAGCAAGTTCTACGGCCCACATCGCGGTCAGGATTACTTTACCGTGGAGGTCACCTCGCAAGACACGTCGCCCGCGGCGGTCGAAGCGGCCTGTCGCGATTTCGAGGACCACGCCCGCGAGTTCAATCTGCTGGAAGGTTCGCCGGAGTTGCAGGGCACGTTCGTCACGCCGCGCGCCTATCCGCTGTACCGAGCCGGGCAACTGGCCGCGGTGGAGCGGGAAAAACAGCACCTACGCGACTTCGGCATCGACCTGGTGGGCCGGCAAGGCAACTACGAGTACATCATCTCCGACGTGGTCGCCCAGCGGGCCGAAACGCTCGTGGAGCAGATCGGCGACGACCTGAAACTCGCGTCGGCCAAGTCGGAAGAAATGGTCGCGACCTGATGAACGATCGTGCCACTGCTGAGTGAGTTCCGGAACGCGAGATTCTGCCACGTCGCGCTCGATTGAATCCATGTCTATTCCCAAGCCCAACTTGTTCTTGATCGGCGCTCCCAAGTGCGGGACGACGTCGTTGGCTTGGTATCTGTCTGAGCACCCAGCGGTTTTCTTCTGCGATCCGAAAGAGCCGTTCTACTTCAACACTGACTATCCCGAGCTGCGCCGCAAAGAACACCTGGAAACCGACGAGGCGTACTTGCAGCTATTCGCTGCTGCGCGGCCCGAACATGCCGTGATCGCCGAGGGGTCGACGACTTACCTCAGTAGCGCCGAGGCGATCGCCAACGCGCTGGCCTTCAGCCCCGAGGCGCGGTTCATTGCGATGGTTCGCAACCCGGTGGATGCCGTGTATTCCTTCCACGGCGAGTTGGTGTTCACCTCCAACGAAGACGTGCGGGATTTTGAGCAAGCGTGGCGACTGCAGGCGGAGCGAGCCGCCGGCCGCTCGCTGCCGGAGTTGTGCCGCAATCCCGCGTGGCTGCAGTATCGGCAGATGGGCGCCCTGGGCAGTCAACTGCAACGATTCTACGATCAGGTTCCCGCCGCCCAGCGGATGACCATCGTGTTCGACGAGTACGCCGCCGATACGCCCGGCTACTATCGCCGCGTGCTGGAGTTCTTGGGGCTGCCCGACGACGGCCGCATAGAGTTCCCGCGGCTCAAAGCATCGCGCCGCCATCGGTTGGAGTTCGTGCATCGTTTTTTGCGCATGCCGCCGCGGGCCATCGAGGCGCCGGTCATCCGCCTGCGCCGCTGGATCGGCCGGCAACGCACGGGTCCCATTGCCGCCGTGAAGAACGTGTTCATGCCGCCGCATAAGCGTGCCGCCCTCACGCCGGAATTTGCCGCAGAACTGCGGCGCGAATTCGCCGACGAGGTCGCGTTGTTGAGCGAGTTGCTCGGCCGCGATCTCTCCGACTGGAACACCGGAGGCCAAGCCGCATGACTGCCGCCGCCCCCCAATCCGCTCCCGCCGCGCCGCCCCACGAACAGGCTGCCCAGGCCAGCGACCGCCCACGACTGCGTGTGATCGAAGTCATTGAATCCGCGAATGCGGGCGTGGCGCGTCATACGCTTGATCTGTCGGCCGGTTTGGCGCGACGCGGCTGCGAGGTGCATCTGGTCTACTCGCCGCTGCGCACCGATCGGTTGTTCGAAGACGGGCTGGCAGCGCTGCGCGACGAGCCGCGAATCGTGGCCACGCCGTTGCCGATCCGGCGTTCGATTGGTCCCAGCGACGCCGGCGCCATTCGGCACCTGCGTCGCTACCTGCGAACTTACGGGCCGTTCGACGTGCTGCACGGACAAAGCTCCAAAGGCGGCGCCGTGGGGCGGATTGCCGCCCGGCTCAGCGGCGTCCCGGCGGTCTACACGCCGCATGCGATGGGTACGATGAACCCCGGCATCAGCGGCAAGGCGCGCATCGCCGTCGGCACGATCGAACGCTGGCTGTCGCGGATCGGGACGCGAGTGATCGCCCTGTCGCCCGAAGAGCGGCGACATCTGTGCGACGTGGGGATCAATCCCAAACGGATCGCGTACATACCCAACGGTATCGCCCCGGTGGCGTTGCCCAGCCGCGAGCAAGCGCGCGAGGCGCTCGACCTGCCGCTCGACGCCCCAGTCGTCGGGTTCATCGGCCGCTTTTCGCACCAGAAAGCCGTCGATGTCCTGTTGGATGCCTTCGCCCGGGTGCGTCGCGACCGACCTGATGCGCTCCTGGCCATCATCGGCTGGGGCGACCTGGAATCGCAACTGCGCAAGCAAGCTGAGGCGCTCGGCGTGTCTGCAGGCGTGCGTTGGCTGGGGCCGCAGCCCGGATTGGCGAGCATGCCGGCCTTCGATCTGTTTGCTTTGCCGAGCCGCTACGAAGGACTCCCGTACGTGCTGCTCGAAGCGCTTGTCTCCGGCACGCCGATGGTCGTCACCGACAAGTCGAGTCCGGGGCTCGTTGTTGAAGAGGGCGTCAACGGCCTGGTGGCCCCCGTCGAGGACCCGGCGGCGCTCGCTACAGCGATCAGCCGCGTGTTGGGCGACCATGATCTGCGCGCGAAGTTTCGCGAGAACGCGCGACGCAAGGCGGCCGACTTCTCGCTGGACGGGATGGTCGATGACACGCTCGCCCTGTATCGAGAGGTGGCTGGCCAGCGGCGGAGGCGTCCGCGATGAACGGCCCCAGTTTTCTAATCATCGGAGCCGCCCGCAGCGGAACGACGGCGCTGGCCCGGTTTCTGGACCAGCACCCGCAGGCCTTTCTGACCGATCCGAAAGAGCCGCACTTCCTGTCGTTCGCCGAGTCGCCGCCGCAGTTTGCAGGCCCCGGCGACGATGTCATGATGAACCGCGCGGTCGTGACGTCGCCACAGTGCTACGCCGACTTGTTCGCCGGCGCCAACGGCGCCGCGGCCATTGGCGAAGGCTCGGTTTCTACGCTGTACTATCACGAGCGATCCATCCCCGCGATTCTCCAATACGCGCCCCACGCGAAGCTGATCGCCATTCTGCGCAATCCGATCGCCCGGGCTTACAGCAGTTTCCTGTACGTCACATCGCGAGGGTTCGAGCCGGAAAGCGACTTCGCGGCGGCGCTCGATGACGAACCGCGGCGGATCGCCGAGAATTGGCACCACCTGTGGCACTATGTCGCCGCGGGACGGTATGCCGCGCAGGTGGCTGCATTCCAAGCGGCCTTTCCGGCCGAGCAATTCCGCGTGTTGCTGTTCGATGACTTCCGGGCGGACCAGGGCGCCAC
The DNA here is from genome assembly GCA_002702655.1 of Planctomycetaceae bacterium. Classification (GTDB taxonomy): domain Bacteria; phylum Planctomycetota; class Planctomycetia; order Pirellulales; family Lacipirellulaceae. The sequence goes on from PABB01000076.1 coordinate 93,752, forward strand.
GATGCGCCAGCTGTACCAATTCCTGGGCATCGACGAGTCATTCACTCCCGACACGTCGTCGCAGATCAATCGGTCCGGCAAACCGAAGAATCGGCTCATTGGCTCGGCAGCGAACTTTCTGCAGCGGCATCAACTGGCCAAGGCCGCGGTGAAGGCCGTCACGCCCGCCGCGTTTCGCGAACGGATGCGGACCGCCGCGCTCGATCGGCCGGCGATGGACGACACAGTCGTGGCGCGGCTCCGCGAGGAGTTTCGCGAAGACATCGCCGCCTTGGGCGAGTTGCTCCGCCGCGATCTGTCGCACTGGCTCACCGAGCCGGTCGGCGCCGACTGAGGCGGCTCACGCACTCCCGTCCGCTCGCCGCGTGCGCGTCTCCACCGCAATTGCGTCGTTCACTCCGCGTTGCCCAGCCGTTGTCGGATCATCTTCCAGCCCTCGACCAATGTGGCTGGCGCGAGCGATGCGATCAGGACCACCGGCCACTGAGTCCCCAACCCCGGCGCCACGTCGAACGCGGCGCGCGTGGCAGGCAACATGACAACGGCCAACTGCAGGGCCGCCGACGCCAAAATCGCTCCGACCAGGTACTTGTTCGACAGCGGCCCCAGTTGCAGCAGCGTCTCCCGCGAATTTCGGCGCGTGAGCGCGTAGAACAGTTGCGACAACGCCATCGTGAAGAACGCGACGCCCTTGGCCAGATCGAGCCGATCCGCGTCGCCGCGGTAAACGAACCAAAACGCCAAAACCGCGGCCGCGGCCATGAGCGAACCATGGGCCAGGATCTGCCTTCCGCGCTCCCACGTGATGACGGGTTCCCGCTTGCCGCGCGGGGCGCGCTCCATCACATCGTGCTCCGGCGGTTCCATCCCCAGCGCCAACGCCGGCAACCCGTCGGTGACCAGGTTGATCCACAAGATCTGCAGGGCGGTCAGCGGCGGCGGCCACCCCAACACCCCCGCCACGAACATCAGCAGCACTTCGCCCGCGTTGCACGACAGCAGGTAGTGCACGAATTTCTGAATGTTGTCAAAGATGCCGCGACCTTCCTCCACGGCGCTGACGATCGACGCAAAATTGTCATCGGTCAGCACCATGTCGGCGGTCTCCTTGGTGACATCGCTGCCGGTCACGCCCATCGCCACGCCGATGTCGGCCACGCGCACGGCGGGAGCGTCGTTGACTCCGTCGCCCGTCATGGCAACCACGTCGCCGCGTGCTTGCCACGCTTCGACGACCCGCAACTTGTGCTGGGCCGAGACCCGCGCATAAACCGCCGTGTCGGCAACCCGCTCGCGCAGTTGTTCGTCGGAAATCTTGTCGAGTTCGGCGCCGGCGATCATCGCGTCGCCGTCTGCGGCGATGCCGATCTCGCGGGCGATCGCTTCGGCCGTGGCTGGATGGTCGCCGGTGATCATCACGGGGCGAATCCCCGCTTGCCGGCACTGTCGTACGGCTTCGCGCGCCTCCTCCCGCGGCGGATCGATCATTCCTGCCAAACCGGCCAGCACGAGATCCTCCTCGTGATATTCGGAATCGCCAGCCGGTTGCTCGCGGCAGGCGAGCGCCAGCACGCGTAGCGCCCGCGAAGCCATATCCGCCGCCGCCGCGTGGATCTGCTCTCGACGTTCGTCGCTTAGCGGGACCGCCTCTCCCTGCTGTTGGATCGCGACGCATTTTGACAGGATCACCTCGGGGGCGCCCTTGGTGTACATCACCTCGCGACCGTCGCCGTCGCGGTAAACGACGGACATCGCTTTGCGGTCCGAGTCAAACGGAAGTTCGTGGACGAGCTGGTCGCCGTGCGGCCGTGAATTCAAGCCGGCCTTGCGGGCCGCGACGATTAGCGCCCCTTCGGTCGGATCGCCGACAATTGTCCAGGGGGAACCGTCGCCGTCAGGAGCGCGCAGTTCGGCATCGTTGCAGAGTGCGCCGATCGTGAGCGCCGCTTGCAGGTCGGAGTCGGCAGCATCAGCGGGCGAGTTGTTGCCGACTCCGCCAATGGGACGGCCGTCTGTCGTGCGAAGATGGAACTCGCCCTGGGGGGCGTACCCCGCGCCAGTGACGTCGTAGTGCGCGTCGCCGACGACCATCTCGCGAACCGTCATCTCGTTGCGCGTGAGCGTGCCCGTTTTGTCGGTGCAGATGACGGTGACGGCTCCTAGCGTCTCGACGCTTGGCAGCTTGCGAATCAGTGCGTTGCGCCGCACCATCCGCTGCAGCCCCACCGCCAGAGTGAGCGTGACCACGGCCGGCAACCCCTCGGGCACGGCGGCAACCGCCAAGCTGATCGACATCAGCAGCACGTCGAAGAATTCGCCGCCGCGATACAGATTCAGCGCAAAGACAACCGCCACCACGGCCAAGCACGCCACGATCAGCAAGCGTCCCAACCCGGCCAACCGGCGTTGCAGCGGCGTTGGCTCCGGCTCGTAGCGCTGCAACAAGCCGGCGATCTTGCCCAACTCGGTCGCCATGCCGGTGGCCACGACGACGCCGGTCGCGCGGCCCGCAGCCGCTGCGGACCCCATGAACGCCATATTGCGACGATCGCCCACTTGGGCCTCGCCGGGAAGCTCGGCGGCGGCCGTTTTGTCGACGGGCGTCGACTCGCCTGTCAGCGGTGCCTCGAGCGTGCGAAAACCGAACGCTTGCTGCAGCCGCACATCGGCAGGGATGTTGTCGCCGGCTTCTAGATTCAAGATGTCCCCGGGGACGACCTCCGAAGCGGCGACACTCTGTAGTTGGCCGCCCCTCAGGACCCGCACCATGGGCGACGAGAGCTTACGCAGGGCCGCGAGAGCGCGACTTGCACGCTCCTCCTGCAGCACCCCAATCGCCACATTCAGGATCACGATCGCAGCGATGGCGGCCGTGTCGATCCACTCGCCGATCACCCCCGAAACAACGGCCGCGGCGATCAGAATCCAGATCACCAGTTCGTTGAAGTGCTCGAAGACCTTCTTCCATAGCGGGACCGGCGGCTCCTCGGCAAGTTCGTTGCGACCGTATTGCTGCAGCCGACGGGCAACTTCCTGCTCGCTTAAACCGTCGGTGGCGCTCGTCTGCAGTCGCTCGATCGCGTCGGCGGCCGAGAGCGACCACCACTGCGGCACGAGGTTGTCAGCCGAAGATTGGCCTGCAGGCGCGGCAGACAGCGTCATTTTGAGATCCTTTCCTTACGTTACTGGCGGCGGGTTCGCACGCGACACGCGTCCTGCGGCATCGTGGCGGCCGTTGCCGCCTCGCGCGACGGTCATGGTATTCAGATGTTCGGTCTCGAGCGCGCCCATGCTCCGGCAGCACATGAGCGGAATCGCACACTCGGCCGGCCGGGGCCAGCGTACTCTGCCAAGGTCGCCCGCATTCGGTGTGCACTCGAAGCACTGCAAACGCGAAAAAACTGCTGCATTTCCCGCGCCGAGCTTTCGCAGAATCCGCTTCGTGAGACGCATCACACTGACTATGACGATTTGGCGCCCCGTTCGCACCGTTGCTGGTCGCCGCGCTGCCGCATTGTCTTTTGAGGGGGTGCATCGGACCTCCTTGCCGCCACGGATTTACCATGTGCGAGGACGCCATGAATCGTGCGTTGATGCTCCTACTGATTGGCCTGTTGGTACTGCCGATCGGCTGCCAGGATCCGGCTGCTGCTCCGCAGCAATCTCAACAACAACCGGCCGCGGCGGCTCCGGCATCGGCTGATGACGCGGCGACCACGGCGCCTGAAGCGGCGGACAAGTCCGTCGACGCCGGTTTGGACGGCGAAGCCGAGACGGCCGCCCATGTCGTCGTGCGAACCGACAATTTGCCCGAGCCGGTCGCACTGACGGCCGAAGATTGGCCCCAATTCCGCGGCGCCAACCGGGACGGGATCTCGCAGGCCGCCGGTCTGGCCGATCAGTGGCCCGCCGACGGCCCCGCCGTGGCCTGGGAAGTCACGGGCCTGGGCGAAGGCTACTCGTCGCCCGCCGTGGTCGGCGACCGGGTGTTTCTAAACGACTACGACGAAGAGCGTAACGTGTGGATGGTCCGCTGCCTGGACCTCAACACGGGCGAGTCGGCGTGGCCGCAGAACTACGAGGTCGAGAAGCGAATCCGCCCCAATCACGCGATCACGCGCAGCGTGCCCGCGACCGACGGCGGATACGTGTTTGCCATCGACCCCAAATGCGAGCTGCACTGTTTAGACGCCCGCGACGGATCCCTGATCTGGAAGACCTTCCTGCCCGCGGCGTACGACACGCAGATCCCGCCCTGGTACAACGGCCAATGCCCCTTGTTGGAGGATGATCGGCTGGTGATTGCCACGGGCGGCAACGCGCTGCTGGTTGCCTTGGACAAGGCGACTGGCGAAGCCATTTGGGAAACGCCCAACCCCGACGGCTACCAACTGTCGCACGCATCGATCATGCCGATGGAAGTCGAGGGCGTGCGTCAGTACGCGTATCTGACGCTCAAGGGCGCGGTGGGCGTCAGCGCCGATGATGGCTCGCTGCTGTGGGAGTTCCCCTGGCAGTTCAATACGGCCGTGCCGACCACGCCGCTGCCTCTGGGCGACGGCAAGCTGTTGCTGACCAGCGGCTACCATGCCCGGACCGTTGTCTGCCAGGTGAGCCGCGACGGCGACGCGTGGAAGGCCGAGGAAGTGGTTGCCCTGCCCCCGCCGACCCAAGGCTGGAACTCGGAAGTGCACACCCCCATCGTGTATCGCGGGTTCGTGTTTGGAGTCGGCAAGAAGCAGCGCGGCCTGTGGACCTGCCTCAGCCCGGCTGCCGAGGAACTGTGGAGCAGCGGTCGCAAGGCGGCCTTCGGCATGGGCGGCTACGTGCTGGCCGACGGCAAGTTCTTCGTGCTGGAAGACCGCACTGGCGTGGTGCGGATGCTCGACGCAACGGCCGACGAATATCGCGAGTTGGGCCAGGTGAAAGTGCTGGAAGGCCCGGACGTGTGGGCGCCGCCGGTCGTCTCGCGCGGCAAGCTGCTGGTGCGAGATCTACACAAGTTGGTCTGCCTGGACATTGCCGCGGAAGGCGATGCCGGGCCGGTCGCCGCGGCGAACGTCCCCAATCGAGAGTAGCCCGCAAAGCACTGCGCCCGCCGCCAAGTTCCGATTCCCATCTTGCCATCATGAAGTTCCGACATCTCCAAACGCTGAGCGGTCGCGGCGAGGCCCCTGATCAGTTTCAGGTCCGCATCACGGCTTTGGCCGTCGCCGCCGATGACCGACTGTTCGCGCTGGGCGACCGCTGCGTGAAATCGTTCTCGTCGGCAGGCGAGTTGGTCGGCCAGTTCGACACCAGCGACGCGGGCTGGTCGATTGCCGCCGATGGCAAAACGTTGTGGATTGGCATGCAGGGCCGCGTCGTCCAGGTCGATTTCACTGGCAATGTGATTGCGGCCATTGACGATCCGGGGCGGCTTGGTCGGGTGACTGGCGTCGCCGTCGCCGGGGACAGCCTGTTGGTTGCGGATGCGACGCACAAGTCCCTGTCGCTCTACCGTGACGGCAAGTACGCGCGAGAAGTCGGCGCCAAAGCCAACACGCGCGGGTTCATGATCCCCAATGGCGTGCTCTCGGCCGCCTACGACCGGCAGAGTGAGACATTCGTCGTCGCCCATCCGCAGAAGCATCGCATCGAACGGTACGATCGGGGCGGGGAGTTGGTCGACAAGTTCGGCCGCTTCGGCCACGACGACCCGGCCGCGTTCGGCGGATGCTGCAACCCCACCACCGCCGGCGTGACCCCCGCGGGCATCATTCTCGCGACCGAGAAAGCTCCTCCGCACGTCAAAGCATTCACGGCCGACGGCAAGTTCCTGGCAATGACGCCGGAGGATGCCTTCGACCCGAGCGCGAAGAATCAGGCCGTCGCCGCCGACAAATCGGGGCGCGTCTACGCCACCGACTCAGTGCGGGGAACGATCGAAGTGTTTCAGCTCACCGACGCCTCACAGTAATAAGCACGAACAATGGCCCACGATGAGACCCGCCGCAACTTTCTGCATCGCTCCGGCCAAGCCGCCTGCGCCGCGGCCATCGTGGGCACGGGCGCGGTGCTGGCCCGTCGGGCCTGCTCGGGCGACGCTTGGGCAATCGCCCCTAACCGGTGCGTCAACATTCGCCTGGGAGTGACCGGCGCCGACAAAGTCTGTAGTTCCTGCGCCGAGCAGTGCGTCCTCGCTCTGTCCGCCGTGCGCGCCGTCAACCAACACGACCGCTGCGGCCGCTGCTGCATCTGCCCCGCCTACTTTGACGTCCGCAGTCAGGTCGGACCCGACGGGTTGCCCACGAAGAAACTCTGCCCCCGCGACGCAATCATTCGCACGCCCATCGGCGAGATCGATCCCTACGACCCGTTGAACAACTTCTACGAGTACACGATCGACGACGAGAAGTGCAACGGCTGCGGGCGATGCGTGATGGAGTGCAAAGATCCCGCCGGGCTGGGATCGATTCGGCTTGAGGTGCGCTACGATCTCTGTCTGCGGTGCAATCAGTGTTCGATCGCCCAAGCGTGCCCCGAAGACGCCTACGTGCGAGTTGGCCCCCAACCCGCTCCGGCCGAAGCGTTGGAAGGGGGCCACGCGTGAGGGAACACGGCTGGGCCACGCACGGAAGAAGCGACCGCAGACGGGCGCACAATGAGGCGGTTGACGCTCCCCCCACCCTCGCAGGGAGGGGCCGGGGAAGGGATTCCTTTTGCTGCCAGGCCGAACCGGCGCCCGAAGCCACCGTCGACCCTCCCCTAGCCCCTCCCTGCAAGGGAGGGGGATTGCAGCTTGCTCTCATTTTTCTTGCCACACTTAGCGTTCTTGGCGTTTCCCTGCTCCTCCCGCAACCCGCGACCGCTGCCACCGCCGAAGAGGATTACGCCCGCCAAGCCAGTGTCGCACCGCAGCCGGACGACATTGGCGCCGGTTACGAAATCCCGCCCGCTCAGCGCGTGGCGCCGCGCGCCGCGTGGTGGTACGTCGTTGATATGGCGTTGCTTGCAGCGGCGTTGGTCGTTGCAGCACTGATCGCCCATCGCTGGCGGCGGCGGTGGATGGCGGTCACGCTCAGCCTGGCGTCCCTGGCGTACTTTGGTTTCTTCCGCGGCGGGTGCGTGTGCCCCATCGGCGCGACCCAAAATGTCGCGGCGGGAATTGCCGACAGCAGCTACGCCGTTCCGCTGGCCGTGCTCGCGTTCTTCATGCTGCCGCTGGTCGCCGCTCTGCTGGCAGGCCGCGTCTTTTGCGGCGGCCCCTGTCCGTTGGGCGCGATTCAAGACCTCGTCTTGATCAAGCCCAAGCAGTTGCCGCCGGCGGTGGATCGTTGGGGCGGCAAGTTTCGCTACGCGTACCTGGGCATCGCTGTTGTGCTGGCCGCCGCGCCGGCTGCCGCTCGCGAGTTCCCGATCTGCCGATACGATCCCTTCGTCGGCTTCTTTCGCTTGACTGGCCCGGCGACGATGTTCGCGTTTGGGACTGCACTGTTGGCAATCGGCACAGTCATTGGCCGCCCGTATTGCCGCTTCTTGTGCCCCTACGGCGCGCTCTTAGGCGTGGTGTCGCGATTCTCGTGGAAGTCCGTGTCGATTACGCCCGACGAAGAACTCGACTGCGGGCTCTGCACGGAGGCGTGCCCCTTCGGCGCCATCGAGAACATGCGGGCCAAGCGTGCGACCTGCCTGGCTTGTGCGCGATGTTTCGCCCATTGCCCGCGGCAACAATACGCGTGGGGCGAGATCGAGCTCTACGAAATCGAGCAACTCACTCAGCAGGCCGCTGACAAGCCGACGGACAAGAAGCCCGCCACGCGGCCGATCGAGGAGCCGGTCGCATGAGGCTTACCGCTTTCATCACCGAACGCATCCGCCGCTACGGCGTGTTGGTCGCCGGAGTCGTGCTGGGCGTCGCGGGAGGCGCCTGGGCGTGGGACGCCGCGACGGAATGGCGGTACGCCGAGGCACGAAAGGCAGCGCTCGCAGCGGCCGAGGAGGCCGCTCGCAGCGACCCGGCGGCCGTTGACTCGCTGGCGACAACGGTCGAACTCCAGACGACTGCCTCACTGGTCAGTGCGCAGCGCCGCCGCACCGCTGGCATCGTCGCCCTGAGCGCCGCGGCAGTCGGAATCGCGCTGACGCGAGTTCGTGGCAAGAGGAAGCCGGTCGCACCGGCCAACATTGCCGCGACGGTCGCCGAGCGGCGAGCGATTTCGACGCCTCCTGCTGAGTTAGCCCCCGAAGCAGCCGCCAGCGTGCCACGGCTCGACGAGCCGTGCGGATCGGCGAACAGGGCGGCGCCTCCCGAGCACGGCTTACAGAGCCGTGGCACGCCGGGTGCGCAAGATGCTCCCTCCGAGTTGGCGGATTCCGGCGCAGTCGCACTCGCGCCGCCGCCGGTCGACGTGCAGCCGCTGGAAGACATCGTCCTCCGCGTGGGACGCGAACCGCGGCATCTCATTCCGCTGTTGCACGCGATCGACCAGCATTACCGATATCTGCCCCCGGCGGTGCTGGCGCGCTTGCCGCAGTTGGCCGACGTCACGCCAACGCAAGTCGACGGCGTGGCCTCGTTTTACAGCCAGTTTCGCACCCGCCCGCGCGGCGAGAAACTCGTGCAGGTCTGCGTGGGCACCGCCTGCCATGTGGCCGGCGCGGATCGCGTGTTGGATCAACTTCGCAAGGAGCTTGGCATCCCGGCGGGCGAGGACACCGACCCCGCCGGCCGGGCCACGGTCGAAACCGTAGGCTGCCTCGGTTGCTGCACGCGGGCGCCGGTTGTGCAAGTCGACGAGCACACAGCAGGCCACGTCGGCGTCGAGGATGTCGCGGGGTTGCTGTCGGCGGAACATCAGTCGCAAGGCCCGTGCAGCGGTAGTTGCCATCGCGACGGACACGTGTGCGAGAACGGCGCCGAGCATGAGCCGCATGAGCCGCCAGCGGTCGAGATTCGCATTGGCCTGGGCTCCTGCTGCGTCGCCGGCGGTAGCCGCGACGTGATGGAGACGCTGCAGCGCGAGCTGGCCGTCAACCGCATCGCCGCGGCGATCAAGCCGGTCGGTTGCGTGGGCGTCTGCCATCTGACGCCGATGGTGGAGGTCCGCACGACGGGTCGCGAACCGGTCGTTGCGACGCGAGCTACGCCGGCCGACGTGCGACGCATCATCCGCGACTTGCCTTCGGCTGGCGCGTGGTCGTCGCGACTGGCCCGGCGTGTCGCCGACCTGCTGCATCCCGACCCGGCGCTCGCGCTGCCCGCGCCGGATGTCGTCGACCGCTCCTGCCAGATCACGCCGCTGGCCCACGAGCGGATCGAGTCGTTCACCGGCCGACAAGTGCGGATCGTCACGGAGCATTGCGGCGAAATGGATCCCGAAAGCCGGGGCGACTACCGCCGTCGCGACGGCTTTGTTGCCTTGGAGAAAGTGCTGGCCGCCAAGAATCCGCCGGCGGTGATCGAGGCCATCGAAGCCAGCGGACTGCGCGGCCGCGGCGGCGGCGGCTTTCCCACCGGGCGCAAGTGGCGCGTCGTGGCGGCGGCCAACGGCGAGAAGATTCTGGTCTGCAACGGCGACGAAGGCGACCCCGGCGCCTTCATGGACCGCATGGTCATGGAGTCGTACCCCTACCGCGTGCTGGAGGGGATGGCGATCGCCGGCTATGCGGTGGGCGCTCGCCGTGCGATTGTCTACGTCCGGCACGAATACCCGCTGGCCGTCCGGCGCATGCAGCATGCCATCGAGCAAATGACCCGCGCCGGCTGGCTGGGCGAGCAGGTCGCGGGCAGCGACTTCGCCTTCACCGTTGAAATCGTCGAAGGCGCCGGCGCGTTTGTGTGCGGCGAAGAAACGGCCCTGTTGGAATCGATCATGGGCCGCCGCGGCACGCCGCACTTCCGGCCCCCCTACCCCGCCGAGCGCGGCCTGTGGGATCGGCCCACCTTGGTCAACAATGTGGAAACCTATGCCAACGTCCCCTGGATCATCCGCCACGGCGCCGATGCGTTCGCGGCGCTGGGCACGGACAAGAGCAAGGGCACCAAGGTTTTCTCGCTGGCCGGCAAGGTGCGCCGCGGCGGCCTGATCGAAGTGCCGATGGGGCTCACCATTCGCGAGGTCATCGAGGAGATCGGCGGCGGCGTGGCGCCGGGCCGCACGTTCAAAGCGGTTCAGATCGGCGGTCCTTCGGGCGGCTGCATTCCCGCGGCCCTGGCCGATACGCCCATCGACTACGAAGCGCTGCGCAGCGTCGGCGCCATCATGGGCTCGGGCGGGTTGGTCGTGATGGACGACACCGACTGCATGGTCGACGTGGCACGCTATTTCCTGGAATTCACCCAACGCGAATCGTGCGGCCACTGCACGTTCTGCCGGCTGGGCACGGCGCGGCTGCTGGAGATCCTCACCCGGCTGTGCGAGGGCAAAGGCAAGCCGCGCGACCTGGACGAGATCGAGCAACTCTCGCAGCAAGTCATCGCCGGCAGCCTGTGCGGTCTGGGCAAAACGGCGCCAAACCCGGTGCTGACCACGCTGCGGTATTTCCGCGACGAGTACGAAGCGCACCTCGCCGGGCGGTGTCCCGCGGGCAGGTGCAAGTCGTTGATCCGCTACGAAGTGACGCGGGACTGCGTCGGCTGCACGCTGTGCGCTCAGCATTGCCCGGTGGGCGCCATCCCCGCGGCGCCGTACCGCCAGCATGTGATCGACGCCGACCTCTGCACGCGGTGCGACGTCTGCCGCACGACTTGCCCTGAACACGCCATTGAGGTGGTGTCATGACTCGGCTCACGATCGACGGCGTGGCGGTCGAAGTCCCCGACGGGGCGAGCGTGCTCGACGCGGCACGCGCCATGGGGCTCGACATTCCGGCACTCTGCAAACACGGCGACTTTCCTCCCAACACCAGCTGCATGTGTTGCCTGGTTAAGGTCGACGGCGCCGCGGCGCCCGTACCCTCATGCGCAACCACAGTGCGCGAAGGCATGCGGATCGAGTCGGAGACCGAGGAGATTCGCGCCCTGCGACGCACGGGGTTAGAGTTGCTGTTGGGCGACCACGCCGGCGACTGCAAGGCGCCCTGCGAAAACACCTGCCCCGCGCGGATGGACATTCCCGACATGCTGCGGCACGTTGTGGAAGGCGACTATCGCACGGCGCTGGAGGTGGTCAAGCAAGACATTGCGATCCCGGCGATCCTCGGGCGGGTTTGCCCCGAGGTGTGCGAAAACGCTTGCCGGCGCGGGCAGCATGACAGTCCCGCGGCGATCTGCAAGATTAAACGGTTCGTAGCCGATCGGGACTTGGCGTCGCCCACGCCGTACACGCCAGAGCTCGCAGCGCCGACTGGCAAACGGGTGGCGATCGTCGGCGGCGGGCCGACCGGACTGACCGCCGCGTATCACCTCGCCCAGCGCGGACACCGTTGCACGATCGTGGAGCGCGAGCCGGAGCTGGGCGGCCGGCTCCGCCGCGAATTCCCGCCGGAGGAACTGCCGCGGGACGTGCTGGCCGCGGAAATCAACGCGGTGCTGAGCGTAGGCGTGGAGACGCGCACGGCCACGCCCATCGCAGCGAGCGAGCAACTCGATGCGCTCGCCGAAGAATTTGACGCCGTTCTGCTGGCGTGCGGCAAAAACGACAAAGGCTGGCTTGCCGGCGTCGGCGTTGCGGCCGGGGGCAGCGGCGCCAAGGTCGATCCCGCCACCCGCCGCACCAGCCGCGAGCGGGTCTTCGCCGCCGGCAACGCCGTTCGCTCGTATAAGCTGGTGGTGCAGTCGGTCGCCGAGGGCAAACTGGGCGCCGAGTGCGTTGACAGTTTTCTCACCAGCCGCCCGCTGCCCGATCGCCGCAGGGCGTTCGAGTCGCGGCTGGCGCGGATGACCGCCGGCGAGCTCTGCGACTTTTGCGAAGGCGCCCCGATCGCCCCGCGGGCAGAAACCTCGGCGCTGGTCGGCGATGTCAGCGACGAGGTCGTTCAGCTAGAAGCTTCGCGCTGTCTGCACTGTGACTGCGAGGCCTTGGAGAATTGCCTGCTGCACCACTACGCCGAGCAGTACGATTGCGACGCCCGCCGCTTCGCCGGGCCGGGGCAGCAATATCGCGGGCGCCTGGAAGGGCGCGGCGTGCAATTGGAAATCGGCAAGTGCATCGCGTGCGGCATTTGCGTGCAAATCGCCGCCGCCACGCCCGATGCGGGCGGTCTGGCACTGTGGGGCCGCAGCACGGCCATTCGCGTGGCGCCGCCTGAAGGCGTATCGCTTGAAGCCGCGCTGGGCAGCAGCGCTCGGCGCTGCGCGGAAGCGTGCCCGACCGGCGCGATCACCGTCGACGCCTGCTAACTCGGGCGTGTGCGGCTCCATGGCATGCGTTCAAGCGGAAGCATTCTCAACCGCGCTGACGCCCTACGCGACACCAACCTGTTCGCCCGACACGCGAAACCAGGGGTGTGTGACCACGCTGCGGACTTCATCCGGCTGGCGTCCCGCCCAGGCGGCGATATCGGCGACGCTGCGGTCCGAGCCCGCCTTGAACAGATAGTCCCAGATTTGTTCGCGAAGTTCATCCATGACGATTGCCTTCTAAACGGGTCGAGTGCAGTTCCATTCCAGGCGACACAGCTTGCGCGCCACGACCAGCGAGCAAGCTCCCCCCGAATTCACGACCGCAGCCTCACTTTCGCTTGGTCCGCATCGCGCGATACCCGGCGGCGGTGAGGCTGTAGCCGGCGGCAAATTCCTCTTTGGTCAGGTAATCGCGCTGCGTCAGCCGTTTGAGCGACGCGGCATGCTTCTCGGCCAACGGCGTGGGAAAACAGACCATCTCGCCGGGGCCGACAAGAAACTCGCGAAAGACGTCCATCACGGCGGATTCGGAATCGGTCAACATGGCGTGGTCTCCAAAGCGTGGCTAATCGTCTCGTCGCGTTCGACGGATCGTCTTCCTCTGCGCCCGTGCCGCTCCGCAAGCCAACGACGCCGCAACCAACGGTCTTGCGGCCGCGGCGTTTCGAGCGTGACGACGGTCGAGGGCACAACGCTTACCAGCGGCGCCCGCGTCCTCCGCCTCCGCCTCCGCCGCCGCGCGACTCGCGCGGTTTGGCTTCATTGACTTTCAGCGGGCGGCCTTCATGTTGGGAACCATCGAGCGCCGCAATTGCACTGGCCGCCGCATCGTCGCGCTGCATTTCGACGAATCCGAAACCTTTGCTGCGTCCGGTGTCCCGGTCCATGATGACGTCGGCGCTGAGCACCTCGCCAAACTCGGCAAACAGTGCTTCCAGATCGGCACTGGAGACGCCATAGCCAAGATTCCCGCAGTAGATCTTCTTTCCCACGTCACAACATCCTCGCGCAGAGCGCTGCAAGGCAACTGAATCTGCAATGACGCCTGTCGGCGACGATGCCGACAGCGGCAGACTCAAACAACGACCACAGAAGGGACGGTCGAAAGAGCGTGTGGCCGTCCCGGTCAAGAAGCGGCATCGCAGGCGCGATCGGCTGAACCAACAAATAGGAGCGTACCACGTTTCCGGCTTTGCCGACACGACGAAACGCTCGAGAAGCAGCGAAATGCCCCGAAACCGCTGCTTTCTTGCACTGCCGAAGAGTTTCCGCCGCCACCGGCGGAGGTTGAGCCGATGGCTGCGTCCGCAGCAAATAGGATGCCGCTCTTGCCAAAGCGGCCGGTTGTGCTATCCTTCGCACATCACCAAGGTGTGAGACCTTCCGGCCCGGCGACGGCCCATGCCGTCGCCAACCGGTTGCGTTCAACCGACTTCGATCAGCTCGGCCCCAGATTCGGTCCGCCCGCCACACCCGCGGGTCCCGCCTGACTTGCCGACATCCACGCTCGAGCGCGTTTGATTCTCTTGCCCCTTGCGGCCTCCGCCGTCATTAACAACGGCGTCAGTGCGCATTCGCTTCGTGGCGAGCGCTGCAGGCCGACAACCTGGCAACCGCCCCCGACAGTTGCGGGCGGCCTAGCGCTGCCGCTGCGCAACCGGTTTGCTTTCCACCAGACAGAGCCTGCGCACGCGGACCGCGCTACCACAGAAAGTTTGAATGAGTTCAGAATTCAGTAACCTGGGGCTCGCCGAGCCGTTTCTCCGCGCAGTGGAATCGCAGGGCTACCACACGGCAACGCCCATCCAGGCCCAGGCCATCCCCGTCGTGCTCGCTGGCCGCGACCTGATTGGTTGCGCTCAAACGGGCACGGGCAAAACGGCGGCCTTTACGCTGCCGATGCTCGACCGGCTGATGCAGTCGCTGCCGCCGCGTCCGGCCAGTCAGCCGACGTCCGACAAGCCACAGGGACCGAAAAAGCGTCGCCGCGCTGGCGGCCCCCCCAAGCCGCGCGTGCTGCGAGCGTTGGTGCTGGCGCCCACCCGCGAACTGGCGGCCCAGATCGGCACGAGCTTGGCCCGCTACGGCAAGCACGCGCCGCTGCGGCATACGGTGATCTTCGGCGGCGTGTCGCAGAACAGCCAAACCCGAGCGCTGCGGCACGGCGTCGACGTGCTGGTCGCCACGCCGGGGCGTCTGCTTGATCTGATGGGGCAAGGTTATATCGACCTGTCGAAGATCGAGATCCTGGTGCTCGACGAAGCGGATCAGATGCTCGACATGGGCTTTCTGCCGGATCTGAAACGAATCGTGGCCGCGACCCCCAGCGAGCGTCAGACGCTGCTGTTCTCCGCGACGATGCCGCCGGAAATTCGCAAGCTGGCCAACAGCTGGCTCCGCAACCCGGCGTCGGTGCAAGTGGCCCCAGTGGCCGCGCCGGCCGAGCGCATCGCCCAGAGCGTGTTCATGGTGGACAAGAAGCGCAAGGCGGAGTTCCTCGCCGAGTTCCTGGGGCGCGTCCCGCGCGGTCGCACGCTGGTCTTCAGTCGCACCAAGCATGGCGCCGACAAGATTGTTCGGCGGCTGTCGCAAGCCGGGCTGAAGGCCGCGGCAATCCACGGCAACAAGAGCCAGGGCGCCCGCACCCGCGTGCTGGAGTCCTTCAAGAGTCAACAGCCCCCGGTGCTGGTGGCGACCGACATTGCTGCGCGGGGGCTCGACATCGACGATGTGACGCATGTGGTGAACTTTGATTTGCCCGAGGCGCCTGAGACCTACGTGCACCGGATTGGTCGCACGGCACGTGCCGGCGCGGAAGGCATAGCTGTCTCGTTATGCAGCGCCGACGAGCGGAAATTGCTGCGGCAGATCGAACGACTGATCAAGATGGCGATTGACGTCGTTCCGTCTCCGCCAGGCTTTGAGGCGACCGAAGTTGCCGACGTGGAGCCGGCGCCAGCGCGGCGGCGAAGGCCGCCGAGTTCGCCGGGACGTCGTCGACCCGCACGTCAAACGGCCGGCAAACCCAAAACAAACGGCCGTCGGAAGAGCGGAAACGACGAAACCGCACTAGCGGCTGACGGAGCTGCCCGCCCACGCCGTCGCAAACGCAAGACGAGCGGCCCGGGAAAGCAGCAGCAGTCGGAACGCGCCGCCGCCAAGCCGACGGCAACCGGCGGCAACAAGACTCGCGCGTCCAGCGGGCACAAGAAAAAACGCCATCGTCAGGCGCTGTAAGCAACTTTCGAGTCTGGCGTGACGCGTACGAAAAAACGCATCGCCCCGCTCCGGCAGGGCGATGCGTTTCTTTTTGGGCATGACGAGAACCGAGAACTAAGCCCCAGGGTGACGGACCGCGACGCTTGCGCGCTCCGCAGCGATTCCCATCGGGTCAATCAACGGCCCCGGCGTCGTGCGGCGACGGCCAACAGCAGGCCGGTAGCGAACAGCCCGATTGTCGCCGGTTCGGGGACGACGGCGTTGACCTCCATCAAATTGATGTAATAGAAGGCGTTGCCGTTCGTGTTGCCCGGCCCCGCCGAGACTTCCACGTAGATCTCGCCGTTGCCGTCCGGCGCGATGCCGTCGATGCTCAGCACGTTGGAATCGTTGTTCGCTGGCTCGAGCAGCCCGCTGCCCGAATTGGCGCCGGTCACGGCAAAAGCCGTCTCGCGCAGGTCGCCCACGCCTGTGCGCGACGAGAAGAAGGTGAAGTCGTAGACAATGCTCTGATTCAGGCCGGTCAGCTTGAAGCCGCCGGTGGGATTGTCCGTGGCCCCGGCGAAGTCGCCGGAATGCCCGAAGAAATAATCGTCGGTGGCGCTCACCGGATACGCCGCGGCGTCACCGGAAGGCGACTCGGTGCCCAGTTGCGACGGCGGGCCGTTGATAAAGAATTGATCGACCACCTCCAGCGTGACGCCCGCCACCACGTTGCCGTTGTTGTCCACCACCGGATCGATTGGCGGCGGCGGATCGGGATTGGCGTAGATGACGTTGTTCCAACCGCCGATCAGCGTCTGCTGGCCGGTGTTGCCAAAGTCAAACAGCATGGTCTGCGCGCCAACCGGCGCAGCGACGCATGCCACAACAAGCAAGGCGGCAAGTAAGCGATTCACGAGAACTTCTCCCAGAACAGTCGACAAGAAGAAAAGCAATTGAGAAGACGCAATGGTCACAAGACCGCGTGGACGCCTCGAATCGCGCCCGATCACGCGCCCGGCATTGTAGCAGATCGCCGGAGCCGATCTCATTCTCTGCGAAAAAGAAAAAACTGACGCCTGGGGCGAAGCCTGGGAGTCAGGCGTCGGGCAGTGCTGAGGCGGCTCGCCACGCACCCTAACTAGTTCCCAGTTCAAGCCTTGCAGCGTCCCCTACGCCAGCAACTCGCGAACCACCCGGCCATGCACGTCCGTCAGGCGGAAATCGCGTCCGGCGTGGCGGTAGGTCAATTGCTCGTGGTCGAAGCCCATCAGGTGCAGGATTGTGGCGTGCAGGTCGTGCACGTGCACGCGATTCTCGACCGCTTTGAAGCCAAACTCATCGGTCGCGCCATGCACGTAGCCGCCGCGGACGCCCCCGCCGGCCAACCACATTGTAAAACCGTAGTGATTGTGATCGCGGCCGTTCACCTTGCCGGCGTTGAGGCCTTCCTTGGGCAACTCAACCGTTGGCGTGCGGCCAAACTCGCCGCCCCAGATCACCAAAGTGTCCTCCAGGAGCCCGCGCTGCTTCAGATCAACCAACAGCGCACCGATTGCCTGGTCGCACTGCCCGGCGAGATTCCGGTGACCGATCTCCAGATCGTCGTGGTTATCCCACGGCTGACCGGCGCCATGCCAGACCTGCACGAATCGCACGCCCCGCTCGACCAACCGTCGCGCGATCAGAATTTGCCGGGCCTGCACGCCGGGGCCGTACATGTCGCGAATGTGCTGCGGCTCGCGGCTCACGTCAAACGCCTCGGCCGCCTCCGTTTGCATGCGAAACGCCAACTCGAACGAATGGATCCGGGAATCGAGCACCGCATCAGGCTGAGGGCCCGCATGCAATTGGTTCAGCTCTGCAAGCAGGTCGAGCTGCGCTCGCTGACGCGCACTGCCGGTCCGCTCGCTGCTGATATGTTCGATCAGCTTGTCGATGGCCTGATGCTCGGTGTTCAGGTACGTCCCCTCGTAGATGCCCGGGAGGAAGCCGCTTTGCCAGTTCTGCGTCTCCTGAATCGGATAACCGCCGGGGCACATCGCCACGTAGGCGGGCAGGTTTTGATTCTCCGCCCCCAGACCGTAAACCAGCCACGAGCCCAAACTCGGGCGAATCTGCCTGGCGTCGCCGCAGTTCATCAGCATCAGCGACGGCTCATGGTTCGGCACGTCCGCATGCATCGAACGAATCACCGCGATTTCGTCAATGGACTTCGCGACGTGGGGAAACAGTTCGCTGACTTCAATGCCGCTTTCGCCGTGTTTGGAGAACTTGAACGGCGTGTTCATCACCGCGCCGGTCGGCCGTTCGGTCGTCGGCGTTCCTCCGGGCAATTCCTGGCCAGCGTATTTCGCCAGCGCCGGCTTGGGGTCGAACGTGTCCAGATGCGACGGCCCGCCGTTCATGAACAGGTGGATGACCCGTTTGGCACGCGGCGCGAAATGGGGCTGCTTCACGGCTAACGGATTGGCCGCCTCGGCCGCGACTTGCTCGGCGAGCAACCCGCCCAGCGCCATCGCGCCGAACCCTTGCCCGCAGCGTGTCAGCAATTCTCGGCGCGTGAACATGGCGTTGTCTGAACCTCGGCGGGACGGCGGTCGTGACAAGCGCGCGGCTTCGCGTCGCGCTACAAGATGGACGGCGGCAGCAGCGTGGTTCAATCGCTCCTGGGATTAATCCACAAACAAAAACTCGTTGCTCATCAATAACACTTGCGCCAACTGCTGCCAACGATCTAGCGGCGGCGGCAGCGGGCCGTGGAACTGATCATTCGATCGCAAGACCGCCTGACCGCCCGCGCCGTCGCCGATCGTCACCGCAACTGTCAGCTCGAACGAATCGTAGGCGTCGCCGTCGCGACAGTCGACGACGCAGTACAGTTCGTCGCCGCGATTGACCTGACCGGCATCGACATCGATGGCCGCTTCGCCGTGATACACGGCCCACTCGGCAAGAAGTCCGCGCCGGCTGCAGATCAGTCGCAGGCGGACGCCGTCGCCCTGCTCGGCCGGGTGAGCCAGCCGCCCCGTGACGCGCGCCGTCCCCGTGGTCGGAACCACGCAACGGACAATGGCGGAATGATCGGCGTCGCCGGGGTGGCCGCCGTCCGCGCGCAGGGTCACCCACCCCAGCGTCACATCCGGCAGCGCCGGCCCGCCCTGCCACGCCCCGTCGACGAATTGCGGCAAGTCGTGAAACTCCACGCGCTGCGATGCGGCGTCGAACCGCCCCCAGCCGTAGTCCCAGGGATTGCGATCCGGCAGCGCGTCTTCGCCCGGTTCATGCAACGCCTGAACGAAAGCAGCAGATTGTCTGCGCTCGGCATCCGTCGGCTCGCGCCCCAGCGCGCGGCAGAACAACGCAACGACGCGAGCGTCGTCGACAACCGCCGCGTCAACCGCCTCTGACGCCGCTGCTTCGCTCTCGGCGCGGGCCGCGAGTTGGCAGGCAGCCCGAGAAACAAGCGGACTGTTCAGCATGAACAGCGCTTGGTGCGGCGAGAGCGTCTCGGCCCGCACGGCGGTATGCGTATTGGGATTCGCAAAGTCAAACGTGCGGAAGAACTGGGGCAAATTCTGCCGTTCGATGTATCCGTACAGGGCCCGCCGGTTCGTTGGCGGCGCGTCGGTGAGCGACGCCGGCGGTCCGCCGACCGTTAGGTCGAGCACTCCCGCTGCGGCTAACAAACTGTCCCGCAGTTGCTCCAGATCGAGCCGCTTGCGCGTCGCGTGCCAGAGCAGCGCGTTGTCCGGGTCGATGTCATGCACGCCGGCGTTCACCTGCGCTTCCGTCACGCGCGATGATTGGCGGTAGGTCTCCGACAACACGATGCGTCGCACCAACGACTTGGTCGACCAGCCGTCGTCGACCAGCGTGCAGGCGAGCCAGTCGAGCAGCTGGGGATGGGTCGGCGGTTCTCCGCGTACGCCAAAGTCGCTGGGCGTCGTCACGAGCCCGCGTCCCAACAGATGCATCCAAACGCGGTTGGCCCAGACCCGCGCCGTCAACGGATTGTCCGGCGATGCGATCCGCTCGGCCAACTCCATCCGCCCGCTACCGTGCTGAAACGGCGTCGGCTCGCCCGCAGACAGGCAGGTAAGAAATCGCCGCGGGACCGACTCGCCGTGTGCGCCAGGGTTGCCGCGCAAGAAGACGACCGGCTCGACCGGCGTCGGCTTGTCAACTAACCGCGGCGGCAGGTCATCGCGTTTCTGCTCGTCGCAACTGTTGAGCACGCCGTACAGGGCGTAGTAGTCTGCTGACGAGATGGCGTCGTACTTGTGATCGTGGCATCGCGCGCAGGCGACGGTCAGGCCTAGCAACCCGCGGGTGATGACGTTGATCCGATCGTCGATGATGTCGTGCGGGTTGTTGAGAAACCGCCGCCCCAGCGTGAGAAACCCGGACGCCGGCGCCGCGGCGGGATCGTCCAGTTGGTCGCCCGCAAGTTGAGCGACGACAAACCGATCATACGGCATGTCGGTATTCAGAGCCTGCACGACCCAATCGCGATACTTCCACGCATTGGGATACGACCGGTCTTCCTCGAACACGTAGCCGCGCGTGTCCGAGTAGCGGGCGAGGTCGAGCCAATGCCGCGCCCAGCGTTCGCCAAACTGCGGGGCCGCGAGCAACTCGTCGACGACGCGCTCGTAAGCCGCGTTGGACGGGTCGACAACGAACGCGGCGACCTGCTCGGCCGTCGGCGGCAGGCCGGTCAAATCGTAGTGGACGCGACGCAGCAATTCCCGCGGCGAGGCCGGCGCCGCGGGCGGGATGCCAACCTCCTGAAGCCGCGCGCGAACGAATCGGTCAATCGGCGCGAGCGGCGCTGATTCGGGCATCTCAAGTTGCGGCGGCTCGCTCCGGTGCGGCGGTTCATACGCCCAATGATCGGCAGGATCCTGGGGCGCGATTTTCGCCGGGTCGCCCTCCGCGCTGCTCGCGTTCATCTTTGCCGCCGCGGCGAATTTCTCGTCCAGCAAGTTGACCCACTCGGCAACCGCTTCGACCTGCGCGGCGGGCAGCGGACCGCCGGGCGGCATCTCGTACGACTCGTACCGCAAGGCCGACACGATCAAACTGCCGTCGGCATCGCCCGCGGTGACCGCCGGTCCCGATGCTCCGCCGGTCGCCATGCCTGCCAGCGAATCGAGTCGCAACTCGCCCTTGGCCTGCGCGCCGTGGCATTCGCCGCAGTGTTCGATAAAGATGGGCCGCACGCGACGTTCGAACAGCTCTTCCGCCTGAGGCGACATGAATGCCGACGGATCATCGCCCGCGGCCAATGCATCTGGAAACGCGCCGAGAAGCAGGCCGCAGCAAATGACCGACTGGACGCTGAACGACCGCCGACAGCCGCGGTAGTTCTCACGCACTCGCGTTTTGACTTTAGCGGGCATCCAAATACCGTGAATCCCGATCCAGAGTGAGCCAGGCGATTGGCCGGGCGGAGAGCTGCGGCGGGCGCCCCTTGTTCGCCCCCGCCGTCTCTCGCCCATTAGCACGGCCGGATCGCCATAAATCAAGCGGGCTGCGCAGCGGGAACATGCCACTGCGCACGTTCACGAGCCGCGCTGCGCCACAAATGGGGCAATTTGGGGCAAGCGATCGCTCTCCGGCCAGTCCGATTGCAGGGCGGGCACCTGCGCTCTCAGCGGACCAAGACCGCGTTTTTTGGGCCCCGCCCCCTGCCGAACGGTCGCTGGCACGGCGGTTGCGGCAGAAACGCTGCAACGATTTCGGCGCACACGGTGCGCACTCACAGCGCTTCGCACGACGAGAGATCCTCATGTCGTTTTTCCGCAAGCTCGTCGCCAACGTCGCCAACGACAACTGCTTTCGCGCAGCGGCGGCCATCGCCTACTACGCGGCATTGTCGCTGCCAGCGCTGCTGGTCCTGGTCATTTGGATCGGCAGCACAGTCGTCGATCCGGTGGTGGTTCAAAACCGTTTACGCACCGAGGTGGCCAGCGTGATTGGAGCCGATGGCGCGCGCCAAGTCATGGCGTTGCTCGCCGGGGCGACGCAAGACGAGCAAGGAGCACTTGGAAAAGCGATCGGCATCGGGGCGCTGCTGGTCGGAGCAACTGGCGTCATGGGCCAGTTGCAGACGGCACTGAACGAGGCCTGGCATGTTCAGCCCGATCCCAATCGCAGCTTCATCAACTCGATCGTCGTTCGCCGACTGGTGTCGCTCGCAATGATCGTCGCCTTGGCGTTTCTGCTGTTGGTCTCGCTCGTTTTCAGCGCCGTCGTTTCGGCCGCCAGCGACTGGGCGGCTGCGTGGCTCCCAGGGGACGTCTCCGCGGGCGCCGTCGCCGTGCTCAACGCGGCCGCCTCGTTGGCCCTGTTCACGCTGCTGTTTGCCGCCTTCTTCAAACTGACTCCCGACGCCGAAGTCCGCTGGAAAGACGTTTGGGTCGGTGCGCTTGTCACGACCGGCCTGATGATGCTCGGCAAGCACGTCCTCGGGGCCTACCTCGGCAGCAAGAATATGGAAAGCGCCTACGGTGCGGCCGGATCGCTGGTGCTCATCATGGCGTGGATTTATTACTCGGCGCTGATTCTCTTGTTCGGCGCGCAATTCACGCAGCTTTGGGCCGAGCGCCGCGGGCATCAAATCGTTCCCTCCGCAGGCGCCGTGAGCACCGATCGAACTGCAGAGGTCGCCTAGACGCCGGGAGCGAGCGCGGTCACGACGCCATCGCTTCTGGCGACCGCAGCAACTTCGCCGCGGCGGCGATCAGTTCGCGGGGCGTAAACGGTTTGTAGAGTACCGCATTCGACGCCGCATCAACCTCGTCGGGTCGCCCCGCGCACTGGTCCTTGACCCGCAGAATGGGGATCGCGCCGACCAACTCGCGAATCGGCGCGGGTAGCACGAGAGTTGCGCCGTTGGTCTCGCCGCCTACCGTGCCAAGCACCACCAGTCGTAGTTGGCGTCGATCGATCTCTTTGAGACTCTGTTGCGCGTCTTCCCAATTCGCGCACGTACGCACGTCCAAACCGCTCTCGGCCAGCGCCCGTCGCATATAGCCGCGCAACATGGAATTCTCATCGATAATCACAGCTTCGCCGCTTTGTCGGGGCGTTGCACCGTCGAACAGTTCCGCAGGTTCGGGCTCACTCAGCACTGCATTTTGTGAGCAACGGAAGTAGATCTCAAACGTCGACCCTCGCCCGACCTGCGAATCGATGCACAGGATGCCGCCGTGGCTGCGAATGATGCCGGCAACGGCTGCCAATCCCAGACCGTGCCCCGTAGTCTTGGTTGTAAAGAACGGGTCGAGAATCCGTTGGCAAACGTCGGCGGTCATTCCGCACCCGCGGTCCTCGACGGTCAACACGGCGTATTCGCCGCCGCTCAGGTCGTCGGCCGCCACGGCGCCGACGGCGATACGCTGGGCGATTTGGTCCTCTCCCAGCATTTGCACGCCGGTGCGCACCGTCACTTCGCCGAGGCGCCCATTCAGCGATTCGGAGGCATTCGTCATCAGATTCATGACCACCTGCCGAAGTTGGCCCTGGTCGCCGTCGATGGTCGCCGGCTCCAGATCGAGCCGGATCGTCGTCGTCTTGGCAAGCACGGTCCGCAGGAGGCCGACGATGTCCTTGACCAGGCGGTCCAGCCTAACAGCCTTGGGCACCGAGGAGCGGCCGCCGGCGTAAGTCAGCAACTGCTTGGTGAGCGAGGCGGCCCGCTGCGCCGCTGCAGCGACTTCGTTCAACGGCTCAATCGCCGGCGACTGGTCGGGGAGGCGCATCTGAGCGACGGCCAGATTCGCCGATACGGCGGTAAGCATGTTGTTGAAATCGTGCGCAACCCCCGCGACCATCACGCCCAGGCTTTCCAGTCGTTGCGTCTCCAGCATCTGCCGTTCGAGGCGTCGACGGTCATCCTCGGCTCGCTTGCGTTCCGTCACGTCGAACGTGATGCCCAAGACGCGCTGCAATCCGCTGGCATCGTCGAGGTACGGACGGCCGTACGAACAAGTCCAACGTTCCCCGCGCTGCGGATGCAGTAACCTGAACTCCGCGGAGAAAGCATCGCCCCGCTCCAAGGCCTGCTCGACCGAGCGCTGCAAAGCATCGCGATCGCCCTGATGTACGTGCCGTAGCGCCTCGGCGAAATCAACAGGCTTGTCGCTAACCGACACGCCCCAAAGATCGTACATCTCGCGCGACCACCAAGCCGTGTTGTCGCGGGTATTCCATTCCCAGGCGCCCGCCTGAGCACAGCTCAACGCAAGCTCTAAACGCTGCTCGCTCCGTTTGACATCCTCCAGCAACTGCTTTCGCTCAGTCGCATCGAAACTGATGCCGGCCATGCGGACGGGACGAGCGTCCTCGTCGCAGACGACCTGCCCCAGAGACAGGATCCAACGCGTTCCGCGGCGAGGGTGATGAATGCAGAACTCGTGGCGATAAAGCGAGCGATTTGCAATGGCTTGCTCGGCGGCTTCGAGGACACGCTGCCGGTCTTCGTCCCGAATGCACGCGGCCGAATTCTCCCAAGTCATCGCCGTGCCCGGTTCCACGCCCCAAATCTCATACATCTCAGGCGACCACCAGGCCAATCCGCTCTCCAAATCCCAGTCCCACGCGCCCCCGCCCGAACCGGCCAACGCCAGCCGCAACCGCTCCTCCCGGGTCTCCAGTTCGACGACAGACTGTTTCAAAGCGGTGATATCTTGGCTAAACCCGGCCACCCGCACCACGTTGCCGCTGGCGTCGCGCGTCGACCAACTCACGCTGCGCGTCCAAATCACCTGTCCGTCGGGCCGCGTCAACCGAAACTCCTGCTCTACCTTCGCCGCGCCATTCTGCAGCGCCGCCATCTTCTTCTGAGCACGCCGCTGATCGGCCGGCGACAACATCTGGTGGTAGCACTCGAACGACGGCTGCGTCGTAGCCGGGTCGAGCCCTAGGAGTTCAAACAGCGGTTCGGACCACCACAGTTTGCCGCTGGCGCAATCCCACGACCAATTCCCCAGTTGAGCGAGCCGGCGCGCTTCGCGCAAGTGTTCTTCCGTTTCGCAAAGCGCTTCGTCGGCTTGATGACGCTTGGTGACATCAGCAAGGTATGTGTGCCATTGCACGTCGCCGCTGGGCAGTTGATGCGGGACGCCGCGAGCTTCGATCCAAGCTTCGCCGCCGCAGCGGCCCTGCAGGCGAAACTCGGCTGCGCAGGGAGTCATCGTCCGCGCCGAATCCGCCAGACTCGCTTCCACGCCAGGGCGATCGTCCGGATGAATCGTGTTGAACAAGACCCGGGCGTCGGCCGCTTCGTCCGGCAGGTCCAAGCCGGTCAGTTCGCTTAACGGCATACTGACGAACGGAAAAGCCATGCTGCCGTCGGGCGACATCTGAAGGGTGCAGATCACCGCGGGCACGGCGGCCACGATGCCCGCCAGCCGATCGCGTTCGCACTGCAACTGCTCCTCGGCCTGCTTGCGGGCGGTGATGTCGCGGGCAATGCCAATCACGCCCGCGACATCGCCGCTGGCGTTTCGAAACGGGAACTTCAGCGTTAGGACTGTCTTCCGGCCTGCAGACGTTTCCAATTCGTACTCGAACGCCTCGCCGGCGGCCTGCAACTTCACTTGCTGATCGTGTTTCTGAAGCGTGGCGGCGATCTCCGGACCAAATAATTCGACGTCGCCCCTGCCGAGCGTCTGGGCCGCGGGGCGTCCTATCGTCCTGACCGCGGCTTCGTTGACCATGAGGTATCGACCGTCCGCGTCCTTGGCAAAAACCGCGTCGTCCGTGCCGTCAATGACGCTCCACGCCAATGCATTTGCAGTTTCGATCTCGTCCAGGTGTCGCTTGACCAGTTGATGGATCAGCAACGCGGATGCGGCGACAAAAAGCAGCCCTTTGCTGCATGAAGCCAGGAAGCCGGTCAACGTTTCCATGCCTGTCAACACGAGCCAGGCGTCAGACATCACGATCCAAGCCGCGCCCGCGATCAGGTAGATGCCAGCGATGCGAAGATGAGAACCGCGTTTGCCGCGCTCTTCTCGCTGGGCGGGGTCCATCCCCCGTCGATGTTGGACATGCGTGAATCGTCTCATGCGTCTGGGCCGAAAAAGTCGTACCGATATCCTGCGGTTTGCGCACCGCAGGCGCCTCAAGCGGCGCGAGGGAAAAGTGGGCGCAAGGCACTCTGCTAAGGGTGCGCGCAGCCGCAGCGCACGACCTCCCGCGGGCGAATGAGACTGAAGTCAGCCGCGTGAGACAAGCGTAGAATCCACCACCCGAAGGTGCGCGATCCTGCCAAGCTCCCCAGCATCCGCCGTGGCAGGACAGAAAGCCCCGAGAACAAGCGGCTATTTAGCCCAGTTTAACAGTCACGGTCTTGTTCTCGGTGTACGCCGCGAGGCCTTCCTCGCCCAGTTCGCGGCCGATGCCACTGGCCTTGAAGCCGCCGAACGGGGCGGCGCTGTCGAACTGGTTGTAGCAGTTGACCCACACGGTGCCGGCCCGCAGCTTGGCAGCCAGCCGATGGGCCTTGCTGATGTCGCGGGTCCACACCGCCGCGGCCAGGCCGAAGTCGGTGTCATTGGCCCGCTTGGCGATTTCGTCCACGTCGTCAAACTTGAGCACGCTCAGCACGGGGCCGAAGATTTCCTCCCGGGCAATCCGCATGTCGTCCTGCACGTCGGTGAACACGGTGGGCTCGACAAAGTAGCCCTGACTGCCGCAACGGGCGCCGCCGGTCGCCAGATTGGCGCCATCGGCTTTGCCGAAGTCGACGTACTTCAGGATCTTGTCGAACTGCGCCTGGTCGACCTGCGGGCCCTGTTCGGTGTCGGGGTCAAAGGGATCGCCGACTTTGCGATCTTCACTCAGCTTGACCAGCCGTTCGACCACGCTGTCGTACGCCTTGCTCTGCACGTACAACCGGCTGCCGGCACAGCAGCATTGTCCCTGGTTGAAGAACAGCCCCGAGTGCGAGCCGTCGATGGCCAATTCCATGTCGGCGTCATCGAAGATGATGTTGGGGCTCTTGCCGCCCAGCTCAAAAGTGAGCCGTTTGACGGTGTCGGCCGCGGCGCGTTGGATGATCTTGGCGGTCGCCCCTTCGCCCGTGAACGCGATTTTGTCGACGCCCGGATGCTCGACCAACGCCGCCCCAGCCGTGGGGCCGTAGCCCGGCACCACGTTGATCACGCCATCGGGGATGCCCGCCTTCTGCGCCAGCCGGGCCATCCGCAAGCAGGAGAGCGGCGTCTGCTCGGCCGGCTTCATCACGATCGTGCAGCCGGCGGCCAGCGCCGGCCCCCACTTCCACGCGACCATCAGCGCCGGGAAATTCCAGGGAATGATTTGACCGACGACGCCCACCGGCTCGCGACGGGTGTAGCAGAAGACCTCGCCGTCCACGGGGATCGTGGCGCCCTGGATCTTGTCGGCCCAACCGGCATAGTACCGCAGGCACTGGATGACCAACGGAATATCCGCCGCCTTCGCGTCCTTGATTGGTTTGCCGTTGTCGAGCGTCTCGATCGCCGCCAACTCATCGGCTTCCGCCTCGATCAAGTCGGCAAGCTTGTACATCAGTCGGCCGCGCTCGCGGGCGTCCATCCGCGACCACTCGCCGCCGTCGAATTGAGCGCGGGCCGCATCAACCGCGGCGTCGATGTCCTCCTTATCCCCCTCGGCCACCTGGGCGATGACCTCTTCAGTCGCCGGGTGAATCGTGTCAAACGTCTTGCCACTGGCAGCGGGAACCCACTTGCCGCCAATAAAGCACTGCGTCTGACGGATTTGCGGACGAGCCACTTTGGACGAGGGCGAAGCAACGGTAGCCATGGCGATTCCTCCGGCCGGCTGGGAGTATTGTATTGGAGAAGCGTGTGATAAGGACGCCCGCAGCGTCGAATGGCGCAAGAAGCGCCACTGCGAGGCGTTGATCAGCGGACCGCGGATTGTACCAGAAAATGGGTGCGGTGCGAAACGAATTGACCGGTCGAACCGTCGGCGATCAGACGCATTCGATGGTTTAACCGCGGGGCTTGTCCCGCGCACCCGCCGCAAGCGGCGGGGCTAAACCGTCTGGCTGGCGCCGGCCCCGCCGCCGTTTTTGCGGAACACGACCCCCTCGTCGACCGTCGTGAAACCCAGCTTTTCGTAAAACGCCAGCGCCGCCTCATTGGTCGCCATGGTTTGAGCTTCGATGACCGACACGCCCCGGCGGCGGAGCAGGCGCAGCGCCTCGCCGACCAGATACGTGGCCAGCCCGCGGCGGCGATGCTGGGGCTCGACATACAACTCGTACAACCCCGCGGTACACATGCCCCAGCCGGCCGACATCGGCTGGACGTCCCAGAACGTCGCAGTGGCGATGGGCGTACGTTGGTAGCGGTCGATCAACTGGAACCGGTCGCGCTGCAGGCAACCCCAAACGCACGCCTCCCACCAGGTCTGAGCGCGAGGATCGAGCACCTCAAGAAGTTCCGTCGTCCGTTTGACGGCACGCACCTCGCGACCCACCGGCGGGCGGAACCGGACCAGATCGCACTGTAGGATCCGCACGCGGCTCGCTTCCTGGTAATCGCGGGCCAGCGCCGTGCGCTGCAACAGGGCGTCGCTTTGCAGCACGCCGGGCAACTCGCTGCCGCCGTACAGTCCCAGGTAGAAGGAATTAAGCGGCTGAATGCCGCCGGCGTACAACACGCTCGCCCCGCGACCGCGGAGATACGCCTCGCTGGCCGCCAGCAGGTCGCTGGCCAGGGCGTCGTCCTGGTGGGCGCTGTGCAGCATCAGCATGTGGGTCGTCCCCAGCGACGTATCGAGTCCCGATCCCGCGTCATTCGGCCCGAACGCGCCGTGGGCGAAGCCCCGTGGCCGGCCGTCTTGGGTGGCGACAATGAGCCCCTGGCGATCGAAATGCGGCTTGGAGAAGACGCCGAATTCCAGGATTGGCGCGGACACCTGCTGCAGGACCCCCCGTTGGGGCGGCTGGCTGCGCCAGATTTCCGCCAAATGCGGAGGGTCGGAATTGCGGAAGGGTCGAAGCTGATACACAGCCAAAGCCTAGCGGTCGACGGTGTCCATGCGGCAAAGCGGAACGTGCTGCATCTGGTCATCCTAGCTCCCCGCCGCCTCGCCGCAAAGCGGGCCCCGGCAAGGGATAACGAGATTCAGAGTCGATCGGACAAGGCCAAAGCGACGAAATCCCGCTGCTGCGGCACCCCCTGGCCAGCAGACGGACGGACGCCCGGGCCGGGGTGCGCCGCCCGAGGAGGCCTCGCCGATTGCAGCTCGCGTCGCGTCCTGGCTTTTGAAAAGCCGTCGCAGCGATCGCGGCGACGTGGCTGTTTACCCCTATAAGGGCGGCAATTTGTTTTGCAGCTCGCGCCGCCACGCCGCTATCATCGGGGCATGGCCGCCAGCCTTCTCTCACCCGCGCGCATGTGAGGCTTATCATGCAAGAAGCCGCTCTGCCCAGCCGCTACACGTCGACGCGTCTGCGCGGCTTCACGCTGGTCGAATTGCTGGTCGTCGTCGCCATTATCGGCGTGTTGGTCGCCCTGTTGCTGCCCGCCGTGCAGGCGGCTCGCGAAGCGTCGCGACGCAGCCGATGCCAAAGCCGGATGCGCAATCTCACGCTGGCGGCGCTCAACTTTGAATCGGCCCGGCAGTACTTCGCGCCGGCGGCGCAAGACCGCCACGGCGATCCCCCGGCGAACGTCAAACCGCTGCTGGCCACCCACAATGGCATTTCGCTGCTGCTGCCGTACTTCGAGCAGGGTAACCGCTTCGCGCTGATCGACTTCGACTGGGATTGGGACGACACGCGCCATTCGAAGAACGAGCAGCACACCAAGCAAGATCTTGACGGCATTCTCATCTGCCCTTCGACGCCGGTCGGCGTCTTGGGGCGCAACGCCACCGACTACATTGCCGCCAACCGTGTCGATGTCGAAGGCGGCAAGAGCTTGGCGAAGCTCGTCTCGCGCAGGCTGGTGGACGGGAAGAACGGCTTGCCCGAAAGCGACCGGGCGTGGGACAACGTTCTGCAGTACGACTTTCTGAGTCTGACGAAGCCGCAGCAAACCGACCGCCGCCGCACCCGCGCCGCGGAGGTCGCCGATGGCCTGTCCAACACCTGGATGTACTTCGAGTCAGCCGGCAAGCCGTACATGTTCGGTTGGTACCAGAAGTCGAGCGCACCGAGGC
Organism: Planctomycetaceae bacterium; assembly: GCA_002702655.1. Classification (GTDB taxonomy): domain Bacteria; phylum Planctomycetota; class Planctomycetia; order Pirellulales; family Lacipirellulaceae. The sequence goes on from PABB01000076.1 coordinate 123,468, forward strand.
CGGAATTCTATTCGGGCGAAGAGAACCGACAGATCAACAGCCGATTTCGTTGGGCCAGTCCGCGAACCTGGATGACCATCAACAATTTCTGCGGCGAGTCGCAGATCATCAACTGCAACAACGTCAGCCAGCCCTACGGCTTTCATCCCGGCGGGATCAACATCAGCTCCGCCGACGGCAGCGTTGATTTCTACGACGAGGGCATGGATCCCAATGTGGTGGTGGCCCGCGTGACGATGGCCGGCGGGGAAATCGAGCACTGATCTCCACGGCGAGCGGCCCCGCTGGTCGACTTGCGCGGGCCAATCGGCTACACTCCGCGGACTTCTGCTGTCCGCCCCGTACCACGTGTCGCCGACCCGCCATGAGCGTCGTTTCGCTAATTGATCACGCCGTTCTGCAACCGACTCAAACCGACGCCCACTTGCGCGTCGCCTGTGAAATGTGCAAGCGCGTCGGCGCGGCCAGCGTGTGCGTCAAGCCGTCGATGGTCCCGCTGACCGCCGAGTTGCTCGCCGGTTCGTCGGTCGTGCCCAGCACGGTGATCGGCTTCCCCCACGGCGGCACGTCGACGGGAGCGAAGGTCCGCGAAACGGAAATCGCCGTCGCCGAGGGCGCCCGCGAAGTCGACATGGTCGTCAATCTGGGGCGCGTGCTGGCCGAAGACTGGAGCTTTGTCGAAGTCGACATCCGCGCGGTCGTCGAAGCGGCCCGCGCCGGCGACGCCATCACCAAGGTGATTTTCGAAACCGGTCTGCTGCCCACGGACGAACTGAAGATTCGGCTCTGCGAAGTCAGCGAGAGGGCCGGCGCCGCGTTTGTGAAAACGTCGACCGGTTTCGGCATGATCAAAGGCGACGGCGGCGCCATGTACTCCACCGGCGCCACGGACCACGACATCGCGCTGATGCGCGCCCACGTGTCCGACGCGGTGCAAGTGAAAGCCTCCGGCGGCATCCGCTCGCTGGCCGACGCCCAACGATTCGTCGCCCTGGGCGCCACCCGCCTGGGCACCAGCGGCACCGAAGCCATCGCGGCGGCCGAAGCCGGCGAAGATCCCGGCGCGTCGTCCGGCGGAGCGTATTGAGATCCCACTGAGTAAACCGCCAAGGACGCCAAGAGCGCCAAGGAGAAATGGCGCCTCTCAAGAGCGACGTGCCGCGAAACCGAGTGATGCCTCACATCCCCGATTTGTGTGAATGTACGGAATTGCCGACGAGCGCACCGCACGTCGTAGCGGTAGGATGGCTAAGCGGCGGAAGTGAATTTCCAACCGGCAGGACCCCCGATTCGACGTTTCGCCGTCTGGTTGAATTCGCCAAAAAACCATGGCAACCATTCGCTATCGCAGGAATTCACGCATGCGATTTGTGTCAGTTCGACGGCGAGAAGTCGGGATCGGCAAACATGTACTTCCCGCACGCCGGAAAAATCTATGTGGCGCCAGAATTGATCACACACTACATCAATGCACACAATTACAGACCGCCAGATGAATTCCTAGCGGCCGTTGACGCATGTCCGCCGATGCACTCGATGGAGTACAAGCACAAATTGCTCTCCTGCATGGGCCAGATTCTCTGGAAGAACCCGTTCGACGCAAATCCCGATCCTCACTGAATCCAGCAATCGCGACTGACGGCAAGATTCCGCGAACGCAGACCCTGCATTTGCTCCCCTTGGCGCTCATGGCGACCTTGGCGGTTCAAGAACCAGAACAATAATCATGCTCGAACTCTACGACCAAATCCAAGCCGCCGCTGCGGCGATTCGTGCCCAGTGGGATCACAAGCCGTTGGCCGGGGTGATCCTCGGCACGGGACTGGGCAATCTTGCCGCAGAGATCAAAGACCCCGTCGCGATTGAGTACCCCGACATCCCGCACTTTCCCCGCTCCACGGCGACCAGCCATCGCGGTCGGCTCGTGTGCGGCACTCTGGCCGGCCAGCCGATCGTGGCGATGGAAGGCCGCTTCCATCAGTACGAGGGCTACCCGCTGAAGCAGATCACGCTGCCGGTGCGGGTCTTCAAGGCGCTGGGCGCGGAGCTCTTGATCGTCTCGCAGGCGGTGGGCGGCATGAACCCGCACTACCAGTCCGGCGACGTGATGATCATCGACGATCAAATCAATTTGATGGGCGACAACCCGCTGATTGGCGTCAACGACGACCGCCTTGGCCCGCGGTTCCCCGACATGTGCGCGCCCTACACGCCCGAGTTGATCGACGCGGGGCTGGAGATTGCCCGCCAGGAGAATTTCGTCGCCCACCGCGGCGTGACCGTCGCGGTGACCGGCCCCAACCTGGAAACCCGCGCCGAGTACCGCTTCCTGCGCGGCATCGGCGCCGACGTGGTCGGCATGTCGACCGTGCCTGAGGTGATTGTCGCCGTGCACAGCGCAATGCGGGTGTTCGGACTGTCGGTGGTCACCGACATGTGTCTGCCCGATGCGCTCAAACCCGCGAACGTGGAAGAGATTATCGCCGTGGCCAACAGCGCCGAGTGGAAGCTACGCGCGCTTGTGCTGGGCATCCTGCAGTACGAAGCCGACCGCGCGAGGTCGTAATCCGGGGAACAGGATTTCAGGATTCGCAGGATCAACGGGATCGTCGGCACGGGGAATGAACCGACGGTCCCAACAGGCGGCGCACCATCTTCCCTTTATCCTGTCTATCCTACGAATCCAGCGATCCTGGTCTCTGGCGGCACGAGATAGAACATGCTTCACTTGGCTGAACAAATCGACGCGGCGGCCGCCATCGTGCGATCGCAGTGGGCCGAGCGGCCAGTCGCGGGGATCATCCTCGGCAGCGGCCTGGGGGGGCTGGCTCGCGAAATCGACGCGGCAGCGAAAATCGACTATGCCGAGTTGCCGCACTTCCCCCGCTCGACGGCCGTGGGGCACGCGGGGCGGCTGGTGTGCGGCACGCTGGCCGGGCGACCTGTCGTGGCGTTTCAGGGCCGCTTTCACCTGTACGAAGGTTGGACGGCCGAGCAGGCGTCGCTGCCGGTGCGATTGGCCAAGGCGCTGGGCGCCGGCGGCCTGATCGTCAGCAACGCTGCCGGCGGGCTCAATCCGCTGTACCGCGTCGGCGACGTGATGCTGATCGACGACCAAATCAACTTGATGTTCGCCAATCCGCTGATCGGCGTGAATGACGACGACCTCGGGCCGCGGTTCCCCGACATGTGCGCGCCGTACGATCGGCAACTTCAGGAAGTCGCCATGGCGGCGGCGCTGGAGCACCGGTTCGTACTGCATCGCGGTGTTTACGTCGGCATGCTGGGGCCGACGTACGAAACGCGAGCCGAGTACCGCATGTGTCGCCGGCTGGGCGGCGACGCCGTCGGCATGTCGACGGTGCCGGAAGTCGTCGCCGCGGTGCATGCGGGCATGCGCGTGGCGGGCGTCTCGACAATCACCAACGCCGGCACGGCCGACGCGCTCGACGAAACGGACCATAGCGCCGTCACGCAGATCGCAGGCGCCGCCGCCGAGCGTCTGGGCGTGATCACCCGCGCGATCCTGCAAGCTCTCTGACGCCCCCTAGCCGGCGGCTCACCAGCCGCCGGGAGACATCGCGAGCATCGTCCGCACTCGTCCCGGCGGCCAGTGGGCCGCCGGCTAGACAAACTTGTTTGGGTAGGCGCGATTCGTTCGAGTCGTTGTCCGGCCCACGTGAGTCCCTATACTGGTGCGGATGAATCTCGTCATCTTGCACCACCATCTGAATCGCGGCGGCGTTTCCCAGGTGATCGCCAATCATTTGCGATCGCTGGCTGCATTGCCTGCCGGTCAACAGCCGCGGCGCGTCGTGGTTGTATTCGACGGCCAACGCGACGGCTGGCCAAACGACGTGCCGGACGCCGACGCGACTTTTCCCATCGAACTGCTGACCGTTCCGGACATCGGCTACGATGCGGCCGGCGCCGTCGCTGACGGCTCGCGGCTGGCCTCGACCATCGGCAGTGCACTCGCTGCCGCGGGATTGAATCCCAACGATTCGCTGCTGCATGTGCACAATCACAGCATCGGCAAGAACGCCTCGCTGCCTGGCGCCTTGGCTGAACTCGCGCGGAACGGCTGGCGGCAACTGCTGCAGGTACATGACTTTGCGGAGGACAACCGACCGAGCAACTATCGCCACCTGGCCGAAGCGCTGCTGGCCGGCGACCCAGACGCACTGGGCGGCCGGCTCTACCCGCAAGCAGCGCACGTGCACTACGCGACGCTTACGCAGCGCGACGCCGCCGTGTTGGCCGAAGCGGGAATCGCCGCCGACCGGCTCGAACCCCTCGCCAACCCAGTCGCCGAATTCGGCGACCTGCCCGCGTCTGCCGTAGCACGGCCGCGCGTCCACGCGAAGCTGGCGCTGCCCGACGACGCCCGCTTGTTCGTCTACCCCGTGCGCGGCATTCGCCGCAAGAATATGGGGGAGTTACTGCTGCTCGCAGCGGTGGCGCCCGACGATGCGTGGTTCGCCGTGACGCTCGCGCCGAAGAATCCCGCAGAGTACGCTTCGTTCGACGCGTGGAGCGAGTTAGCGCGGCGGCTCGCGCTGCGATGCCGATTCGATACCGGCGGGCAATTCGGAGTGACATTCCCTGACGCGCTGGCCGCCGCCGATGCGATTGTGACCACGAGCATCGCCGAGGGCTTCGGCATGGTGTTTCTGGAGGCGTGGCTCGCCAACCGCGTGTTGGTCGGCCGCGATCTGCCGGAGATCACCACCGAGTTTCGCGACGAGGGCCTGCAGTTCGACGGGCTGTACGAAGCGCTGGCGATCCCGCTGCAGCTGCTGGACGAGCGCGGGGTGCGCGAAGATTGGCAGACAGTTTACGTCGACACCTGCCAGAAGTACGGACTGCCGCCGCTCGCCGTCGAAGACTTCAACCGCCGCGTCGAGCCGCTGCTGGCGGGCGGCTGCGTCGACTTTGGCCGACTGGCGCCAGCGCGTCAGGCGGCGGTGATTGAGCAGGTCGCTGCCGACGTCGCGGCACGTGACGCCATTCTGGCGGCCAACCCGGCTCTGGCCAAATTGTTCGCCACGAAGCAAGGCGACCAGCAATCCCGCATCGACGCCAATGCGGCTGCGGTGCGCCAGCGCTACTCGACCGCGGCGGTCGGCCAGCGGCTGGACGCAGCCTACCAACGCGTGCTCGACTCGCCCGTCGACGAAACGGTTGCACCCGCTCCCCGCGGTCGGGCGGTGCTGGATCACTTTGTCACGCCCGAACGAATCCTGCCGGTGCGAGTGGCGCAATGGACGACTTAACACTGCGGGAGCGTATCCGCCAACTCAGTTCGCCGCTGGCGCCGCGGCCAACCGAGGCGCAGCCGGTGCTGCCGCGGCTCGCGGACATTCGCGCCGTGGTGTTCGACGTCTACGGCACGCTGCTAGTGAGCGCCAGTGGCGACATTTCGCTGGCCACCGAAGGCGCGCCCGCCGCCGCGGCCATCGAGGCGCTCACCGCCCTCGGCGTCGCGCCACCGGCCGACGGCGAGGAGTTGGCGGCCCGGCTTCGCGCAACCATCGAAGCCGCCCACGCCGCCTCGCCCAGCAACACGCCCGAAGTGGAAATTCGCGAAATCTGGCGCGACGTGCTGGCGGAGTTCAATCTGCAGCCGTCGGCCCACCAGATTGAACAACTTGCGGTCCAGTACGAATGCCGCGTGAACCCCGTCTGGCCCATGCCGGGAATGGTCGACGTGCTGGAGCGCATCGCAGGCAGCGGTCGGCAATTGGGCATCATTAGCAACGCCCAATTCTTCACACCGCTGGCCATGGAAGCCCTGACCGGGGAATCGCTGGAGCAACTCGGTTTCGCGCCCGATTTGAGCGAATGGTCCTACGACCGCCGCGAGGCCAAGCCGGGTGCGTTTCTGTACCACCGCTGTGCCGAGGCGCTCGCTGCCCGCGGCCTCCAGCCCGCCCAAACGCTGTATGTGGGCAACGACATGCGAAACGACGTGTGGCCGGCCCAGCAGGTTGGCTTTCGCACCGCCCTATTCGCCGGCGACCAGCGATCGCTGCGGCTGCGGACCGATGATCCCCAGGTCGCCGGGGTGATCGCGGATGCCGTGGTAACCGAATTGCCGCAGTTGTTGCAGTTGCTGGACTAAGCTCGGTCGGGTTTGTATGGTTTACGCGGCTTGCATTGCGCGGGTCGCCTGGGCATTTTGGAGAATGCCCGCTGGTCGTGGAGAATGACCGGCCGCCCCGCCGACATTGCCGATAGACGCGCCGTGCCGCTGTGCGCGTCTCCCGCCCTGCCGCCCCGCCAATCCCCCCGCCCAACCGTGCCGTCCCGCGGCGGCCCCTGCGCCGCTGCCCACTGCTTGCCTCCCATGAAGAACGCGCCTGAGAAAATCGGCCACAAGATTGGCTTCGTCGGCACCCGCTTCAAAGGCACCGACGGCGTCTCGCTGGAAGCCGCCAAGTGGGCCAAGGTGCTGTGGCACTACAAACACGTCAGCTACTGGTACGGGGGCGTGCTGGACACCAATCCCGACGTCAGCATGATGGTGCCGCATGCTTACTTCGGGAATCCCGACATCCAATGGATCAACCAGCGATCGTTCGGCATCACAACGCGCGACCCCGAAGTGACGCGGCGAATTTTTGCGATTGCCGACTATCTGAAAGGCACGCTCTACGAATTCGTCCGGCGGTTCGACATCGAGATCCTGTGCGTGCAGAACGCCAGTTGCATTCCGATGAACATCCCGCTGGGCGTGGCGATCGCCCTGTTTTGCGCTGAGACGAATTTTCCGACGATCGCCCACCACCACGATTTCTATTGGGAACGCGATCGGTTTGCCGTGAACTCAGTCGGCGATCTGCTGCGGATGGCATTCCCCAGTACGGTCCCCAGCATTCAGCATGTGACGATCAATAGCGAGGCGCAGCGGGCCCTCTCGCACCGCCGCGGCGTGTCCAGCGTGCTGGTGCCCAACGTGTTGGACTTCGAAAGCGCGCCGCCGGCGGAAGACGACTACAACCGCGATTTTCGCGCGCAGATCGGCATCGACCCCGAGGACATCCTGTTCTTGCAGCCCACTCGCGTCGTACCGCGCAAGGGCATCGAGCACGCGATCGCGCTGATCAAAGCGCTGAACAATCCCCGCTGCAAGCTGGTCATCTCGCACGAGTCAGGCGACGAGGGCGACGAATACCTCAACGCCCTGCGCGACTTGGCGGACCACCAGGGCGTGGACCTGCGATTGATTCCCAATCGCATTGACGAAGAACGCGGGACAAACGCCGCCGGCGAGAAGGTCTATCTGCTAGCCGACGCGTACATCCACGCCGACTTCATCACGTACCCGAGTCTATATGAAGGCTTCGGCAACGCGCTGATCGAGGCGTTCTACTTCCGCAAGCCAGTGCTCGTGAACCGCTACTCGATCTTCGTGTCGGATATCGAGCCCAAGGGCTTCGACGTGATTACGATGAACGGGTTTATGACCAAGGACGTGGTCGCCAAGGTGCGCAAGGTGATCGACGATCCTGGTCACCGCGAGGCGATGGTCCAGCGAAACTTCGAGTTGGGCACGCGATTCTTCAGCTACTCGGTGCTGCGTCGCAAGCTGCGCGCGTTGATCACCAACGTCACCGGCTTGGATGATCTGTAGCGGACTCGGCGTCGGTGCGCGGTTCCGTCGATGCGTCGACACGGTCAGGCTGGGCGAATAGGCCGAAGCGCGGTACACTGCGCGTCCCGCCAGAGTTCCTCACTCGCCCCCAACTGGAGAGCCCGCCGTGACGATTGCCAGTTGCGTTGGCCCCCTGCGCCGCCGTTTGGAAACGATCTATCCCGATCGCGCCGACGAAGCGCAAGCGGCGATCGAACAGCAACTGGCGCCCTACCTGGGCGAAGTTCACCCGACGCCCGCCGCGCGCTGGAGCGAGCGGGACGTGGTGCTGATCACCTACGCCGACCAAGTCCGCGACGACGCCGGCATCGGGCGTTCGCCCCTGACGACCCTGCACGATTGGCTGCGGCAGCGAGAGCTGACCGACGCGCTCAGCACGGTCCATCTGCTCCCGTTTTGCCCCTACTCGTCCGATGACGGATTCTCGGTCATCGACTATCTGGCGGTCGATCCCGATTCGGGCAGTTGGCACGACATCGCGGCGCTTGGCGATGACTTTGACCTGATGTTCGATCTGGTGCTCAACCACATCTCGCAGCACAGCGACTGGTACCAGGCCTACTTACGCAGCGAACCGCCCTACGATCGGTACTTCATCGCAGCCGACCCGACGCTCGACTACTCGCAGGTCGTCCGGCCGCGCAGCCTGCCGCTGCTGACGCCGGCCGAGGTGGCCACGCCGGCCGGTCCCGAAACGCGACACGTATGGACGACGTTTTCCGACGACCAGATCGACCTGAACTATGCCGAGCCGGCCGTGCTGGCCACGATGCTGCGAATCTTGGTCGAGTACGCCCGCCGCGGCGCCCGCATCATTCGGCTCGATGCGGTGGCGTTCCTGTGGAAGGAGTTGGGCACGAGTTGCCTGCACCTGCCGCAGACGCACGAAATCGTCAAGCTGATGCGCGACGTGCTCGAGGCGCTCGCCCCCGGAACGCTGGTGCTGACCGAAACTAACGTGCCGCACGCGGAGAACATTTCCTACTTCGGCGGCGACCCGTCGGCTTCGCCCGGGCAAGCTGCGCCCGGCGACGAGGCGCACATGGTGTACCAGTTCAGCCTGCCGCCGCTGTTGTTGGAGGCGTTCCTCAGCGGCGACGCCAGCGCGATTGGGGCCTGGCTAAGCGACCTGGCTCCGCCGCCGCCGGGGTGCACGTTCTTCAACTTCACCGCCTCGCACGACGGCGTGGGCGTGCGACCGTTGGAAGGGTTGGTGTCGGCGGAGCGCTTCGACTGCCTGGTCGACGCCGTGAAACGCCGCGGAGCACGCATCAACACGCGTCGGCGGCCCGACGGGTCCGATGCGCCGTACGAATTGTGCATCGCGTACTTCGACGCCTTGGCCCCCGACAGCGGCGACGGCGAATTGCACGTGCGGCGGTTCCTGGCTTCGCAGGCGGTGATGCTCGCCCTGCAGGGCATGCCAGCGGTCTACTTCCACAGTCTCGTCGGCACGCCCAACGACACGGCCGGCGCCGACGCCACGGGGATCAACCGCCGGATCAATCGTCGCAAGTACGGATGCAACGAACTGGACGCCTTGGTGGACGATCCGCTCGGCACCCAACACGCGGTGTTCGAGCGCTACCGCACGATGCTGCGTCACCGGATCGCCGAGCCTGCGTTTCACCCCGATGCTGCACAGCAGGTCGTTCCGCAAGCGGCGCCAAGCGTGCTGGCGTGGCAGCGCACCTCCTGCGACGGCGCCCATTGCGTGTTGGCCGCGGTGAATTTCGCCGAGGAGGCGGCCACGTTGCAGCGGCCGCCCGAGTTCCAGGGGGCGACAGCCGACCTGATCAGCGGCGAACTGATTGCAGCGGGCGAGTCGCTCGCGCTGGCGCCCGGGCAAGCGGTTTGGCTCGGCGGATCAAGCGGGTAAACTGTGCGAGACGCGGCGGCGCGCCAGCCGCCCACGAATTAACCGGGAGGCGGATGCGTGCCAGACTTTGCCCAAAGCGGACCGATCACGACCCTGCACGACCTGGACACGGTGTGCAGCGATCGCCTGCGCGAAACGCTGCGCCGCGCCGTGCGCAACTACCCGATCGGGCTGGTGCTGCCGCTTACGGCGTCCGACATGCACGCGGCCCCGTTCACCAACATCATGGAGCAACTGGCCGGCGCGGATTACGTCGATACGACGGTGCTGGTGCTCAATCGGACCGAGTCGGTCGACGATTACCGCAAGGCGGTGCAATTGCTCGCGCCCATGGGCGAGCGAGCCCGGGTGCTGTGGACCGACGGACCGCGCGGACAAGCCGCGCTGGAGCAACTCAAGCAGGCCGGCTTTGACATCAATCAACCGGGCAAGGGCCGGGCCGTGTGGTTTGCGTTCGGCTACCTTTTGGCCGATCCGCGCGTCAAAGCGTTTGTGCTGCAAGACGGCGACATCGTCGATTACGACGACTCGATGCTCGTGCGACTGTGCCTACCGATGGCGCACCCGGGCATGGATTTCGATTTCTGCAAGGCGTACTACGCCCGCTGCACGAACAAGATGCACGGCCGGGTCGTGCGATTGCTGGTGGTGCCGATGCTGCGCGCGCTGATCTCGGTCATGGGCAGCGATCCCTATCTCGTGTTCTTGCGAAGCTTCCGCTATCCGCTCGCCGGCGAGTTCGCCGTCACTTCGACTCTGGCGCGCTCCAACCGCATCCCCTGCGATTGGGGCCTGGAGGTCGGCACGCTTGCCGAGGTGTTCCGCAACACCTCGCCCAAGCGCGTCGCCCAGGTCGACCTGGCCCGCCACTACGAGCACAAGCATCAGGTGCTGGACGTCGAGCAAGCCAACGCCGGGCTGATGAAAATGGCCAGCGACATTCTGGCCAACATCGTCCGCACCTTGACCAGTCGCGGCATGGTCTTCAACCGCGGGCACTTCAATACGTTGCGAGCGGCGTACCTGCGGCTGGCTCAGGATGCGATCCGCCAGTACGACGCCGACTCGCTGATGAACGGGTTAGAGTACGACCGGCATGCCGAGGAGCTGGCAATCGAAGCGTTCGCCGAGTTGATCACCGGCACGGGCGACGCGGTGCATGACGACCCGTTTGGTCGCCCCGCGCTGCCGACGTGGACGCGCGTCGTGACGGCGCTGCCCGACTTCCCGCTGACGCTGCGCGAAATCGCGGCGGCCGATTTGGCCGAGTACGGCGACCAAGGGAATTAGTTCCGCCGCCCGCCGAGCCCGGTCCATCGTAACCGCCCGGGCCCTGTCGCGACGGCTACCGCGGCGTTCCCAGCAGCGTGAAGCTGCCCCAGTAGAACGGATGGGCCGCACCATAGTCCTCGCGGCGTTGGCGGATGATCGCCCGCTGCGCTTCGCTGAACGCCTGCAGGATCGAGTCGCCGTCGTGCAGTCGACGGTAGAATTCCGACATCAACATTTGCGTTTCGGCGTCGGGCACCTCGAACAGGCTGGTCACCATCGACTGAGCGCCGGCATGCAAAAACGCTCGCTGCATGCCGACGACGCCTTCGCCGGGGCGGGGATCGCCCATGCCCGTGTTGCATGCGCTGAGCACCGCCAACTCGACGCCATGCAGATCGAGCGCCGCGATTTCCATGGCGGTTAACCAGCCGTCGTCCGAGCCATTTGTTCCGTCCGGATTGTCAAGCTTGTTGGCGCCGGCCAGCACGATGCCCGATCGCAGCAGTGCGTTGTCCTGCGAGCGCAGCTGCGATAGGCGAGCGGCCGAGGTGTTGCTCGCTCCGGCCATGGCGGGCCGATCGGCCGTCTGCGGCTCGATAAAAAAACCGTGGGTGGCAATATGCAAAATGCGCGGCGGCCGGGCGGACTTGAACACGTCCTCCAGCGCCTCGGCCCCGACGTACGCAGTGACCGGCGTGAACTGGCTTTCTGCCAGCGACGTGGCGACCTGCTTGGCTTCGACCGCGGCGCCCGGCAGCGGACGCCACCGCAAGCCGCGCGTGGGGTCGATCGCCGCGGACCGCATCGCGAGCAGTTCGCCCGCTGGCGCGGGGGTGTTGAGCCGGGCCAGCGTCAACTTGCGCTCGACCGCGTCGAGGTCAAAATCGGGATCGGCAAAGATCAACGTGCCGTGCCCGGCCGGCGGGTGCTCGCGCAGCAGGTCGCGGCCGCTGCTGAGATACGCCAGATCGTACTTCTCGATCAGATACTGACCGCGGTCGACCTGCAGCGCGGCCAGCGGCGCTCGCAGCAGAAAGCCGTCGGCGGCCACGTACAGCCGCTTCGCATCGGCCAGGGTTTCGTCCAACTCGCCGAACAGGCTCCGATACAACCGCCCGCTTGTCTCGCCGTACTGTTCGGCCAGGTCGATCTCGTCGGCAAGCTGCAGCTCGCGCTGCGCGTCGCGGGTGGAGGTCCGCAGCCGCTCGATCATGGCGTTGGCCAGCCGATTGCGCCCCAAATCCTTCACCTGCCACTGCTTCGATTGGCCGCTCGTCGCCAAGGCCAGGTAGTGATTGTCCTGCCACCCGCCCGTTTCGAAATCGAAGGGCCGCCAGCAGACGAACTCGACGAGCGCTTCGTCGTCGCCGAGCGCGCCTTGCACCGTCTGGCCGTCGGCGGTCAGGAAGGAGTCGAGCGGCACGCCCCGCGCCTGCAACTTGGCGGCAATCGACTCGCGGACCTCGGCCATTTCGGTGCGAATCTGCTCGACTGTCGCGGCGCCCCCGTCGTCGTTGCCGGCGCCTGCCATCAGCGTTTCCGCCTCGCGTTGCTGCAGCTCGCGCAGCTTGTCGAGTTGCAGCGCAATGGCCGGCTCGTACGCCAACGCCCGCTGCGAGCTGCGCGCATTGCACAGCGCGTCGAGCACGGCGCCCTTGCGGCGCATCGTCCAATCGACGGCGGCCCGGGCGTACTCGGCCTTGTCCGGATTCGCCGCGGCGATCGTCAGCAGCAAGTCGTAGGCGTCGTCGCCCTCGTCGACGACCGATTCCAAACTCGTTTCGCTCGACCACGCCGCCACCTGCTGCAACTCGCGCCGGTTGCACTGCAGGCACCGCTGGGCAGCTGAGACGGCATCGTCAATCCGTCCGACGCGCGCGTAGAGCTTCGCCAGTCGGGAATTGGGGGCGACCAACCGCGGGCTGTCCGCCTCGTACCCTGTTGCATGGATCGCAAGGGACGTTTCGTACAGTTCGATCGCTTCGCTGATCTGCTTCAAGTCGGCGCGGACCTCCGCCAGGTTAGCATAGCTATCGCCAATCGACGGGTGATTCTCCGGCAAGCTGGCTTTGCGAATATCGAGCGCGGCGGCGTACTGCGTTGCGGCTTCGTCCAAGCGTTCTGCTTTGACGTACAACACGCCCAGCGAGTCGTGGACCTCCGCCACCATCGGGTGCGAGTCGCCCCAATGTTTCTTGAAGTAGTCTAAGCATTCGCCGAGGTACTGTTCGGCGATCTCAAATTGATGCTGCGTGCTGGCGATATTCGCCATGAGATCGCACGCATCGTACATGGCAATGTAGAACTCAACATTGTCTTCTCCGATCGCTTTGGCAATCACATTGAGTGCTTCAAGCATCGACAATCGTGCGCGATCAACTTCGTCGAGCAAATAATATGTCTTCGCCAGCTCTTTTAGGACTGTGCCGTATTCGTAGCTGGCATTCCCATTGAGTCGCTCGCGAATCTCCAGGCTTCTCTTTGCCGGATCAAGCGAGGCGACGACGTCGCCCCTTTCACGAAAAGTTTGCGACAGCGTCAAGAGCGTACCCGCGACTTCGCCGCTCTGTTCGCCGAACAGGTCGCTTTGCAATTCGATCGATTCCGAGAGAAGCTTGACGGCCTCGTCGTACTGTTGCAGATCGCCCGCCGCCCGCCCTTTCGCCTCCAGAGCGACGGCGTAGTCCGGATGCCGCTGTCCAAGTACCTGATCTCGAATCGCGACCGCTTTACTGATCCACTGATACCGATCGTGGTAGTGAGCCGCGTCAGCTGCGACATTGGCCAAACGATAGAAGACGTTAGCCGTGTCGCGATGCTGCTCGCCCAACGTGTTGCGGTAGGTCGCGATGATTTCGTCGGTCAGCCAGCGGAACTCGCTGAAGTTGCCAGATTTCGCGTATTCGGCGAGTTCGTCGATCTTGTGATCAGCTAGGTCAAGCCGATGCCGCACGTCCGCCGGCAGCGCGACGTACTTTCGGGCTTCCTCCGCGTCGCACCGAGCATCGACCAGTTGCCAGTCGTCTTCTCCATAGAGTTGCTGCTTGATTCGATACGCCAACTCAAGCGCCTCGATCGCCGTGGCAAGCGTATCGAGGTTCTTACGACTGAAAGCCAGTTCGGACGCCTCGTCGGCCAGCTTCTTGATCTCTGCGGGCGGCGAGTCGGCCGTCTCGTCCGACAGCATCTCCAGCAATTCAAACGCTTCGTCCCACAACTCGTTGGCTTCGTCCGTGCGACCCATGGCGTAGAGGATCTCGCCGCGGCGGCGCAGGGCCTGGGCGTAGTTGACGCTCTCGTAGCCGTATAACGTCAGGATGGCGCCGGTCGCCTCGTCGATCAGCTCGGCCGCCTCGTCGAATTGCTCCGCGTCCTCGCGCAAGATGGCCAGATATAGCAGCGCATTAATGTAGGGCTCGGTCGTTTCGGACAGCGCGCGGGTGATCTTGAGCGTTTGCTCCAGATATTCGTTCGCCCCCTCAGTATCGCCGGTTCTGATCTTCACCCAGGCCAATTGGTTGAGGGTGACCGCGGCATTGGCTGACTCGGCATTGCCGATCTGTTTGTCCACCTCGGCGGAAATCAGGTAGTACTTCTCCGCTTCCTGGTAGTCGCCCAAATCCTGGAGCAGATTGGCAAATTCGTGGGCGTACAGTCCGTACGTGTAATCCGCCTCGCCATACATCTCCTGGCGAAGGCGGATCGCCTCGCGGTACAGCGGCTCGCACCGTAGCAGTCGTCCCAGCCGCGTTTCCGCCCGCGCCGACCCGTACAATGCACTGCAGTAGTCTTCCGTATCCGCCCAATTGATCACCCGCAGCAATCGTCGCGCTTGGCGAAACGCGTCGAGCGCATCCTGATCGCGTCCCAACGACAGCAGCGTGTCGCCGTAGACAACCAGCGCGCCGGCGTACTCGGACGATTCGACGCGGTAGGACGATTTGTAGACTTCCAGCACGCGCTGGATCGTCGCCAATTCGTCGCGCAACGGCTTGTCGAGCCTGACGACCAACTCCAGCTGCAGTCCAGCAATCTGCGGGTGATTGACTGGCAACTTGCGCGACAGAATCGTCAGGGCTCGACCGTAGTTCCGGGACGCGGCCGCGTCGTCCTCGAGCCAGGTTTCGTAGACGGCGATGTCCTGGACCGCGTAGGCGTACTCGGGGTGTTCGGCGCCGTGCAACCGTCGCACCAGGGCAGCCCGCCGCTGGGCAAGACTCCGCGCATCGCGAAATTCATCTTTGTCGAACGCCTCCATCATCTGCTCGCGAAGGGCGTAGGCTTCTTTCACCTTCTCCAGGTCATCAGCTGCGAGTCCCTGGTATTGCAGCGCGAGTTCGCGATTCGCGCGGGCGTCGAATGTTTGGAAATGGTCGAGGCCGTAAATCTTCTCAAACACCGCGGCTGCTTCGCCGTACAGCTCAGCGGCCCTGCCAAAATCGAACGCCAAGAACGCCTCCCAGGCGAGCGAGTCGTAGCACCGGGCGAGATTGTCGTAGCCGATCCGATAATCGTCCTCGCCGGGAATCTCGTCCCACTGCCCTAATGCGACGGCCTTGCGATACAGCTCGAGAGCCTTGGCGTAGTCGCCCTGAGTGTCGTACGCGACCGCCAGGTTGTTCACGGCGTGGCGGTACGACGCGTCGAGCGTGAAGCCCGACGCCTCGAAATCGGCGATCGCCTGCTGGAAGTACCCGATCGCGCCTTCTTGATCGCCCTGCCGATCGAGCAAATCGGCAATCGTGCGTCGGACCAACGCGGTCAGCGGATGGTGCTCTCCGCGGCTGGCCTCGCATTGCGCGAGCAGCTTCATCAGCTGCGCTTCGACGCCAGCCGTTTCGCCCATATTGGTCAGGGCGGCGTAGATGTCGAGCGTGGCAACGACCCAGTGAAAGCTGTCGCGCCCCAGCCAGGCGCCGGCGTGTTGAGCGTGAATACGCGAGGCGCGCTGCGCCGTCTCAAAATCGCGATGATGCCAGGCGGCCAGATTCTCCTGGATGGCATGGAAGCACTGTCGCCGATCATGGGGATCGGCTTGTTCGGCCTTCAGCAGGAACCGGGCCAGCGTGTCGGCGACTTCGGCTTGCCAACTGTCAGCGCCGCCCAGGGCGAGCATGCCTTGCCGATAGCGTTCGACCAATGGCCGCGAGGCGTCAAAGTCGTCAATCTCGGCATACGACTCGGCCAGCGAACGAACCGTGTCGAGCGCCCGCTCGCTCTCGGGGCCGAACAGTTCCTCCTCCACCGCCAGTCGCCGCCGCAGCAGCGTGATCGTGGCGTCGATGTTGCCGTCGAAATAGGCGTCCTGAGCCTGGCGCGTCAGTTCGATCCGCTCGCGCACCAGCGGATGTTCGGGCGGAGGCATGTCCTGCGCGGCGACGGCGCTCGCCGCGAATACGACCGCGAAAAGGCTAACAAGCGCCAAGCCATTGCCGGCGCCGATCCGCGCGGAGAGTCGACCCAGACAATTTCTGTGGGAAACGGTACGCATCGCAAGAGGTTGGGCAGTGCGGCGGATTGCGTTCTTGTTGCGTTCTGTCAAGCTAGGGCGTCGGCGACTTCGGCCGGTCAACATGTGCGCCCGAGCGAGCGTCGTGCCAGCGAGCCGCGACGCTCGGCGGTTCCTCACGCCGGTCGAGACCAACCGCCAGCGTTCTCGTCAAAGGCTCTAGTCAATATAGCACGATGGAATCAGGAAGCTGAAATGTCGCACACGCCACTGGGAATCTGCACTCGGGCTTGGCTGGTCGCTGGGGCCATGATCGCGCTGACGGCCACGACCAATCAGGCGCTCGCCGACGGCGAGTGGCCGCGGTGGCGGGGCCCCAACTCAACGGGCGCGGTGGTGGACAGACCGGCGCCAATCCATTTCAGCGAGCCGGAGCAGTTCGCCTGGCAGATCGACCTGCCAGGACAGGGGGCGTCGACACCAGTGGTGCACGGCGACGCGCTCGTGCTGACCTGCACGGCCGCCGAGCAGGACACGGTGGTTTGCTATGGGCTGGACGGAAAGCTGCGCTGGCAAAAGGCGCTCGGCCCCGCGCGGGCCGGCAAGCACCGCGAGGGGAGCGGCGCCGCGCCGTCGGCAGTGACCGACGGCGAGCGAATCGTCGTGTACTTCAAGAGCGGCACGCTTGCGGCGTTCGATTGGCAAGGAAACAAGCTCTGGCAAACGAACCTGCAACAGGAGTATGGCCCCGACACCTTGTGGTGGGATTTGGGCACCTCGCCCGCGTTGGCCGACGGCAAGGTCATTGTCGCCGTGATGCAGGACGGACCGTCATTCCTCGTGGCCCGCGACGTGGCCACGGGCGACGAGGTCTGGAAGACGGATCGCACTTACAAGCGGCCCCGCGAGTCCGATCAGGCGTACACCACGCCGACCGTCTGCGAAGTGGACGGCGTGCAGACGATCGTCACGTGGGGCGCCGACCATCTGACGGGGCACGATTTGCAGAGCGGCGAGCTGCTGTGGCAATGCGGCGGATTCAATCCGGCCGAGCAAGGCATGTGGCGCGTCATCGCTTCGCAGACCGTCGCCGACGGCATGGCGGTCGTCCCGTACGGGCGAGGCAACTTTGTCGCGGGGATTCGATTGGGCGGTCACGGCGACACGACCGAAACGGCGCGCGTGTGGGAGAAGGAGGGATTCGGCTCCGACGTGCCCACGCCCGCGGCGGCCAAAGGGCGAGCCTACGTGCTGGGCGACGACGGCCAACTGACTTGCCTGGATATCGCCACCGGCGAGATCGCCTGGGAGCACAAACTCCCCCGCAGTCGCAATCGGTTCTACTCGTCGCCGACGCTGGTGGACGATGTGCTATATTGCGCCCGCATCGATGGCACGGTCTTCGTGGGCCGGGTGAGCGACGCCCAGTTTGAGCTCTTGGCGACCAACGAGTTGGACGACCAGATGGTTGCCGCGCCGGCGCCCACGGCAGCCGGATTGCTGCTGCGCGGCGGCTCGAAGCTGTGGTTGGTGCGGGAGTAGGATTCCTCCCGAGGACCGACTCTGGCGAGACTTATTTCTCGGCTCCGCCGACGGCCGAGGCGGGCTACGATCGCTGCGCGGCACGAAGTTTGCAGCCTTGATCAATGACTTGGCAACTCCCCCAGAGCGAAATTGTGCCACGCTGGCGCGGGCAGCCCGGAGAGACAGTCCCAAACTGGCTGCTGCCCGGCGACGCCACCGTATCGGCCGACAGCACGTACGCGCTGCGCGGTGCGCATTTGTTGCGCATTGCCGCCTAATCGTCGTGCAGACAGGGGGACCCCGGGGCGGGCTTATCGATCGCTCGGAAAAGCTCGCGGAATCGATCGTCAGGCGGATTCGATGAATTACGAGTTTCCCAGCTTCGACGAGATGTTCGTCGCGGCGGGCGAGCCGCGCCCCATCTGTCGCCACTTTGCCGAGCGGCTGGAAGCCATTCCCGGCGAAGAACTGCGAACCCGACAGCAAGCCGCAGAAGTCAGCCTGCGGAATTTGGGCATCACTTTCAACGTGTACGGACATGAGGACGGCACGGAGAAGGTCTGGCCGTTCGATTTGGTCCCGCGGATCCTCGACGCCCATGAGTGGCAGCGGGTGGAAGACGGGCTGCGGCAGCGGATTCGCGCGCTGAACCTGTTCGTCGATGACGTGTACAACGACCAACGGATCTTCGCCGATGGCGTCGTGCCGGGCGAGTTGGTGCTGGAGGCGCCAACTTACCGGCCGCAGATGCAGGGCTTTCGACCCGCCAAGGGCGCCTGGTGCCATATCAGCGGCGTCGATCTCATCCGCCACGAGGACGGCACGATCTACGTGCTGGAAGACAACCTACGGTGCCCGTCCGGCGTATCCTACGTGCTGGAAAACCGCGAGGTGATGAAGCGGACCTTCCCGCAGATGTTCGACGGCGTGGCCGTTGCGCCGGTCGAGGAATATCCGGAGCGGTTGCTGGAAACGCTGCTGGCCTGCGCCCCCCCGCATGCGACCAACCCCACCGCGGTCGTGATGACGCCGGGCATCTACAACTCCGCATATTTCGAACACACCTTCCTGGCCCAGCAGATGGGCGTCGAATTGGTGCAGGGCTCGGACTTGTACGTCGACGGCGGCTTCGTCTACATGCGAACGACGCTGGGCCCGCAGCGGGTGGACGTCATTTACCGCCGCATCGACGACGACTTCCTCGATCCCAAATGCTTCCGCAAAGATTCGGCGCTGGGCGTCGCGGGACTGGTCGACGCCTATCGCCGCGGCAATGTCACGCTGGCCAACGCCCCCGGCACGGGGATCGCCGATGACAAGGCGGTCTACGCCTACGTGCCGGAAATCATCAAATACTACCTGGGCGAGGAGCCGATCTTGCACAACGTGCCGACCTACCTGTGCGACGACCCCGAGCAGCGAAAATACGTGATTGATCACGTCGCCGAATTGGTGGTCAAGCCGACCAACGAGTCGGGCGGCTACGGCATCCTGATTGGACCGCACGCGACCGACGAGCAGCGAGCTCAGTGCGTAGCCCGGATCCGCGACAATCCTCGCAATTACATCGCCCAACCGATGCTCAACCTGTCGACCGTGCCGACGCTGGCCGGCGGCGAACTGGCGCCGCGGCACGTCGACCTGCGACCCTTCGTACTCTGCGGGGAGGACATTTACGTCATGCCGGGCGGCCTTACGCGTGTCGCTCTGGTCGAAGGGTCGATGGTCGTCAACTCGTCGCAGGGCGGGGGCAGCAAGGACACCTGGGTCCTGCGAAACGGCAACCAAACTCATCACGTCCACGCTTCGCACTCGAACTGAGAGGTCTCTGCCATGCTCAGTCGGGTGGCTGACTCGCTGTACTGGATGAGCCGTTACGTGGAACGGGCCGAGAACGTGGCGCGGTTCATCGACGTCAACTACAACCTGACCCTCGGCGAGGGCGCAGGCCTGGGCGACCAGTGGGCGCCGCTGGTCGACACGACCGGCGACAATGAGCTGTTTCGCAAGTTCTACGACGACGCGAACCGCGACAACGTCGTCCAATTCTTGGCGTTCGACCAGCGCAATCCCAATTCCATCCTCTCGTGCATTAGCAACGCCCGCGAGAATGCCCGCAGCGTGCGCGAGACAATCACGTCGGACATGTGGGAGCAGCTCAACAAGTTTTACCTGCTGGTGCGTTCGGCGGCCCGGACGCCCAATCGACTCGCGGGGGCGTACGCCTTTTGCGACGCCGTGCGGCTCGCCAGTCACTCGCTGATTGGCACGACCTACACGACCATGTCGCACGGCGAGGCGTGGCACTTCCTGCGGATGGGCCGGCTGATGGAACGGGCGGACAAAACGTCGCGAATCGTCGACGTGCAATACTTCCTGCTGCTGCCCAGGCCCGACGATGTGGGAACTTCGCTGGACGTGGTGAGGTGGTCGGCCTTACTCCGATCGACCAGTGCGCTGTCCATGTATCGGCGCGTTCACGGGCAGATTACGCCGAATCGCGTCGCCGATTTCCTCATCCTTGACCGAAATTTCCCCCGCGCGATGCGGTTTTGCGTCTTGCGGGCCCAGAACTCGCTGGAAATCATCACCGGCGCGCACTCCGGCACGTTTCAGCGGCGATCGGAGCAGCTGTTCGGACGTCTGCGGGCGGTGCTCGACTACACGGGCATTGGCGAGATCATTTCCCGCGGAATGCACCAATACATCGACGATTTCCAGAGGGAATTGAACCAGATCGGCTTGGCCGTCCAGGCCGACTTTTTCACCCAGGGCGACCCTGAACCAGCTTCCCAAACGCAGCGACAGGCCTAACCGCCGCAGGACCAGGACCGCCGCGTCGCCGTCGAGTTGGCGGCATCCTGGGACGGGGGCCAAGGATGCCGGAAAAACGGCACTGACGGCTCTTCGCGGGTCGAAAGCGCCCCGCGTGGCAAGCTAAGATAGGACTCCAGCCGTTCGGAGACGCGAGGCGGAGCGTTCGCCGGCCGGTCCCGCCACATCTTGCATCCTTCCTTCCCGGGCTCCCTCCCTACCAAAGCCGCCGATGAGCATCCGCGTTGCGCTGCACCACAAGACCAGCTACTCGTACGACCGACTGGTCAATCTTGCCCCCCACATTGTTCGCCTGCGTCCCGCGGTGCATTGCCGCACGCCGGTGCTGAGCTACTCGCTGCGCGTGACGCCGGAGGACCACTTCCTCAATTGGCAGCAGGACCCGTACGGCAACTTCCTGGCCCGCTGCGTGTTTCCGGAAAAGACGCGCGAGTTGGCCGTCGAGATCGACCTGATCGCCGAGATGAGTTCGATCAACCCGTTCGACTTCTTTCTGGAGCCGGATGCCGAGGAGTATCCGTGGTCCTACGACGCGGATTCGTTGAAGGACCTGCAACCTTACCTGGCGCTGTCGCCGGTCGGTCAGAAGTTTTACGCGATGCTGGGAACGGTCGATCGGACGCCGCGACGGACCATCGACTTCCTGGTTGAACTGAACCAACGGCTCCAGCGCGAGATCAAATACCTGGTGCGAATGGAGCCCGGCGTGCAGACGCCGGAGCAGACGCTCGAGTTGGGCAGCGGCTCGTGTCGCGACTCGGCATGGTTGCTCGTGCAGCTGTTGCGGCACCTGGGCTTTGCGGCCCGATTTGCCTCGGGCTATCTCATTCAGCTCACGGCCGACGTGAAACCGCTCGAGGGCCCCGAAGGACCGCAGGCGGACTTCACGGACCTGCACGCCTGGACCGAAGTGTATCTGCCGGGCGCCGGCTGGGTGGGATTGGATCCGACCTCGGGCCTGCTGACCGGCGAAGGGCATCTGCCGTTGGCGTGCACGCCTTCGCCGATCTCCGCAGCGCCGATCACCGGCGCCCACGACCAGTGCGAGGTCAGCTTCGACTTTGCCATGAATGTCGAGCGGGTTTACGAAGACCCCCGCGTCACCAAACCCTACACCGAGCAGCAGTGGCAGCGGATCGAATCGCTAGGTCATGAAGTCGACCGCCAACTCGACGAGTGCGACGTGCGGCTGACCATGGGCGGCGAGCCGACGTTCGTCTCGATCGACGACATGGACGGCGAAGAATGGCAAACGGCGGCCAGCGGTCCCACGAAGCGCCGCTTCGCCCGCGACATGATGCAGCGGCTGAAGACGCGGTTCGCCCCCGGCGGCCTGCTGCACCATGGCCAGGGCAAGTGGTACCCGGGCGAGTCGCTGCCCCGCTGGGCGATGCACTGCTTCTGGCGACTCGACGGCGAGCCGGTTTGGCGCAACCCCGATCTGTTCGCCGACGTCGAGCACGACTACGGCCACACGGCCGACGACGCGATGCAGTTCTCCCGGGCCTTGGCCGAGCGGCTGGGCGTCAACCCGGATCACGCCATTCACGCTTACGAAGACGGCTTCTACTACGCGTGGCGCGAACGCCGACTGCCAGCCAACGTCGACTTCCGCGACCCGAAAGTTGACGAAGAAGAAGAGCGCACGCGGATTGCGCGCGTGTTCGAGCAGGGCCTGTCGGCCCCGGTGGGCACGGCGCTGCCGCTGCAATATCGCTGGTGGGAGCCGACGCCGCATTGGGCCAGCGGCGCCTGGGTAGTGCGTAGCGCGGAGATGTTCTTAACGCCCGGCGACTCGCCCATGGGGTACCGCCTGCCGCTGCAGTCGCTGCTCTACACGTCCGAGGGCTTCGCGGCGCCGTTCTACGAGCAGGACCCGCTGTTGGCGACCAACGAGTTGTCTCGCTACGACCAACTGCGGCAGCGCCGCAGCTTGATGTCCCTGGCGCCTCTGGGCCCCGGCGCCATGGGCACGCCCGCAGCTAACGCGGCGCTGCTGAAGCAGCAAAAGCAGTTGGCGGGCGTCGGCGGCAACGGAACCGGATCAGGCTACGGCGGCTACGGCGAAGGCGACAACGGCAAGACCGATTGGCCCGATGCCCCGGCGGCGCGTTCCGACCAGCGCGGCGAGCCCTACAAGCTCGACACGCAGTACAGCGATGCGGCCGACGTGGTCCGCACCGCTCTGTGCGTCGAGCCGCGCGAGGGGCGGCTGCACGTGTTCCTGCCGCCGACCGATCGGCTGGAAGTCTTCCTGGATCTGATCGCCGCGATCGAGGACACCGCCGAGTCGCTCGACAAGCCGGTCGTGATCGAGGGATACCTGCCGCCGCACGACAGTCGGCTGCAGCATATCAAGATCACGCCTGACCCCGGCGTGCTGGAAGTGAACGTGCACCCGGCGCACAACTGGGGCGAGTTGGTCGACATCACTACGGGCGTCTACGACGACGCCCACCAGACGCGGCTGGGCACCGAGAAATTCGACCTCGACGGATCCCACACCGGAACCGGCGGCGGCAACCACGTGGTGATCGGCGGCCCCACGCCCGCCGACAGCCCCTGGCTGCGCCGCCCCGATCTGCTGAAGAGCTTCGTCGGCTACTGGCATAACCACCCGTCGCTGTCGTACCTGTTCTCCGGCAAATTCATCGGCCCCACGAGCCAGGCGCCGCGAATCGACGAGGGCCGCAGCGACGCCATTTACGAGTTGAAAATCGCATTTGAGCAGGTGCAGGCCGGCCGCGACTGTCCGCCGTGGATGGTTGACCGCGTGTTCCGCCACTTGCTGGTGGACCTGACCGGCAACACGCACCGCTCGGAGTTCTGCATCGACAAGCTCTTCTCGCCCGATTCGTCGTCAGGTCGGCTGGGGCTGGTCGAATTCCGCGCGTTCGAAATGCCGCCTCATGCTCGCATGAGCCTGACGCAGCAGCTGCTGATTCGGACGCTCGTGGCCCGGTTCTGGCAACACCCCTACACGCAGCCGCTGGTCGACTGGCAAACGACGCTGCACGATCGCTGGGTGCTGCCGCATTTTGTGTGGCAAGACTTCCAAGAAGTCGTCGAGCACTGCCAAGACGACGGCTACGACATCCAGCCCGAGTGGTTTGCGCCGCATTTCGAGTTCCGCTTCCCTGTGATCGGCGAGTTCAACCACAAGGGCGTCCAGGTCGAAGTGCGCCGCGCGATCGAACCGTGGTACGTGCTGGGCGAGGAACCGGGCGGCGGCTACATGGCCCGCTACGTCGACTCGTCCGTCGAGCGCGTGCAGGTCCGCACCCGGGGCATGACCAGCCCGCGGTTCGCGCTGACCTGCAATGGCCGTCGCGTGCCGCTGCATCCGACTGGCGCCGAGGGTGAATTCGTGGCCGGCGTGCGGTTCCGCGCCTGGCAGCCGCCCAGTTGCCTGCACCCCACGCTCGGGGTCGACGGACCGCTGACCTTCGATTTAATTGATCAATGGAATGGACGCGCAGTGGGGGGGTGCCAGTATCATGTGGGGCACCCGGGCGGGATCAACCCGTCGACCTTCCCGGTAAACGCCCTGGAGGCCGAAAGCCGCCGTGCCATGCGGTTCTTTGCCTTCGGGCACACGGGCGGTTCGATCGAGACGCCGCCGATGGATTGCTCGCCCGAATTTCCCCACACACTCGATCTACGCCGCGGTAAGGCGACCGGTTAATGCAAGGACAGCAACAGACCGCGGGCGGCGCTTGGTCATCAGCGGCGGGGATGCCGCCGGCGGCTGGCGGTCTGTTGGGCGCCCGCTACGCCGTGGCCGCCGACACCTACGACGAAGCGTTCCTGCCGGGCGGCGGGTTGCGCGACCGCTGGAGCGACTTGCAGGGCTTGCTCAGCCGACTGCCCGCGGGCGAATTCGGCCGCCGCTGGCACGAGTCGCAGCGGATGATCTATGAGAACGGGCTCTCCTACACCGCGTTCGGCGACCCGCAGCACCGTCCCCGGCCGTGGCATCTCGACCCGTTGCCGTTGGTGATCCCCGCCGAGCAGTGGCAAACCGTCACGGCGGGTCTGACTCAGCGGGCCCAACTGCTGAGATTGCTGCTGGCGGACCTGTACGGCCCGCAAATGCTCATTCGCAACGGGGTATTGCCAGCTGACGCGCTATTCCTGCATCCCGGGTACAAGCGGGCGTACCACCGCGATGCCAGTGAGCCGGCAGTCGACTACCTGCAATTCTACGCCGCCGATTTGACCCGCGCGAGCGACGGCTCGTGGTGGGTGCTCGACGATCGGACCGAAGCCCCCTCGGGCGCCGGCTTTGTGCTGGAAAACCGCGTTGTCACCTCGCGGATGTTGCCCGAGGCGTTCCGGGCATTGTTCGTGCGTCGGCTGGCGCCGTTTTTCATCGCGTGGCAGGAACGGCTGCACGAGCTGGCCCGCACGCATGCAGACAATCCGCGCATCGTGTACCTGAGCCAAGGCCCCCACTCGCCGGATTACTTCGAGGATGCCTATCTGGCTCGCTACCTCGGCTACACCTTGGTCGAAGGCGGCGATCTGGCGGTCCGCCACAGTCGCGTGTGGCTCAAGACGCTTGAAGGCCTCTCGCCGGTCGACGTGATCCTGCGCCGCCCCAACAGCGACCGCTGCGACCCGTTGGAGTTGGGCGGCAGTTGGCCGTGCGGCGTGACGGGGCTGTTGCAGGCGACGCGCGCCGGAAATGTCGTGGCGGCCAACCCGTTGGGCAGCGGCCTGGTCGAGTCGCCGCTGTTCATGGCATTTATGCCGCGACTGGCGCAGGCGCTGCTGGGCGAGAAACTCAAGTTGCCTGGGGTCGCTACGTGGTGGTGCGGCGAGAAGACGTCGCTTGACTACGTGCTGGCCAACCTGCCGCGACTGATCATCAAACCGGCGTACCGACGCCGGGGTTCCGACCTGCTCAGCGCCGAGAAACTCGCCGCGTTGCCGCCCGCCGAATTGGCCGCGCGCATCAAAGCCAAGCCGCAACAATTCGTCGGCCAAGAGATGGTGCACCGCTCGACGGCCCCGGAATGGAGCAGCGACGGCGCCATCCGCCCGGTGCATGTCGTGATTCGCGCGTTTGCAGCGGCCAGCGGCGATTCGTTCACGGTGTTGGAGGGCGGCCTGGCGCGGACCTCGACCGCCGAACCGGCTCCTGCAAGCGGAGAGCCGCCCGCCGAGAAAAGCAAAGACGCGTGGATCGTGGGCCGCGAAGAAGCGGAATTCGTGTCCCTGCTGGCGCCCCGCGATCAGTCCATCGCGCTGCGGCGGACCGGCGCCGATTTGCCCAGCCGCGTCGCCGACAACGCATTCTGGTTGGGTCGACAAATCGAGCGTGCTGAAGCCGCGGCGCGGCTGCTGCGCACGGTCGCCCTGCGAATGTCGAGCGAATCCAGCGGCCGCACGTCGCCCGCCCTGCCCGCGCTGTGGCACGTACTGGCCGAGCAGGGACAAATCGAACCGGGCTTTGTGGTCGAAGGTATCCGTCAGCGATTGCCGAAGCTGGAGCAGGTGTTGCCCGCCGCGGTGCTCGACCCCGAACAACAGGGCTCGTTGGCGGCGGTCATTCGGCAGACGTTTCGCACGGCATCGCAATTGCGCGATCGGATTTCCCTGGATACGTGGCGCGTGATCAAACGCATGCAGGGCCAATTCGAGAATTCCGTCCCCACGGGCGCTGATTGGACGGCGCTGCTGAACGTATCGAACGAACTGATCATCGATCTGGCGGCCCTGGGCGGCATGGTCATGGAAAGCATGACCCGCGCCCAGATGTACCGCTTCCTTGACATCGGTCGCCGACTGGAACGCGCCGTGCAATTGGCGTCGCTCCTGCGGCAGTGCTTCGGCGCCGCCGACTCGCCGCCGGTCGAACTGTACGAAGCGGTCCTGGAAATTGGCGACAGTCTGATGACCTACCGCGCCCGGTACTTGGCCAATCTGCAGTTGGCGCCGGTGCTGGACTTGCTGCTGACTGACGAAACCAACCCCCGCAGCGTGGCGTTTCAGCTGGCGGCGCTCGAAGGGCATCTGGACGCCTTGCCGCGCAACGAACGACGCCCCGGTCTGGACGACGACCAGCGGCTGATGATGTCGATGGTCCACGACACGCGGATGATCGACGTGGAGCACATCGCCGAACAACGCAGCCTGGGCGAGGAAGGCGGTCTGAGTCCTCTGTTGGAGCGGCTGGAAACCGACCTGCCGGCGCTCAGCGACGCGTTGGCGCATCGCTTTTTCGCTCACGCCGGGCCGACCGTTCAGGTGGCGTCGATTCACTTCGATTCGTAAGCGACAGGTTCCTCGCGCATGTCCGCCGACTCGCCGCCCGCCGCCGCCCGCTTTCGCATTCGTCACACGACGAAGTACTCCTACACGGATCCGGCGCCGGTCTGCCACAACGCGTTGCACCTGATGCCGCGGACGACGCCTTGGCAACAATGCCGCGCCTATCGGTTGGCAATCTCCCCCGAGCCCGCTGAAAAGAGCTGGCGAACCGATCTGTTCGACAACCGCGTGGATTACTTTTCCGTGCATGAACCGCATCGGGGAATGGCCATCACGGCGCATAGCGAAGTGGAGGTCCAGCCGCGGCCTGGGTTGAGTAAAGACGCGATTGTCGCTTGGGACGCCGTGGCCGAAGATCTGCGCAGCGGCCAGGCGAGCCGCGAGCCGGGCGTGGTCCAATTTCGATTTCCGTCGCAGCAGGCGCCGATCGAGGCGCAAATCGGCGCGTACGCGGCCGAGTCGCTGCAGCCCGGGCGGTCCATTGTCGAAGCGCTGCGTGAGCTCACCCAACGGATTCACGCTGACTTTCGGTTCGATCCCAAGGCAACCAACGTGAGCACGCCAGTGCACGAGGTGTTCGAGAAGCGAGCCGGCGTGTGCCAGGACTTTGCGCACCTGCAAATCAGTTGTCTGCGTTCGCTGGGTTTGGCGGCCCGCTATGTGAGCGGCTATCTGCGTACGCTTCCCCCGCCCGGAAAGCCCCGGCTGATCGGCGCCGATGCGTCGCACGCCTGGGTCAGCGCGTACTGCGGCGCCGCGGGGTGGATCGACTTTGATCCGACCAATGACGTGATGCCCAACGAAGGTCCGGCGCTCGACCACGTCACCGTGGCGTATGGCCGCGACTATGCCGACGTGTGCCCCATCCAGGGCGTGTTCGTCGGCGGGGGCCAGCACACCATGAGCGTGGAAGTCGACGTCATGCCCTTGCCGTAGCGTCAGCGCCCCGGCTGGCTACGCGACAAGTCGGCCGATGAGGTCCGCGAGAAACGCCTCCGCAGCGGACTGGTTCCAGTGCCGCGGATCAAATCGCAGACCCAGTCCCAACTGCTGGTCGTAAGTGGTCAGCACGATGCCCGCGCGGGTGCCAGGCCGCAAAGGCGAGTAACCGCGCACGTCCAGCACGGTGAGATTCCCGGCGACCACGCGCCCGCCAGCACGCGTGAGCGGCGCCGGCGGCATTCGCCAGGACGCCCCCGCGTTGCTCAGCAGCAGCGTCGCGTAGCAGCCTTCGGCGCTGGACATCAGTCGCACGCCGCCCGGCAGCCGGCTGGCGACCTGCAGACAGCGGACGAAATACATCGACGCGTTTTGATCGCGGATGAACGCCGACTCGCCGATGACCCCGGCCAACAGGGCTTGTGGGTCGCGGCAATCGGCGGCGCGGCGCGTGTAGAACGAGTAGGCCATCACGTTCGCCGCGGGCAGCGCTGCGTGCTGCGCCGTCCGCAAGTCGCACGGTACAAGCAGCCGCAAAAGCGAGCGCGGATCGTCGCCGCCGCGGGCCGCATTCCAGCCGTCCGCCGCGAGAAACGCCGCGCGAATCGCCAGTTCGTTGACCGTCGCCCCGGCCGCAGCGGCTGCGCGACGCAGCGCGGCGGTTTGTTCGCGTGAGAGGCGCCTCGCAACGCTGTTGACGGCGGCGGCCTGACCGCCTGACGGCAATTCGCCCCCGCCGCCCGGCGCCGCCAGCGACGCTGGCTTGCGTAACGCAAACTTCACCGCCTCGCGCGCCCCGA
The DNA here is from genome assembly GCA_002702655.1 of Planctomycetaceae bacterium. Taxonomy (GTDB): domain Bacteria; phylum Planctomycetota; class Planctomycetia; order Pirellulales; family Lacipirellulaceae. The sequence goes on from PABB01000076.1 coordinate 152,099, forward strand.
AAAAGACGTCGTAGCCGCGTCGCCGCCAGCCCTCGCCGCGCAGCGGAAATGAAAACCGCTGCGGCAACAATTGCGGATCGCGCAACGGCAACGAATCCGTCGCCGCTCGCCCGGCGTGCAAGTTGGCGTACGCCGCCAGCAAATCGGCGAGCAGCGCCAGGGCCCCCCCGCCGTCGCAGCACGCATGGTGCAGATGAAGCCGCAGCCGCGTGCCCTCGCCGTCGCCCTCAGCAGTCAATCGCAGCCCCGGCTCGCCCGACAAGTCGATCGCCGGCTGCGCGGCGTCCGCCGCGAATGTCGCCGCCTCCAACCACTGCAGCGGCGCGGCTGCGCACCGCTCCCACTGCCAGCGCCGACCGTCTCGGCTGACGGTGGCCGCAGCCAGCGGATGGCGGGTCGTCGTCGCGTGCCACGCCTGCTCCAGCAATTCGCGCTCAACCGCCCCGGCCAGATCCAGTTCGATCGTCGCCACCTGCGGATACCCGGGACGATCTTCCACGAGCATCATCGCTTCCAGCGGCGACAGCGGCAGCGGAAACATGTCCGAAGATGTCGGCACGCGTGCACTCGGCAATGAGGGGCTCAGTGGGTGCTGTCGCCGGCGGTCGATTGGACGCCGACCGCGCTGGGCGCCACGTCGCCGGCCACAATCGCGTCGAGCAACGCCGGCAGCCGATCGAACGCGCCCTCGCCCCAGCCCTGCTCCTTGGAGTATGCGGCCAGGTCGTCCACGGCGAAACTCGCCCGGGCGTCGATGCGCGCGTAGCGCGTCTGGCTCTCCGAGGGGTAAAAGCCGCCATGCGAAAAATCGGTGAAGCGGATGAAACTCACGAGGCAGCAATCGTCCACCCGCCGCGGGGTCTTGTCGTCGCGGAGCCAGTGCAACACGGTGCGATCGTCGGACGTGGCAAACGCGTGCAGGTCGAGATCGGCGTCAACGCGGTTGCTTTTGGGCTGACCGTGGACGAACAGGTACTCGAATCGCAGTCGCGGCACGGCGCTGCCAGGATCCAGCCGCTCACTGCGATTCAGCAGCACCATGGTCCGCAGATTCGCCGCGATCGGCTCCTCGCCCTCGGGCAGGAACACGCCGACGCCGCGGTAGTTCTGCAGCGTTTCGACCAACTCGTCGCTCATCGATTCGGTCAGCGTGCCGGTCGGCAACGGCGCCATCGCGGCGATCGGGCGATGATGCAAAAAGATCTCGCCGGTCACCGGGTCTTTCTGCACGCGCGCCTGGATGGTGATGTAGCGTGACGACAGATATTTGAGGATTTCGCCGCGGCTGAGCGCGGGCAGATCGCTACGGTCGCCCGGCAACATGTCGAGTCCGACCGACAAGACCGGCCGCCGCGTGCTGAGCGCCGTCGGCTCGCCGTCCCAGCCGCGCGTGTCGCGATCAGTCAGGTACTGCTGGAACGAGGTCACTCGCACCGCTTCGCCCGGCGGCAGGACTTCGCATTTGCCGGTGCGCGACCGATCGTGCATCGTTTCGACCGAGCGCTCGTCCAGCGGCAGTGCGGCGATCGTCTTGGCGCCGGTGATGGCCGCGGGACGGATGGCCGTGGCCGGCGGAGCTTCTTCCTCGGCTACGTCCTCAGCGTCGGCGGCGGGGTCAGCCGACTCCGCGCCGGCCCCGTCGGCGGGCTCGGCGAGATCGCTCGGCGGCGGCACGTCGCCGCGGACGTGACGGCGCAATTCCGGCAGGACGATCAGGCAGGCAATCAACACTCCCAACAAAGCCACGCCGCCAGCGATGGTGCTGGGCGAGAGCGACGGAGAGTCTTGCTGATCCGAGGGGGCGGACATATCGGACCGGGAAACAGAAGAAGCTCACGCCCGACGCGAACCGGGGCCGGACGACCAGCCTTCTACAATGCCATGAACCAAGCGCAGTTTCCAGTCGGTCCCCGCCCCGCCGGCCGCCACGGCCGATCTGTCAATTCGCGACCAATGACAAAGGCCTCCCATCGGCTCCGCTACCGCTCGGAATCCTCGCGCGGCACGATCACTACCGCAATTTCGGCGATCTTGCCTTCCTCCTTGAGCACCGCGATGCCCATGTCGCGATACAGGTGGTAGTACTGCTCGTCGGAATGCACATAGCTGAGTTCCGACACCCACTCGTCGCCCAGCAAGGCTTCCAACTCGCTCGCCGGCATGCCGACGGAGATCGTCTGCACTTGGGCCCCCAGCCCCGGCCGCTGCAATTGCACCGCGGGCGCGTCGGGGCCGCTCAGCAGGACGGCCAAGACGTCGCTGCCAGCCAGGACCGACAGGCCGCGATCCGGATAGTGGTGCAACGCGATGATCGTGCCCTCGGCCACGGGCGTGACCGCAGCGGGTGCGCCCAGCGGTTCCAGGCTCTCGGCCAGCGGCTCGCCGAGGCCAATCCAGAGGTCGTCGCCAAGTGAAACGCGCGTGACCGGCCGCCACGAGCCGACGTTGGGATCGGCGAACGAGGAACCGTCCAACGGTTGCTGCTGCAGTTGCTTCGCCAATTCCACGTATTGGTCGTACGCCAAGGGCCACCACGCGTTGGCGGAGTTCACGCTGCGCAAGTACCGCTCGAGCATCTGCAGGGCCCGCCGCCGGTCGGCTTCCTCGGACGATTTGGCCAACGCCTTCGCTTGGTTGAACCCGGCCACCGTCTGCAACGATTCGACAGCTGGCAACGGAACGCCCTGCTGAGGAAGCTGCTCCAGAGTTTGTACGGCCTGCTGAATCAGCGGCGAGTCATCGGCCAACCGACCGGCGCCCGCGTTGATCAAAATGGCGGCGCGCACGAGCGGATCGATCTGCTCGGCGTCCGACGGGTTCTCCAATCCAGCGAGCACTTCGCTGAAGTACCGCTCGGCCGTGCCAACGTCTTTGCCGTCGGGGTGGACCAGATACGCCACGGCCAAGTTCGCCTTGATCAACAGCAAGCCATCCTCGACCCCCGCCGCCTGCTGAATCCTCAACGCCTCGCGCAGGGCGCCGACGGCATCCCACCACAAGTCCGCATTGATGCCGCTCCGAGTGACTCGCGGCTGGAGCGACTTGGGGCGCTGATAGAAGCCTCCCACGACCAGATGCCCAATATCGAAGCGGCGGATATCGGCCAACTCCAACGCATCGCAGTACATCATGAGTTGGGCGTAGCCGAGATTGGCCCACGCTTCGTAGCAACTGGGAAACGCTCTGATTACGCGCCTGAAGCAGGCGTCGGCGTAGAGGTACTGCTCGTTCTGCAGAAAGAACACGCCGTTGTGAAACGCCGACATCGAACGCCACAACTGGCGCTGCACTTCGTCGGTTTGCATGTGGGCCGACCGTTCGAGCCACGACGGATGCGTGGCGGCGAGGCTCTCGAAGCGGCAGTAGGGATTCTCGCCCATCGTGTTTTGGACGTTGCGGTTCAGCGCCGCCAACGTGTAACCCGCCGCCAGCGTCAACTGGGCGCCATACACGTCGGCCTCCAATTCCGCTTCGCGTGACACGGCGTACACGATCACGTTCACGTCGCCCACCTTCTGCCACAGGTCGAGTTGCTTGTGACTGTGGTCGTGAATCAGGTGCCCCAGTTCGTGACCGATCGTGTAGGCCAGGATATCGGGATCGAACTCGGCCGTTTGCTCGATCTCATCCACGGTCACGACGATATGCGGCACTTCCTGGCCATCGCGCTCTTCGAAGCCGGCAAAGGCGTTGGCATAACCGGGGTCAATCACCTGCAACTCCGGCGGCCAGACTTCCCAGATCTCGGGCCGTTCGACGTGCTGCAGGAGTCGTTCAAAAACCTGCTGGACGATCTCGCGATGGCGGTCGGTAACGTCGGCACGGACAGGGCCGGTTGGCCCCACCAGCAGCGTCACCAGCGCGAAGGCCGCGCAGCCCAACCAACGACGAAACGACAACGGCTTCATGGCGATTCCGCTAGGGGTGTTTGATGTGCAAGATTTGCGTCCCCCTCGTGGAGAGCGCAACGCCGCTCGGAGCCCTTTGGACGACCAAGCCCCGGCGGAAGTTCCCGCCCCGTCGCCGTCGTAAACGGTAAAGAACGCCAACAATCTCAAAAGGACGACGGCGGCGGCTCCCGAAATCTAGCATCGCTTGGGCTTTTTACCACTAAAACCTTGCGATGCTTGACGCCCTCCCGGACCAGCCTAGCATGAATGGCTTGAGTTTCTACGATTCCGCGAAGTTGCCGTCGCGCAGCACTGCCAACCCACGAGTCGCCTCATGAACCCTGACAATTCGACGGACTCGCCCCGGCTGACGCGCCGCGGGTTCACCATGCTGGCCGCTGCCGTGCTGGCCTGGTCGCCGGCCCAAGCGGTTCGCGCAGAGCTGCTCTTCGCATTGACGCACGACAACGCAACGATCAGCGCCCATGACGCCGACACGGGCGCAATTCTCTGGGACTTCCCCACCCCGACTACCCCCCAAAGCGGCGGCGGGAACGGCTTGGCCTACTCGGGATCGCAACTGTTCATGGCGACGATCCAGGAGCCGATCATTTACGTGATCGATCCGACAACCGGCGATTTGATTGATCAATTCAACCTCGCCAATCCACAACCCACGACCGTCCTCGCACCTATCGACGCGCTCGGCTACGGTCACACTTCATTTGGCCCGACGCTGTTCGCTCTCAACTACACTGCGAACAACATTCACTTGCTTTCTCCTGAGAATGGCGCCGTCTTTGATTCGTATCAGCTTTCCGGCTTCGACCCTGTCGGCGGCATCGACTTCAATCACGTCACGAGCAAGCTGTACGTCACAGACGGCGCCGGCAACGTATCCATTGTCGATCCGGAGACCGGCGCATTGGAAGAAACGCTCGCGATTGGCGGCGGATTTCGCACCGGCCTGGGCCTGGTCGGCGACCGCCTGTTTCTGAGCAATCAGTCGACGAACCTGATTGAAGAATTCGATCCGTCGTCTGGTCTGACGGCGATCAACTCGTTCGTGACCGCCTCCGGCCCGGCGTCGGCGCTGGCCGGCGGCCCGCCCGTCCCGGAGCCTGCCACGATCGCTTTGGCGGCCTGTGTCACGGCGGCGGCCACGGGTGGTCGCTTAGCTCGGCGACGCCCGGTTTCCTGACCGCCGACCGCTGGACGCGGCCCTGGGGGACCCGATACGCTCGGTGACCTGCAGATCACCTCCCAAGTCACCCCCAGAGCCCGCCATGTGGCAAGGCATTCGCGGACACGACGACGTCGTCGAGCAGTTTCGCCGCTCGCTCGCCTGCGGGCGGCTGGCGTCGACGTACCTGTTCGTCGGCCCCGCGGGCGTGGGCAAGCGGACCTTTGCCCAACAGTTGGCGGCCGCCCTACTCTGCCCCGCCACGGACCAGCACGACCTGACCGCCTGCGGCCAATGCGAATCGTGTCGACTGTTCGCCGCGGGCAACCACCCCGACGTGGACGAGGTGCGCCGCCCCGACGGCAAACGCACGCTGCCGATCGAACTGTTCGTCGGCGACCGCGATCACCGCAATCAGCAGGGGCTGTGCCACAACATTGCCCTGCGTCCGCTGCTGGGGCGGCGGCGGGCGGCGATCATTGACGACGCCGACTGGCTGACCGTCGAGAGCGCCAACAGCCTGCTGAAAACGCTGGAGGAGCCGCCGCCGGGCGCGCTGATCATCCTGATCGGCACAAGCCGCAGCCGGCAACTGCCCACGATCCTCTCCCGAGCGCAGATCGTGCGCTTTTCGCGGCTGCCGGGCGACGATGCGGCGGAGTTGATTCTGCAGCAGCAACTGGCGGACGACCGCGAGGCGGCTCTTCAATTGGCCGAGTTGGCAGGCGGCTCGCTCGAAGCAGCACGCGAGTTGGCCGATCCCGAGCTGGCCGCCATGCGCGATCGCTTCGTCGGGGCGTTTGATCGCGATCGCTTCGATTTGCCGCGAATCTGCACCGACGTGTTGCAGTTCGTCAACGCCGCGGGCAAGGAGGCCGAAGCCAAGCGTGCGCGGCTGCGCCGACTTTTCACCCTCACGGCCGAAGCGTGGCGGGTGCGACTGCGCGACAACTTGCAGGACGGCGCAACTGTGGAGTTCATGCTGGCGGCCATGGATCGCACGCTCACCGCCGCCGAGCAGCTCGATCGCAACGCCAACCAGGCGACGCTCATCGAGTGCTGGACGGCCGACTTGGCCCGGCTGCGACCGGCGCCAGCAGCGGCGCACTGACGGGGCCGGCGAGCGGGCGAACCTTCGCCGCGGCGGTCGCGTACAACTGGCAGTCAACCGCTGACGAGACGCGGCGGTTTCTCCGAGCAGGATGCTTCTCAGACAGTCGCCCGGCCGGCGGCATAAGCGGGATATCAGCCCGCGACACGCTGGCCCTTGCGATCGGCACAACCCGACTCATCGGCGTCAGCGCCACGTTGCTTATCAGCTGACCTCCGATGGGAGTTGCCGCAACGGCTCTAACGGTCGTGTCGGCGACCGGCCGGCGGGAATATCAAAAACGCTAGCGGCGTTTTTTTGACCGCACCGCTAGCGTGACCTATATTCCTCCAGGCCCGGATACTGCCTCCGCGTTTTCGGTCCGCCTCGGGGCTTGCGAATCCATCCTGAAATTCGCTCGCTCTGGGGACCTACGCGGCGGTTGCCGCCCGCAAAGCGACGCCCCTCCCCACTCCCGCTTTGGTATGGACTCCCTGATGCAGATTCGGGTCATTGCGCCGCGTCTCGCACTGATTGCATGGATCGCCGTTTCTGGCGTCGCCGCGGCGGCGCCAGGCAACGCCACGATGACCGTTGGCGCCGAACCCGCCGCCCTGCCCGCCACCGTGCCGGCCGTAGGCAGCGTGGCCGTCGTCATCGACCAGGGCCTGCAGTTGGAGCGTCAACGCCGCTGGGCCGACGCCGTCGCCCACTACGAAGAAGCCGCCCGGGAGTTTCCCGAAGACCGGCAACTCGCTCAGCGGCTGGATCTGGCCAAGCTGCACTATGCACTCGAGCGGCGGTACGCCGACGGCAGCTTCCGCGAGTCGATCCGGGCCCTGTCAGCGCAGCAGTCGCTCGCTCTGTATGGCGAATTGCTACGGAAGATCAACACGCACTACGTGACGACGCCGCCCTGGCGCGAGTTGGGCGTCCGCGGCGCCGTAGCGGTCGAGATCGCGCTGGCCGACGTTGATTTCCAGGCGACGAACAACACGCAAGTCACGCCCGAGCAGATCGGCCAGGTGCGTCAGGCGGTCTACCAGGCGCTCAGCCGGCGGCAGTTGCTCGCCCCCGAGGATCTGGTCGCCCTGGCCGGCGACGCCGCTCGCGCCGCCGAGCAATACGCCGGCGTGCCGCAAACGGCCACCGTGCTGGAATTCATCACCGCCGCTGCCGGCGGGCTGGACGACTACTCCGGTTACCTCACGGCCGACCAGTTGCGGGACGTGTACTCGCAAATCGAGGGCAACTTCGTCGGGCTCGGCGTGGAGCTGAAAGCCGACGACGGCGCACTATTGATCGTGCATGTCATTCCCGGCAGCCCGGCCGAGCGAGCGGGCATTCGCGACGGCGATCGCATTGTGGCGGTCGACGGCCGCTCGACGGCTGAGTTGTCGACCGAGCAGGCCGCCTCGCGCCTCACCGGCGCCGAGGGCACCTACGTGCAAGTGACCGTCGAAACGCCTGGGGCCGACCGCCGATCGCTGAAAGTGCGGCGTGAACACGTCGACGTCCCGGCGCTCGAAGGGGTGCGAATCGCCAAGACCGAAACCGGCGTCGCGTACATCAAGATTCCCGCCTTCCAGAAGACGACCGCCCGCGAGTTGGAAGCCGCCCTGTGGGATTTGCATCGGCAGGGCATGCGGGCGCTGGTGCTCGACCTGCGCAGCAACCCGGGCGGGCTGCTCACCGCGGCGGTCGAGGTCGCTGACAAGTTCATCACTAACGGCAACATCGTCGCCACCCGCGGTCGCAGCCCGCAGGAAGACTTCGATTACAAAGCCCACTACGGCGGCACCTGGCGCGTGCCGCTGGCCGTGCTGATCGACGGCGACAGCGCGTCGGCCAGCGAGATCTTTGCCGGAGCCATCAAGGACAGCGGACGCGGCGCGGTTGTCGGCCAACGGTCCTATGGCAAGGGGTCGGTGCAAGGCATCTTTCCGCTGGGGTACGCGGGGGCTGGCATCCGGCTGACCACGGCCCTGTTCTACTCGCCCAATGGCAAGAAGATCAGCAAAGCCGGCGTCACTCCCGACGTGATTGTTCCCCGCGCCGATCCGGCCCGCACCACCGTCGCCCGCCCCAACCTCGACGCCGCCGCGACAGCCGCGATGGATCTGACCGACCAAGCGTTGCAGCAAGCCATTTCGGCCGTAGAAGCCCGCGCTCAGCAGCGGATGGCGACCCGGTAATCTCGGTGATTGGCTGCCGAACGCTCAGGCAACGCCGGTCGCAGGGCGGGCGAAAAATCCCGCTCGGCCCGGTTGACGGAACCGCCGACTCTCTCGATACTTACGGCTTCTCATGCGGCCGCCGCGACGGTTCCTGCGTCGCTTTCTGCCGCGGGTTTGTTCTTCCCCCCTCCGCATTCCGGGGTCAGCGTGATGCCTTACGACGACGACGATTTGTTCTCCGACGACTTCGATTTCGTCGATGAGGATGAACTCGACGAGGCGGAAGACTCCGAACTGGAGGAGGAGGAAGCGCCCAAGAAGAAAAAGTCGACCAAGAAGTCGCCCGCCGCGAAGAAGGCGCCCAAGAAGAAGGCCCCCCCGCGCAAGAAGAAGGCCGCCAAGAAAGCGCCCAAGAAACAGGAAGACCTGTTCGAAGAAGACGAGGACGACGCCGAGGAGCTAGACGCGACTCCGGCCGAGGACCTGGACGAGGCGGTCGCCGAGGATGATGACGCCACGGGCGATGCGCCTGCCGACGAGTCGACTGACGACAACCAGGAAGCAGAGACGCCGGCTGACGAGTCGGAAGAGCCTTCCGAGAAGGAAGACCACCAGGTCCATATCTACGAGCACGGCGTGCTGAAGCGGACCCTGCCCCGCAAGTTCACCGACGAACTCGCCGTGAGCTTCGCCGAGGAGTATTCCCGTACCGGAAAAGCGTATGGCCGTCGCGCCGTCGCCATGCCGGACGATGAGCAGCCCGCACAGATGTTCGCGGACGCCGCCAAGGGCTAGAGAATCTTCGAGCTGTCACGTCGTGCCGCACCAGTGGTCCACGTTCAATCGGACGCCCGACGGCATCGGCGCTGCGGTCAGTCGAACCTAGCGTGACCATGGCGCAATCGGCGCCGTCGTGCCATTCGGCGTGGGCGGCAAAATCCCTCCAGACGGCGTGGTTTTCCGCTGGCGGCGATGACAATTTGCGTGCGAGCGCGCCGAGCCCCGTGTTACGATAAAGCGGACCAAAGTCCGCCGGTGCGCGACCCCGCTCAGCGTAGGTCGACCGCACGGGCTGCATGACTCACATTCGCTGACAGCTAGTCGCGCCGCCGCCCGCGGCGCCCGTCGTCAAGTCCGAGGACGCCATGAAGTTCACTGCTCGTCTGGTTGCCGTGTTGTTGTCCGCTGCCGCTCTGTTGGCTGCCGACGTGGCCTCGGCCCAAGACGCCGGCGTGTTTCGCGATCCCGATGCCGAAGCTGCTTTGCAGCGCGGCCAGGTGCTCTTAGAGCAAGAGGAGTACTCGCGGGCGCTGGACGAGTTCAACGCGGCGCTGGCGATCGACGACGCCTACGAAGCCGCGTACATCGGCCGTGGCGACGCCCTGCAGGGGCTTGAGGACTATCGGGGGGCAGCCGCTGCGTATACCGACGCACTCGAATTCGACGCCCGATCGGCGGCGGCCTACAACGGTCGCGGCGAGGTGCTGCTGGAAACCGGCCAGGTCGACCTGGCGATCAACGACTTCCGCAACGCGCTGGACCTGGATCGCAACAACGCCAAAATTCTTTCGAATCTTGGACACGTGACGGTCAACAACCTCGGCAATCCGGTGGTCGGCATCCGCCTGTTGGATGAAGCGTTGGCCGCCAACGAAGAGGACGCCCGGGCATACCGCGATCGCGGTCTGGCTCATGCCATGCTCAAGGATTTTGAATCGGCCGAAGCCGACATCCGCAGAGCGGGCGAGGTCGAGCCGGGCAATCACGAGAATTTCATGACTCTGGCCAGCATCTTCCTGTACCAGGAGAAGTTGCCGGAGTCGATCGAGGCGCTCACGCAAGCGATTGCCGTCTACGAGCCGAAGCAGATGACCGACCCCGACACCTACGTGTCGGCGATTCTGACCCGCGGCAACACGTGGGTGCAGTTGGGCAATAAGGCCGAAACCGAACAAGAAAAGAAAGAAGCGTTCGAACAGGCCATCGCGGACGCCAACGCCGTGCTGGCCGAATACGAAGACCGCTTCCCGGAATCCGGCAGCGCGCTGTTCCTGCGCGGCATCGCCCAACGGATGCTGGGGCAATATCTCAAGTCAATTGACTCGCTGACCCGCGCTATCCAAGCCGTGCCGCCGGGCGAAGACGCCAATTACGTGGTCGAAGCCTACTTGCGTCGCGGCATCGCGTGGTTCTACCAGGGCTCGATTGAGCTGGCCCGCGGCGATTTCGAGCAAGCCGGCGCCACGGGCGACGGGTTTCGCGACCCCCGCGTCTATCTGTGGATCGGCTACACGTATTTCAAGGACGGCGATCTTCGCACGGCAATCGACTACTACGGCGAGGCGCTCGCCAAATCGCCCGAGTTCGCCCTGGCGCACGTCAACCGCGGCATCGCCTACATGCAACTTCAGGAGTACAAGAAAGCCCTGGGGAGCTTCAGCGACGCCATCCGCGTCGAGCCCGACAATGGCGAACACTACTACCGCGCCGGCATGGCCAATCGCGCGCTGGAGGAGTACCGCAAGGCGCTCGACATGTTCAATCTAGCCGTGCTGAAGGACAGCAACGAGCCGAAGTACCGCAAAGCGGCCGCCGAAATGCTCGAAAAACTCGGCGAGAGCAATCTGGCGGACCAGTGGCTCCGCGAGGCCGAGCAGCTTCCGACCGAGTAATCGCGGACGGCCACCGGACCGTCAACGCGGCGGCAAGTTGATCGCCGCTCGCAGGCGGGCCTGCCGGGCGGACTTCCCCCGCGGCGCGACCTTGCAACGCCGCCGCGAATTCGTAGAATCCTACGAGATTGACCCGACCGCGGTCGTCTACCAGGAGAGGTGGCAGAGTGGTCGAATGCGCCGGTTTGCTAAATCGGTGACCGGGGAAACCTGGTCCGCAGGTTCGAATCCTGTCCTCTCCGCTCTCTGACTTTACGTCGTCGTAAGTGCTTACAGAATAGCACTTACGACGACACTTCTTTTTGGCACAGGGCAACTGGGTCAGAAACTGTGCCAAACTCACTCGCTGTCCCCGATTTCCGGTTCGCCAAGGTCCGCGGCGGCCTCCTGTCATTGGGTAGGTTGACCGCGTCCCGTTTCGTCCTGCAGGGTGATCAGGCGTTTGTCGAGATCGACATCCGACCACTTAAGTCCAGCGAGTTTTGAGAGGCGTTGATCAGTGCACCATGGGGGCACGACTACGCCGCGCAGCCAGTGGAGGTTCAAGGACCTGCGGAAGACGTGCGCGACGTACTACGACGAGCACGTGCCGGAGTCGTCCATCGAGATTCTCGGGCATTCAGTCGGCGGCGTGACGTACCGGCACTAGGCCCATCGTGCCCCGCTCGCCTTCAAGGCAATCATGTCGCTGCCTCAGCCAACGGCGTTCACTGCGCTGATGCACAGATTCGACGGCGAGTGCCCGTGCTGTCGCCGGAGATTTCGTCAGGCGTAGCACCTAGCCCGGACGGCGCCTTCCGGCTGGGCTGTGGACGTGCGTTACGCAACGGCAGACTCTTCGCGTAAATCCCGGGTCCCGAACTCGGCGAGACGGTGCGGCTACGCGCTTTCGTGGCCAAGCTAATTCGTTTCGCCAATCGGGCTCAAGGTCGTACAGCGGTCCTTGCGCCGAGAGGTCGCTTGCTGGCTCACGAAGCGGCGAGATCATAATCGAAAGTTATGTCTTTCACCTTGAGAGGGATCGCATGTCCGCCGCCTTCCAGTTCAAGGTCACACTCATCCACTCCAACCCACCGATCTGGCGGCGGATTTTCGGTCCCGAAGGATCGCTCGACGACTTGCACCAGTGGATTCAGTCGGCGATGGGCAGGGAGAACGCGCACCTGCATCGCTTTGAGATGCAGCGCAAGCAGTATGGCGACCCCCAGACGCTCGATGACGGATTTGGCGAGTCAAACGTGATCGACTCGTTCGAGGCCGATCTGGCGACCTGTTCGATCGGCCGCGGCCTGTCAAGAAGTTCACTTCCGAATACGACTTTGGCGACGACTGGGTACACGAGTTGGAATTTGAAGGAATCGTCGATCCACCACGGGGCAGGAAGCCGCCAAGCTGTTTGGAGGAGGAGCGAGCCTGTCCGCCAGAAGACTGTGGCGGCGTGTGGGGCTAAGCACGCCTGCTGGATGTGCTCGCTGACCCAAAACATGAAGAGCACGAAGACTACGCCGAGTGGTTTCCAGAGAGGATCGACTCCGAGGCGTTTCGCCCTGCCGAAGCGACTAAAGCGATGCGACGGGGCTCGTCCACTTAGCTGCGGAGGTCTCGCCGCCGGTGGGACGTCTCTGTGACTTTGCAGGGCGGCTAACTTGCTGAAACTGATCCAACCGATGGCGCAAAGACGCCCTGCTTATTGACGGAAAATGCCCTCACTGATCGCATTGCTGGCTGACAAGCGACCGAAATCGCTGCTCCGCCAAAGAAACTGGGCACGAGGGTTAAGTATCGATCGCTAGGATGCGACGCTTCATGCAACTTGGGAGCATGCGGCGCCACCCCTGAGGTTAGCGCTGGCCGGGCGTTGCTTCCATACTCCCATCTGCCGCAAGTTGCTCGCGCAATTGATGGACGCCCGAGGCGAGCCGCTGGCTCCTGCCCGACGGCAGCACGGCGACGGCTTCAACTTCAGGCGGAATCTCGACGACGAGTCGAAACTCGCCATCGACGACTTGCCAGCGGCTCGCGATGCGCCCTGTCGGCGCCACGAAACTCGTCGTTGCATGGCTGAGTTGGCCAAGCTGCGGGGCAATGACGACGTCCCGCCAGCCGACTGTTCCCGGACGCTGGCGAATGCCTCCCACGTATCCATAGAGCCATTCGATAACATGGCCCAACATACAATGGTTGAGCGATTGGTACCCGTCCATCCGAGCGTCCCAGGTCTCCGGCAGCGACGTGAGCCCCTTGGCGGCGACGCCGGCGTAGGTGCCGGGGCCGCCCCGGTCGTAGACCCGATGCAACACGTCGGACCGCCCCGCGGTCGCCAACGCCCGAATTAAGTAGACGTGTCCGATGTCGCCAGCCGTTTGCTGCCAGTGGCGCTGTCGCAGATCGTCCACGATGCCGAACACCAGCCGATCACGCTCGCTGCGTGGAACGAGTTGGGCGCAGAGCGCCAGCGCATGGGTCGTCTGTGGGCTTCCGCGATGCGTCAGTTGCTGCGTTTGTTGATCGCGAAAGCGGTGCTCGAACGCTTTGGCAATGCGCGCATGCAAGGCGCGGTAGCGTTGTGCCTCGTCGTCTCTTCCTAATTCCTGGGCGGCGTCCGCGACTGTCCGCGTGCACATCGCCCACGTCGCCGTTGCCGACAGTTCTGGTAAGGTAAATCGCGACGGCCCCGGCGGTTCGCCATGACCGTAGTCGTACCAATCGCCGAGCCCGCCTGGGGCGATGTCTTCGTGAGCGATCGATTCGACGAAATCGACGAAACGGCGCATCATGCCAAAGTTCTCGGCCAACGTTTGTCTGTCGCCCGACCATTCGTACTGATGCCACGGCAGCAGGACGGCCGCAGCGCCCCATTCCACGGTAAAGTTGAAGTCGCCCGGGAAGCGACCGGCCGGATAGCTCGGCGCGACGGTCAAAACGCGACCGCTTGGCTCTTGGGCGTCGCGGATGTCACAGAGGATCTTGTCGAACCAAGCGCGGCAGTCGTACCGGTATTGAAGGCTAGGAGCCATCAGATACACCGTCTCCAGCCAGCCCAACTTTTCGCGGTGCGGACAATCGGTCAGCACATGGTTCATGTTTGACCGCATCGCCCAGTCGACTAGGCGATGGGCGTCGTTATAGCGGTCGTTGGAGCACTCAAACGAACCGACCTCCGGCAGAGCAGTCCGCACATGTTGAAGCGTCAAGGAATCGATCACTGGCAGCCCTTGCGGGTTGGGCTGCCCCGCAGGAACGGCGCCGGTGACTTCGACGAACTGCATGCCCAGATAAAACGAGTTCCATTGGTGGCGCCACGCCGCACCGTCCGCGGTCATGTGGCAATCAACCACGTAGTGACCGTAGAGCCGGTCGTCGGAATCCTTATGCTCCCCGCAGCGGAGCGTGATGCGATCGCCCGGCTTTCCACCGCTGACGGCAACGCGGATTTGAGCAGAACAGTTCTGCGGAAAGGCGTATAACCAGACTCCCGGCGCCGCCTCGCGAATCGTTGAGGGATCGAAGTGCCCGTCGACTTCGATTGGCGGCCAGTGTTGGGCGCGCAGCGCACCCGGCGGCCGGGAGGCAATTCGCATCGGCCGCCAGTCGCGAACGTCGAAGCCCGCCGTGTCCCACCCCCGCTGGCGCTTTCTCGCGTCAAAATCTTCGCCGGCAAAGACGTGGTCGAACAGAATCGGTCCGGCGGCGCTCCGCCACGTGTCGTCTGTTCCAAAGCGCCGGACGACCTCGCCGCCCCGGGAGAAAATAACTTCGGCGAGCAGCATGAAAGGCTCGTCGGCCGTGCGCTGCGGCCCCTGCTTGTTGTAGCGCCCGGCCGGCGGATTCTCGTTGTGCCAGAACGAATTGGTCAGCATCACGCCCAGGCAATTGACGCCCGGAACAACGTGCTGAGTCACGTCGATTTCGCGCCAGTAGACGGTCTTCTCGTACTGCGACCACGGTTGGTTGATCCCCGTACCTGTCAGCGGTACGCCGTTGAGCGACGGCTTGTAGTCCCCTAGGCCGACAATGCGAAGCGCTGCCCGATCAAATGCCTCCGGCGCTTGGAACTCCTTCCGGCAAAGCGGCAGTTCGCGCTGCGGATCGGCCGCTCGTGCCGGGGCGATCCACTTGGCCACGGCGAATGCTTCCGGCTCAGCGCCCGCGGCGGCCAGCGGTTCAATTGCCGGAGTCATGGCAACCAACACCAGCAGGCAGCGGCCGATCCGTGGTGCGCTCGTGGAATGCAACATTCCGTTCCCCATATTCGTTATGCGCGATGGCCCCCCGCGTGCTCGTAGACGTTCAGCGCGTTGCGGTTTCCAGTGTCCACAACAACGCCATTGCGAAATGCGTCAACAGCGAGACGAACGCAAAGCGTGACGTTCGCGGCGCCTGCCAGGTTTGACTTCGTCGCAAGTCAAACGGCGTCCTGGCGACATGTCCGTTGCCGAACTCGCCGAGGAGAGCCGCCGCTTAGTCGATGCCTACCGCTGCTGCGGGGTTTGTGGTGGGCATGGCCGCGCCGATCTGGGCTCGCCATTCGTCAAGATCCTTCTTCATCCGGCCGCAGATCTGCTCCTGCTCGGCGGCCACGTTGTGCTCCTCTCCGACATCATCCTCCAGGTTAAAAAGCTCAACGCGGTCGTCGTCGAACCAGTGGATGAGTTTCCACGGCCCGTCGCGCACGGCCGCCCCCGGAGTCCCTCCCTGATTGCTGTAATGCGGGTAGTGCCAATAGACCGGCCCGCGCGGCTCCGCTTCGCCGCGGAGGGCGCCGACAAACGATCGACCGTCGGCGTGCTGTTGCGGCATCGTGGGCAGGTCGGCTAGCTCCAGAAGCGTGGGATAGAAGTCGGTGCTGGTCACGACTCGCTCGTTCATCGACGCAGTCTGCACGCCAGGTGCTCGCACAATCAAGGGCACGCGGATCCCGCCCTCGTACAGCCAACCCTTGCCCGCCCGAAGCGGCGCGTTGCTCGTCGGCCAGCCTTGGTCAGCCGAGATGGCCACGTCGCCTGTGGACAGTCCCCCGTTGTCAGAGGTGAAGACGACAACCGTTCGCTCGGCGAGGCCCTGTTTCTCCAGGCATGCGAGCACCTTGCCCACAGCTTGATCCATCGCATCGACCATCGCCGCGTATACGGCATGCTCCTGGATTAAGCGCACCCGCCTGTCGCCGTCGAGCCCCCAAATGGGCGTCGGCGTCTCGCCAAACGGATTGCGCTTGCGGGCGTACTTCTGTCGCAAGTCTTCGCGAGCGTTCAGCGGCACATGCACGGAGTAGAACGACAGCATCGCGAAAAACGGTTTGTGTTTGTGCGACTCGATGAACCGCACAGTCTCGTTGGCCAGCCGATCGGGCAGGTGCTCGCCGGGCGGGCCGTCGGGCAACCGCGGATTGCCGTACGGCGAGAAGTACTGCTTGCCGCCAAAGGGGCCGCCCTGCGCCCAGCCGCCCACGTTAACGTCGTACCCCTGGTACTCCGGCCAATGACGATCGGCATGCCCGAGATGCCACTTGCCAGCGAAGAACGTGGCGTACCCGGCGTCATGCAACGCCTCGGCAATCGTCGTTTCATCCAGCGGAAGGTAGGGCAGATACTTCGCCGGCTTGAGCGGCGTCGGCTTGTTCCACTGTTCAGGCTGCGGGGCGCCAACGTGCGCGGTCAGGTTGAGCCGCGCCGGGTACTTGCCTGACTGCACGCTCGCCCGCGTCGGCGAGCAAACCGGGCACGAGGCGTAGGCGTTCGGGAAGGCGACCCCTGTGGCGGCGAGTTGGTCAATGTGCGGAGTCTCGTAGAACGTGCTGCCGAAACAACCCACGTCCCGCCAGCCGAGATCGTCGACCAGGATGAAGACAAAGTTTCGCGGCGGTTCGCTCTCCGCTGCGGCCGACGTCGCAGTTGCCGCCGCGCAGCCCCCAACGGCGCCCACAGCGACGACAATTCGCAGAATAATCAGTCTGGCCAACATACTTTTTGATCGGACGTTTTTCGTATTCTCTTGGCTGGCGGACCGCCGCACATTGGACAGCCCCTCGACGAGACATCTGCCGTGCATGGGGCGTGGGCAGCAAGCCGGTTGAAATCAGGAAAAGGCGGGGCCCGCCCGTGCGGGCCGCCGCCCACGGCATGCCGCTGCCCCCGTTGGCAAACCGCTTATCGTCGTCTGCAGCGAACGCACACAAATGCCAACGCGGCCAGAAACGACAGCAGCACCGTTGTTGGTTCGGGCACGCTGCTGATGACGACGTTGTCATACATGCGATGCACGAACCCATTGCTGCTGAAACTGACCGTGCCGAAATTGGCGCCGCCCAGCACGCTGAATGCGTACGGCGTACTGCCGTCGATGCTCACCGAGGCGTTGATCGTATCGCTGTCGCCGTAAGCTCCTGGCACAGCAGGAATGAAGGTCATCAGCACCGAATGCGTCGCGGTCGGGTCGCCGTAGTCAATGGGGCCGACGCCGCCTGCGGACGTGCCGGCCGTGAAGGCGCCGTCCTCGAAGATCTGCGTGTTACCCGTATTGCCGCCGGCCGCCTGCTGGAACAGCAAGGCAAACTGAGAGTTCCCCGTGTTGGCCGCGGACCCAAAGGGGTTGGCCGTCGGGTCGAACCCCAGCGCGACGCTTAGGAAGCCGTTGCCCGTGCCCGGATTCAGCGGATGAAAGCGATTGAAGTCGAAGGCCACGCTGAACCCATTGGGAGCGTCGGCGACGGCATCGTAGGTGGTGCGAGCGAGACCTTCGATTGTCGAGGCGACCGAACCGTCCGTGGCGCCGTTGGCGCCGCCGCCGCGATCGGGACCAACGATCCAGGCAGCGGTGTTCGAGCCGCCCAGGGCGTTGTCATTTGTTCCCCAGGCGGAGAAGTTGCTGGGATCGGCTGGTTTGCCATTGGTGTCGCTGCTGCCTTCCACGCGATTGAACGAATCGGAAAACAAGACAGCAGCCGATGCTGGTGCGGCAAGCCATCCTCCAAGCAAACAGAGCCCCAGGATCAGGAAACCACGTTGTCGACTCATGAGACATGACTCCAGAATTCAAGGAAGAAAAGAAGTTCAACAGGTTGCCGCTTCTCTGCTTGCGGCAGCGCGTCCGCAAGTCCGCATGTTGCCGCGCGGCGCACGATGAGCAAGGCGCTGGCTCAGCGGCGGCGCCGACCGACGACCCATGCCCCCGCCACGCCGGCCACGGTCAAAACGATCGCCCCGGGCTCCGGCACGGCGAAGCCAGTCGCGACGACGGCTCCCGTGCCAAACTGCGACTCCCAAATCGCCAAATCAGCCCCATCGACCGTGCCGCTGTTGTTCGCGTCGCCCTCGGCCAGCGTCGCGCCGGTCCCAAAGCCACGCTGCCAGATGAGGAAATCGGTTCCGTCGACCTGCGTGTCGCCGTTGAAATCGGCGTTGTCAACCGCCGTGAACGGAAGTGCGGTCACGACGAGATTGTCGATGTAGCGATGGACGAACGGGTTGGCACTGAATGCCAACCGCCCGAAGTCGTCGCCGCCGAGAACGGACGAATTGAAAGACGCAGATCCGTCCACTTCAAGCGTGAAATTGATCACGTCAGCGTCGCCATAGGCGCCCGCCACGGCAGGCGTCATGGTCAGCAACACCGCGTGCGTTGCTGTCGGGTCGCCATAGTCCAGCGGACCGGTCGCAGCTGTTCCCGGCAGGAAATTGCTGCCAGTCCCGTCGTCGTCTTGAAAGAATTGAGTGTTGCCAACATTCGCGTCGACTCCCTGCTGGAACAGAATCGCAAAGTCCGAGCCGTTCAGTGCTCCCAGCGGCCCATACGTCGTCGCGTCTTCCGGAGCAGTTCGCCCCAAGCCCATGGCAATGAATCCGTTGCCCGTCCCCGGATTGATGGGGTGGAAGCGATTGAATTCGAAGGCCACCGTAAATCCTCCCGGAGCGACCGTCGTGACGTCGAAGTCGAACATGCCCCCACCGGCAATCATCGTGGCGACGCTCCCGTCGGTCACTTGGTTGGCTCCTCCGCTGCGACCTTCCGGCCCGACGAAATAGGCCATCTGCACGGTTCCGCCCATCGCGTTATCGTTCATGCCCCAATCAGAGAAATTGTCGGGATCGGCGGGGAGAAAATTCGGATCGCCGCTGCCGGTTGTGCGATTGAAGGAATCGGAGTAGATGACGGTCTGTGCCCACGCAGGCCGCACGCAGGCCGCAACGAAGACGACCGAAGTAAAGAGGAGGCAATGCAGTTTATTCATCGAAGAGTTTCCTTAGCGAGTCTGCAGTTTGCGATAAGCGACGAGAGCATGCGCCATCTGCTTTTTTGCGACGTACGCCCCTACGGCAACGTCGCCATGTTCGCTTCGTCGATGGTGCTCAGGTTTTTCCACACGTTCAAATCGATATCGTCGGCCACGGTGTGAACGGACGCGTCGCACAGGACAACGTTCACGCCGCCGGGGTGACGACTCCGCGAGGAGATAAAGGCGGTGTTCTCAATGCCGGAGTTCGTACAGGGCAATCCGAGTTCGGGGCGATGTGCGCAAACGGTGCGGTCCTTGTCGTCCGAGTTGGGGGGCAATTGCGTGCTGATCTGGTAGGTGCCCGAGATATGGTTCCAGATCCGTGCCCGGCGATCGACGGCGCCCTGTTCCGAGGGGGCTTGAATCATCTCGAGCATGGCAAGCGTGTTCGACGTGCCGTCGGTAATCTGACCAATCCGGGCGCCCCAGCCCGTGCCAAACGGGGCCCGATAGTGGTCCTCGGCGGTGAACGCGTTCTGGTTTGTTTGCCCCGGGTAGACTGACTGATCGAATTGATCGAGGTAGGCGAAACTGCCCCAACACACTCCGTAGTTCCCTTTATGGTCCTTGAAGTTGACCGACCCCGCGGGGCCGCCGAGAGTCGCTTCCATCCGTTGCCCTTCGTCGCTGGGGCATTGGTAGGTCGGCATGGGGCTGCCAATGGAATCGAGGATCGACAGGTCCTGCTTGTCCCAGTCAAGCTTGCGGTTGTAGAGATTGAAGCGGTTTCCCTCTTCCAAGAACGGCATCATGAACACGATGTGCGGCGTGAACGGAATGAACCCCGGGTCCGTGGGCGACATATTCGACGCCCGGTTGACGCGGATGTCCTCGGGCTTGCGATACCCGAGATCGCCGGGCGGAAACTGCTTGTTGGACGAGTGATAGTTCTGCAGCGCGATGCCAAGCTGCCGCATGTTGTTGGTGCATTGAGCACGCCGTGCCGCTTCTCGCGCCGCCTGAATGGCCGGCAGCAACAGCGCGACCAGCACGCCGATGATCGCAATGACGACCAGCAGTTCGACCAGCGTGAAGCCGGTGCGTCGGCGACCAGCGCGAGTTTTCGCTTGAGAATCCACCTGCAGACCTCCTGAAAGAGCAGTTCGTAGCGACAGGGGCGAGGTGGTGTGAAGCTCGGCCCGCTCGCTGGAATGTAGACTCCTCTGCAGGCAGGAAATCTGTCGGCCATTCCCCAAAAAACTGCCCCCTCTTTCGTTGACGCTGATCGGGCGGCGCATGCCCGGAACCGCCGAAGCGGTGCTGTTGGCGGGTCTTACGGCGTTTCGCCGCCGTCCTTGCTGGCCAGCGCTTGCCAAGTCTCGTGGTCGATGTCATTGGCAAAGAAAACCGCCGCTCCGTCGCACAGGACCGCCTGCACGCCCCCTGGATGCCGACTCCGCGAGCCCAGAAACATCAAGTCCTCGATCGTGCTGGAACTTCGGCAAGGGAGGTTCGATTCGGGGCGGTCCCAGCAGAGCGTGCGGTCGCCGTCCCGGCTGTTGGGTCCCAGGAATGTCGAGATCTGATAGCAGCCTGGCACATGATTCCACACGCGCCCGCGGCGATCCACCGGATTGCCCGGTTCCGACGGGGCCTGCAGCATTTCCAGCATGGCCAATGTTTGCGACAAACCGTCGGTTATCTCAGCGAAGCGGGCGCCATAGCCCGCGGCGAACGGCGCCCGTCGGCCGTCGTCGGTCGTATTGTATCGGCCGTTGTCGACCTGGTCCGTGTAGCGATATTGTCCCCAGTTCAGCCCGTAGTTGCCCTTATGGTCGAGGAACGTGTCCTCGGTGGTTTCCCACATCACGTAACCGTCGTCGCTGGGACATTGATACACGGCAATGCGACCGTTGATTTGCGTCGTCACCTCGGGGAGTTGATTGTTCCAATCACGATGAAAGTCATAGAGCTGAAATCGATTGCCCTCCTCCAGGTGGGGGAGGATGTAGACCACAAACGGCGTAAACGGTTTGCTGGGGTCGCGATGGCCCTCGTTGCCGGGCGGCAGGCGATTGTGCTGCGAATGGTAATTCTGCAGTGCCACGCCCAACTGCTTGAGATTATTGAGGCAAGCCGTGCGGCGGGCCGCTTCCCGCGCTGTTTGCACCGCCGGCAGCAGCAGCGACACGAGCACGCCGATGACGGCAATCACCACCAGCAGTTCGATCAGCGTGAAAGCGCGCGGCGCTAGGCGCCTGGGCGTGCCACAGGCAAGATGACGCCAGGACATGTGCCGCGCAACAGCAGACATGGAAAGCAGGTACGGACGAAGAGAAAGCGCGTGTAGCCAGAAGTCACGACACGGGGCCGTGGCCTGGATTCGCACGATGAGATTGCAGCAGACCTGCGCCCCGAGCCACGGCATCCGCGCGCAGGTCTATGTTATCTCACTCCGCAAAGCGATCACTATCTGTCGCGCCTGGCTGCAGAAAAAAGCGGCCAGCTCGCATCCAATTCGACGCAAACGACTTGCCTGCAATTGTTTACGACGAGTCAGCGGGCCGCTGGGGCGTCCGGCGGCTGTGTTACTCGCGACGGCGTCGCGCGACCAGTGGAACTGAACCCACAAAGCTCTTCTCAACAGAGGGCAGAGTGACGCGCTGCCACGCGGTCGATCAGCCGGGGTTGAGATTTGGCATTTGCGTGCTTTTCTTGCGAGATCTGAGGCTCGTTGCGGAGTCTAGTGGTGCGGCGAGGAAGCCGGGCGGCTACGCTCGGCTTGGACCGCGGCAACAGGGCTGGACGCCGGATGAAACTGTCAGCGCAATGGGCAGCGACGATCAATTTGTGATGGACATGATCGCCTGCCAGCGGCGACTGTACGCCTACGTGTTGTCAGTCGTTTTCGACAAAGAGCGGGCTCGTGACATTTTGCAGCAGACGAATCTCGTGCTCCTGGAAAAGAAGGCGGAGTTTGAGCCGGGCACGAATTTCGGCGCCTGGGCGTGCCGCGTCGCGTACTTTGAGGTGCTCGCCGATCGACGTCGTCGAACTCGCGACCGACTCCTGTTCGACGACGAGGTCCTGGCTTCGCTCGCTAAGCACGCCGAGGAAGCTTCCGCCCATGCCGATCAGCGCGTGGACGCTCTGGAAACGTGCCTTGAACAGCTCTCGGCCGAACATCAAGCCCTGATCCGCGAACGGTATTCGCCGGGCGGATCGGTGGCAGAGATGGCCGCCGCGGCGAGCAAGTCCGCCGCGGCCATTTCGTCGATCCTCTACCGGTTGCGATCGACGCTTGTTGATTGCATCCATAAAAAGCTTGAAGGACCTGCGGCGTCATGAATACCGACGACAACGGAGTGCGGCGCCTTCGCCGATTGCTCTCTCAGATCATCGATCAGACGGCCAACGATCAGGAGTTCGCCGAACTTGCCGCACTTCTGGCCGAACGACCTGAGTTGCACGGCGAGTACTTGCGAATGATGCAGGCCGAGGCGGCGCTGGACGAGTTGTACGCGCGGATGCAAGCGTCCGACGTCGCGCGCCTTGGCGAGGCACTCGCCATGCATCCCTCCGACGTGATTGCGGGGCTCGCCGCTCCGCCGTCGGAGCCCAACCGTCGGACCACGCCGGCTCAGCCCTCGCGCCCCGGGCGGCTTTCCCAACTGACGGCCGATCGCTTGGCGGCGGCGGGACGTCGCGCTTGGTGGGCCCTGGCGGCAGCCCTGCTGATCGCAGCATTTGGCTATGCGGTCTGGCCACGATCCTACGGCACGCTCGTGGCGGCCAACGACGCCCTCTGGAAAAGCGGCTCGCATTGCGAGTTGGGCCAGGCGCTAAGCAAGCAATGGCTGGAACTGGAAGCAGGCGCGGTGCAGATTGCGTTTCGCAGCGCTGCGGTCATGAAGATCGAGGGGCCGGCCCGATTTCGTCTGGATGGTCCTGGCCGCTGTCAGTTGGAGAGCGGATCCGGCTTGGCCTACGTGCCAGTCGCTGCCCGCGGGTTCATCGTGAACACGCCGACGATGCACGTCGTCGACTTGGGCACAAGCTTCCGCGTCGAGGTCGACGACGACGGGACCACGAATTTGCATGTACTGGAAGGCGTTGTCGAAGCGGCGGCGCTGAGCGACGATCGCGCCACGCGGCTTGGCGCCGGCGAAATTGCCGTGGTAGCCGCTGGCGGTGAATCTGGCCTGCAAGCCAGCGGAAGAGAATCGGCATTCGTGCGAACTTCGCCGCGGATCGCGTTTCGCGCCAAGCATCCGCCGGCTCTGGGACCCACCGGTTTCCGCGGCGACAATCGGGCCTACGTGTTTCTCGAACGCTGCAATTTCACCTTGCCTTACGATTTGTCGGTCAATTGCGCGACGACGGGACGCCACGTGCAATTCGGCGACATCGACGGGCGGCTGCCAGCCGGTGAGCGGGTGGATTGCTATCTCATTCACTCGGCGCCAGCCCGCAAGCGGCATGCGGTTGAAGGCACAGTCATCTTTGAAGGCGAGATACTGGGGATCGTCGCGGATTCCGATAAGCTCAATGCGACCAACGACCTATTTGGCTCGCCGTGGTCGCTCCATTGCCAACATCCCGAACGGGGGTTGGAATCAATCCCCGACAAAAATGCCGAGCTGTTGGAGATCTCCCCCGATCGGCATACCCTTCGAATCACGATGCAAACCGAGTCTGTCGATCAAATGCGCGTCCTCGTACGCAGCGTGGCTGCCGACTCGTTGGCTGAATAGCTGCAGCCCGGGAGACACGCTGGCTTGGCGAGGGCCAGATGTCCCGATCTCGCGCTTTGCCGCCTCGGCATAGCCCCCGCTCGTCGGCCGCTTTCCCATCGGCGCGCACTCGGCGTGGTCTTGTCGCCAGGCGTTTGACACATGCAATAAGGCGACAGATTCCACGACAGGTCGCGACTTGGAAAGTATTCGAGGTTGTGGAGACCCATGCGGAAATCAGAACTCGCGCTACGACGGAGGTTGCATCGGCCACTGCGGTGAAGCCACGAGCGTAAAGCGCGGCGGCGACTGCCATGGGGACGTCAAGTCCTCGGTACAAGTGCGCACGTTCCACGTTCCGCCGGCGAGGCGGCTTCTTTTTTGCGGATCGCCAGGTCTCGATCGTCAACCACGCGTGAGAACTCTCTCTGCCGTTTCCGGCGGCCCCTACCGCGATCGACCTGAGTTGCGGTCGAATCGAATTCGCTGAGGTCTTCTCCTAGATTTCACGCCTCAGCGCGTTGCCAAAGTCTCTTCCAGCGAGCGGACGATGCAACCGTGGGGCATCACTTTCGTCTCTCGCGGGCGTTGACGCGCGCAGAACAGCTGCACATCAGTCGACAGGGCGCCTGTCTGACCTGCCATCAGGGCGTGCCGGGCAAATCGCTGGCGGTCAGTTTTCTGCACCACGTCGCCAAATACGCCGGACAGTTGCCGGTGACCAATGCTCAGCAGAACCGTCTGCTGCCCAAGATCATGCTGTCCAGCGCGTGGGTGCAATGCGTTGACGCCTGGGGCTTGCCGGCCGCGGTCGGCGACGTTTTAGCGTCCCCGGCGCCGGCGATTTACGCAAGCGGCTTCAGAAGCTCCCGTGTGACTGCACCGGGTAATTCAGGCGCCGTCTGGAAGTCGGCGCGTGCGGAGGGACCCGCTGCTGATCCCGGCCGCCGCACCTACGGTGGCCAGTGCCGCCGCAAGCAGCGTCCGTCCGGCCGGCTCGGGAACTCTGGTCGCGATCGAAGCGGCAGACAGGCCCTGTTGGCGTTGCCACAGCAGAAAATCCGCTCCGTCGACCCGTAGATTTCCGTCGGCGTCGCCGCCGTTCTGAGGGGCCGACGCGCCGAATTGAGCGGCCCAGGCGGACAGGTCGGCGCCGTCGACGTGCTGATCGCCGCTGAAGTCGGCGCTCAACACGGCCAAAGCAACGTCGATCGTGAGCCCGCCCTCTGTGAGCGTTGCGGTGACAACCTGTTGTTGGCCCTGGTGGGAGATGAGCAACTCGTATTCGCCCTTGAAGCCGTCAACGTCGACCGACCCGCCGGCGCCGGTGGCGAGATCCTCATCGGTCCACCACTCGTCAAATACCAGGTCGAGGTACGCCTGCCCGTTGGGCTTCAGCGACCAATCGCTGCGATACATGGCCGCATTGGGGCGCCAATGGGCGTCTTCCCAGAATCCCCACATCACAAAGTCGTCGATGCCTTCGTGGGCGAACACGGCCGTGAGAAAATCTCGCGTGAAGGCGGCCTGCAGTTGTTCGTCGGTTGTATTGACGTCGAACTCAGTGATCTGCATGTCGAGACCGAGCTGGGCGAATCGATCGAGAATTTCCCAGATCTGTTCGGGCCCGGTCAGGTCGTCTTGCGAAAAGTGAGCTTGAAACCCCACGCCGTCGACAGGGGCGTTGTTGTCAATCAAAAACTGCAGCGTGTCAAAGTAGAGCTGTTGATTCGACGTATTCGTGCCGCCGCCGGAGTTGAGAATGTTGAAGTCGTTCAGATAGCGTTTCGCCTGCGGATCGGCGGCTTGGGCCTGCATGAGCCAATCGACCATGGCCAGATCGCCTTCGGCGAGATTGTCCATCACGTCGCGGTTGCTGCGGGTTTCGTTCACCACGTCCCACGCCGTCAGCTGACCGGCAAACGTCCCGCCGATGTCGGCGATGTGCAGCGCGATGAGATCGCGAAGCAGTTGCTGTTCGGTCGCGTTGAGCGGGGCGCCGTCCAGGATCGTCTTGGCCGTCTGCGGCAGGTTGTCGTAGCCAGGCCATACGAGCACATGTCCGCGGACGTCGATGCCGCGGTTGGCCAGCCATTGCACGGCGTTTTGGGCGCCCGCTTGGGTGAAACTGGGGCCCCATTCGCCTTCCCAGGGCGGCCACTTGAGGTTGTTCTCGAGCGTGGCCAGGTTAAACAGCTCCGCGACCTTCTGTTTGTACGCGGCATGGGCCGGGTTGTCATCGCGGAGCCGATATGCGGCGACAGCCGAGCCAAATCCGAACTCGTGTTTCTGCATGCGCACCGCTGCGGTGGCCCCCGAGAGGGCGTTGCCCAGCAGGTCGGTGACGTTAATCTGGAGATTTGCCATGCGGTTGCCGGCGATGCGCGTGGCGGCTTCGGCTCGCCAGGCTGCGTCCGGCTCGGCGCCGGGATAGGCAGGCGGGCCGGCGACATCGTCCGAGATCGCGACGCGGTCGAAGCTCATATCGAAGGGATTCGGCGAGCTGAAGGTCCCCAGCACCTGCCAGGTGACGATGTTGCCGAGGTCGAGATTCATGAAGTCGCCAATCCCGTGCGTCGGGTTGTTGAGCGTGGTCGCCGAGACGAGCGTACTGGGGACTCCCTCGGCAAGCGTCGACACGTTCAGGCGCCACTTTCCGGTGCGGCCGACGGAATCGATCAATTCCAAATCGAAGGCGTCAATCCCGTTGCCGGGATTCGTCATCATGTCGACGACGAAGCGGCTCTCTCCATACGGCGCCAGATCGAGATTCGGCGACAGCGAGATGCCGGCGCCGCCGGAATCGTTCAACTGGCTGTTCAGTCGCACGGCCGTCGGACCGGTCGTTTGGCTGAATCCGCCAAAGGCGTAGTTGAAACCGGCGCCGTTGAAGTCGGAGAGCAAGAGCTCGGCGCCATAGGTGGCCGCTGGAATGACGATTGCCAGACAGACGCCGAAGGTTGTCGACGTGCGAGAGAACCGGCGGCGCGAACGCAAGTAAACCATGACAGTGAAGTTCGTCAAAGCGAGACAGCGGCGGCTCGGCGAGCCGCCGCTGTGCTTTTCGCGAGAATGTCGGCGCGTGGAACGCGGGCTGGCTTCAGCCGCGGCGACGCGCGAGCAAGGCGATGCCCGGCAGCGCCAGACCGACCAGTGCCAGCGTCGTCGGCTCGGGAACCGGCTCGATGCGGATATTGTCGAAGTACACCTTCGCGTCGACGCCGTCGCCGTTGATGATGAATCCCAGCCGCTGAGACGGCGCGTTGAGGAAGTCGGCGTTGAGCGGGCCGCCATACTTCTCGGTTACCGTCTCGGAGACCGTGCCCGAGAAAACATTGCCGCTGGCGAGCTGGGTGCCGTCTAACTCGACGTCTTTGCCGGTGTCGGGAAAGTCCTGCACGTACGGAAAGCTGCCTTGGCCGCCGTTGATGTACGTGCCCAGTTGCAGAAAGCTGCCGTAGTTGCCGGGCGATAGTGAAGTGTCGACGTACCAGTCGTAGCTGATTCGGTAGGCGGACGGGTTCGCCATGGCGGCGTTGAAGGCGTCCAGATAAGGACTGTCGCTGCCGCTGCGATCGGCTTCCTGGAAATCTCCGTTGCGAAGCACTTCCATCCGCATGCTGCCGCCGATGTTGACAATCGGGAACTCTTCGGAAGCGTCGTTGCTGAACTTGGCGCCGAATCCTTGGTCGCCTCCGCTTTCGAAATCGAACAAGACAGATTGCGCTGTCGCGTCGCCGCCTCGAGCGAACATCGCCAAGGCGGCCAGAATCATTGCCATTCTGTACATCATGAGATCACCCTCAGAAAAGAAAAAACTCGGCAGCAGAATCATCAGTTCGCATTCCGCTTGCCTTCAAAGTAACCCGACCTGACGCAGTTGTCACCTACTCTTGGGGCGCTTTGCACTGCGCGTGGCATAGCGTTGTGCAGAGCGTTTCGTGTGTTTTGCCTCCCCGCCGCCGCCTCGGCGGCATGGGCGTTCGCCTAACCGTCATCGGACGTCAACTTTATGTCAATCGTGTTCGCACCCGCCTGGACTTCACACTGCAAGTCGGTCGTCTCCACCGACAGGTACTTTTCCGGGGTCCGCAAAGGGGCGCTCCCCGGCGGAGCCCGTTCGCCCGGATTGAGTACCGGCTGGTCATACACGGCCACCGTCACGTCGTACGCGCCCGGCGGCAGGCCAACGGCGTTGCTGGTTTTCAGTTCATACGCGCCGTTCACGGCGATTGCCCCGGTGGATGGATTGGAACTGCGCCCCGAGGGTACAAACTGAATTACGCCCGGTCCAATCGGTTTGCCGTTCAATGTCACCGTTCCCGTGACGGTTGCATCGTACGGCGAACTGTTGCAGCCCGCAGCGATTGCCGCGCACGCCATCACGACGAAGTTTCGAGGAATCTGCATGATTGGCGCCATACGCCTGGCCCGGGTTTAACGACGACTGGCGACTTCGCCGCCCGCTTTCGTCGCCAGCGCCCGATAGGTCAAATGGTCAATGGAGTCAGTGATGAACTCGACGGAGCCGTCGCAGAACGCGAAATTGGCGCCGCCGGGGTGCTTGCTTCGGAATCCGCGCATATTGGGCCAGCAGGTGCCGAGCCCCGCATTCAGGTTGCCGCTGTTGTCCTGGCACGCGCCGTCAGTCTGCCATTGCCAGTTGAGTTGTATGCCCGCGGTCGCCCAGTCGCCGTCACTGGACCAGGCGGGGCTGTTGCCGTCCTCGGGCGAAGCTTCGCCCAGCAAGAAGGTGTTGGACGCGCCGTCAGCAATCTGCTTAAGCTTTGTGCCGCCGCTCAGATAGGAATACCGCCAGAAGATGCCGGGCCCGTCTTCCGCGGCGTAGGCGGTGATCCCGGAGTGCCAGATGGCGTCTCGGTGCGGCGGTTGAGACTCGAATCCGCAGTCGCCCGCGCTGCCTTTGTAGTTGGTGGTCGCGACGAGAACCGGTTGTCCTTGGACGTCGCTGCTGGAGAAGGGAAACTGATCGTCCCGCAGTCCGCCGCCTTCGTCTGACGGGCAGACGAGCACGGGCGGCTGCGTGCCAATCGCGGTGCGTAACGCCGGTTCGTTGAGGTTAAAGCCGGTCCGCCGGGCGCGCCAGTGTGCGCGCTCATTCTCCAGCACGACGGCGAAAGCGTCGTACAGCGCCTGGGCCTCCAACTGCGGCAGAATATGGACGATCCAGCCGCCCCCATGCAGTCGCTGCCGTTGGCGCTCGCGATCTTCGCTCGCCGGGATATTGGGACAACGGCTGAGGGCGGTCCCGCCGGCGGGACCCAACGCCAGGGGATTCGAGCCCACCTGTTCGCACCGCACGCCGCTGTATTGACTGTAATCCTCGTCGACGGGAAAACGCTTGAACACGCCCTCATAGTTCAGGGCGGCCAGGGCGATGTTCTTCGCGTTGTTGACGCATTGGGAGCGGCGCGCCGCCTCGCGGGCCGCCTGCACGGCCGGCAAAAGCAGGGCCACCAGCACGCCGATGATCGCGATAACAACCAGCAGTTCGACAAGCGTGAAGCCGCGCGCGGTCCGCGGTCTGCAGGATCGCATGTTATGAAGTCCTCCATGGATGCCGAAGTCGGCGAGAGAGGCAAACGCACCCGATCAGCGCCAGGGCGACGGCTGTCGGTTCAGGAATGCGGCTGGCCGACGACGCAGCAAGTCCGGGACCGGCGCCGTATTGGACCCGCCATATCATGAGGTCGTCGGCATCGATGTCGCCGTCGAAATCGGCGTCGCCCGCGTCAAGCACCGCACGACGTCCGTTGCCGCCGCCAAAGTTCCTTTGCAGGGCCAAGAAGTCGTCGCCATCGACGGCGCCGTCCTGGTTGACGTCGCCGCTGGCCGCGACGGGAACCGTCACTTGAATGCTCTCGATCTCCAGGCCGACCAGGCCGCCTCCCTGGCGCGCGAGCAGGCCGAGATAGAACGGATTGAAATCTTCCAACGACATGTCGCCGTCGTTATTGGTCCCGAACGACTGCGCCCGTTCGTCAAAATTGGTCATTGGAATCGAAATCGTCGTAAACGACGTGTCGTTGAGCTGACTCAAGTCGATGTAGTATTTGTATTCCTCGCCGCCCGCGCCGGCCGCGTCGTCCTGTCCGTCAAGCTCGTTGATCACCACGTCGACAAACTCCGCGGTGTTGTTCGCGGTCAGCTTTGCGGTGAAGTTGAGCGTGGCCGTTGTCGCGTCGAACGTCTGGTAGTGGTGGTCTTGCCACATGCCCACGCCGCCCAGGTTCAGGTCGTCGTCGGTGTTGATGATCAGGTTCGTGAAGCCGTTGGCGTCGAATCGCTGGACTTGATTGGTTTCCAGGACGAGTACAGTCGGAGTCGCGGCGTCGTTGTCATTGTCGTGGTCGAATTCGACGAACTCGCCGCCGCCGTTGTCGGCGTTAAACGGCGTGCCGAACCGCAGGCCGATGCCGCTCTTGGCGTCAAACCGGGCGACGACCGTGGGGTTGCGCAGCGCGGGAACGATGCGGATGTCCTTCACTTCGATCTCCAGCCGCTGATTGTCCGAGTTGAACGGGGCTTGGAGGTGAATCTGACCGAACCCGTTGGGGACGCGATCTTCGAACGCGTCGAGATCGGCCGTGCCGTCGCCTGGCGCCGCGTAGGCCGTGTCGCCGTTGTTGAACAGAAAACTCTGCCCGGTGAACTGCGGTGCGACCGACATCGGGATCCGCAAGATCGCAAAGCCGTCGGCGTCGCGAGGATTGTTTTCGTCGTTGTAGTATTCGGCGATGCCGCCTTCGGGGACCGTGCCGCTCTGAAACGATCCCCATTGCAGCTGTTCCGCCTGTCGCTGGCCAAACGTCGCCCCTGCGTCCTGGTTGAAGCCGTCCCACTGCTCCAGCATCACGTTGAACGACGGAGCCGTATTGTTGGGACCGGTCTTGTAGAGCACCTCGATGACATATTCGTTGGGGTTGAAGTTGCCGCCGAACGAACCGCGGTTGAGGATGTCGAAGGCGGTCACGCCGCCTGCGTCGGTGAACGAGAAGTCGACCGGTTCGACCGGCAGTCCGCTCGCCTGGTCGAACGGGGCGTTGGTGTCGTTGATATTGGCGTACCCGGCGCCGCCGCCGTTGAAATCAGGGTCGTCGAACGTAAAGGCCGTGAAGGGGCCCAGTGACGAGGCGCCCACGACGGCGCCGGCGTAGGAAAAGTCACCGTAGTCCTGGGCGCTGAAGTCGTTCGACAGCAGCGTCCAACCGTTGAGATGGGCGGGCACGACGCTTTGAGCCAGCGCCGCGGAAGGGGCGACGAGGAGTCCGAGCAGACTGGCGCCGACACAACGCATCACAAACTGGCGAGAAATAGCAATCATGGCAGTGGTCCCTCTGAAACTGGCAGCAAGACATTTAGCCCCGCTCTGGTCATGCGGATTCGTTTTTTGCGTTTCTTGGCGGTGCGATTCTCGACGATCTGGCTCTCGGCGTTCTGGTTCCCAACGGGACAATTCTCGGCGGCGAGGCCGAGGCTGGCTCGATCATGTGCGCGGCGGTCCCGTCGACAGACGCTCAATGAGTTGGTGATGCACGACCACGTTTTCAGTCTCTGATTCTGGCGATTCGATGCGTTGCACGAGCAGTTCCGCCCCGACGCGGCCAATGTAATCCGTGCAGAACCCCATGGTCGTCAGCGGCGGCGTCATGTAGCGCGTCATCGTCAGGTCGTTGAACCCGATCACGCTCAAATCCGCAGGGATCCGCAAGCCGAGACGCCAGGCGGCCAGGTAAATGGCCATGGATTCGACATGGCAGTAGCACAGCACCGCGGTGGGCGGGTCGGAGCGACCGACCAACAATTCCGGCAACTTGTGTTCTCCGACGTGCCAAAATTCCGTAGCGTCGGCGAGTCCGGCCTCCGTCATGGCGTCATCGTAGCCCGCGTGCCGATCTTCGACGCTAAAGTGCTTGCGAATGCTGTCGTGCAGATACATCGCAATTCGGCGATGCCCGAGTTTGAGCAAATGGCGCGTCGCCTCGTAGGCGCCCTGCCGATCGCTTGTGTAGACCGCCGGCCACTCTGAAACGGATTTGTCGACCAGCAACACGGCCGGCAGCGCGGCTTCCGCGATTGCCTGTTCAGCGTCGCGCGGCATGTAGTGCGAGATCGCGATGCCATCCAGCCGACCGTCTTCCAGAAACTCGCACCAGCGGCCCTCGGGATCGTAAGGAACGATGACGACGTGGTAGCCCCGCTCGCTCATCGCTGCGGCAAAACCGCCCGCGACCTCGCCCATTGTCCCTTCGTGAACCCAGGCCACGTGCGTATGAAACAATCCGACCGCGTGAGTTTTTGATCGAGAGAACGCCTGCGCGCGCCAGTTGCGTTTGTAGCCCATCTCCTCGGCCAACTTGCGGATCTTGGCCGCACGCACCGCCGCCTTGGGAGAGACACCCTTGGTGTCTCCGCGCAGAACCCGAGCGACCGTCGAACTCGAGACGCCCGCACGCTCAGCGATGTGGTAAATCGTCGCGGCCATCGAGGTTTCGGCCGCGCGGCCGGTGAGAGCCGCGAGAGGCAAGAAGAGAAGGAGAAAACAACGAGTGACACTGGTGGCAATCTAAGACTAGCTGACACTGGTGTCAATTATTTTCTAACCACGCGGTAAAAAGCGGTTCTCATTCAACTTGCACCGGTCTCCCAGAACCTCCACAGCCCGGTGCTCCGACGCGCGGTCGCCAAGGCGGCGACGCTCGACCGGGCCCCGACAATCGCCGGTGTTCCAACCCGGCAGCTAAATACCAAGCAACGCCGAGCAGTCGGTCAACCCGTGGACTCCCTGGAGGTTTGATCGGCGCCGGGCAGCGTCTCCAGTGCCCAAACGGGCTGTCTCATGCCATCCGACGTCGGCCACCAGTCCTGTGATTGGTCCTGCGAACGCCGCATCGTCGAGAGGATCGACGCCGACGCACGTCTGGCTGCTGGCACATCGCCGCTTGGGACGGTGCTGGGCGCCGCAAAGACCCTGTCGAAGGATGGCGCCTGCT
Source organism: Planctomycetaceae bacterium (assembly GCA_002702655.1). Lineage (GTDB taxonomy): Bacteria > Planctomycetota > Planctomycetia > Pirellulales > Lacipirellulaceae. Next base: position 185,070 of record PABB01000076.1, read on the forward strand.
TTCACGACAGGCAGTCAATCGGCGCCACGTTGGCCCTTGCGTCGTCAATAGCGCCAACCGATACCGGCGTTGGAGAAGAACTTGGCTGACTGGTCGTTGAGGCCCCAACCCACTCGGACACCGACTTCAAAATTGGGGGTAACAAGATAGTGGGCGCCCGGCGAGAAGTAGTGTTGCGTCGTTTCTTCCTCTCGGCCGTCTGAGAAGATGCCGAAGTACTCGACGTGCGCTTTCCAACGTTCGCCGAAGGGAACCTTCAACACCGTGGAAGGAGCCCAGACGTTGAAGTCGTCTTCCTCAGCGCTGCTGGTGCTGTACCGAATTGCCGAGTCCCACACGGCTCCTCCTTCCGTGATCCAACCGAAAATATATGTTGTCGAAAGCTGGGTATCGTTGGATTCCCCGCTGGTGGGGGGGAGGCCCTGAACGATCACAGCGCTTTCGGGTTGCCAACCGCTTTGCCTTGTCAGGACCGCCTTCGCTCCATAGAAGATGCGCGACTCGCGTTCGATTTCAGCTTCTTCACCGAAGTCACTGGGAACGTTGCCAGAAACAGGCGAGCCGGCGCCGCCGACTTCATAGTTCCAACCGAGTCGCAGCTCCAGCCAATCGTCAACTCCTCGCCGAACTAGCAACTCAGGGTAGCTATGTGTTTCGGGCACGCCTCGGTTGTCGATAAATGAATAGGCGGCTTCGACAATCCATAGCCCGTCACCAGCGGTGGTCGTCGCAGGCGTGAAGGAATCGCGGTCGGTCTCAATCTCATCCTCGCCGCCCTCCGCTCTCAGGCTGAAGGGCTCGATGCCAAGTAAACCCTGGGCAGCAACCGGGCTGGATGCAACGAGGCAAATCGTACAGATCAGTCGTTTTAGCTGCTTCATGCACATGGAAAAGGGGATTCCAGTCCGGGTCGGCACAGACAGACCATTTCCTCTGTACTCGGCTCAGTTGTTTTGGCCGCCGCAGCATTCGCGGAGAATGAGTCAGAGCTTGCCGACGGGTGCAATCCGCTGCAGTTAGCTGCGCTTCTGCAATCCCTACCACCCCACCCACAACGCTCGGGGGGAGGTAATCGGCGCTGCTGACAGACGCAGCGGGTTTCACACCGCCGTCAATTCGCGAGGCTTCAAATTGCCAGCGGTTGATTCTATGAAAGAGGCGGCGGGCTCAAGAAAAATAGGTTCTCCTGGTTTGGTAAACACGGCGTAGCCGTTTGGCTCGCCAACACCAC
>PABB01000077.1 GCA_002702655.1 Planctomycetaceae bacterium
GTGAACCGGGGCGGCCCCTCGCCGAAGAGCTGTACGACCTCGAAGCCGATCTTGGTGAGACTAACAACGTGATCGATCAGCACCCGGCGATCGCCGCCGAACTCCGAGCGGAGCTTCAGACGCTCATCGGCGATCGCGAATCCCGTTACGAGCTGGGGCACGCCTGGCAGCGCTGAAGTTGTGCCTTTCCAGTACGGTGACTAATAGCGTGGCAGGTTTGCTAATGCCCTCGGTGGTGCGTCCGGACTGGTGCTTTTATCTGTACAGTATCTCCGGCGGGGCCCTTCAATGACGATGTGTGAGTGACATTCGAAAAGTGCAGCGCTCGGCGGTCTGGGCATGGCGCCCTAAAAGTGCAGCGCGCCCGATGCGTTTCGCTTGATGATTTGCGAATTTGAGAGTCCGTGACGGGGCCGCAGGCCCCGTGTGAGGGGCTCTGGGATTCGCAGGTCGAGAGGCGAGGCGTGTCAGAAAGTGCTGCAAGACATGGAGTTGTGGACGGAGATTCGTCGTCGCGTGCTGACCGACGAGATCAGCCGCCGACAGGCGGCGCGGGAGCATCGGTTGAACTACCGGACGATCGTGAAGATCGTCGGGCCCGTCGAGCCGCCCGGCTACCGGCGAACAGCTCTTTGCCTTTCCAGGCGGCGTCGATTTCCAAGGGACTCGGCCGGTCGGTAGTCATGCCCGCTCAGTCTCGCCGACGACAACTCGCTTGGCAACCGGTCTCCCTCAAGAGTCGGCGTCCGACCAAGTCACGGCGGAGATCCGTTGCGGAGCCGGCACGGCGTCAGGGACGCCGACACTCACCAGCTTCACTGGCCGTCATCCGCGACAGCATGGCCGCGATCGCACGGCTCCCTGAGAAACGCGCGCTCGTTGTGCGCGTTCGTGTCTCGTCCGCGACGCCGCTCGCTCCAAATCGTCGGACGAGGCAACGCCTACCGCCTACGCGCAACCCGGGCGTCCGCCAGTCCGGCGGGGTCCCCGCCGGCGGTTCGCGTCAATCGTCGCAGCCGCTGCCGATCCGCGCGGGCTGGCGCGTTACAGGCGCCGCCCCGGCTCCTCGAGAATGACGGGGCCGGCCGGCCCGTAGAGGCGTCGCGCCAGGATGCGCGCCTGGTCCCCCTGGCGCCGACCCGGCGTCGCCAGGCAAAGCCGCAGTCGGACGGCGTCCGGCAAGCTGGCGAACTCCACGCGTTCCGACGCGGTTGGCGATTCCTGGTCGACGACTCGGCGGCGTTTCATCTCATCCATGATTCTTTCCTCCTGCGCTGTCCAGATCCTTCAGCGCTTGATGACGAACACTCGCCCCTCGCATGCGGTGCGCAACGCACCGGACTGGGCGAGCTGACGCTTTCACCGTGCCATGGGGCGCCGGCTGATGTCAAGCGCAATCCGTGCAGGGGGCGCGACCAGTTTGCCAGCCAGCCGCGTGAGGCCAACCGTTGTCCGTCGCGGGGATTGAGGTGCTTGCCCCAACTAAACAGGCGTAGCTGGACGGCGTGATCGCGCGGGTCGGCACGTCGGTGTCGCCGGTCCCCCCGTCCATCGCAGCGGTCGGCCTCGTCGGCGGGGCAGGGGGCTGGTCCTGCTCGCGCTCAGTCGCCGCGGCAGCGCCGTCGCCCGGCGCGTCGATCGCGCGGCACGGTAGGTCGCCGCTCGCAATGCGCTCAAACGTTCCGCCCCCGCCGTCGCTGACGCGGGCGTCAACCACCTCTTCGCAAGCGACGATCGTGCCGAGAGCCGCGGCGCAACGGCCGTTGGTTTTGCTGGATCCAGCGCGCGGGAATATGATGAGTGGACGCGACGACCGCGGGATCCGGTCCTCCGCGGCGCACCGCGGGCCGCACCATCGCAGGAGCCCCCAGGATGTCAGACGACCAACCCGCCACGCCCCGCAGCGGCTCCCCTTCGGCCGCACGGCGCTCCTTGCGCCGCTCGCTCGAAAATCTGCAGGAGCTCATGGACGACGATCCGCTCGCGGAGTGGGTCGACATTCTCAACGAGGCCCGCGACGCGTACGACGGTCAGCTCGACCTGGCTCATGGCTATTGGCTGGCATTGCATTGGCTCGACCGGCCGCCCAGCGAAGCGACCGAGGCGTCGCCAGCGGCGTCAGGGGCTTGCGGAAAGCAAGACGCGATGCTGGACGATCTTCGCGACGACCTGGCTGACACGGTCCGGCAACTCCAATCCCGACTCCGCCGGCCAGCGCGCGAGGGGCCGCCGCCCAGCAACGAACACGCGGCCGCTGACGACGCCGAGGCCGGCACGCCCCGCTCGCCGCAGCAGCACGCCCCGCAGAGCGACGGCTCCCAGCGGCGCCAACGCAGCGCGCGGCAACTCGGTGCGGATGTGAGCCGGCTGGGTCGGCTGCTGCCGCTGGTCGCCGCGCACTCGGTCGGGGCGAAACGGAACTTGTCGGCGGACGAGGCTTACCTCGCGCTCTTGGGCGTGGCCACGCGGATCGGCTGGCGTGCGGCCGAGGTGCACTATGCCGACGAACTCGACTCTGCCGCTAAGAATCGCAGCGACCGCAAAAAAGGCGGCTTAAGCACGAGTCTCAAAGCAAAAGAGCGAGATTTCGAGAAACAGTTCCTGATTGCCGTCCTGGGGACGCCGGCAGACGACTTCAAGTCATTGGCAGACCTCCGAAATTCCTGCTGCATTGCGCCGCTTCGCCGAACGCTGGCCGAGAATGAGGCGTTGAATTCCGCGCACAGCAAGTTGAAAGGCATGTCGTACAAGACATTCCGCAAATACCTGAACGAACTCACCGCACGGATCGGCCGCCGCGTCGTGCTGCGCGCTGATGCGACGGGTCGCGACGAGGCGATCTCCACGATCGCCGGTCGGTACGCCGCCGCCGCCAAGATTTCCCGCCGCGAGGTCGTCGCCAGTATCGCTTGGATGTATGATCGCTATCTCCGCGATCTCAAGAAACGGGGGGTCGACTTCGAGTTCCTTCCCCCCGCTTGTTGGGATCTGAAACGCCTCTCGTCCTCGTCGGTCGCGGCCGAGAAAATCGGCGCCGATCCGCTCCGCGCCGCGCTGGACGCGCTGGCGTCCGAGTCGGCGTCCCCCGACGCCTAACGCGGCTGGCGACTCCAGAAGAGCGCGGCGACCGGTCAGCGCATCTTCTCTCTAAAGCAGGTGGCAGCGGCGGTCGAACTGCTCAGCGTCGCTGTCGGCAGCGCCACGCCCGCTCCGATAAGTCATGAGATTTGCCTCGCACGGGGGCGTGACGGGTCCGCTTCTTGCGCGGTCGATCGGGAACCGCGTCTCGCGTGGCGGGCACGACGGGGCCGCGGTGCGCAGCGATCGGCGCCTCCCAAAAATATTTTAAAAAAAAACGAGGAAGCGCTAGCGCTTACCAAATCGCCCCGTGGCCGCGCCGTAGAACGGTCGCATGGACACGCACCCCGTCTCATCGCCTGCCGCACCTGCCTCGCCGACACCGGCCGACACCGTCGATCCGGCGGTCGGCGAAGCCTGGCTCGCTGACCGCATCCCAGCCGAGCATCTCGCGCAACTGGAACGCAGCGGGGTCGTCTCCCGCGAGCGCCGCGGCGCCCGCAGGCGATACCGGCTGCGCTATCGTAGCGCGGGCCGGCAGATCGCGCGCAATATCGGGTCGGATGCAGCGCTGGCGGATTCCGTGGCCGCCGCCCTGGCGCGGCGCCAGGCCCCGCGTCGCGGCACACTGGCCACCCGCCGCCTGATCACCGAGGTCAATCGCACGCTGCGGGCGACGTGGCGCGAGATGGCGCCCCACCTGCGGGCCGCCGGGTACCGCCTGCATGGCCGGACGGCCCGTCGACCGCGGGGTCGCACGACTCCGGTCGCGGGGGCGTCGCCTGACGTGATCGCGCCCGGCCAGCCAAACTGACACTTAGTACCTAGACCCCCAAATGAATGAAAAACGCCATGCACGACAAGACCGCCCTCACGCAGTACCAGCACGTGCAACCCCGTCGCGCGGCCGAGCCGCAGATCACCGCCATGCCGAACCCGGCGCTGGACCGGTACCGCGCGGCGGCGGCGGCCGCCGCCGACCCGCGGATTGCGCTGCTCGGCGCGGAAACCGCCCGACTCGTCGAAATGGCCGTGCCGGTCCAGAAGGCGCTGTTGCGGCAATTGGAGGTCGGGGCGTCGGTCGACGCCGTCACCCGCGTCGGCGAGGTCTTTCTGAAGATCGAACGGCAGGTCGGCCAGTTCGCGGCCCTCTCGCTGGAGATCGCCGACAGGTCGGCCCACAAAGCGAATTCCGACGAAAGTGTTACCCCCCCGCGCGGCAGGCCGACGCGTGACGGGGACGTCCAGGCCAATGCCATGAGCGAGGAGGATCTGCCATGAAGCTGTCGACGCTTGTCACCGCCGCCGACAGATCACGCTGGTGGGGCCCCGCGGACCCGGACCGCCCGGTCGACTGGCGGGCGCAGTTGGTCCGCCGCGCCGTCGCCACGGGGGAGTTGCCGCCCCGGGGACTCGACCCCCTGGTCGAGTACGCCATTCTCGACGAGTGGCCCGGACGGACCGCCCCCGCGCCCCCGCTCGCAGCCGCGGCCAAGCGACTCCGCGCGCCGTTGAGCCAGGCCCGCGCTCTGGCCGCCGATTCCGACCGTCGGTATCTGGCCGAACTGCTCGCGCTGGCCGGCTATCGCGGCGATCTCGTGGCAGCGCGGCTCGGCGTCGAGAATAGTTCCCTGGTGCTGTTCTCTGAGTTGCATTTTGATTTGCGGGGCCGCCGCAACAACGTGGAGTGGCTGCTCCGCGAGGCGGTCTTGCCGGAGCTGCGGTTTCCCGACGACCCGGCCGCGCGACGCCGCTTCGCGATGAAAGTCTTGGCGCTCACCGGCGGCCCGACCGTACTGCGGACGGTGCTCGCCAACGACCCGGCCGATCCCCGGATCGGCCAAGCCGCCACCGGTTGGACGCTGGGTCCGCAGATCGAGCGGCACGGCGTGGCGGCCGACGTCACCGAGTTGATCGTCGCGACCTTCGCCGCCGAGCCAGGTGCGGCCGACCAGCGCGCGGCCCTCGTCGCCAAGCTGCGCGTCACGTTCGCCGAGTGGCCCGAGGGCTGCGAGTCCTCCGGGTGGCACGAGCAGCGCGACCGGGTCCCCACAAAATCGTCGTCGGCATTGCCGCCGCCGGATGCCTACGAGCCGCTGCCGGTCACGTTTCCCGTGTGCCGGAAACCGGACCAGCGGCTCGGCGCCTCGTCGTCGCAGTGCGGCCGGCAGGCCGCCGGCCCCGAGCGGGCGCCAACGCTCGAAGAGATCATGCGCCGAGAAGCCGCACTGCCGCACGAGGACGAACTCGTGCCGGACTGGATGCCTAACGATGGGGCGCAACGCGCCAAAACGCTCCAGCAGCTGACCGAAAATCCGTGGACGCATTATACCGCGTTGCCGCGCCGCGACGCCTTTGTCAATCTGGTCGAAATCGTGTCGGCGTCCAAGCTATTCGAGCGGCCCGGTGACACCCCGATCTTCCGCCACGCGATGCAGGCCGTCCGCCCGATTCGACCGCAGTTCCAGGCCGAGGCGAGCCTCAACGATCCGCTGGACTGGGCGCCGCCGCCGATCGTGCAGCTGACCCGGTGGACGGGCGACGCCCCGGACTGGAAAGTCGCGCTGCCCCCCGAGAACCAGCAGGCGCTGACAGCGCTGGGACTGGTCGCGGCGGACGGCCTCGCCCCGGCCGACGCGGTGGTCGCGGGCGAGCCGATCGTCGCGCTGCAATGGACCCAAGAGGACGGCGCGCTGTTCGGTCCGGCGACGCAGTGGCAGGGGGCGAATCTGGCCGTCGCCTGGGCGTGGGACGTGCGGTTGCGCGCCAAAATACGCTCGTCAGGGCGTCTGCTGATCGCCGAGAACGTGCGCGAGGCGCTGGCCTGGCAGCAGTTGGGGTTCGCCGCCGTGCCGTGCGCGCCAGCGCTTGCCAGTCCGGCCGCCGCGCTGCTCGGCAGCGCTCTGCTGGAGGCCCTCGCGCCGGCCGCGCCGCCGCCGCTCGACCTGAGCGGCGCGCCGAACCCGGCCGTCGACGCGCACTGCAGCGTCCGGCTGCTGGCCGCGCCGTGGCTGCTGGCCGCCCACGGGCCGCCGGCCGACCGCCGCCGCGACCTGCAGCGCCTGTGGGGCGCGGTGCGGGGGCCGACGCCGCAGCGGACGATCCTCTGCGAACATTGGGCGCCGTCCGAGCAGGCGACGACCGCCATGCGCAGGGCGCTGGCGAAGCAAGACGCAGCGGGTTTTCGCAAAGCGGCCCGCGCCAGCCTGCGGGTCGACTGCCGCGCGGCAGCGGCGACGCCGTCGGCCGAGGCGCAGTTGGCGGCCGCGCACGACAAGCTGTTGACCGCCGCGCGGGGCGGCTCCGGCACGCTGCTGCGCGCCGCCGAGACGCAGTTTGACCTCGCGCGGCTCGTCGCCCAGCGGCGCCGCGAGGCGCCGCTTCCGCCAAGCGACGATCTCGAACTGCGCGAACTCACCCAGCGGCGGGACGCGTGGGCGGCCCGGGTCGCGCGATGCGCGGCGCTGGAGGAGGGCGTCGCCGCCGAGGCCATGTTGCCGCCTGCCGTCCGCGCGCAGTTGGCCCGCGAGTTGCGCGACGCCCAGGAGCGTTTGGGGCGGATTGAGCACGAGTTGGCAGCGCGGCGCCGCGCGCTGGCGAAGAGATAGACCGCGCCGGTCCCGCGGCGACGTCGTCGCTGCGCCGGGCCCGGCCGCCACCTGTTGTTTCCTAGGAGACCCTTCCATGTCGAATCCAATTCCTCCCGAGAACGCCGCCCAGGCGGCCGATGCGCTGGCTCAACAGCTCTTGCAGGAGTGCTCGACGCTGCGGCCGGTGACGGCCGTCCTGCAACGGAACCTGGCGCGCACGGCCGAGCTCAGCGAGCAAGTGGCCGCCCACGCGCTCGACTGGCCGGTCGTCGACCACGCCGGCGCGCTGGACGGCGACGCCCTCAAGCTGATCGACAAACACTGCCAACTGGCCAAGCAGATCGCCAGCGTGGCGCGGATTCTGCGCGACGAACGCGTCTGACGCCGGCGACGGCAATCCCAGTCATTGCCGCACGCTCTTTGACAACTCACCTTGCTCGGACGCGGCGGTCTGCAGCCCCGCGTCCGAGATGATGGCCGAGGTCGGCGCGCGCGCCCGGCGCCGCCCTCCGCCCCGGCGGGACTCGGCGGCGATCGCCGTCGAGTCCGCCGCGGGCGGGGGCCGCCGGCCGCAGAAAAAGGGCGCCAGGGGCCGGCGAGTTTGCCCGCGCTGCGCCGAAGGGTTACCATGAGGCGCGCAACGGGCCGCCAAGCCGGCCGTCCCTCTCCTGCCTCCGTGGAGGCCACGCGATGCGTCACGCCGCCAGCCTGCTGCTCGTCGTGGGGCTGCTGGGCGAAAGTCTGGCGGCCGCCGCCCCGAACGGTGCGTCGGGATGGTCGGGCGACCGGCCCCGGCCAATCACCAAGAACGCCGCCGACGACCTGCTCAGGTCGCGGGTTCTCGCAAGAGAACCCCCGCGTTTGTTCGATCGCATTCTCGACCACGACGAGCCCCCGCCCCCGCACCGGGTGGACGGCCTGTCGACGGCGGAACGCAGCGCAGGGACCCCGGGCGTGTTGGACAGTCCGGTCTTCGGCGTGGCGCTGGTCCTGTTCGGCATCGGCGTTCCGCTGTTGGGCTATCTGTTAATGCGCACGCGGGGCCGCTGCGGCCCCGCCGCCGCCGCGGCCTTCTTGCTCTGCGGGCCCATCCCCTGGGTCGGCTACGCCGCGTCCCGCATCGCTCGCACGGACTCGTCCTTCCTCTTGGGCGTCGGTCAGTTTGACGCCGTCGGCACCTTGTTGCTGGCCATCCCCGTCGCGGGCGTCACGGCCGCAGTCGTCGCGGCCTGGATCGCGACCGCGCTGCACGAGGAGTGGACCTACGACACCGACTGGCCGCGGCGCCCCGCGCCCGGCGCGGCCTGGCTGCTGGGGCTGACGGCCGTCACGGCGCTGGTCGTCGCGTTGCGCCATTGGCCCGTCCTCGCGCTGGTGGCGGCCTGCGGAGCGCTGGTGCTGGGGGTACTCACATGGGACGCCAACCGGCGCCAGCCTGAGCGATGAGCCTGGTCGTCCCGCGGCGCTCCGTGCGGCCCGCTGGCACAGCCCGCCAGCTCGCCCGCCTCGTGCAGCGCCGCAAGCGCCACGGTCCGGCGTGGCGCGGCCGATCGATGCCAGCGGCGCCCCATCGAACTTGTCCTTGTCGCGGGAGCGTATCGGGATTTGACATCTTCGCCGCTAAGCAAGCCGACGTGGTCGCGTCGGTCGTCGGACCAGGTCCGCCAGGGGAACAAGCCGCCTGAGCACGGCCGGACGTCAATCGGTCGCCAAGAGTTAAAAAAAGAACGCCGTGGCGGGCGGAACGGGCCGCCCGCCACGACGCCTCAGACTGCCGCCCGTCAGGCCTGGGCGGCGGCTTCTCCGCAGAACTGTTGCCAGCTGGCATGCAGTTCGCGGCGGAGTTGGCTGATGCGACCGGCCGAGAGGCGGACTCGCTGGGCGACGTGCCGGCTCTCTTCGCCGCGGGCCAACTGCTCGACAATCTGTCGGTCGCGATCCGACAGCGTGGCCAGCCAGGCGGCAAAATCGACCCGCAGGCCGCCCAGGTCCGCCGGGGTGAGCCGCTGCGAACGCGGCGCGGCGACGGACCCGTCGTCGTCGCCGAGCGATTCCGACGTACGGCCCCAAACCCGTCGCCAGCGTCGGGAGCCCACGTCCGCCGCGTTCATCGGACTGCCGACGAGACGACCGGCGCGATAGTGCCGCCAGCCGTAGTCGGCCAACGGACCGGGGTAGGCCAGGGCGCCAAGCCCGCGTTCGCTGAGCCGCGCATACGCCATGGCGGCAGCGGCCAGAATCGCTTGCCGGGCCTCTTCACGCTCGGCCGGCGCGAGCTGTCGGATTCTGAAATCGATACGGCGTTCGAGCTCGGGCAAGAGGGCGAGGTAACCGGCGTGCCACGCTGGCGTGGGGCGCAGGGGAATCTGCATGAGGGGAGTCTCCTGGGATAGCTGGAGACCGCCCCCGAGGCCGAGAGCGGCCTAGAGAGGGGAAAGCGATACGGCAGCACCGCATTGCGGGCGGGCGCTGGCCTGAGGCAGGCCCCGACGCGCCGTCCAAGGTCTTATGCCCCGCTGGAGGGCTGGATTTAGCGCGGGCCGGGGTCGGGCCCGACGAGGGCTGCTGCGGGCCCGCGTCGGCGACCGCTGCTGCCTGGCAGTTGTGATGCCACGCCGTGGTTGAATCGGCCTGCGCCGTCCATCGGCTGCGAACTGCTGGGACGTGCTCTCGCGCGCGAAACGTCTGCAGCTCTGGCTGCCACGTGGCGGCATAAGCCTCGCCATCCGCACCGCCGTCCCAACCCCGCGCAGCGGCAGCTGCGCATGTCGATATCGTATACTTCAGGTGAATGCCTTGTCAGGAACGATCGGCCCCCTGGCCAGAGCGACGCGTCGCGGGACGCGGCCGGCGTATGAACTGTCAAGTGGATGCTTCCCGAGGGCTGTCACCCATGCCGCTGAAGCTGTCGTCGTTGTCGTTTTTCCATCAGCTGCAGACGCACGCCCTTGATTCTTTCTGGGCGTTGGAGAGCCGGTTGACTCCGTCCACAGCGCTGGCTGCCGTGGTGCTGATCGCTTATCTTTCCGGACGGCGCTGGTGACCTGCCTGACCTTCACCCCGATTCTCTCACAGCAGCTGGTCCATGTATCGCGGGAAGGCCATAGTCGAAGCAATCGAAGTCGGCTCAATCGCTTCCGGGGCCGGCGGCCGATACCCGAATGAACTCTGCGGTCGACGCGACTGGCCAATCCGTGATCGGCAGCTTGAGGCGGAGAAACAGCGCGTCCGCCTCGTCGCGTGAGGCGTGCTCCCAGCCGCAGTCGGCGCCGCCGACCCCCAGTTGAGGGACGATGACCTCATCGCGGCGGTCTGTCGTGACCTTCCAATTCAGCCATTCGAGCCCGGTCGCCGCGTCGCGCGTCAGGTGCTCCGCGCCGCCGGGCGGGGCGGGATCAGTCGCCTTCAGCATGTCCGCGGTGGCCGGACCGGCCGGCAGGTCGTGGCGCGTCATGACGACGAATCACCGCGCGGCGTTCCGATTCACAGCGTTACCCCCTGGGAACGATCCCGGGCCGGCGTCGCCGCGTATGAAACGCGGCCCCGCGCAGCGTGCCCCAGACGCCGCTTGGCGGCCATCGCGATGATCGCCGTCAACGCCATCAATGCGGCGGATTGAGGCTCCGGCACCCCGTTGATGACCGGCAGCCCCGGCACGCTGCCGAGTTGCCGTTGCCAGATGAGGAAGTCGTCCCCGTCTGTGTCGCCGTCGTGGTCGGCGTCGCCGCCGTCGTCAATGCCGAACGAGTCCTTCCAAACCCCGATGTCCGCCGCCGTGACTTCGCCGTCGCCGTCAAAGTCCGCGGAGTAGATGGGGCCGTTGACCAAGACCAACTGGAGGAGCGTCGGCTGGTAGACAACGTCGAAAAGCGTTCCTACCGGCCGCTCGACAGGCTGGACCACCGAAGTGAACGATCCCGCCACGCCGCCGGGGGCGGACAGGATGGTAAACGCGTCGCCAAGCGACGGTATAAATCCGTCCACAAGATCAATATCCAGCCCCCCGGCGACTTGCGCGGCCCCCGACAGGCTGAGTCGGTCGAATTGACTGAGACTCCGACCTGCCAGGTCGACATGAAAGACGCCGGAGGAATCCTGCTGATAGTCGAGGACCGACGCCTGGCTAATCGCGCTGCTCGCCCCAAGTTCTAGCGAGCCTTGATTCTGCACGAGCACGTCGACGTCAGCGCCGTCCTGAAGTTGCAGCGTGCTTGCTGGCAGGTTCAGCACCGTTCCGCCGCCGGAAAAGGCAGCGCCGACGTCAATCTGCGTCAGGGCATTGTCCAATTGGAGCGTCCCGGTGATTGCGCTTGAGCTGCCCGCGTACATCGTCGCCGTGCCGTCGATCTCCAGTCGACTTGACCCGTCTGCCACAATCATCGAGCCGTGAAAACCAGTCGGATTGGTCGAGCGGTAAGTTCCGCCATGCAGGGACAGCGTCGAGTCCGACATGTATTTCAACTCGAATCCGTTGGCGAACACCGTTCCGGCTTGGCGGACGTCGACGGTTCCCTGAAAGAAGAATGGGATGTTGCCGCGCAGTTCGAGCGTCCCGGCGACGGCGGCGAGGACGCCCGTGTTGGCGGCGCCATCCCAATCGTTGGTATTGGCCGGCGACTCGACGACCAGCGTGCGGCCGGCCTCGGTGGCTCGAATTCTCGTGTCCACACTCACGGGAGCCGAAAGCAGGCCGTATCCGCTGACGCCATTGGGGTTGCCAATCGTCATTTCGCCGCCGGTTACTTCGCCGCCTTGCAGCAGAACGTTCGAGACCGCGCTGGTGTTCCAGGCGTCGGCGACGGCAAACACCCCGTCGGCGTCGGCCGTTCCCACGTTGCGCGCATCAAGAATGGCGCCGCTGATCGTCAGCGTGCCGTCGTCCGCCAGCAGATCGGATGCTTCGTCAAAGTCGACGTCGGTGTTGATCGTGCCGAAGCCGATCAGCGCGCGATTGTCATCCGCCGCGAGAATGCCGCGCCCGAACGGAAAGATGTAGCTGCCGATGACCCCGCCGGCCATCCGGTTGGGGCGGGTCGCATTGTCGCCGCCGTGCAAATGCAGCTTTCGCGTCGCGTCATACGCCTCCGACCCAATCATCACCATGCCCGTCGGGCCGACCGTGATCCGCGCGTCGATGCTGCCGTTGCCGACGTTTCCAAGAAAGCCGTTGATGAGCACTCCGAGCCGGCGAGGTAGGCGTGGAGCGCGGAGTCGCCGTTGTAGAGAATTGCGCCGCCGTCGTCGAGCGTCCACTGACCGTCAGTTACGTTGACGGTCAGCCGAGCGTCCTTGTTGATCGAGTGCGTGGCGTCGACTCCGTCCGTTCCTTCTTCGAGCCGGTCGGCGTTGATCGTCAAATCAGCGTTGATGGTCGTCGGCCCGTCATCCAGATCGACGCAAGCGACGTTCCACGTCGTCGGCGCGGCAATCGTCGCCGAGCCTTTGCCGAACGTGCCGCCGCCGCTGTAGGCGCCGCCGGAATATGTCGCTTGCCCGACGTCGAGCGTGCTGCCGGCGTCGACAACGACATTCGCGAGCGCGTCGAACTCGCTTGGCGCGTGGATGAATAATGTTGAATCCTCAGTGACATGGACGCGTCCCGAGAAGATCTTGGCGGCGACTCCTGCGTCATTGATCCTGGAGGTGGCGCCGCCGGCGGCGTTGATGGCGCCGAACGCCAGCGTCCAATGCGATTGTTCGGAATTGGCCACGTTCAACTCGCCGCCGTTGAGATTGATCGTGTGGTTAAATTGCATATCGGCGCCGGCTCCCAGATTCAGGTTCAGGATGCCGCCGGCTTCGATGGTCGTGGCGGCGGAGTTGTCGAAGCCAGGAATGGCGCCCCCGTCGAGGTCAAAATCGGGAGTGTTGATGGTCACTGTTTTGTCGGGTTTGACAACCAGCGACGCTGCCGAGCCGTTCATGTTGAAATCGACTCCCTCCTGGATCGCGACCTGGGCGTTGAAGATCAGGGCGCCGCTGTTGTTGATCGTTCCGCCCGTGGCAGTGCACCGCGAGCCGAATTGGAGCGAATCCCACCTGTCGTCGACGTTGATCGTGCCGCCGGTCATGGTCCACGCGGCTCCGGTGATCGTCGCCGCATCGCCCGGAGTTGAACTGGTGCCAATCTCGCGCGTATTGACGTTGACAACAGCGTCGCCGTTCAACTCCCAAGGATCCTCGACGCGAAACCTCGCCCCGGTATGAAGATCGATCGTGCCGCCAAACGCGTCCGCCAGCGGGACTTGAATGTCGAGCACTTGATTGGCATTCACCTGCAGTCTCCCGAAGACCGCCCCAGGGCCGTCCAAGTCGACGCGTGCGTCGGGGTCGGTCGACGTGATGATCAGCGAACCAGGTTCCGGAACGGAGTGGCCCGGTTCCGGAGCCTTGTATGCGCGGATCAGACCGTTGTTGTCGAGCATGGTGGTCGGCTCAGCGAGCGGGCGAGAATCAAGGACCACTCGTCCGAAGCCTTGCAGGGTTCCGCCTGCGTTGACGTCCAGCAGATCATTGACCCAAATATGCACGAAGTTCCAGTCGGCGGGCACGTCCGATTCAATGTAGACGGCGGCCCCGTCGTTGACCGTGAGCGTGTCTGTCACCAACGAATCTGCGGATCCCCCGGCAAAGTAGTCGCTCACGAACATCGCGCTGCCAGCGTCCGAAAGGGTCGTCTCGTTCCAGACCTGGAGATTCCAAATGTCTGTGTGAATCTCGGCTCCGTTCGTGATGTTGAGCGCCCAGAGCGTGTATTGATTATCGACAACGGTCACGGCATCGGGCACTCGATTCCCGACGTGCACCCGGGCGTTGAGGAAATCGGCGCCCCCGGCAGGCGACCAGTTGGCATCGTCGCTCCAGAATTCTGTTCCGGCGCCGCCGACCCACGACACGTCGACGATTTGCCCTGACGCGACGGCCGTCCAAGCAAGTACGACCGCAAAACCGGCTAAGAATCTCATTGCTAACATCCCTCCCTCGCGCCCCTTGCACCCCGTCAGGGGTCGGCGCCGTACGTACTACGGGTGGACCGCGTATCGACCGCGCCGCCGAACGATGGTGCACGGCGGCACGGCTTGTTGATGCGGTCTTTCGACTCCTCAATCCGTTTCTCGCAAAACGACTCGACGTCCCGACACGGCCTGCCAAGAATTCTTCTCGGCGGTCGTTCGCTCGCGCACTGGTGGGCGAAAACGCGCCCTCAGCATGTGGCTTGAGGGCGCCAACCGGCCTGTCACCGCGGTATGCCGGCCGCTTTAGCAAGCCGCATCGGTCGCGTGCAGCGGTTCCCTCGGGCTCGGAGCCTGGCCAACGACTGGGGGCTTACTCCCGGCTGCCGCAACAGCGGCGAGTCGGCGCAGCGGCTGGGGCGGATCACCAAGGCGGGGAGCGGCATGGCCCGCTGGTTGCTGGCACAACTGGTCTAGAACGTGATGCGGAAGGACGGGGCGCTGCGTCAGTGGTATAAGCGGATCAAGCGCAGGCGGGGCGTGGGCATCGCCCGGGTGGCGGTGATGCGGAAGCTCGCCACGATCTTCCGGTACCTCGTCTCCCAAGGAAAGACCTACGGCGATTGCCACGCCCCCGCGGCGAGCAAGCGGGCGGAGCGTCCCAATCACGTCTGGAGCTACGACCTGCTGGAGGATCGGACCGAGGCGAATCGCAAGCTGCGGCTGCTGGCGGTGATCGACGAGTTCACTCGCGAGAGCCTGGCGATCGAGGTCGACTGGTCGATCAGTCGACGCAAGTGTTCGACGTGCTGCGGCGCCTGTTCGCCGTCCGCGGCCCCCCGGAGCATCTGCGGAGCGATAACGGTCCCGAGTTTGTCGCCCGCTCGGTGACTCGAGGGCTGCACCGAGCCGACATGCAGACGCTGTTTATCGCCAAGGGCAGCCCGTGGGAAAACAGCTACATCGAGAGCTTCCACAGCCGTTTCCGGGACGAACTGTTGGATCGCGAGTTGTTCCTCGGTTTGGAAGACGCCCGGTGGGTCGTCGATCGCTGGCGGCTTGATGACAACCACCACAGGCCTCATAGTTCCTTGGACTACCAGACCCCGGCGGAGTTCGCCGCCCGCTGCCATCCCTCCGCTCCGCAGACTGCTTCGGCTGCGCCTCAGCAGTCTGCTCCGCTACGGCAAGGCAGCGGTCCCTTAACCCCAGATTCCCTCATGCAGGCTGGCACATAGATCGGGGGAAGCCCAGATCGCCTGGGAAATCCTGTAGAAATGCCGAGCCGCTTCTGTCCGGCCCCGCCCATCCCTCTGCACGTACGCGATTCCAAGGCAAGCGGCCGACGGCAAGATGCAGTGAATGCGGCGCACATTTCATCGTGTTTTCGCCTGTGAACCAAGGTAGAATGAACGCACTCGACCCGGCCGTCGAGGTCGTCTTCCGCCATTCAAGTTCCACCCGCCAAGAGGCGGGGTTGTGGTCCGCCCTCGGCCGATGTCGTTTCCAACCTGCCAACGCTTCGGCAGACGGGATCAAGAGAACGCACATACTCAGGGCGCCCGGCGGGGTTGTCGGGCTCGACTGACTGATCGGGAAGCACGTATCCGATGAGAGGTGGCACGCTGCACAGGCGAGTCGCGATAGGCGCGACTTGGTGGATGCTCATTTCAACTTGCCTGCTCGTCCCCGTTGCTGCCCAAACAGTCAGCGAATGGACCCCCAGCGGCGGTTCGACGGATTGGTTCGATCCAGCCAACTGGACGGCAAGCGTTCCCAATTCCCCGGGTGCGATGGCCAGGATTCCCGGCGCCGGCGCCGTCACTCCCATGCCGGTGCTCACAGGGCCCGTCACATTGGGACATCTTGAACTGGCGGCGGGGAGTTCGCTGTCCTCCCATGGTCCGTCCGCTATCGTTGTGTTTGACCAGCCAGGCGACGGGACCGCAAGCATTGTTGCCAGCGGCGATGGCGTGGATGACATGGTCGTCTCCGCTCCGATTAGCATTATCAGCGGCGAAACGCTATCGATCGATGTTGCCGATTCGCACCAAATCAAGCTCGACGGCGCCATCACGTCGTCAGTGGGCGACATTGTAAAGTCCGGCACGGGCAGACTCGATCTCTTGCAGGACAGTCCCGCTTGGGGAGGCGCGATGTCCGTTGTCGGCGGCGTCGTCCGCTCCTACGCCCCCACGACATTGGGGTCTGCCGATGGTGCGACAATTCTCCAATCCGGGGCGGTCCTTGAGCAAATCTTCCCGATGCCGACGGACGAGAACTATGTGGTCGACGACGGCTGAATTCGCGTTCGCAACGAGCTTGGGGGCTCGATCGAGACGCACGGAGAATCGCGCCTCTCACCCTACGATCTCTCTCGCGTCACGCCCGCAATCGGCGCCGACATCACAGGATCGGGGTTGCTCAGAATCGATAGCACCGGGTGGAACTCGAACCGCCTGAATTCTTCGACGGGGGGCGAGGATTTTACCGTTTCGGGGGCCATCCAACAGGTGGGCGACTTGCGGCTCGAAGGAGGCGGGAGCTCGTACCTGAAGGGAAGCACGACGATCTCCGGAACGCTTCAATCGGGAGGACACGCGGCTGGGCTGCGCCATGATGGCTGGTCATCAGGCCGCGCCTACATCGAAACTAGCGTTTCGGCGGGACGCGTCGTTCTCGATGGCGGTGGCATCGTCATGTCGCCAGGCAGTTCCTTGGCGAGTCTCGATAACGTATTAACCATTCGCAGTGGATCGCTCGGGGCCGCTACGGGGGCAACGGACTCGATCACGGGGGTGGAACGCGTGGTCAAGACGACCGTGGGGCTCGGGCATTTGGGCACAAACGCCTTCGACGTCCCGGTTTCAGTTTCCGTAGAACGAGGACTGATGGGGCTCTACGATTCTGGGTCGTCATATGCCACTACGGTGGATGTGGCGAACCCTCGTCACACGATGGTCATGCTGCTGGGAGGGTACGCTGGACAATACGAGCTCGATCTGCATTTGAACAATGCTTCAGGCTTGGGCGGGCGGGGTGCGCTGTGGAGTCGGAGCCTCGGCAGTGTTCTTGGTACCGTGGACCTAGGAGATGACGGTTCGTACCTCGCTGGCACAGGGACGTTGTCTCTGAAGGGGCCGGTTGTCGGTGGCGACCTGCATTCGCTAGGCGCCGAACTCGCGCTCGCTAGCAGCCAGATCGACTACTCCGGGCGCACCATCGTCCACGCCGGCAAACTCCACGTTTCGGAGCAGGCGTCACTGACATCCACTTCAGGAATCGAGATTCAGGGCCACGGGATTCTCCAATTTGGTACGGGGCTCGCGTTGGATCGCATTGCCGACGACATACCGATCAGCATCGACGGCGGCGGACTCGCATTTACTCCTTTTGCGAGCTCCAACCGCACGGAATTGCTCGGGCCAATCCAGATTCCCGGAGGCGCCGCCTCGATTAGCGTCTCGAATCAGGGCAGCTCTGCCGCAGAACTCACGGTCGATCGACTTGATCGTGCCCCCGGGGCGATCGTTGTTTTCCGCGGAGGCGGCGCCAATGACGTTCTCGGCGACGCGTCGCCGAATCAGCCTCGCCTTTGGATCAACGACGCCATCGCCTTGAATGACGATCTGATTGGCGGCTGGGCCTTCGCAATGGCGGGCGAGAATTTCGTTTTCGATTTTGCCACCTATGACGCCATCAGCGGGGTGAAAGCTCTGTCGCGTGCGGGGCGTCCGTCGCAGGTCGAGGGGGGCGACGCATCGACGAACGTGCTGTCGCTCGCCGGCCCGATCTCCCCATTGAGCAGCGGAACGACAATCAACTCGCTCCACCTGCATTCGGATAACCAACAACTGCGATCAGTACCGCTTGGGGGGCAGCGGCTCACTGTGGAAACCGGCGGTCTTCTGTTTGAGGGCTTTGGTTCCGCCGAGGTCGTCGAAGGAGAGCTCACAGCCGGTGACGCGACTGCCGACAACGAACTACTGGTGATGAGCGTTCAGCGAGGATCGCTGAACATCAGCGCTGACATCGTCGACAATGGGTCTGGGTTCTCGACTTCGTTCGTCAAGTCAGGTTCGGGGAACGTGCAGCTATCAGGCAACAACACCTACACCGGCGGCACGATCGTCAATGGCCTCCAGGCGGAAATGAACAACATTGAAGGCAGTTACCTGGCTTCATCGAGAAGCGTGTTGACGTTTGCTCGTCGCGAAGCAGTGCCCTCCGGCGGCCAACTCGTCGCCAATGGCGGAACGGTCATTTTCAACTTCGAAGACGAGTCGCCGCTGCCATTCGATGAGATTCACATTCGCAATGAGGGTAGCGTTCGTCAGGGAGTCGGCGTGGATGGTTTGACCATTGATGCTGATCGCTACTCGCTTCAGTCCGGCAGTCTGTTCGCGCAGCTTGCTGGCACGGGGACTTTAACGAAGACAGGCGCCGGTTGGGCCTCGCTCTCGCAAGAAAACCCGCTATTCGCCGGCCCCGTGGTTTTGGAAGCAGGCTGGCTTTGGGGCGACACGGGCGTCGGGACTGTCGATGTACGCGGCGGAACGCTGGTCGCTGAACGCGGCGACAATGAAAATCGCGAGATCACCCTCAACGGAGGGGCGCTGGCGCCTTCTCTGGAGTCTCGATTTCGCGGGCGCGTCGTCGTTGCGAAAGACGCAGAGTGGCTCGCGTTTGAAACGACGCGAGTCGACGTCTCGAGCTTGCTGGTCTTTGAGCCCAAGCCCGCCGTACTCATCTTCGACGGTCCCGTCATCCTGAACGACGACGTGACCGTGACGCAAATCGGATCAGGGCAGAGTCGCATCGAGGGTGACTTGCTGATTGGCGCGGGGGCGACCTTCGTGCTCGAAGAAACGAATTTGGTCGACCGTCGCCACCCCGTGACGGGCGTCGAGTTCGACGACGTCCGGGAAATGCAAATCAACGGCACGTTAATTCCCAACGCCCCGGACGCCGCGCTCAATCTCACGGGGCCCGGCGCTTATGAACTCGCCGGCATGAGCGTATCGCTGAGAAACGGGCGTAGCCTGACGGTACTTCGCGACGGGGCCGCGACGGCACTCGAATTGAGCGGAATCGGAAACGCCCTCTCAGGCAGCGGGACGCTGCGGAACGACGTCGCGATTGGCGACGGAGCAGGGCTTGCTCCGGGAGACGATATCGGTCTGCTCGTCGTGGACGGCAACGTCGAGCTGCAGAACGGAAGTCAGTTCGAAGTCCAACTGGGCGGCCCTGTCGCAGGCTCGGAGCACGATTTGTTCGTCGCGCTGGGAACGACGAGCTTGGGCGGCGATCTCCGAGTCCTCGTGACAGACGCGGGCAACGGCTTATACATACCAAGCCCCGGCGCGATGCTGACGGTCTTGACCGCGCCTGGCAATTTGAGCGGTCAGTTCGACAGAATCCTGGCGACACCCCTCGGCGGTATGCTGCTGCACTGGAACGTTTCGTATCTGTCGAACTCCGTAGCAATAGGAATTGACGCGATGTCGGGCCTCGCGGGCGACTACGACTACGACGGTCAGCTAGACGGCGGCGACTTTCTCCAGTGGCAGCAGACGTACGGTTCAACCAACGACTTGAGCGCCGACGGCAACCGGGACGGCGTTGTGAATGGCCTCGATTTGCGGTTCTGGCGAGAAGCATTCTTGAACGTAGGCATTTCTGCCTCAGATGCGGTTCCCGAGCCATCGAGTTTGGGAATTGGAATTATTGCGATTGCTGCATGTGGCGTATTGCGCCGCAACCTGCGATCGTAGCGAGCTAGTGCTCAAAAGCTTGCCCTGCGGCGAGGTATTGGGCGAGGGCGCACCGCAGGCCTGCCACGCGGCGGATCGCTGGCATC
Source organism: Planctomycetaceae bacterium (assembly GCA_002702655.1). Lineage (GTDB taxonomy): Bacteria > Planctomycetota > Planctomycetia > Pirellulales > Lacipirellulaceae. The sequence goes on from PABB01000077.1 coordinate 19,482, forward strand.
TGCTGGCGAACCTGCGCGACGCCGTGGCCAGGTGGTTGGGGCGTACAGCCGCCCACTGGCGCCCGCATTGCACGAGTCTTGTTCGAGGAAGAGAAACAGCAAGGGTTCCGTAAACTACGGAATTCTGATTGGCGCCAATTCCGTAAATACGTGAACTCTCCGAACGAAACCGACGCGGCGTGATACGGTTTGCAGTCCCCCCAATCGCGAGTCTCACTCGCGTCTTCGCCGGAGAAGCCGGAATTTTTGACGACGGTTTATGGGCTGCCCATAACATCGAGGTCGTCGGTTTGAATCCGGCCCCCGCCGAGCTTTATTGCCCGAGACCGGTAGCGGGTTGCGAGCGTTAGAGCGAACACAACCTTCTGGGGCGGCCGGATTTGATGAGCGGGAGAAAGCTGTCCGCCGAGCTTGTCCTCCCACAGTTACTGATGCCGTTTCCCGGCGGCGATGTACGCCCCGCCCCGGATTTCGCTGAAATCCCCGAGATATAGACATGCAACGGGGGCGTGGGGGACCGTCCCGGACCCGATTCCGGCCAGAAATCCTGATTTGACTCTATACCGTATCCGATATACTCTTGTCGCAGGAAGGAGACGTCCGAGATGGCCAAAAATCCGAGATGGCCAAAAAGCAGGGTGGCAAGGCTGACGAGCCAACTCGGAAGCCCCTGGTCTGGCTGCACGGCGAGGTCAAGACGCCGCCGTTCACGCCGGAAGGTCGCCAGGAAGCTGGGATGCTCCTGCGTTTCCTCCAGCGAGGCGAGCGCCTGGACATGCCCCCGTCCGAACCGCTTACGAACGTGTGCCCCCGCTGCGGAGCGCTACGTGTCCGAGACGCGGAGCACAACTGGCGGATCATGTACCGAGTCGACCCCGACGCCGTGCTGATCTTGGAGGTCTACGCCAAGAAGACGCGCACGATACCGAAGGCGGTCATCGATCGGTGCAAGCAGCGATTGAAGGATTACGACGAATCCGTCAAAGCGGCCAAGAAGAAATAGAGAGGATCGACAAATGGATGCTGCAAAACGCAAGGCGATTGAGGCTGCCGGCTGGCAGGTCGGTGACGCCGCTGATTTCCTGGAAATGAGCGATGAAGAACGCCAGTTGCTCGACACTCGAGTTGCGCTGGCGCTGGCGATCCGCGATCAGCGCAAGGCATCGAAGCTTTCTCAGAAGCAACTCGGCGCCAAGCTAAAGACCACCCAGCCTCGTGTTGCCAAGATCGAACGCGCTGCTTCCGACGTCTCGCTGGACCAGTTGGTGCGCGCTTTGACCGCAGCGGGCGGCAGCATCGTCGTCAAGGTTGGCCAAGGTACGGCGAAATCGACCAAACGCGCAGGCGCCAAGAAGGGCAAAGTTGTTCTCGAAGTGACGGCTGCGAAGTAAGAGACTCGGGGCGGTTCAGGTGAGACCATAACCGGCGAGACTTTGTCTCGGTCTCTTAACCCACGGCCGTTTTCGCTGCGAGATTTGATGCAAAAAGTGGGTAATGACGCGCCATCCATTACCAGTCTCTTCTCTGCACAGTAAACCGGACTTCGCTCATTCGATATAGGTGTTGAGCACCCCACTTGAACCCCGGAGTAGCGAAACATCGCGACCTCAGGGTTATTCTTTGCGCTGGCGGAGAGATGCGGCGAGTTATCCGCTGGAATCGCAAGGGTTTGCGACCTTCTTGTTGCTGCCGGAGTCTCTCTCCCGACGTCGCGCGCGACCCGATCGATTCACACGGTTGGCCCTCAGACGCCCCATTTCCGGCCCAAACTCTCGGCCGTCTCTCTGTCTCGAGCGGCCTGGGTTAAGAGGTGTTGCTCTCGCTCAATCGGTCGCAACCTACCGGGGTTGGCTTCGGGATGTTGAGTCGGCGGCACTCGAGAGACGCGACGTTGGGGTTATCAGCGCGCGCGAAGACCATTTGGGCGATACCGGAGCCGCGACTTCGGCTTTGCGACTTCACAGTGTTTCTGGAATTTGCGGAGTCTTTCGCCGTCCGGTAGAGACGCCGTAAAGAAAGGCATCAACCAGTGCGTCGGCCAGTTCCGGCGTGAGTTTGTGCTCAGGATTGGGCATTCGGGACAGGGCGTTCGCGTGGTGATCCATGATGCTGCAGAACAGCAACGCCAGCGAATGGGCATCGCCGCCGTGGAGCTCTCCGGAATCGATTGCTTCCAGCATCACGTTCGCCACGATCCCGAACCGAATTTCGGCAATCGCCTGCAGGAATTCGGCCAACTCCGACACGACTGGGCCGAACGACGTCTGAAACATGAGTTGTGGAACTCGTGGATCAGCCGCACAGAACGCAAAAGTGCCTCGGATGATCGCCTGCAATCGATTCGCGACACCCCTTGTTGCCGAGATTGTCGCGTCAAGTTCTTTGTAGGCGTCGTCGTGTTTCCAACGGACGACGCGCTCGAATAGGTCCTGCTTGCTGTCGCAGTAGTAGTAAAGCACCGGCCGTGTAACGCCCGTCGCTTCGATAATTTCACGAACGCTGGTAGCGGCGAATCCCTTCGAAGCGAACAGCGTCAGAGCCGCATCGAGCAATCGCTCTTCAGTTTCGTTTCGTGTTGATTCTGCTGAAGCATTCATCGAAGACGCCACTTACTCGCCCTCCGCGCGCGAGATTCTCGCTCGCGGCTGTTCGGCATCGTGTTGCAGGTTGTGAAAGATGACGTGGATCAAGTCTTCAGTCTTCTCGGCAGAAAGCAGGAAGAAACAGTAGAGCATCTCGTCGTCTGTCTCTTCACCCCACGTGACTCGTTTCGGCGGTGAATGCGGGTTCATCGAATTATCAGCGGAGTTGTCAAAGACGGCGTCGATCGTCAGCCTCGTTCCCGCCGGAAGTTTGAACGGCCGATCGTAGTAGTACTCATCCTGCCAGTTGTAATTCCAGTTGCGAATGTCGATCAGCGTCTTCTCGATTGCGTCTTCATTTTCATTGGCCGGCAGTGTGGCAATCACCTTCATCGATTTGCCGAGCAAATGCATGTGCGGCACGACGCCGACCATGATGACGTCCTTCGGAAGCGTGTAAGTCGTCGTGCGGGAGTAGTTGCTTTCGCCGGCGGGGATGTCCATTTCATAGTTGGCCATCCAGATGCTGCCAACCAGCTTAGCTGGTTCCTTCAGAGTCTCCTCCACCGGCTTCTTGATGAAGTACAGTCCGACTTCCGATTGGTCGACTTCCTCTTTGCCAGTCGGGTGATAGTGAATCTGCATCACGAGATCGGAACCCTTCTTCAGATACCTGCCCATGCCGTTGGGAAGCCGCCTTGGCGTGTTGCCGACCGACCAGCCACCCAATGCGCCCGTCGGGGCAAAACCGGGACCGCCGAAGTTGGAGTAGCCTGGCTCCGCTGTGGCTCTATCCAACTTGCGGGCGACGCCGTTGCTGTCGAGGAAAAGAACACTGTGATGAACGACTCGCTTGTTACCTGGATGGAATTCGATGGCCGCGACCATTTGATCCGATGGAATATTCACCGGGATCACAAAGTTCTGAAACAGATCGGGACCGTTGGCGTAGACGGTGAACGGCTTCGGCATCTTCACAACCAAATCAGGTTTTCCCAATCGCCATCCTTCAGCGAACTCCGGCCTAGCTGGAAGATCGGCTTCGTCGCCGCGCGCTCGCCCGGACTCGGCCCAGCGCTTCAGCAAAGACAGCTCGCGATCTGTCAGCCAACGTTCGCCAACAAACGTGTTGTGCCCCGGATGCGGAATCCAAGGCGGCATGATTCGATCTTCGGTAACGGACACGATCCAGTCGGCACGCTTGGCGACCTGTTCGTAGGATTCGAGTGCAAACGGAGCAACCTGACCGTCTCGATGACAATTTAAGCAACGAGAATAGACGATCGGTGCGATGTCTCGGTTGAACGTGAATGCTGCGTCATCACCTCCGCCCGAGAATGATTCGAACAAACAGCCAACCGGATTCGTCTTGGGAGTCGCGATCGGCCTGCCTCGCAGGACAGCCGCAATTGCATCGGCCAGGTAGTGATTCGACGGCCCGGAGCGACGACGACCGACACTGCCCCACGTGTCATCAATCGCCCCGCGATAGACAAGCGAACCTGATGCGTTGAGCACGAACGCTTCCGGCACGTGTGTTGGCTTCAGTTCAGCGGCAAGGTGTCCCGCAGGATCAAACAACACCGGAAGCGTCAGCTTGAATTCCTCAAAGTGTTTCGCCGCCTCCGCTCGTTTCACCGTGGCATCGGTGACAACACCGAACAAGTGCACCTTCTCGGTGTCGATGTTTTGTTGCAGCTTGTTCAAAGGCTGAAGGTAGCTGTTGGAAACTGGACACTCCGTCGACAGAAACACAAACACCCGAACCGCACCTTCATCGTTCTGGCCCAATTCGTGGATCGTTCCCTGAAGATCGAGAAGCGGAACGGCGAGTCTCTTCTCGGAATCGGGCGGGGCGTTATCTGCCTTGGCTCGGCGTACCGATCCGAGAATGAGAAATGCAGTAAAGAGGAGCAGGATTCTTGATTGTAAGAACACGGCGGTTTCTCCGGGGATTATCGATCGGAATACACCGTACCACACTTACTTAACGATCGGTAGGTTTCGTCCAGTTGCGAAGAAACCTGGCGAAATCTGGCGGGAATTTGAAAAATGTTCGAGGAATTCCAGGAAACGGAGGGGGCTCCTCCCCGGGCCAGGGGGCAATCGGGAACGGCCACAGGACGATCGGCAGCTGGTTGCACGGCCCGCGAGGCTTGGCGATCAGGCCCCGATCTCCCTGAACGCACCGATTTCATGACCATTCATTGTTTTCTCGGCGGCGCCCCCCTTCAGACAATGATTTGCAAGTTCTCGTAGCGCCCGGGGCCTCTTAATTACCAACGCCTTACGGAACCATTCCCAGTTGAGCCGCCTACAGCAGCGCCGGAAACACCTGCACGCCGAGTCGCTGCACTCGGAACCGAACCAGCTGGATCCCCGACCGATCCTGGCTCCCGTCGTTCCAGAGCCAGTACATCGCGAGGACGTGCTTTTCGACTTGCCCCGAGCCAACCCCCGCAAGATCCACGATCACGTTGTCTCTGTGTCTCGCCTGGGGCCGGGTTATCACGACGTTCGGTCCGCTCTTCCGGGCCGAAACGGCAAGCTGGAAACTCCGCCTCGAACCCAGATATGGCGCCAACGATTGACCCATCGGATCACCAGAGGCGAAGCGTCTTGACGGGGAATGCGAGCACGCTCTATATTTCGTTATGTGGCGAAATAACGTATTGGAGCGGCTTCGATGCGAGACCTGCTGGCGATCACAAAAGCTCTGGCGGATGAGAACCGCTTGCGGGCCCTCGGCCTGCTTCGCGGGCGGGAGCTTTGTCTGTGCCAGATTATCGAGGTGCTGGGACTCGCCCCGTCCACCGTCTCGAAGCACATGTCGATTCTGCACCAGGCCAGGCTCGTTGAGTCTCGCAAGGAAGGACGCTGGGCGTATTTTCGGCTTGCTGATGACGATGCCCCACAGGAAGCGCGGCAGGCCCTCGGATTTGTGCTCGGCAACCTGAAACAGAATAAGCAAGCCAAGGCCGATCAGCAGCAGCTCAAGGCCGTGCTCAAGATGGAACCCGAAGAACTTTGTCGAAAGCAGGCAAATTGCCAATGCTGAAAGTCCTATTTCTCTGCACCGGGAACTCCTGCCGCAGCCAGATGGCGGAGGGATGGGCGCGACATCTCCAGGGGGATGCCATCGAGGCCTACTCGGCGGGCGTCGCGACCCACGGCATGAACCCGAATGCGGTCGCCGTGATGGGCGAAGCGGGCGTCGACATCACGGCTCAATACTCGAAGCATGTCGATGAGCTGGCCGATGTGGAGTTCGACTACGTGGTGACGGTGTGCGACAACGCCGCCGAGTCCTGCCCGGTCTTTCGCGGCAACGCAACTGTGGTTCATCAGCCTTTTGACGACCCGCCGCGTCTGGCTCGTGAAGCGGTCAGCGAGGAAGAGGCCATCGGGTGCTATCGCCGAGTCCGCGACGAAATCCGCGACTATATCAAGACGCTTCCAGAGGCGTTGATCGGAGTCAGCGATGGCGAGTGAAGCAAGCGCGACCGAACCGTGCCCGGCAGCCGTCTGTCCGAACGGCCGACTTGGATTCCTGGACCGTTTCCTGACGCTCTGGATCTTCCTGGCCATGGCCGCAGGCGTGGCCCTCGGCTGCTTCATGCCAGGGGTCGAAGCGTTCATCAATCGCTTTCAGGTCGGGACGACCAACGTGCCCATCGCGATTGGTTTGATTCTCATGATGTACCCGCCGCTGGCGAAGGTGCGGTATGAGGAGCTGGGCGACGTGTTTCGCAACTGGAAGGTTCTTGGCCTGTCGCTCGTGCAAAACTGGGTCATCGGCCCGGTGCTTATGTTCGCGCTGGCCATCGTGTTCTTGCGTGACTACCCGGAGTACATGACGGGGCTCATTCTCATCGGCTTGGCCCGCTGCATCGCGATGGTCATCGTGTGGAACGATCTGGCCAAGGGGGACGCGGAGTACGCCGCCGGACTGGTCGCCTTCAACAGCGTGTTTCAGGTGCTGTTCTACAGCGTCTACGCCTGGTTCTTCATCACCTGGCTGCCCCCGCTGCTCGGGCTGGAAGGAAGCGTGGTGGAAGTCAGCATGGGGCAGATTGCCCAGAGCGTCTTCATCTACCTCGGCATCCCCTTCCTCGCAGGGATGCTGACGCGACTGGCGCTGATGAAGGCCAAGGGCCGCGAGTGGTACGAAGAGACCTTCATTCCTCGCATCAGCCCGCTCACGCTCATCGCCTTGCTGTTCACCATCCTCGTGATGTTCAGCCTCAAGGGCGACCAAATCGTTCGCATCCCCCGCGACGTGCTGCTCATCGCGGCGCCGCTGCTCATCTACTTCGTCGTGATGTTCTTGGTGAGCTTCTTCATGGGCCGACAAATCGGAGCGGACTACCCAAAGACCACGACACTGGCGTTCACGGCTGCCAGCAACAACTTTGAGCTGGCGATTGCGGTGGCGGTCGCCGTGTTCGGCATCAATTCCGGTGCGGCGTTCGCCGCGGTCATCGGGCCGCTGGTGGAAGTGCCCGTGATGATTGGTCTGGTAAGCGTCGCGTTTTGGTTCCAGCGGCGGTACTTCGCCGCCGCTCCTGCGTAAGGGGCTCTGTCATGACACACAAATCGCGCTACGGGACAATGTTCCCGTCCAACCTAATCAGGCCGAAGATGAATCGTCGTGTCAGCGGAAAAGTCTTCGCCTACGAGAACGAGCTGGCAGGCGGCATCGGCGACGCCCGGCGTCGGCTCAACGATGGGGAATTCGGGCATGCGACTGGCTCCTGGTTGGTGACCTGTCGGTTGTGTATGCCCGTGATCGCCGGGATGCCCGGCGGCGCGTGAATCACGCCGGAGAGCGACTGCCCCAATGAAGCGGGCGTGCGCACCATGCGGAATACTGCGTCCTGGAAGCGTCGCGCTCGGCGCCAGCGGCGAATGGCGACGGCGATCATCCCGAGCCCCATCAGCACGAGCGGCGCCAAGAACAGCAGAGCCGTCCAATCATCCGCTGAAACGACGCCCGCAGAAATCAATCGCACCAGGACGACGACTAAGATCGGCCACAGCATGACATTGAACGCAACTGCCCCGGCCATGTCGCCAGTTGCACGGCGTTGGCGTTGCGAGCTGACGCGGCCAGTCGCCCAATCTTCACGTTCCGTCCACGGCTGCGCGGCGCGCTTCGCGGATGCAGCGGCGGATGCTCGCGGTATGTTTCGCAAACGTGCGCGGGGCGGATGATCGTTCGACAGAGCTGCAAGTGAAGCAAAACGCTGCGACGACCGGGCAGCCTGCAAAGCGGCGGCGGGCGGGCGGCGATTCGCGGCTGGGGGCTAGGCATGAAACGGGGAATGGTCCAGGTCGCCTCCGTTGATCGATCGCTTACTCAGCGAATCGACCAACCGCATGCGAAACCGACCCTGAGAACGTGTTTTGAAAATCAGCTTGACGCCCTGGCGAGTCGTCGTGACATGAGGTTGATCATGGCGACGTACGTGATGGCTTCGCTTGAGA
>PABB01000078.1 GCA_002702655.1 Planctomycetaceae bacterium
GAGGCGCTCGATAAAAATTCTGAGCAGGGTCTAAAGATGTCGGGGCAACGCAAGTTTGGCGAGACGCGTAACTTCGACGGACCAATGCTTCCCCGCGAGGACCGCAGCGGCGACGGATCCGTGCACACACACGTCGCACAGAACTTCACGCAGCTCCCACGGCGAGACTTGGTGCCCGAGATGCGCCGCAAAGACGTCGGGCAACAGATGTACCCCGTCGGCACGCCCACACTGCCCCACGACCGAGTCGACCGAAACGGCGTTCTTAAAAACGACCGCCGACCCGAGACCGCGCGTCTATTAACCGGATTTGGACCGGTGGTTATCGAGAGCACGCGCAAGGACGAGGGCAGCCTGCCCAGCGCAGGCGAAGTTGATTTTCTGAGGCATGCGCAAGGGAGCCGCCTCCCCGTCCCCCCCGACCGTTACTATAAATGAGCACGCGCGCATACATTCCGTTTCGTGACTTTAGTGCAGAGGACGTCGTCTTCTCGCTCGGCCAGGAGCGCAATGGCAAGGTGCAGATCGCGGCGCATTACAAAAACGGTGCGGAAGTTTGTGTGTTGACACCGGCATGTGTCACGAACTGGCCGCGCGTCAACGGCGACGGCAACTTTGGGACGATGTGGGGCCCCACCGACCCCATGAAGACAAAGTTTACAGTGGATCTCACAGATGCGCCAATCAACGAGAGCGCGAACGCAAACTTTAACGACTACGCCACGGTAATGGCCGCGATCGACGAACGCCTTCTCGACTTTGTGCAGCAAAACCAGCTCAAGATTTTGGGGCGTAAGAACCTCTCTCGCGAGGAGTGTCGCATGCTTCAAGTCCCGACCATCCGCCCCAAGTACGACAAGTTGACTGGCGCACTCCTGAGCCACGCTATGCAGCTTAACACGCCAAAATACGTATATGACGGCATGGGCGGCAAGTACGCGCGCACGATCAACGTGGTTGACCACACGGCGCGCGTGATCCCACACGGCGTCGTCAGCCCGGGTGACGTCGTCGCCTTGACCGCGCACGTCAACTGTGTGTACACGGGCGTCGGCGGCGACAAGTTTGGCATCTCGTGGGCCTTCGACTCGGTCCAGGTTGTGTGCCAGCGCTCGCGCCTTGCGCAACCGACGGAGGTCTCTGTCTTCCGCGAACAGGTGTACGACTTCGCGTCCGAATACATGACGGATTCCTCGACGTTTGGCCCGACAGACGTTCCCGTCGCAACCGACCAGTTTAATTCTGAACCCATGACAGTGTGCGGATGAGCCCAAAGCAAGCAGAGCGCGACACACCGGCGCCATCGGGTGGGAGGTCAAGCAGGGGCGCGGTCGTGGACAAGATGAGCGAAAGGAAGCCGCTCGACCCACCAACATTCACGTACGGGAAGGACGACAAGACCGCTGGTGCCACGTTCGGGCGGCATAACACTATGCCAATTCTGGTGTCGGACATTTACAGAGAGGTCGTGCTGCCGGACCTCAACATGTTTAATCTTGACGACATCAAGTTAGACGCGACGCTGTGTTTCATCGGGAAGCGGCGCACGGGGAAGAGTTGGGCGATGCGTAACATTCTTTTTGCACTGCGCGACAAATTTCAGGGCGGGATAGTGATTTCACAGACAGCGGAGTTGAACCATTTTTGGGAAGAATACATTCCAAAAGCGTATATTCACACCAAGTACGACCCCGAGATTATACAGAGCGTCTTCAAGCGACAGAAGAAGATCCTCAACGACCACAACCGCACAGAGGAGGAGAAGGAGCGCGACGCGCCCTTCTTCGTGCTCCTCGACGACGTGATCTCCGACCAGTCGCTGAAATACGACGAGTCGCTCATGGAGATTTTCGTCGCGGGGCGCCACTACAAGATCTTCCTACTCATTTCAAGTCAGTACGCGAAAGCCGTTACGCCCGTGATTAGGGCAAACACGGATTTCGTCTTTTGCATGAAGTGCATTCAACAGCGCCAGATCGAGGCGTTGTGGGAAGACTTTGGCTCCTTCCTAACGAAGGACGCGTTTGCGCAAATATTGGCGGCATACACCGAAGAGAACGAGGTTCTTGTAATTAATACTTGCCCGGATACGCGCGTGGATCCGATGTCTATGCTCGCGTGGTGGAAGGCTATCGACCCGGGCAAATTCCACATGGGCTCGGCCGAGTTTTGGCGCCAGGCCCAACTAACGGAAGCGTCACTCCCACCCACACCCGCCCCCACCAACGTGCTCCAGCTCATGACGGTCAAGGATGTCATGCCGAAACCTTTCAAGGAGATGAATTTCGAGCGATAATTCTGACGCATGGGTGCCACCGCGATGAAGGGTTCTTGCATCCCGAAGAGCATCTTGCTTGTCGGCGCCGGCGTTCTGACCGGCTCGCTTATTGAGGCCATCTTCCCTCCTCCTGCCGCTTCCTCTTCAGTCGCAGAGCTAGCGATGGAATTGGCGGTGCAGGTGGCGCTGAACGGACTGGCAGTGACCGCGTTGCAGGAGGTCGACATGTCTGACGGAGCAGCGTGTGGGTTTTCATTCTCCCTTGGCCTGATGGAGGTTCAGCCGGGGATGTCGACCCGCATTCGAGCCTTAGGCGCTCTAATTGCTCAGCAGGGTCGTCAATTCGCACAGAAAAAACAGGCACGTGCTCTAGAGGAGGACAATCCCAGCCGATAGACGTAACCATCGCGTGCCACGTCTCGTCGAGCGCCTTGAGTTTGGGCTTCGAGCGGATCAGCGGGAAGAACATGCAAAATTTTGCACAGCCGAGCTTTTGGAAGAGGCGGCAGAACACGTAGTTGTAATTGATGAAGTTGCGCCGCTTCTCGCTCTTGAACTGCGCGAAGGGGCGCTGAAGTTGCAGGAAGAGGTCGTCCAGCTGTTGTAGGACGACTCCGCCCGGCGCGGGGGGCACGACGCGCGTCAGTTTATGGATGATCGACAGGTACTTCTCGATGTACACCTGCAGGCCTAGAGATCGGAGTACTGCGCGGATAACGTCTTTGTTGATATAGGTGTGCGAGCCATCGAGTATGCGTTCACCAATCGCGAGGAGGTGGTGTGGAGGTACAGAAGACTCCAGCAGCAGAAGTTGGCTGATTCGTTCATGCCAGTGGTGAATGCGTTTGTCTGTGGGGCACCCGCGGCAGCTGCGGGTCAGCCAGGGGGCGCATTGCCGTGGTCGTGTGGTGATAGGCGCACAATTGCTGCTGCGAGAAGGAAGGTTGCGACCATACATAGTTTCATAAAAGACCACAACCGGCTCGACAGCGCCACAGCCCGAGCACACCCGTGCTCCAGCGTCGCCCCCTGCGGATGTGCCAAAGCGGTACTGGCGGCCACCACAGTTATGACAAGCAGTACGATCGTCGGAATCGTGTGCCGATCGGCGCAGAGCACGCTCGTCGCATATGTAAGCATTGAAAGCAACGTCCACTGCCGCCTGGTCCACAAACGCCGCGTCCATCCCATTGGCGCGCGAGGACATCAGTGTGCTTGGAAAAAAGACGAGCGCGCTCGGCTTTTTTTCTCACGCACAATGTAACGGCCCCGAATGGCAACCCACTGGGAGGATGTGTTCCTGACGCGCGACACCGACCACTCCCTGGCGAGCGACGATACGTTTGTTGCGCCGATGATGAGTGTGCGCGTGGTCAAGAACGAGACCGGTGTCGATTTCGACTTAGCAGCTCAAACTAGTACTATCAAAAACATCACTTCGAATAATACTCTTTTTGAAACACAGGGGAACCTTCACGCGCTGATCGAGCCTGAGCAATCCAGCAACTGGCTCATGCACGCGTTCCCAGGGGACTTGACGTCGGAGTTTGCGGATGGGCGCATGAAGAACTTGAAGGTTGGTGACCAGATTCGCGTCGGTCTGCCGGAATCGGGATTCACTGATTACCTAACAATCATGGAGATTGTTCAGGTAAAAAGTTTGCACAACACGAGCAAAAGTAACATCGTGAACCTCAAACCCACCGATAAGACTTATGCAAGCAATAGTAATAACTACCCAGACATGACATATGTTCCTGGTTCAGACTTAAACACGAACGACTACTTCTCGGGTGTTCAGCCGGCGCTTAATATAAGTAAAACTACTACTTCCACGGATAGTTCGGGTAATACCACCTACAGTAACACCGAAGACAGTTGGATAAAGACGTCGGCGTTCAACCCAAGCGTGACTGGATTTGACCTCGCCTTTCGCATCAATTACGCAATCGACGCAACCAACCCACCAACAGGCACCGTGCCACACCACCAGGAGTTCCTTGCAAGAGGAAAAAACTCGACCTCTGGTACCGTGCTCAACACAGCTATATCGTCGGCTACACGCGCAAACGCGCGAATCTACTCGCCGGGAACAAAAAACATGCACTACTTCCCGATGTTCAAACTTAACGCGTGGTCGGAGACGATGCGCAACACGATGAGCCTGCGTCTGCCGACGAGCCTCGGCAAGGTGTACGGCATCAAGCTCGTGGGCTATGCCTTCTCGCACGGCGCCGACCGCGGGTTCCAGGCGCACCACGAAGGTCGCTCCGAGGACTGGTACGCACTAAAAATCGACCACATTAACGGGTCGGTGCTCAGTAACAACCACACTGCGGAGGGCGCATTTCACATCCTCCACGCCGGGAACGCGCACAATCGACGCAACGGGTCGACGCAGGTTTACGACTACGATTCGCACGGGCTTGCAACACAGACTTTCCCACCGCGCAATTTGCCCGTGCTCTCGGTTCACGTCGCGGGTCTGAACGGCGCGCCGGCAAATTTTGGCAGAATGCACCTTTGGATGCGAGTGTTGGTCGGGGATAGTTAAACTTTCTAAACCGACAGAAGGTGACAAATCATGTCTGCTGCTTCTTCTGGTCCTGGGTTCTCTGCTGGTCCTGGGATCTCTGGAACCGGTCTTGCAGTTTCGAATCGCCAGCCGGCCGGACACCCGGGTATCGACTCCGGCGCGGCAATGGGCGCGCGCGTTAACGCGGCCCGCATGGGTCTGCAAAACGAGTTTCCGTCTGCGGCATTTGGTGGTAACCAACGTGATGGTAACGCTCAACTTGGCCAGACGGCGCCCCTTTCAGCGGGGATGCGCGTCGTGGACGGTGTTGATCAAGCTAATCTCGCGCGCCAGCGCGGGTACGACGTCGATACGCCACAGGTGGCCGTCCCGCGCGACAGCCAGGGTCCTGGCCGCGAAAGGCTGGCTCTACAGCAGGCTGTGCGTGAGGCCGCAGCGACTAACGGGGTACAGGTAACGCGCACCGCCCCAATCACCGAAGAGGAGATCCAATACACGAAGAACATTGCAGATGCAGCCGAGCTTGCGAAGTTTGACGACTGGGTCGACTCGTGGGTGAACCCACGCAACCCCGGACAGCTTAAGTTCCTGATGCAGGTGTACCCAAACTACGTCGAGCGCAAGCTCCAACAGACCGCCTCGGACCACAAGTATGCGATGCAGTCCGAGCTTATTGATCGTTTTGGTGTGAACACGTTTGACGACATGATGTTCCTCTACCATCGCGACCAGGGCAACATTTCGGGCCCGACGCTCATGCGCAATGCACCGCCGGAGCTTGACGCGAGCTACGCGGCCGGCTTGTATAGTCCCTTCGCCCGCCTGCCGGACCCCGCTAAGGCGAATACGCTCAAGCTGCCGTTCTCGAGTGCGAAGTTCGGTGCTACTGGTGAAATGGTGGTGGACCGCAGCGATGCCAACCGGCCCATGAATACTGGGACGGACCTTGCCTCGCGGGCCGCGTCGCTGTACCAGGGCACCGCAACCGAGACGCCGCAAAACCCGACGGGTTGGGACCAAGTTCGTGCGGCGGTTGCTGGTGCAATCGGGGGTCGCCGCTAGCGCCAGTAAATCTTAGTTTTTCTAAGTCACAAATGATCTATAAAAAATGGACAACCAGCCGGTCATCAAGGGAGCGAAGGGTGTCGCGGTGTACCTCGGCCTCGGAACCCCACCAGCGCGCGCTTTCGTCGGCGCGACGATCGCCGGGTGTGGTGCGTACGCGTGTGGAATTCCACGCGCGGCCTTCGACGACGAGGGAAAGTGCCGGCCCTTTAAGCCGTTCGCAGCGGGTGTCGAAGGCACGTACTATCATTTTCTAGCCATACCACTAGCAGTGGGCGTCGCCACCTACCTCTTCACTTGAGTTGATGGGTACGAAGGGCGCGTTTCTGAAAGAGAAAGTGGGCAATTTTGGCGTTTGGGTTCAACAGGGTGTGGGGAAGGAGAACTTGCCCGTTGACGTGTCGCGGGCATTGACTGGTCGGTCCGAGTTAGAGGCAGTCGCTCTAGCGGGCGCCCTCTTATCGAACGCTGACGAGGTCGCACATCGTGATTGGGGCGGCCTCGCCTCAGCCCTGGCGGCGCGTGAGGGAGCACCGCCGTGGCTGGGGGAGGTTCTTTCGGCTGTGCGTAGCAGGCAGGAGATGCATGAGAAGTTCTGGCGCTACCTAGACCTTTTTGTGGAGGTCGCTGCGCAATAGTTTTCTGACTGTTGGGTAGAACACGCGTGTGGGGAAGATGGAGCAACCGCCCGACGACCCCCTGATGTTCGCGGGCCTCGACAAGAACGCGGTCGAGGCGGCGACAAAAGAGCGCGACACGGCTGGTAAGAGTAAAAAAACCTCGGAGTTGGAGCTTGCTAAGGAGGCCCGTCTGGCGGAGAAGGAGAAGCGCCTGGCCACACAGCGCGCCCCGGCGCCAGCAAAGGGCGCGAACCCCCCCGTAGCTCCACCGACCACTCCAAGTAACCCTACACCCCCTGGTGTGGAGGAAAAGTCCATTATGTTGGACAAGATTTACGCGTATCGTGAGCGCTTCCCCCACGTGAAGAAGAGGAATAGTGTGACCGCAAAGTCCACAATCGACGAAATCGGCGACGAGTTGCACTACATCGAGGTGCAGCTCGGTTCCGCGAAGCAGAAAATGAACTTTGGCGCCGTAGTTCTTGTCGCAAGCATGCACGGCCTTGAAACCATCACGCGTGATTTTTACAACCCACTCAACCTGAATCTGACCGGGCTCGGAAACGTTACGCAACAAAACATGGCCGAGTTTGAGCCAATCATCGACGAGCTTATGATCAAGTACGGCGCTTCCTACTACACCTCGCCGGAGTGGCGCCTCGCGCTAGCGCTCGGTGCCACTGTCGTCACGGTGAACGCCGCTAACCGCGACCCGGCGATGGCAAGGGCGATGAAGAATATGCACGAGAAAGCGACACCGCCGAAGAATGCCGCGGATCTGTAGAGGTGCCGAAAAATTCCAATCGGGTGGGGAGAAGTATGGGTCTGTCGTGCAGCAGGCAGGGTGTCGCTGAAATCATCCCCGACCGCGATGTCATGGTGAATATTGTCGACCAAATTGTTGCGTTCGAGGAGCTCTTGAAGGCCGGGCAGCCCCTGAGCCGTGGTGAGGAAAAGGATTTGGCGCACCTCCGGCGCATCACGTGTGAAATGCGCAAGTTGAACAATCGGGATATGAAGATAAAGGCGCGTCACAGTACCGTGCAGCGTGGGTGATGACTTTCTAAACAATTTTAATAGAAACCTCTTATGGGTAATAACGCCACCCGGTTCATCAACGAATCCGTACCCCATACCGATGTTTATAATTATGGGGTTGACAGTGACGGGCACATGGTCATGGGCGCAGACGTCCACCTTGGTGGGTTTGGTCTTGGCATGCAAATACCGGACATCCACACGGATATCCGTAGGGTTAGGACTATGAACAACAGTTATTCTAGCCACCACCAAGATGGGATCGTCGACCACCACGGCAACAACCTAACGCCGGAACAAATCGTTGCGCTGCACCACGCGCCACTTGGTGACGCACCACCACTGCGGCCCGGGCACGGTCTTCCTACGACGACACAGCTGACCCCAGCACAAACCGTGGTCTTGAACGGGGGTACTTTGAGGCACGGTACGCTAGATACTAGCACTCTTGCATGGGCCACGGACGAGGTGAACAGGGAAGCCGGCACCAACATTACGGACAGTGTCGTGGGACACGGTGTCGCGGGAACAGTCGAGTCGCGCCTAGCGGCCAAAAACGACCTCCTGCAATCTTTTGAGCAGCAAAACATAGAGGTGGGGCAGCGAATCTTGAAGGAGACGATGCAGGCGAAGGCAAAAGACGCCGCGCAAACACCGGCCCAAACCGCCATTTCGGGTGAGTGCGCGGACCCGATGCACGCATACTCGGCCTATTGCACGAAGAAAATCGCATTTGCGAAAGAGTTGCAGAAGCATGTGAACGACCCACACTGGCAGGGCAAGAACAAGGAAGCGTATATGAAGCTGCAAGGTGAGCTTGATTTTAGCGACAGCCCAGATGTGGCGGAGGCGGTCAAACCAGTGGGCCACGACGCGGCAGCTAACGTGTACCTCGGCACAGAGGGCCTAACGAAAGATGGCACGTTGTTGACGCAGGGTGAAGAACTCGCGCGTGTGAAGGCGATAATGGAGCCCGACGCGCCGTGCGGGTCGTTTGATGTCCCGATCATCGGCAAACAGCCGATCCCGCACTGGATGTGCCTCGTCGGGGACTACTCGCGACTCGTCGCCGTGGGTGCGGTCTTCGTGATCATGCCGGCGCCCCAAGATTTCCGGTACAAACTCCTTGTGAAGGGCGGTGTGTCGCTCGCGGCGTACGGCGCAATGGGTGGCTTCAACCGCCTTAGTCCGATTTCGTAAGAATCACAGACTGGCCCCCTTTTTTCTGGACCTAAGCAGACAGAGAAAGTTATGCCGGAGATGCGCGAAGCACCACATGTCGCAACGGGCGGTGTTCACAACCTCGACGAGATCCAACGCGCGAGTGTCGCGGAGCGCGCGCGCAAACTCGACCAGATGTCGAGCGCGGAACGCGTAATCGAAAACCCTAACCACAACGCAGTGTCGAATAATCTAAAAAAACAGCTGTGATGGCGGTCATCCTTCCACTGTCCGTTCTTGCTTCTTTAGCCGTTTTGCGACAAAGGGGTGAGGATCCAGCTGCTTTCATCCAACGCGCTTTTCGTCAGTTCAGAATGAATGCCGCAGCAAGGACAATGCAGCGCTACATACGTGGCTGGATTACTAAGGTGCGGACCGACTTGCTGGATGCTTACGAGATGATAAAAAGGGGCGCTTACCGAAGGAGGGCAGCAATCCCACGCATGTCGCAGCTCGAGTGGTCTGCCACTCGCCAGGGTCTGCCAATTATTCCAGAAACAGACTGGGCACGTAATTAAATGCTTTCTTTTCTAACCCACATGGTAGTAAAATGCGCACAAGCTACTGGATTATTGCAACAACTACCGAACCAGTGGACGTTGCGGACTACGGCGACGTGTCGGGGCAACTTCTCAACTCCCTTTACGAAATTCTTGGCACCGCGAGTGGCATTCGCGAAATTACGCGCTACAACCTGCCGATCGACGCGTGCCACTCCGAGATCCACGTCGCCTACGCCTCACCCCACCGGCCCACCGCCGTGACCGCCCGCGCCCTCGTGGACTTCGACGCACAGAGCGCACTTTCCATCCACAAACCCACCGTGACGTCCCTGCTCCGCACGACGCTCCCCTTCCCAATCAAAGTTGCGAAACAGTTTGTCCGCGACGAGCCAAGCTAGAGCACCAAACCCGTCCACCACATGTCGTTCTCGATGCGCTCCTCCTCCTCGTCGGGCATGTAATGGCCGAGTGCCGCGAGCTGCGCGCGAGCCTCGGCGTCGCTCTCCGCCCCCCGCCGGTCGGGGTTATAATTGCCGTGTGCCGCGAGCTGCGCGTTGAGCTCGGCGTCACACCTGGTCGTCCACCGCTCCCGCTGCGAACACACATGAGGCAAGCGTCAGCTAAGTATGAATGTACGCGTTTCGTATAAATGCGCAGTGTCAAACGTACCGGGCTGGATTCCTCATCGCTCTGTGGGTCGCGGACGGAGAGCGACGCGGCTCCTTGGGAGAGTGCTTCTTGCTCGTCGACTTCCGACGTGGAGTCCTCCCCCTGGTACTTGTAGCCCGCGCCCAGGTTGTCGCCGTAGCGTGCCATGTAAACTTCCGCTTTCGTCATCGGGTGCACTCCGTTGCCATACACCTTTGCGAGTTTGCAGAGGTGCTCGACGGTGTCTCCGCGGCCCAGTCCGATGTTCCTCGCAGCCGTGTAGCTTGGCACACCCTCCACGCCCCGCCAAAGCGGCGACGACTCGTCTTCCATGTAGAGCTTCATGGTCTGCCCATAGCACTTGCACACGCGTACTCCGTCCGGATACTCGAAATCGAACGTCGTGTCGAGGGCCACCTCCTTTGCTTTCTCCACCAAGGAGGTCGTCGGGATGCCGTAACACTCGAGGTACCCTCTGTCCACTGCGAATGCCTTGTACTGCTTTAGCTCCTCTGGTGTAAGGTCTGCCTCCAAGACGGCTGAACTCGGCCCATTCGCGTCGCCACATGCGTGTGGGCGCCACTCTGGTGGGAACTTGCACTTATAGGTGTCGTAAAACTTTGCACTGGTATTGATGATGACCTTCTTGTTGAATTTTTCGTCGCCGCTTGCCTGTGACGCGAAGTAGTTCTCGAGCTGTCGAGCGGCATCGACTGCCTTCAAATTCAACCGCTCGGCCAATCCCACGTCAACTTTCATGAGAAGCTGCGCGATCCGATGATAGTGAAAGACGACCCACGGCTGCTTTGTATTCCCGGGTTCGAAGGCGTTGCCGATCGGGTTCAGAAACGCACACTCGAGCATGTTGTGGAAGCTCAAGCAGGAGGCCGCGTTTTGAACGGTCACTGGATTCGCGAGGCTTATCTGATTAGCGAGCGACTTGAGAATACTCTCGGCGGGCGTCTCGCCACAGTCCATGAGCTGCATCGCACACGCCCCCACGATCTGTAGCAGCGTCTCGTCGATGTGCGACTCGACCCCCCTCGGTAGCATTGCGACGAGCAGCAGACTGAAGTAGACGACTAACGCCCAGTTGCTGAAGAGCCGATTTGCGTGCTCCATGGACGTCTTCGTGCACCCGGCGTTTTCGAACACGTTCACGAGCCAGTTCTTGCACGCCTGGATTGCGTAGCCGTCCAGCTGCTTGAACTCGGGCCGGTCGGGGTCATCGCAGAGCCCTAGGCTGAAGAAATCCGGGTTAGGGAGGAGCACGTCACTCAGGTCGGTGTGCGGCTTGGATGGCAGATTGGATCGGTCGGGCGTGCTCTTGAACGGAATGATCACTATGCGAGTTCGCGCTGCCTGCTCCATATGTTTGATCGGGTTCGTTTTGTTCGATGTGACAGCAACAGCTGACTTCGGAGCTTCGGCGGTTGCTCTCTTAACAGGGCCTCTCTGCGCGTCGTACATCGTAGCGATGGCGCGTGGTTTCGGTTCGTACCAAGAGAGGATCCCAGTTTCAATTTTCTCCAGCTCCTCTTTCTTCCAGCGAAGGTCTTCGAACCACTTGGCGCCACCGCTGTGCTTTTGCACCTCCTCCAAGATCCCGGGGGCGCTTGCCTTTGATCCAGCACAGACAGCGAATCCGTTGATTTTCGCGCAGAGGTTTTGCGCCATGCTCTTGCCGGTCCCAATCTCGTCGGAAAGCGCGAAAAGCACCGGAATCCCAACCGCGCCCTTGAATCCGCCAGCCCCTCCAAGTTCCAAAATGCGCTTGCCGTGAAGAGTCGCGACGGACCACGCAAACATGCAGTAGACGTTCGTCGCGTTCTTGTCCCAAAATTTCCAGATCTCCTCCCACAGCTTTCCGAAGAGCTTCGCGCGCAGGGCGTTGCTTGGCACGATGTATTTGAGCGACGGATACGCTTCGTCGTCGGGGAGATTTAGGGAACTTCGCTCCACCATGTAGTTGAGATCGGATAGGTTGTACACCTCGCCAACCTCGGCGTCGACCACGGCGTTTACATAGACCCACATGCACTTGCGTCCTTCTTTTTGCCAGCCAAAGTGGGTGATGGTGCGGAAGGAGAGCGTTTTTTTGCCCGCATCGTTCGCCGCGTACAAGAGCATGTAGTAGAGCTCGGTGTTGTTCGCGACCTTTGAGTTGAGCTGCAGCTGGGGAATGCCGCCTCCGAACTTGAGCTCTTCTTTGTCACCAACATGCATCGTTGTTTGCGCTCTGAAGCCAGTCCCGCCGTTTTGGATGACGTACAAAAGGATGTCATAGTGGTCTTTCACATGGGAAGGCAAAGTAATGATGACCTCCTTTTCAACCGAGTAGTCCGGGTCCAGGTAGTTCTTGTGCGTGGGCCCGTTTTGCTCGAGCGCCTTTTCCTTAAAAAGGAGCGGGTCGTTGCACGTGGCGGCCAAGATCACTGCGGTGCCAGCATAGCCCAGAAATTCCACATGACACATTCCGAGAAACGCCGTCTTCTCCTGCTCGTTGCCCTTCTTGTCTTTGTACTTGCGAGCGACGTTCGAGTAGTACCATCCATTGTTCGGATCCTTGTGAAAGGATATAGTGGCGTTGAGCGGGCTACCCGTGGGCTCGTCGACATCTCGGGTGGGGTCGGACGGAGCGACCGAGGCCGCGTCGTCGGTCGGCGCCGGCCACTCAAAGAAGCTCTTGATGGCGTCCTTCGAGACGAAGTCGAGTTGATAGAGGGGCTTCGGGGGTGGGGGCGAGACAGAGACCACACACATCCGGAGCGTGTTCTGCTTGGGGCCAAACGCGCTGTCCTTCTTCGTTTTGCCCATCGTGAAGACCAGCTCA
>PABB01000079.1 GCA_002702655.1 Planctomycetaceae bacterium
GGAGAATGCCAGTGGCGCCGCCTCAGATCGCCATGAGCTCCGTCGGTTGCTGGAGGACGCCAGCTCTGGGGATATCCTGCTGGTCGAGGCCATAGACCGTCTCAGCAGGCTGCCACAGGCCGAGTGGGAGCGCCTCAGGGCCGAGATCGAGGGGAAGGGGTTGCGGGTCGTTGCGCTCGACCTGCCGACCAGCCACGCGGCCCTGGGCGAAAACTCGAGCGATGAATTCACCGCCCGGATGCTGGATGCGGTCAACCGGATGATGCTGGACATGGTCGCCGCGATCGCCCGGAAGGATTACGAACAGCGTAGGCAGCGCCAGGCACAGGGCATCGCCAAGGCCAAGGAGAAGGGCGTCTACAAGGGCCGGCCGGTTGATCGGGACAAGCACGCACGCATCCGGGAACTGCTGGAAAAGGATTTCAGCATCCGGAAGACTGCCGAAATCGCCGGTGCCGCGCCCTCGACGGTCCAGAAAGTCAAACGGAAAATCGCTGCCTCTTCCGCATGATCGTCCGATTCTGTTACTTTTCCGGCCATGAAGCCTCAAGGCCCCGTCACGGCCCGGCAGACAGGAAATGAACGAATCAGATCTAGATATCGATTTGCGGATCGCGGAGCGCCGAGCTCGGGCCTGGCTGGCCCAGCGTTTCGAGCTGGTGCCGGTGGAGGACACGCAGGATCTTGCCCTTTACGGTTTCGACCCGACTGCGGAATGGCTCTTCTGCGTCCACGACCCGAACGAACTCAGAGTCGGCGCCGCTCGCTACGTATCGGTCAATCGTACCACTGGCCAAGTGCGAGACCACTATTGCGGTGAATAAAACCGCAGAACTCTAGCGATCAGTCAGAGAGTCGTCGGCTTCCCGTCTTGAACTACGATAATTCCAATTGAGAGTCCATGATGCTGGTGAAGCTTCTCAACCGCAATGCGAAGTGCATTGTGGGGAGGGTTATTGAGCGCAATGAAGAGCCCAATCTCTTCCGGCCGAAGTTTATCCCCGGCCTCGATCACCTCCCAGGCGGCCGGTGCGGGACTCACCCCACCTGTGATTTCCTTCGGCGATATCCAAGTCGAGCTGAGTGCCATCTCCCGGTGTAATACTGCGTAGCTGCGCAGACGCTCTAGCCCGGCAGCGCCAATATCTAAGGCTCCGGCGTAGTACATAAGGAGCTGTCCAATCACTTTAGAGCTCGCATCTGGAGCCGTCGCATGCTTTGCCTCCACAAGAGCCAACTTTACGCGACCAGATCGCGGGAGTAGCATTACATCCACAAGTCCGAACGTCGACCCCACCCTGACGTTGCGGATCGCTGTCGCTCCAGCAAACCCTAATATCTCTGGGTGATTGATGACAGCGTCTTCAATTTTTCGCTCACGATTCTCTTTCATCGATAGTCCAGATGGTCGCGTAGTTTATTACGTGTCATGTTCGGACTTCGCTCGTTCGCGCAATATCCTACTGCTCACAAACGGTTGTAAGAACTGAGGCTTATTTTCTATTAACCTCCACTCTTCCGCAGAAAACTCTGTTTCGCATATATCGATCTCGTTCTCATTACAATCTGGAGACTGCCAATAGGACCAAATGCGCATTCCACCGGCTTCTGTCTCCTCATTTTTACAAGCAACCGTTTTGCCGTCGGGCCGTCTGCCATATATCCACCGTCCGAAAGAGTCGGGGTTGCCAAAAGCTCCTCCTTTATAAACGATTTGAATATCTGTGATTTGGCTTTCCATACTGACCGTCTGACACCTAATTAGAAGCTCAGAGACACGCCGCGCAGATCCGGTGGAAGGATAGGATGCCTCACAGTGCTGATTTTGCGGCTCTACCTGGCGACGAGGGATTAAGTATCCTCATGTAGTCATAGAGACTATAAATTTAACTAGCTGAGGTTTAGCTTTTTTTCTTCAATTTCCTCGCTCTGATATCAACTTCAGGTGAACATCCAGGTGAAACCGTAGACAGAAAACTGGGTCGAAAGGCGCATCTTCCAGAATTTCTCTAGGGGCCCACACGAGCTGGCATAATTCATATTTGGCCTGGTGCGTCTGGCTCTTTGCGGAAGGAGTTAGACTACGCTAAATTAGGTCTGGGATAGCACTCCTGAGGAATAGCATGGTTGAGTTTTTTATTTTCGCGCTGTTGGGGCTTGCCGTATACGTTTTAGTGAAAGGGGACAGCATAAGTCGTTACGGAGGTCTGATCGGGGCAGCGGCTGGCTTACTTATCGGTTCCAGCGCTGGACTCTCGTTCAGTGGAACTGCAGTTAATGGAGCGTTTTTTTTCTGCATTGTTGGTGGAATCGCAGGAGCACAGTTAGCGCCACTAGTTTATCCGAAACTGAAACGGCTCCATGATGAGAGGAATGGCAGCCGATCCAATCGGGTAGATGAAATTAGACGGCCCGACAAAGAAATCGCGGGCATGGCAGACCACTCTGATGTGAAGTCTAGCCCGGCCAGCGGACAGATGAAAAGCGAAGTGAGTTGGGATTCTGTAAAACCATTTTTTAAAGTGTATTTAGGCGGGGCAGCAGTGATAGCGGCAGCGACTTTCGGGCTCTATTTGGTTGGCACCTACTTGTTAGCAACAGCGATGGGAGGGGTTGGTAATTCCTACGCCGTGCTAATTCTTGCTCTTCTCGCTTCGATTTATAGCACGCTGTCTTTCCTAGTTTCGGCACCCTTATTTCTTTTTTCCAAAAGAGTAAGAAGTCGCATCTCATCGTCCATATATTTAACGCCTCTGAGCATGTTTTTATTTGGACCGGCTATTGTCTTAATAATCTTCTTGATTTTAGGCGTTCTCGGTGTAGCTCAAGAACTTTTTGTTTTAAAAACATAGAATTTATAACAGGCTTTAGGCTCGAAAAAAAAGATAGTTGTTTTCAAATGCAGTTAAACTCAAAGCAAGGTTGGTTTGGCGCCCGTTTCTCGATTAAGATAGCGCAGTAGTATGAGAGCAAATGACTCAAAGCTCTCCTGATCCTTGAGCGCGTCAGTCGATAGCTGTTCGTTATCATGAATCGCCTCCAGGAGCAGGTCATTCAATCGGGAAGGATACCGACCGTGCATGACCTGTTCTGCCGAATTGGTCCGAATCTGCTCCATGACGTCCTCTTCCCGCTCCATGCGGTTCGCGATTCCACGCAGAAAATGCAGTTGGTCTTCCTCTCGGACCTCCGCGCCGAATAGCTCATTCATCTGTTCAATGATCTCGGAGAGACGTTCTTTCTCCGGATCGTGGGGTTTTCCGGAGCCGACCTCGGTGACGGGATTGAGCCCTTCTCCAGGGTCACCCTCCCCCAGTTTCAACTGCACCTCTGCACGCTTGCTGAGCCGGTAGTGGGTTAGTTCCAGCTCGTGGATGTCGATTTCATCCTCATCCAGCCGGTCGATGCGCAGCAGCGGGTGCAGATGGCGGGCATAGACATTAAGCTGCTCTAATTCCGGGTCGTCGAAATTGACGATCTGGGACAGGAACTCGTAGGTACGGACGAAGCTCTGGAGGTTCTTGCGGAAGAGATCCAGCTCGTCTTTCATGGCGCCGGCGTCCTTCAGCTCGCTTTCGGCACGGTTTACGGCGGTCTGGTTGGCGGCTCGCTCCGCCTCCTTGCGCTCGCGCAACCACTGGCGTTGCTGCTCGACAGCCAGTCGGTAGCGCTTCTGGAAACGATCGCGTGCAGGCTGGCAGTGATAGCTCAGGCTGGAAGCTGGGGCCTTGGGGTCGAAAAAGGCCTTGGCGAAGGCTGCGACCTCTTCCCACCGATAGATTCCCGCCTGGTCGAGCGAGTGTTGCAGGTCGTAGACCACCTGCGGGTCCGAGACATCTGCGAGTTCAGCGGTCCTGTAGTAGGGCCGAAAGGCCTCCAGCACGTCCTCGGCGTCGTTGACGAAATCTAGAATGAAAGTCTGCTCCTTTCCCGGAAACGTGCGGTTCAGCCGTGAGAGCGTTTGGACGCAGTCCACCCCGGCCAGCTTCTTGTCGACGTACATCGCGCACAGCTTGGGCTGATCGAAACCGGTCTGAAACTTGTTCGCCGCGATCATCACGTTGTATTCGTCGGTCTTGAAGGCCTCGGCGTGGTCCCGCCCCTTCAAACCCGGATTGAGCAGCTTGCTGGTCTCCGTCACTTCCTCGGGGATCGCCTCGTCCGGCCCCACGCTGCCCGAGAACGCCACCAGCGGGTGTACGTCGTCGTACCCGGCCTGGGTAACGTATTTGCGCATCGCGAGGGCGTAGCGAACCGCTTCGGGCCGGCTGGAGGTCACCACCATAGCCTTGGCCTGCCCGTCGAGCATGGGTCGGACGTGTTCGCGGAAGTGCTCGACGATCACCTCCACCTTCTGACCGATGTTGTACGGATGCAGCCGCACCCACCGGGCCAATTCCCTGCGGGCCTTGCGCGACTCGACCTCGGTCTCGTCGGCATCGGGATGCGTCAGCTTCCAGGCAGTGCTGTAAGTGACGTACTGGCGCAGCACGTCCAGGATGAAGCCTTCCTCGATCGCCTGTCGCATCGAGTAGACGTGAAATGCCACGGGCCGGTTGTCGATCGCGCGCGGGAGCTCCGGATTCGGCGGCCGGCCGAAAAGCTCCAGAGTTCGCGCCTTGGGCGTGGCCGTGAATGCGTAGTAGCTGATCCGGTCGGTCGGCCCGCGTGCGGACACCGCCGCATCGAGCATTTCCTCGGCGCTGATTTCCTCACCTTCGGGGAAGTCCGACCCGAGAATAGCCCTGAGCTTGCTCGCAGCCAGCCCTGTCTGGGAACTGTGGGCCTCGTCGGCGATGACCGCGTAACGGCCCGCAGCAAGCCCCTCATGCTCGCTCAGCGCCTCGTAGAGGGCCGGGAACGTCTGGATCGTTACGACGATGATGCGTGCACGTTCGGCAAGCGCCTCGGCGAGCTGAGCGGACTTGGCGGCGCTGTCGATCTCCCGACTGATGGGCCGCACAACCCCGGTGGCATGCTCGAACTGGTCGATCGTTTGCTGGAGCTGGCTGTCGAGCACGGTGCGGTCGGTAATCACCACCACGGAATTGAACAGTTTCTGGCCGTCCTCGGCGTACAGAGAAGCGAGCTGGTGGGCAAGCCAGGCAATCGAGTTGGATTTGCCCGAGCCGGCGCTATGCTGCACCAGGTAGCGCTTGCCGGCGCCCTCTTCCCGGGTGGCCGCCAGAAGTCGCTTGACGGCGTCCCACTGGTGGTATCGCGGAAATATCAGCTTGCGGGTCTTGACCTTGCGGCCGTGGAAGTCTTCCTTGACCTCTTCCTGCATGTGCAGGTAGCGCCCCAGGATCTTCAGCCAGGCGTCGGGTGCGAAGACTTCCTG
Organism: Planctomycetaceae bacterium; assembly: GCA_002702655.1. Taxonomy (GTDB): domain Bacteria; phylum Planctomycetota; class Planctomycetia; order Pirellulales; family Lacipirellulaceae. The sequence goes on from PABB01000079.1 coordinate 5,342, forward strand.
CCAAAGGTAGTCGGTGGCGTAGCTGTTTTCGTCGGGCGGCGGCGGGTTTCCGGCTGCTCCGTCGTCCTGGCCTTTGTTGAACGGCAAAAAGAAGGTCTGGTTGCCGGCCAGTCGAGTCGTCATCGCCACCTCGAACTGGCTGACCGCGAAATGCACCAGCGCGCCGCGGCCAAAAGTCAGCAATGGTTCCGGGCGCCGGGTTTTCGGGTCCTTGGGCGGCCGATCGCGCCGGTACTGCCGCTTTGCGCGCTCGACCGACTGCTGAAATTCACTTTTGAGCTCCAGCGTGGCGGTCGGAATGCCGTTGACGAACAGCACCAGGTCCAGCCTCGGGTTGTATTCGCCCTGACGGTGGTGGGGTGAGTACGAAACTTCCTGGACGACGCGCAGGCGGTTGGCGCGGTAGCCGGCCTCGGCTTCCGGGTTCATCCCGTGATCGGGCTTGAAGCTGCAAAGCGACACGCGGGCCGCAGGGACCTTGAATCCATGTCGCAGCACGTGCAGCGCGCCCTTTTTGTCCAGCTCGCGCACGGTTGCGTTGAGCAGCGCCTGTTCAGGCTCCCGCGGGTGCTGCCGGGCGAACCGCTCCCACTGGTCGGGATGGGCTTCCTGGAAGTAATCAATCAGATCTTGGGAATAGAGTGCCCGCTCCCGGTCGTAACCAGACGCCGGCCCAGTCTTCCAGCCGCCGTCGACGGCGCACATCGCGTCCACGATTTCCTGCTGGAATGGTTGCTCACGGCTATCCGCCATTCGGTCTGTTCCCCTCGCCTCCCGTCAGCATCCGATTTTGCGTGATGATCCGGACTACGTCAAACAGTCGCTCCCCCGCACGAGCGTCTCCCCCATCCAGGCCTGCCCCTTGGCCAACGTTCAGTCAGTCAGGCGCGCCTTCAGACTGAAGTCGCCCCCAAAGCGAACGCATCTCGTTGCCGGCAAGCATCATTTCGATGCCTTCTCTGGCAGCCCTGTGCCAGCCGGAGACAAGTTCCGACTCGGACCTCGCACCTTTCAAAACGGCTGCTATCGGTCGATGCAGCATCACGGGATGCCAGGGGTTGGTGCCCTCGGAAACCGTCCAGGCGCCGGCGTCGGCACGCAAGCGGGCACAGAGCGCCTGATACTCCGGACTATCCCAGAAGCCGACTTCCTCGCCCCAGTCATGCTTGACGTCCAGGATGATCGCGAAATCGCCACCCTGCTCAGCGGCAACTGGCTCGATCATGTGATCATGCGACGAGAAATAGTGCCCGACGAACAAGCTCGGGCGCCAGGGGTGCGCAAGATTGAGACCACGTCGCCCTTCAGCCATGCCGGTCTGGCTCGCGCCCCGCAGATAAGGCTTTTGGCTGCTATCCGGATCGGCGAATCGGGAAAGCGCCCATTGCCAATCCTGCTCGAGTCCTTGCTGGTTTGCGGAATCGATCGCCTCTCGGATCATTTCGGGCGCCAGATCGATCTGGTCCGAAAGCTGATCCAGTGCTTTGCGGAACTCCCGTTCGTTCGTATTCTGCGAGGGCTGGTCCGACTGGACGCGCTCTGCAATGCACTCCGGCGACTCGCTGGATACGTTTACCGCAAGTTGCCCGCTTTCGTCGCGCAGCACCCGCACCGTTGTACGGTGAATTGTCTCCGTCCTTGCAACCGGCTGGGAAAGCCAAACGACTTCCCCGGGACGTTCGGCGCTGACGAACGGCGAAACCTCGAGGACGCTGATCTGGTAGTCGGTGGCGTCATTCCGGCTGGCGCTCCGAATCCAGTCGGCAAGGCCTTCGGGCGCTTCATCGCAGGCAATGATGTAGTGCAGTTGCGCGCCGTTCAGGCGATCGCGGAAACTCTTTGCAACCCACCGCGCGCGCGCAGAATCCTCGACCAGTTGGTGCGCAAGCTCATCCAGTCGCTTGGCCGGTGGACTCGACTTGGAAAACAGTGTCGCCTGGTCGGCTTCTCCCAGGCTGCAAATTGTCGCGCCGTAATCCAGAATCTGGGAAATCACGTGCCTCCCACGCAATTCGGCGTTGCCGAATCGCTTGACCTCGACGACGCCGACATCCCCCCGATCGGTCAGAAACAGCAAATCCGGGTACTTGTGATCGCCCATGAGGTCGAGCGCCCCCGCCTGCTGAACGAGATGCACCTTGTCGACAATCATTCCGAGGCGTTCGAGGCACAGAAGATCAGGATTTCGGTAAATGACATTTTCCAGATCCGCTTCCAGCAGATTCAGCGCTGTAAGACGCTTTCGCTCCCACCGATGATCCTGACGATCGGCGCTGCTTTGAATGAAAAAATCGATCACGTTTCAGCCCCTTCAAATGTCATCGTCGAACGTTCCAGCCCGTATCGAACTCGCGGATCAGGCGGGATTCCTCCGCCTCTAACTCCGGCCGGGAAAGCCCTACGCGTTGCAGTCCGTGAATTTCCACCGATCGATCAGAGGCCAACTCACTCATGATCAGCTTTCGCACCCTGTCGCCGGCCTGGTAGCTGTAATGATCGAGGCGGGAGCGCAAAACCGTATTGGTGATGCCGAAGTATCGGGGGCGGTTCTCAACCACGAATGCGTAAATCCAGCTACTGCATTCCTTCCAGTCCAAGCCGGCGGGCTTGATACGATCGTCAACGAGCCTCCAGATTGTCAGCTTCTGAAAGCCGATATCCTCGAGCGATCTGGACTGGGATTCGTCGGGCACGGCAATCCGCAGCGCATCTGGCCGGAGCACCTGTACCTGGACTCTATCTCCCATCGAGAAGGTATTCTGCAACCAATTTCGCAATTCGGCACCGCCGAAAACCCGCGGAGTGCCATTCTGGTTGGCGTTTCGATCTACGCGCCCCTCGATGCTGCGGTGTGATCCTCCAAGCTCGATCGTGACCGGGCCGTTGTCCGGTCGCACCAGACCCTCCACGCCCACCCCAAGATTGAAGAATCCGTCGTCGTAATACGTCTTGTGAAGCGTCAACTCATAGACTGGATTCGGCATGGTCTCTTTCCTCGATCGCTCAGTTCGTCCATTCTGCTTCCGTCGGGCTGTCTGTCGTCTCCACGGCGCTGACCTGCTCGTCCTGCCAGGCGCCGTAGGTCTGGCCGGTTTCCTTGACCACCCAGGAAATCCGGCCATTGGCGCTTCTGCCGGCGACGACGGCCGCGGCGGCGCTGGGGCTTGAGAAGGATTGATCGTCGCCGAAAACCATCAAGCCTTCAGTGCCGGGCACGAGGGCACCGTCTTCGATCATCTGCCGATAGAGGCTTTCATACCCGCCGCTGGCCCCGGCCCATTCGCTCCTCGCGGCTGAACCCTTGAGCACGAAAAACTCGCCGTCGATTTCACGGGCCTCGGCCTTGATTCCATAGCGCGAAACCTCGAAGATGAAAGTTGGAGATTCGGTAGCCGTCGTCCAGGCCTCCTTGCCCGCCGCAGGGCGGCTGGTATCGCGAAGAAAGTCGAAACCGAGTACCGGCAGTACGGTTCGGATCTGTTCCAGGAAGAACGCCATGTCGGCACGGTCGGACTCGGGCAGGTTGATGTACTCATGCGCGGTGCCGTTGACGACCCGGCACCGCCCTACCTCACCAGCAATCCGGATCAGAAGGCTTTCGAGGTACTTCACGTGTGCCTTGGTCAGATTCTGGTCCTTGCTGGTCACCAGGCAGACCTTTTCCCAGAAGTCCTTGCCGCCGCTTCTGCCGTCTTCAGACTCCGGCCGATTGTGGTACTTCAGCCGCGTGCTGACGTCATCCGTCTCGCCAATGTAAACCAGTGGGCGCAGGCTATTTTCGGGATCAGGACCCACCAGAAAGTAGATACCGGTGCGACCGCACTCCGGGCGTTGCACCAGCTGGCCGAGCTTGCTGCGCGGCCCGGTCAAGACATGGCCCGTCCAGTTCATGATTTCGGCTGTCAGGAGGCCGTTGGGCGTGCCATCAACCAGAAACAGGCGGATGCTGCGGCCCTGGGTCATGCCGGCTCCCCTGCGGTTATTTCAGTGAGGGACGATGAGCCCGCCGGTGGCTGCCAACCGCGGACGTCGATCTGGCCGGTGACGGCGGCGGAGATTAGGGCGGAGCGGCGTTCTTCAAGTAGCTTAACCGCATGATCTGCTTGGGAGGATAGTTCGTCCAGCTTCCTGAGTTCTTTCTCCACGAACGAAAGAATATTCTCTATCTCATCATCGCTGGGTAACCCGATTCTTATTCCTCCCACGGTGTCAGTGTTCAGGTTTAGTTGAGTCCCCATTTTTCCTAAACCTTGGTAACACAGCCCAGACTCAAAAATAATTTGGAGAAAACGGGGGTCAATGGAAAGTTCTGGAAAATAAACAAAGCCATCGTGTATGCAGGCTTTTATCTGGGTTATGCACGGTTTGCCGACGGTCCCCGCAATGCTGACAAATAGCTGTCCAGGCTCCAGCTTTACACTTAATCCGCTACCCAGCACCGATAGAGTCTGAGTTGTGGCGGAAAGTAGCCCATTAGATGCCGTTACATCTTTAATCCTGACCCAACCGTATTTGCCATTGTCGTCAAAGTATCGCGGGTCTTCAATCGGCCTTGGAGAGGCTCCTCGTTGCACTACAGAAAGCCATTTGATTGCAACTACATCCCAATGCGCCGGTACTTCGCCCAGCCACTCCACCCCGGAGTCCTTCATCGGCACGTCGGGATCAAGCCCCTTGGTGACAGCATGGGAGATCACCGCCTGGCGCTTTTCCTTGAGCAGTTCGATCAGTCGCTTCTGCTCTTCGATCAGCGCGTCGATTCGGGCGGTTTCGTGGTCGAGGAAGGCGGCGATAGCGGCTTGTTCTGTAGGCCCTGGAACCGCTAACTGGATATTGGCTAAGTCCTCCTGAGCCATACTAGGCAAAGCTGTATTCGTTGAATACATATCGAATCGGAAGCAGGTGGCGTAGTAATAAAGAAACCGGCCAGATGCCCATTCACTCAGCTCGGTGTAAAACATCGTGTCCACCGTCCAAAATGGACCATTAACGTATAGAGGCTTGTCCACTGTTCCTTTTCTGCCAAGGAGCAGGGATTCGCCGTCATATAGGTAAGTACTGGCTAGCGAGAAAGGCCCACCAGACCCGATGACAGGGTAGCCTTCAGACTCTACCTCCACAGCTTTGTAGTCACGGCCGTTTCTGATCCGCGCAAGATGTTTCAGTTTTAGTGTCGCCCAATGCGCCGGCACTTCCCCCAACCACTCAACACCAGAGTTCTTGTATTCCGGATATCGCGGAAAGCTCACGCCGAAATCTCCTCGATCATCTGCTTGATCCGGTCGGTACAGGCCTTCAGATCGGCGTCGATTTCCTCCAGCGGCCGCGGCGGCGTGAATTTGTAGAAATGGCGGTTGAACGGAATCTCGAAACCCACGATGCCGACCTCGCCGTCCAGGGCATCACACTTGCTCTCGTCGATCCAGGCCTCCGGCACGTGCGGCCTTACCTCGCGCTCGAAGTACTCGTGGACCGATTCACCCAGCGGCACGTTCTCAAAGTCCCGGAGGCTGGTGTCCGGTTCCGGGTTGCCTTTCTTGTCGGTGCAGATCTCGGCTTCGAGGTCGCGCTCGGAAAGCGCGTTCAGGAGCGCCTTGAGAATCGGCGCCCTGGCGTCGACGCCCTCGGCCTTGAGCGCCGCCTTCAAGTCCTTGGTAAAGCTCTTTCGGCTGAGATAGCGCTTGTCCGGGTCCAGGCGAGCGCAAGCGGCGTGCAGCGCCTCGCGATCGCCCTCGTCGAGCTTCTGCATCGGCTTTTCGTCGTCGATCCGCTCGATCCGCTCCGGCGAGGCCTGGAAGTTGAGTTGCAGCGGTCGTTCGACTGTGATCCGACGGTAGCCGAACGCATCGACCGGGAAGATCTTGCTTTCCTCGGTTTCCTCGAACGCCCCGTAGGCCCGCACGATCGCGGCCAGATCATCCTCGGTAACGTACTGGCGCTTGGAGCCCAGCGACTTCCGCATTTTGCTGTAGCGGTCGGTGGCGTTGATCAGCTGCACCTTGCCGCGGCGCTCGGCCGGCTTCCGATTGGATAGAATCCAGACGTAGGTGGCGATGCCGGTGTTGTAGAACATGTCGGTCGGCAGCCCGACGATGGCCTCGACCAGATCGTTCTGTAGCAGGTAGCGGCGGATTTCCGACTCGCCGCTGCCGGCGCCGCCGGTAAATAACGGCGAGCCGTTGAGGATGATGCCGATGCGCGATCCACCCTTCTGGGAATCGCGCATCTTGCTGACAAGGTGCAGCAGGAACAGCAGCGATCCGTCCGAAACCCGCGGCAGGCCGGGACCGAAACGCCCGTCGAAGCCCTTGTGCTTGTGCTCGTCGGTGACGTCCTTCTGAACCTTCTTCCACTCGACTCCGAACGGCGGATTGGCCAGCATGTAGTCGAAATGCTCGCCCGCAAGCTGGTCGTCCGACAGCGTGTTGCCGAGCTTGATGTTGGTAATGCCCTGCCCCTTGATCAGCATGTCGGCCTTGCAGATCGCGTGAGACTCGGGGTTGAGCTCCTGCCCCAGCAGCGAGACGTCCACGTCGCTACAGATGCTCTTGATGTACTGGTCGGACTCGGACAAGAATCCGCCGGTGCCGGCCGCCGGATCGTAGACAGTGACAATACTGCCGGGTTTGAGGCGGTCGTCCTCGCCAGTCAGCACCAACGAGGTGACCAAGTGGACGATGTCGCGCGGCGTGAAGTGCTCCCCGGCCGTGTCATTGGCTGACTCGGCGAACTTGCGGATCAACTCCTCGAAAATGCTCCCCATGCCGAAGTTCGAGATCTTGTCCGGCCCCAGATGCATGGACGCGAACCGCTGGACCACCATGTACAGCAGGTTGTTGGCGTCCAACTGGTCGAGGAAGTCCTCGAAATGGAAATGGTCGAAGATTTCCCGGGCTTGGGGGCTGAACGACTGGACGTAGGACGAAAGGTCCTGCCGGGTCTGGGTGTCGGACAGCGTGCCCAGCGTCAGCGGCGAAGTGTTGTAAAACTCCGGCCCCGCCGCCTTCAACAGCATCTTCTCGCGCACACCCTCAGGCTTGCCCTCGCTGGCCCTGGCCACACGAAGGACCTCGTCGCGCGTCGGCTCCAGCACGCACTCCAAGCGCCGCAGCAGCGTAAACGGCAGGATCACCCGCCCGTACTGAGAGCGCTTGAAATCGCCCCGAAGCAGATCGGCGACCGACCAGATGAACGCGGCTAATTGCGAATGATTCTCGGTATTCAAACCCTTCCCCTAGGTGTCGAATCTAACGAATACTAACGGAACGGGAGCGGTCCGGGTCAAAAGGCAGTCGGCCAGGAGGCGGAGATAGTTACAGGGGCTGCCAGAAGTTCAACAGTTGCAAACCGCCGACCAAAGATGCGGAAAGGGGACTTTCCGCGCAGTACGCGCGAGGGTCTCTCCTTCTGCCGTCGAGTGATTCATGGTCGAACTCAAAAGGGAGATTTCGCCAAAATGGGTCGGAATCTCGGACGTTGCCGGTCGGCGGTTTGCCTACTCGAGCTTAGATATCTGCCCTTCTGTCGCCGGACCTATTTTGGTCCATATAAGCGGTCTTGCTTCGGCTGTAGGGACCTCGACCAATTACTCCAGCACGAACAGCCGGTCGGTCTCGATGCGTCTGCCCAAAGTGAAGCGGCGAGATCTTGGGAACTTGTTGGGTTGCGGCAGCAACCAGGCAAGCAGGGAAAGGCAATCCTCAATCGCCTTCGGCGTAGTTGACCGATCTTTAGGTATCGCTTTACTCATGGGCAGCCTCGCAGATCAGCGCCAGAGGGCCTGAAAAATCGTCTGCCCGTGCTGCGCGCGGGGAGATCAAAGGGTGAAAGCTCAAAGCTCAAAGCTCAAAGCGAAACGGACCTTGCCACACGGAAGCCGAAGTAGTTGACGCGAAAGCCGCGGTCGGTCGTGTTGCGGGAGGCTGAACGCAGGTTGGAACCGACGTTGACCCAGGAGCCGCTGCGCAGCACCGCGCGGCTGCACTCGCCCGTCATCCAGGCGTTGCCGTTGGTTGGGGCGCCTATGAAATCAGTATTCCAGCAATCCTGCACCCACTCCCAGACGTTGCCGTGGGTGTCGTGCAGGCCGAACCCGTTCGGGGCAAAGCTGGCTACGGGAACCGTCTGACTTCGGACAACACCGGTCGGACATCCCTGTGCCGGAGAACCGCCCCAAAAATTGGCCTGATCGGTGGTGATGCAGTCGCCAGTGTTGAAGCGGCCCGCGGTGCCGGCACGGGTGGCATACTCCCACTCCGATTCGCTGGGCAGGCGGTAGTTCTGGCCGGTCTTGTTGCTCAACCAAGTGATGTATTCCTGCGCGTCGTCCCAGCTGACGTTAATCACCGGCCGATCGCTGCGACCCCAACCGCTATCGCTCGGATCATGTGAGCAACCGCCGTCGGCCACGCAGGCATCCCACTGGGCGAACGTCACCTCGGTCTGGCCCAGAGCGAAGGCCGAAACGTTGACAGTGCGCTGTGGGCCTTCGTAGCTTGCCCGTTCCGGCTCGTCGGGTGGACTGCCCTGCACGAACGTGCCGGCCGGGATCTGGACCATCGTGGGGCAGTCGGCGCAGTCGCTGAAGGTTGTATTCGGCGTCAAGGCCCTTACCACACGGAAACCGAGGAAGTCGAAGCGTCGTCCGCGGGAGAACCAAGTGCGCCGGGCCGAACGGAGGGCTTGGCCGAAGAAACTAAAGGCGCCGCCGCGCAGCACTGGGCGGCTGCAGTCGCCCGTCATCCAGGCACTACCGTCGGTCGGGGCGCCGATGTAACTCCCGTTCCAGCAATCTTGCACCCACTCCCAGACGTTGCCGTGGGTGTCGTACAAGCCGAATGCGTTCGGGCCAAAGCTGGCGACGGGCATGGTCTGGTTTCGATCGGTTCCGGTCGGACACCCCTGGGGCGGAAGGTCGCCGCTGAAATTGGCCTGATCGGTTGTAATGCAGTCGCCGGTGTTGAAACGCCCGGTGGTGCCGGCGCGTGTGGCGTATTCCCACTCGGACTCTGAAGGCAGGCGA